>NZ_FYEW01000002.1:0-1200000 GCF_900187375.1 Hymenobacter gelipurpurascens | reverse complement strand
GGCAGGCGCTCATGCAGCACGCCAAAGAGCTGCTGGCCCGGCAGGGGCGCGGCCTAATGCTGATAGACCAGCAGCGAATGGCGCCTTTCAAGCCCGCCGAGCAGACCTGGCTGCTGGAGCAATGGCTCCCCAGTGCCATTGTGGATGGAGGCTACCGATACGGCGCTATTCTACAGGCCCACGACGTATTTGCGCGGCTGGCTATGGATACCGTGCGTACCCAGGCCCGCGACTTGCACCTCACGTACCGCTACTTTACTGATGAAGCCGCGGCCGTTGCCTGGCTGCTGGCGCAGTACAAGGCCTAGCCGCTGTGGCCTAGGCCACTATACAACAGCAAAAAGCCCGTTCAGCTACAGCTGAACGGGCTTTCGGTTATTTGGCAGAAACGGACTAAGCCTCGGCAGTCATCCGGATTTCTACGGGTGCGCCCACGGTTTTGTGGGCGGGCACTACCGTCACTACCACATACTTGGAGGTAGGCGTATTACTGGTTTTGGCCACACTGGAAATAGGAACCAACGGGTTGGCCTCCGGGAAGTAAGCTGCCACGTTGCCCTTCGGAATATCATAAGGCACGGCCACGAACTTCTCCACGGTGCGCTGCTCACCCTTGAAGTGGCTCGTGATATCAATCAGGTCCTTGGCTTTGATGCTCCGCTCGGCCATGTCCTGGGCGTTCATGAACAGCACACGCCGCTCGCCCTGAATGCCCCGGTACCGGTCATTGTAATCGTAGATGGTGGTGTTGAACTGGTCGTGGGAGCGCACCGTCATCAGCACCAGTTGGTCTGGCTCCAGCTCGCGCTGGTACATCTTCAGTTCGGTCGTCGTGAAGTTCGCCATGCCGTTCTTGGTCGTGAACTTCCGCTCGCGGGGGCCATTGGGCAGGTAGAACCCGCCGGGGCGGCGCAGCTTCTCATTGAAGTTCTCGAAGCCCGGAATCACCCGCGAAATATGGTCCCGGATAACGTCGTAGTTCTCCGTCATGGCTACCCAGTCGGCGATGTTGGTCCGCTCCCCGAGGGTCGCAATGGCCACGCCCGCCAGAATGGCTACTTCGCTCATCATCTGGCCTTCCAGCGGCACCAGCACGCCTTTGTTCTGGCTGACCACGCCCATGGAGTTCTCACAGGAGGTCATCTGGTGTCCCGACTTCTGCATGTCCACATCAGCGTGCGTGAAGCAGGGCAGCAGCAGGCTGGTTTCGCCGGTGGTGAGATGGCCGCGGTTGAGCTTGGTGCCTACAAATACCGTCAGCTTCTGCTTGCGCATGCCTTCGGCAATAACCTCCGTGTCGGGGCCAGCGGCCAGCAGGTTGCCACCAAGCCCGAAGTAGACCTTGGTTTTGCCTTTGTACATGGCCTTGATGGCTTCTACCGTATCGTAGCCATGTTCATAGGGCGGCTGGAAGTTGAATTCCTTGCCCAGCGAATCCTGGAACTCCTTGGTAGGCTGCTCCCACACGCCCATGGTCCGGTCGCCTTGCACGTTGGAGTGGCCGCGTACGGGGCAGGTGCCTGCGCCGGGCTTGCCAATGGCGCCTTTCATCAAGTGCAGGTTCACAATTTCCTGGATGGTTTGCACACCCTGGCGCTGCTGCGTAACGCCCATGGCCCAGCAGGTAATGATCTTCTGCTTGGTAGCCAGCATATTGGCCGCCTCAAGCAGCTGGGCCCGCGAGATGCCGCTCAGCTCCTCAATATCCTGCCAGGATGTATTGCGGATATTCTGCTCAAACGACTCGAAGCCCGTGGTGTACTTCTCAATGAACGGGCGGTCTACTACTTGGCCGGGATTCACATCCTCGGCCTCAAACAGGTGCTTCATGATGCCGCGCAGCAGGGCCATGTCGCCATCTACACGCACCTGCAGGAACAGGTCCGTGATTTGGGTGCCGTTGCCCATGAGGGCGCCCAGGGCCCGCAGCGGGTTCATGAAATCCTGCGGGTTCTTGAAGTGGTTCAGGCCAGCTTCCAGCAGCGGATTGACGGCAATGATTTTGGCCCCGTTGCGCTTGGCTTTCTGCAGCGCCGAGAGCATGCGCGGGTGGTTGGTGCCAGGGTTCTGCCCAATAATCAGGATAACCTCCGCGTCATAAATGTCATTGAGCGTCACGGAGCCTTTGCCTAGGCCTAGCGTAGGGCTGAGGGCGGCACCGCTGCTCTCGTGGCACATGTTGGAGCAGTCGGGCAGGTTGTTGGTACCGAACTGCTTGGCGAAAAGCTGGAACAGGAACGCCGGCTCGTTCGGCACTTTGCCGGAGGTATAGAACAGGGCCTCATTAGGCGAGTCCAGCGCATTCAGCTCATCGGCAATAATCTTGAACGCCTCGGGCCAGGCAATGGGAGAATAGTGGTTGTCGCCGGGGCGCTTCACCATCGGGTGCGTGAGGCGGCCGGCGTTGTTCTGGTCGCGGTCCGTCATCTGGGAGAGCTGGGCCAGGCTATACTTGGCGAAGAACTCGGGGCCGGCGGCTTTGTCGTCGGCATCAGAAGCCGTAGCCTTGGCGCCGTTCTCGCAGAACTCGGCTACGGAGCGATGGTCGTCCGGGTCGGGCCAGGCGCAGCTGGAGCAGTCGAAGCCATCTTTCTGGTTCATGTTCAGCAGGCCGCGGGTGCCTCGGTCTAGGCCACCTTCCTTCCAGCTGAACTCCATTGATTTAAGTACAGCCGTGACGCCGGCGGCTATTTTGGCGGGCTCACTTAGCTCTAGGCCAGTGAGGGCCTCCGGCGGCTGCGCCAGAATGGGGTGCTGATATTTTGCGTTGGCCACATCGGGGGCTTTTATGTTGCTTTCGTCGCGGTCGTGCTGGGGGTCCGGGCGGTAGTGGTCGGGGGCAGGGGCATTGCCTTGGTCGCTCCTCTCACCGCTTTTCGGGACATTCGCTTCGGCGCCTTGCTGTTCAGTTTTGCCGGCTTTGCCGGGGTCAGACTTTGGTGACTCTTCCATGACGGGGTAGTGAAAATAGCGGTGGGAGTTGGGTAGAACGGGGGGCTAGTGTTTGCAGCCGAGGTCTTTCTCTACCAAAATATGTAATACTTGGTTATCAGCCACATCGGTGGTGCCACGCAGGCTTACTTCAGCCGTAGAAGTCCACTCGTCGGCTACGGCTGCCGGCACCTGTACAGCCAGCGCCCCAGCGCCGTAGCGCACCACGGGCGCGGTGCCCAAGATGGCCTCATTGCGCTCTAGGGTGTACACCAGCCGGTCCTGGGGGTTGAGGCCTAGCGGAACCACCGTTTGCAACCGGCCTAGTCGGCTAAATTCGGCAACTTCTTCTGGGGAAAGGCGCAGGCGGAGGGTGTTGTCTTCGAGACGAAGTTTCATGCAGCAAAAGCAAAAGGCAGTTACGTAAGTAGAACGGAAATGGCAGCCTTTCGGCTGAACTTTTCAGGAAATGTAAGTAGCTACATAGAAATGCGCCACTCGTGGCAGTACACGTTGTAGCGTCCCTGCCGCACGAAGCCGCAAAGCGTCATGCCAAAGTCGCGGGCCGCCGATACCGCCAGCGAGGAAGGAGCCCCCACGGCGGCCAGCACCGGAATGCCCGCCACGGCCGCCTTCTGCACCAGCTCAAACGATGCCCGCCCACTTACCAGCAGCACCGAGTTGTGCAGCGGCAGCAGCTCCTGCAGCAGCGCCGCCCCAATCACTTTGTCGAGGGCATTGTGCCGGCCTACATCTTCGCGCAGCAACAACAGCTCACCTTCCGGCGAGAACAGGGCGGCGGCGTGTAGGCCACCCGTCTGCTCAAACAGCGCCTGCGCCGCTCGTTGCCGCTCCGGCAACTGATGAATAACGGCCGCAGCTACGTGCGGCCCGTTGTTGGGCAACACCGGGCAGGAAGAAGCATGCACCGCCTCAATGCTGGTTTTGCCGCACACGCCGCAGCTGCTGCTGGTATAAAAGTGGCGCTCCAGGCGCGGCAGGTCTAGGGCCGCACCGGGGGCCAGCTCGGCGCGCACTACGTTTTCGCGCTCCTCTTCTTTCTCTACATCGGGACAATAGATGACGCCCTGCAGCTCCTGCCGATTCCGGATAATGCCTTCCGTCAGCAAGAAGCCGGCGGCCAGCTCAAAGTCGTGGCCCGGGGTGCGCATGGTGATGGAGAGCGTGCGGTGCTCTCGGTGGCCTACGGGGCCGTAGCCCACCCGTATTTCCAGGGGCTCTTCGGCGGCCAGCACATCGGAGGCTTCCGTTATTTCGGTGCCCTGCACTTTGTGCACGGTCACGTAATCGTAGCTGGTAGGAGGCAGGAAAACAGGAGCAGACACAGGCGGGACAGGAAAGGGCGGAAAGAATCGGGGGTAGGCCACTAGGTAGGGAGTGGCCTATTCCCGATTCTTTAACCTTATAGGCCGGAAGTAAGTTTGAGCAAAGGCAGCCGATGTGTCGTTTGCGCGACACCTTTTCCGCCTGCTATCTTTAAGTATGCTCACTTCCGAAGAACGCCAGATCTATCGTCGCCATCTGCAACTGCCCGAAATAGGGGAGGAAGGCCAGCTGCGTCTCAAAAATGCCCGCGTGTTGGTGGTGGGTGCCGGAGGCCTGGGCTGCCCGGTGCTGCAGTATCTGGCGGCGGCCGGAGTGGGCACGCTGGGCATTGTAGATGCCGACAAGGTGGAGGCCAGCAACCTGCAGCGCCAAATCCTGTACGGCCCCGCCGACCTGGGCCAGTTGAAAGCCGAAGCCGCCAGTCGGGCCGTGCGGCGCATCAACCCGCTGGTACACACAGAGGTGCATACGTGCCGCGCCACCCTCGGGAATGTGCGGGCCTTGGTAGAAAATTACGATGTGGTGGTAGATGGCTCCGATAACTTCCCGACCCGCTACCTGCTCAATGATGCCTGCGTAAGCCTTGGCAAGCCCTTGGTTTCGGGGGCTATCTACAAGTTTGAGGGCCAGGTTTCGGTATTCAATTTCCGGGGCGGGCCCACGTACCGCTGCCTGTTTCCGCAGCCGCCGGCGGCCGACGAAGCGCCTAACTGCGACGCAACCGGCGTGCTGGGCGTGCTGCCCGGCCTAGTAGGCACGGCCCAGGCCACCGAAGCCCTGAAGGTGGTGCTGGGCATTGGGCAGGTGCTTTCGGGAAGGCTCTGGATGCTGGATGTGCTCACGTTTCAGACCCGGTTCCTGAACTTTGCCCGCCGCCCCGACCATGCGCCTATCAACCTGGATACGGCTAACCCCGCCGACTACGCCGACTATTGTGGCGCGGGCGTGAATGCCGTATCAGTACGGGAGCTGCAGGAGATGCTGGCCTCGGAGCACCCGCCGTTTCTGCTGGATGTGCGGGAGCCCGATGAATACGCCGCCGGCCACATCTTCGGGGCTACTTTGCTGCCGCTGAGCAGCCTGGAGAAGGGCGTCGCGGCGGTGCCCCGGCATCATCCGGTGGTGGTGTATTGCCGTTCCGGCTCCCGCAGTGCCCGCGCTATCGAGCAGCTTCAAACCAAGTTCGGCTTCTCCAACCTACTCAACCTCGATGGAGGAATACTGGCCTGGGAAGAGCAGGCCGTAGATGCGTAGCAGAGCCTAGCCTCCGGTAGGGTGGCCTAGGTCTGCCAACGGGCGGCTTGCTTCTCCTACTTTTACTAGTCCATCCGCTTTCGCCTCCTAATGCCGCTTACCGCTACAACGCCCAAACGCCCCCGCATCCGCTTCGACCGCAATGAGCTGGCGGGAGCCTTCGGGGACTTGGGAACCGACCTGCCCCTGCTCATCGGCATTATTGCCGCTTCGGGGGTAGATAGCGCCGGGGTGCTCATCATGTTTGGCCTGATGCAGATGTTTTCGGGGCTGTGGTACGGCATGCCTATGCCCGTACAGCCCCTGAAGGCCTTTGCTGCCCTGGTTATTGCCCAGAAAATTCCGGGTCGGGTTATTTTCGGGGGCGGACTGGCCATTGGCATCAGCATGTTTGTGCTTTCCGTTACCGGGCTGATTGATGCTCTGGCCCGGCTGGTGCCCAAAACCGTGGTGCGCGGCATTCAGTTTGGCCTGGCCCTGCAGCTGGCTACCCTGGCTCTTAAACAGTACGTGCCTGCCGATGGCCTAGCGGGCTACGCGCTGGCCGCCGCAGGTTTTCTGATTACGGCCGTGCTATTGGGCAACCGGCGCTGGCCGGCTGCCTTGGTCGTGCTTGCGCTGGGAGTGGCCTACGGCCTCGTGTTCAAGCTCGATCTTGGTACCGCGCAGCGTGCCGTAGCCCTGCACCTGCCCAGCTGGCACGTACCCGCTTGGTCCGATGTGCTGCTGGGCGCCGTGCTGCTGGCCTTGCCCCAGATTCCGCTTTCCCTCGGCAACTCGGTGCTGGCCACCAAGCAGGTAGTGGAAGATTATTTCCCGGAACGTCCGCTCACGGTGCGGCAGATCAGCTTCACATATTCGCTCATGAACCTTATAAACCCCTTCCTGGGCGGCTTCCCGGTGTGCCACGGCTCAGGGGGCATGGTAGGCCACTATACGTTTGGGGGCCGCACGGGAGGCTCGGTGGTGCTGTATGGCGGCTTGTTTTTGGTGCTAGGCCTGTTCTTCAGCCAGGGCTTTCAGCAGATTGTACAGATATTTCCGCTGCCGGTGCTGGGCGTGCTGCTGCTGTTTGAGGCCCTCACGCTGGCCACCCTGCTGCGCGACATCAGCGGCTCCCGCGCCGATCTGCTGCTGGCCTTGCTGGTCGGGTTGCTGTGCAGTGGGCTGCCGTATGGTTACCTTGTGGGCCTAGTGGTGGGTACGGCGCTGTACTACGCCATGCAGCGCGGCTGGATAGGCCTAGGAAAGTGATTTATATGGAAGAAAATTTACTTTGTCAGGTGTGGAAAACGGTGCAGGTGGAGGCGGGCCCGCAGCCGTTTCATGGCTACTACAGCATCGGGGAAAGCATGCTCTTCGACTTTCGGTTTCTGAATAGCACCAAGCCCAACTTCGAGATTAATCCCCTGGGCAGCTGGACGCGCCACGCCGAGAAAATAGTGCATCCCGGCAACGAAACCTCGCTGTACTTACTGGTGCAGGCCGTAACCACGCGCTATCTGGTGCTGGAGCTGCACATGCTCTATGCCGAGCAGGACAGCCACACACTCACGCTCAAACTGGTACCGGAGCTTTCCGCTAACTGAGCGGCCTGCTTTCTTCGCCAATAGGCCTAGGGCTTTCGTTCCAGCACCTCATCAATAAGGCCGTACTCTTTGGCTTCATCGGCGCGGAGCCAGTAGTCGCGGTCGGAGTCGTCGTGGATTTGCTGCGGGGTTTTGCCGGTGCGCTCGGCATAAATGGCGTAGAGCTCCTGACGCAGCTTCACCACCTCACGAGCCGTAATTTCAATATCAGCCGATGGGCCCTGCACCCCGCCGCTGGGCTGGTGAATCATGACGCGGGCGTGAGGCAGCGCCGAGCGTTTGCCTAATGCCCCGCCGCACAGCAAAAAAGCGCCCATGCTCGCGGCTAGGCCAGTGCAAATGGTGGCCACGTCGGGGTTCACGTACTGCATGGTGTCGTACATGCCCAGTCCCGCATACACCGAGCCGCCGGGCGAGTTGATATAGAGCAGGATGTCCTTGCGGTTATCCACCGATTCCAGAAAGAGCAGTTGGGCATTGATGATGTTGGCTATCTGGTCATCGACGGCCTGCCCCAGAAAGATGATGCGGTCCATAATCAGGCGCGAAAACACATCGATTTCCGCGAAGCGCGTAGGCCTCTCCTCAATCACGGAGCGGGTCATGCCCATCACGTTAGGGTAGGCGGTGCCCTCCAGCTGGTGGAGGTAGCGGTCAACGGTGAGGCCGTTCAGGCCGCGGTCTTGCACCGCGAATTTTCGGAATTCGGGAGTCAACAACATAACAAATAGGGAGAAGTGAAAGGGCATGGAGAGGCCTAGGGGCTCCGAAAAGAAGCCCCTAAAGCCAGTGATGCAGAAAGGGATGTATTAGCGGCGGGCAGGCAGCCGAGGCACCCGAAGGGCCTGATGCAGGCGCGCTACGGCATTGCGCAGCCATGTGCGCCGGGGGCGGTAGAGCTGAACATGAATCTCATTCAGTTCCTGCCGAAGCTGCTGGCGACCAGCCAAGAAAAGGCCTTGGTACAGGTGCTGCTGCTGCTCTGCCTCGGCGGCCAGCGCCGGATCTAGCTGCAGTCGGGCTTGCCACTGCGCGGCTTCAGTGGGGCTGGAGTGGCCTAGCAGGTGGTACTCCAGGTGTTGCAAGTGTTCGAGCTCCGGACGCATGGCCTAGGACGCAGCTGGAAAGGCAACGGCTTGACGCACGGCTTTCCGCAGCCGCTCCAGGCACTTGAACTTCTGTACTGTGGCCGAGCGAACAGTACCGTAGTTATTCTCCGCCGCAATCTGCTCCAGCGGCTGCTGGAAATAGTAGAACGAGAGCAGAAGGCGTTGGCACTTTTCGCCGAGCTGTGCCACATATTCCAGCACCGCCAGAGCGGGCGCGGCAGACGGGGTATCAGCTGCATCAGGTAGCTGCGCATGCGCCTCATTCAGCTCCGAAAGAGGCAAACGGTTCCGGCGGCTGAGCTCCTGCTGCCACAGATTGCGGCTCACACCTACTAAGTAGGTGCTGGCTGAGCAGGTGAGAACGAGCTGGCCGCTTACCGTCTTTTCGTAAAACACGATCAACGCATCCTGAAAGACATCTTTAGCATCCTGGGTTGTGCCGCCACGCTCCAGCACATGGCGGCGCACCATTGGGAACGTGCGATGGTAGAGGCGAGTAAGCGTGCCGGTGCGGTCGGCGCGTAGTTCCTCCGCCAGGGAGGCCGCAGCTAGCGGGGCGGGCAAAAGCGAAACAGAAGAGGTCATAGGAGGTGCCATTCTGCGTATTAATCAGCTTTTCCCGCAACTATCACCCCGCCCCACAAGAAATTTAGTGCAGGACTACCCTCCAATCGTGCTCATCGACTCGAAGCTGAGCTGGTGCAGGGGGCGCTGGCGCTCGGCCTCGAACCCATCGGCGGCGCGGTTGCGGAAAGCTGACGTTAGGGCTGCTACAATGTCGGCATCGGAGGAGCCGCCGCGCAACAGTGCCCGAATATCGAGTACCCCTTGGTCGTAGAGGCAGGTTTTGAGGCCGCCTTCCGCCGTCAGGCGGATGCGGTTGCAGGTGCCACAGAAGGTGCGCGAGTAGGCCGCAATAATGCCCACCCGGCCCTGGTGGCCGGCAACGGTGTAATGCGAAGCCGTGTCGCCGGGGCGAGACACCACTGGTTCCAGCGTACCCAGGTTCAGCTCCAGGTGCTCCCGAATTCGAACGTGGTTCCAGGGGAGCGTAGCGGCATGGCTGCCTCCGTTGAAGGGCATTTCCTCAATAAAGCGCACGTCCACGGGCAAGTCGCGGGTTAGCTCGGCTAGGGGCAAAATGTCTTGGGTGTTCTGGCCGTCCATCACCACGGCATTGATTTTCACCCGGATCCCCGCCGCCAGCAAGGCGTAGAATGTTTCCATGACGCGGGGCAACTCATCGCGGCGTGTGATGCTGGTGAACCGGGCCCGGTCCATGGTGTCGAGGCTCAGGTTCACGGCCTTCACGCCCATGCGGGCCAGCTCCGGCACGTGGGGCGCCGTAAGCACGCCGTTGGTGGTCATGGTCAGCTCCTCGATGCCCGGTATTTCGGACAAGCGGCTCATGAAGGGCACCAGGTCGCGGCGCACGAAGGGCTCACCACCCGTGAGGCGCACTTTGCGCACGCCCAGGCCCGCCATGATGGCTACAAGACGCTCCATTTCCTCGTAGGTCAGCAGCTCCTGCTTCGGCATGTATTTGATGCCTTCTTCGGGCATACAGTAGAAGCAGCGCAGGTTGCAGCGGTCCGTAACGGCCAGCCGCAGGTATTCCAGCGGACGGCCATGGTTATCAAACAGAACAGACGGAGCAGCAGACATAGAATCGGAAAGATTGCGCAGATGAGGTGCAGGTACCAGAGAAGAACGATTTTTGTGCAGTAATCGTCGCTCTAAAAGTCGGAATCTGCGTAGTTGGGTCCTGTACGCATATGCGGGGCAGAAGATGTTCCGATTTTCAGGTATAGCGTTCTGTAACAACCGGCAGGCCGCTGTAGTTTACACAATACCCGCCGGGCAGAAACGAAAACAGGCGTATCTGCGCAAACCAGCAGCTTCTACCCACCAAATCAAAGAAAAATGAATCTGAAAATAGCGCTGTTTGGCATTGCCCGGGAAATCGTAGGCCAGCCAACCCTAGACCTAACGGCTCCCGAGGGGCAGTCGGTGCAGGAATTGCTGGGGCAGCTGCGCCAAGAGTATCCGGGGTTGAGCCGCCTCTCAAGCCTGGCGGTGGCCGTCAATAATGAGTACGCTCCCGACGATGCACCCCTGCATGAACGCGACGAAATTGCCCTGATTCCGCCCGTAAGCGGCGGCTAGGCCAGTGCTGGCAGCCTCCTACGCTGCGCCTTTCTCTCCCGCAATAATATAAGCCACGCCCGCCCGCTGCGGGCGTTCCTGCATGATAATCGAACTCACCGACCAGCCCATTGATGTGGCCGCCGCCCTGCAAACCGTGCAGTCCGATGGCGCCGGGGCCGTAAATACTTTCATCGGCACCGTCCGCAACAAAAGCACCGGCCGCCCCGTGGTGCGCCTGGAGTATGAGGCCTACGACAGCATGGCGCTGCACCAGCTGCGCAAAGTGGCCGAGCAAGCCCAGGAAAAGTGGCCTATGCTGGAAAAGGTAACCGTTATTCACCGCAAAGGCACCCTGTACATTGGTGATGTGGCCGTAATCGTGGCCGTTTCTACCCCGCACCGCGCCGAAAGCTTCGCCGCCTGCCAGTATATCATTGATACCCTAAAGCAGGTTGTAACCATCTGGAAGAAAGAGTTCTACGAAGATGGTGACGTGTGGGTGGCCGCCCACCCGTAGGCCTGTAGGAACAAGGCTCCCCTCCTAGGAAAGGAAGGGTTGGGGGACCAATCGTTGTTTACTCTGTAAATCAATAAAAGACCGTCATGCTGAGCGAAGTCGAAGCATCTCTACCTCTGGCTAACTAATTGGCCTAGGGCTTTTCAACGAAGCGGTAGAGATGCTTCGACAAGCTCAGCATGACAGCGATTTTGTTCTAGGCCAGTCAACCACCCCCAATTCCTCCTTTCCCAGGAGGGGAGCCTCGTTCTATAAATCTATCCCAAATCCCGCTTGGCCTGCTCTGCCTCTTCGGGCGTATTCACGTTGCGCAAATCCTGCGGGTTGGGCGTGGGCAGCAGCTCAATATCGGAGTTGATGAGCGCCTTACGGGGGCAGGAGTAGCCGAGACTCAGGAAGCGCAGCAGCGTGCCGTAGCTGCGCGGCTCCCAGATGGTGATAAGCGGCTCGGGCCACTCATTTTCAGGGCTTTGAAAAGCCGTGGCCATCTTGCCGGCATTGCGTTTCTGCAGAAGGCGGCCTAGCGTCTGCTCCGTGAGGAAGGGCAGGTCGCAGGCCACTACCAGCCAGGCCGCGTTGGGGTCAAGCTGGAAGGCGGACAGGATGCCGCCCATCGGACCCAGGCCTGCGAACGTATCGGGAAGGGGCTGAAGGCCAGCGACTTCCAGCTCCGTTGCCTGCTCTGGCCTACACGAAACCAGCACATCCTGACAAATACCTTTCAATAGGCCCGCAGCGTGAGCGCGCTGCTCCTGGCCATGGTAGGCCAGTCGGCCCTTGTCCTGGCCCATGCGTTGGCTAAGGCCACCCGCCAGCACGAGGCCGCGCAACGGCGGTAGAGCCTGCTGCCACCAGCTGCGCACAAATTCGGCAATGGCGGCGGTATCGGAGAGGGCCAGCACGGGCACTTGTGGCTGCGTGGCCAGATGTGCCTGCAGATAGCCAGGTACTTCCGTTATGCCTCCGGGGAGCAGCAGCAGTCGTACATCTGTAAGGCGTTCCAGCTTCTTTTCTACGGGCTTAGTAGGATCCAGAATCACGATTTGCTGCCGCGCCCGGAAGTGGTTGCCATTCACCAGCACCAGGCTTTGGTGCTGCAGCCATTCCTGCTGGGCAAAGGAGGAAAAGTCCCGCTTCAGATCCAGCCGCGTAAACGTGATTTTATCGGTCAGCTCGGCGGCAGCCCCGGCTTGCAGAATGGCATCCTGACCGCCGCTGCCGCCTTGGGCCGCATCGTCGCCGGCGGCGTGGTCGGCATCTACGTAGGCCACTTGCAGGGTCGGCGCAAGGTGGGGAAGCAGGCGCGCCACCAGCTCCTTGATTTTGCCGCAGGGTGCCCCGAGAATAGCCAGCTCGTGCCGACCAAACTCGCCCACATCGGGCCGCGCTATTTTGGCGTGCTTGGCATGTGGCCTAGCGGAGGCAGTGTTATCCGGCATAATGAAAGTCTTGCTTGCCGCCAGTCTTCTCAACTAGCCGCGTTTCCTGAATGATGATGTTGTGCGACAGCGCTTTGCACATATCATAAATGGTAAGCGCCGCCACCGAAGCGCCGGTCAGGGCTTCCATTTCTACGCCGGTTTTGCCCGTTACGGTGGCCGTGCATTCAATGACAACGGCATCCGGTCCATCCACTTCTATGCGCACCTGGCAATCATCGAGGCCCAACGGGTGACACAGCGGAATCAGCTCCGACGTGCGTTTGGCACCCATGATGCCGGCCAGAATAGCGGTCTGGAACACGGGGCCTTTGCGGGTGGGTAGGTCGCCTTCGCGCACCAGCGCCATGATTTCGGGGCCGAGAATCACGCGGCTGCGGGCCCGGGCTACACGGCGGGTCGGGGTTTTGGCGCCCACATCTACCATGGCGGGCTGGCCGGCGGCGTTGAGGTGGGTGAGTTTGGGAGAGTCAGACATAATACTTGTAGAGACGCATCTTTGCGGCTGGTCGTTGTGCCGCTAGTGAACAAACCGGCTAGGCCAGTACTTTGCTTTTCCGTGGCGCCATAGTGCTCCGCACCGCCAAGATGCAAAGATGCGTCTGTCCACCGTCCTTTTCCGCTCTATGCTCTCCGTCGAAGAAGCCACCCGCCTTGTAGCCGCCACCATCCGCCCCTTGTCGGTGGAGTATATCTCCCTGACCCTTGCGGCAGGCCGGGTGCTGCGGGAGCCGCTCTACGCCGACCGCGATTTTCCGCCCTTCAACCGGGTAGCCATGGATGGCATTGCGCTGCGCTATGAGGCGCTGGCAGCGGGCCAAATGGAGTTCCTGGTGGAGCACACCCAGTTTGCCGGCCAAGTTCCGCGGCCCCTCCAGGACTCTGCCGCTGCTATCGAAATCATGACGGGCGCCTCGCTGCCGGAAGGGGCCGATACGGTTATTCGGTATGAGGACGTCACGTTCCGGACGGATGAGGCGGGCCACCGGGTAGCGCAAGTACAGGTGGGGGCTCCGCGCACCGGCTTCAATGTGCACGCCCAAGGCGCCGACCGCCACAAGGACGACTTGCTGCTGCCGGCTGGTACGGTGCTAGGCCCCGCCGAGCTGGCGGTAGCGGCTACTGTAGGCGCTGCGCTGGTGGCCGTTACGCGGCGCCCCCGGGTGGCCGTGGTCAGTACCGGCGACGAGCTGGTGCCCATCACGCAGCAGCCCGAGCCCCACCAGATACGGCGCTCCAATGTGCTTATGCTGCAGGCCGCCGCCCAGCAGGCCGGGGCCGAGGCCACCGCTTTCCACTTCAACGACGACCCCGATGACCTGCGCCTAGGCCTGCCCGATTTGCTGGAAAACTACGATGCCGTGCTGCTGAGCGGGGGCGTCTCGAAAGGCAAAGCCGACTTCCTGCCCGAGGTATTGCGGGAGATAGGGGTAGAGCAGATTTTTCATGAGGTGCAGCAGCGGCCCGGCAAGCCGTTCTGGTTTGGGCAGCAGCCGGGCGGTGCCGCGGTGTTTGCCTTGCCCGGGAACCCGGTTTCTACCTTCGTCAACTTCTACCGCTACGCCCGGCCCTGGCTGCTGGCCGTGCAACAACCAGCTGACTATGAGGAGTCTGTGCTAGGTGGGTCGGTTCCTGTTGTATTGGCTCAGGAGGTGCAGTTCAAGCCCCGCCTCACGCACTTTCTGCTGGTAAGTCTGGAGCACACTCCTACTGGCTGCATACTGGCATACCCCGAGCGGGCCGGCGGCTCCGGCGACCAGGCCAGCCTGCTGGCCTGCCAAGCTTTTCTGGAACTGCCCGCCGAGCAGGAGGTCTTCCCACAAGGCACCGTACTGCCTGCCTGGCGGTTTCGGTAGGCCACTTCCGCATGCGGCTGCGGGCCACAGTGTAGGCGTGAACAGGAAATACGGCCAGTCTGCACCGCAAAAAGGGCTATCTGAAACGATTGCAGAGTTTATTTCTGGCCTAGGCCAGTCCGGTTGCTGGGCATCTGCGGGAGAGGCGCCTACTTTAGTGAGGCGTCATCAGGACATGAAGTAGCCCCTGGCCTACGGGCAGCGGTTGGTTGTCATGGGTCTGGTGGACCACGAACATTCACCTGACCATAGATGAAGAACCCACTCCTCGTCCTGGGGCTGGCTGCGCTTATGGGCGCAGTGCCCAGCCAGCCTCACCCGAGCGTCGTCCCCAGTGTGCAAGCCTCCGTAGGTATTGCCGACGACCTTCCCTTCTGCAACCCCGATCTGCCCATCGACCAGCGCGTGGATGATTTGGTGGGTCGCCTGACCCTGCCGGAGAAGGTGTCCCAGATGCTCAATGCCTCAGCCGCCATTGATCGGCTGGGGATACCGGCCTACAACTGGTGGAACGAGGCGCTGCATGGGGTGGCTCGCACCAGCATGAAAACCACGGTGTTTCCGCAAGCCATAGGCCTAGCCGCCACCTTCGACCAGGAAGCTATGCTGCGGATGGCCACCATCACGTCGGATGAGGCGCGGGCGGTGCACCAGGAATATGTGCGCCGTGGCGAACGGGGTATTTATCAGGGCCTCACCTTCTGGACGCCCAATATCAACATCTTCCGCGACCCGCGCTGGGGCCGGGGCCAGGAAACCTACGGCGAAGACCCTTACCTCACGGGCCAGCTAGGCTCGGCGCTGGTGCGCGGCTTTCAGGGCGATGATCCGAAGTACCTCAAAATCACGGCCTGTGCCAAGCACTTCGCCGTGCACAGCGGCCCCGAGTCATCGCGCCACGAGTACAACGCTCAAATCAGCGATTACGACCTCTGGGACACCTACTTGCCCGCGTTTCGCGACCTGGTGGTAGATGCCAAGGTGGCCGGCGTAATGTGCGCCTACAACGCCTACGCCGGGCAGCCCTGCTGCGGCAGCGACAAGCTGATGAACGATATTCTCTACACGAAATGGAAGTTCAAGGGCTACGTCACCTCGGACTGCGACGGACTGAACGACTTCTGGCAGCACCACAAAACCGACCCCGATGCGGCCACTGCGGCCGCCAACGCCGTGTTGCACGGCACCGATATTGAGTGCGCTACGGGCAAGCTGTTTACGTACAACTCCCTGCTGGAATCGGTGCAGAAAGGCCTGATTACGGAGAAGCAGCTGGATACATCGGTGAAGCGGCTTTACAAAATCCGGTTCCAGCTGGGCATGTTCGACCCCGTGGAGCGCGTGAAGTACGCCCGCATTCCGATGAGCGTAGTGGAAAGCGGCCCGCATCAGGCGCACGCCCTCAAGATGGCGCAGGAGTCGGTGGTACTCCTAAAGAATGAGCGCAACACCCTGCCGCTGCGCAAGGATCTGAAGAAAATCGTAGTGCTCGGCCCCAATGCCGACAACGAAAGCGTGCAGCTCGGCAACTACAATGGGTTCCCGACCCGCAACGTGACGCCGCTGATGGGCATCCGGGAGAAAGTGGGCAAAAACACGCAAGTGAACTACATACAGGGGGTTGACTATGCCAGTAACATCGTCTATGAAACCTTCGACCTGAACAGGAACCTGGCCTATGAGAGCAAGCCGGGCTTCCGGGCCGAGTACTTCCGGGGTACTAACTTGGAAGGCGCGCCCGTAGCTACCGTGCAGGAAAGTGGCCTAGACCGTTACCTGGCCAACACCAAGCAGGAAATAGTGAAGGGCTTGCCCTCGGAGAATATTTCGGCCCGCTACCTGAGCACGTTCACGCCCGAGAGGTCAGAGGAAATGGCCTTCCAGATTACCGGCGACGATGGCTACCGGCTGTTCATCAACAACCAGCTGGTGGTAGATAATTGGAACAGCCGGGGTGTGTCTACTACCCAACACACGATGAAAGTAGAAGCCGGTAAGAAACTGGATATCAGGATTGAATACTTTCAGGCCGTGAGCCGCTCCATTCTTAAGTTCACCGGCGCCCACGTAGTGCCCATGAATGCGCAGAACATTCTAGGCCAGGTGAAAGATGCCGATGCTATTGTGTTTGTGGGCGGCATCTCGCCCCGCCTCGAAGGCGAGGAAATGAAGGTGAATGTGGAAGGCTTCAGCGGCGGCGACCGAACCAGTATTGCGCTGCCCAAGGTGCAGACGGAGCTACTGAAGGTGCTGCACTCCTCGGGTAAGCCGGTGGTGTTCGTGATGATGACCGGCAGCGCCATCGGGTGCCAGTGGGAGGCCGTTAACCTGCCCGCAGTGGTCAATAGCTGGTACGGGGGCCAGGCCGCCGGCACGGCCCTGGCCGATGTGCTTTTCGGGGACTACAACCCCGCGGGCCGGCTGCCGGTCACGTTCTACAAGTCGGAAAGCCAGCTGCCGCCCTTCGATAACTACGACATGGCGGGCCGCACCTACCGCTATTTCAAGGATACGCCGCTCTATCCCTTCGGGCACGGCCTAAGCTATACCAGCTTCAAATACACCAACCTGAAAGTGGCCTCCACGGCCCAAACCGGTAAGCCCGTGACCGTAAGCGTGGAGGTACAAAATACCGGTAAGCGCCCCGGCGATGAGGTGGTGCAGCTCTACGTGCGCCACCCCGACGGCAAAGGCCGCGTGGCCTTGCACGCCCTGGAAGGCTTCCGCCGCGTGCCCCTGAAGGCCGGTGAGAAAAAGACCGTGCAGTTTACGCTCACGCCCCGACAGCTCTCCCGCCTCAATGAGCAGGCCCAGCGCCTGGAGCAACCAGGCAAGGTGCAGCTCTTCGCGGGCGGCGGCCAGCCGCTAGGCCAGTCGGTGGCAGCGGGCAACGTGCTTAAAGCTGATATGACCTTGACGGGCAAAAGCGTAGCTATTGATTAGCGAGCAGGCAGTGGCCTAGCAACTCCAAATAAAAGCCCGCGCTACCTCTAGGTGCGCGGGCTTTTGCTATTGGTAAGCAATAGAAGAGCAGGTGGCCTACTGTGTCTGCTCAAACTCGTGGCCGCAGTTGAAGCAGTGGCACTGCGGCGCTTCGGGGGCCAGCAGCCAGAGGCGGAGCTTGGTAAGCAGGCTGTCGGCGGGCTGGGGCGTGTGGCGGCATACCACGTCGTGGTGGTGGCAGCGGGGGCAGCGCGGCGCGGCAGCTTCCAGGCCCTCGGGCTGGTCGGGGAGGGCATGCATGGGCGAGTGCTGAGGCAGCAGCAGCTCATGGGCGGCAGGTGCGTCCGGCTCGCGCACGTAGAGGCGCACGCCTCCCGACAGCACCGAGCCGTACGGGCGGTTCTCATTGCTCAGAAAGCACGGAATGCCCTCCGCATCCAGCCGGTTTTTGGCAAGGTGGGCCGCAATAGTATCCGCAAAAGTCTGGAGCAAAACGATGGCCGGGCCATCGGTAGAATCAGAAAACATGGAAGCTGGGGTTTCATGCCAAACAACAGAAGCACCCAATTGGGTGCTTCTGAAGAGGGAAAATACGACAGACTGCGGTCTATTGAAACAAGGCCAGCGCTTTAACGAACGTCTGGGTTACGCCCCAGACCAGTGGAAGGCCCACAAATAGCCACGATATAGCCAGCATAGCGCCCGAGCTGGTTTCCGTGGGAGCAGGGGCTGAAGGATTTGTTTGTACACTCATGGTAAGTCAGGCTGAAGAGGTGGGGAATTAGTGGCCGCCGGCTTCTGCCGTTACAGGGCCTTTCTCGTTGTACTTCGCGTTTACGGCTGTTACGGCTAGGTTGGCCAGCAGGCCTACTACCAATAGGCCTGCCATGGTGTAGAACACCGTCTGGTAGGCCGCGGCGCCCGTAAAGCCTTCGGCTTTGCGGCTCTCGTGCAGGTAGTTCACAATGAGGGGGCCCAGCACGCCGGCCGTGCTCCAGGCAGTAAGCAGGCGGCCATGAATAGCACCCACCTGGTACTTGCCAAATAGGTCAGACAAGTACGCCGGAATGGTAGCAAAGCCCCCGCCGTACATGCTGATAATCACGCAAGCAACCACCACAAACAGCGAAAGCTGCAGATTCTGGCCTAGCGTTGGTACCAGGGCGTACAGCAGAATGCCCAAGCCAAAGTAGATGGCATATGTCACTTTGCGCCCCAGCTTATCGGAAGCTGATGACCAGAAGAAGCGGCCCAGCAGGTTAAACAAGCTCAACAGGCCTACGAAGCCAGCCGCTGCTGCTACGGTTACGCCGCGGCCCGCGCCCATGGCCTTATCCGAGAAGGTTTCCTGAATAAGCGGCGAAGCGGTTTCCAAAACGCCGATACCAGCCGTTACGTTGGTGAGCAGCACCACCCATAGCAGCCAGAACTGCGGGGTTTTGATGGCGTTGTCGGCCGATACGTTGCCGCTCGTGATAAGGGCTGAATGCTCGGCGTTGGGCACGTAGCCGGCCGGAGCCCAATCGTCGGCGGGTACCCGAATGGTCCAGACGCCGAACTGCATGAACAGGAAGTAGATGATGCCCATCACAATGAAGGTGGGCGCCACACCCTGCGGTGCAGAGTCTTTAAAGTGTGCCATCAGGGCAACGGCCAGCGGGGAGCCAATCATGGCGCCGCCTCCAAAACCCATAATCGCCATGCCGGTAGCCACGCCTTTGCGGTCGGGGAACCACTTAATCAGGGTACTTACCGGCGAGATGTAGCCGATGCCCAGGCCAATGCCACCCACAAAACCGTAGCCGAAGTACAGCAGGGCCAGGCTATGCAGATGCACGCCCAAGGAGCCAATCAGAAAGCCCCCACCAAAGCACAGCGCCGACGCCAGCATGGCCTTGCGCGGCCCAACACGCTCCAGCCACTTTCCAAAAATGGCCGCCGACAGGCCTAGGAGCACAATGGCAATGGAGAAAATCCAACCAATTTGGGCCGGGGTCCAGTCGCCGGCGGCCGGATGATCTACATCGCCGCTGAGCAAAGCGCCCAGAGGTTTTTTAAATACGCTGAAGGCGTAGGCCTGTCCAATTGCCAGGTGAATGGCCAGTGCGGCCGGCGGCACCAGCCACCGGTTGTAGCCCGGCCCGGCAATTGTACGGCTGCGGTCTAGTAGAGAAACGTTTGCCATAAGTGGTGGGGAGTTTTGGGTAAGTAGGTGAAAGAACAGGTTGCCAACTGTAGAAACCAGAAGAGTTTCCGGCTGTACGGATTGACAACCAGTAAGGTAGAAGCTTAGCTGAGCTTTTCTGTCAGTCGGCGACTATTTTTTGCTAACTAGCTATAGCCAGCTCCCAGGCTACCTAGGGTAAGCCAGCAAGTAGGCAGAAGCATTTGAGTAGGGGAATACGCACTGTGGTAATAAAGGATGTAGATACATGAATATTCTTCGTTCTTATTTATTCTCGCTTTTTCACCGGTTAGTTGGTCAGGATATAGCTTTTGCCAGAGGCTGAATCTGACCCATGCGCCCACTACCGCGCAGACTGGCCTAGCAGCCAGCCCCGAGGGCCTTTTGCGCGGCTATGCTTCAGGAACTGCTCTAGGCCAGTGCGCATGGCCCTGGCCATCCGTTGCTGAAACTCGGGTGAGGTCAGTAGCTTTTCGTCCTCGGGGTTCGAGACAAAAGCCGTTTCCACCAGCGCATTGGGGTACTCCGTAGGTCCATTCAGCCCGAAGTTGAAGCTGCCCACGTTGCCGAAGCCCGGTAGGCCAGTCTCCCGCATCTGCTCGTACAGCGCTACCGAAAGCGGCCGAAACGCCACGTAGCGGTAGTAGGTGCTGGTGCCGCGCACCGTAGCGCTGCCCGAAGAATTGACGTGGATGCTCACAAGCACATCGGGGTTGAGCCGGCGGAGTTGCCGTACCCGGTCGCCGTTATCCACAGTGGCGTCGGTTTCGCGGGTCATCAGTACCTGGGCTCCTGCCCGCTGCAGTTCTTGGCGCAGCTGCAGGGCAATGGCCAGCGTGAGGTCTTTCTCGCGGGCACCGCTAGCGCCGGTGGCACCCACATTGGTACCGCCGTGCCCGGCATCAACCGCCACCACCAAGCCACGCAAACGCAGCTTCTGCGGTGGCCGCTTCACCCGAATTTCCAATGTGTTGCCGCGGTAGCTGATGTGGTAGCCCCAGCTTTGGCGGTGGCGCAGGTGCAGCACCATCCGAAACACATCGGGCTCCAGCTGTTCATACGTCACATCGCCAAGCTCCTGCAGGCCATCCCGCTGCGTTATCCAGTTGGTGTTGGAGGTAGCCCCATAAATATCTACCACAAGTCGGCTGGGTTCCGTGAGCAGCTGCGAGCGGTAGGGCAGGCGGGCCGTGAGGGGGACCCGCACGTAGTCAACCAGCGAATCGCCTTGTACACTCCAGGAACCGGTAAGAGACGTGGGCGCGAAGCCACCCGGCGGCAACAGGCGCACCACTTCCTGCGGCACCCAGGCCGTTTGGGTCTGGCTTAGCTGCACCCGGTACTGCTTGCCCACACGGCCCGTGAGATGCAGCATCACCAACGAATCGAGGTAGCCAAGCTTGGCCCCGCCCAGCCGGTCTTCGCCCAACCCATAGTTCAGGTAAGCCAGGTCGCCTCTGGTGAGGGCCAGTTGCGGCTCATTGGGGTTCAGAAAGCGGACAAGGCTTTTGCTCTGGGCCGTTGCTATTACACTATCCGGCGTGACGAACTGAAAACGAATGGGCCGATCATGCAGGGTGTCGCCGGGCTGCACTACATAGGTAGCCTGGTAGATACCCCGTTTTCCCTGCGTCAGAGTAGGGTCCAGTTCCAGTAGAGGCTGGCCGTTGAGGAACGTAACGCGGGCCCCCGACTGGCTTACGAGGCGAACCTGCAGCCGGTCGCCGGGGCTCAGCCATTGGTCGGTGGCCGGTACCGTTTCCGCCGATTCAATCAGCGGCGCCTGCTGCCCGTGTGCGGGAGGTGCCAGCAAAAGGCCCCCCATCAGTAGGCCAGTCAGGAGCATTACACTTACATTCATTACACCACAGATAAGCAAAAAGCCCCGCGCAGGGCGGGGCTTCGAAAAAAACGGGAAAGAGTGGCCTACGGCTGCTTCACGGCCTGGCCCAAGTCCTTCACATCGCGGCCGGTTTCCAGGGCGGTAAACTCAGTCTGGAGCGCCCGGATATGCAGCTCATCGCGTCCTTTGATATCGAGCCGGATAGCGCGGAACTGCGCGTTCAGGCGGCGACTGATAGCCGTGGCGTAGTCCCAGTCGCGCTGGGTCCACTGCTTGCGGTGGGCGCGCACCTGCTGCATAAACTGCACATAGGCCGGCTCAATGGTAGTAGGGGTAAGCTGCTCAATGGTGGCGTAGGTGCCCAGTAGCTCATTAGTGAAGGTAGACTCAGCCGCTTTATCCAGTGGCTGCCGGGAGCGGGCCTTGGAAGCAGAGTCGAAGCGGGCCGCGCGGTGGCCGGCCACTTTTATCTTATCCGCGGCCCGGTCGGCCAGGGTATCCAGTCGGCGGGCACTTTGGCTTACCACTTCCTGACGCTCACGTGGGGTGCTGTCGCAGCTGGTGAGGAGGGGCGCCAGCAGTACGGTTGCGGGCAAAAGCAAGAGAATAGCTCGTTTCATGCCGTAATGTACGGGTCAAAGCCAGGAATGGCTACATAGCTGAACGCTAGGCCACTATTTCGCTGTAAGCGAGGGGCTTATTGGGCGAGGCGAAAGGTAAACGGCAGCTCGTGGCGCACCACTACTGCGCGGCTGCCAATGCGGGCCGGCAGCCACTGGTTTGGGATATTGCGGCACACGCGTAGTGCTTCTTCATCGCAGCCGCCCCCAATACCCAGCATTACTTTGTGGTCAGCGGCGCGGCCCAGCGTATCTACCACGAAGGATACCAGCACTTTCCCCTGAATGTTCTTGCTCTGCGCCTGGGTTGGGTAGTTGAGCTTACTCATGAAGGGAGACAGCGCCGCATCGCCGCCCAGGAACAGCGGCGGCTGGGTTAGATGCTCGCGGCTCCAGTCGCCGCTGGCCTTCTGGACAGCGTACGTCACGTCGTCAAAATCGCGGAAAAAGAGCAGCTTCTTAGCAGTGTGGTCGTATTTCTGGGTAATAACCTGCCGGCCGTCGCGGGTATAGGCGTAATATTCCCACACCCCAATTTTTTCGCCTTTTTCTATCTGCCCGCTTTCCCATTCGGTTTTTTTAAGCTTTTGGGCTTGGGTGGAACCAGCACTCAGCAGGGCAAGTAGTACTATCAGGGGTAAGAGTTTTTTCATGTAACGAGTGGGATTGCGGGGGAGGAAAGAGCGCGGGCAAATAACCAACTAAGAGCTAGTCGGGTAAAATGAAAAAGAAAAGAAAATATTAGTTTTGTTATAAATCTGCAAAAAGCAGATGTAACAGAAAAAAAGCAGGTGGGACCATCATACACTGGCCTAGAGCAGAAATAAAGACGCCAACAAGCCGGTGGGAGCAGCCATTGACGACACTAGGTCCGGGAAATTTACAACTATCCGCGCACTCAACAATAGTAAGTGCTTACTTTTTACCAGCTGTTCTCATCTAGCTGGTCTCCCAGGTCGCGTAGACGGGTTTGCAGGCCCGGCCAGTTGGGGCACAGGCGCTCAAGCTGTTGCAAAGCGCGTAAGGCACCTGCGGCATCGCCCAGATGCAGCAACATGGTGGCCTTGCCCGACAGCGCCCCGAAATGGCGTGGTTCTAGGCGCAGCGTTTGGCGCACATCATCGAGGGAGGCCCGGTACTCCCCGCGCATGTAATAAGCGGTGGCCCGCTTGTTCCAGCCCTCAGCATAGCTTGGGCTGCTCTCTACCAACACCGTAAACTCCTGAATAGCGAGGGTATAGTCGCCGGCTGCCAGCGCGCGCATGCCGGCCTCTAAGTGTTTATCGAGTTTGGGGTGGCCTGCCATCAGCCAGATCTGCCAGATGCCATCCTGCAACGCTTCAATTTCGGCGGGGGCCGTGGCTTCGCGCAGGCGAGCAAATAGTTCGTCGAGGGTAGACATAAGGCGAGGTTGGAAGCGCAAAGTGCCTCTATACGGATTTCTAACACAAAAGAAGGATCTGAAAACAGCTGCGGTTTCCCGGTATGTTCTCAGATCCTTCTCAAGATAAGTAGTGCAAAGTGGCCTAGAACAGCGCCGCCGCCACCCGCCGAATGCTCTCCGACTTGCCCATGCTGTAGTAGTGCAGGCAGGGCACCCCGTGGGCCATCAGCTCCTTGCTCTGGTTGATGCACCACTCAATCCCGATTTCGCGGGCCGCGTTGTTGTCCGGCGCAAGGTGCACGGCATCGGCCAGTTCTTCCGGTAGGTTAAGGTAGAAGGAGCGGGGCAGCATGCTCAGTTGGCTCTTCGTTGTGAGCGGCTTGAGGCCTGGGATGATAGGAACCGTGATGCCCGCTTCCCGACAGCTTTTCTCGAACTTGAAGAACTGCTCATTATCAAAAAACATCTGCGTCACGATGTAGTCGGCGCCGCGGTCTACCTTGTGCTTGAGGTAGCGCAAATCGGCCGCATAGTTCGGCGACTCAAAGTGCTTCTCGGGGTAGCCCGCCGTGCCAATGCAGAAGTTGGTAGCCCACGTATCGTCCTGTTCCTCATCCAAATAAGCGCCCTTGTTCAGGTCGGCTACCTGCCCAATAAGGTCGGCGGCATAGGAATGGCCATCGGGGTCGGGTTTGAAGTGACCTTCTGATTTGATTGGGTCGCCGCGCAAGGCCAGCACATTGTCGATGCCCAGGAAGTGCAGGTCGATGAGGGCGTTTTCGGTTTCTTCTTTCGAGAAGCCGCCACAGATCAGGTGCGGCACCGTGTCCACATCAAAGCGGTTTTTGATGGCCGCGCAAATACCCACCGTGCCGGGACGTTTGCGCACCGTTTTCTTCTCCAGGAACCCGTTGGGGTGTTGGCGGTACACGTACTCCTCGCGGTGGTACGTCACGTCGATAAACGGTGGCTTGAACTCCATCAAGGGCTCAATATTCGAGAACAAGTTCTGGATGTTCTCGCCCTTTTTCGGGGGCAGTACCTCGAAGGAAAACAACGTCTTGCCGTCGGCGCGGGTCAGGTGTTCGGTTACTTTCATATAGAGCACTAGCAGGTAACTAGTGAGTCGAGGGAGTAGTAATCTAAACTCCCCTCCTCAGATGAGGAGGGGTTGGGGGTAGTTGAAGTGGCCTAGAACGATAACATGTTGTAGTCTCTAGCTTTAGTTTTTCAACCACCCGTAGCCCTTCCTCATCTGAGGAGGGAAACTGGTTTTTAGTGGCCTACAGCGCCGTCACAGGTACGCTGGCCGGGTCGTAGTTCAGGTTGGGGGCCAGCCAGCGCTCCAGCTCCGGTAGTGGCATGTGCTTGCGCTCAGCAATGTCCTCTACCTGATCTTTGCCAATGCGGCCAAGACCGAAGTAGCGGGAATCAGGGTGGGCGTAGTAAAGGCCGCTGACCGAGGAGGCGGGGTACATGGCCAGGTTCTCGGTGAGACGGATGCCGGTGTTATTCTCCGCGTCGAGCAGTTCAAACAAGGTGATTTTCTCGGTGTGGTCGGGGCAGCCGGGGTAGCCGGGGGCGGGGCGCACACCTTTGTATTTCTCTTGAATGAGGTCTTCGTTCGAGAGGTTCTCGGCTGGGTCGTAACCCCAGAACTCTTCGCGCACGCGCTGGTGCATGCGTTCAGCAAACGCCTCAGCGAGGCGGTCGGCCAGGGCTTTCACCATAATGCTGGAGTAGTCGTCGTGCTCCTTTTCGTACTTTTCCAGCAGCTTCTCAATGCCTAGGCCTGCCGTCACGGCAAACCCACCAATGTAATCCTCGCGGCCGGTTTCGCGTGGAGCCACAAAGTCGGAGAAGGCCAGGTTGGGTATGCCGGGAGCCTTCTCGCTTTGCTGGCGCAGAGTGAAGAACTCCGTCTGGATTTCCTCGCGGGTGTCGTCCTTGAAAATCTGGATGGTATCGTGGCCTACAGTGTTGGCGGGCCAGAAGCCTATTACGGCGCGGGCCGTGAGCAGCTTCTCGTCGATGATTTGCTTCAGCAGCTTCTGGGCGTCGTTGAAAAGCTGGGTCGCGGCCTCGCCTACGTTCTCATCGGTGAGGATGCGGGGGTAACGGCCTTTGAGCTCCCAGGTCTGGAAGAAGGGCGTCCAGTCGATGTACTCGGCCAGCTCGGCCAGCGGGTAGTCTTCCAGGGTTTTAGTGCCTAGGAAGCTTGGCTTCACAATGCGGCTGGTTTCCCAGTCGGCCTTGAACCCGTTTTCGCGGGCGGCTTCAATGGTCAGGTAGCTTTTCTCGCGCTGGCGGCCGGCGTAATCCTCGCGGAGCTGGCGGTATTCCTCGCGCACGGTGCGGGCGTACTCCACAGCAGCAGAGCCCAGCAGGGCCGCGGCCACGCCTACTGAGCGGGATGCATCGTTCACGTGCACTATGGGGCCTGAGTAATTTGGCGCAATTTTAACGGCAGCGTGGAGGCGAGAGGTGGTGGCGCCGCCGATGAGCAGCGGCGTTTTAAGGCCGCGCTTTTCCATTTCCTGGGCCACATACACCATCTCATCTAACGAAGGCGTAATCAGACCACTCAGGCCAATCACGTCTACCTGCTGCTTGGCGGCTTCGTCCAGAATCTTCTCCAAAGGCACCATCACGCCCAAGTCCACAATGTCGAAGTTGTTGCAGGCCAGCACTACACCCACGATGTTTTTGCCGATGTCGTGCACATCGCCTTTCACCGTGGCCAGCAGGATCTTGCCGGCTGTTTGCCGGTCGCCGCTTTGTTTGTCGGCCAGTAGGTAAGGCTCTAGGTAGGCCACCGCCTTCTTCATCACACGGGCCGACTTCACTACCTGAGGCAGGAACATTTTGCCCGCGCCAAACAGGTCACCCACCACGTTCATGCCGGCCATTAGGGGGCCTTCAATCACCTCGAGTGGCCTAGCTACTTGCTGGCGCACTTCCTCAGTGTCTTGGTCGATGAACTCCGTGATGCCTTTCACCAGGGCGTGCTGCAGACGCTCTTTCACCGGCAAGCTGCGCCAGGCGTCGGCTACTACCTCCACCTTGTCCTTCTGCTTTACCGTGTCGGCAAAGTCGACGAGGCGCTCAGTGGCGTCGGGGCGGCGGTTTAGCAGCACGTCTTCCACCAGCTCCAGCAGATCTTTGGGTACTTCGTCGTACACCGCCAGCTGGCTGGGGTTCACGATGCCCATATCCAGGCCGGCCTGGATGGCGTGGTAGAGGAAGGCCGAGTGCATGGCTTCGCGCACCACGTCGTTGCCGCGGTAGCTGAAGCTGATGTTGCTGACGCCGCCGCTGGTGAGGGCGCCGGGCAGGTTCTGCTTGATCCAGCGGACAGCTTCAATGAAGTCCAGCGCATAGTTGCGGTGCTCCTCCATGCCGGTGCCTACCGTCAGGATGTTGGGGTCGAAAATGATGTCTTCGGCGGGGAAGCCTACTTCATTCACCAGAATGTCGTAGCTGCGCTGGCAGATTTCGATGCGCTTCTCCAGTGTGTCGGCCTGGCCGTTCTCATCGAAGGCCATAACCACCACGGCGGCGCCGTACTGCCGAACGGTGCGGGCGCGCTCCTTGAAGGTTTCCTCACCTTCCTTGAGCGAGATAGAGTTTACGATGCTCTTGCCCTGCACGCACTTGAGGCCGGCTTCCAGCACGCTCCACTTCGAGGAGTCAATCATAATCGGCACCCGCGAAATGTCGGGCTCCGAGGCAATGAGGTTCAGGAACGTGGTCATGGCCTGCTCCGAGTCGAGCATACCTTCGTCCATGTTCACGTCGATAACCTGGGCGCCGCCTTCCACCTGGTCGCGGGCTACCTGCAGGGCGGCTTCGTAGTTGCCGGTCCGGATGAGGCGAGCAAAGGCCCGGGAGCCAGTCACGTTGCACCGCTCACCTACGTTCACAAACAGGCTGTTTTCCGTGATGCCGAAGGGCTCTAGGCCACTCAGGCGAGTTACTTTGGGTAGCTCCGGCAGCTTGCGCGGCTCATACTTTTCTGCCAGGCGGGCCAGTTCTCCAATGTGCTGAGGCGTAGTGCCGCAACAACCACCTACCACCGTCACGAGGCCTTCTTTGAGGTAGTTTTCTACTACCCCTGCAAATTCCTGGGCCGATTCATCGTAGCCGCCAAACGCGTTCGGCAAACCGGCATTCGGGTAAGCCGATATGTGCACATCAGCAATGCGGCTCAGCTCTTTGATATACACCTGCAACTGATCGGCTCCGAGGGCACAGTTCAGGCCCACGCTCAGCAGGGGCAGGTGGCGAATCGAGTTCCAGAAGGCCTCCACCGTCTGCCCCGAGAGAGTGCGGCCGGAAGCGTCGGTAATGGTACCGGAAATCATGATGGGCACCACGCGGCCGCCTTCATCAAAGAACTTCTGCACCGCGTACAACGCCGCTTTAGCGTTCAGCGTGTCGAAGATGGTTTCGATGAGCAGAGCGTCGGATCCACCATCTACTAGGCCACGCACTTGCTCGTGGTAAGCCGTAGCCAGCTCATCAAACGTCACGGCCCGGAAGCCGGGGCGGTTCACGTCGGGGGAGAGGCTAGCGGTGCGGTTGGTGGGGCCGACGGCGCCGGCCACGAAGCGGGGCTTGCTGGGGTTCTGGGCCGTAAAATCGTCGGCTACCTCCTTGGCAATGCGCGCCGACTCGTAGTTGAGCTCGTACACGATGTGCTCCAGGGCGTAATCTGCCTGGGCGATGGTAGTGCCGCTGAACGTGTTGGTTTCCACCATGTCGGCGCCGGCCGCGAAGTAGTCGGCGTGGATGCCTTTGATGATGTCGGGGCGCGTGATGCTGAGCAGGTCGTTGTTGCCGCGCAGAGGCTTGGGATGATCCGCGAAGCGTGAGCCACGGAAGTCAGCCTCTTCCAGCTTATGACGCTGAATCATGGTGCCCATAGCACCGTCCAGAATCAGGACGCGCTTGGCAAGAATATCGTGGAGCGGGGAGTCAGTGACGGTCGGCATATCGGCTCTTCAAGTATTTCGGCAGCGAAAAAGTGCCTATCCAGAGAGAGCCGTGCGGGAAGCGCGTCCTGTTCTTATCTTCTTCCAGACCGCCGAAACGGTTTGAAAAGGGAATTAGCACCTTGTTTTATTTCAGGTTGCTAAGACGTCATAGGGCCCAATCCCTCGGTCTTTCTGGATAAGTAACACAGCGAAGATACAACGGGAATCTTCAAATTTCAATGTGGCGGGTTTTGGAGTGGCCTACGGGGCACAAATAGCTTATTAGGACAGTTAACTGTTGTCCGTCCCTCCCGCCCGTCATCCTGAGCTTGCGAAGGATCTTCTCACGGTAGCACGAGGCGCTAGGCCAGTCGGTCAGACCTGATAAGATCCTTCGCAAGCTCAGGATGACGGGCGGGAGGGCTATTACTACTGTAGCGTCAGTACGCGAAATGCTTCAGTCTCTGGCTTGATGCGCCACATGCTCAGCATGAGATTTACTTATACAAAATGGTGGAATACTATATATACTTGAGAAATCGGTTCGTTGAGCTTAAGCTCTGTACTCGTTGAATAGACTTTGCAGCACAAGGCCCGGTGTGCATCTTAAGCTCAATCTTTTATCACCTAGCTGTTATGGTTTCTTTATCTTTTTATCGTGCAGGCCTGACGACTGCTTTACTGCTAATAAGTGGCCTAGCGCTGGCGCAGCATCAGCCCGGCACTGGCCTACGCGGGCAATACTACGGGGGCAAGAACTTTGAGACGTTAGTGCTGACGCGCACTGACCCAGGTATTGACTTTAACTGGACTATCGGCCCTAACGGCGACCATTTTGTGTCGCCGGGGCCAGGCGTGCCGGGCGAGTATTTTTCGGTGCGCTGGGCCGGGCACATCTACGCGCCGGTAACGGGGCTTTACACCTTCCAGATTGCCACCGATGACGGCATGCGCGTCTGGATTGGCGGTAAGAAAGTGCTGGACTCCTGGCGCAATCAGCCCGCTACCATCTCCACGGCGCACCTCAAAATGAAAGCTGGCGGTTACTACGCGGTGCGGGTAGAGTATTATCAATCTGACCGGGACTCTAAGGCTCAACTGGCGTGGCAACTGCCAGAGGTGATGAATCAGCCCCAGCCAATTCCGAGCGCCAATCTGTATGAGAACATACCGGCCAATGTTTTAATGATGGTAGAAGCTAAGCCTAAGCCGGCGCCTGCTGTGGCGGTAGCGCCGGTTAAAACGCCTGCAGCTCCCTTAGCGCCCAGCTCCCGAAGAATGGTTGCAACACCACCTGCAGTAGCTCCACGGGTAGCACGCCGCGCTAGGCCAGTCGTTGTCCCAAAGCCTGCGCCTTTAAAATCCGTAGCGCCAGATACCACACCTGTTAACCTCCCGGACGTGGCAAGTCTCAGCAAAGGGGCGGCCGTGACGCTGCCCAACCTCTACTTCACGCAAAGCACCGCGACCTTGCTGCCCAGCTCCCGCCCCACCCTGAACGCCTTGGCCCGCACCCTGCGCGAGCAGCCCACCATGCAGCTGGAAATTGCCGGCCACACCGATAATGTGGGCGAAGCGGCCCTAAACCTGCGCCTCTCCGAGCAGCGCGCCCGCGTGGTGCGGCAGTACCTGGTGCAACAGGGCATCGACTCGGTGCGGCTTACGGCCCGCGGCTACGGCGGCGCTAGGCCAGTGGCCGATAACCGCGACCCGCAGCTACGTCCCCGCAACCGCCGCGTGGAAGTGGTAGTGCAGTAGGTAATGCCTGTCAACAGGCCTAATAAAAACAACTGGGCGCTGCTGGGCTCTCCTTCCTGGCAAAGGCGTCAGGATGAAAAAAAGTAGCGAAGACGAAAACATATATGTAGCAACACCAGTTACAGTTCGCGAATCGGCACGTAGCTGATTCCCGAAATTCGTCTTCATTATGAGCCACAACACCAAGTTATTTACGCTTGTGCAAGTGGGCGCGCTTACGTTGCCCAACCGCTTTGCTATGGCTCCCATGACCCGCAGCCGGGCCACCAACGAGGCCACCGTTCCCACCGAATCAGTGGTAAAATATTACGTGCAGCGCGCATCAGCCGGCCTGATTATCACGGAAGGTTCGCAGGTATCGCCCCAGGGCGTGGGCTATATCAACACTCCTGGTATTTACACGGAGGAGCAGGTAGCTGGTTGGAAAAAAGTAACGGATGCGGTGCACGCTGCTGGTGGCCGCATTTTCATTCAGCTCTGGCACGTAGGCCGGGTATCGCACCCATTCTTCCATAATGGGGAGCTGCCGGTAGGTCCCTCTGCCATTAAGCCCGAAGGCGCCAAGGCCTTCACCGGCCAGGGCTTTGAAGATGTACCTGCGCCGCGCTCCTTGGAGCTGAGAGAAATTCCGGGAGTAGTAGACCAGTTCCGTCAGGCAGCCCGTAACGCCAAGCTGGCCGGCTTTGATGGCGCGGAAATCCACGGCGCCAACGGTTACCTGCTCGATCAGTTCATTCAGGATGGCTCCAACCAGCGCACCGACGAGTACGGCGGTAGCGTAGAAAACCGCTCCCGCTTTGCACTGGAAGTGGTGCGAGCCGTGGTAGACGAGCTGGGTGCCGACCGCGTGGGCATCCGCCTCTCGCCGCAGGGCAGCGCCAGCATCCAGGATTCCGATCCGGTGAAAACCTTCAGCTACCTCACCGAGCAGCTGAACCAGTTCAACCTGGCCTACCTGCACGTAATTGAGGCCCTGCCCGGTCACCCAATGGCGCAACCGAAGGCGCCGGCCGTAGCGGCGCACTTGCGCAAAATTTTCAACGGTACCTTTATCCTGAACGGTGGCTACACCCAAGAAACCGCTGAAGAAGCCCTGGCCAACAACGAAGCCGACATAATTGCTTTCGGCGTGCCGTTCATCGCCAACCCCGACCTGGTAGAGCGTTTCCGCATCGGGGCCGCCCTCAACACCCCCGACCCCAGCACGTTCTACGTGCCCGGCGACAAAGGCTACATCGACTACCCCTCCCTGCAAGACCAGGGCGTAGACGTAAAAGAGCCCGTTGATTACCAGAACAACTAGCAGAACAGGCCTAGGCCTGTCTGACAATGAAAACCCGCCTCAGCGCAAGCTGGGGCGGGTTTTTGCTTATGCGGGTACCCCACCCCCGGCGCCTCACCTCCGGGAGAGGAGTACGTTCTGGAATAGCAGCCGTCTGGCTCCCCTCTCCCGGAGGTGAGGGGCCGGGGGTGGGGTTTAGCTGTCGAGGTCCGGATTTGCGTAAGCAAATTACTTCACCCTTATGCATTACGCCGATGGCCGCTAAAAAAACCTCTGCTTCTAGTTCTGCTAAGCCGGCTGCCAAGGCCGCTTCCACCAAAAAAACCTCTGCCACGCCGGCCGCTAAGAAGGCTGCGGCCTCGGCTACTGAAGCGCCCAAGCCGGTAAAGCGGCCTACGGCCAAAGAGATGAAGCAGCACGCCCAAACGCTGCCGTACCCAGCCAAGCAGGCCGATATGAAGCTGCAGCCGGCCATGAACTTCTCTACGTACCGAGCGGCCGGGAAACTGCAGGATAAGATTGCGCTGATTACGGGCGCCGATTCTGGCATCGGGCGGGCCGTGGCCGTGGCGTTTGCCATGGAAGGCGCCCACGTAGCCGTGCTCTACAACGAAAACACCGTGGACGCCGAGGAAACCAAGCGCCTCATCGAAGCCCAGAACCGTAAGTGCTTGCTGCTCCAACTGGATGTGCGCGACCCGGAGCAGTGCAAACAAGCCGTGCGCCTCACCCGCAAAGAGCTCGGCGGCCTCAACATCCTCGTCAATAATGCCGCGTTCCAGATGAGCGCCGAGAAGTTCGAGGACATATCCGAGGAGCAAATCCGCCGCACTTTCGATACCAACATCCTCGGCTACATCTGGATGGCCCAGGCCGCCATTCCGCACCTGAAAAAAGACGACTCTATCATCAACACGGGCAGCATTGTAGGCCTCACCGGCATCCCAATTCTGATTGATTACGCCAGCTCCAAATCGGCTATTCATGCTTTCACCAAGAGCCTAGCCACCTACCTCGGCGAAAGAGGCATCCGGGTGAACTGCGTAGTGCCTGGCCCCGTCTGGACGCCCAACATCCCCGGCACCATGCCCCGCGAGGAAATCGAGAAGTTCGGCTACGAAGTGGCCCTAGCGCGCCCTGGTCAGCCCGAAGAACTGGCCCCCGCCTACGTGCTGCTTGCCTCCCAAGATGGCTCCTTCATGACCGGCTCCCTGGTGCACGTAACCGGCGGCAAAATGAGCAGCGACCAGTGAACGAAGTGACGAGGTGATGGGGTGATTAGGCGAAATGCGACAGATAAAGGAACGTCATGCTGAGCTTGCCGAAGCATCTCTACCTCTGGCCAACTACTGGCCTAGAGAACTAGTAGAGATGCTTCGACATCCTCAGCATGACGGTCTTTAAACAGTAGTACTACCACGGTTAAAAGCGCCTCTTTCAGCCGGAAAAGGCGCTTTTATAGTTCAGCTAAAACATTCGACTGGCCTAGCTCGTCAGTATGCCGTAAGCCCTTGTATCTCACGGTTGATTTTACTTCCCATGGCTTCCCCTCATTATCCCGAAGGCACCGTGCGTGCCCTGCTCCAGACCGACCTCGTGACGGAAGCAACCCGCGCAGCCCTACTACCCCGCCTCGACAACGCGCTCTATACACCCCAGTTTTTCGACGAGGCTACCTACGAGCTGCTCCGCTCCGTGGCGGCCCGCATCTACCCCCAGCCCGAGCGGGAGCAGCCCATTGAGCTAGCCCCAGTACTAGATAAGCGCCTCGCCGAAGGGGACTCCGATGGTTGGCGCTACGATGTCATGCCCCCCGACCGGGAGGCCTACCGCCTAGGCCTAGGGGGTATCAACCAAGCCGCGCAGGCGCAGTTTCAGCGGTCCTTTACGGAGCTCACCGGAGCCGAGCAAGACCAGATTATCGAGGCGGTGGCCCTGGCCAATGCCCCCGGCGACAACTGGCAGCAGCTCCCCGCTACGCGCTTTTTTGAGGAGTTGCTGGCCGAGCTTACGGAAGCCTACTACTCGCACCCGCTGGCGCAGGAAGAAATCGGGTATGTGGGCATGGCCGATGTTCCCGGCTGGACCCACATCGAGCCCAACCAACTGGAGGCCCGCGAGCCGGAAGAGGTGAAATAGTGATTCAGTGACCTAGTGAGTTGATGTTCTCTCTGCGCAACATGCGCCAGTAGTGCGGTCTAGGGCAGTCGGACGTCAAACTCACTATTTCACCTTCTCACGAAGTCACTTAGTTACTATCTCCCTATTTCACCGCATATGCCCGACGAAGAAGTATTGGAAGAAGGCGTGCTGAACCCGGCAAAACCTGAAATTCAGGACCCTTTATTAAAAAGCATACTAGCCGAAAACGACGCCTCACTGGCGGAAGCACCTATTGAACTAGAGCAATCTGCCCCGCTTCCCGACCCCGATGAAGTGGTGGACTGCGTGGTGATTGGCACCGGTGCAGGTGGGGCACCGCTACTGGCGCGCCTGGCCATGGCGGGCCTGAAGGTGGTGGCGCTGGAAGCCGGCCCAAGGCGCGACCCCATAAAGGACTACGCCACCGACGAAAAGGCCCAGCATTTCCTGTTCTGGAATGATGAGCGCCTCTCAGCGGGCCAGAACCCGGTGGCCTTCGGCAACAACAACTCCGGTACCGGCGTGGGGGGCTCAACCCTGCACTACACCGCCTACACCCCCCGCGCCCACCGCGGCGACTTGCAGCTGTTCACGGATTTTGGCAAAGGAGTGGATTGGCCTTTTGGCATTGAGGAGTTGGAACCCTACTACGAGGAGCTGGAGCACTTTTTGGGAATCAGTGGGCCCACGCCGTACCCTTGGGATGCCAAACGCCGCAAGGGCTATCCGCTGGCGCCGCTGCCCCTGAATGGGGCGGCTTTGCTCATGCAGAAAGCCTGCCTAGGCCTAGGCATCAAGACATCGCCGGCGGCCAACGCGGCACTGTCGGCGCGCTATTACCAAGAAGGCATTGGCTGGCGCGAGGCCTGCACCAACCGCGGCTTCTGCCAGGCCGGCTGCAACCGCGGCGCCAAAGCCAGTATGGACGTAACCTTCCTGCCTCTGGCAGAGGCCTACGGCGCCGAAATCAGGGCTGATGCTTTCGTGACGGAGATTGAGCGCGATGCTCAAGGCCGCGTGACGGCCGTGGTCTATACCCAGCAGGGCCAGCAGAAGCGCCAGCGCTGCCGCCACCTGTTCCTGTGTGCAGGAGCCGTAGAAACTCCACGGTTGCTGCTGCTCAATGAGCTAGCTCTCACCAGCGGGCAAGTCGGCAAGAACTTTATGGCGCACCCTGGCATGCAGGTGTGGGGCACCTTCGACGAGGACATTCGGCCCTACAAAGGCATTCCCGGCGGACTCATTTCCGAAGACACGCATAGGCCTAGCGATGCTGATTTTGCGGGGGGCTACCTCTTGCAAAGCATTGGCGTGATGCCCGTTACGTTTGCCTCCCAAATGGTGCGCCAACGCAAGCTCTGGGGCCAGCCTCTGCGCGACTACATGCGCAGCTACAACCACACAGCCGGCATCAACATCCTCGGTGACTGCCTGCCTCACGAGGCCAACTTCCTGGAGCTGTCTGATGAAAAAGACGCCCGGGGCCTGCCAAAACCACGCGTGCACTTCACGGCCCAGGAAAACGAGCAGCGCATGAACGCCCACGCCGAGCGCATTATGCGCCAGATCTGGGAAGCCGCCGGTGCCCGCGACATCTGGGCTTTCGAGCGCTACGCCCACACCATCGGCACGGCCCGCATGGGCCTCTCCGGCGACGATGCCGTAGTAAATGCCGACGGTCGCGCCTTCGACGTACCCAACCTTTACATCTGCGACAACTCCGTATTCCCCAGCGCCCTCAGCGTCAATCCGGCTCTCACCATCATGGCCCTCAGCCTGCGTACCGCCGATAAATTCCTGGCCGCCCAACAGCGGCTGGATGGGTGATAAGTTGAACATCATATAGAAGAACGGCATGCTTTATTTGGCGTCCGCTTCATCAAGTATTTAGCTGTGTGACTAACGCAGCCTTTCCCTTTTACCATGGCCAAAAGCTTCCTGACCCACATTAAAGCCAACTTCGGCGACGGCCTCTATGAGGGCGACGAGTACGGCGGCGCGGCCGGCCACGACGGGAGTGGCCTACCGACCAATAGCCCAGGCAACTTCATGTTTGCCACGGGCATTGAGTGCTCGTATCCTACTATTGCCAACGGTACCATCCGGCGCGACTTATTAGCGGAAACTGACCACTACAACCGGTACAAGGAAGACCTGGGCCTAGTGAAGGAAATGGGTCTGAAGGTGTTGCGCTACAACCTCCCGTATTACCTCATCCATAAAGCGCCGGGCAAGTTTGATTGGGAGTTTGCGGATAAAGCCATGGCCGAAATCCAGCGGTTGGGCATCACGCCCATCCTGGACCTCATGCATTTTGGCGTGCCCGATTGGATTGGCAACTTCCAGAACCCCGAGCTGCCGGTGCACTTTGCCGAGTACTGCGGGGCCGTAGCCCGGCGCTACCCGTGGGTGCGCTTCTATACGCCTGTAAACGAGATATATGTAACGGCCAGGGCCTCGGCTAAAGACGGCATCTGGAACGAGCAGCTCAAGGATGACCGCGCCTTTATCACGGCCATGAAGCACATTGCGGCGGCCAGCATCATGGGCAACCAGCAGATTGCCAAGTACCGCCCCGACTGCATCATCGTGCAAAGCGAATCGGCGGAGTTTATCCATGAGATGCGCGCCGTGCCCACGCCGGAAATCTGCCTGCAAAACAAGCTGCGCTTCCTGTCCCTGGACTTGCTGTACGCGCACCCTATAGACTCGGAAGTCCTGATCTATTGTCTCGATAATGGCCTGACACGGCAGGAGCTCGACTGGTTTATGGCCGGTGAGCCGCCCGGCTACCAGATCATGGGCAACGACTACTATGGCCGCAACGAGCGGATTATCAAGCCCGATGGCAACTGGTGCGCCGCCGAAGACGTGCTGGGCTGGTACACCATGACGCGCCAGTATTATGAGCGCTACCGCAAGCCTGTGTTCCACACCGAAACCAACACCTTCAACGCCAAAGACGCCGAGTGCTGGCTCTGGAAGCAGTGGGTGAATGTGCAGCGCATCCGCCAGGATGGCGTGCCGGTAGTCGGCTTCACGTGGTACAGCCTCCTCGATCAAATCGACTGGGACATTAGCCTCGCCGAAAAGCGCATGTCCGTCAATGCCTGCGGCCTGTATGATCTGGACCGTAAGATTCGGCCGGTAGGGGAGAGCTACAAAATGATGATCCGCGAGTTCGGCCAAATCACCATCATGCCCCACGGCGAAATGTTCGAATTTACTAGCCGCCCCGCTACGCTGAAAGTGGAGAAATAGAACTGGCCTAGCAACTAGAGCTAGTAACTAAGCTTCCCTCCTCAGATGATTTCGTGCATCGAGCAGCGAGAGGCTGGGGGTAGTTGAAGTGGCCTAGAACGACACTAGCAAAACGGCTAAACCAGCCCGTTATGCTGAGCGCAGCCGAAGCATCTCTACCGCTTCGTTGAATCGTTGCTAGGCCAATTGATTAGTCAGCGGTAGAGATGCTTCCACAAGCTCAGCAGCAAGATCTTTGCAAACAACGGTGGGTCAACCACCCCTAACCCCTGCTCAGCTGAGGAGGGGAGTTAGCCCTAGCCTAAATTAAAAACAGCCGCTCCGGATATCCGGAGCGGCTGTTTTGTTGCAGTAGGTGTGTGGCTCTTACTTACACCGAAGCAGCGGCTGGAGCGTGTTCCATTGGAATCTCTGCGTCAACGCCGAGGCCTTTGGCAATGGCCATGCCTAGGCGGATATCAGCGCGGAACCAGTGGCAGAGCTGGCGCTGCGTGATGAGGTCTTTCTTGGGGCCTTCGATGCCCGACATGGCGCCTACTACGTTGTTGATCAGGTTCTTTTGGGCCTGAGCATCGAGGAGGCGGAACAGGTTGCCGGCCTGGGTGTAGTGGTCATCGTTGCCGGGGCCTTCGTTGCGGTCGTAGCGGGCGGCAAAGCCATCGAGCTCCTGGGCGGGCTCCCCCTGGGCTTTGTCTTCTACGGGGCCGTCGAAGGAGTTGGGGAAGTAGTTCGGGCCGGGGCCGCCGTTGTCGCCGAGGGCCATGCGGCCGTCGCGCTGGTAGTTGCTAAAGCCGAAGGGGCAGGCGTTTACGGGCAGGTGCTCGTAGTTGGCGCCCAGGCGGTAGCGGTGCGCGTCGGGGTAGCTCAAGATTCGGCCCTGCAGCATCTTGTCGGGCGAGTAGCCGATGCCGTCTACCACGTGGGCCGGCGCAAAGGCGGCCTGCTCTACGTGAGCGTGGTAGTTCACGGGTACCTCGTTGAGCTCCATCACGCCCACTTCCTGCAGCGGGAACTCGCCCTGGGGCCACACCTTGGTCAGGTCGAAGGGGTTCCAGCGGAAGTCGCGGGCCTGCTCCTCGGTCATGGTCTGGATGAACATGGTCCACTTTGGAAATTCACCGTTGTCGATGGCATCTAACAGGTCGTGCTGCGCGAAGTCGGCGTCCTCGGCCTTCATCAGGCGGGCTTCTTCGTCGCTGAAGTTCTTGATGCCCTGCTGGGTCCGGAAGTGAAATTTCACCCACACACGCTCATTCTCGGCGTTAATCAGCGAGAACGTGTGCGAGCCGTAGCCGTGCATATGGCGGTAGCCGTAGGGCGTGCCGCGGTCCGACATCAGAATCGTGACTTGGTGCAGACTCTCGGGGTTCAGGCTCCAGTAGTCCCACATCATCGTGGGCGACTTGCGGTTGCTGCGCGCCTCCCGCTTCTGGGTATGAATGAAATCGGTGAACTTCAGCGGGTCCTTCACGAAAAACACCGGCGTGTTGTTGCCTACCAGGTCCCAGTTGCCATCTTCGGTGTAGAATTTCAGGGCGAAGCCGCGCGGGTCACGCTCCGTATCGGCCGAGCCTTTCTCGCCGCCTACGGTGCTGAAACGAGCAAACATCTTGCACTCATTGCCCACTTTGCTGAACAGCTTGGCGCGCGTCAGGTGCGTGATATCGTGCGTAACGGTGAACTTACCGTAGGCGCCGCTACCCTTGGCGTGTACTACGCGCTCCGGAATCCGCTCCCGGTTGAAATGCGCCGATTTCTCGTGCAGGAAATAATCCTGGAGCATCAGCGGACCGCGCGGGCCTGCCGACTGGGAGTTTTGGTTATCGAAAATCGGGCGCCCAGAAGCGGTAGTCAGCTTCTTGGGTTGGGTTGATTCTTCCATAATAGTAAGAGTTAGCAGTGTAAACCGCCGGCGCATTTTAGCATCGGAGGGCTAGCAAAGGTTGAGCTTACTCTGTTATAAAGAAAATCGATTGTTTTTATATAAGTATAGTTTGTGTCTATGATGGTGGCTAGGCCACTAGGAGTACTAAATGTCGAACCCCCTCTGGCCAAAGCGACCAGAGGGGGTTCGATAGAAACCAGGCAGACGTGTATAAGCTAGGCAAGGGAAGTCAGAGTGGCATAGGGTGTTGTAGGCTGAATTTCAGATGCTTACTGCTGCGGGCGGAACAGGTGGATAGTGGCCTGGCCAGACTTCTTGCTGGCTTCCGAAGCAATGTATAGCTCACCAGTGGATGTGAAGGCTAGGCCCTCGGGCTGAGGAAATAGGTCAGTGGGCAGCGAGCTGGCCGCTACAAGCTGGCCGGCCTCATCTAGCTCCACGATGCCGTTCTGGCGCGCTGAGAGGACAAACACGTGGTGTGTGATGGGGTGCACGGCCACGGCAGAGGGCGCGAAGCCTTTCATACCTTCCTTCTTCTTGCCTTTCTTCCCCGGCTTCTTCGGGGAAGCCTCTTGGCTAGGTACACTGGCTACAATGGCTTCCACATTAAGCACGTAGGCAGGAGAGGCCTCAGCCTTGTAGGTACCAGACTGCAACCGGTATACGGCGCGCTTGGTGTCGGGGAGGCTGGCGCCGGGCTCTCCTTTGCAGGCCACTAGCAGCGTTTTTGAAGCTGCATCATACGTCAGGCCTTCAGGCTCATTGGTGAAGGTCAGGCCGGTTTCGTACTCCTGGGTAGTGGTGCCATTATAGCGGAACAGCGTACCGTCGCTGCGCAGAATAAACCAGTCGTTGCCCACGCGGGCCAGGTCCTCGTAGTCGCCGCTTTTCCCAAACTCTACCACGTGGTCTACGCGTTTCGTGGTGAGGTTGTAGTGGTACAGGTTGCCGGTTTCATCTTCCACGCCAGTAATCTGGTCGGAGCCAGTTAGGGCAATGCCCGATAATTCGGCCAGCTCAGACGGCATAGAATACGATGCGGCCGGGCGGGCAAAATCGTAGGCCATAGCCTTGGTGGCCGCTAGGCCAGTAGCCGCAGGAACCTGACCGACAGTGCGAGCAGGAACAACGGGAATACCTGCCAGCGAAGCTACGGGCGTGGTAGGCGAGCCGCACCAAGTAGTGAGCAGTAACAGCGGAAGAAACACAGTTTTCATATCAGAGTAGGAATAAGGTACAGGCAGCAACTGGCCTAGCGGCCGGTGTGCCTTAGTGAGATGTAGCGGCGGTACCAAGCTGGGCCGATTGTCCTTGGCACGCCGCCAGTTGTTGGCGCGTTTGGCGCAACTCCTCCGCTAGCGCGGCCCACGAGGCATCGTCATCATCGTCGTCATCGTCCTCCTCGGCTTCAGTCATGTTATTTAGGGAAGCCGAGGGAGTGGCGCGGGCGGAGCGGTAGCTGGGCGTGAGGCAGTACAGGTTGAGGCCCACCGAAAACAGAAGGGCCAGCGCGAGTAACCACGTCAGGAGAGAGCTGGAAGAACGGGCGGGCGTAGGCATGAGGGTAAGCACGTAAGTATGCTGCAAAGGACCGTCCTCCACATTAACATCATCTGACTACCACATTAAAATAACATGAACGCCTAGGCCACTCCGGAGCCTAAACCGCTGGCAGCCGCACCGAGGCGCGCGTACCTTTCCCCACTTCCGATTCAATCCGTAACTGGCCTGCGTGCACCTGCACAATTTTTTGGGTAATGGGCAGGCCTAAACCATATCCTGGCCTATTGTGGCCATTACTGCCCCGGTATAGCGGCTCCTGAACACGCGCCAGTTCCTCTGGGGGCAGGCCTAGGCCGGTGTCGGAAACGGTAAGCAGAATCTGCTGGGGCGTCTCGTAGGTGAGGGCTACTACCACCGCCGCTGTAGAGTATTTGCAGGCGTTATCCAGCAGGTTAAGCACGGCGGTTTGCAGGAGCTGCGCGTTGCCTTGTACTGTAAATACCGCTTCCACCGACTCGGGCCAGCTGCCAAACTCTACCTGAATGGCCCAGCCAGGGTAGCAGGCCGAACAGATGTCAACGGCCTGCAGTACCACATCATCTAGCTGCACTTGGGCGCGGTGGAAGGAGGTGTCGTCGGCTTTGGCCAGGGCGAGCAGGCCGTTGGTCAGGTCGATGATGCGCTGGATTTCTTCCACCGCCGAGTCGATGCTGCGCTTGGCGGCGGGCAGGTCGGTATCGTAGGCCGAGGCAGTTTCCAGCGTGCCCAGCACATTGGCCAGCGGTGTGCGTAGCTCGTGCGAGGCATGTGATAGAAAGCTTTTCTGGGCCTCGAATGCTTGCTCTAGGCCACTTAGCATCTCGTTAAACGTCATGGCCAACTGCGCAATTTCATCTTGGCGGTTGCCTTCGTTCACGCGCTGGCGCAGGCTAGTAGCGGTAATGCCTTTCACCTCGGCCACCATCCCCGACAAGGGCTTGAGGGAGCGGTTGGCGAAGTACCACGCGGCCCCAATGATGAGTACTAGCGCCCCCAGGTTTCCGCCTAGCAGAATGGAGCGCAGCGTCTCGAACTCCTTGCCGCCAAACTGGTCGCGGCCGGCCACGAAAATAAGGTAGGACTGCCCGTGGTGGCGGTACAACATGCCCAGCGTTTCTACCTTGCCGCGCTGAAAGCGAGCGGGTTGCTTGCGGGTAATCTGGTCAAAATACGCTGTGTCCTGGGTAGGGATGTCGGCGTCTTTCTTTTCCTGCGCAATATGAAAAACCAGGCGGCGCTGCGGGTCATAGATGCTGATGCGCTCGTTGTGCATGGTCAGCAAATCCTTCTTGCGGAAGCTGCGCAGCATCTCGGGCTGCAGGTCGAGGCGGTGAATAAGTAGGTTAGCGGTTTGTTCGGCTTTGGCCTCTAGGCGGTGATAGAAGCGCAGTTCCCGCGCCCGGGCGCTGTAGTAATAGATGAACGCGGTCAGGCAGAGCTGAATGGTCACCACCAGCGCCATAAACCGCAGTATCAGCTTGTTCCGAATCAGCATCAGCCTTCCCGCATCACATAGCCCATGCCCACTACCGTATGAATCAGCTTCGTATCGAAACCTTTATCGAGCTTGCGGCGCAAGTGGCTGATGTACACATCAATCACGTTGGTATTGGTGTCGAAATCCAGCTCCCAAACTTTCTCCGTGATATCGACGCGAGAAATAATTTTGCCCCGGTTCAAGAGTAGGTACTCCAGCAGAGCGTACTCCTTGGCCGTGAGGTCGATGCGCTGCCCACCGCGCATTACGGTTTTGCGCTCCAGGTTCAGTTCCAGGTCCGCCATCTTCAGCACACGCTTCACGGCGCTCTGGTCAGCGTTGCGCTTGGTGAGGGCGCGGGTACGCAGCAGTAACTCCTGAAACTTAAACGGCTTCACGAGATAATCGTCGGCGCCAGCCTCAAAGGCTAATACCTTGTCGTCGAGGCTGTCGAGCGCCGTCAGGAAAAGCACCGGCACGTGCGGATTATCCTCCCGAATGAGCTTACATAGTGCGAAGCCGTTGATGTAAGGTAGGTTCACGTCGAGAATAATCAGGTCGTAGGCCTGCTGCCGGAACAGGGAAAGGCCCATTTGCCCGTCGTAGGCCACATCTAGATCGTAGCCTTCATTCTGAAACCCTTTCTGAATAAAGGAAGCTAGCTTTGGCTCGTCTTCCACCAAGAGTAATTTCATAAGAACAGAGGAGTATAGCAGGTTGAACTACAAACTAGCGCCAGGGTTGCCGTAGCGCCCGGAAAGTGGAGCCGCCGCGGTTGGTCTGCTAGGCCACTGTATAGATAAAGCGCCAGATTCGGAGGTGTGCTATAGGTGCAGGCTATATTTGTGGTATGAATATTCAGCAGTTGGAATACGTGGTGGCGCTTGATACATACCGTCAGTTTGTGCTGGCAGCGGAGAAGTGCCACGTCACGCAGCCCACGCTCAGTATGCAGCTCCAGAAGCTGGAAGAGGAACTGGGCGTTCTGCTCTTCGACCGTACCACGAAAGGTGTGCAGCCTACCGCCGTAGGTGTGAAAGTGGTGCAGCAGGCTCGGCAGGTTTTGCGGGAGGTGCAGCAGCTACGCGAAGTTGTGCAGGTAGAGAAAGACGAGCTGGTGGGGGAGTTGCGCCTAGGCATCATCCCGACGCTAGCGCCCTACCTGGTGCCGCTGTTTCTGGTGGAGCTGGTGGAACGCTACCCCAAGCTGCGGGTGCAGGTGGAGGAACTGCAATCGGCCCAAATTATTCAGCAACTAAAGGATAATCAGCTGGATGTAGGCCTACTGGTAACGCCGCTGGATGATCGGCAGCTGCGAGAGCTGCCTATTTTAGAAGAACCGTTTCTGGGCTACATTTCCGAAGACCACGAGCTGTATCCGCAGGCTACCATTAGTCCCCAGGATATGGGTGCGCCGGGTTTGTGGCTGCTGCAGCAGGGGCATTGCTTCCGCCATCAGGTGCTCAACATTTGCTCCCCGGCTCCCGTTGATACCACGCGGCCCTTTGTCTATGAAAGCGGCTCCATCGAGACCCTAAAGCAGCTGGTGCGCCACAACCATGGCTACACGCTGGTGCCCGAACTCTCGGTGCTGCCGGAGCTTGGTAACCCGATGGTGAAGCGCTTCGAGGCCCCCGAGCCGGTGCGCGAAATCAGTTTAGTTGTGCATCACGGCTTCGTGCGCCTGCCACTGCTGGCTACGCTGCGCGATATTATCCTGCGCCAGGTGCCCGCGCGGCTGCATGCGGGCAAAGCCGGGCAGAAAATCCGGTGGCGCTAGGCCAGTTATAGCTCGACCGCTGGACCCGAAACGGGCAGTTCGCGTAGAAGCACTCTATGCCTGCACCCCTCACCTTTATTGGCCTGCACTACTGGGCCGGCTCCGGCCGCGAGTTTCAACAAGTTGCCGGGTTACTGGCGCCCGAATACACTTTGCTGGCGCCCGACCTTACAGGGTTCGGCGAAGCGGCCCCGCCCACTATCATCAGTGATTATTCTGTGGATGCCTATGCCGATCAGGTGGCTCACTTCATTGCTGAGAAGGGCATAGAACGCTATGTGCTGGTAGGCCACAGTATGGGCGGCAAAATTGCCTTAGCGCTGGCCGCGCGCCAGCCCAGTGGCCTGGCAGGCGTAGCCTTGCTCAGCCCCTCGCCGCCCTCGCCCGAGCCCATGACCGATGAAGACCGGATGGCGAGCATGCGCGCCTACGGCAAGCTGGCTGAAGCCGAAAAAACACTCCAGAAAATAACCGCTAGGCCACTGCCCGAAGCCATTCGGCAGCAAATTCTGCTCGATAACATGCAGAGCACGCGCCTGGCCTGGGATGCCTGGCTGCTGCACGGTTCTCGCGAGGATATCAGCGCCCGCATGGTGCTGGTGGAGGTGCCGTGCACCATTCTGGCCGGCGACCAGGATAATGTGATGTCGCCCTCGGTGCATGGGCTGGAAACCTTGCCGCTGCTGCCCACCGGAACCCACCTCGAAATAATTAGTGGTGCCGGGCACCTGCTGCCTTATGATGCCCCCGAAGAAGTAGCCAGCCTGTTGCGAGCATTTGCAGACAAGCTGTAGCTCCCGAAGTACGGCTTCCTGCTCCAGCCCAAAACCCCGAACTTGCGGCTCCATCCCTCGCCCCGCATGAAATCCTCTCTGCTGCTCGCGCTGTTCTTCGCCCTGACTACTCTCACCACCTGCCGTACCGTCCGCATCACGGATGCCTATGCGGCCTACCCTACCTACGATGGCCCCGACCTCGGCCTGACCTTCGTGCGAGGGCAAGCCCAGCTGCGCGTGTGGGCGCCTACGGCTGAAAAGCTGCAGCTCAAGCTTTACACCGAAGGAACCGGGGGCACGCCGGTGGCGGAATATGCCATGCAAAAAAGCGTAGGCGGCACCTGGGCCTACACGCTGCCGGCCCAGCCGCCGGGCCGGTTTTACGTGGTGCAGGCCACCATCAAAGGCCGCCAGATGGCCGAGGTGCCCGACCCCTACGTGCACGCCGTAGGCCTGAACGGCCAGCGTGGCGCCCTGCTCGACCCCGCCACCGTGAGCCCCGCCCGTTGGGAAGACGACCTGCGCCCCAAGCTCAAGCAAGCCACCGACATTGTAATTGGCGAAATGCACATCCGCGACCTGACCATGCACCCGCAGTCGGGCGTGCAGCACAAGGGCAAGTTTCTGGGCATAGCGGAAACTGGCACCCGCGGTCCGGAAGGAGTGAAGACTGGCCTAGACCACCTGACGGAGCTGGGTCTGACCCACGTGCACCTGCTCCCGACGAATGATTTCGCCTCCGTCGATGAAAGCCAGCTGCAGCAGAACCGCTACAACTGGGGCTACGACCCGCTGAACTACACCGTGCCGGAAGGCTCCTACGCCACCGACCCCGCTGACCCCGCCGCCCGCATTCGGGAGATGAAGCAGCTAGTACAGACAATGCACGGAAGTGGCCTACGGCTGGTGCTGGACGTGGTGTATAACCATACCGCTGATGCCGCCCGTAGCTCCTTCGAGCAGCTGGTGCCGGGCTACTACTACCGCCACAAGCCCGATGGCTCCTATTCCGATGCGGCGGCCTGCGGCAACGAAGTGGCCTCCGAGCGGCCCATGGTGCGCAAACTCATCGTAGAGTCAGTAGCCTATTGGGCCCGGGAATATCATGTCGATGGGTTCAGGTTTGATTTAATGGGCATTCTGGACATCCGGACCATGCGCGCCGCCCGCATTGCCCTGGACCAGGTAGATCATTCCATCTTTATGTATGGCGAAGGCTGGGCCGCTGGGACCAGCCCTTTGCCCGAAATGGAGCGGGCAGTGAAGGCCAACGTGCTGAAGATGGACCGTATTGCCGCATTCAGTGATGAGCTGCGTGATGGCGTAAAGGGCCACTACGCCCGCCAGACCGAACCAGGTTTTGTGAGCGGGCAGCCGGGGCTGGAGGAGAGCGTGAAATTCGGCATAGTGGCCGCCACTCAGCACCCCCAGCTCGACTACAGCAAGGTCAACTACTCCAAAGTGCCTTGGGCCACCTCGCCGGGTCAGGCCATCAACTACGTAGCCTGCCACGACGACCGGGTGCTCTGGGATAAGCTAGTGGTATCGAATCCGGGTGTGTCGGAGCAGGCGCTGATCAAGATGGATCTGCTCAGCAATACCATTGTGTTTACCTCGCAGGGCATTCCATTCTTGCCCGTGGGCGATGATTTTCTGCGCACCAAAGGCGGCTCCCACAACTCCTATAACCTTCCGGATAGTGTTAACCAGCTCGATTGGGCCCGTAAGGCGCAGTATCTCCACATCAACCTGTTATATCGGCAGCTGATAGGCCTACGCAAAGCGCACCCGGCTTTTCGGTTGGCTACTCAGGAGCAAGTGCAGCAACACCTGCAGTTTCTGCCCAATATGCCCGCCGGCACCATCGGGTATCGCCTCACCGACCATGCCGGCGGCGATACCTGGAACAATATTGTGGTGCTATTCAATGGCAACCGCCAAGCCAGCACGGCCACCATTCCGGGAGGCCGCTATACCGTAGTGCTGGAGGGTGCGCAAATCAGTCAGCAGGGAATCAGAAAGCTGGAATCGGGGCAGGAAATTATGACGGTGGATCTGCCCGCCTCCTCTGCCCTGATTCTGGTGCAGCCGTAGGCGCCGCTAGGCCACTGCGCCATAACCGTGGGCGCAGGGAAACGTTCTGTAGGCAAGCTCTTTCCTGAAACCGCTGCCTATGTCTTTTTCCGCCCGAATGCTTGCCGCCCTGCGCCGCCATTGGCCCTATTATCTGGCAGAAGCGGCTGGTATTGCGTTTTTCGTGGTGTGTGCCGGTTCCTTGACCATGCTGTTGGAGCACCCGGCCTCGCCGGTTCGGCAGGCTTTGCAAACCAACGACCTGGCCCGCCATATGCTGTTGGGAGCCGGCATGGTGCTCGTGATTGTGTGCATCGTGTACAGCCCTTGGGGCAAACGCTCGGGCGCCCACATCAACCCCGCCGTAACGCTGGCTTTCTGGCATCTGGGCAAAGTGCGCACGCCTGATGCGGTGTGGTACGTGCTAGGCCAGGTAGCAGGGGCCATTGGCGCGGGACAACTAATGAAGTTCGTTTTTGGGGAATTGTATGCGCACCCCACGGTAAACTACACCGTTACGCAGCCCGTAGGCCTGCCCCGCGGCGAAGCGCTGGCCTTCGGGGCCGAGTTTATCATCTCGTTTATTATGATGGGGGTGCTGCTTTTCGCGCTCCACTCCAAGCGCCTGAAAAACCTGACTGGCTGGCTGATCGGGGCGTTGCTGGCGGTATATATAGTGGTAGAAACCCCTTATTCCGGCATGAGCCTGAACCCGGCCCGCACGCTGGGTACGGCACTGGCCGCCGACAGCTACCGGGGGCTCTGGGTATACTGGGTGGCCCCCCCGCTGGCCATGTGGCTCGTTACGGTGCTGTTCCGTCGCTTTTACCACGGCGAGGCACTCGACTGTGCCGTGCTGGCCGGCTGCGGGCCCGGCATATCGTCCCCGCATACGCCCGAGGAGGAGCCCCCCGTGTACCCGGATGAGAACGGTGAGTAGGTGAAATAGTGAAGTGGTGAATTTGACGTTCTGCCTGCGTAGTTTTTTTTCGGTAACTTCTTGTAGGCAAGTAGAATAGCAAATTGACTGCTTCGCCCTCTCGCCTCTTACTCCAACGAACGGTCGCGGAACAGCACGTAGCCGATGTGCGCGAAAACGCCGAAACGGTGGTTGCGGTCATCGTAGTGAATGGCCTGCACCGACAGTGGACCTACGGGCGTCTGGTACACCAGGCCCGTCATGAGGGTGAGGTAGGGGCGGCTTACGCTGTTAGAGCGGCGTACCAGCACGGGGTTGTCGTAGGCCTGTTTCCAGGGGCGTACCAGCACGTGTGCAAACCCTTCTGTGCGCCATTCAACCCCCGGCAAAATGCTCCGGATATAGCGCAGGCCGGCAGCAGCGTAAGCCGTTCCGCGGTAGTTGTCCAGGAACAGCGTGCGCGAGTCGGGCAGGGGCAGGAATGAGGCCGAGGTGGTCAGGGAAGAGCGGTAGGTGGAGAAGGCGCCCTGGGTGCTGGCTACCGCGTCTACCACGTAGCCCCATGCATTGGTTTTGGAACCTACCGAGTCGGTTTTGGATAACGAGTAGTACTGCTCCGTGAATACGGAGAGCCGCACCCAGCGTTGGTTGTTGGTGCGGTCTTCCACGCCATTGGCCGTGGTGCCGGCCTCGTACTTCTCCTGCCCGGTTACGCCTCGGAAGGCAAATTTCACGCGGCGCCCTTTGGTAGCGTACTGGCGCTGATCCAGCGAGTTACGCTCGAAGCGTAGGCCAGCCGTTACGCCCTGAAACCGGTTGAGGTCTAGCACATCGGTACTGCTCAGCTCTGGGGTGTTGGCAAACCGGTCGCGGTTCGTGAAGGCTCCTACGTCCAGAATGTAGCGGCTGCGGTAGTTCGGGCTGATGCCGATCTGCAACGCCGTTTTCAGGTCGCGCTGCACCAGTTGGGTGTTGTCGGCATTAGTGCCCAGTAGAGAGCCCGTATCCTGATAATTCAGGTTGTTGAACGTAACAACGGGCTCGAAGTAGAGCGGAATCTGGCCCGGAATACTTACCCGGAAAGAGCCCTGCACGGCATTGTAAAAGCGCCCCACGGTGGCATTTCCGCGCACGGTGTAGAGGTAACGCGTGAGGTAGCGGTAGGCCCCGCCCAAGTAAAAATTACTCATGGAGCGCGACGAGAGCAGTACCCCCAGGTCGGCCGTGAGGTTGTTAGCTTGGCGAGCATCAATGCCAAGCGAGTAGCCCTTTTGCTCCTCATCGTAGCGCACCCGCGGATACACGTTGGTAAAGAAGTCGTTGCTAACCAGGCGGAAGTAGCCTTCCTCAATGTCGCTGGGGGTGTAGGTAGAGCCGCTGCGCTGGAAAAACCGGCGCACAAACTCCTGCTGCTGGCGTGGCAGGCCCTGCACCGTAATGCGGGTAAAGTCGGGCTTCGGCGCGCGGTCCTGGAACGCCCGGCGGCGTTGTTGCAGCGCCACGGTGTCTTCGCGCCGCTGAATGCGCTGCATCAGTTGGCCTAGCTTGGCTTCGGTAGCATTTTCGCCAAGCGCTACTAGCCGCCGTACCCGGCCGAAGTCGGCGGCGGTGTAGTCTGCCACATCGGGCTGGATGAATATGCCATTAGGCCCTACTGATAAGGTGTCGGCGGCGTTGGAGCCCAGGAATACCAAGGTGCTGGTTAGCAGTTGGTCGTCTTTCTCCTTGGGGTATTTGCGGAAGGCCACGTCGCCCACGTTCACCCCAATAATTACATCGGGCTTAAACTCCTCCCGGATTACGCCCGTCGGGAAGTTATCAACCACCGCACCATCAAAGAGGTAGCGGCCATCTTCCTGCCGGATAGGGCGGAAGGCCAGCGGAAAAGCCATGGAGTTGCGCACCGCATCGGAAAGAGAGCCGCTGCGCTGCACTACTTTCTGGCGGGTAAACACCTCCGAGGCCACTGCCCGGTAGGGCACAAACAGGTTATCGAAATTATACTTTGCCACGGCACTGGCCGGCGCCAGCATGGTGGCCAGCACGTAGTTGAGCGTGGCATCATTGATGATGCGCGGCGTTACGCGGGTGCGGAAAGCCGTGTCGATGGACAGGCCTAGGTGCAGCGCCGCCGGCGAAGGGTCGGCATCGTAGAAGTTAAAGACCTTGCCTTCGAGAGGGCGGTTGGCCACCCAGTTCTGGAACTCGGGCTTCAGCACAATTTCCTCAATCTCCTCGGGCGAGTAGCCGGCCGCGTACATGCCGCCCACAATGGCACCCATGCTGGTACCCACAATGTAGTCGATGGGGATGCGGTTTTTCTCCAGCACCTTCAGTACGCCCACGTGCGCCAGGCCCTTGGCACCGCCGCCACTTAGCACCAGGCCAACCCGTTGAGCCTGAGCAGTGGATATATTCAGCAGCCACAGGAAAAGCAGCGCCAGCAGAGCGTATTTTTTTGACATATAAGCAGAAACTCGAAACATGAAAAGCCCCGATAGCGGGGCGCGTTTCCGTACGCATACCAGGGTATGGAGTTGCCCCTTTTGCCCTAAACTTCACCTGTTTTTCTGCGGGTGCTGTTCAGGCTAGTTTTTGTGGCAAGCTCAACATTAGGCTGAAGGCGCCGCAGCAGGTTTTATAAGGATAGCCAGCCTACTGCTACCTCACCACTTCCGGAAAATGACGTACACCGCCGCCACCAGCAGCGCAAAGCCCACCACATGGTTCCAGGCTAGTTTATCAGTTTTGAACACGTACACGGCGCAAAAGGTAAACACCGTAAGCGACACTACCTCCTGAATGACTTTGAGCTGAAACAGGTTGAAGGGGCCACCGTTTTCCTCGAACCCAATACGGTTGGCCGGCACCTGAAACACGTACTCAAAAAAGGCCAAGCCCCAGCTAACCAGAATCACGCCGACCAGGCCTAGGCCATGCAGCCAGCTGATTTTCTTGAACTGCAGATGCCCGTACCAGGCAAACGTCATGAACAAGTTGGAAATGGTGAGCAGGGCTACTGTATAGAGGCTTTTCATGAAAGTACAGGGTAAGGAGAAGACCAGGAAGTGGCCTAGCGGCGACCGGGGTAGCGACTAGGCCACTTATCTACCTATTTCGGGCAGTTAGGTTTTCAGGCCACCGCGCTTTCTAGTCCTCGTGCCCGGGTACGGCGGCCGGCGAAGTTTGCGGAGCCTGTGCGGCCTCCCGCGCCAAACGAAGCTGCTCCGCCGCCGATACTTGGCGCGGCAGCTTATCCAGGTCGGGCTGGCCGGCATCAACCCAGGCGGTGTACCAGAAGGCACCCACGAGGCGTAGCGCCAGCCGCATCTGGCGCTCAACCTGCCCATTGAGGCGCTGATGATACTCGCGGGCGAAGTCACGGGAGTAGGCGCGCACGGTCTGGTTGCCGCGCTGCTCAAAGCCATACTTGCGGTCCTCCGGAAACTTCAGCGTCAGTTCCCGCTCAAAGCGTAGCACCGAATCAGTAGCCGCCGCCGACCGGCCTACAGCAGCCCAGATAACATCCGTAGGCCTATCCAGGTAGGGCGCGGGCCCCGTAAAGAAATCATAGCTGCTGCTCAGCAGCTCCGGCAGGCGGCTTTCCCAGAGGGCATGGATGCCGCGCTGGCCCGTAAGCTGGCCGTTGTAGTTGTGGGTGGCATGCAGGGGCACGCAGGCATCGGCAATGTAGTGGCCTAGGTCGGCGGAGATGTGCAGAATCCGGTCGGTTTCGTGGGTCCTGAAGGCCTCCGTGAGCTGGCCTTTCATGCGGGCCACTTGCCAGGGCACTATGCCGTGCCGTAGCAACGAATCTTCGCCGAGTTGGGCCACGGCATCGGCGTAGGAGCGGGGCAGCTTGTACACGGCCGAGTCGCCGTACACGTCTACATCCAGGAAGTGGCGCGGGGCCTCGCCGGGCACTACGGTGCGGCGCGAGTCGGGGCGAGTGGCGTTGTCGGTGAGGTAGTCGATGTTGGCCTTGTAGAACCCGATCATCTCGCGCGGCAGCGTGTACACGGCCAGCCGGTTGATGAGCCGGTGGCTGAAAAAGCCCCAAGCCTGGGAGCGGCTGGGCAATAGTAGAAACAGGAAAGCTATAGCGCCGATACGATTCATAAGTAGATAATAAGCGTCTGATAACTACTAGTATAGGAGGTACCAGCCAAGGCTTAGTCGCGCACCAGCCGGAACAGACTTTCCCGGTACGTTTCGCCCACCGGAATGGCCTTGTCCTGTACGTAAATGGTATTGCCGTCAATCATCGTGATTTTATCCAGTGATACCAGAAACGACTTGTGCACCCGCAAAAACGGCGGCTGCGGCAGCAGCTCAGCTAGCTCTTTCAGGGGCTGATAAGTCACGAGGCGCTGGCCCGGCACATGAATGGCGAGGTAGTTTCCCAGGGCCTCGGCATACAGAATATCGGCGTAATTCACCCGCAGGAACTTGTTTTTGCTTTCGCCCTTCACGAATAGGTAGCCGTTGCCAGGTGTGGTGGGCGTCGTGGTAATAGGCTCCGGTGCGGCTGGTACCAACGCCTGCGCTTTCTGCACGGCCCGCAAGAACCGGTCGAAGGCAATAGGCTTGAGCAGGTAGTCTACTACATCATGCTCAAAGCCTTCCAGCGCATACTCGGGGTAGGCCGTAGTGAGGATGACCTTGCAGCGGTTGCCGCAGATTTTCAGGAACTGTAAACCCGTCAGTTCCGGCATCTGAATGTCGAGAAACACCAGATCGGCGCGGCCTTCCTGCACCCATTGCAGCGCCTCAATGGGGTTGGTAGTAGTGGCCACCATTTCTAGGCCAGGTATCTTCTGCACGTAGGCCGCCAAGAGCCGGCTGGCGTAGGCCTCATCATCAACAGCAATACAGCGCAGCATAGAATACTAACCAGATAAAGAGGGGAGGGGCTACAAGTAAAGCTGCACAATCTGCCGCATACTTCCCCCATGAGGCTAGGCGGCGCTTTCGGCTAAAACTGCCCGACCCGGCGGCGTGGCCGGTGGTAGTGGCCTAGGCCCGTCTAAGGGAAGCAGCAGCCGGGTGTGGTGCACCGAGCCATCATTCTCAATGGCCAGTTCATATTGTTCGGGGTACAGCAAATCGAGGCGACGCCGTAGGTTGGCCAGGCCGATGCCAGTGGTATGGTCTTTCTGGTGGTGGCTGATGTGGTTGTGCACCTCAAATAGCAAGTGCTGGGGCGTGGGGAAGGTTAGCCGGATTTCCACGGGCTTCTCCGCCTGATGAATAATGCCGTGTTTGAGCGCATTCTCCACGAACGGAACCAGCATCAGGGCTGCCACGCGCTGTTCCTGTGGGGCGCCCTGCTGCGTAAACTCCACGAAGAACTTGTCCTCGAACCGCATCCGGTGCAGCGCCAGGTAGTTTTCCAGGTAGGCCACTTCCTGCCGTACTTCCACCTTGCCATCGGGGCTGTCGTGGAGCATGTAGCGCATCAAATCGGAGAGGCGCAACACCGCCTCCGCCAGCGGCTCCGACACGAGATAAGCTTCGGAATAGATGTAGTTGAGCGTGTTATAAAGGAAATGCGGGTTGATCTGGGTTTTGAGGAAGGCCAGCTCGGCCTGGGTTTTTTCCTGGAGTAGCTGGTGGGTTTCGCGCCGCCTTTCCTGCATAAAAGCATCCTGCACGCCCCAGGCCGTGGCGGCTACCATCATCATGGGGAGTCCCCGCTCTACGTTGTCGCGCAGGTAGTGCAGTAAATTCACCTCGCCCGTGTAGTTGCTGAAGCCAAACAGCAGCGGCAGCAGCCCTTGCTCCAGCGCGTAGCGGGTAGCCGCGAATACCACCGGCGCCAGTACTAGGCCTAGCAGCAGGTGCGGCACCCGGTTTTTGCGCAGATACCGCGGGAACAGCAGCAGGAAGCAGTAGTAGAATATGCTCATCATGCTCAGCCGGAAGGTGAACTGCAGCAGGAGCATCTGCCGAAGGTTGGAGAGGTGCTGGCCGTAGATGCCCACGAAGTCGTAGGCCACTAGCAGGCCCCAGCCCAGCAGATGATAGCGCAATGTTTGCCGATTCATGGGCCCGAAGCTAGCGGGAAGCTGCCGGTATTGCACCGCATTTTATGGCAACGCCTGCGCTGCCCGGACAAACACCCGCTTTACCGGTCCGACTGGCCTAGAAGGCGTTGCGCGGGGTTCACATCACATTCCCGAAGGTTGGTATAATAAATTTTCGGGCGGGCAGAGTGGCCTACACATTTGCAGCACTCCCTCCAGCAACCAGCTCCGCCATGAAACTACGCTTCTCTCTCCCGTTAAATTTTTTGCGGCCGCTGTGGCTGCTGGCCCTTCTGCTGGGCACGGCTTCGGTTGCCGTGGCTCAGCAGCCACTGGAGGTGCTGATAGTGGCTTCGTCGCACGTCAATATGAGCCCGGCCGAAGAGTACCGCCCCATCATTGAGAAGCTCAAGGCCTACAAACCCGAGATGGTGTTCAGCGAAAACGTGTCGGCCACCGAAATGCAGCAGATGCCCGATGATGCGTATCCGCGTGCCCTATTTCTGCCGCGCTATCGCTACGTGCAGCAGCGCAACCCCAAGGCCAAGCCCCTAACTGCCCGGGCCGTTGCCAAGGCCGATAAGTCCCTGATGGACTTTCCATACTACCACAAAACGCGCATGAATCTGGCGCTTAGTCATATACTCAGCTACGATCGGGCCAATTCGGAATACCAGCTGTACGTGCTCGACGAGCACATGAAGCCCCGGTTTGGCAAGCAGGAACTGGCCTACTACAACCAGGTTTTCGGCGGCTCCGATTCGTTGCGCCGCAAAAAGCTGGTGCGCCCCACCAGCGAGTATCAGACGATATTCTTCCCTCTGGTCTACGAGCTGCAGCAACCCCGCATCTACTCTATGGACTGCCAGCGGTATAATGAGTCCTGGGGCCAGGCCTGGCAACATGCCAGCGAAGCAGTAAAGAATCTGAAAGCCCGCGCAAAAGCCGACCCAACGCTGCCTGAAGCGGCTACCGTACAGAAAATAGCTGCTTCCTCAACCGCGTACAACAACTTCTGGAAAGACAGTGAGACAAGCTTACAGGCCTATCAGGCAATGAGCACCCCACGCTACGATACGCTCGACGAAGCCGTGAACTTCTACGGCGGCGAGGCGCTATACGGGGCACCCGGCTTTCCTACCGAGCAGATACAAGCCATGAAAGCACAGTGGAAGCTGCGCAACGAGGGCATGTGCGCCAACATCGTGCGGCAGGCCCGCGCCCAGGGAGCCCGGCGCGTGGTGGTAGCAGTAGGGGCCTCACACGGCCACACCATGCGGGATATGCTCAACCAATTGCCCGGTGTGAAGGCCGTCGGCTTCAATGACTTACCCTAACAATTTCTGCCTTTTATCTATCTGGTGTGCGGTATTGAAGTGACCATACAGGGTGTGCTATACCAAAAGAAGCCGACCGCAGTAGCTACTGCGGTCGGCTTCTTTTGGTGTGTAGTGGCCTAGGAATGTGGCCTAGCGCCGGCCCTGGCCCGCAAACCGCATGCGGTAGTCGGCACTCACGTCGCCTTTGCTGATGCGGGTTAGCTTGCCTTTCAGCAGCTGCTTCTTCAAACCCGAAACGTAGTCGGTGAAGAGTACGCCTTCCAGGTGGTCATACTCGTGCTGAATCACGCGGGCTGTCATGCCCGAGAAGGTTTCTTCGTGCTGCTGGCGGTTTTCATCCTCAAAGCGCAGCGTAACTACCGGCTTGCGGTACACCGTTTCGCGGATGCCCGGAATGCTCAGGCAGCCTTCTTCAAAGCCCCACTCCTCACCAGTTTCATTTACTATCTGTGGGTTGATGAAGGCCCGCTTCACGGGGGCCGCAGTTGGCTCCGGGATAATCGGTTTGCCATCCTCGTCCTCATCCAGCATCGGCTCCGAGTCAACTACAAACAGGCGGATGCTTTTGCCAACCTGCGGGGCTGCCAGGCCTACGCCGTGGGCATGGTACATGGTATCATACATGTCCTGGATCAGCTGCTTCAGTTCGGAGGCAGAGAAATCGGCAGGCAAGGATTTGGCCGGCGCCTTCAACACCGGGTCGCCAAAGGCAACAATGGGGTAAATCATCGGGATTCGAGGAAAGATTGCAGTATCAGGGTGGCGCTTACGCGGTCTACGGTGGCTTTATCGCGGCGGTCTTTCTTGCTTAGGCCACCGGCCAGCATAGCGGCATGGGCCATGCGGGAGGTAAACCGCTCGTCTATCTCATGCACCGGCACCTCCGGAAACTCCTTGCGTAGCCGCCGCACTACGCCCACTACAGCGCTGGTCGAGTCGGTGGCTTCGTTCTGAAGGTTTTTGGGCATGCCAATCACCAAAGCAGAAAGCGGTTCGCGCAGGTGGTAGGCCTTCAGGTAGGCCACCAAATCCTGGCTGTGCACCGTGTCGAGGGGCGTGGCAATGAGCTGGAGCGGGTCGGTTACGGCCAGCCCCACGCGCTTATTGCCGTAGTCGATGGCAAGAATTCGGCCCATCAAAAAGTAGACGTGTAAAGCGAAAATCCGGCGAGCCAAGAAGTTAGGCCCACTGTAGTACAAAGATACGGCACTCCCCGACAAAGGTGGTAGTTCTATTTCCACATCGCAATCCGATAGTGGGGCAGTGGCGTACGTTGGCCGGGTTAAACTTCTCATTCGCTGAACTTTTTAATTCTTCATAAAATGATAAAACTACGTTTGTATACTCTTAACTGTCAAGTAGTTTCGAAATTGGATTATCACCCCAAAATGGTAAGTATATTGGGTTAATTTTACAAAAAATTGCACTGTTATTCGAAAATGCCTATTCCCCTATGTAGGCCATGGCTTTCTTAGAAAAGTTTTAATAGTTTTGAAGACCTGTCTGTATTGATTTCCGCTGTATATCGCCTAAACTCTTACTCTCTCAACGCTTTATGAACACCGAGCCGAAGGACTCGCCGCTACCCGCGACGGAGCCGGCCCCGCAGAATACGCGGCGGCAGGTGCGTCTGCCGCTGCTGTTGGCGCTAGCGTTGTGCTGTGGGATTTTGTTGGGATCTAACCCGTTTAAGCCTTCCGATCAGAACCCCGACGGCACGGCCCGCGGCTATCTAAAGTTCAAAGAGATACTCAGCTACGTAGACCGCGATTACGTGGACTCCGTGAATGCGGAAGAGCTGTCGGATTACGCCATCAGCCGGATGCTGGAGCGCCTTGATCCGCACTCCGTATTTATCCCGGCCAAGCAGCAGCAGCAGGCTTCCTCCTTTCTACAGAGCGATTTTGATGGGGTAGGAGTGGAGTTCAACATCTTCCACGATACCGTAACGGTGGTTTCGCCGCTGAGCGGTGGCCCCGCCGAGCAAGCTGGCCTACAGCCCGGCGACAAGATTCTGGCCGTGAATGGCGCCCGGGTATCTGGCATGCACACTACCACGGAGCAGATGTTCAATAAGCTGCGCGGCACCCGCGGCAGCACGGTTCTGCTTCAGATCATCCGGCGCGGGATGAGCCGCGCCATGAATGTGCAGGTGACGCGCAACCGCATCCCGAACTCGTCAGTCGATGTGGCCTACATGGTCGATAACCAGACGGGCTACATCAAAGTAAGTCGTTTTGCCACGGGTACTTACGATGAGTTCAAAGCCGCCCTCGGCGACCTGCGCCGCCAGGGGCTTACCCGCCTCGTGCTGGACCTGCGCGGCAACCCCGGCGGCTACCTCGACCGCGCCACCAAAATGGCCGATGAGTTCATCGGGGGCACCAAAAAGATTGTGTACACCGATGGCAAAGGCGACCAGTACGATACCCAAACGTACTCCCGCGTAGCCGGCGAGTTTGAGGAAGGCCCGCTGGTAGTACTGGTAGACGAAGGCAGTGCCTCCGCTGCCGAAGTGGTGGCCGGCGCTCTGCAAGACCAAGACCGCGCTTTGGTAATTGGCCGTCGCACATTCGGCAAGGGCTTGGTGCAGCAGCCCATTACCCTCAACGATGGCTCGGAGCTGCGCCTGACAATTGCGCGCTACTATACGCCCTCGGGCCGGAGCATTCAAAAATCCTACAGAGGTGGCCTAGAGGCCTACGAGCAGGATCTGAAAAACCGTCAGCAACACGGCGAGTTCTTCCACGCCGATAGCATCCACTTCGCCGACTCGTTGCGCTACCGCACGGCCCACGGCCGCACCGTGTACGGCGGCGGCGGTATCATGCCCGATGTGTTTGTACCGCGCGATACCATGGCTTTTTCGGCCTACTACACGCGTTTGCAAAGCCATAACCTGGTGCGCAAATTCGCGCTCGATTATGTGCAGGCCCACAAAACAGAGTTGGAGGCTTTGCGCTTCGAGCAGTTCAGCCAAGGCTTCCGTATCAGCGATGCTCAGCTTCAACAGCTTGTTGCGCAAGGAACACAGGAAGGGGTTGCCGCTGATGCTACTGGCCTACGCCGGTGCTCCGGCTTGCTTCGCGGCCAACTGAAGGCCCTGATTGCCCGCAGCGCCTATGGCAAATCGGCATACTTCCAGGTGCTAAACGAAGAAGATGCTGAGATGCAGCAGGCGCTGCGGGTAGTAAATGATGGCAGCTCGACCCTGATGAATGGGTTGTCGATGAAATAAGAAAATTGCTTGACGCATACAAAGGCAGAGGCCGAAGCAACATGTTGCTTCGGCCTCTGCCTTTGTACTGTATACCAGTAGAATGCTCTATTTCTTAGCTATATCCTGCACCCGAAACTGCTGTTGTAGGCCACTCACCGGCTGGCCATCAGCTTCGGCGTAGGGATAGATAAAGTAGTTGAGCGCCCCACCATGCTGCCGCGGAGCCAGTAGCAGGTCGCGGCCCCGGGTGAATTCCAGGCGGTTTTCATCGTGGGCTCCGAAGAAGTAGGCACGCTTGGCCGGGTTCTTGGCTGCCTCAGAAGCATCAACAGGTACCCAGCCGGTTTCTTTGGTGTAGAACTCGGCCCAGCAGTGGTAGCCTTTCACCTCGGCGGAGCCACGCTCAGGGGGCAGTGGGAAGCCAATGCTGAAGCGGGCCGGGATACCTACTGCCCGGCAGTACCCAATGAACACGGCGTGAAAATCGGTGCAGTTGCCGCGGCGGGCGTCGCAGGCGTAGTAAATGTCGCCGCGGCCCCAACCCTGGCCAGTCTTGTCGTAGGTCACGGTGCTTACCACATGCTCATAAATGGCTTTGGCTTTCTCCAGGTCGGTTTTGGCGTGGGCCTTTGCTACTACTTCCTGCGCCCAGAGCCGGATTTTAGGATCGAGGGGGACTAGGCTGTCAGCCGCCAGCCAGCGGTTCATGTTTGGGTCGGCGGGGGCTAGCTCTTTCCGGGTTACCGTTTGGCCGGCGAGGGTGGGGTTGAGGTGCTCACGCCGGGTGGCCTGCAGCTTCATGCTCACGGTAAAGCCCTGCAGGGCCGTACCCGTGGCATGCAGGTGCAGTACGCGGTTGCCATAAGAGCTGGTCTTGACCTCGTAGGCCACTGGTGCTGTGATTTTAAGGTCGCGGATGTCCTGCGACTTATCATCGTGCGGTACGGGCAGCCAGAGGTCCACCTCCTTCACGCCAGCTGCCTGGGCCGGTACCGTAGTCGTGTATTCGAAATTGAACGTGCGCGTGCGCGGCTCCGCTGTTTTGGGCGTCGAGGCAACGGAGAACAGGCCTAGGCCAGTCAGCAGGAGCGGCAAGAGGCGGAGAGATAGAGAAGACACAGACCGAAGTAAGCAGTTGAGATAAAGCGCAAAGATACTGTAGGAGTAGAGGTTCAACTAGGATGCAGTCAGATTGGTTGCAACGTGGACCGGAGTGAGGTCAACAACCAAACCTTCTTACCTTCACGTTACCTACCTACCCACTCGTATTTCCCACCCAACTCAATTCTGCACCATGGCTTTCTACCACCGCCTCGGCCAGATTCCGCGCAAGCGCCACACCCAGTTCCGCCAGCCCGACGGCTCCTTGTACTCGGAGCAGCTGGTAGGTACGTTGGGCTTCCATGGCGTTTCGTCGCTGCTCTATCACAAGCACCCGCCCACCGAAATCCGTACGGTAGGCCAGCCCGAGCCGTTTGCGCCTAAGCTGCTCAAAGACCGCCCCCTGGAGCCGGCCCACCTGCGCACCCTGGCCCAAACTACCACCGGCGGTGACTACCTGCAGGCCCGCCAAACCATGCTCGGCAACGCCGACGTGACGCTCAGCATCTGCAACCCCACGGAGCGGCGCATGGACTACTACTACAAAAATGCCCTGGCCGACGAGGTCATCTTCGTGCACGAGGGCCGTGGCGAGCTGTGGAGCCAGCTGGGCAAAGTAGCCTTCGAGCCCGGCGACTACGTCATCATTCCGCGCACCATCATTCACCAGCTACACTTCGAGGAAGGCCCCGTGCGCCTGCTCATCATCGAGTCGTTTAGCCCCGTGGAAACGTGCCGGCGCTACCGCAACCACTTCGGGCAGCTGCTGGAGCACTCGCCCTACTGCGAGCGGGATATCCGGCCACCTTCTGAATTGGTAGAAGGCGACGAGCGGGAAGCAGGCGAGTACGTAGTCAAGATCAAGAAAGACGGCCTGCTGCACACCCTCACCTATGGCCACTCGCCCTTTGATGTAGTAGGCTGGGACGGGTACTTCTACCCCTACGCCACTAGCATTCACGACTTTGAGCCGATTACGGGCCGCCTACACCAGCCACCACCCGTGCACCAACACTTCGAGGGACACAACTTCGTCATCTGCTCCTTCGTGCCGCGCCTCTTCGACTATCACCCGCTGAGCATTCCGGCCCCATACAACCACTCCAACGTCGATTCTGATGAGGTGCTGTATTATGTGGCCGGCAACTTCATGTCGCGTAAGGGCGTGGATCTGGCCTCGTTTACCTGGCATCCTAGTGGCATTCCGCACGGCCCGCACCCCGGCACCGTGGAGGCCAGCATCGGCAAAAAGGAAACCCACGAGCTAGCCGTAATGGTGGACACTTTTCGCCCGCTCTACCTCACGGAAGCGGCTCTGCCTTACGTAGATGGCCGCTACCCCATGAGCTGGCAGCCCGGCTTCGTGCCCGACCCGCCGCGCTCCGCCGATATGATGGATTAGTAAGTGGCCTAGGCCATTACAAACCAGAAGAGGATGTCTAGCAATAGGCATCCTCTTCTGGTTTGTAATGGTTCAGCTTGCGGCTAGGCCTGTATAGGAGCGGAGTTTAAGGTGCGAGCTAGCAGGAGAACCGAGTAGAAGTAGATTTCGTAACTTCCGCTCAAACTGCAATAAACATGAAAAAAGTCCTCTTTCTAGCTCCCCTCTTAGTTCTGCTGGCTTTCCTCTCTAGCTGCGAAAAGATCAATGACTTATTGACTTTCACTATCGAGGATTCGCAATCGGTAAAAATTGCCACCGGCTTCCCGGTAAATGTAGTCACGCCGGTTTCTCCCCTGACTGTGCCCACCCGTTCCGACGAGAAGTTCAAGAACGAAAACACCAGCGCCGATTTGGTAAAGGATGTGAAGCTCGACCGCCTCACGCTTACCGTCACCGACCCCAGCTCCGAAAACTTCGACTTCCTGAGCAGCATCAGCCTCTACATTAGCACCGATGCCAACGACCGGATTCTGCTGGCCTCTATGGACAACGTGCCGATGGGCGTAAATACCATCCAGCTGACGCCCACCACAGCGAAGCTCGACAAGTACATTAAAGCCAGCAGCTACACGCTATCCACCGAAGCCCGCATCCGCAAAGCCATTAGCAAGGACATCACCATCCGTGCCGACTCGCGCTTCAAAGTAACCGCCGACCCACTCTAGGCCACTTCTAGGCCTCTGCAGCAGGCCATATTCCCTAAAGCACGTCATCCTGAGTGCAACGAAGGATCTTCTCACGCTACAACAGGCTCCTAGGCCAGTCGTTCAAACGCGAGAAGATCCTTCGCTGCACTCAGGATGACGTGCTTTTTTGGTTGAAGTTCTATTTCAACAACTCGTGCAGCACGGTTTGCATGGAGAATACCCGGTTGCCCGCCTCCTGAATCACCAGGGAATTCGGCGAATCCAGAATAGCGTCCGATACTTCCACGTTGCGGCGCACCGGCAGGCAATGCAGGAATTTGGCGTCGTTAGTGCCCGCTATATGCTCCGGTGTCAGCATCCACGAGGGGTCGTTGCTAATTACTTGCCCGTAATCTTGGTAGCTGCTCCAATTCTTGGCCTGCACAAAGTCGGCACCTTCCAAAGCCTTCTTCTGGTCGTACTCAATGCGGGCGCCTTTCGTGAACTTGGGGTCCAACTCGCAGCCCTCGGGATGGGTGATAACGAAGTCCACCCAGTCTACTTCCGAGAACCAATCACAGAAGGAGTTGGGCACGCACTGGGGCAGGGCGCGCACATGCGGGGCCCAAGTTAGTACTACTTTCACGCGCTCTTTTTCCTTGGTCTCCGCTACCGTAATCAAGTCAGCAAACGACTGCAAAGGATGCAGCGTGGCGCTTTCCAGGCTTACTACAGGCACAGTGGCGTACTTCAGAATCTTGTTGAAGACTTCCTCGCTATAGTCGGCCTCGCGGTCCTTGAGCGTGGGGAAGGTGCGCACGCCCAGCACGTCGCAGTACTGGCTCATCACGGCAATAGCTTCCTTAATGTGCTCCTGAGTGCCGCCGTTCATCACCGCGCCATCGGCCATTTCCAGCGTCCAGGAATCAGCGCCGGCGTTCAGCACCCAGGCTTGCGCACCCAGGTTGTAGGCTGCCTTCACCGAGCTAAGCCGGGTACGCAGGCTAGGGTTGAAGAAGATCAACCCTACGGTTTTGTTACGCCCAATGTGCTGGTAGCCAAACGGATTCGCCTTGATTTCTAGGGCTTGCTGCAACAGAGTTTTGTAGTCGCCCGCATCTGCGAAGGAGGTGAAGTTTTTCATTTAGTGGGTGTTGAGTGGCCTAGGCCTAAAAACTAAAAGAACGTTATGCTGAGCTTGCCGAAGCATCTCTACCGCTTCGTAGGCTAGTTAGCCGCTCCATGTTTCCAAATCGATAGTATTCCAATCGGGATTAAACGCCGTAATCAACGCATCCTTTTTACTGCGTGTCCAGCCTTTCAGCTGCTTTTCTCGCGTAATGGCTTGAGTAACATCTGGGCAAAGCTCAAAGTACACTAGCAAATCCGCCTGATACCGGCCAGTAAATTTACCAGCATCACCCCGGCCACTGCTGTGCTCGGAAAGCCGCCTCGTGAGGTCATTGGTAACACCGATGTACAGGACAGTTTTAGTCGGATTGGTCAGGATGTAGATGTACATGTATCTACGGTACGAAGAAAATCAGAACGTCATGCTGAGCTTGTCGAAGCATCTCTACCGCAGTGGTAAATGATTACTTCTACAACGAAGCGGTAGAGATGCTTCGACTTCGCTCAGCATGACGTTCTTTCGTTTTCTAACGAGACCGACTACATCGCCTTATACTCGTTCCAGCTCTTGATCTTGAGGTCCTTCATTTCCAGGCGGCAGAAGGCTTGTATGAAGGCTTTGGCCAAGCGGGCGTTGGTGAGCAGCGGGATGCCGAAGTCTACGGCCGTGCGGCGGATTTTGTAGTCGTTATCCAACTCGCCCTTCGAGAGGTTCTTGGGGATGTTGATGACCAAGTCAATTTTCTTTTCTTTGAGGTAGGTCAGTACGTTGGGCTCCTGGTAGTCATCGGGCCAGAAGAGCAGGGAGCTGGGGATGCCGTTTTCGGCGAAGAACCGGTGCGTGCCCTGGGTAGCGTAGATGGTGTAGCCCTTCTTCACCAGCAGCTCCGTAGCCGAGAGCAACGCTACTTTCGACTTGATGGGACCACCGGAAATCAGCACCGACTTCTGCGGAATCTTGTAGCCCACGCTCAGCATCGACTTTAGCAGGGCTTCATCGGCCGTGTCGCCTAGGCAACCTACTTCGCCGGTGCTCACCATGTCTACGCGCAGCACGGGGTCGGCGCCGGGTAGGCGGGTGAAGGAGAACTGCGGGGCTTTCACGCCCACGAAGGGTAGGTCGTACACCCGCTCGCTCTCGTCGCGCGCCACTTTCTTGCCTAGCAGCACCTGTGTGGCCTTCTTGATCAGGTTATTACCCGATACTTTCGACACGAAGGGGTAGCTGCGCGAGGCGCGGATGTTGCACTCAATCACCCGGATTTCGCCGGCTTTCTCCAGGAACTGGATGTTGAACGGTCCGCTGATTTCGTAGCGCTTGGCAATCTTCTCGGCAATAATTTTCAGGCGGCGAATCGTGCGCACATACACCTTCTGGGGAGGGTAGTACATGGTGGCGTCGCCGGAGTGCACGCCGGCAAACTCCACGTGCTCAGAAATGGCGTAGCTCACGATTTCGCCCTTGTCGGCTACCGCGTCCAGCTCAATTTCCTTGGCTTCCTGAATAAACTCCGATACCACCACTGGGTACTCGGCGCTTACTTCGACGGCGGCTTTCAGGAACGCCTGCATCTCAAACGCGTTGGAAACCACGTTCATAGCGGCGCCCGACAGCACGTAGCTCGGACGAATCAGCACGGGGTAGCCTACCTCGCCCACAAACTCGAACATAGCGTCCAGCGACGTCAGCTCCTTCCAGCGAGGCTGGGCAATGCCCAGCTCATCCATTATGCTGCTGAACTTGTGGCGGTTTTCGGCCTCGTCAATACGGGCCGGGGCCGTGCCCAGAATGGGCGCGTTGGCGTCGGCCAGACGGGTAGCGAGGTTGTTCGGAATCTGGCCGCCAGTGGAGAGAATCACGCCTTCCGGCTGCTCGAAGTCCAGAATGTCCATCACCCGCTCGAAGCTCAGCTCCTCGAAGTACAGCCGATCCGAAACGTCGTAGTCGGTGGAAACGGTTTCGGGGTTATAGTTGATGATGATGGTTTTGTAGCCCTCTTCGGCGGCCGTCTGCACGGCATTCACGCCGCACCAGTCGAACTCCACGGAGCTACCAATACGGTACACGCCCGAGCCCAGCACCACAATCGACTTGTCGGTTTCGCGGGTCAGGTCGTTTTCGGTGCCGTGGTAGGTGCTGTAGAGATAGTTGGTTTTGGCCGGAAATTCGGCTGCCAGCGTGTCAATCTGCTTGATGACCGGCAGCACGCCCAGGGCCTTGCGGCGGGCACGTACCAGCAACTCGTCGGCTTTCACGTCGCCTTCGCCCAATAGCTTCACGGCAATTTGCTGGTCGGAGAAACCGGCTTTCTTGGCGTCGCGCAGTAGGCCAGTTTCCAGCGCGTCTAGGCCACTGCCGCGCTGCTCGGCCAGCTTGTTGCTCAGCTCGAAGATGGTATACAGACGCTGCAGAAACCAGTGGTCAATCTTGGTCAGATCGTGCACCTGCTCCAGGGTGTAGCCTGCTTCGAACGCCAGGTTGATGGCGAAGATGCGCTCCTCGTTCGGCTCGCTCAGCAGCTTATCAATGGTAGCGTTGTCCACCTGCTCGGGCTTGTTGGCCACGAAACCGCGCTTGCCGGTGTCCAGCATGCGCAAGCCTTTCTGGATGGCCTCCTCGAAGGATTTGCCGATAGCCATTACCTCGCCTACGCTCTTCATAGCGGAGCCAATCTGCCGGTTCACACCCTCAAACTTGGCCAAATCCCAGCGGGGCAGCTTCACCACCACGTAGTCCAGCGCCGGCTCGAAGAAGGCTGAAGTGGTCTGGGTTACGCTGTTTTTCAGTTCCGACAGCGAGTAGCCCAAGCTCAGCTTAGCCGCCACAAACGCCAGCGGGTAGCCCGTAGCCTTGGAAGCCAGCGCCGAAGAGCGCGACAAGCGTGCATTCACCTCAATCACGCGGTAGTCCTCCGACACGGGGTCGAGGGCGTACTGAATGTTGCACTCGCCCACGATGCCGAGGTGGCGGATGGTCTTGATGCCGATGCTGCGCAGCTTGTGGTACTCACGGTTGCTCAAGGTCTGCGACGGGGCCACCACGATGCTCTCCCCGGTGTGAATACCGATGGGGTCGAAGTTCTCCATGTTGCAGACTGTGATGCAGTTATCATACTGGTCGCGCACCACTTCGTACTCCACTTCCTTCCAGCCCTTCAACGACTCTTCCACCAGAATCTGGTCGGACGTGGTGAAGGATTTCTGGGCTAGGGTCCGTAGTTCGTCCATGTTATTGGCGAAACCACTGCCTAGGCCACCCAGCGCAAACGCCGCCCGCACGATAATCGGGAACCCGATTTTCTCGGCGGCGGCCAGCGCGTCTTCCATGTTCGTTACGGCCACGCTGCGGGCCGAAAGCACCCCAATCTGGTCGAGCTTCTCCTTGAAGATGTCCCGGTCCTCGGTATCGATGATGCTCTGCACGGGCGTGCCCAGCACCTTCACGCCGTACTTCTCAAACACGCCGCCGCGGAACAGGGTCACGGCGCAGTTTAGGGCCGTTTGGCCACCAAACGCCACCAGAATGCCATCGGGCTGCTCCTTCTTGATGACTTCCTCCACGAAGTAGGGCGTCACGGGCAGGAAGTACACGTCGTCAGCAATATTGTCCGACGTCTGCACGGTGGCGATGTTAGGGTTGATGAGGATAGTGCGGATGCCTTCCTCTTTCAGCGCCTTAAGGGCCTGGGAGCCGGAGTAATCGAACTCACCGGCTTCGCCTATTTTGAGCGCGCCGGAACCGAGGATGAGAACTTTCTGTGGTTTTTCCATTCTAAGGGTTAGGGTAACAGGCCGCCAGGGCGGTCATGTTGAAAGGCAGTCGTGCTAGGCCGGCTGTGGCCGGTGGTTTTATGAGGTAAGGGTTTACTCGGTGTAAGTGGTGTCGCTTTTCACTATCTCCCATTCGCCCGAGGGGCGCCGGGCCATCCAGAGCCGGACAGTAGCGTCAGCTCGCTCACCATCCAGGAAAAAGCGGAAGGAGAGAGAGTCCTTTGTAGCGCCGAGTTTCTCCATTTTGAAGTTTTTGGCAGTTATCCTTCCCGTTCTATTGGTTATCCGGGGAGAAACTCTAGCCGAACTCATGGCCTTGTTGATCAGATCGGCTGGCTCACCCAGTACGGCTTTCAAAATCGTCCGCTGTCCCATGTTCTTGACGAAATAGAACCCTGCGAAAGCCAAAACACCTAACAACACATACCCCCAATTCGGAAAACCTCTACCTTTTTCTTGCATGAGAGTAGTGCGTTAAGACGTGGTGAATCAGGGGAGAAAGGGACGTCATGCTGAGCGGAGTCGAAGCGTCTTTACCGCTGTATCGGTGTTAAGCTCATCACTAGCACTTCTTCAGCAACTATGGTAGCTTCCAATCCATTTGAAGAATCAAGCCTGCATTCAATGTTGCTTCCGTTTTCTTCGAAGGCCAAATCGAAAATGACGTTTTGGTAACCGAAAGAGTCGAATTCTATTTCAGTTATACCAATGAATTGAATTTCGATTACACAATGCTTGGTTTGCTTGTAGTATCCTTGCTCGTCTAACTCATTCACCATTTCCCATACTTATATGGTGAAGGTGACAGAGTAACGTCCGGTTGGATGAGTTTCAAAAACTACTTTGAGGATTTCCGCATCATGAAAATCCGGCCAGTAGCCAAAATGCTGAAGGACAATCTCAGCATTAATGATTCGGCTAATAGCAGGTTTCTCAATTTCAGACATATCACTGATTAATGAAATCAGATGAAACGGTAGAGATGCTTCGACAAGCTCAGTATGACGTGCGGGAGTAGCGGCAGAGGTCTTCTAGGCCACTCTACTTCGATGCTTTGTACTCGGCTACTGCTTTTAGGAAGTCATCGAACAGGTACTCCGTATCCTCGGGGCCGCCGGCGGCTTCGGGGTGGAACTGGGTGGAGAAGAACGGCTTGGTCTTGTGCTTGATGCCTTCGCAGGTGCCGTCGTTAAGGTTCTCGAACAGCATGGTCCACTCGGCGGGCAGCGTGTCCGTGTCTACCGCGAAGCCGTGGTTCTGGCTGGTGATGTAGCTGCGCTTGGTGCCCGTGAGTAGTACTGGCTGGTTGTGGCTGCGGTGGCCGTACTTGAGCTTGAAGGTGTCGCCGCCCGCCGCCAGGCCCATGAGCTGGGAGCCCAGACAGATGCCGAAAATGGGCTTGTCCTGGCCTAGCGCGGTTTGCAGGTGCTGAATGGTGGGCGTGCACATCTTCGGGTCGCCGGGGCCGTTGCTGAGGAACAGGCCGTCGTAGTCGAGCTTCGTGAAGTCGTAGTCCCAGGGCACCCGAATCAGCTCCACGTCGCGCTGAAGGAAGCAGCGGATGATGTTGGTTTTGGTGCCGCAGTCGACGAGCACGATTTTGTGCTGGCCGTGGCCGTAGTGCTTTACCTCGGTGGGGCTCACCTGGGCTACCAGGTTGTCCTGGTTAGGGTCGTGGAATTCCACATTTTCTTCGGCTACAATCTTGCCCAGCATGGCACCTTTTTCCCGCAGGATTTTGGTGAGCATGCGCGTATCCACCCCGAAGATGCCGGGGATGTTATACTCCTTCAGCCAGTCGCCGAGGCTCTTGGCGGCGTTCCAGTGGCTATGCTCCTCAGAGTAGTAGTTCACCACGAGGCCAGCAATGTGAATCTTGTCCGACTCGAAAATCTTGGAAATCGACTCGTACAATTCTTCGCCGGGTACGCCGTAGTTGCCCACCATAGGGTAGGTCAGCACCAGAATCTGGCCGGCGAAGGACGGGTCCGTGAGGTTTTCGGGGTAGCCGGTCATTGCCGTGCTGAATACCACCTCGCCCGCGGCGGAGGTAAAGGCGCCGAAAGAAGTACCCTCGATTTCGGTGCCGTCTTCGAGAATGAGTTTTACCGATTTAGCGTTTTCCACTCTGTTATGCGAAAATAGGTTTACTCTGTGGTTGATTTTCTGCAGTAGTCAGGCACGCAGCTTTCTTGCTCGTTGAGGTGGGGAAAGCAGCAGGTAGGCCCATCATCCCGATCAACGCTGATCGGAATCTTGTCATGGGAAGGGAATGCAACGATTCGACGCCCCTTTTGCGAGGGCGCGGTGTAGTATCAGTCAGCTTTCGGGACCGTCCGGATACAATTTCGGCTGGAACAGAACCAAACATCAGAGGTCTATTCCAGCCGAACGAGGACTTAAGCCAAACGGGAGCGAAAGAAGGTAGTTCAATCGGTCCCGCGCCCTGCCGCTCCCAGATGTCAGGCATCGGGAAGTCTGGCGGGCACGACTGCTGGGAGGAATAGTTGATGGCTGCTCTTTCATGGAAAGAGCCAGCCGGTTGCTGCGAGACAGTGGCCAATGGCAGCGTGCAGCTAATCAGAAGGGGAGCTTGGCTCGTGAACCTCATCGTGCTACTCATTGGGGCTGCAAGTTAGGCCACAGGTTGCTTACTTTTTTACCTCGACCGGAATAAGTGTGTACAGCGCCTGCAAGAACCGGTCAACTTCGGCCTTGGTGATGTTGAGCGGCGGTAACAGACGTAGTACTCCAGGGTCAGAAGCGTTGCCCACAAAAATGTGGTGCTCAGCTAACAGCTTGTCGCGGATATCCTTGATGGGAAAGTCGTACTTAATGCCTACCATCAGACCGCGGCCGCGGATTTCCTCGGCACCAGCGTTGGCCTCCAGCTCGGAGCGGAGGTAGTGGCCTAGCTCTGTGGCGTGGTTTAGGAGGTCTTCCTGCTCAATCACTTCCAGCACTGCCAAAGCCGCAGCGCAGGCCAGGTGGTTGCCCCCGAACGTGGTGCCCAGTAATCCATAAGATGCCTTCAGTTCTGGCGCAATCAGGATGCCGCCGATGGGGAAGCCGTTGCCCATGCCTTTTGCTACCGAAATAACATCGGGGCGGATGCCAGCGTGCTGGTGGGCAAAGAACTTACCGCTACGGCCGTAGCCGCTCTGCACCTCGTCGGCAATCAGCAGGGCGCCATACTGCTTACACAGCGCGGCTAGGCCAGTCAGGAATTCATCGGAAGGCATGATGATGCCGCCTACGCCCTGAATTGGCTCGATGATGACCGCGCACACGTCGCCATTTTGCAGCACCTGCTCCACCGCCGCCAGGTCGTATTCCACAAAGGAAATGGCGTGGTCGGCGTTGAAGGGAGCTACAATTTTGGGGTTATCAGTAGCGGCTACTGCACCGGAGGTACGGCCGTGGAAGGCACCTTTAAAAGCTACCACGCGCTTTTTGCCGGTGTGAAAGGAGGCCAGCTTCAGGGCATTCTCGTTGGCCTCAGCGCCGGAGTTGCACAAGAACAGCGAGAAGTCCTCGTAGCTCGATACCTGGCCTAGCTTATGAGCCAGCTGCGCCTGAATCGGAATCTGCACCGAGTTGGAGTAGAAGCCGATGTTCTGCAGCTGCTCCGTGAGTCGCTGCACATAGTGCGGGTGGCTGTGGCCGATGGAAATAACAGCGTGTCCGCCGTAGAAATCCAGGTACTCCTGGCCTTTATCGTCCCAGAGTTTCGCTCCTAACGCCTTTACCGGCGTGATGTTAACGAGCGGATATACATTGAAAAGCTCCATTAGAAAAGCACCGATTTGAGGTGAAGTCCTGTCGTTTCGGGCAGCCCGAAGAGCAGGTTCATGTTCTGGATAGCTTGGCCCGAAGCGCCTTTCACCAGGTTGTCGATAACCGAGGTGATGAGCAGTTGCTTGCCGAATTTCTGCACGTGCAGCAGGCACTTGTTGGTATTCACTACCTGCTTGAGGTGAATCTCCTTGTCCGAAACCGTGGTGAACGGCGCATCGTCATAGAACTTTTGGTATAGCTCCCGCGCTTCCTCCTGGGTTAAGTCCGACGGCGTGTAGACGCTGGCGAAGATGCCCCGCGAGAAGTTGCCGCGGTAGGGGATGAAGTGCATGGCGCTGTCTAGCTGCGGCTGCAGCTGCGCCAGACTCTCCCCAATTTCGCCGAGGTGCTGGTGCGTGAAGGGCTTGTAGATGGACACGTTATTAGTGCGCCACGAGAAGTGCACCGTCTCAGACAAGCTCTGCCCTGCCCCCGTGCTGCCGGTAATGGCCGATACATGCACATCATCTGTCAGCTTGCCGGCTTGCGCCAGCGGCAGCAAGGCCAGCTGAATAGCTGTGGCAAAGCAACCGGGGTTGGCAATGCTTTGGGCCTGCTGGATGCGGCTCTTATTCAGCTCTGGCAACCCGTACACAAACTCCCGACCTTCAAATTCGGCATCGGCTTCTAAGCGGAAGTCGTTGCTGAGGTCGATGATATGGGTGGTTTCAGGTAGCTCGTGTTTCTCAAGCCACGCCTTGGAGTTACCGTGGCCTAGGCACAGGAATACCACGTCTTCATCACCGGCCAGCTCTGAGGCAAACACCAGATCGGTCTCGCCCACCAGGTCGTCGTGGACCTGGTAGACGGGGTTGCCGGCGTTGGAAGAGCTGACGATGGCACCCAGCTCCGCGTACTCGTGGTGCAGCAGAATGCGGACAAGCTCACCAGCCGTATAGCCAGCGCCGCCTACGATGCCAACCTTAATTTTCATCGTTGAACGAGCTATGAATCCGCAGCTGGTTGCTGAAGATTTTGATGAAACCCTTGGCGTCGCGGCCATCCCAGGCGTCGTTTTCCTCGCCGTAGGTAGCCACTTTGGAGCGCATCATGTCATATTTCGACTCGATGCCCTGCAGCTCGAACTGGTAGGGCTTCAAGGTCACGAACACCTTGCCCGATACCCGCTCCTGCGACGACGTGAGGAAAGCCTCCATGTCGCGCATCACCGGGTCGAGGTACTGTGCCTCGTGCAGCAGGGTGCCGTACCAGTTGGCGATGTAGTCTTTGTGTAGCAGCTGCCAGCGGCTGGAGGTGTGCTTCTCCAGCAGGTGATGAGCCTTCAGCAAGATCAGCGGCGCGGGAGCCTCGAAGCCTACTCGACCTTTGATACCTAGAATGGTGTCGCCCACGTGGGTGTCGCGGCCAATGGCGTAGCGGCCACCTAGGTCGTTGAGCTCCTGAATAAGCTCTACCGGGTTCATTGACTTGCCATTCAAGGCTACGGGCTCACCCTTGGCGAAGGTGATTTCCACCGTGGTTGGCTCGTTGGCAGTGAGTTGAGTAGGATACGCTGACTCGGGCAGGGCCTGGTGCGAGGTGAGGGTTTCTACACCGCCCACGCTGGTACCCCAAATACCCTTGTTGATGGAGTACTTGGCCTTTTCCCAGCTCATCTCGAAGCCATGCTGATTCAGGAAGTCAATCTCGGCCTGACGCGACAGTTTCAGGTCGCGGATGGGCGTGATAATTTCCGTATTGGGCGCGATAACCGAGAAAGCCACATCGAAACGCACTTGGTCGTTGCCGGCGCCGGTGCTACCGTGGGCGATGTAGTCGGCCTTGTGCTCCCGGGCATACTCTGCCAAGGCCAAGGACTGGAACATGCGCTCCGCGCTGACACTCAGCGGGTAGGTGTCGTTCTTGAGGATGTTGCCAAAAATGAGGTAGCGCAGGCAGTCCTGGTAGAAACGCTGGGTCACGTCGATTACCTCGTGCTTCGAGGAGCCCAGTTCGTAGGCGCGCTTCTCGATGGAGGCTAGCTCTTCCTCAGAAAAGCCGCCGGAGTTGACGATGACGGTGTGAACTTCCAGACCCAGCTCGCGGGTCAGATATACAACGCAGTAGGACGTATCCAAGCCGCCGCTGTAGGCTAAAACTACCTTTTTCATTATTGGCCTTGGGGTGTAAGAATCTCAATGGACTCCTGTACAATCTGGCCGTACTGGTCGTCGAGCTTGTCGTAGACCATGCCGGTGCACAGGCACATTTTGCGCTCGTTTTCCATCAGGATGCCGTAGTTTTTGCAGCTAGAGCAGCCCTTCCAGAAATCGTCGCTCTGGGTTAGTTCGGGGAAGGTAACGGGGCGGTAGCCCAGCTCATTGTTGATCTTCATCACGGCCGCTGAGGTCGTGATACCGAAAATTTTGGCCGCCGGGTACTTCGTGCGGGAGAGTTCAAACACGCGGTGCTTGATGGCACGACCTAAGCCTTCTTTCCGCAGCTCAGTATTTACTATCAGCCCCGAGTTCACCACAAACTTGTTGTCTTCGAAGGTCTCGATGTAGCAGAAGCCCGCCAGCTGCTCATCAATAAAAGCAATGATAGCGTCGCCCTTATCCATCTTCTTAATCAGATAGTTAGGGTCGCGCTTGGCGATACCGACTCCGCGCGATTTGGCGGATTCGGCGTACCACTGACAGAGGGTTTCCACGTACTGCGCGTCGGCAGCATTGGCGACTCGTAAAATCATGGTCGAAGCTCAGTTGGTTGCCTTGGTATACGGCAACAGACTCGGAAAGACGATAAGGGAGGAGCTAGATGCGCGGCGCGCGGCTGTACCGCTACGCTGCAACCAGCGCAGGAGCTGGCAGCAAAAAGAGCCCGGAAAAGCAAAAGGGTGCCGATTTAGCTACTCGCCGAAGCGGAACAGGTAGGCAGAAATCAGCGGGGGAGGCGCACTAGGGCTTACACTCGTGTCAATTCGTTGTTCGTAGAAACTTTCTTCAGCAGGGCCTTAGGTTGTGGGCCCGTTCGTCGGTTTTTATCGCGCTAAAAACCCAGACGAGATATTGCATGCCAGCGCTTAAGCTGGCATTGTTCGCACGACCAGGTTGGGTCGTCGCAGAAGCGCAATAGAAGAGAGACGAATCATGAAGACTGCCGTAAGGCGAGGGAAGTGTTTCTGCGGTTTAAAATGAATAGGACCGCTAAATCGTTGCAAAACTAGATGTTTTTTTTCGGAAACTTTGTCGGCCCGCGGGCAAAAATAGTTGCTGCCTAATGTATTCATTGGGTAGATAGTAGCCGAACAGAAAGTCCGTTTTGGCGCTGCGTGCCCTACTACGCCGCATTTTACCTCTTCCGAAAACCATGCGAGAAGGCCTGAAAATTTTTAAGATTGGCGGCGGCATCATCGACGATGAAGCGCAGCTAGGCCACTTCCTGACGGAGTTGGCCCGCATACCCGGCCGAAAAATTCTGGTGCACGGGGGCGGTAAAGGCGCCAGCCAGATGCTGCTGGACTTGGGCATTGAACCCCAAATGGTACAGGGCCGCCGCATCACTGATGCCGCTACCCTCGACATTGTGACCATGTTCTACGCCGGCAAAACCAACAAGCAAGTGGTAGCGCTGCTACAGGCGGCCGGCGTGAATGCGCTAGGCCTATCCGGCGCCGATGGCAACGCTATTCGGGCAGTGAAGCGCCCAGTAAAGGATATTGACTTCGGTTTTGTAGGGGATTTGCCCGAAGGCAGCATCAACACCACGCTGCTAGGCCAGTTGCTGCAGGCGGGCATCACGCCCGTGTTCTGCGCCATCACGCATGATGGCCTAGGCCAGTTGCTCAATACCAACGCCGATACCATTGCCAGCACCCTGGCCCGTGCTCTAGCAGTGGCCTACGAGGTGGAACTGCACTTCTGTTTTGAGAAGGACGGTGTGCTCTCCGACATCAACAATGAGCAGTCGGTCATTCCGCAGATCATGCCGGCTCAGTATCAGCAGTTGAAAGCCGAAGGCGTCATTGCGGCTGGCATGGTGCCGAAGCTCGATAACGCCTTTGCCGCTCTAAAAGCCGGTGTGGAGCGCGTGGTGATTGAAAACGCACTCAAGATCAACGAACCCGTGAAAACTGTGCTATGCCGGAGCTAATCGAGCAGTTGACCGAGGACGCCATTGAGTTGCTACAGGAGCTGATTCAGACGCCTTCTCTGTCTCGGGAAGAAGACCAGACGGCGGAGCTGATTTTTCGGTTCCTGACCTTCCACGGCACGCATCCAAGGCGCGATAAAAACAACGTCTGGGCCGTGTCGAAGCATTTCGACCCTAGTAAGCCCACCATCTTGCTCAACTCCCACCACGACACCGTGAAGGCCGGCAACACCTGGACCTACGACCCGCTGGGCGCCACCGTGGAAGACGACAAGCTGATTGGCCTAGGCAGCAATGACGCCGGCGCTTCGGCGGTGAGCTTGCTGGCTACATTCCTGTACTTTCACGAGCGCCCCGACCTGGCCTACAACCTAGTCTGCGCCATCACGGCAGAAGAGGAAATATCCGGCGTAAACGGCATCCGGAGTGTGCTGCCCCAGCTAGGCCACATTGACCTAGGGATAGTAGGAGAGCCCACCCAAATGGACCTCGCCGTGGCTGAAAAGGGTCTTGTAGTACTCGACTGCGTAGCCCACGGCCGCACCGGCCACGCCGCCCGTGAGGAAGGCGAAAATGCCCTCTACAAAGCCGTAGCGGACATTCGGTGGTTCGAGCAGTTTCGCTTTCCGGAAGTGTCGCCGCTGTTGGGCCCCGTGAAGATGACCGTGACGCAGATTCAGGCAGGCTCCCAGCATAACGTGGTGCCCGACCGCTGCACCTTCGTGGTAGACGTACGCACCAATGAGTGCTACTCCAACCCGGACGTGGTGGAACTGGTGCGCCGGCATGTCACCTCCGACGTTACGCCACGCTCTACCCACCTCAATTCCTCGCGCATCGAGCTAGACCACCCACTTGTGCAGCGCGGAATAGGCCTAGGCCGTCGCACGTTTGGCTCGGTTACGCTCTCCGATCAGTCGATGATGCTGTTTACCACTGTGAAGATTGGCCCCGGCGACTCCGCCCGTTCGCACACGCCGGATGAGTACATTCTGCTCAGTGAAATCAGGGCAGGCGTACGGGGCTACATCGAGCTACTTGACGGGCTGGTGCTGTGAGTTGAAACTGAGAAAAAGTCATGCCTCGACTCCGCTCCGCATGACGTTGTATTTCTGGATACTGGCTGCTAGGCCTGTTCCAGCGTGGCAATGTCAATTTTTTGCATCTGCAGCATGGCCGCCATTTTGCGTTGGGCGCGGGCCGGATCATCGCTGCGCAATAGCTGCCCCATATTGGTCGGGATTATCTGCCATGATACCCCGAACGGGTCCTTCAGCCAGCCGCACTGGCCGGGCTCGCCGCCGTTGGCCGTCAGCTTGTCCCACAGCTCATCAATTTCAGCCTGATCAGCGCAACTTACAGCTAGCGAAATACCAGTGCTGAATGTGAAACGCGGCCCACCATTCATGGCAATGTACTTTTGCCCCGCTAACTCAAATTCCACCGTCATCACGCTGCCGTTGGGCAGATTTGTCACGCTAGTGATTTTCGAACCCTTGAAAAGGCTGGTGTAAAGCGTTGCCGCTTCTTTGGCTTTATCATTGAACGTCAGGAATGTGGTGATTTTCTGCATAGCTGGTGAAATTTGACGGTTGAGCTGGGATAAAGGTAGTGGCCTACGGTACCCGATAAGGAGGCGGAAGACGACAAAAAACGAGCGTTTTGCGACACCGCTATTTCCCGCCGCTACAAGCCCGCTCAAGCAGATAACACGTAGTACCGATTTCCCGGTCTGGTGCCGGAACCATAAGCAGTTAACACATGAAAATCTGGGATAAGGGCATTGCCGTAGATAAGAAGATTGAACAGTTTACCGTGGGCCGCGACCGGGAGCTGGATATGTACCTCGCGCAGTTTGATGTGCAGGCCTCCAAGGCCCAGGCCAACATGCTGGCGAAGGCCGGATTGCTCTCCAAAGCCGAAAACCAGCAGCTCCAACAGGGCCTCACGGAGCTGGCCGCGCAACTTGAAGACGGCAGCTTCACCATTGAGGCGGAGTTCGAGGACGTGCACTCCAAGATTGAGTATTACCTGACCGAGAAGTTCGGCGACGCGGGCAAGAAAATACATACGGCCCGCTCCCGCAACGACCAAGTGCTGACGGCTATCCAGCTGTTTCTGAAGGACTACACGGAGCGCGCCGCCGCCAAAACGCTGGAGCTGGTCCAGGTGCTCTTGCAGAAAGCCGAGGCGCATAAGGAAGACCTGATGCCCGGCTACACGCATTTCCAGGCTGCTATGCCCAGCAGCTTTGGGCTGTGGTTTTCTGCTTACGCTGAGCACCTGCTGCTGGATCTGGCCCTGTTTGAGGCCGCGCACACCGTAGCCGACCAGAACCCGCTGGGCTCTGGTGCTGGCTTCGGCAGCTCATTCCCGATTGACCGCAAAATGACGACTCAGGAAATGGGGTTCAGCAACCTCGCCGTGAGCAGCGTGGGGGCCCAAATGCTGCGCGGCAAAACGGAGAAGACGGTGGCATTTGCCTTGGCTGGCATGGCGGCCACACTCGCCAAGATGGCTTACGACCTGGTGCTCTACAACGGCCAGGACATGGCCTTCGTGGAGTTGCCCAAGGAGTTTACCACTGGCTCCAGCATCATGCCCCACAAGAAGAACCCCGATGTGTTCGAGCTGATCCGGGCGCGCTGCAATGCCCTGCAGGCTCTGCCCAACACACTCATGCTGGCCACCAGCAACCTGCCCAGCGGCTACCACCGCGACTTTCAGATTCTCAAGGAGTTGCTCTTCGAGCCCATGACCCAGTTCCTGGACATCCTCGACATCGTGCTGTTTGCGCTACCGCAGCTCAAGATTAAGCCTAACCTGCTGAACCAGGAGAAGTACGACGCCGTGTTCACGGTAGAAAATATCAACCAGCTCATCCAAAGCGGCACGCCCTTCCGCACCGCCTACAAGGAGGTAGGCCTAGCCGTGGAAGATGGCAGCTACGTACCGCACAAGGAGTTCCACACCACCCACTTGGGCAGTGTGCACAACCTGGGCCTAGAGGAAATTCAGGCGAAAGTGGCGCGACTGCGCGAAAAGAGTACGTTGGTGAAGAGGTAAACCAGAGGCGCCATAAGCCTCTAAAAGCACGTCATCCTGAGCTTGCGAAGGATGACGTGCTTTTAGTTTGGTGGGTCAGTTTTACTAAGCTATTACTTCAATTGTTTGACTATCCGCATCGTCATCTGAACATCGACCGGTTTGCCATTTTGGTAGCCGGGCCTAAAGCGCCCGATGGAGCGAAAGGCACTGGCTACTTCCGAATCTGTTGCTGCCTCCGATTCTGCCGGGAACGGGCCTAAGGCAGGGCGCCGCACCCGGCCGGTCTGGTCGATAATGAAGGTTACATAAGCTCCGCTGCCGCTGGCTGAGCCGCGCACATGGGTGCTGATAAACATCTGGAGGCTATCCTTGCCTCCTTTCAAGTATATCGGCATTTTCTCTACATAGGTGTAAGGAGCTTGGGCGCCCCCCCTTTGCTGAATGCGCTGGCTGGGCGGAACGGCGTTGGGCATGGGCACCGGAGTGCTCTGCGCAACCGCTGCGATGCTGGCAAGCAATAGGCCTAGGCTCAAGGGTAATGACTTGGATAACAGGATTGGCATAAATAGCTGACAAAGAGTGAAATAATAACGTTCGGGTTGGCTCGCTACCGGTTGCGGCCGTACTGCTCGTGGGAGCTGACCCAGTCACTGCTGCTGATGGCGGAGCCTAGGCTGAGCTCTCCGGCGAGCACCACGCCGGCCACAATCTCCGCGAACTTGTTTACGGTGCCGCGGCCCACGCAGCCCAGCATCCGCAGGCATTCGTTTTGGGTGGCTAGGCCAGTGCCGCCGCCGTGGGTAGCCACAATGAGCGACGGAATAGTGATGCTCAGGTACAGGTCGCCTTCCTTCGTGACTTCGGAGTACAGCACGCCCGCGGAGGATTCTGACACGTTGGCCACGTCTTGGCCCGTGGCAATGAACATGGCCGTGATGCCGTTGGCGGAATGCGCGCCATTGTTGTTGGCCCCGGAGAGGAAGGCACCTACGTTGCTGACTTGCCCGTGGTAGGCCAGTTGCTCGGGCGTTACGCGCATGCGCTGCTGCAGCACATCGCGCTTGATTACGGCCTCGGCTACCACGCGTTTGCCGCGGGTGCGCATCACGTTGATTTGCGAGGCTTTTTTGTCGGTGGCGAAGTTTGATTCGAGGTAAAAGTGGCGGATGAGTGCGCCTTTGTAGTGCTCCAGAATCCAGGAGCAGGCGGCGAATGTGGCGCGGCCCACCATGTTCTGGCCCGCCGCGTCGCCGGTAGAAAAGTTGAAGCGCAGGTACGCGAACTTGTTGGCCAGATAGGTATCGATGTACTGCAGCTTAGCAATGCGGGAGGTGCTTTCTGCCTCGGGGCGGATCTTGTCGATTTCCTCTTCCACCCAGCGGCCAAAGTCGCGGGCCCCGCGGGCATCATCGAACACGAATACTGGCGCGCGCTGCATGGCATCGCCGATGACGGTGCACTTCACGCCCCCGCACATATTCAGGACCTGAATGCCGCGATTGTAGCTGGCTACCAGCGTGCCTTCGGTAGTGGCCATCGGAATGAGGAAGTCGCCCTGGGCATGCTCTCCGTTCACGTGCAACGGACCCGCCAGGCCTACCGGAATCTGGGCCACGCCCGTGAAATGCTCGCAGTTGCCCTGCAGGTCGTGAGCATCGAAGGAGTAGTTCTTCAAGTGCTTGAATTCCTGCCCCGAAAACTCCTCCGCGAACCGCTGGCGGGCCTGAATGGCCGCTTCCGAATAATCGTCTTCCTCGGAGCGCGGAATCTTATTGCCCTGGGCCGGCAGGTTGGCAATGGAGTCTTCTACCTCTACCGTCAGGTCGCCGAATGGGTCAGCCGAGAACTGAACCTGCACCGTGTGGAGGCCTTCGGGCAAATGCTCGGTGGCTAGGTGAAACGTGGCCGACTGGCCTACCGGCAGCGTGAAGCCTGCTCCATCGGCGTTGAAGGTGGTAGCTGGCCGCACGTCGCCCTCGCCCAGGTCCAAGGCAATCTGCTCCACGCCAATGCGGTTGCCATCCAGCACTACGGCCTCCACGCGGGTAATGCGCACGGTATCAAGGCGGTTTTTGATGCTGAAGGCTACGCCCTCGGGCGTGTTGTGCAGGCTGCCGCGGGTATAAAGCAGCTTGAGCAGCATGGGGCTGGGCGTGAAGAGCATAGGGCGGGAGAGGTTAGGTTGGAAGTGTGGGCAGGCTGGGAAGTAAGGTGCTAAATTTTCCCTGCTTAGTACGAAGGAGTTATTTCTTATGACTTGATGATGGTGCCTTCGTCTTCTGAAATGTTAAGGGGAGGACGAAGTATACATCAACCTTTTGTCCGCTCTGGCGGCCCGGCTCAAATTTTCCATTCATCAACCCGACAACCCGTAAGGCTTCGGTGTCAACACTTGGATATAACCCTTTAGCTATTTCAATAGCTTGAAGGCTGCCTGTTTTTGTCACGATAAATTTCACGAATACTCTGCCCTCAAAAGATGGATCAGTAGAAGGTATACGCAAGTGTTGAGCAATGAACTTTTGCATTGCTTCAGCGCCTCCTTTAAACTGAGGCATTTGTTCTACGTGCGTATAAGGGCTGTCAGCAGAGTGAGAAGTTGAAGATTCTGGAAGCCCTACTATGCCGATAGTATTGTCTGCCAGTGGCTGAGTAGATTGTTCAGGAACTTGGAATGCAACTTGTTTTTTGAGCCTCAAAGCGGATTGTTGTGTGCTTTTCCGCACCTGCGCCAGCACCTCCTGCCCCGACAGGCCTAGGCCACATACCAGCACCAGCGCCACCAGAAACCGCCGCAGCTTCTGGCGCAGCAGTGGCCTAGGAGCCAACTGCTCTGGCCGGAACCGCCCGCAGACGCGGCCATCGGGGGAGTTTCGGAAAGCGGCGGTTAAGTCGGCTTGGGTAGAGGTAGTGAAGTCCAGAACTAACCGGTTGCACTGGGCGCAGTGGTGGCCTAGAGCCACGGGCGTCATCTGCTGCCAGTCCTCGTGGCAGGCGTTCAGGCGAACGTTCAGGATAGGAAGCGGGAGCATAGCGGTAGCGGATACGTCCCGGAAAATACGGGTTTATCAGCTAACGTAGGCGAGTGGCCTAGGCCATACAAAGAACCGGAGCCTACTCGAAAAACTCCTGGCCGTTGGCGTCGATGTAGCCCACCTGGCCATCGGGCAGTACCACACGGGCTACGTCGCCCTGAAACGGGTCGGCCTGACGGTAGCGCAGCTCGGTGAGGGTGTTACCTTCCTCATCAAGGTAACCCCATAGGCCGCCGCGTTGCACCAGGGGCAGCACCAGGTTGCCGGAGGTCCGGACGGCATCGTAGGCCAGGGGCTGCACCAGTTTGCCTTTGCCGTTAATGATGCCCCACTTCGCGCCTTGCCGCACGAACAGCAGCCCGTTGTAATTCTCCCGAATCTCATCGTACTCGGCCGGAACGGAGGCAGAGCCCACCGTAAACCGAAAGCCAACTTTGCCATTATTACGCACCAGGTCGCCCTGTTCCAGCGGCTCTTCTTCGGGGGCTGGTGCGGCGGGTTCCGTGAGGCGGTGGCCACTGACATCGATGTCAAAGGTTTCCCCCTGGAGCTCTACCGTTGCGCGGCCCTGCTGGAAACTGGCAGCGCGGGTGTACTGCACGGGCGTTATGGGGTTGCCGCCCCCATCAATGTACCCATACAGCTGACCCTGCCGCACCCAAGCAATTTCGCCCACAAACGGGCCGGCCTCATCATAGTGCAGCGGCAGCACCAGCCGGCGAGTGCGGTCGGCGTAGCCCCATTTGGAGCCCTGCCGAAACGGCACGAGCCGGGTAGGTGCCGTTTGTGCGGAAGCCCACTTTGCTGCCAGCGCCAGCACGGCCAGCAGGACCAAAAAAGCAGGACGATTCATGGGCAACGACAACAGGAAAGCGCGGGGTATTGCAGCGAAGATACGGCGCCCAGGCAAACCTTCTGCCGATGTGGCGGTTGGTTCACTCATTCTTCACCAGCCGGTGCGAATTTTGTAGTCTTCGGGGTAACAGCTTTCAAGGATGTGGCTGGATTTTCCCGCTAGGCCACAGTTGGTGTTGTATCTTTGCCCTCCCTCAACAGGCGTTTGTTTGGCCGCCTTTGCTTTATGTCTTCTTCACTACCGGACTATCCTCGCTTCACGCTCGGCGACAGCTTAACGCCTGAGCAACTGGAGTTCTTTCGTGCATATGGTTTCCTCCATTTTCGTGCTTTTATAAACCCCGATACCGTTCAAAGTCTGCTACGCGCTTCCGAAGATGTTCAGCGCCGCTGGCTGCAGGAAGGGGTGCAGAAAGTAAACGGCGTACCTATCAAATACGGCAAGGATGTGGATGGCACGCCCATTGTGCAGCGCTTTGCCTTCGCCTCCCACCACAGCCCGGTGCTGCACGAGTTTCTGCAGGATCCGCGCTTTCGGGCGCTGTTTCCGTTGCTGGAAGCGCCGCACGGCCGCGTAGGCGAAAACGAGAAAGATGGTCTCGTTATCAACCATTATGTGAACGTGCCGGGCAGTGAATTCTCGCAGATGGGCTGGCACACCGACTCGCTGCGCGACGTGTTCTACGGCAAGAAAATCGGGCCGATGCTCAACGTGGGCGTGCACCTCGATGGTACCCCCGCCACCAACGGTGGCCTACGCGTGATACCGGGCACGCACCGCCAGGGGCTGCGCGACATTCTCTTCCGCAAGAAATACTACAAAGACACCGGCCCCGACTCGCATGAAATAGCCGTAGAAACCGAGCCCGGCGACCTGACCGTGCACGATGGCCGCATGTGGCACCGCGTGGCACAGTCGCCGCTGGTAGGGGAGGCCTCGCGCCGCCGCGTGATGTACGTGCCCATCATCTCGGGCAAGTATGAGCCTAAGCACGAAAATAGCCCCACACCCTTCTACCTGCGGTTTCTGCATTTGGTGAAGTAGCCGTAGCGCAACCGTTTGGAAGCATCTTGTTCCGCTAGGCCACTCGCTCTAGCAGAATAAGATGCTTTCTTCGTCAGGATGCCCTTTCTTTACGGGTTACTTCGGCTTTTCTCTCCCCCTCATCTTACCCACGTTCTCATGCCCTACGCGCTTATTACGGGTGCTTCCCGCGGAATTGGCCGCGCCATAGCAACCGAGCTGGCCCGCTGTGGCTACAGCCTGCTACTGGCTGCCCGCTCCGAAGATCAATTGGAACAGCTGGCCACCGAGTTGCGCCAGCGCCATGGCATAGCAGCCCATGTATACGCTGCCGACCTGGCGGCCCCTGGCGCTGCCGGGAAGCTGGCGTATTGGGCTATGGCCCAGACCTCTGAGCTGGCAGTACTCGTGAACAATGCCGGCTACGGCCTCTGGGGGCGGTTTGAAGAACTTCCGCTGGATCAGCAGCAGAACATGTTGCAGCTGAATATGCTGTTGCCTACCGAGCTCACGCACATGCTGTTGCCCCAATTGCGTCGGCAGCCTAAGGCCTACATTCTCAACGTGGCCAGCACGGCGGCTTACCAGGCGGTGCCTACACTTACGTTGTACGCGGCCAGCAAAGCCTTTTTGCTGAGCTTCTCCCGCGGTCTGCGCTACGAGCTGCGCGATACCAACGTCTCGGTCACCTGCCTCAGTCCCGGCTCCACCACCACCGATTTTGCCGACCGTGCCGGCATGAACGCGCAGCTGCAGGAAACGGCCAACAAAGTCTCGATGACGCCCCAAAAGGTAGCCCAGCAAGCCGTAGCTGCCTTGCTGACTGGTGAAGCGGAGCTCATCCCTGGCACACTCAATAAAGTGTCGGCCCACCTCACCAGCTTCGTGCCCAAGGCCCTAACCGAGAAAATTGCGGCCGGCATCTACGAAAAGCACCTGAAGTAAACATCTCTCTACTGGCCTACGCGCTGGGCAAGGTGCCGTTGCACACGCGGCCAGCCAGCGAGTAGGCCAGTAGCGTGAACGGCACGGCCGCCAGCACATCGTACGTATAGTGTGCGTGCTGCACCAATACCAAACTCCCAATCAGCCCAGTGGCAACTCCCAGCACCCAGCGCCGCCAGCCAGCCGGCACAGTCAGGGTTAGCAACAGGAGGGTGGCAGTGTGCCCGGAGAAGAGCAAATCTTTGGTGATGGGCGACGGCGCGGCGTAGAAGAAGCGCTCCACTAACGGGTCGTGTAGCACTACCAGGCCAGTCGGGGGCTCCAGCGGGACCAGCAGCAAGGTCAGGCACCGGAATACGTGCAGCAGCCAGTACGCCCACAGCGCCCGCAGCAGCCGCAGTGGCCTAGGCAGCAGCGTAATTACGCCTAGGCCTATCCCGAGGTAGATAACCGCAAACGCGTCGCCGGAAACGTCGCGGGCGGGTAGGTTGGCCAGGAGTGGGTCGGGGAGGAGGTAGCCGGGCCGGGCCTGCACCCAGGCAAAGAAGCGCGGCAGCAGCGCCGCCAAAAGCAGCAGCAGCGCCAGTGCGCTGCCCAGCAACCAACGGAACCCAGGCCACTGCCAGGCCACTTTCCAGTTGATGGAATCCGTAGTCGTGGGGGCGAAACCGGGGAGAGATGAAGTAGGAGCAGGCATAGGGTTCAGGAGGCCCCAAAAATACGGCTTCCTTCCGGGAAGGTGGTTTACTGCTAACTGCGTCGTACTTTTTGACTTCTGTTTCGCTCTGCACATTTCCGATGAAGTCATTCTACGCCGCCCTGGCGCTGGGGCTCACGCTCCCGCTGCCTTCCGCCTTCGCCCAAAACCAGGCCCTCAACGCCCGAATTGCCCAGCTCTCGGCGCAAGAAGAGAGTAAAGTCATTGCTTGGCGGCGAGACTTCCACCAGCATCCCGAGTTGGGCAATGAGGAAACGCGCACGGCCGGCATTGTGGCGGCGCACCTGAAAAAGCTGGGCCTGGAAGTACAGACCGGCGTAGGCCGCACCGGGGTAGTGGGCATTCTGCGCGGCGGCAAGCCCGGTCCGGTGGTAGCGCTGCGCGCCGATATGGATGCTCTGCCGGTTACGGAAACCTCCGGCGTGACCTTTGCCTCCACCGTCAAAACCACGTACCTAGGCCAGCCCGTGGGCGTGATGCACGCCTGCGGCCACGATGCGCACACAGCCATGCTCATGGGCGCGGCCGAGGTGCTGAGCCAAGTGAAAAAGGACCTGCCCGGCACCGTTAAGTTTATCTTTCAGCCCGCCGAGGAAGGCTCCCTGCCGGGTGTGGAGGGCGGCGCCAAGCTCATGATAAAAGAAGGTGTGCTCGAAAACCCTAAAGTGGCGGCGGTTTTCGGGCTGCACATCAATGCCCAAACCGAGGTAGGCCAGCTAGCCTACCGGCCCGGCGGCGAAATGGCCAGCTCCGACCGGTTCACCATCAAGGTTATCGGCAAAGGCTCGCACGGGGCCCGGCCCTGGAGCAGCGTCGACCCCGTAGTGACGGCTGCCCAGATCATCATGGGCCTGCAAACCATCGTGAGCCGCCAGGTAAACCTCACCGAGGATGCCGCCGTGGTAACGGTAGGCACGCTCAAGGCCGGGGTGCGCTACAACGTTATTCCAGCTGATGTGGAGCTGAGCGGCACTATCCGGGCTTTCAACCCCAAGACGCAGGAGCAAATTTGGGCCGCCATCCGCCGTACGGCCACCAACATTGCCGAAAGCGCCGGCGCCACGGCCGAAGTGAGCATTGAGCCCTACGTGCCCGTTACCTTCAACAACCTGCCCCTCACGGCGCGCATGCTGCCCACCCTCCAGAATGTGGCCGGCGGCGCAGTCAACATTAAGGAAGTGAAGCCCAATACATGGGCCGAGGATTTTTCTTTGTACCAGGAAAAAGTGCCCGGCCTGTTCGTGTTTCTGGGTGGTATGTCCAAGGGCCAGGACCCCGCCACTACTGCCGACCACCACACCGCCGGCTTCAAGCTGGATGAAAGCGGCTTCACGCTAGGCGTCAGAACGCTGGCTACGCTGGCCACTGATTATCTGGAAATGAACCAGAAATAAGCCCTAGGCCAGTCGTTGCGCCCTTCGCTTCTCCCTGGAGAATTTCTTTCTGTTTTGTCTTCTATTAAGTACTTCATTTGCTCATGAGAGTAACTCATTACGCCCTAACAGGCCTATTGGCAGCGGGTCTGGCCGCCCCTGCCGCCGCTCAAAATACCACCCTCAACGACCGGATTGCTAAGCTCGCTGCCCAGCAGGAAGCCCAGGTAGTTGCCTGGCGCCGCGATATTCATGAGCACCCCGAGCTGGGGAACATGGAAACCCGCACGGCCGGCATTGTGGCTGCTCAGCTCAAAAAGCTAGGCCTGGAGGTGCAAACGGGCGTGGCGAAAACCGGTGTAGTGGCCATTCTGCGCGGCGGCAAGCCTGGCCCGGTAGTAGCCCTACGCGCCGACATGGACGCCCTGCCCGTAACCGAAAGCGTCAATATTCCTTTCGCCTCCAAAGCCCGCACCAGCTACAACGGCCAGGAGGTAGGCGTGATGCATGCCTGCGGCCACGATACCCACGTAGCCATGTTGCTCGGGGCCGCTGAGGTCCTTTCGCAGGTGAAAAAAGACCTGCCCGGTACGGTCAAATTCATTTTCCAGCCCGCCGAGGAAGGTTCGTTGCCGGGCGAGGAAGGCGGCGCCCGTCTGATGGTGAAACAGGGGGTGCTCGATAACCCCAAGGTAGATGCCATCTTCGGCGTCCATATCAATGCCCAGACGGAAGTAGGCACGCTCAAGTACCGCCCTGGCGGCGAAATGGCCTCTTCCGATGTGTTCAGCATCAAGGTGAAAGGCAAGTCGGCACACGGTGCCTACCCCTGGCTGGCTGTGGACCCCGTAGTGACGGCTGCCCAGATTATCATGGGTCTGCAAACCATCGTGAGCCGCCAGGCTGAGCTGACCGAGGATGCCGCCGTACTCACGGTGGGCATGGTGCACGGCGGCGTGCGCAACAACATCATTCCGGAGCAGGTGGAGCTGACGGGCACCATTCGCTGCCTGAACAAGGAAATGCAGCAGAAAATATGGGCGGCGGTGCGCCGTACGGCCACCAACATTGCCGAAAGCGCGGGCGCTACGGCCGAGGTTGATATCACGAACTACGCGCCCGTAACGTTCAACGACCTGCGCCTCACGGAGCAAATGGCGCCCACGCTGCGCCGCACCGCCGGCCCCGATAAAGTAGTGGTGCAGAAGGCCGTAACCGGGGCCGAGGACTTTGCTTTTTACCAGGAAAAAATACCCGGCCTGTTCGTATTTGTAGGTGGCATGCCCAAGGGCAAGAGTCCCGCAGAAACGGCTCCGCACCACACGGCCGGCTTTTTCATTGATGAAAGCGGCCTCACGCTGGGCGTGAAAACCCTGGCTACGCTCGCCGCCGATTACCTCGGTGCCGGTAAGAAATAGCGCCTCCATACACCTGCCAGACTGGCCTAGGCAACCCTGTCGCCCAGGATACGTCTGCTAGGCCACTACCCCGCCAGTGCATAGGCCTAGCGCCTGCGTACGGCTCGTTCTTCGCATCCTTTTCCACCCATAATGAACATTGCCTTAGTTACCTGCGAAAGCCTCGCCCAATATGCCGCCCCCAACGTGGAGGACGAGGACAGCCTGCTTACCCGTTATCTGCGCGAGCAGGGCCATTCCGTAGAACCCCGCGTCTGGACCAACCCCGCTGTGGATTGGCTGCGCTATGATGTGGTGGTGGTGAAGTCGCCCTGGGATTATTTCGACCGCATAGAAGAGTTCTACCAGTGGCTAGAGCGCATGGAAAAACTGGGCGTGCGGATGCTCAACCCGGTAAAAACCATCCGCTGGAATGCCAACAAAAAGTACCTGCTGGAAATGGAGCGGGCCGGCGTAGCTATTGTGCCTACCCATTGGCTCGATAAAGGCAGCGAGGTAGTAATTGAGGAGCTGTTTGAGAAGCTGGGCAGCACGCAGCTCGTAGTGAAGCCCGCCGTAAGTGGCGGCGCCAAAAATACCTTCACGCTCACCCAACAGGAATCGGCTATTCGGCAGCCCCAACTAGCCGAACTGCTTCAGCACGAAGATTTTCTGGTGCAGCCTTTCCAGCCCCAGATTCAGGAGGAAGGGGAGTGGTCGTTGATTTACCTGGGCGGCAAGTTCAGCCACTGCGTGCTGAAAACCCCCAAATCCGGCGACTTCCGGGTGCAGCATTACCTGGGCGGCGGCATTGAGCCCCGCGAGGCCCCCGCCCACCTGCGCCAAGCCGCCGATGCCATTGTGGAGCAGTTCGCCGCCGACTGCCTCTACGCCCGCGTAGACGGCGTGGACGCAAATGGCACGTTGCTCCTGATGGAGCTGGAGCTGATTGAGCCGTTCCTGTACTTGGCTTCCTCGGAAGGCTCATTGGCCCGCTATGAGGCAGGCCTGAAGCGGTGAAATGGGGAAGTGGTGAACTGGTGAGCCGGATGTGAGACTGGCCTAGACGGCGCAAGTGGCCTAGGCCTGCCCTGTCATTGCGAGGAGGCACGACGAAGCAATCCTTCTTTGACCATGCACGACCCATTGCCTTATTCAAAAGCCCTTACTTCCATGGAGGATGTAAGGGCTTTTACTTATTCAGGGCTTGGCACGATAGCAAGGAAGGATTGCTTCGTCGTGCCTTCTCGCAATGACAGGGCAGGCCTAGGCCACTCCGCCAACTCACTATTTCTCCTCTCAGAACCCATTCACCGAGAAGCCCCCATCCACGCTCAAGGTCTGGCCCGTGATGTAGGAGGCTGCCGGCAAGCACAGGAAAGCCACGGCGGCGGCCACTTCCTCCGGTTCGCCTACCCGGCCCATTGGTGTGCGGTCAACTACCTGCTGCAAGTAGCTTTCATTCTGGAGCACTGTGTTAGCCAAGGGCGTTTTGATGTACCAGGGCGCCACGCAGTTTACCCGAATGCCCGACGACGCCCACTCCGCGGCCAGATTGCGCGTGAGCTGCACCAGCGCCGCTTTGGTCATGCCATAAATAGAACCCGTCCGAACGTGCACTAGGCCTGCCACCGACGAGATATTCACGATACTGCTGTGGCCGGCGGCTTGCAGCAGGGGCTGCGCGGCTCGGCTCAGTTCCCACGCCGAATCGAGGTTGGTGGCCAGCAGGTGGCGGTATTCCTCGGAGGTATAGTCGGTGGTGGGCTTGCGGATGTTGGTACCCACATTGTTCACCAGAATATGCAGGTGCGGCCAGCGGCTGGTCACGTCTGCCAGCAGCGCCTGCCGTTCGGCTGCCTGGCTCACATCGGCCGTGAAACCGTAGGCATCGAAGCCTTGGGCTTTCCAGTCGGCTACCTGCACCTCTAAGGCAGGCGCCTGCCGGGCTACGGCCAGCACAGTGGCCCCCAGCGCCAGCAGTTCAGTTGCCACCGCGGCCCCAATTCCTTTAGATGCTCCGGTAACCAAGGCTACTTGACCGTGCAAAGACCAGCGGCTTGAAAATTTTTCAGCAGAAAAAGACATTTTATTTTCCTTAAAATATTCTAAAATAAACCAGTTTGATTATGCAAAACCCGTTTGGTGCTAGTAACAGCTCAGGCAAATAAAGGTCTTAAATGATAAGAAGACAGTGTTTTGCCATTTCTTGATAGAATGGAGCTCATCATTGAAGATTCTGTAGTAATAGTGGCGGTTAGGCAACTTTTTTTTATAAATATCGATAAGGCATTAAAAAATATTTAATTTGGTTCCCTCTTGTTGCTCTTTTTAGTCAACTAGAGAGAATTCAAGTGCTTGTCCTCCTCCTTTTCCACAACCAACCTTTCTTTTATGAAGAAAAAGTACCCAGCGGTAGCATTAATGTTACTCGGCGGCTTGGCGGTTTCCAGCGCCTACGCCCAGGATTTGTCTCGTGCAGCGGGCAAAACGCTCAACGAGAACGGAACTCCTTACTTAGTAGAATTCAATGCCCAAACCAAAGCCTACAGCCTGAGCCAGGCCGACCAGGCGTTGAAAGAGCAGCTGCAGCTTCGTGCTGATGACCAGATGCTTCGCACGAAAACGGAGACCGATCAACTGGGCTTCGTACACGAGAAGTACAATCAGTACTACAAAGGCGTGAAGGTAGAGCATGCCTCGTACACCGTGCATGCCCGCCAGGATAAAGTAGCCAGCATCAGCGGCCAGTTTGAGCGCATTGAAGGCCTGAACACTACGCCTTCCCTGAATTCTCAGTCTGCTCTTGGTAAAGCGTTGTCTTTCGTGGGTGCCAAGAAGTACATGTGGCAGGACCCGCGCGAAGAGGCCGGCCTGCGTGCAATGGAAACCAATGACAATGCCACCTATGCCCCACAAGGCGAGCTGGTGATTGTGCGTAACCAGCTCACGACCAATGCGGAGCTGGCTGGCCAGCCTACTCTGGCCTGGAAGTTCAACATCTACGCTCAGCAGCCCGTTAGCCGCGCCTACATTTATGTAGATGCGCACACCGGCGAAGTGGTGATGCAGGACAACATCATCAAGCACGCCGCTGCTACGGCTACGTTTGCTACGGCTTACAGTGGCACCCGCTCGTTGGCTAATGGCACCACCACCGGCGGCTATTACCTGCGCGAAACTACCCGCGGCCTGGGCATTGAAACCTACAACTGCAAGAAGGGCAGCAGCTACACCGCCGCCACCGACTTCATCGACGCTGACAACAACTGGACGGCCACCGAGTACAACAACGCCAACTTCGATAACGTAGCCGGCGACGCCCACTTCGGAGCCCAGGCTACCTATGATTACTGGCAAGCCAAGCACACGCGTAATTCCTACGACAACGCCGGTGCTAAAATCAAGAGCTACGTACACTTCGATGACACCCCCGGAGACGGAGTAGGCTACGAAAATGCTTACTGGAACGGCTCCGTAATGACCTACGGCGACGGTGCCAGCACCTTCAAGCCACTGGCGGCGCTAGACGTATGCGGCCACGAAATCGGCCATGCCGTGTGCGAAAAAACGGCTAACCTGACCTACCAGAACGAGTCGGGTGCCATGAACGAAGGCTTCTCCGATATCTGGGGTGCTTGCGTAGAGGCCTACACCGCGGGTGTGTACGGCCTGGCCGGCAAGTCTACCTGGCTGATTGGCGAAGAAATTAAGAAGACCGGTGGCGCCCTGCGCTCCATGAGCAGCCCCAACACCTACGGCCAGCCCGATACCTACAAAGGCACGTACTGGAAGGCTACCACCACGTCGCCTACTTCGGCTAACGACTACGGTGGAGTACACACCAACTCGGGCGTACTAAACTACTGGTTCTACCTGCTCGCTCAGGGCGGCAGCGGCACCAACGACATCGGCAGCGCTTACTCGGTAGCAGGCATCGGCATTGATGCCGCCGCTAAAATTGCCTACCGCACCGAAAGCGTGTATCTGACGGCTTCCTCTACCTACGCTAACGCCCGCACGGGCTCTATCTCGGCCGCTACGGACCTGTACGGCGCTGGCTCGTCCCAGGTAACGGCTGTTACGAATGCTTGGTACGCAGTAGGTGTAGGCGCCGCTGCCGGTGGCACCACGCCTCCGCCCACCACTACTTACTGCACTTCGAAAGGCACGAGCGTGGCCTACGAGTGGATCGACTACGTAAAGCTGGGTACCATTGCCCGCACCTCGGGTGCTGATGGTGGCTACTACAACGGCACGGCTACTTCTACCTCGGTAGCCGCTGGCTCTTCCCAGACCATCAACTTCTCGGCTGGTTATGCCTCTACGGCCTACACCGAGTATTGGAAGATATACATCGACTACAACCAGAACGGCGTATTCACGGATGCTGGCGAAACGGTAGTATCGGGTTCTTCGTCTAGCACGGGTACCCTGAGCAGCACCTTCACGGTTCCGGCTACGGCCAAGAGCGGTGCTACCCGTATGCGTGTTATCATGAGCGACGCCTCGGCTACCACGAGCTGCAACAGCTACAGCTACGGCGAAACTGAAGACTACACCATCAATATCTCGGGTGGTACTTTGGCTCCAGAAGCCCCGGCACTGGCTGGTGGCATGACCCTGACCAACGAAGTAAGCAAGAAGCTGGAGCTCTACCCGAACCCTGCTTCCGATGTACTGAACATTTCGCTGCCCGGCGGCGCAGAGGCCAAAACGGCCACTGTGACGGACCTACGCGGTGCTAAAGTAGTCGGTGCCCGCTTCGAGAACGGCCAGCTGCACGTGGCTACCCTCGCCAAAGGCATCTACCTGCTGACGGTGAGCGACGGTCAGAAGTCGTTCCACGAGCGTTTCGTGAAGCAATAAGCTTCCCCGCGTTAAGCTGACAAGTGAAAAGAAGGCCTGCCGATTGGCGGGCCTTCTTTGTTTAGATGAAGCCAAACAAAAAAGACTGACCTTCTAGGCCAGTCTTTTTTGTGATTACGCCTATGAGAAGTGGCCTAGCGGCGCCAAGGCGCGTATTCCAGCTTCAACTCCACTAGGCCGTAGCCATCGTTGTTGGCAGAGCTGGAGCGCCCACTTACCGTACTGATGTCGTCCAGCTGATCGGTAGTGGTGAAGTAGTAGCTGCCTTCAATAGAAGCATTGAGCTTAGGCAACAGCCGCAGCGTAACGCCCACGCCTACCGGAGCTACCCCGGCAACACCCGGATAGATGTTTTCGCGCTCCGTGGCTAAGAAGGACGTGTTATCATCGGCGCGCATGGTGCCATTGTAGGCCCGTGGGCTATACACCAGAAAGCCGACTCCTGCCTTCAGGTAGGGCTTGATTAAGGAAGCGGGGCTGCGCGGATCGGCAAAAGCAGCTTCATCCGTGAAAGGCTCCCAGCGCAGGAACGCCACGCCCGAGCCATTGCGGCCCCGGAACGCCAGATTGCGCTCCGGCAGATAATCTTTGGCCCCTAGGGCAAAATATGTGGCCTCGCCACCTACCAACCAGTGCGGACGCACCTTATATAATAGGCCTAGGCTCACGCTGCCTCCCGGAAATTGGTCGGAGAGGCTGCTGGTCAGGTCGCCATTATAGAGGCCTACACCGCCGCCCAGCGTAAACCGAACCGGACCCCGGTAGTAGGGGCGGGCGTTGCTGGCATAATGTCGGCGGCGGCGCTCCGGGCCGTAGTCCTGAGCGGTAGCCTGCTCAGTGGCGGCAACGGAAAGCAACAATAGGGCAGGAAGCAGAGGGCGGAGTTTCACGAGAACAACGTTAGGTGAGAGGCTACGGCATACGCCACTAAGGCGTCGGCTGTTGTCTAACGTGCCGCCCCAGGCTTTATTTGAACTGGCCGGAAGGGTCTGGCAGCTTGGCTTGTAGCTCCGTAATCAGTTGAAAATCCAGGCTCCCGATGTTGATCTGCTGGCCCTTATGAATAGCTTCCCAGGCCTGAGGGTACTTTTCCTGATAGAAATAGACGCGGGCCATCTGCTGCCAGGTGTCGGCGTTGGTGGCATCCAGCGCGGCAGCCTGCTCCAGGTAAGTAGAGGCCGTGGTCAAGTCTTTTTTCTTTTTCGACTGCTGGTACACGATCAAGTAGCTGGCACCGAGGTCGGAGAGGAGGTTAGCATTCTTGGGGTCGACGGCCAGGCCCTGGGTCAGCAAACCGATGGAGGCTTCCGGCGTAGCTTTCTGGCTGGCAATGATGCCTAGGCCACGGTAGGCCTCCGGGTTTTTTTGGTCCAGGAGCCAGGCCAGGTTGAACCGATACTGTGCGGTATCCGCCTGGTTTTCGGTGAGGTACTCGTAGCCTTTCGTGGAGAAGAAGCGGCTCGCCTCGGCGCGCGAGGCGAAGCTGCGCTCAATGTCAGCCAGGAAAGCTTTTCCCACCAGCTGCTCGGCCTGGGCAGGGGTAAGGCCCCCAAACAACGGCAGCAACCGGTTGGCGGGGCTGATGGCCGCAGAAGCTTCCCCTTTGGTCTTGACTTTGGTTTTGCGCTGGGCGTGGGCCGGCGTGATACCCCAAACAAGCAGTGCTGCCGCCAGAAGCAGCGTAGATTTTATCGGTGTCATAGAATGAAAAAGCCGAAGAAAGTGCGGCTAGGTACCAAAGATAAGCGGCCGGCCGCAACCCTGGCCTAGGGCGGCCGTTGGGGCTAGCGGAGCCGGCAATCCGGCGGGCTGCCCCTTCAGTATATAGGCCCGATACAGGCCCTGGGCTAAGCTGTTTTTCAACGGCGGGCTTTCCCATTTCTTCCTATTGCATGCGCACTTTCTTTTTTCAGATTTTCCCGGGCGGCCTTGCCCTGCTTTTCCTTTTGGTAGTGGCCAACGAATACGCCGTGGCCCGGCCCAGCCACCGGACCCAGGATGTGGCCTACGTGCCCGCCTCTGACCCAACGTTTGATACGGAACGCCACCGCCTCGATGTGTATGCGCCCAAGGGAAAATCTGCGGAGTTGCGCCCAGTGGTAGTGTTCATTCATGGCGGCAGCTGGGACAGCGGCAACAAGGATTTTTACTCGTTTGTAGGGCGCCGGCTAGCTAAGCAGGGTGTAGTAGCGGTAGTGATAAACTACCGGCTGGCACCCGCTGTTGAGGTGCCCGCCATGGCCGATGACTGTGCCCGGGCCGTGGCCTGGACGGTGGAGCACATTCGGGAATATGGCGGCGACCCGCAGCGGCTGTTTCTGATGGGACACTCGGCCGGAGGTGGCCTAGCGGCTCTGCTCGCCTCCGATAATCAGGTGCTGGCGCGCCGGGGCCTGGCGCAAAACCCCGTGCGGGGCGTCATTCTCGATGATCCGGCTGGCCTCGATATGTACGACTATCTGCAGAAGATGCAGTACCCCGGCGACGCGCAATACTTGGTGCCCTTCGGGAAAGAGCCTGCCGTGTGGCGGCAGGTATCGGCCATGTACCATGTTACGGCCAGCACGCCTCCTTTCCTGTTGTTTGTGGGCGGCGAAACCTACCCCTCCATCAGTAGCAGCAGCGAGAAATTCCGGCAGAAGCTGGTAAGCTTGGGGCAGCAACCCGTCCTGAAAGTGCTGCCCGGTAAAAAGCACGCGCCCATGGTGCTACAGCTCTACTGGCAGCACAACGTGATTTATCAGGATCTGCTCCCCTTTGTGGGAGCCACCTCCGGGGCCAGAGCAGTTGTGCGCTGAACTAAAAAGAGTTAAGTGGTTGCGCTAGGCCACTATGTGGTTGGGAGGCAAAGGCAAACAGCTCGCCTTGTGCCGCCGGACGCTCAAAATCCAGCAGCCACTTTTTGCGCGCTAGGCCACCTGCGTAGCCTGTAAGCTGCCCATTGGCCCCGATAATTCGATGACAGGGCCACACAATGGCTAGTGGGTTCTGGCCATTGGCTGCGCCCACGGCCCGTACGGCACCGGGGTTTTGCAGCAGCCTGGCCAGATCGAGGTAGGAGGCAGTGTGCCCGAATCCTATGCGGGGCAGGATACCCCATACCCGCTGCTGAAAATCGGTGCCCTGCTCCACGGCATACGTCAGGTCGAACTCGCGCAGCTCGCGCCCGAAGTAGGCCTGTAGCTGCTGATAGGGCTCCACCAGGCAGGCCGGTACGGCCGATTTCTGCGTTTCGTACAATCCGGCAGGGGCGTTGTCCAGAAAGCGGACGGCTTGCAAACCGGCATCAGTACCCCTGATTTCCAGTAGGCCTAGCGGCGAGGATAAATAAGCGGAAGCAGCAGACATAGGCGGGCGGTAGAGACGGTAAAGATGCACATAACTAGGATAAGGCAACTATGCAACAGTAGTTAAACACAGGATATATGTGTATTAAAATACTGATTGATAGGATGATGGCAAGTATATGAGATAAATGCCAGAAGAATTGATTTATATTGTGTTGGTCTCAGTGGATTAAAACCAGATAGTCGCCTTTCACGCTTCATTTTAGAACGTCCAGCGCCCCTCTGGTTTGCTCCTCTCTGTTCACCCATCACGATAGCTACTGTGCGAAATTTACTGTTCTGTTCAATTCTTGGGTTTGGGCTCTTTGGTGGAGTATCTGCTGCTTCGGCGCAGGGGCTAGGTACCGGACTCACGGCCTCATACTTCAACAATGGCTCATTGGCCGGAGCCCCCGTGCTCAAGCGCCTCGATCCGGCCGTAGATTTCCGCTGGGCAGCCACTGCGCCCGCTCCCGAGCTTCCGGCCGATAACTTCTCAGTACGTTGGGAAGGGTTACTGGCGGCTCCTTCTACCGGCAACTACAAGTTTTCGGTGACCAGCGCGGAAGGCGTACGCCTCTGGGTGAATGGCAAAAAGGTGATTGATACCTGGAATGGTAAAGGCTCCGTGCGGCTTGATGGCAACGCCGTTAGTTTGGCGGCTGGTGAGAAAACCACCATCAAGCTGGAGTATTTTGATGAGGAAGGAGATGCTGGCCTACAGCTCCAATGGATGGCTCCCGGGCAGGCCCTCCAGACTATCCCGATGGGCAACCTGTACCCCCTAGGTTCGCCCACCACGCCTGACCCCGCTGAAGCTGTAGCAGCGGCCTTGGCTGCTGCCAAAGCAGCGTCGGCGCCCAAGGCAGCGGCGCCTAAAGCGCCAGCCGAGGTGCCGGCCGCTAAAGCTGTTGTAGCTCAGCCAGCGGCAGCCAAAGCCGCCACCAAAACGGCCGCTGCCAAAGCAGCACCTGTGAAAGCAGTTACTGCCCCCAAAACGGTGGCGGCTAAAGCAACGGAAAAGCCTGCTCCGGCGGCTAAGCCCACAGTAACCTCCGCACCGGCGGCGTCTCTGGCTGGAAACGTGTTTATGCTGAAATCCAAGGCAAACAACACGCCTTTGGAAGTAGTCGACGAAAGCCGTCCGTTCAGGGGTACCCAGGCCGCTGCAATGCCGGGCCGCAGCACTCCGGCTCAGTGGAAAATTGAAAGCGCTGGCGAAGGATTTTACCGCCTACTGGTGCAGGGCAGCAGCAAAGTGCTGGAAGTATTGGGCAGCTCTACCTCCAATGGAGCGCCCCTGAGCCTGTGGAGCTACTACAGTGGCAACAACCAGCTCTGGCAGATAGAAGACGCCGGCGACGGGTACTACAAGCTTATTGCCAAGCATAGCCGCAAAGCTCTCACCGCCAAAGACTCTGCCGATGGTGGCATTCAGCAGTGGCGCTACAAAGGCGAGCCAACGCAACAGTGGAAGCTGGAGCCTGCTACCATTGAAGTTCCCGCCACTACCCTCGCCGCCAACAACATGCCGGGTATCGGGGCCAACAAAATGAGTGTGTACCCGAACCCTTCCAACGGGGTAGTGCAGATGCACTATCAACTGGCGGAAACCATGCCGCTGGGCTGGGTGCTCTACGACCAGCGCGGCATTGTGGTGCGCGTTTCCGATTACCGCAAGCAAGCACCCGGCCAGCACAACCAAACCCTCGACTTCACCAGCCTGCCCGCCGGCGACTACAACCTGCACCTCACCGTGGGCACCGTCACGACTACGCAGCCGTTAGTAATTCGTCGGCCCAAGGCGGAACCCGCCAGCCCTACTGCCGCTCAGTAGGCCAGCAGAGCTAGGGTTTCTGAGGAGCACCAAACACGGTCATCTCTTCCCACAGGCGGTTGAACTCCTGGAGGTACTGGCCTACAATGGCTGGCTCCTGCGTGATGAGTAGGTTCTCGTGGTTGTGGGCCGCCGCTGAGCGTGTCCAGTTGTAGCTGCCGGTTAGTACCGCGCGGCCATCTGCCAAGGCAAACTTATGGTGCATATGGTACTCCGTGCGGTCAGTGCGCGTCGGGATGCCGGCCGCGTGTAGCTGTTGCACATCGGAGCCACGGTCCTGCACCTTGTCGTTATCAGTAAGCAGGCGCAGACGTACTCCCCTGTGGTGGGCGGCTAGCAAGGCATCCGTCAGGCGGTCATCAGCTACCGTGAAAACACAGATGTCCAGCGTGTGGCGCGCTTCCTGCACAAACCGCTGGATGGCTTCAACGCACGCTAGGCCAGGACTGAAATACACCTGCGACGAATACGCCATCGGAACTGCAGTGGAGTTGCTCTCCTGATGGCTTACAGTGCCATTGGGCAACAGGGCACTGGCTTCTTCCAGCCACTCCAGCACGGCTTTATCCTTGAAGGTATTGAACCGCTCGTGCGCCAAGGCAAATAGCTGATGGCGCAACGTCTCCACGGAACCTCCACTCTTGCCGAAACTTGCCAAGTTGCTACGCAGCTGGCGTGCCTCCTCCGGCGACAGGTTTACGTCGGCGAAGGCCTGTCGGAACTGCTGTAACAAGTCGGCTGAAGTCACGGGCGAGAGTGGGTTTATAGGGAAGAAGGTACGGTGGAGAAACGCCGTTTGGCGGCTTTTTGCTGAGCAAGACTCACTTGCGCCTGGGCCACGCGAAGCGCTTCCGCCGATGGCTCATGCAGCACGCGCGTCAGGCCGGGCTCGGGGTGGCCTAGGTCAACATCCCAAAGCCCGGCCCGGTGCCAGGGCGTAAGATGGTCCCAGTCGGGCCGATCGATGATGGGGTAGAGGCACACGCCCAGTAGCGGCACGCCGGCCCGGATGGCTGCTGCCGATTCTTCGGCTATCATCTTGATCCAGAACGGCCGATCAACGCCTGGATGGCTGGTTTCGGTGAGGACCACGGGGCGGCCGTAGCGCTTGTATGCCCGCTTGAGCAGGTGGCTCAGAAGGCGGAAACGGGGGTCGTTGAAGTCGTTGGCCCAAGGCAGCGTTTGATGCGGCTCCAGCTGCCACTGGTTGTCGTAGTAATAGTTGAAGCCCAGCAAATCCAGGTATTCGGGGCGGCCGCCCAATTCGGGGCAGATGCGCCCGCAGAGCATGTCTACACTCTGAAACTGGTTTACATCGAACTCCTTGGCCCGCCGCACCTCGCCGGCACTCGCCCCAAACCGCGGCACAATCCGGATGAGGGGCTCGGTGGTAAGAATACGGATGGTGGGGTCGGCTTCCTGCAGGGCCGCTACGCCCTCAATATAAGCGCGCATCAGGCCCCGTTTCACTTCCCAGCCCTGGCCTACGCAATACGGTGAGGTGCCCCGTACATCGCCCCCCAGCCAACTCATGAAGCTTACCTCGTTGATGGGCGTCACGATGAGCACATCGTCGGGGCGCTGCTGGCGGTAGAAATCCACGAAAGCCCGGCAGAGAAAGGCGAAGCGCCGCGCAAACATGGGGTGCAAAGGCGTCAGGTCGTCGGGGTAGCCGAAGTGGCACAAGTCCCAGATTTGCTGAATGCCATGGCGGCGCCCCGCATCAAGCATTACCTGCACGGTGCTCCAGTCGTAGTGGTACGGTGTTTTCTCGATCTGACTCCACCGGATACCTTCCCGGACACTACCAATACTGAATTCCTGCAAACGGCTGTAATCATCATCCAGCAGCGGGAGGTGGCCTGTGAGGGGCAGAAAGTCTACCCGGTGGCCGAAGGCGTTGAGTTGGTCGGTGCATTCGAAGCCGCCCATCCAGAAGGATTGAAAGGGGGAAGTGGCGAAAAAGTCGTTTGGCATAGCGGGTAGGGTAGGTGACACATAGCCGCCGGAAGGAGCCTGATAGAACAGGCCTAGATCTGCGGCGACACCGGCTGATCGGTAGGCAAAGGACTGCGGGACTTGCCCGATAAACCTTTGGCCTCGATGAAGATACGCTTGAATTCGGGGAACTTCGCCCGGATGGCATCCTGAAGCGCGTCTACGGTGCGCTCCACTTCCACGGCCGAGAGGTGGTCATGGAATTCCACATCGAGGGCCAGCACCACATCGTGCGGCCCCAGATACATAGTGAGGGGCCGGCGCACCTGCTCCACGCCGCGTTGCTGACGGGCCAGGGTTTCCAGCGCATCCAGGGTTTCGTCGTCTACACCTTCGCCTACTAGCAGGCCTTTGGTTTTGTAAATCAAAAAGATAGCTACCGACACCAGCAGAATGCCAATGCAGATGGAAGCGCCGCCGTCGAAGTAGGGGTTGTTAAGCAGATGCCCAAAATACACGCCAGCCAGGGCAATGACTAGGCCCAGCAGCGCGGCCAGGTCTTCCATCAGAATGGCAAAAACCGAAGGGTCTTTGCTGCGCCCGAGCGTGGCCCAGAAGCCGGAGTCGCCGCGGTCTTTGTTGAACTCGCGGAACGCTAGAAAGCAGGAAATGCCTTCAAACAGCATGGAGAGGCCCAGTACCCAGTAATTCCAGGTGGGATCGGTAATGGGCGACGGGTTGCGCAAGTGCTCCACGCCCTCGTAAAACGACATGCCGCCGCCCACGGAAAATACCAGAATGGCTACAATCAGGGACCAGAAATACAGCTCCTTGCTGCGCCCGAAGGGGTGGCGGGCATCGGCGGGCTTTTCGGCCTGCTTCACCCCAAACAAAATCAACAGGCCGTTGCCGCTGTCTACTAGGGAGTGGATGCCCTCGGAAAGCATAGCCGAGCTGCCGGTAAAGAAGGCGGCCACAAACTTGGCAATGGCAATGGCAATATTGGCGCCAATGGCCCCGTAAATGGCGATTTTAGAAGAACCCGCAGACATGCAAGAGGAAATAGGTTGAAACCGCTAAGTACAGCAGTCTGCCCGTCGTACGCAACTCACTAAACCGGGGTTGGCGGCGCGGCCGCCTCAATGAAGACGCGCCGGAACTGCGGATGCTTGGTTTGGATGCTGGCCTGGAGCCGGCTAACGGCCTGTTCTATTTCCACGGCCGAGAGGTGGTCATGAAACTCTACATCGAGGGCTAGCACCGCATCCTGGGGGCCGAGGTACATGGTGAGCGGGTTGTGCATAGAGACCACGGCGGCATCTTGGCGGGTGATGACCGAGAGATCTTGCAGCATGGTGGCATCAGCGCCTTCCCCAATCAGCAGCCCTTTGGTCTCGCGCAGCATGAATATGGCCATACCCACCAGCAGTGCCCCGATAGCCATGGAAGCTGCGCCATCGAGGTACAGGTTGTTGAGCAGGTGCCCGAAGAAAATACCCGCCAGGGCAATCAATAGGCCTACTAGCGCGGCCAGGTCTTCGAGCAGAATGGCAAATACTGCCGGGTCTTTGCTCAGGCGCAGGGCTTGCCAGAAACCGTGGTCGCCCTGGGTCTTGCGGAACTCCCGGTAGGCCAGGGTGCAGGCCACTCCTTCGAACACAATGGCCAGCCCCAGCACCCAGTAGTTCCAGGTAGGATCAGTGAGCGGAACCGGATTCTGAATGTACTGATAGCCTTTGTAAAGCGACATGCCGCCGCCCACCGCAAAAATCATAACCGCCACAATAACGGTCCAGAAGTAGATTTCCTTGCTGTAGCCGAAGGGGTGGCGAGCATCGGCGGGCCGGGCGCTGCGGTTCATGCCAAACAAAATCAGCATGCCGTTGCCGCTGTCGACCAGGGAGTGAATGCCTTCCGACATCATGGCGGCGCTGCCCGTGAAAAAGGCCGCCACGAACTTGGAAGCCGCAATAGCTAGGTTGGCGCCAATGGCCCCATACACAACTAATTTAGAGGAAGAATTGCCAGCCATAGGTGCAGGAACAGGTGAGAACGTATCCTCAGGGTACGCGGCCCCCACGATTGGGTTGGCTCATGGTCGCGCTCTAAGTGGTTACGACGCGGAACAACCGCTGCTGAGGCAGCAGTTTTGGGAAGTGACCTACGGGCAGCCGGGGCCGCATTGGGGGCCGTGCAAACTTGTGCGCTGAACAATCTGGTTTTATCCGACTTTTACGACCCATGACCCAAACTTCTACCGACTCCCCTGTTGCCGCCGCACCGCTCCAACGCCGCCTAGGCCTGGTGCAAGCCACCGCCCTCAACATGATTGATATGGTCGGCATCGGCCCCTTCGTGACCCTGCCGCTCGTGATGGGGTTCATGGGGCCGTACTTCCTGCTGGCCTGGCTGGTGGGCGCCGGCCTGAGTATCGTGGATGGCTTGGTCTGGAGTGAGCTGGGAGCCGCATATCCGGAGGCGGGCGGCTCCTACCGCTTCCTCAAACTGGCCTACGGCGAACATAAGTGGGGCCGGCTGATGTCGTTCCTGTATGTGTGGCAAACCCTGATTCAGGCGCCGCTGGTGCTGGCCTCGGGGGCCATTGGCTTCGCGCAGTACTTTGGCTATCTGGTGCCGTTTCAGGAGTGGTGGCAGCCCAAGCTGGTATCGGGTGTGGTGGTATTGCTGCTAATTGCACTGCTCTACCGCCGCATCGAGGACATTGGTAAGCTAGGCGTAATGCTTTGGGTGGGCGTGCTGGGCCTCATGGGCTGGCTGATTTTCGGGGGAATCACGCACGCCAACCACGAGGTGGCCTGGATGCCCGCCGGTGGCCTAGCGGCGCTGCCAGGCATCCTGATATCGGCGGCTATGGGGCAGGCGGCCGTCAAAACAATTTATAGCTACCTGGGCTACTACAACGTGTGCCACCTGGGCGGCGAGGTGAAGGAGCCGCACAAGCTGATTCCGCGCAGCATCTTCCTGAGTATTCTGGGCATTGCGGCGCTCTACCTGCTACTCAACTGGAGTGTGGGCACCGTGATTCCGTGGCAGGAAGCCAGCCACTCGGAGTTCATTGTAAGCACGTTTGTGGAAAGGCTCTACGGCGCGGCCGCCGCCAAAGCCGCTACGGCGCTGGTGCTGTGGGTGGCCTTTGCGTCGTTATTTGCGGTGCTGCTCGGCTACTCGCGCATTCCGTACGCCGCCGCCGCCGATGGCGAGTTTCTCCCCGTTTTCGGGCGCCTGCATCCTACCAAGCAGTTCCCGCACGTCTCGCTCCTGATTCTGGGCGGCGTAGGCTTTGTGTTCAGCTTGTTGTTCCGGCTGGGCGAGGTTATCAGCGCCATCTTGGCCATGCGCATCCTGATCCAGTTCGTAGGCCAGGCAGTAGGCCTGGTACTGTTGCGCCGCCGCCGGGGCACCAAGGACCTGCCGTTCCGGATGCCGCTCTACCCACTGCCGGTGGTGCTAGCCATTGCCGTGTGGCTGTTCATCCTCTACAGCACCGGCCCCATGCTGATTCTCTCCGCCCTGGGCGTGACGGCCGCCGGTGTGGTAGCGTTTCTGGTGTGGAGCAGAAGCCAGGGCCGCTGGCCGTTTGAGCGGTAATCCGGCCCAGGCTAGGCCAACCGTTTCTCGTAGCAGAAAAACCGCAAACCGGGCCGGAAACCCAACGTGATTTCGCCGGCGTAGCGGTAGCCCAGCCTGGGGAAGAGACGCTGGGTAGCCAGGTTCTCGGAGTTGGTGTCGACTCGCAAGGTGCGCAGGCCTAGGCCAGTAGCCAAGTTTTCGGCGTGCTGCAGCAGCGCTACCGCTAAGCCATGGCCTTGAGCCGCGGGGTCAACGGCTAAGCGGTGCGTGACGAGGGCCGGCTCCGTGGCGTCCCAGTCGGCTTGGGCGTATTCGGGGTCCTGGTCGTTGTTGGTGAGGGCCGCCACGGCTGCTACCTGGCCTTCCAGTTCAGCCACCCACAGATGCTGCCGCTCAATGTCCTTCTGAAATACCTCCTCATTGGGGTACTCCGCTGACCACTGCTGGTTGCCGCTAGCCTGCATAAGCGGCACCACGCGGCGCACTAGGCCCAGAATGGCAGGAATATCGGCAGTAGTAGCGAGGCGGATGTGAGCGGGCATAGGGTGAGGAATGAGAGTGATTCAGGACGATGTCTTACGAGCGGCCCACCAAGATGAGGTGGTGGCAAATTGCGCAATATGTTTGGCAGTATCAGCGCAAAAAAACAGGCCTAGACGAAAAAGAGCGACCTGTTAGCAGGTCGCTCTTTTTCGTCTAGGCCTATCGGAGACAGGAGAACTAGCCGCGGCGCAGTACCTCGGCGGCTTCCTTCGCAAAGTACGTCAGGATGGCATCGGCGCCGGCACGCTTGATGCTCATGAGTACTTCCATCATGGTCTTTTCGCCATCGAGCCAGCCGTTTTGGGCAGCGGCTTTCACCATGGCATACTCGCCCGATACGTTGTAGGCCGTCACGGGCAGATGCGTATTGTCGCGCACCTCCCGAATCACGTCGAGGTAACTCAGGGCCGGCTTTATCATGACCATGTCGGCGCCTTCCTGCTCATCGAGGGCCAGTTCGCGCAGGGCCTCGCGGCGGTTGGCGGGGTTCATCTGGTAGCTTTTCTTGTCGCCTTTCTTGGGGGCCGAGTCCAGCGCGTCGCGGAATGGGCCGTAGAACGCCGAGGCGTACTTGGCGGTATAGCTCATGATGCTCACGTGCGAGAAGGCGTTGCTATCGAGCACCTCCCGAATCCAGGCTACGCGGCCATCCATCATATCACTGGGCCCAATGATATCGGCGCCGGCGCGGGCTTGGGCCAGGGCCATCTGGCCGAGCACTTCCAGGGAAGCATCGTTCAGGATTTCGCCCGATTCAGCGTCCACTACGCCGTCGTGGCCGTCGGAGGAGTACGGGTCCATCGCCACATCGGTCATGATGACGATATCCGGGAACTGCCGCTTGATATCGGCTACCGTTTTGAGATACAAGCCCTCGGGGTTGGCGCTTTCCTTGGCCAGCCGGTCTTTCAGCCCATCATTAATGCTGGGAAAAGGAGCGAAGCTTTTGATGCCCAACTCCACGCAGCGCCCGATTTCATCAATCAGGCGGTCGGCGGAGAAGCGGTGAATGCCGGGCATGGAGTGAATTTCGAGCTGCTGATTTTGCCCTTCAATCAGGAAGACGGGATAAATAAAATCGTGCACCGACAAGTTGGTTTCCTGCACCATGTTGCGGATAACTTCGGACTTGCGGTTGCGGCGCGGACGATGCGTGGGGAGAATGGCCATGCGTTGTTTTCAGAAATGAGACGGAATAGAACAGCGCTGGCAAAGGTAAGGTTGCAGACCTCGCTAATTAGCCTGCACGCCAAAACGCCGCGCTACTCCCAGAAACGGGTGCGGCACGGCGAGCGGCGGTGTGTGAAAATCAGGTCGAAACCAGTGCTGGGCAGAGCGCAGCACCGGAGAAATAGTGGCCTACTGCTGGCTGAACTCAGCAGCCTGAGCTGCCGTCATGGCCACACGGGTGCCTTGCGGGCCTTGCGAATCGTGGAGCACGATAACCTTGCGGGTCGTGTCGGAGGGCATGTCTACTACGTTCTTGAACGGATGCGATACGAAAGCCGGACGGCTGGTCTGGCAGCTGGCCAGCATCGAAACAACACCACAAAATAGAATCAGTAGAAGAGCACGCATAATAGTAGGACTTTGGAGTAGTAGTGAAACAAAACTACTGCGTGCCCTATCCCTGCGCTGGCTAACTCGGCCAACCGACTAATGAGCCATGCCAGCCGAGGTATTTCATCGGTTAGCGACTGACCTACAGCTCCCAACGGGCTATTCTGCCAGGTGAAAGTGGCCTACATGTTGAAGAACTCTTGAAACACTTCCTGCCACGCGTGCTTGCCCCCAAAGGCCAGCCCCAGGAAGTAGTATCCCAGAATAACCACGGCAGCTCCCACCCCTAGGCCTAGCCAGCCGCCTAGTAGCACGCCGGCCACTACTCCCGCTGCCACGAGCGCAATGCCCATCACCAGATGCCCGGTCTCGCGCAGCTGAGCTGTGTGCGGCCGGCTAGCCGTTCCCGTCTTCGGCCGCAAAGCTTGCCAACGCACCAGCGTACGGTAGGTCACTTTACGGACAGACAAAGCGGGTTTGGTAGTAGCAGATACCTGAGCCTTGGCCTGGTGGTTCCTAATGAGCTTCGGGGTTGCTGCTGGCGCGTAGGCCACTTCAGGCTGCTGCGAGTTTGCTTCTGGGGTGGCCGGCCCTGCCAAACCCGCAGCTGGTGTAGGCCTGTTGATGGGGGCTGTTAGCTGCTCAGCGCCGGCGGCAGGCCTGAACTGAAAAGCGACCTGCTCGCTACGACAGCCGCTGAAAAGTGCGCTGGCTACTAGTAAAAAAACGGAAAGGGTCTGACGGTGCAGCCGGTAGAAGTAGGGTAGCCGAAGCGGCATTGCAGGTGCGGTAAGGGTGAATCAGATAAGCTATTCGTAACGCCAGTGAAAGTAGACAACCCCGCCCAAAACGATGAGCAGAACGCCAATCAGCGGGATAAACGACGAGGTAAGAGCCGTTGCTGCCCCAATAAGCAGCAGCGACCCAAGGGCTACCAACAGGGTTGCCATAACCAGCGGGGTATAATCGCGGGAAGGGTGCCGGGGCTGGCGTCGCGCTTTGCCGTACGCGGAGGTATGGCGAGTGGTTTCGGAGTGGCCTAGGCCACTTCTGCGCGGCGGCAGCACTCGGGTAGCTTTCGGGAGTTGAGCAGCGTACCGTTTAGCGGTACGTGCTTGCGGCTGCCTGGAAAGAAGCGGTGAAGCTGATGGCGAGATTGACGAAGCTTTAGCAGCCGTAGCATTTGTAGCTATCGGAGCTGGCACAAATAGTGGCCTAGCCGGTGCCGATGACTGAAAACTGAAAGCCGCCCGCTCACTTCGACAGCCGATAACTACTAGCAGGGATAATAAAGAGTAACGGTAATGCATAGGCCACCTAAAAAATAAACGGACTGCCTACAAGTAAGGCAGTCCGTTGTAGATATCATATAGTGAGCAGGTTAGAACTCCAGTATGGTTTGCTCAATTATGTCGCAGGCCTCGTGGAGCTGCTCTTCCGTAATGACCAGCGGCGGCGCGAAACGTATGATGTCGCCGTGGGTAGGTTTGGCCAGTACACCGCGCTCCATCAGCGTCACGCATACATCCCAGGCAGTGCGGCCGTCGGCGTGGGGCTTAATGACCACGGCATTCAGCAGGCCTTTGCCGCGCACCAGCTCCACTACTTCGGGGCGCTTGGCCTGCACGCGGCGCATACGCTCCCGGAATACCTCGCCCAGGGCGCGGGCATTTTCCGTCAGTTTTTCGTCGAGAAGCACATCCAGGGCAGCGCGCAGCACCACACTAGCCAGCGGGTTACCGCCAAACGTAGAGCCGTGCTGGCCGGGCTGAATGGTGAGCATAATTTCGTTGCGGGCCAGCACCGCCGATACCGGCAACACACCGCCGCTCAGGGCTTTGCCCAGAATCAGGATATCGGCGTGCACGCCTTCGTAGCATACTGCCAGTAGCTCGCCGGTACGGCCTAGGCCAGTCTGAATTTCGTCGGCAATGAACAGCACCTTGTGCTCTTTACACAGCGCCGCCGCTTTGGCCAGGTAGCCATCGGAAGGCACCATCACGCCGGCCTCGCCCTGAATAGGCTCTACCAGGAAACCGCATATGTGCGGATCCTGCAGAGCTTCGGTTAGGGCCTCCAGGTCATCGTAGGGCACCACTTGGTAGCCGGGGGTGTAGGGCCCGAAGCCGCCCGTAGAATCGGGGTCGGTGCTGAAGGAGATGATACCGGTAGTGCGGCCGTGGAAGTTGTGCTCGGCTACAATGATGACGGCCTGGTTCGGGGCAATGCCCTTTTCCTGATAGCCCCACTTGCGGGCCAGCTTCAGAGCCGTTTCCACCGCCTCGGCGCCTGAGTTCATCAGCAACGCCTTATCGTAGTTGAAAAGCTCACACAGCTGCTTTTCGGCGGCGCCCAACTGGTCGTTGAAGAAGGCCCGCGAGGTGAGAGTAAGCTTTTGCGCCTGCTCAGTGAGGGCCCCAATGATGCGTGGGTGGCAATGGCCCTGATTCACCGCCGAGTAGGCCGAGAGGAAATCATAATAATGCTTGCCATCAACATCCCACAGATGCACACCTTCGCCCCGGTTGAGCACTACCGGGAGCGGGTGGTAGTTGTGGGCGCCGTATTGATCTTCGAGCGCCATGAGCTCTTGGCTGCGGCCGCGCAAGGTAGGGGCGGAAGTATGGGAGGTAGTAGCAGACATAACACGAAAGGTTGGGTGGGTAAACAAAGCGGGGTATTCAAATTTACGGAAAAGCCGCCGGGCCAGGCTGCTTTCCTACTGCAAGGTATCCATCAGCTTTCCGACAAAGTTGCCTTCCTCAGAACCATCTGGCTGGCTAATTGTCCAGTCGAGCACCGCTTTTTCCGGAAACTCGATGAGTTGCCCGGTCTGGTACTGCTGCACTACCGCAAGGTCGCTGGCAATGATGCCTTTGATGGAAGATCCCTGCCATTCTCGCACCCGCACAAACACCTGCTCGAAACGGCCATCAGCATCATAAATGCGCGTAGTCAGGAAAAAGGCCTGGCCGGCCGCTAGGCCACTCTGGAAGCGCTGTTTGGCTTGGGGCAGCGTTCGGCGGGCCTGTTTCACGGCAGGGGCAATGACCTTGTCTAGCTGATGCAGACCTTTATCGTCTTCCGTCTTCAGTACCGAAAGGGGCCTGTCGGTAGGGGCGTTGGCCGAAACGGGAGCATCGTTGCGGAGCTGCTGCGCCCCGGCGGTCAGCGTGCCCAAGCAGAGCAGCGAGTTGCATAACAAGAGGCCTAGAATAGTGCGCGAAGTCATAAAACGGGAGGTGATAAAGCCACCGCCTGTCATAGGGCCGGCCCTCCGCAAGCTACTAAAAAGCCTCAGCCGCTAGGCCACTTGGCTGGCATTTAGTGGTCAGATAGGGCGGCCAGGCGCTCTTCGAGCTCCAGAAATTTACCTAAATGATTGCCCTCCTCCGAGCCATTGGGCCGCAGCAATGCCCAGTCCAGTACCGCAGCCTCTTCAAACTCTGCAGGGGCAGCGGCAACCGAGGTGCCATCTGAGTGCAGGCGCACAATATGGCCTACCACACGGCCTGCTTCCCAGGAAGCCACGCGCACCACCACAGGCTCTGGCACAGCCGCCTCGTTGAGGATTTGGGCCGTTAGGTACAATTGAGAGCCTGGCGGTAAACCACGCGAATAGCGCTGTCGGGTTTGGGCAAAGGTGCGGCGAGCTTCCTTGAGCGGCGCTTCCGGAAGCTTTTCATCGGCATTCTGTTCCAACTGCCCCACCAATGCCGCTATGGAAGCTGGCACTGGTTGCTGGCCTAGCACAGGCGTGGCAAGAAAAGCAGCAAGCAACAAGCAGAGGCAGTAGCGCATACGCAGCAGTATGAAGAAGCAGTGGCCTAGCACAAGCCAGACCTGCTAGATGGAGATACTAGCATACAAAAGAAAGGCCGCCAGAGTTTTGCCGGCGACCTATCTGCCAGACGGGTTGTATCTTGCCGCCTCATTCGCTTCTTCTGCTTTGCCAAGTTCCGCGCCTCAGCCACTTCAACCCGGCGACTTTTACTTTACCCCCGAAGGTTACATGGTTTTCACGGAGCAGTACCATCTGCGGCGGGGCTCCTGCTGCGGAAATGGCTGTCGGCATTGCCCTTGGCAGGCTGCGAAAGAAAAAAAGAAGCCCTCTACGGGCCGCTAAGTAGGCTAACGCGCTATTTTTCAGCCTCCCGGTTTGCTTCTATCCGAGAAATACCGATATTTGCGTCCCTTTTTCCAGCATTGAAACCTCTAAGCTCCTTATATCATGGCCCGAGTTTGTGATCTGACCGGCAAGCGTACCCGCGTAGGCAACAACGTTTCGCACGCCAACAACAAAACCAAGCGTAAGTTCTACCCGAACTTGCAGAAAAAGCGCTTCTACATCCCTGAAGAGGATGCTTGGGTAACGCTGAAAGTAGCTACCAGCACCATCCGGACTATCAACAAGAACGGCATCATGTCGGTCCTGAAGAAGGCCAAGGAGCAAGGCTTCATCGTTTACTAGTCTAAGCAAAAGGCTAGAAAAAGCAGCGCCACGCTTCCGCTTGGTGCATCATCGGGTCTTTTTTCGAAAAGATTTGGCTGGTGCCCAAAGCGGAAGGGTGGCGCTGCTTTTTTGCTAGGCCACCTAGCGCTTGCTTCCTGCCATTTTTTGCGGAAGTTGCAACGCCTCAGACCCCAGAAGCCATGGGCTTGCTCCCAGCGCAACGCTCGGAGTTGATGCTGGTCTTTGCGGTTGCTATGCCTTACTCTATACTTGCTCGTGCGGCCTGGCCCGCACTCCCCGCGTTCCTGCTGACTGGCCTACTGGCCCTCACCTCACCTACCACTGCGCTGGCCCAGCGCGCCGCTGGCCCCGACCGTCCCACCGATTTCCTGGACCCCGCGTTTCATAAGCAACGCCGTGAGTTGGTGCGCCAGGCGCTGCCGCCTGGTTCAGTAGCCGTGTTGTTTGCGGCTCCCATCCGGAACCGCGCCAACGATGTGGACTTTGTGTATCATCAGCATCCCGATTTTTATTACCTGACCGGGTATGAGGAGCCGGATGCTATGTTGCTGCTGTTCAAGGAGCCACAAACCATTAAGGGCCAATCGGGCATCACGGAAGCCCTCTTTGTGCAGCCCCGCGACCCGAAAGCGGAGCAGTGGACTGGTCGCCGCTTAGGCACGGAAGGCACCCGGCAGCAACTGAAGGTGCAGTACGTGGCCGACAACAAGGACTTTGCTACAGCAGGTATTCCGTGGAGCAGCTTCCAGCAGGTCAACTTTCTGGCGTTGCCTGCTGATATGCGCAACGATGCCAAAGACCCCGCCGACCTCCATGACCTGGTAGCCACCTTCCGGCAGCAGGCCGCCGTGCCGCCCAGCTTCGATCCTGGCACCGAGCAGGCCTATAAGCTCATCCAGCAATACGGCCTGAAGGCGGCTGACCGGCTAAAGGTGTATCTGCAGGATATGACTCAGGGCCAGCCTGCACTCGGCCAAGATGCGTATGTGCAAGGGTATCTGGCGGCTAAAACAACGGCTGAGCGACAGAAAGCCATAGTCAACAAACCTACCAGCCGCTATGATGGCAGCTCGCTGGATGAAATCCTCGACCAGTTGCGTGCCCTGAAAACGCCGGAGGAAATAGCCCTGCTTCGTCGGGCCGTCCGGATTAGTGCCGTAGGCCAGCAGGAGGTTATGAAGGCCACGCGGCCGGAAGTAGGCGAACGGGAGCTTCAGGGGCTGCACGAATACGTGTATCGGAAATACGGTGCCGAGTTTGAAGGCTACCCCAGTATTGTGGGGGCCGGCAACAATGCCTGCGTACTCCACTACATCGAGAATGACAAGCCGCAGGTAAAGAACGACTTACTACTGATGGACTGCGGCGCCGAGTACCACGGCTACTCGGCCGATGTAACGCGCACGATTCCGCCCTCCGGCAAGTTCAGCCCCGCGCAACGCCAGATTTACGAACTGGTGCTGGCCGCCCAAGAGGCTGCTTTCAGGGAGTGCAAGCCCGGCAAAGAATTTCAGGCGCCTCATATGGCTGCCCAGAAAGTAATTGCCGAGGGCCTCACGAAGCTGGGCATCATCAGGACGGCCGAGGAAATGCGCACGTATTTTCCGCACGGCACCAGTCACTATCTAGGCCTAGATGTGCATGACCGCGGCAGCTACGGACCGCTGCAAGCCGGGAATGTAATTACCGTAGAGCCGGGCATCTACATTCCCGAAGGCAGCCTCTGCGACAAAAAGTGGTGGAATATTGGAGTGCGTATTGAGGACGACGTCCTGATAACGCCCAAGGGCTACGAGAACCTATCCAGCGAAGCACCACGCACAGTAGCGGAGATAGAGTCCTGGATGGAAAAGCCAAGTGGCCTAGACGGGTTTAAGCTGCCAGAGTTAAAATAGTACGTCAGTATAGCTGCATATTTATGCAGCTTCCTAACTCCCTGAATTATAGCCTTGCTATAGTTCAGGGAGTTTTATATATTGTACTAACTTGATAAATAATTGGCTTAATCAGGGCTTCTGAGCAGAGGCTCACGCCAAACTCGTGCCTAAGTGGTGCCTCGAGTGAAGTAAATAGATAGAGAGGCCAAGTACTTGCCGTTCAGCCTGTTTTTCCATTAATAAACCACACCAGCTTATGGAAAGCCCTTCCTTCAGCCGCTTACTTGCGCTTATGTGTGTCGGCGCAACCGTTCTATCTACCGCCTGTAGCCGTACTGACGACCTGCCGCAACCGGCCAGTCAGTCCAGTATCGCCACCAATGATGCTATGTCGTCGGGCAATGGCTCGCCCAATGGCAACGCCAACTTTACCACCTATTCTGGTCCGGCTGTTAGCGTTGGAAACGGCACCGCGCGCAGTTTTGTGACGGTAAACAAGAAGGGGGTGCCCCAGGAAATCGGGGTGCGTATCACGGAGGCCGCGCTTACTGGCCTACCCACCGAGGATGTATTTCCGCCTACGCTGCTCTGGTATCAGATGGCACTTCCTGCTCAGGCAGCGTCGCTACCCATTCCCTTCAATCACTTATCTCTCGACTGGAATCCTCACGGCCACGAGCCCGTAACTATCTATACGCTGCCCCACTTCGACCTGCACTTCTACATGATCAGTCCAGCGGAGCGCGCCGTTATCAAGCCCAATGACCCACTAGGAGAGGTGCTTCCGGATGCAGCGTATATACCCACCGGTTATGTACCCGGCCCCGGTACGGTACCCGGTATGGGCAAGCATTGGCTTGACCCCACGGCTCCTGAATTTCAGGGCCAGACCTTTACCCAAACGTTTATTTATGGCACCTTCAATGGGAACGTAACATTCCTGGAGCCCATGTTTACCAAGGCCTTCCTAGAAAGAACCCAGCACGATAATTACAGAATCCCGCAGCCCGCTGCCGTTTCCCGCACGGGCTTGTATTACCCGACTCGCTACACGTATCGCCAGGATCATAAAAACCATGAGTACGTAGTGGTGCTCTATGATATGGTGCTGCGCTAGTGGTGCAAACAAAAGATACAGAGGTCCTTTGTTCGTCCCAGAGTACTATCTTTGGGGACAACAAAGGGCCTTCTGCATATTACAGCAGCCGGCTAGGCCACTTTTTTAGGCTCTGAGTACGAAAAATAGCGTTGTTTTAGGAGGAATGTTGCTGACTGTTTGTCAATTCCCCAAAGGTTTGTACCTTTGCAGTCCTTAATCCTAAAACCCCAGTCGAGATGGCTAAAAAAGGAAACCGGGTGCAGGTAATCCTGGAGTGCACCGAGCACAAAAACTCGGGCCAGCCGGGCACCTCGCGCTACATCACCACGAAGAACCGCAAGAACACCCCTGAGCGCATTGAGCTGAAAAAGTTCAACTCCGTGCTCAAGAAGATGACCGTTCACAAGGAAATCAAGTAATTGAGCAATGGCTAAGAAAGTAGTAGCAACCCTGAAAACCGCTGGCGGTAAGGACTGGGCTAAGGTTATTCGTGCCGTGAAATCGGACAAGACTGGTGCCTATACCTTCAAAGAGGAAATGGTGCCTGTTGATAAAGTACAGGACTATATCGCCACCGGCGTTAAGTAATTGGACGCCCCCGCGGCATTCCAACGTAAGTGAAGAAGTCCCGCCTTTGTGGGACTTTTTTGCGTTGTAGCGCGAAGCTCCAGCTTCGAGCCTCATTGAGCAGCCAGCAACTGGCCTACACAGGCCACATTGCTCATGCTCAGCCACGACGCGTGAAGCTGGAGCTTCACGCTACATCCTGACCGAATGGGACTTTTCGATTTTTTCAAGAAGGATAAGGAAAGCAAGGAGCAGCAGGAGTCGCTGGATAAAGGTCTGGAAAAGACCAAAGCCAGCTTCTTTGATCAGCTTAGTAAGGCAGTAGTCGGCAAGAACGTGGTCGATGAGGCCGTGCTGGATGACTTGGAAACGTTGCTGGTGCACGCCGATGTAGGCATTGATACCACCGTGAAGGTCATTGACCGCATTGAGAAGCGGGTGGCGCGCGACAAGTACGTAAGCACCTCGGAGCTTGACCGCATTCTGCGCGAAGAGATTGTGGCGTTGCTCTCAGATAACAACTCCGGCTCCACCGCCCTGCTGGACCGCCCCGATACTTCTGGCCAGCCCTTCGTGATTATGGTGGTGGGCGTGAATGGGGTAGGCAAAACCACCACTATTGGTAAGCTGGCGCACCGTTTTCACTCAGCTGGTAAAAAAGTAGTACTCGGTGCCGCCGATACCTTCCGGGCCGCTGCAGTCGATCAGCTGATTGTATGGGGCGACCGGGTAGGTGTACCTGTGATTTCGCACGGCATGAATACCGACCCCGCCTCAGTGGCCTACGATGCCGTGCAGAAAGGTGTGGAGATGGGCGCCGATGTGGTGATTATTGATACGGCCGGCCGCCTGCATAACAAGGTGAACCTGATGAACGAGCTCAGCAAGATCAAGCGCGTGATGCAGAAGGTGATTCCGGATGCGCCGCACGAAGTGCTGCTAGTGCTCGATGGCAGCACGGGCCAGAACGCCTTCCTGCAAGCCAAAGAATTCACCAAAGCCACCGAAGTATCTGCGCTGGCCATCACCAAGCTCGACGGCACGGCCCGTGGTGGCGTGGTTATCGGCATCAGTGACCAGTTCAACATTCCGGTGCGCTACATCGGGGTGGGCGAGAAGATGACAGACCTGCAGCTGTTTGACCGCCACACTTACGTGAACTCGCTGTTTAAGAAATAGGCCTAGGCCAATAAGCTCGTCATTCCGAGCGGAGCGAGATGCCTCGCTTCGCTCGGAATAACTGTTTCTAGCGCTATAGCCTTTCGCACAAAGGAACGTTCCCAGTAGGAAAAGGCGTTGCCGAGTTCGTACCTTTGCGGTCCGATTTTCGCCGCGGGCCGTAGCGGGCAACCTTCTCACATAGAAAGGATTGCCCGGCCGCCTGCCTACCCAATCCAGCATGAAAGTAAGAAGCCAGCAGGCCAATAAAGTCAACGTCATCACTCTAGGCTGCTCCAAGAACATCGTGGACTCCGAAGTACTCATGGGCCAGCTGCGCGCTAACCAGTTTGAGGTGACGCACGAAGCCGAGCAGAGCGACGCCAATATTGTCATCATCAATACCTGCGGCTTTATAGATAACGCCAAGCAGGAAAGCATCGACACCATTCTGCGCTACGCCGATGAGAAGGAAGCCGGCAAACTGGACAAGCTCTATGTAACTGGTTGCCTGTCACAGCGCTATAAGGACGACCTGGAGGCCGAAATTCCGCAGGTAGATGCCTATTTCGGGACGCTGGAGCTGCCGCAGCTGATGAAAACGCTGGAGGCCGACTACATGCACGAGCTGGTGGGCGAGCGGCTGCTGACGACGCCCAAGCACTACGCCTACTTCAAAATTGCAGAAGGCTGCAACCGTCCGTGCTCGTTTTGTGCCATCCCGCTGATGCGCGGCAAGCACATGGACCGCCCCATTGAAGATCTGGTGAAAGAAGCCAACCGCTTGGCCTCGATGGGCACGAAGGAGCTGATTCTAATTGCCCAGGACTTGACCTACTATGGCCTGCAGCACTACGGCGAGCGGAAACTGGCGGATTTGTTGCGCCACCTCTCGGATGTGAACGGAATCGACTGGATCCGGATGCAGTATGCCTACCCCTCGCAGTTCCCGCTGGATGCGCTGGACGTGATGAATGAGCGCGATAACATCTGCAAGTACCTAGATATGCCCCTGCAGCATATTTCGGATAACATGTTGAAAACCATGCGCCGCGGTATCAGCAAGCGCCGTACGGTGGAGCTGGTAGATACCATCCGCCAGCGCGTGCCCAATATTGCCTTGCGCACCACGCTGATTGCCGGTCACCCCGGCGAGACGCAGCAGGATTTTGAAGACCTCTACAACTTTGTGGAGGAAACCCGCTTCGACCGTCTCGGCATCTTCACCTACTCGCACGAGGACAATACGCACTCCTACTCGCTGCCCGACGATGTGCCCGCCGAAGTAAAGCAGGACCGCGCCGACCAGATTATGGAGCTGCAGCAGGGCATCTCGATGGAGCTGAACGAAGAGAAAGTAGGCCAGACCTACAAAGTGCTCTTCGACCGCAAGGAAAGCGGCTACTTCGTGGGCCGCACCGAGTTCGATTCGCCGGAAGTAGATAACGAGGTGCTGGTGCCCGCTACCAAAGACACGTATGTGCGCCTCGGCGACTTTGCCCAAGTACAAATCACGGAAGCCTCGGACTTCGATTTGTATGGCAAACTAATTTAACTGGCCTAGGCCACTCGGATAGAAACCCTGCTTTGGCTGATTGGCTGAAGCAGGGTTTTTTCGTTGTCATTCCGACCGCGGGGAGGAATCTGGGTTAGCCTCTAGGCCAGTTGGTAGATTCCCCGCGCTGCCCGAACAATGACAAATAGGTGCATAAAATTTACGGTGCTCAACAGGAGTGGCCTAGCCGTCAAAAACGGCTTTTGCACGATGCGCGTCGATATTCAGGTGGGAAACGTAAGTGGCCTACCAGCCGGCCGATGCTGGTTCCGACAAATACCCAGTTACTTTGTGGCGTCTGGCCGGTTATAGCCGAATTACTCTCCAATCCATGTCCGTTACGACCCTCCGCTACGCCGACACCGGCTCTTTCTCGTCTCTCCTCACCGACTACCTCAGCCGGCGCCCGGAACTCAGTCAGTACTACCACCGCTTTCCTGCTCTGAAGGAATTTGCGGCCCAGATAGAAGAAAAACAAGCCTCCTACACGCCCAAAGCCCGCCAGCGTCTGGTGGCAGGCCTACGGGAGCAGTATGCTGCTTTGCCCGAACTGAACCCGGCGGTGCAGGCCAACCTGGCGCTGCTGGAGAAGGACACTACCTTCACCATCACCACCGGCCACCAGCTTAACCTGCTGACCGGCCCGCTGTACTTTATCTATAAGATTGTGACGGCGCTCAAGCTGTGCCGTCAGCTCAAGGAGAAGTACCCGCAGCACGATTTTGTGCCGGTGTACTGGATGGCAACGGAAGACCACGATTTCGCCGAAATCAACCACCTAAACCTATTCGGGAAGAAGTATGAGTGGAATGCTGCCAACACCGGCGGCCCCGTAGGTCGGCTGCCGCTCGATGGGCTGGAGGAAGAACTGCTCCAACAATTGCCCGCCGATATTCCGGCCGCCTTCCGGGAGGCCTACACCAGCTCGGCTACGCTGGCCGAGGCCATGCGCAAGCTCACGCATGCCTTATTTGGCCAGTATGGGTTAGTAGCATTAGATGGCGACTCAGCCTCACTAAAGCAGGCGTTGGTGCCCGTGCTGGAAAAGGAAATTCAGCAGCAGGCCTCCAATAAAGCGGTACAGGCTACTAACCAGCAGCTTGAGGCGGCGGGCTACAAGCCCCAGGTGTACTCGCGCCCCCTGAATCTATTTTTCCTTACTGATGGCGGCAAGCGGGAGCGACTGGAATACGATGCGGCCCAGGACTGCGTGCAAATCACGGTGCGCAATACCAACCGATGTCATAGCCAGGAAGAGCTGCTGGAGCTGGCCCGCCAGCATCCGGAGCAATTCAGCCCTAATGTGGTGCTGCGGCCACTATACCAGGAGCTCCTGTTGCCCAACCTGTGCTACATTGGCGGCGCCGCCGAGGTGGCCTACTGGTTCCAGCTGAAGCAGATTTTCACTGATAACCAAGTGCCTTTCCCCATTCTGCTGTTGCGCAATTCCGGGCTGTACATTGGGAAGGCCAATGCCGGCAAGCTGCGCAAGCTGGGCCTCACCGCCACCGATATTTTCCGTCCGCTGCCGGACCTGAAGAAGCAGGTAGGTGCCTCGCTAGGCCAGGAGGAAGTAAGCCTCGCGGAGCAGCAGCAGGCGCTGGCGGCCGTGTTCAAGGAAGTATCAGACTTGGCCCAGCGCCTCGACCCGACTCTGGTAAAAACCGTGGCCGCTGAGCAGCAGAAAGTGGCTGGCAGCCTCGCAGGCCTGGAAAAACGACTGAGCAAAGCCGCCGAAGCCAAGCACGAAGTGGCCTACAGTCAGCTTACGGCCCTCAAGGAGAAGCTTTTCCCCGGCGGCTCGTTGCAGGAGCGCGAGGATAATGTGCTGAGCATCCTTATCAACAACCCGCAGTTCATCGACCAGCTGCTGGAAGCCTTTGACCCGCTGGCTCTGGAATTCACGGTGCTGGAAGAGGAGTAGCGGGTTTAGTGGGCGCAAAGGAAATACCATTTTTGTGTCGGCTTGGCAACTGTAGACGTCCAATGTGCATCAGGTAAGGGTATCTCTTCCTTATTCTTACAGTTGTCGATGTTCTCTACTCTTGTTTCGCTCCGCTATTTTCTGCTGCTTTTTACGGGGCTGGGTCTGCTGCTGACTGGTGCCGCCCACGGTCAAACCCTGACTGGCACCATTACGGCCGCTTCAGCCGCAGAGCCGATACCCTACGCTAACGTCGGTATTCCTGGTAAAAGCGTAGGTACCGTGGCCGATGAACATGGTGCTTACCAGCTTGCTTACACCGCTGCCCACCTAACCGATACGGTGCGCATTTCGAGTATCGGTTATGAGCCGCAACAGGTGCTGCTACGGGACCTGGTTGCTCGGCCAGGCGTGCGGCTTACTCGGGCCGCCGTGGGCCTGGGTGCCGTGCGGGTGCTGGCTCCGGGGCTGTACAAGCGCAACCGTACCTTGGGCTGCACCAGCAACTCCGAGGTGGTAATTTCCAAGCTCAAAGCCGATCATCTGGGGGCCGAAATGGGCATGGTCATCTCTCTGAAGCACAAGCCGACTAAGATTCTGACGGCTAGCTTTAACGTGCTCTATAGTCAGCCAGATACCCTGCGCTTTCGGGTAAATCTGTACAAGATGCTGGCCAATGGAAAGCCGTCGGAGGAGAAGCTGCTCACCCGTAACCTAGTCATAACAACCGCCAGCCGGGCAACAGGTAATTCTCCGCTGACTGTGGACCTGGCCGCCGACCAATTGGTGGTAGACGAGGACTTTCTGCTGACGTTGGAATGGATTGATGGAGGTGATGTGCAGCAAGTGAGCAAAAACCTGGCTTTCTCTAGCGCCCTCGGCTACGGCAACGGCTCCATATATTTCCGTAAAACCAGTCAGGACGATTGGGGAAACGTATCGTTAGGAGCACGTCTGGCGGGCATGCAGCCCAAGCTGGGCTTCTTCGTAACGGCTTTGGATTGACCGCTATTGTAGCTAAATCCGCTTCTCACAGGCTCAACTTGTCTGTAAGAGGCGAGTGTCATTGTCTGAAATACAAATCAATACGTGATTAAAGCTGACCTCCGTCGCGAAGCCCTGGCCCGCCGTCGCGCCCTGCCTGAGGCAGAGGTAGCGCGCCGTAGCGCTCTGTTGTGGCAACAGCTGGTGCAGGAGTTTTTGTTAGCGCAGTGGCGGTGGCTGCATGTATTTCTGCCGATTCCACAGCAGCATGAGCCGGATACTTGGCTGCTCATTCGGCACCTGTGGGCCCACCAGCAGGCGGTAAAGCTGGCTGTACCCGTAGTGCAGGCCGATGGCCGAACTTTGCGCCACTATCACCTCACGCCCGAAACGCAGTTACTGAATAACCGCTGGGGCATTCCGGAGCCAGTAGGTGCCACCGAAGTGCAGCCAGCGCAATTAGATGCGGTGCTAGTGCCGCTGCTGGCTTTCGATGAAACCGGCCACCGCGTAGGCTACGGCAAAGGCTTCTACGACCAGTTTCTAGGCCAGTGCCGGCCCGATACATTGCGCATCGGCCTGTGCCTGGAGCCCCCCGTGCCGCGCATAGCGGACGCCTGGGCTGGTGATGTACGCCTGCACGCCTGCATCACGCCGGAGCAAGTGTGGCGGTTTGACGCCTAGCGTTGTACACTATAAGCGTGCATGGACAGACAGTAAAAGAGCAACGTTCTGCTTGATCTGGCGTCCACTTGTCTAAAACTCTCTCGTACTGACGTTGCAACGCTAACTGGTCCTTAGGACTGGGTAGAAAAGGCCGAGCTTTCGGCCCGGTTGCGTCGGCGGCTTTTGGGAGGCGTGTCTTTATCGGAAGATGCGGGAGAATTGGTGCGCTGCGCGGCTAAAACCTGAGCTAGTTTGCACAATCCACTTTTCATAAGAGGGATAAATTAAGAATAGAGATAGAGCCGCCGCAGACTAATAGAGGCGGAAATTAAAGTAGCAATATATAGTGGATAAAACCGTGTAGCAACCGCTTTGAGAAAAACACCCCATAGGCCTAGCAAGCCGGCAGATAACCCACTAGGGAAACGGCAGCAGTTTAGGGGGCTACTTCTACTTTGGTGATGCGCGCCTGGCCCCAGGGCGCAATGCTCACTTGCACCCGCAACGACTGGCGTTGCTCTAATTGGCGGCCCATATTTTCGGGCACATAGTAGCGCTCCAGGCCGTAGCGCAGGCGCATACCGCGCCGCCATACATCCTGCACTGAGCCCCGCAGCACTGCCTGGTCAGGTTTGGTTTCGGGCTTTTCGGGGTACACGCCTACGGCCTCAAAGGTGCCATTGCGTGGCTCCAGGAGCACGTAGGCCGCCTGCTGCCGGCGCGGAAGCTCCTTGCCTTTCCACAGATGGCCCGGGAGCTGGCTGATGGCATAGTTCAGCCGGACATAGTCGCCGTAGAGCAGGTCGCGCGGATCTACGGGGGTGGTGCGGAGCGAGATGGTGCGGCCCAACGCTTCTGTGGCGTAGCCGGCTACTGCCACGCCCAGTACGAAGAGCACTTGCGCTGCCACCAGCCACTTCAGCCACCGCCGCAGTTGCGGCAGCGGCAGATTGGCTACCTGGCCTAGGGGGCGGGCGCCGGGCGCAGTCGGAGCGGATGTGGTCGGCTCGCTCATGACTTGGCAGTTGATTTATCGGCAAACGTGTGGTTGGCCCGACGGCGCAGGTACCAGCTCAAGCTCAACAACAGTACGCCGCCCAGCAGGAAAAACAGCGACTTATCCATGAAGCCCCATGTGAGCTTGAAGTAGGCCACTGCCGTGGTGATGATGAACAGCACGGTGCCCAGCGTTACGCGGTCGGGGTTTTGCTCCTGGTGTGCCCGGAAGAGCACCGAGCCCGAGTAAGCGTACAATACTACCAGCGTAGCCACGGCCAGTGGTAGGCCACCCGTAAAGTAAAAACCGGGTAAGAGCAGCAGCCAATCGGTGGCACTGCTGAGGCGGCCGCGCCGCTGCTTGCCCACCAACGACAGCGCCAGCACCGCGCCCATAGCCCCCAGGTAGGCCAGTAGCGGCGGCCGTAGCTCGCCTGTGTACATATCCGACTCGCCGAACAAGGCCAGACCCAGCGTAAACAGGAAAGCGGCTACCAGCGGCGGCCCCTGCATGGCCCGGCCCGCCGGACGGTCGGGCTGCCAGTCGCCGAAGGCGTAAATGAGCATGGCGGGCACAAAGAACCACGTGATTTTGATGTGCAGATGATTAATCAGCAAGGCCGCCTGCCAGAGCAGCCCGGTAGCCAGCACGCCGCCCGCCAGGGAATCGGGGCGGCGCCACCAGAAGTAGCCCAGGCCCAGCGCCGTGAAAGCGGCCGTGAGGTAGCTGAAGGCGCCCAGCTGGCCGGTGTTGTAGCCCTGCACGATGCCCCCAATCACGACCGTCATGATAAACAGCAGGCGGCTACGATAGAGCCACGTGAGGCCCATGCCAGCCACGGCCCAGGCCAGTAGGCCAGTCAGGTCATACCCAATAAGTTGATAGAGCTGGCTGGTGAGCACAATGCTGGCCCCGAACAGAATCAGGCCCAGCGCAATCAGACCCATGCCCAAGTTGGTGTTGCCTCGGCGGCGGAAATGCTCACCGGCTGCATAAGCGGCCCCCAGTGCCCCCAGCAGTACCGCCAGACGTACCCATTCCGGCAGGCCCTGCCAGTTGGCGGCCACCAGACTCAGCGCACTCAGGCCTACCAAAAAGCTGCCCAGCAGGGGCAATAGGCCTATGGCTGTGGCATCGGTGGGGTAGAGGGCCAGTAGTTTTTCCCGCTGCTCTTCCGTGATAATGCCTTGCTGCACCCACTGAGGACCGTCGGTTTCCAGGAATTTTCGACTCATAATAGCCCGAACTTACACAGGATGCAGGAAAGTTAGCAGGCGCATTATCATTCTTCCAGATGGATTCGCTTGTTGGCCCAGGCTTTCCGCTCCCGGCGGCGCTGCTCGGCTCTGTGGTTAATATGTCCACCGTGGGAGATCCGCTTGTCGGAGTCAAAGTGCATTACGTGTTCAGCAAGGCGTGCTCCTGGTCGAACCATCAGACCGTAAAAGGGACAGGTATCGTAGGGGCAGTTGTGCTTAGCGTACGTGCCAAAATTGCGGTGCTGGATGCGTTTCTCAGTCAATATGCGCTGTTGTGCCCGGATAATTTCATCCCACGCAGCCCGTTCGTCAGCCACCGTTAGCTCCTGGCCCAGCGTGTTGAGGCGCAAGTAGGTGAAAGGATCTTTCAGCTGTAAAAACTCGTAAAACTTTGGAAAAGCCTCAATAGCGGCGTCCCGCAAATGCAGTCGCTGCTCCAACGTCAACTTCTCGTTTTCTAGTAGACTGCGGAACAGTCCTAGCGAGTTAAAGTCGGTATAGCGCCGGTAGTTAACCAGCAGGTTCCGGTAGTCGGCTTCGGTAAGCTGGTTGAGGCGACGATTAAGCTTCATTATGAATATGAATGGTTACGCCGCCTTCCGGGCCCGGGTCATTTCGCGCTTGCCGGGAGGGCCGGGAATTTTCTCTACCAGCCAGCCGGCGGCTTTTAGGCTCCGGCGGAAGCTGCCTTTGGCGCAGTAGCTCACCAGCACGCCGCCGGGAGCGGTAGCGGCGTAGAGCTGCGCAAAAATCTCATCGGTCCACATGTCGGGCTGCTTTTCGGGCGCGAAGGCATCGAAGTAGATAACCTGGTAGGTGTTTTCGGATAGAGGCGTATCCTGCAGGGCGCCCGCCATCTTGAGTAGCACAAACTGCGGGGTGAGCACTACGGGGCGGTTCCAGCTGGAGGCATGCAGCTGCTGATGATAATCGAGGAGGTCTTCGTTGGTGAGGTAAGTTTCGGTGCTGAGCTGCCCGATGACGTTAGCGGGCAGGGGAAACTTCTCGATGGTATCGTAGAAGATAACCTGCGGCGCGTGCAAAGTGCGCTCCAGCGTGAGCAGCGCATTCAGGCCGGTGCCAAAGCCTACTTCCAGCACCCAAACCGGCACCGTAGCTTCCGCTGATTCTGCCAGGGCGGGCTCCAAGCCAGCGGCGAGGTACACGTGGCGGGCCTCCTGGAGGGCGCCGTGGGTGGAATGGTAGTGTTCATCGAGGGCGGGCACGTAGAGCGTGCTGGAGCCATCGGCGGTGGTGCGTACTTCGAGTAGGGGTGTAGACATGCGGGCTGTGGAATGGAATGGGGAGGACGGGAGGGGCAGAACGAACGAAACGCAGAGCGGAAAAAAAGGAAATTCAGCGGCAACTTTGTCGGCGGTACGTAGTCCTCTTACCTTCCGTTATCAACTTCACACCTACATGGCCCGCATTAAGGTAAATCTACCGGAAACTTTCCTTTTTACCACGCAATTGCCCATCCGGATTACGGACCTCAATTACGGCGCGCACCTGGGCAACGATGCCCTGCTCAGCCTGCTGCACGAAGCACGGGTGCAGTTCCTGCAACACGTTGGCCGCCAGGAAGTAGACCGTGCCACGGGCCTAGGCCACATCATGGCCGATGTAGCCATTGAGTACAAAGGCGAAGGCTTCCACGGCGACGTGCTGCACATCCAGATGGCGGCTACTGATCTGCACACCTTCGGCTTCGATATTGTGTACTGGGTGAAAAACCAGGACGGCCGCGAAATAGCCCGCGCCAAAACCGGCATGCTCGGCTTCAACTACAACACCCGCAAGCTGCTGGCCCTGGATGAAGAAGCTGTGCGCCGGTTGCGCGGAGAGTAGTGGCCTAGGCCGTTTTGGTCAAAAGGTTATAATGACCCGTCATGCTGAGCTTGTCGAAGCATCTCTACCGCTTCGTTGCTTTCGTGCTAGGCCAGTAGTTAGCCAGAGGTAGAGATGCTTCGGCAAGCTCAGCATGACGGGCTATTAGACGTAGTACGTTACGAGCGAATCACTAGCCCCAATTCCTGACTATAGGCACAATGCCAAATTTTCGGGAACCCAACTGCCTCTGGTGTTGTATCTTTGCCGCTATGATTGACTTGCCCGTACTCACCAAGCGCGATATCCGCAAACTCACCCCCGACGAGCTTAAAACCTTTATGGTAGAGCACGGCGAAAAGCCTTTCCGGGCTAAGCAGGTGAGCGAGTGGCTGTGGAAAAACACGGCCTCGTCGTTTGAGGAGATGAACAATATCTCCCTGGCTACGCGGCAGTTACTCGATCAGTATTTCACCATCAACGGGGTGAAGGTGCAGAACCAGCAGCTCTCCAACGATGGCACCATCAAGTCGGCGTTCCGGCTCTACGATGGTAACATTGTGGAAGGCGTGCTTATTCCGCACGATACCCGCATGACGGCCTGTATCAGCTCGCAGGTGGGCTGCTCGCTCACGTGTAAGTTCTGCGCCACCGGTTACATGGACCGCAAGCGTAACCTCGATGCCGCCGAAATCTACGACCAGGTAGTGCGTATCCGGGAGCAGTGCGAGGCCCAGTATGGCACGCCGCTTACCAATATCGTGTACATGGGCATGGGCGAGCCGCTGCTGAACTACGCTAACGTAGTGGAAAGCGTGCGCCGCATCACGGCCCCCGATGGTTTGAACATGGCGCCACGCCGCATCACCATCAGCACCGCCGGCATCGCCAAGATGATCAAGAAGCTGGCCGACGACGACGTGAAGGCCAATCTGGCCCTTTCGCTGCACGCCCCGAATGATGCCAAGCGCAACGAAATTATGCCCATCAACGAAGCCAACTCCCTGGCCTCGCTGAAGGAAGCCCTAAAATACTACCACCAGGCCAACGGCCGCAAGGTGACCTACGAGTACATCGTGTTCGAGAGCTTTAACGACACGCTGCAGGATGCCGAGGAGTTGTACCAGATTTCGAAGTGGATTCCCTGCAAGGTGAACCTCATCGAGTACAACCCCATCGAAAACGCCTCCTACGTCAACACCGCCGACGATAAGCTAACGGCCTTCCATAAGTACCTCGCCGACCGCGGCGTGCAAACCAACATCCGCCGCTCACGCGGTAAGGATATTGATGCTGCCTGCGGCCAGCTGGCCGTTAAGGAGAAGGCCGAAGTGGCCTAGGGCCGTGTGTGATAACTAGTAGGCAAGAGAAAGCCCCGTCGTTCTTAAGAACGACGGGGCTTTCTCTTGGCAAAACATGATCAGCTAAGTGTAAACTAGTCAGGGCTTCCAAGCAGAAGCTTCATCTGAGAGCAAGAGGTTAGCATATAACCTGACAGCAGATTGCCCAGGTACTGAACAGTTTGCTGATTATTACCAGCCGGACCGTATAGCTGCATAATTTGAGGGCCGCGGGAGTTGAGAGAACTCATAAATTCTTTCCTGAAAACTGCCGTTCGCTCCGCGGAAGTTTTTTTCTGTAAGCTGCCTTGTGTATTCAGTGCTGTAAGCCGTTGGCATAGCTCATCTCCCCAGGAAGAGATAAACGCTTTCTCAGCATCGGATGCATCTGTATTCGTACGACTAAATTTTTGGTATAGGCTGGCTGCTGGCCTACAGGTCCGAACCAGTTGTATTGCGACGGTAGTAGGAAGAGTGGTCCGCAGTTTCTCGTATGCTCCTGCCACTTGGCTACGTTGCGCGAGTTGCCGGATAGCAGGAACTTGCTCTTCTATAACATCTGATAAGGCCTGCTCAAAAGTTTGCTGAGCTTGCACCGAGCTTAACGAGGCAAATTCCACTCGTTGCTGTTGCATTGTGAGCCGCTGGCAGGTCGCATCAGAAAGCTGTTTCATGAGGCGTTGCTGCCCTGGTATAGTATCAGCTATAGTAGGCGTGGCTAGGGCGTTAAGGCTACATGAGAGTAGCCAACAGCACACTAGATAGGTGAATAGTTTCATAGGTATTGATAGCAACCTTGTATAGATATAGGCTGCCAAAGCTAACATATGCTGCCTTAACACCACTGCCCGGCTTAATTACTTCTGCGCCGTTTTGCCGAAGCGCAAGGACAGGTCCAGATACACCGGATAGATGTAGCCGAACGCACCTTCGCTCTTGAACGGAGCCACGTAGAAAGATCCAATGCCGAAGGTAGTGCGGGCCCAGTTCAGGCGCACGCCATACAGGCCCCCTAGGCCACCGCTGCCCGACGTGATAAGGTAGTTTTCCGACATCAACGACAGGCGCTTGCTCACGCGGGTGGCGCCGCTCAGCACGGCCACCGGCGACTTACCGAACCCCTGTTCCTCGGTGTTGCCGCCCGTAAAGCCATAGCCCAGCCCGAAGGTCAGGTTGTAGTCGGCGCTGCCTACGGTGGCCAGTCCGTAGGCCACTCCGGCGCCGTAGCCTGTAGCATTGGAGTTGAAATCGGGGATGCGGGCGTAGAGTACCCCCGCGCCCACACTAAGCGTTTTGCTGACCGGGAAGCTGACCTTGGGGGTAATGGCGATGAACTGGTTGCCTAGGCCTACACCCGGCAAGGCCGACGCCAGAATGCCAAAAGAAAAGTTGTCCGTGAGGCCGTAATTCACGCCCAGCAAGAACAGGTCGATGGTTTGAGCGTAGCCTTCACCGGCTTGCAGGTTGCGCGCGGTGGGGGCGAAGAATACCCGCGTACCGTTGCCCACGTAGCCCCAGGTAGGATGGCGCAGGGCATCTTTGGTTTCCGTTTGCGGTATGAGCACCATTTGCACAATCTGGTCGCGGCCCACGATGATGGCGCCCGGCTCATCAGAGGTAAACTCCAGCTCCTGAGAGCGAATGGCGCGCAGCACACCCGCAAAGGTAGTCCCCGAGCGCAGCGTGACGCGGTACGTGCGGCCCAGGGAGTCGGGCGGGAGGGCGCCGGTAGTGGGCTGCAGCGCACGGGCCTGGTCGTTTATCTTCTGGCGCATAGCCAGAAACTCTGACTGGGGCACCGGCAACAGCAGCGTGCGGCCATCGGTGAGGGTGGTGCGCAGCGTAATGGCGCTATCGGGCGCCAAGACCTGCACGAAACGGGCCTCGCTGAATTCCTTGGCCGTATAATACGGGAACAGGTGGTAGGTGGCTTTTTCCCGGCTATCGATAACCTCGCCCACAGCAGGACTTACCACCAGAACCCGAGTAGCAGGCTGCTGAGCCTGAGCGGTGTAGCTGAGTAGCAACAAGAAAATGGCCAGCAACCGGCCAAGGAGTAGAGAGGGGAACATGGAATGAGCCGAAAAGGAGTACGGCTCAAACGTATCAATTCATCTCTATATAGTAGCTATCAGAGTGCTGCCATAAAGTAGCTATATCAGACTTTTGGGAAAGCCCCGTTGCAACACAAAAAAGAGGTCTGAAAGGCTATTTCATGCCTTTCAGACCTCTTCAAATAATTCCTAGGCCAGTAGCACAGGACTTTCTGCGAGGTGCAAAATTCTGCCCAGCAGTCGATAGGTGCCGTAGGCCAGTAGGGGCCAGCTGGCTACCCCCGGAAGCGACCTACGGAACGGGGGCGGCCCGTGCTGATTTCTTCCTTGGTTTCGCCCTCGGGCACTTCGCGGGTTTCGATGCGCACGGCGTGGGCTTTGGGCTGCACTTTCTGCCCGAAGGCATCAGCAAACTCCTGCGTAAACTCGGCCCCAAAGAAGATGATGAGCGACGAGTAGTTTACCCACAACAGCAGCACAATGGCTGAGCCCGCAGCCCCGAATGCCGAGCCGGGGTCTGATTTGGCAATGTAGAAGGCTATCAAATATTTACCTATCAGAAAGAGCAGCGAGGTAATAACGGCGCCCACGCCCACATCGCGCCACCGAATAATGGCATCGGGCAGGTAGCGGTAAATCAGGGCGAAGAGTAGGGAAGTGATGAACAGGGACAGCAGGAAATCGACGATATGAATGAAGATAACGGCCACTTCCGGGAACCACGCCTGCAGCTGATCGGTGAACACGCTCAGCAAGGCGCTGATAACAAAGGAGATAAGTAAGAGCAATGCCACGCTCAAAATCAGGCCGAAGGACAGCAGCCGGTCGCGCACAAACTGCCAGATACCATTGCGCGGCTTCACCTTCAGGTTCCAGATATCATTGATGCTCTCCTGCAGCGTGACAAAGAATGTGGTGGCCGCAAATATCAGGGTACCAATGCCAATGATGGAAGCTAGGCCACTCTTCTGCTGCTTAGTAAACTCGGCAATGGAGTTTTGCAGAAAGGCGGCGGAGTCGGCCCCGAGGAAGCCGCGCATCTGCCCGTAAATCTGCCCGGTTACGGCCTCGGCTCCATACACGGCGCTGGCCGTCGTGATGACGATGAGCAGCAGCGGCGGCAGCGAGAAGATGGTGTAGTATGACAGCGCAGCGGCGTGCCGGAACGAGTTATTTACCATGAACTCGCTGGCCGTGGTTTTCAGAATATTGAGAACGTCAGAAAGGCGGTAATGCGTAGACATGGGCAAAACAAGATGGAGGATACGCCTGCTAGTACGGCGGCTATTGGTGCTGCGTTGGCTAAAGATGACGGCCTGTGCTATCTTTAGCGTACAAGCTCAGCCGCAGCCAGGTAGGCTACCGGACTCAGTATTTCCTCCTATGATGCGTGTTTACAGCCTTTCCAAGTCAGTAGTTGCTTTGGGTGTTGCCGCCCTGGCGCTCAGTTCTTCGGCCTGCCAGCAAAAAGCTCCCGCTTCCGACGCCGCCACCTCCGGTACGCCCATGGCGCCTCCCGCCGATACAGCCGCTTTCCCGGCCGCGCCCGACTTCGACCGGGCCGGCTCCGATGCCAAGGCTATGGCCCTCGCCGATAAGGTGATGCGCCAAATGGGCGGCTACCCCGCTTGGCAGCAAACCCGCCTGCTCGGCTGGGACTTCCTGGATGGCTCTTACCAGCTCTGGGACAAGCAAACCGGCGACTTTCACTGGCAGAAAGACAACCTAGTGGGTGTGTACAACATCAACTCCAAGCAAGGACAGGCCTACCGCGACGGGCAGGATATCTCGACTACTGAAGAAGGCAAGAAGCTGCTGGACCGCCTGTACCCCATCTGGGTAAACAACTCCTGGTGGCTAGTGATGCCCTTCAAGCTGAAGGATTCCGGCGTGACGCTGACCTACAAAGGCCCCGCTACCATGATGGATGGCAAGCCCGCCGAGGTGCTCAACATGACCTTCAAAAATGTGGGCGTAACGCCCGATAATAAGTACGAAGTACTCATCAACCCCGCCACCAACCTCATTGAGGAGTGGGCCTACTTCCCGAAAGCCACCGACGCGCAGCCCGCCTTCCGCCGCCGCTGGGCCGACTACCGCAAGTACGGCAGCATCCAACTCGCTTCAGACCGCACCGATGGCAAAGACGGCCGCAAACTCGACCACGTTTCTGCCTCGAACACCGTACCAGCCGGCCTGATGACCAGCAAAACGCCCGTAACGAAGCTGTAGGCTTGGGCCAGTTCAAGAGTAAGGGAAGAGCCCCAGCACTAGTTGTTGGGGCTCTTTTGGTTGATGGCTATTTCCTGAATTCCCAAGTCAACTGCTCAATAGGAGCCTCCCGCAAAGCCTTCGCCAGTTCCGCATCATCCTTAAACTGCAGCTGCTCCAGCGTCGATACTTCTACACTCACCGTGAAGCTATTAGCCAGAAAGGGCCACGGCTGCACCGTGATGGGGCCATCAGGTTCGGGGCGCACCACATCGTAGCGCTGCCCATCCTGGCCAGTATAAATTTCCAGGCTGCGGCCCATTTCGGGGAGCTCCTGCCGGCACAAGATCAGGCTCAGCCGGTCGCACCAATGCATCAGGTCGTAGTAGCGCTGCGTTTCCTTGCGTGTGAGGTGCAGCTCCTTCATCCATTGCTTCTGCTGGGCTTGCTGCTCATCAAGAAAGGCATCGGTTTGTTTGTTTTGGCCGCGTAGTTCCTCATATAATGTGCTCATGTGCAGACTAGTGAGCAGACTGCGCCACCTCCCTTGAAAGCGCGCCGCGCGCATCACGCCGGTGGCCTGCTCCAAGGCAAACTCCTTCATCGTGAAATTGGCGGGGGCCCCGGCCGGAGTCAGGCCATAGTGCCCGTTCCAGTCGGGCTGCTCATCGTCGTGTTGGGCAATGGCGGCTAATAGGCCTACCCATTTATCGGTAGGCCCGAACGGTTGCCAGTGCCAGCCGAGCTGCGTGGCTAGCAGGCCGTGGGCCTGTTGGTAAATAATCTGCCAGCCGGCGGGGGTGTGGTTGACAATCATGGAAATGGGAGGTGCCGTGTACCTGCTGAGGAACGTAAGGAAGGCGCAGAGGTTAGACAGCAAAAAGCCCCGCCGGGTTAGGCGGGGCTTTTGTAGTGGTAGATTGGCCTAGGCCACTGGCGCGGCGGCCATGTGCTTCAGCAGTTGATCAGCCCAGTAGGCGGGCAGCTCAATTTCAACGCCACCTGCTCTGAACGAACCAGGGCTAAATTCCGGCTCACTGAAGCGCGTGGCCTGAAACTGCTCTGGGGCCTGCAGCAGCTCCAGGTCTGCGTAAGGGATTCGTACTGCGGCAGAGGAAAACCCAAACCGATTGCAGAGAATCAAGGTGTTTACTTCGAATCCAATGTCCAGTACTCCTGTGAATCGGACATTGCCAATCCGGCCTATCGTTAGCGTTTCCGTGTTCGGTATAACCTGCTTGCTATCGTACCGCTGCCGTAACTGCCGCCAGCCAGGTTGAGGCAGTAGGAAGGCGTTCCCAGTCATGTTGCCGTTGCGCTGTTGCACAATACGCTTTAGCCAGAATCCTAGGCTCATCAATGCGCCCAGTACCACCAAGCGGGCCAGAGTATACAACGCTTCGGGCATGACTAACAATGCAAAGACGAAAGCTATTCTAAACCGCCAGAGTTACCATCTGCTTCAAATGCAGCAGCATGTCGTCGGTCATCTTGTCCAGGGTAAACTGCGGCTGCCATCCCCAATCCTGGCGGGCCTTGGAGTCGTCGATGCTGGCAGGCCAGGAGTTGGCAATCTGCTGGCGCGAGTCGGGCTGGTAGGTCACCCGGAAATCGGGGTAGTGGCGCTGGATGCTGCGCGTAATTTCCTCGGGCGAGAAGCTCATGGCACCCAGGTTGTAGCTGCTGCGCACTTTGATGTTATCGGCGGGGGCGTGCATCAGGTCCAGGGTGGCTTTCAGGGCATCGGGCATGTACATCATGGGCAGGTAGGTGTCCTGCTCCAGGAAGCACTCGTAGGCCTGTCCGGCCACGGCTTTGTGGTAGATGTCCACGGCATAATCGGTGGTGCCGCCGCCGGGCAGGCTCTTGTAGCCGATGAGGCCGGGGTAGCGCAGGCTGCGCACATCCAGGCCATGCTTGCGGAAATACCACTCGCACCACTGCTCGCCGGCCAGCTTGCTGATGCCATACACCGTGTTGGGGTTCATGACGGTCAGCTGGGGTGTATTCTCGCGGGGCGTATCAGGCCCGAACACGGCGATGCTGCTAGGCCAGTACACCTGCTGCACGCCCAGGTCAACGGCCGCATCCAGCACATGAAACAGGCCATCCATGTTCAGCTGCCAGCCAAACTTGGGATTTTTCTCGGCGGTAGCCGAGAGGAGCGCCGCCAGGTGGTACACCTGCTTGGGCTTGTACTGGCGCATCACTTCCTCCAGGCGCGGTTTATCCAGCACATCCAGCAGTTCAAACGGGCCGGCTTCCTGGGCATCGGCGTTTTGAGGCGCCCGCACATCGGCGGCTACTACGTTTGAGGCGCCATAGATCTGGCGAAGCTCATGGGTAAGCTCTAGGCCAAGCTGGCCGCCGGCTCCGATTACCAGAATGGTGTCGCTGGGGGTGGATTGCATGCTGCTGAATTAGGAGGAAGTGGGTGGATGGGGGACCACAAAGATAACGGGGTGAAACGGTTTGGCGCGGAGATTCTCCGGCAGGCCATCAACGCGAAAACGTGTGGTGCTGGCCGACATACAACCTCCCAGGGCCCGGTGGTATCTAGCTTCTAAATCTTCTAGGCCACTTCCTATATATCCGCGCATCTGTCTTACCTGCCTTCTATGTCCAATCCGTGCCTGACTCGTTGCCTGCTAGGCCTGTGGCTGCTTCTGTTTATGCCCATTGGTGGGCATGGGCAGCCGTCCGCGCCCATCTACCGGAATTTGGTGATGGAGGGCGGTGGCATCCGAGGCATTGCCTACGGCGGAGCGCTGGCCGAGCTGGAAAAGCAAGGCGTGTTGAGTGGCCTACAGCGGGTGGGTGGTACCTCGGCGGGCGCCATTCAGGCGGCGCTACTGGCAGTAGGCTACTCGCCGCAGGAAATCATAGATGTAGTGAACGACACGCCCATTCAGCGCCTCAACGATGGCCGGCTGATGTTTCTGGGCGGCGGCACCCGTCTCGTGAAGCAATACGGCTGGTACCGCGGCGATGAACTGGCCCGCTACCTCAACCACCTGGTAGCCCGCAAAACCCAGCAGCCCAATCTCACGCTAGGCCAGTTGCACACGCTGGCCCGGAAGCAGCCTACCCGTTACCGCGACCTGTACACCACCGGCACCAACCTTACCACCCAGCGCACCCAGGTGTTCAGCTACGAAACCCACCCCGATCTGCGCGTGGCCGATGCCGTGCGCATCAGCATGAGTATTCCGCTTTACTTCCGGGCTGTGCTGCTGGATGCGCAGGGCCACATGGTGCGCCGCCCTGCCAAAGGACAGGAGGTAAACGTGCTGGTAGATGGTGGCCTACTGGCCAATTATCCCATCTGGCTGTTTGATGAAGCGCGCTACCTGCCCGCCGCCGGAGCCCCGGAAACCCCCGACGGCCCCGTTTTCAACCCCGAAACCCTGGGCCTGCGCCTGGATAGGCCCGCTCAGCTGGCGCTGGATACCCTGCCCGATGGCCGGCAGCAGCTCGCGCCCTACCGCGTGCAGGATTTCGGCTCGTATGTTGGTGCGCTCTACACGGTGGCCATCGAATACCTCAACCCGCCGCAGCCCCGCGACTGGGAACGGACCATCAGCATCAGTACCCGCGGCTACAATCCCAAAATCAAGCGGCTCTCGGATGCGCAAAAGCAGGACCTGGTGGACAGCGGCCAGGAAGGCGTGCAGACGTTTTTCAGGAGTGAGAAATAGGCGAAAGAGCACCACCTCGCTGGACTTCAAACTGCAGGCCCAGGCCAGCGTATGCGAATCACCATACGCTCGGTAGGCCAGTGCCTAGGCTAGGCCGGAAAAGGGAAAACCCTGGCTTGATCCGGATTCTCAGGAGTTACTGGCAAAGCACAGGCAAGCCTCATGTTTATCTGAACAGTATACTTTGCATTTGAATTTTTCCATGAAACATTTTTGCTTAGGCTGCCCGCCTTCCTGGCGCTTTGCACCTGAGTGTTTACCTCGTGGCACCCGAGCATATAGCCCTGTGCATGGCTAAACCACGCCACAACTTTAGCGTGCCGGAGGATGTTTCCATCTGGTTATTAGCGGTGTACAGAGTATTGGTCAGGTGCTGTTGCTCTAGGCCAGGTAGCAGAACCAGAACACAATCAGCAGGTAAACCTATTTCTTTCTGCAACGACGAATATTAAGAAGTAGCTTTGCACCGAATACTTCTCTTCTGCTCTTTCTTACACCTGTTTGCATTTATTTTATGTCCTTGTTTCGTTTGGCTTTGCTGGGCGGCTGGCTTTTGCTGGCTCCCGTTGTGCAGGCTTCTTCTATCCCTCAGGCCCCGCCAGTAGCGCATAGCTCCCTATACAGTGCCGAAGAAGTTACATTCACCAACGGTGTGGATAAGCTTCAGCTGGCCGGCACCTTAACCGTTCCGAAAGGAGCGGGCCCGTTTCCGGCGGTAGTGCTGCTCTCCGATATGGGCACACAGAACCGTGACGGCGCCGTGAATGGCTACGCTCCGCTGCAGGTGCTGGCGGAATATCTCTCGGAGCAAGGCGTTGTGGTGCTGCGCTTTGATGACCGGGGCGTAGGCAAATCGGAAGGCGACAACAACAGCGCTAGCACGCTTGACCGGGTGAAGGATGCTCAAGCGGCCGTAGCCTATCTGCGTACCCGCCCCGAAGTAAACACCAGCCGCATTGGCGTTATTGGGCACGGCGAAGGAGGCAATGTAGGCCTATTGGCTGCCGCTCAGGCATTGCCGCCTGCTTTCGTGGTAGCCCTGGCCGCTTCCGGGCAAGTAGGCCGCGAGATGCTCGCCAACAAGCAAGCCACGTTGCGCATGATACCCGCCCCCGATACGATGTACACGCTGGGCCGGCGCCAGCAGATGGCCCAGAAGGCCATGGAACAGCAGATGGCCAATATGCGGGCATCCGGCGCTAATGCTATGCAGTTGGAGAAAGCCCTGAACCAGCATCAGCTGCAGCAGAAAACGGAGGCTCAGGCCAAGCTGGCTAAAGCCTTGTCGCGAGAGCAGTCGATGCTGGAAATTGTGCGGCAGAATCCCGACAACCTGCAGGTGCAAGCCATTTTGGCCAACATGATGCGCCAAGACGATGCCCTACTGGAGCTGAGCCGGGCGCGGGCCATTGCAGCCCGCCGCACCACCCCGTGGTACCGCAGTTACCTGAACTTCGATCCGCAGCAATACCTGGGCAACGTGAAGTGCCCCGTGCTTCTTATGCAAGGCCTCGATGACGAAGAAGTGGCCCCTACCAACCTGGCCTTGCTGGAAAAAGGATTGAAGGCCAACCGCACGGTTACGGTGCAACGGTTTGAGGGCGTCAACCACAGCTTCCAGGCCCCTGAATCGTACTGGCCTATGGTCGATAATGTGCCGAAACCCATCTTCTCGTACGTTGTCCTGACGTCTATTCGCGACTGGGTACAGAAGAAATAGGCCTAGGCCAGTAGATTGGCTCGTGCATGCATAGTCATAGAAGGACTTTATCCAGCTCGGATAAAGTCCTTCGCTTTTTGCCGGAAGCCGTACTTTTACGCACCCATCCCACCACATCAACCTCAGACCTTACCACTTCGCCGATGTACGCCACCCTTCAGCCCGACCTTGAACAGCAGCTTCAGGAAATAAAAGATGCCGGCCTTTACAAGCAGGAGCGCATCATCACCTCGCCCCAGGGCGCCGAAATCGAGACGAAAGAAGCCGGCGAAGTGCTGAACTTCTGCGCCAATAATTACCTAGGCCTGTCCTCGCACCCCGAGGTGGTAAAAGCGGCCAAAGAAGCTATTGACACGCACGGCTACGGCATGTCGTCAGTGCGCTTTATCTGCGGTACTCAGGACATCCACAAGGAGCTGGAAGCCAAGCTAGCGGAGTTCCTCGGCACCGAGGATACCATTCTGTACGCGGCAGCTTTCGACGCCAACGGCGGCGTGTTCGAGCCTTTGTTCAACGAGCAGGACGCTATTATTAGTGACGCGCTCAACCACGCTTCCATCATTGATGGCGTGCGCCTCTGCAAAGCCCAGCGCTTCCGCTATGCTCACAACGACATGGCCGACCTGGAAAAGCAGCTCCAGGATGCGCAGGCCAAAGGCACGCGCCACCGCATCATCGTGACGGATGGCTCGTTCTCCATGGACGGCACCATCGCGCAGCTCGACAAAATCTGCGACCTGGCCGATAAGTACCAGGCCTTGGTGATGATTGACGAATGCCACTCCATGGGCTTCCTCGGCAAAACCGGCCGCGGCACCCATGAGTACCGCAACGTGCTGGGCCGCGTGGATATCATCACGGGCACGCTGGGCAAAGCTCTTGGCGGCGCCATGGGCGGCTTCACCTCGGGCCGCAAAGAGGTGATTGATATGCTGCGTCAGCGCAGCCGCCCCTACCTGTTCTCCAACACGCTGGCCCCCGCCATTGTGGGCGCCAGCCTGCGGGTGCTGGAGCTGCTCACGGAGAGCACCGAGCTGCGCGACCGGCTCGAAGAAAACACCAAATACTTCCGCGAGAAGATGACTGCTGCCGGCTTCGATATCAAGCCCGGTGAGCACCCCATCGTGCCCGTCATGCTCTACGATGCCAAGCTGGCACAGGAGTTTGCCGCCAAAATGCTCGATAAAGGCATCTACGTAGTTGGCTTCTACTACCCCGTGGTGCCCAAAGGCCAGGCCCGCATCCGGGTGCAGCTCTCCGCCGCCCACACCCGAGCCCACCTCGACAAAGCCATCAACGCCTTCATTGAAGTAGGCCGCGAGGTAGGCACGCTCAAAGACCGCAGCGCACAGCAGCCTGAGGCTGGCCAGGTAGTGACGAACACGCCCTAGGCCAGTAAGGCAGTGGCCTAGAGTTGCCTTTAGGCCACTGCCACACTTATAAAAGCACGTCATCCTGACGAAGGAAGGATCTTCTCACAAGTGAATGAGGCGCTAGGCCAGTTGTTCAGGCGTGCTAAGATCCTTCCTTCGTCAGGATGACGTGCTTTTTTGCTGTTATGAAAGGATAAGGCGGCTTATGCAGCCACTTCCGCCGTTGCCGAACCTGCGGAGGCGGGTGCCGTGGGCTTGGGGGCTACATCGAACAAGAAATCGTTAAGGCGGGCGCGCAAATCAGCAGAGGCTAGGTTGCGGAAGACCTCGCCGCCGCGCACCAGGGAAATCTGGCCAGTTTCTTCGCTTACTACTAGTACAATGGCATCCGTCACTTCCGTCAGGCCGATGGCGGCGCGGTGGCGCAGGCCCATGGAGGCGGGCACATCGGGGTTTTCGCTGACGGGCAGAATGCACCGGGCGGCCTGGATGCGGCCGCGGGTGATAATGACGGCACCGTCGTGGAGGGGGCTGGTTTTGTTGAAGATACTCATGAGCAGGCGCTTGCTCACAGTGGCATCAATCAGGTCGCCGGAGTCGGCGAAGAACTTCAGGTCGGAGGCCATGGCGAAGGCGATGAGCGCGCCGGTCTGCTTGCCGGCCAAGCTCTTAGCCGCTTCCACAAACGGCGTAATGTTCATGCGCTCTGACGTCGCCTCGCGTCGCCATGGAAATACGCGCACACGGTCTAGCGCCGTAGCCTTGCCGATGGTGAGTAGGAACCGCCGGATTTCCTGCTGAAATAGAATGATGCCCGCCAGCACGCCCACGCTCATAAACTGGCCTAGGATGCTGGTAAGGAGCTCCATGCCGGTGGCTTTCACCACCAGATAGAGCAGGTAAATGGACATGAAGCCCAAGAAAATCTTCAGCGCCACGCTTCCCGTCAGCAGCTTATACAGCTGATAGAACAGCACCGTGACCAGCAGCACGTCGATGACGTCTACCCAGCCAATGCGCAGGAAGCCGACGGAGAAGGAGCCAATCACGGGAAAACGGGTGAGTAGGTGGTAGAAACGAGCTGAATGGTTTGCACAGCCTCTGCTACATCATGTACGCGCAGAATCCGGGCCCCGTTGAGCAGGGCCATGGTATTGACGGCAACGGTGCCCGGCAGCGCCGCCTCCGCCGATAGGCCTAGGGCTTTGGCTACCATGCTTTTGCGGGAGAGCCCGGCCAGAATCGGCAGGCCCAGTATCTGTAGCTCCGGCAGGCGGCGCAGTAGCTCATGACCTTGCGCGGGCGTTTTGGCAAACCCAAAGCCGGGGTCCAGCACCACATCCGAAATGCCGTGGCTGCGCAGTTCGGCTAGCTTATCCCGGAAATAGCGCACCAGCTCCAGCACCAGATCATCGTCGTAGTGCGTGAGCTGGGGCATGGTTTGGGGTGTGCCGCGCATGTGCATCAGGATGTAGGGCACTTGGAGGTGGCCTACGGTGGGCAGTAGTTCCGCATCCAACTGGCCGCCACTGATGTCGTTGAGAATGTCGGCGCCGGCGGCTACGGCCTCGGCGGCCACGCTGGCCCGAAACGTATCGACGGAAATAAATGCGTCCGGAAATGCTTGGCGCACGGCTTCTATGGCCGGCAGCACGCGGCGCTTTTCCTCATCCGCAGGAATATCCTCGGCGCCGGGGCGGGAGGAGTAGCCGCCCAAGTCCAGGATGCTGGCACCCTGGCCTAGCATCAGCTCGGCGCGGCGCAGCAACTCATCCTGGGAGCCGATGCGGTTGCCAGCAAAGAACGAATCGGGCGTCAGATTAAGGATGCCCATCACCTGCGGACGGCGCAAATCCAGCACGCGTCCGCCGGGGCAACGCAAGGTTTGCCTGGGTGAAAAACACGTATCTTGCAGGGCCTGGAGCATGGTTTTTCGGGGTAGGAGCGCGTGGCACGCGCCCGCCAGATTCAGAACTATGGGTGTGAAGCAGCACCAGTAGTTTATCACCGGACATGCTGCGGTGCGGGGGCGTAGTACGCGCTCCTCTGCTCAACAAAATAGCCTGAAAAACTTGGAGAATCAAACCCAGCACGAATACAACCAGGTGCTAGCGCACTGCCGCCAGCTGTTTCTGGCCAAAACCCACGACTACGGCACGGCCTGGCGCATCCTGCGGCTGCCGTCCGTCACGGACCAGATTTACATTAAGGCCCAGCGCATCCGCAGCATCCAGGAGAAAGGCACCCAGCTGGTAGCCGATGGGGTGGAAGAGGAGTTTGTGGCCATCATCAACTACTGCATCATTGCCCTCATGCAGCTAGGCCTGCCGCCGGAAGCGCCCATGGACCTTGACCCCGCCGCCGTGGCCCTGGCCTACGACGCGGAAGTGGAGGAAAACCGCCGTCTGCTGTTCGCCAAAAACCACGATTATGGCGAAGCCTGGCGCCAGATGCGGGTAGAAAGCATCACGGATATTATCCTGATGAAGCTGCACCGTACTAAGCAGATTGAGGATCTGCACGGGCTCACGCGCGTATCGGAGGGCGTAGATGCCAACTACCGCGACATGCTCAATTACGCCGTATTCGCCCTCATCAAGAGTGGCTTCGTAGACGTGAAAGCGTAACCTCAACCGTCACCTTCCCGAAAGAAGCATCCGTCAGGCCAGAACGATAGTCGTTTGGGCGTGAGCAGGGCTTTCCTGGGTCAGGATGAGCGCTATCTTTAGACAGCAAAGGCACCTGCGTTACGCCTCCAGAAGTAAACTCTATATGAAACAAATTACCCGTATTTGCTGGCTGTTGCTGGGTGTGGTCTTTATCTTCTCGGGGCTGGTGAAGCTCAACGACCCCGTAGGCACGGCCCTCAAGTTGGAAGAATATTTTGAGGTGTTCAGCCAGGATATTGGCTCCTTCTTTCACGTCTTCATTCCGCATTCCCGCACGCTGAGCATCTTCCTGAGCTCCCTGGAAGTGGTGCTGGGCGTGGCCGTGCTGTTGCGCTGGATGCTGCGTCAGGTGCTGCTCACGCTGCTAGGCCTCCTGATTTTCTTCGGGTTCCTGACGTTCTACTCGGCCGCCTTCAATAAGGTAACGGACTGCGGCTGCTTCGGCGACTTCATCAAGCTCACGCCCTGGACGTCGTTTGCCAAGGATATGTTCCTGCTGCTGCTTTGGGCCGTGGTATTCCTTAACCAGCGCTACCTGCGCCGGGTGTTTGCCAAGGGCACCTTGGGCGTGATGTACATCACCATTGCCTCGGCTGTGGCCATTGGTATCGGCGTGCGGGCGCTAGGCCACTTGCCGTACTTCGATTTCCTGCCTTACAAAGTGGGCAACGACATTGGGAAGCTGATGAAGCCCCAAGAGCCGGCCAAGTACCAGTACGTGATGGAGCGCAACGGCGAAAGCAAAACGTTTACGGAGTATCCCACCGATTCTACCTGGAAATACAAGAGCATGGAAGTGCTCAACCCGCTCACCTCTAAGCCCGTCATCACCGACTTCTCGGTGTTTGATGCTGATGGCAAAGACCATACGGCCGAAATACTGACGGGCAACAAGCTGGTGCTGGTGGTGCAGGATGTGACCTCCGCCGACCGCGACCGGTACAAGGAAATTAATGAGCTGCTGGAAACGGCTGCTAAATCGAAGAAGCCCCTCACGCCGCTGGTCATCACCAGCAGCAGCCCCGCCGCCTTCGACTCGTATCGCCATGATGTGAACCTGGCAGCACCCTACTACTTCGCCGATGCCACTGTGCTCAAATCCATGATTCGCTCAAACCCCGGCCTGATTCTGCTGCAGAACGGGGTGGTGAAAGGCAAGTATCACTACCATGATATCCCGACGCAGGGAGAGCTAGAGAACGAGCTGTGAGCCGCATACTAGGGTTTTTGCTGCGCCGCCTCTGGCAGGGGGCGCTGGTGCTGGTAGGCGTAGCCCTCACCGTGTTCTTTCTGTTCAATGTATTGCCCGGCGACCCGGTAGCCCTGCTGGCCGGTCAGCGCTCCGACGCGGCCACCCGTGCCGCCATTGCCGCCGACCTGGGCCTCGATCAGCCGCTGCCTGCTCAGTTGGCCGGCTACCTCAACGATGTATCGCCGCTAGGCCTGCACCCCCGCGACTCGGCCGGTGTGGCCAAGTACGGCGGCGTTACGCTGCTGCCGCTAGGCCCGAAGGCGCTGGTATTGAAAACGCCGTATTTGCGCCGTTCCTTCCAGAGCAACAAGGAAGTGCTTAGTATTCTGCTCGACCACTTCACGGGCACGCTCTGGCTAGCTGTGGCGGCTATGCTGCTGGCGGCGGTACTAGGCATAGGCCTAGGAATCGTGGCCGCGCTCAAACCGCACTCCTGGCTTGATCGGCTGCTGGTATCTACCTCCGTGCTGGGCATTTCGGTGCCGTCGTTTGTGGCGGCCATCCTCATCGCCATGACGTTTGGGTTTTACTGGAGCCGCTGGACGGGCCTCAACCTCACAGGCCAGCTCTACGAAACCGACCCCTTTACGGGCCGCCACTTGGTACTGCGCAACCTGGTGCTGCCAGCGTTTGCCTTAGGCATCCGGCCGCTAGCTGTTATTGTGCAGCTCACCCGATCCTCCATGCTCGATGTCATGAGCCAGGACTATATCCGGACGGCGCGGGCAAAGGGCCTGTCGGCGTACCATACGGTTATTGGCCATGCCCTCAAAAATGCCCTGAATCCGGTTATTACCGCCGTGTCGGGCTGGCTGGCCTCCCTCATGGCAGGTGCCTTCTTCATTGAGTATATTTTCAACTGGAAAGGCCTGGGCACCGTCACGCTACGGGCCGTGGAGAATCTGGATTTCCCGGTCGTGATGGGCGCCACCATCTTTATCGCGGCCATCTTTGTGCTGGTAAACATTGCCGTTGATGTTCTCTACGCCGTCATTGACCCTCGCGTAAAGCTTGGCTAGGCCACTCAATATGGGCCAAGCTGGCGTCTTATTTTTCCTTGTTTTCTTCTTCTGACTCTCTCATGCGCCTGTATCTGATCGGCATGCCCGGTGCGGGCAAAACTACCTTGGGCCGGGCCTTGGCCACGGCCTACGAAGTGCCCTTCCGCGACCTGGACGACGAAATTGTGCGCCGAGAGCAGCGCAGCATTCCGGAGATTTTCGCGCAGGAAGGCGAGGAGTATTTTCGGGAACAGGAAGCAGAAGTGCTGCGTGAACTGGTAGCGGAACTGCCCGAGCTGGTGTTATCAACCGGCGGCGGCACGCCTTGCTTCCATCATAACCTCGATGTGTTGCTGGAAACCGGGCTCACGTTGTACCTGGCCGTGCCCGTGCCGGAACTGGTACGGCGCTTGCTGCAGCAGGCTTCACAGCGTCCGTTGCTGGCGCCAGCTCTTGATGCAGCTGCGCTGGAAACGCGCCTGACGGAAACCTTGGCCGCCCGTCAGGGGTTTTACGACCGTGCGCCGCTGTGTTGCGCCGCTCCTATCTGTTCGGTAGAGGCGGTGCGGCAGTTGGTCGATCGATATAATGCTACCGTCTAGTTCGCGTTTAGACTTCAGCCGTCGTTTACGCGCGAGTGACTATTTTTGCGAACTCATCATTTCCGCCTTGGTATGAACACCACTTCCGAAGCTTCTGAGCCTGAAGTACACGTAACCCCGGTTAAAACGCCAGATGCCATCAAGCCTAAGCACAAGGGCTCGGCGCAGCTGTTTAAGAATCCGGTGCTGGAGCGTCTGTCGCACACGCACATTGCGCTTCCGGTCTCCATCTTCATAATTACTGCTTTCGTGAGCCTGTACTATGGCCTGACACGAGGTTTTATTACGGGTATTTCGGCCTTTGGCCTTTTCCTGATCGGCTGGTTCATGTTCACGTTTGTGGAGTACGTGATGCATCGCTACCTGTACCATATTCCGGCTACTTCGCCCGGTCGGATCAAGTTCCAGTATACCATGCACGGCGTGCACCACGAGTATCCTAAAGACAAAACGCGCCTGGCCATGCCGCCCATCATCACGGTATTCGTGGCGTCGTTGCTGTTCTTCATCTTCCGCTTCACGTTTGGAAGTGCGGCATTCGGTATTCTGGCGGGCTTTGTATTCGGGTATGCGCTCTATTTGTTTGTGCACTATGCCATTCACGTATATGCTCCCCCAAAGAACTTCCTGAAAGTGTGGTGGACTCACCACGCCCAGCATCACTACCGCCAGGATGAAATTGCTTTCGGCGTATCCAGCACCCTCTGGGACCACATCATCGGGACCATGCCCAGCAAAGCAAAACAGGCCTAGGCCACTCCTATTTCAGCAAAAAAGCCACTTCGGTTGAGGTGGCTTTTTTGTTTAGTATCAGATAAAGAGAGGCCAAGGCCAGTACTAAGGACGACGGCGCATCTTATTTACCAGTAACCACAGGAGCAGTACAACCACAAATACAGCAATGATGCCTGTGTAGGCACCAGCTTTGAAGATGGAACCAATGGCGTCGCAGCTGCTCAGCGAAAAAGTAAACAGGACGAGCAGGAAGAGTAGAGGGAGTCGCAGGTTGTTCATGGTAGCGGGGGAGAGTAGGTAGACGTGCCGCTCACAGCGGGCAGCACCAAGAAATAATACTCTGCCTCCCGCAAAAAGGTTAGAGCTACTCCGCACCCCAAAAGCGAGAAACCCCTAACCTGCAGTTGCAGATTAGGGGTTTCTTATCGTGGCGCTCCCTCCTGGGCTCGAACCAGGGACCCTCTGATTAACAGTCAGATGCTCTAACCGGCTGAGCTAAGGAAGCGGTTATGGCGGCGTGTTTTTGCCGTTGCTGGTGCAATATTAGAGCAAAGTTTCGGAAGCTCCAACTATGTGTTTCGAAAAATTTAGAAAGATTTTTTAATTCGTGATTGTCAGAAGGTTGCCGGAGAGGGCTGTGTTGTACCGACGAAGGTTTTGGTTGGCCGGGCCGCCCTGTACCTGCCCTTGCAAGCTAAACTGCGATTTGCAGCACGGGTCATAGAGCCGAATAAACGGGTCGATCTTGACTACGGCGCACGTATCAAGCGGCTGATAGGGGCAGTTGCGCTCAAAGGCTAAGTAGTTCGAGGCGTTCTGCCGCACCACAATAAGGCCTCGCACACCGCCTTTTACATACACTGCGCCATTATCAAAACGCAGGTTGCTGTTTTGCTGATCGGTCAGAACCACTAACTCATTCACGGCTGCCAACGGAATCTGGGGCTGCACATTATCCGTGTTGTTGCAGGCACCTAATAATAGCTGCGAGGCCAGCAAAGAAGCCGCACTAACAGCACGAACCAAGGGACAGGAGCGAAATGGCATAAGAAAGATGTGGTGCTTAGATAACAAGAACGGAATAGGCCTACGCTTTGATATGCGGAACGTGTAGGCCAGTCAACGGTAGCAGAAGCCAGCTTGGCTGATGGGCAGAGATGCTTGCAGTAAAAAAATAGCTCTCCTCCGGATGGAGGAGAGCTATTACAGTTTGCCCAAGGAGTGGCCTACTGCACGCTTTCGAACTGGCGCAGAAAGCGCAGGTCGTTTTCCGTGAACAGGCGCAGGTCTTTGATCTGGTACTTAAGCATCGTGATGCGCTCAATGCCCATGCCCCAGGCGTAGCCGCTGTAGCGCTCGGGGTCGATGCCAGACTGCTCCAGCACAGCGGGGTCTACCATGCCGCAACCGCCGATTTCCACCCAGCCGGTATGCTTGCAGATGTTGCATCCTTTGCCTTTGCAAATCAGGCAGGTAATGTCGATTTCGGCGCTGGGCTCGGTGAAGGGGAAGAAAGACGGGCGGAAGCGCACCTCCATATCATCGCCGAACAACTCCTGCACGAAGTGGTACACCGTCTGCTTCAGATCGGCGAAGCTCACGTTTTCATCCACGAACAGCGCTTCTACCTGATGGAACATCATGTGCGCCCTAGCCGAAATAGCCTCGTTGCGGTACACACGGCCAGGCATGATGCTGCGAATAGGCGGCTTCTGGGTTTGCATCACGCGCACCTGCACGGGGCTGGTGTGGGTGCGGAGTACCCATTCCTGCTCACCGGGCGTACGGCGCACGAAAAACGTGTCCTGCATATCACGAGCAGGGTGGTTTTCGGGGAAGTTGAGGGCAGTGAAGTTGTGCCAGTCATCCTCAATTTCGGGACCCTCCGCTACGTTGAAACCGATGCGCGCCAGAATGCGCACAATTTCCTCGCGCACCAAACTCAAGGGGTGGCGCGTGCCCAAGGCATTAGGAATGCCGGGCAGGGTATAGTCGAAAGACGGATCGGCGGGAGCATTGGCGGTGGCTGCTTCCAGCTCCTGCTGGCGCTGCTCAAACTTAGCTACTGCTGCCTGCTTAAGCTGGTTGAGCTCCTGGCCTACCGAGCGGCGCTGCTCCTGGGGCACCGTTTTCAGTTGATCAAACAGATCCGCCAACTGGCCTTTGCGGCCGGTGAAGGCAATGCGGAACTGATCCAGCTGTTCCGGGGTGGTGACGTCGTACGCTTCGATTTCGGCCCGCAGCCGCGCGATGTTATCCTGCATAATAGTGCAAAGGTAGGAGTTGCGAAGGTGACTTGCCGGGCCCTTTTCTTAAGGACCCTGGCGTGGCCTAGGCCACTCGCAAAAAACTGGTACGGTTGGTGCCTATAGCTACCTATAAGCGGCAACTGAGGCTATACGTGGGGCGCCACCCGTCGGCCAGCCGGTTTCAGGCCCGGATGTGCCGGGTAGGGTCTTACTTCTTTGCATCTCTATCATATGAAACGCTTCTTGCTTTCAGCCGCCGTTGTAGTGGCTTTCTTCAGCGCCCCCGCCGCACAGGCTCAAACTAAACTATCGACTGCTACCGCTCCCGCCAACTCCAGCGTAGCGCCCGCCACCAGGCCCGCTACCGACACCGACGGGTGGCCTACGCTGGATGTCTGGAACACGCCAGCAGACTCCAGCGGCTGGCAGACCGCGGCCACCTCTGAGGCTGATCCGATGATGCAGTCGTCGGGGGTGTTGGTGGCGCCGGGTATGAGCTCCTCGCCCTACCGCGGCACCAGCACCGACTACAACGGCCGCCCTGTGGCAAAACCGAAGTCGAAACGCCCCCGCTCGGTGGTAGTTGCCTCCGAGGACCCGATGATGCACTCCTCGGGCGTACAGATTGCGCCGGGCATGAACACGGCGCCGTACCGTGGCGTGAGCACCGACTACAACGGCCGCCCGCTGCGTAAACCTGCCAGTACCAACAACTCCATGGCCACGGAAAAAGCCTCCGACAACTCTGTGGCAGCCCAGTGGTAGAGGTTGAGGAAGAGTAGAGTGGCTTACAACGGCCCGGCCAACATCCAAGGCCGGGCCGTTGTCGTATGCAGCTGACAGGCAAGTACTCATCCGCTCATCTCTTACGGCTACCTATGAAAACCTTCCTACTTCCGCTGCTGGCTACGCTAGGCCTATTGCTTCTGGCTGAAGCGCCCGCTCAGGCGCAGCAAACCAAGAAAAAGTATAACCGGGCGCGCTCTGGCGCTTACTCACGCTATGACCGCTCTGGCCGTCGAGACGAGGAAAACCTGAAGCTGGCACCCGGGATGCGGCTTAATATGCCCAGCCCGCCCACCACCGACTACATGGGGCGCCCACTCAAAAAGAAACCGGCCCGACCATCTACCACTACCACAACCCTCTCGGCGGGCGATGCGCCCGCAAAAGCGGCTCCCAAAACTACCAGACGCCGGTAGGTACAACACTTCCGTTTGGAGTTTTCTGCCGGTGGACAGCTACACTAGCCCAGCAAAAAATAAGGGCCAGAGCTGGATTGGGACCATTTGATGTGGGTTCACTGAAAAAAGGTGTCTGGCTTTACAATGAGCTGCAGGCTCGGCAATGGATTGCCGGTGTGCCACGGCAAAGCGCTACTGGTGGGCGCGCAGGAGCAGTTTAATTTGCTGGTAAGCTCGTCAATAAGCTGTGCGTGAATGAAATATAAAAATGTGTTAGACGAAAAAAGCGTTTGTGGCATACTGAGCTTGCTTCGGCCCACGTTGTAAGACTATTCTTTTCTGTGTGCTGGGGCAAATAGGAACTTCTACTAATTCTTGACGTTGGAGGAAAATCTAGGAGACGGATTTTCCGGCCTGCCTAGGCTACTGTAACTTGCCGCTTCAATCCTCAATTTGATCTTTCGATGACTCGTTTCTTCTTTCCAATATTACTGGTAGGCGGAGTTCTGGTAGCTTCCCCCACCTTCGCCCAAACGAAGAAATCTTCTAGTGGCTGGGGTTCTTCAGACGGATGGGGCACGCCGGCTCCTGCCACGAAAAAGGCGGTTGCTCCTGCTGCTACCACCAAGAAAGCCGTAGCTCCCGCTGCTACAGCAGCGCCTATGGAGGCGGCAGCACCTGCCGCAGATCCGGCTGCTACGGCTGCAGGCGGTTGGGGTGGAGCAGCAGGTGCCGCTGGTACCGCCGCTCCGGCTACTGAAATGCAGCCCGAAGGGGCCAGCATTGCACCAGGTTTCTCCGCCGCTCCTTCGCGCCGCGTACGCTTCGACTATCGTGGCCGCCCACTGGCCCCGTACGTGCGCCGCTCTGTGCGCTCTGCTGATCCGGTTCCGCCAGCACCTGCTCCCATTCCGGTAGCTGCTCCTGCTATGGAGCCAGAACCAGCTCCGGTAGCGGCTGAGCAAGTAGCTCCAAAAGCTGCTTCGGCCTCGGCTGGCACCAAAAATGCAGGCGCTACCACTACCAAAAAGGCAGTAGTTCCGGCCAAAAAAGCTGCACCTAAAAAAGCCGCGAATGATGGCTGGGGCAGCAGCGGCTGGTAAGCCTTCTCAGGTCTTTGCTATAAACGTTTTACTACAAAAGAGCCCCAGCGCAACTGCGCTGGGGCTCTTTTGTGTTCTCAAAAACTGGCCTAGGCCACTTCGGAGGCTATTCGGCTATATGCTCTGCTACCAGCGAGGGAGTAGGTGTTTCGGTTGCGGCTGCTTTGGGCTGAGCGCGGTAGTAAAGCGTGCTGCAATTGTCGGGGCGTAGTACTTCCTGGGCCGCTGCCAGCACCAGCGCGGGCGTTACAGCCTGCACGCGGGCGCTTTCTTGGTTTACAAGGTTAGCGTCGCCGAGAAGCTTACAGTAAGCCAGGTTCATGGCGCGGTTCAGTAGCTCAATTTCACTGAACACGATGCTTGCCTCGGCCTGATTTTTTACCTTTTCCAGCTCCAGCTCCGACACCAACTCTTCGCGGAGAGTAGCTATTACGCTTTCCACGGCAGCATCGGCTTCTTCCAGCGTCACGCCCGCATTCAGCTTACCGCTCACTACCAGCAAACCGGGTTCCAAAGAACCCATAACGGAAGCCGAAATGGCATTGAACAGTGGTTGCTCCTTCACCAGCTGCTGGTACAGTCGGCTCGACTTGCCACGGCCCAGCAGATCGCTGAGCAGGTCTACATCATAGTAGCGGGCATCGTTGCGGCCGGGCATGTGGTACACTTTGTAGAGCGCCGAAACCGGTACCTCCGCCTGCACCTCCAAAAAGCGGGCTTCGGTCTGGCGGGGTTCCTGCGGGAGCTGCCGCTCATAGCGGGTGCCACTCGGAATGGGAGCAAACCACTTCTCGGCCAGACGCTTGGCCTCGGCCCGGGTTACGGCTCCTGCCACTACCAACACGGCATTGGCAGGAGAGTAGTGCTTGGCGAAAAAGTCGCGCACCTGCTGCATGGTGGCGTCTTCGATGTGGCCTACCTCTTTGCCAATAGTGGCCCATTGGTACGGGTGGTGCTGGTAGGCCAGGGGTCGTAGCTTCAGCCACACGTCGCCGTAGGGCTGGTTGAGGTAGTTCTGCTTGAACTCCTCCACTACCACCTTGCGCTGCACCTCCAGGCCATTCTCCGAGAAGGCCAGGTTCAGCATACGGTCTGACTCCAGCCAAAAGCCGGTTTCCAGATTAGCAGCGGGCAGCGTGAGGTAATAGTTGGTGATATCAGGAGACGTGAAGGCGTTGTTCTCGCCGCCCACTAGCTGCAGCGGCTCGTCGTAGCTGGGGATGTTCACGGAGCCCGAAAACATCAGGTGCTCAAAGAGGTGCGCGAAGCCTGTGTGCTCGGGGTCTTCGTCGCGGGACCCTACGTTGTACAGGATGTTGAGCACCGCCATCGGCGTGCTGCGGTCTTCGTGCACTAGGCAGCGCAGGCCGTTAGAAAGCGTGAATTCTTCGAAATGAATCATAAGGAAAGTCGGTGGAAAACTGCCTGCTAGGCCAGTAGGGAAATAACCAGCCGCCCAAAACAGAAGTTTCGGGCGGCTGATGGAGCAATTTACGGAAGTTGGCAACGGGAGGCCAATACCGTTGGGCTACAACGTAGCGCGTAGGCCTAACAGTATGGTGCAGGCAGTGGGGTAGGCGCTGGCGTCGAGGCCCGCTTGGGTTGCAGCAGCGCCTCCACTGCTGATTCCCGGATCAAAGCCCCGGTACTTGGTAAATACCAGCAGGTTCTGGCCGCCTACCCACACCGAAATGTTGCGGACATCTTTCTCCCAGACCCGATAACCACAGGTAACCGTGGAAAGACGCAGGTGGTTGCCCGATTGCAGGTAATAAGAGCTGTTCCGTTGTACCTCATTGCCGACCGCCGGCACGTTGGACGAAGGACTGGAAGCAGTCCAGCGCTGGCGAATCAGGGTGCTGCCGTTGCTACCGAACGTGGTGGGGTTATCCAGAAAAACTCCGGCTGTGTTGTATAGCTGGTGGCCAAAGGCGCCGTCGGCCTGGAGCTGAAGGCTGAAGCGATGATAGGAAAGCTGTTGTGTAACGCTTAATAGGTGGGTGGGGAGGCCAGAGCCTAGGTTTTGGTAATCCAGGAAATTAGTGGTGCCGTAGCCATTCACTTCATCGTAGCGCGGGAGGCCATCGGGGGTGGTGCCCAAGTAGCGCAAACCACGGAAGGTGGCCAACGCCGAACCATCGGTAGTGAGTTGTACCGCATTGCCAGCCCAGGGCACTTGCCCGGCGTAGCGGTTCTGCTGAGCGGCGAAAGAAAGTATGGTGCTGGCTGACAACTGCGGCTGACGAAGCCACCAACCCGTCAGGGTCAGCTCTGCCCCGCGCGCCTGCAGCTGCGTATCAGTAAAATTCGTAAGGCCGGTAGCTGCCTCTAACGTGGTATGACGCTGGTAGGCGCTGGCCTCTACTACCACTTTATCCTGCCAGAACCCCGCTGACAAACCAGCTTCCCGCTGAACAGTAGTCTCCAATAAGGGGGTATAAAAAACAGTGCCGCTACCACTAGAGTTAGGCAGAAGCGCAGTATACAAACTCTGCCCAAAGAAGCTGCCTGCGTTGGAGGTCCGTCCCTGGCCTACCCACACATTGAGATGAGAAATAGTGGAGTTCCCGCGCAGAAAGCTTTCCTGGCCGGCATGCCAGGTGAACTGCGCGGCAGGGCTCCATTGCCAGCGTTGTTCGGCCGCCAGGAAACTGCTTCCGTCGCGGCGAAGACTGGCCTGCATCTCATACCGCTCATCATAGCTGTAGCCTACTTCTCCACTGAAGCTGGCCAGTGTAGTGCGATTTTCGGCAGTACCGCGGCTGGATGCGGAGCCTACCGGAATAGTAGCGCCCAGAAGCTTGGTTTCCGAAAGAGTTCTGAAGTTCTGGACCTGCCACGCTGCCCCAAGCTGGGCCGTAAGGGCGTGGCGTTCGGCTAGAGTGCGCCGGAAGTCTAGCGCAGCCCGGTAGCTTTGCTGGCGAAAGCGCCGGCTATCGGTTTGCTGATAGGATTCGTAGAAAGGAGTAGGGCCGCTGCTTGGGTCGACGCTGAAGCGGTGGAGGTAGTTGAACTCCCAATGATTCAACAGGCTAGCAGTCAGAAATTGCCCGATGCTCTGGCGTAGTTCCACCTGGCCTAGCAACTGCCGCTGCCGGGGTTCCCGCGTCTGGAGCAGGGCTTGGCGCAGGGGATTATTAAACAGATTACCGCTGTTATTCAGCTCGCCGGTAGCAGTACGCGGTTGCACGGTTGGTTCAGCAGTTATCATATTCAGGGCCAGCAACTCGTCGGGCAGGCGGGCGTCGGCTTGGCTGGCCGCCACGCGCGCCGTAGCAGAGAGCCGCGCCGTGAGTTGCTGCTCCACGTTTGCCCGAAGAGCGTAGCGCCGCAGCTGCGAGTTTTCCACAATGCCGCTCTGGCATAGGTAGTCGGCGCTCACATAATAGCGGGTGGTATTCCGGCTACCGGTAAGCCCCAGATGGTGCTCCTGCAGGGCCGCGGTGCGTAGCACTTCCTGTTGCCAGTCGGTGCCCTGGCCTAGCGTGGCTATCTGCGCAGCGGAAAAAGGCTGAGGTTCCCGTATCCTGGAAGCTACCTCGTTCTGCCACTCGGCGTACTCATGCGCCGAGAGTAGGTCGTAACGGCGACGAACCTGCTGTACCCCGCCATAGCCGCTATAGCTTACCCGGAGCGGCTGTCCGCGTCGGCCCAGTTTTGTCTGGATGCTGATGACGCCATTCTGCCCTTGCCCTCCGTAGCGGGCCGTTGCAAGGGCACCCCGGAGTACGCTCACTGATTCAATATCCTCGTTAGGAAGATTTAGCAACGGGTTAAGGCCGTAGGGTCGTGCTGCTTCTACTGCCGAAGAGCTTCTTCCCAGTTCTTTCTCTCCCATATTCTGGAACACGGGTACACCATCTACCACATAAAGCGGATGCGCATTGCCTGAGAGCGAAGCCGCACCCCGAATCCGCACGGCCACCTGCGCTCCGGGCGCGCCGGAATAGGGTGTGGCCTGCACGCCTGCTGCTTGGCGGAGTTGCTCCTGGATGGGGAGGAGGGGAGTGAGAGGGCGGGAAGTTACTATAACTGCATCCTTGATACTTCTTGATGTACTATCGGGCTGAGTTAGCGTCGTCCTCACACGGTGCGAAGCCAGCGTATCCGGCTGTTGAGCTTGAGCTACAATAGAAAGTGGAAGTAATAAACCGAGAGGGTATAGTCGAACCATATAGTATAAGTAAGAGGAAAATCGGCCCCGAAGATAGAGGCCCTAGGCCACTGCTTTCCACAAAGCCAGCTCCATAATTTTCCTTCCGACCCAAACCCGTACTTTTGGCGCCACCCACTACTTAGTTCGCTTTCCGTTATGCACTTCGACCGCAAGGACTACTCCAACGAAACCCTGCTCCACCTCTACCGAGGCCTGCTTAAGCCCCGCCTGATTGAGGAAAAGATGCTCATTCTGCTGCGGCAGGGCAAAGTGAGCAAGTGGTTTTCGGGAATCGGGCAGGAAGCTATTTCGGTGGGCAGCACGCTGGCCCTGGAGCCCGATGAGTACATTCTGCCCCTGCACCGCAACCTGGGCGTATTCACGGGCCGTGATATTCCGCTGGACCGCCTGTTTGCGCAGTGGCAGGGTAAAACCACCGGCTTCACGAAGGGTCGCGACCGGTCGTTTCACTTCGGCACCAATGAGCACCACATTGTGGGCATGATTTCCCACCTCGGTCCGCAACTGGCCGTGGCCGGCGGCATTGCTCTGGCCGATAAGCTGGAAGACCGCCCCAAAGTAACTGTGACCTACAGCGGCGACGGCGGCGCCTCCGAGGGCGACTTTCACGAGGCCCTGAATGTGGCAGCCGTGTGGGAGCTGCCGGTTATTTTCATCATCGAAAACAACGGTTACGGCCTCAGCACTCCCTCTAACGAGCAGTTCCGCTTCAAGCAGTTCATTGACAAGGGACCGGCCTACGGCATGCAGGCCGTGCAGGTGAACGGCAACAACGTGCTGGAAGTGTACGACACGGTGCGCCGCCTAGCCGAGGATCTGCGCCAGAACCCGCGCCCCGTGCTGCTGGAGGCCCTCACGTTCCGGATGCGCGGCCATGAAGAAGCCAGTGGCACCAAATACGTGCCCCAGGAGCTGTTCACGGAGTGGGCCCAAAAAGACCCGGTAGAAAACTACGAGAAGTGGCTGATGCAGGAAGGTATTCTGGATGAAGAGGCCCGCCTGCGCTTCCGCGAAACCATCAAGCGCGAGATTGAGGAAGGCCTCCGCATTGCCGATGCCACGCCCATGCCCACCGCTGACGCCACACTGGAACTGGCCGACATGTACCGGCCCTTCGAGGCGCCCGACCAGGCCCCGGCTACCGATGCGAAAACCACCGACAAGCGCTACGTAGATGCCATTTCCGATGGCCTACGCCAGAGCATGGAGCGCTACCCGGAGTTGGTGCTGATGGGCCAGGACATTGCCGACTACGGCGGGGTGTTCAAGGTGACTGATGGCTTTGTAGGCCAGTTCGGGAAGGGCCGCGTGCGCAACACGCCTTTGTGTGAGTCCGCTATTGTGGGCGCAAGTTTGGGCCTGAGCATCAAGGGCAAGAAGAGCATGGTGGAAATGCAGTTCGCCGATTTCGTGACCTGCGGCTTCAACCAGATTGTGAATAACCTGGCCAAAAGCCACTACCGCTGGGGCCAGAACGCCGATGTGGTGGTGCGCATGCCTACCGGTGCGGGCACGGCAGCCGGCCCATTCCACAGCCAAAGCAACGAGGCCTGGTTTACGCACACGCCCGGCCTGAAAGTGGTATTCCCCAGCAACCCCGTGGATGCCAAAGGCCTTCTTTGCGCGGCCATCGAAGACCCTAACCCGGTTATCTTCTTTGAGCACAAGTTGCTATACCGCAGCATTTCGGCGCCTGTGCCCGATGTGTATTACACCACGCCCATTGGTAAGGCGGCGCTGGTGCGGGAGGGCGAGGAGATGAGCATTATTACCTATGGCGCCGGCGTACACTGGGCCACGGCCCTGGCCAATGAGCTAGGTCTATCGGCCGACATTCTGGACCTGCGCACCCTGCTGCCCTGGGATACCGAGGCCGTGCGCAAAACCGTCGAAAAAAATGGCCGCGTTATCATCTTGCACGAAGACACCCTGATAGGTGGCCTAGGAGGCGAAATTGCGGCCTGGATTGCCGAACATTGCTTCGAGCACCTTGATGCGCCGGTGCAGCGCGTAGCTTCCCTGGACACCGCCGTGCCGTTTGCGCCGCCCCTGGAAAAGGTGTTCCTGCCTCAGCAGCGCCTACGCCAAACGGTGGAAAAACTGCGCAACTACTAGTCCTAGGCCACCCTTCTGTCAGGGCGAGGAGGTACGAAGCCGCCATCTTTCCTTGTAGCATGCCGCGTAACTAACGAAACCGAACAGCCCTTACTTCCAATCTGGAGGTAAGGGCTGTTTAGTTATTCAGGCTTTTTTCAACGACAAGGAAAGATGGCGGCGTCGCACCTCCTCGCCCTGGCAGGACTGGCCTAGCCGCAAGAGCTGGCCTACGAAGTTCATAAATCTGACTACGGCTATTTGTGTATTTTGCGGGGCTTATGCTCCGCCCCGGAGCCGAATACCTCTCTGAATGAACCGCTACTTTTCTCGGGCTTTCCGCCTTATGTGTCTTCTGCTGGTGGCTGGCTGGCTGCTTTTAGGCGCTTCTGCCTGCCACAGCTACCGCATTCCTAATCCTACGGGGCCGCCACAGCCAAAAGTGAAAAAGGCCAAAAACGCCGACAATCAGGCTGCTAATGGGCAGGCGCTTTCCGTGGAAAAAGAGGCAGTTAAAACGCAGAAAAACAGCTACGACAAAAATGGCCTTCTGAAAAAGCCCAAGTATGAACGGCGGCGTGTGAAGCGCAAAGTTGGCCAGCGCAAGTTTCTCGGAATTGTATTGCCTTTTTAGCTTCCCGGTCGTTTAAGGCATACATCCTTTTCTTAACCTCTTATTGCTGTCGTGGCATCACGCTAATCCTACACTTTATGCGGCACTTATTCCTATCAACTGTTCTGCTGTGGGCCGCATGCGCCACCCAGGCGCATGCCCAGCTGGCACCTACCAGCAAAGGTCAGCAGCGTGCCGAAAGCCGGCGCGCGCTCAAGGACGCCAAGCGCTTCCCAGCCGAGTACAAGGAGTCTCATCTGGCCGTGACCAAGCCAGAACTAAAGGAAGGAAATGGGGGCCGTCTGGCGGTTCTCGAACCCAATGACGCGCGTAGTAGTTATAAGTTTGATAAGTCCGGCATGCCGCGTGTCAGCGAACCATCCCGCCTGAACCTGCGTCTGCGCAAGAAGGACAAAGCCCCCACTCAGTAACCAACCTCGCTTACTATATGACGCCCTGGCAGCCCCTCACCCAATCCGAACAACTCACGGACATCGTCCAGGAGTCTTTTGAGCAGCCCATTATCATCTTCAAGCACAGCACCACCTGCTCTATCAGTGCCGCTGCCAAAGCCAAGCTGGAGCGCCAGTGGAGTGAGGCAGGCCTCGAAACGGCCAAGCTGTACTACCTCGATCTGCTGCGCTTTCGGCCCATTTCCAACGAAATAGCCGAGAAATTCGGCATCCGTCATGAGTCGCCCCAGCTGCTCGTGATTCAGAACGGGGAGTGCCGGCACGACGCCTCCCACATGAGCATCCGACTCAGTGATGTGAAGCAGGTAGTGGCCAGCTAAAACCACTCCATGAGCCAAACGCAGAAAGGATCTGTTCACGCCAAAACGAGCCTCTAGGCCAGTCTTGCATACGTGAACAGATCCTTTTTGCGTTTAGCTGCGAGCGGTGGATTTCCGGCCCTTTAGCCTACGTACTCAAACTGAACCTCCTGCTGAATTTCCGAGTTCAGACTTAGGGCTACCGGGCAGGTGCGGGCGGCATTTTCCAGGATGGTGCGCTCTTTCTCGGTGAGTGAGGCTGGCATCCGGAAGGCCACATCAATCTGCCGGATCCGGCGCGGCTCAGCCGACATATGCTTGGTTACGTCGTAGGTTACACCGGTCAGGTCCAGCTGATGGCGCTCCGCCACGATGCCCATAATGGTCATCATGCAGGAGCCCAGGGCGGCACTTACCAGATCGGTGGGTGAAAATGCCTCTCCCCGGCCGTGATTGTCCACTGGGGCATCGGTGAGGATGATGTTTCCGGAGGCTACGTGCGTAGCTTCGGTGCGTAAATGGCCGGCGTAGCGGGCGGTGGCAGTGCTCATAATACAGAGAGAAAATTGGCAAGTCTGATGCTCGTAAATTTACGTACTTTCGATAGTGTTAGCGGTTTCCGCCCAGAGCGGCTGTCTATTCATGGTTATTTTCCCTTGTAGCCCGTGCGTCCACTTCTAATCTTCGGCGGCAGCTTGCTGCTCACCTTCCTGGGAACTGGCTTATCGGCACGGGCCCAACAGAGCCGTACTGCGTCTTTGCCTACCAGCAATGAAGATCCTTCGTATCGGAGGGAGTTCATCTATGGCATCAACTTTAACACCCGTGGTGGGCTGATTGGGGGCGCTTCAGTACGCTCTACCAAGCCCCTCAACCAGGATTGGGCCCGTTACTGGAGCATTGAGGGCGTAGAAGTAAAGCACCCCAAGGAACAAAAGGTGCCCACGTATTTGGGTGGCCAGTATGTGCCCGGCAAAGCAAACTATATGTATGTGCTCCGGCCGTCGGTAGGGGTGCAGCGCATCATTTTCCGGAAAGCACCGGAGAGTGGCGTCCAGGTAAATGCGTTATTAGGCGCCGGCCCTTCCGTGGCGCTCTTGATGCCTTATTACGTAACCTACGACTACACCCCGCGCGACAGCCGACTGCAGCCAATCGGCCCCGCGGAATACCGGAACGAGAAGTTTGATCCGGAACGGAATCAGCCCATTGCCGACCGCGCGCCGCTGTTTTCGGGCATCAGCGAAACCAAACCCAGTGTCGGGGTCCACATCCGGGGGGCATTGAGCTTTGAGTACGGCCGCTACCGCGATGCAGTGGCTGGCGTGGAAACGGGTTTTCTGTTTGAGGCCTATCCCAAGCGCCAGACGATCCTTAGATCGCTTAATGTGTCCGACGACAAGCTCAATAAGCTGTTTTTTCCTTCTGTGTACCTCACCGTATACCTAGGCCACCGGAACTAAGGAGTTTTGCTGCTTACCCGCTAAAAAGACCTTTCCGGCTGGTGAGGTCTTTTTGCATTTCAGCACTTGCGGGCTGCTGCAAGGGTTATTGCTCTGCTGTGGCGTTTGGCGGGAACATTTTTGACGCTGCGGTGTCTCACTACATAGGTAGTCTATACCCTACTACTCATTACCTTTGTTGCATGGATGACCTGTTGCTGACCTTGCCCATCATTCAGCCGGTGGCGGCTGCTCCCGCAGCGCCCGCCAAGGCGCGCAAGCCCGATTGGCTGCGCGTGAAGCTGCCCGTGGGCCCCGCTTACGCCAATGTCCGCCGTCTGGTGGATGAACATAAACTACATACCATTTGTGAGAGCGGCAACTGCCCCAATATGGGCGAGTGCTGGGGTGCCGGCACGGCTACCTTCATGATTCTGGGCAACGTATGCACGCGCTCCTGCTCGTTCTGTGCCGTGGCCACTGGCCGCCCCACCGAGTATGATACCGATGAGCCCCGCCGCGTGGCCGAAGCTATTCAGCTAATGGGTGTGAAGCACGCCGTTATCACCAGCGTGAACCGCGACGAGCTAAAGGACCGGGGCGCCAGCATCTGGTACGAAACCGTAGTGCGCGTAAAGGAGCTGAGCCCCTTTACCACCATTGAAACCCTGATTCCGGACGTAAAGGCCAACTGGGCCGCGCTGGATACCATGATTGCCGGTGGTCAGGAGGTGGTGTCGCACAACGTGGAAACTGTGGGTAGCCTCTACCGCCTCGTGCGCCCCCAAGCCAAGTACGACCGTAGCCTGGAGCAGATCCGGCGCACGAAGGATGCTGGCAAACGCACCAAGTCGGGCATTATGCTGGGCCTGGGTGAAACCAAAGAGGAAATGTACCGCGCCATGGACGACCTCGTGGCCCACGGCCTCGATATCCTGACGCTAGGCCAGTACCTGCAGCCCACCAAGCGCCACCTCGAGGTAGCCGAGTTCATACACCCCGACCTGTTTGCGCATTACCGCGAAGAAGGCCTGGCCCGTGGCCTCAAGTACGTGGAAAGCGGCCCGCTCGTCCGCTCTAGCTACCACGCTGAGCGCCACGTGAATGTGCCGATTTAACAGGCTGTAGGTACGAATTCATAAACGCCCGCTTTCCTGCCAGGAAAGCGGGCGTTTGCATTAGATAGGCCTAGAGAGTCAGCTGCCAGTTTTATATATCAGGTCAAACTAATAACTTTCCTGACTCTTAGTTTATTCTACTTCTTCTGGTTAGTGCAAGAATTCTTTACCACCCGTGGGCGGCTGCGTCGCCGAGACTACTGGGGCCGCACAATAGGTGTATACGGAGCCGTTATCCTGGCCTATGTGCTGGCAAGCCATGTGCAGTATGCCAGCCCGGATAACGAGCAGCTAGCAACTGCTGGCGTATGCCTGGTGATTTTGATAGGTGTCATACTGGCAAATATCCAAGTTATCAAGCGTCTCCACGATACCAACCTGAGCGGCTGGTGGTGGTTCTTGTTTCTGCTGCCCGTGGTAAGCTACGGCCTCAGCATAGGCATGAGCTTTGTGCCCGGTACGCGGGGCCAAAACCGATTTGGACCCGACCCGAAAGAAGAAGTGGCCTACGAGGAAGAACACCCTGGCAAAAGGGAATAAAAAAACAGCCCCACTAGTACAGTGGAGCTGTTTAAGGTACTACCAAGTGGCCTAGAACTATCGGCTGGCCTGCTGGGCCTGGGGCGGAAACGTGCCCAGAATGCTGCCCACAATACGGTACACTTCCTCTTCCGAAATGGTCTGGTTGTCTACCTGAGCCTGGCCCTGGCCGCGCCATGCCAGCTCTTTGCGCTTGGCATCCACGAAGTCGATAATCACGGTGCCGGCTTTGTATTCCGTGATCATGCCGCCACGGTTATAGAAGCCCCCGTAGCCGTAGCCATATCCGTAGGGGTAGCCGAAAGGACCATAAGGAGTGCCATTGGCGCGTTGCTTATCCTCTACCTTAGCCGAGTAGGCCACAAATACATCGGGCGCTTTGTCTACTTTGGTAAGGCCTTTCGCACTCATTTCGCGCTCAACGGCCGTGCGGATTCGTTTGTCCAGGAACGACTCATAGCCCTGCGCCGGGCCACCTTCTGAGTCACGGGGCTGTTCCGGATACCACGACCACGTTTTGTAGGCCCGGAAATTTACAGAATGATCAAAATCGTTAGTAACGCCCACACGAGCCGTGCTGGCGCAACTGCTGACGCCCAACAAGAGGGCCAGACTAAGCGCAGTGGCGGCCACCGGGCGAGTTAGAAAGCGGGTGATGAAATGCATACCGAACAGATGAGTAGTGGTTGAATAATAGCTTACTCGGCTATAAACAAACTAGCTGCGAAAAACGCCCGCCAGCCTCGTGAGTAGCTACCCCTATTTAACGTCTGGCGCTATCAGGTCGTTCCGCATTTAGCTGCGGGGCAAGGGTATTTGCATATATTATTTCAGGGAAATTTCCTTCTCACCTTGAAATATCTCTATCTTCCGCAAGCCTAATTCATTCCATTCAGCTCTATGAACCGACTTGTACTTTTTTTTGGTAGCCTTTTGCTACTAGCTTCTTGCAGTGCTACTAAAGATGATTCCCGCAGCAACCGTCCTTCTGCGGGTCCGGTGGCCCATAACACGGTAGTAGAGTGTGTGCTTTATGATGGCATGACAAAGCAGTCGAAGCAGCTTACTACGGTGGCGTCTGATGCGGAGGTGCAAGTAATGGATACCGTAGATGCGTACTTCCTGAAAGTACGGGTAACGGCCGATGGCAAAACCGAAAACGGCTATATGTACCGCAACTGCTTCGGCAAGTAAAAGGTAGCTTATTGCGGTGGCAGCGGCTTGGTAAAGCACAATTGCAGCCAACCGTAACTACCTCAACTAACATACAAAAAGGCCCGTGCTAGTTGCACGGGCCTTTTTTGGTACTTAAGAAAGCGGTCGGCTAATACGATGGGCCTTTATCAGTAGCTACCATTTTCTCCTCCTGATCGGCGTATTCCTCGATGGAAGTGCAGGAGCAGATCAGGTTACGGTCGCCGTAGGCCGAGTCGATGCGGGATACGGCGGGCCAGAACTTGAACATGCGGGCGTACTCCGTGGGGTACACGGCCTGCTCACGGGTGTAGGGGCGCGTCCACTCGTGTACCAGTACGGTAGCGGCTGTGTGCGGCGCGTGCTTCAGCATGTTGTCCTTGGCATCGGCGCGGCCGGCTTCTACCTCCGCAATTTCCTTACGGATCGAAATCATGGCCTCAATGAAGCGGTCCAGCTCTTCCTTGCTTTCTGATTCCGTAGGCTCCACCATCAGCGTACCCGCAACCGGGAACGATACGGTGGGGGCATGGAAACCGTAGTCCATGAGGCGCTTGGCAATGTCCTCTACTTCGATGCCAGCCTTCTTGAACTGGCGGCAGTCGAGGATCATTTCGTGGGCACAGCGACCATTGGAGCCGGTGTACAGCACGGGGTAGTGCTCCTCCAGCTTCGCCTTAATGTAGTTGGCGTTCAGAATGGCAATGCGCGTGGCCTGCGTCAGGCCTTCGCCACCCATCATGTTGATGTAGGCATAGCTGATGGGCAGGATGCTGGCCGAACCCCAGGGAGCCGAGGTAACCGCGCCTTCCGTGCGGCCATCAGCATCTACTACTACGTGGCCGGGCAGGTAAGGGGCCAGATCGGCAACAACCCCGATGGGGCCTACGCCAGGTCCGCCGCCGCCGTGCGGAATGCAGAACGTTTTGTGGAGGTTCAGGTGGCATACATCGGCGCCAATGGTGGCGGGCGAGGTGAGGCCTACCTGGGCGTTCATGTTGGCGCCGTCCATGTACACGCGGCCACCGTGCTGGTGAATGGTTTCGCAGATGTCGATGATGGTCTCCTCGTACACACCGTGCGTGCTGGGGTAAGTCACCATCAGGCAGCTGAGCTTGTCGGCGTACTGAGCGGCTTTGGCCTTTAGGTCTTCCACGTCGATGTTGCCTTCCTCGGTGCTCTTCACCACCACTACCTGCATGCCCGCCATAACGGCGGAAGCGGGGTTAGTGCCGTGGGCCGAAGCCGGAATCAGGGCCACATTGCGGTGCTGGTCGCCGCGGGCATCATGGTAGCCTTTGATAGCTAGCAGGCCCGCGTATTCACCCTGGGCACCCGAGTTGGGCTGAAGCGAAACAGCATCAAAACCCGTAACCTCACACAGCCAGGCTTCCAGATCCTTGAAGATTTCGGTGTAGCCCTGAGCCTGCTCACGCGGCGCGAAGGGGTGTAGGCCACCTATTTCGGGCCACGTCACCGGAATCATCTCGGCGGTGGCGTTGAGCTTCATGGTGCACGAGCCGAGCGAAATCATGGAGTGAGCCAGGCTCAGGTCCTTGTTTTCCAGCTGCTTCATGTAGCGCAGCATCTCATGCTCACTATGGTGCGAGTTGAAGATGGGGTGCGTGAGGTAGCTGCTCTTGCGGATCAGCTCCGTAGGCCAGGTCACAGAAATTTCTTCGGGCAGGCTCAATGCTTTCCGCTCGCCTTTGCCGAGTACTTTGCTGAACACGGCCACGATATCGGCCACGTCCTCAATTTCGGTGTTCTGGTGCAGCGAAATGCCCACGCGGGGCGAGCCGTGCTCCTCGAAGTAGCGGAAGTTGATGCCCGCGGACTCTGCTTCCTGCTTAATGGCGTTTTGCAGCTCCTGGCTTTCCAGCTTAATGTCCAGCGTATCGAAATACACTTGGTTGCGCTGGTCGAGGCCTAGGGCCTTCAGTTCGGTTTCCAGCACTTGCGCCAGAGCGTGCACGTTGGTCGCGAACTGCTTGATGCGCTGGGGGCCATGGTACACGGCATACATACCGGCCAGCACCGACAGCAGCACCTGGGCGGTACAGATGTTGGAGGTAGCTTTTTCGCGGCGGATGTGCTGCTCACGGGTCTGCAGGGCCATGCGGTAGGCCTTGTTGCCTGCGGCATCAATGCTCTGCCCGATGATACGGCCCGGAATTACGCGCTTAAACGCATCCTTGGTAGCCAGGAAGCCCGCGTGCGGTCCGCCGTAGCCCATGGGCACGCCAAAACGCTGCGAGTTGCCTACCACGGCATCAGCACCCATCTCGCCGGGAGGCGTGAGCAGCGTCAAGGACAGCAGGTCGGCGGCTACGGTTACGAACAGGTTGTTGTCGTGGGCCTTCGAGATGAAGTCGGTGTAGTCGTACACGGCGCCGTCGGCGGCGGGGTACTGCAGGATGGCGCCGAACAGGCTCTCGTCCGTGAGGTCGGCGGTGCGGTGGTCACCTACTACCAGCTCAATGCCCAGCGGCGTGGCGCGGGTGCGCAGCACATCAATGGTCTGGGGCAATACCTGCTCCGAAACGAAGTAGCGTGTGGCGTTCTTCTTCTTGGAGAGGGAGTGGAACATGTGCAGGGTCTCGGCGGCGGCAGTGCCTTCGTCGAGCAGGCTGGCGTTGGCAATTTCGAGGCCCGTCAGGTCCATTACCATCGTCTGGTAATTGATGAGGGCTTCGAGGCGGCCTTGGGCAATTTCGGCCTGGTAAGGCGTGTAGGCCGTGTACCAGCCTGGGTTCTCCAGAATATTGCGCTGGATTACGCCGGGCAGCTGGGTATCATGATAGCCCAGGCCGATGTAGTTTTTGAACAGGCGATTCTGGCCGGCAATCTTTTTGAACTTCGCCAAAAAAGCCCGCTCTGTGAGGGCAGCGGGCAGGTTCAGCGGCTTTTTCAGGCGGATGGCCGCCGGCACGGTTTCGTCGATGAGCTGGTCAAGCGACTCCACACCGATGGTGCGCAGCATCTCAGCCACCGCCACGTCGTCGGGGCCATTGTGGCGGTCCACGAACACATCAGCGGGCTTGGGTTGAAGCAACATAAAAGAAGGGTAGAGGTGGCGGGAAAAACCGGCCGCCGGGGCAGCCGAACCTGTAACAAAGGTAAGGCGAAAACTTCTCCGAGTGGCATACAGAAAGTGGGAGAAATCAGAGTGTTTGGTTGGAATAGCGTTGTCAGAAACCATCAAAGGCAACAAGCGCTACGGTACTGGCCTACAAGCTGCTAGGCCACATCCTCTGCCACCCCAAATAATTTTGCCAGATTTAGGGCCTCGTTCCCCATCCTTCTAGCCCCACCACCCATTATGCGTTCTGTTTCCCTCGGCATTATTCGTGAAGGCAAAACTCCGCCGGATAAGCGTGTGCCACTTACCCCCAAGAAGTGCGCGGAGGCGCTCAGCCAATACCCTGGCCTACGGCTGGTTGTAGAGGAAAGCCCGATTCGCTGCTTCTCCGATCAGGAATACCGCGACCTGGGCATTGAGGTGCGGGCTGATGTATCAGACTGTGATATTCTGCTGGGCGTAAAGGAGGTACCCGTAGGCCACCTCATCCCTAATAAAACCTATATGTTCTTCTCGCACACCGTAAAAAAGCAGCCCGCCAACCGCGAGCTGTTGCGGCAGGTGCTGGCCAAGAACATCACCCTCATCGACTATGAGCTGCTCACGAACCAAGATGGTGGGGAGCGGATTGTGGCCTTCGGGCGCTGGGCCGGTATTGTGGGTGCCTACAACGGGCTGCTTACCTATGGCCGCAAGCATGACTTGTATCAGTTGAAACCGGCCTACGAGTGCCTCGATATGGAGGACATGCAGGAAGAATTCTTTAAGGTGAAGCGCCTGCCGCCGATCAAGATGGTCGTCACGGGCTCGGGCCGCGTAGCCCAGGGCGCGGTGGAAGTGCTCGATCGGATGGGCATCCGGCGGGTGAGCGTGTATGATTACCTCTACCACGATTTCAGTGAGCCGGTGTACACGCAGCTGCGCAGCTCCGACTATAACCGCCGCCGCGACGGACGGGTGTGGGATACCGCCGACTTCCACCGCAATCCGCAGGAGTATGAATCAACGTTTCAGAACTTTCTGCCGGTTACCAATCTGCTCATTGCCTGCGCCTACTGGCACCCGGCGGCTCCCAAGCTGTTTACCGAAGAGGATACCTGCCGCGCCCACTTCCGCATCGATACCATTGCCGACGTGACCTGCGATGTGAATGGCTCCATCCCGACCACTAAGCGCTCCAGCAGTATTCAGGAGCCCGCCTTCGACTACAACTGCCAAACCGGCGAGCTGGAAGTGGCCTACTCACGCCCCACCAACATCACGGTGATGGCCGTGGATAACCTGCCCTGTGAGCTGCCCCGCAATGCCAGCCGAGATTTTGGCCGTCAGCTACTGGACAATGTGTTCCCGCACCTGCTGGGCGAGGCCGGCGCCGATGACATTGTAGAACGGGCCACCATTGCCCGCGGCGGCCACCTCATGCCCCGTTACGAGTACCTGAGCGACTACGTGGCCGACTAGCCCGCAGTCACAGGCTGAATTACTTCTCTCGGGGTGGTTAGGAAAGCCCTGGAACAAGCAAAAGCCCTTGCCTCCGCTGCGGAGGTAAGGGCTTTTTAAATTGGATTGAGGCGAAACGTGTGGGAGTGGCCTACACGCCATTGAGGACGGGGTAGCGGGCCTGCACCAGCATGTAGAGGCCGTAGGCCATCAGGCCCAGGGCTACAATGCCCAACACGGCCGGCCCCATCGTGGCCAACAGATCAAACGCTTCGTCGGTGGTGCCTACTGCCGCCGCGCGCGACTGGCGGCCTGCTTGCACAAAGAAGTAACCGATAAGCGCCATAACAATACCACGCGCCGTGTAGCCTATCTGGCCGGTGCGGTATACGGTGTTGCGCTGCGCGGCTGGCAGGTCGCTGGAATCTACGTGTTTATGAAACGAGCCTGAGTAGGCACGGTAAATCTGATAAATGCCGCTCCCGATGGTGATGAGGCCTATGGCTATGATAATCCAGTCGCCAGCAGGCCAGCTGAGTACTTTGGCGGTGAGGGTTTGTTGGGTGCTGCCACTTCCGCCACTATCAGCGCTGCCGCTGAAGGCTAACTGCGCCGCGTACCAAGCTACCCCGGCATAGAGCAGGCCACTGCCTGCGTACCCAATGCGCCGCCCGATGCCCTTAGCACCGGAACCCTTGCTTTCAGTGTCGCGCACGGCTTGCGTGAAGCGCCATACAATGTAACCGAGCAGGCCTAGCGCCATCAGACCTAGCAGCACTTGGCCGCCGGGCAAATCCTGCAGCGTTTGTACGGCCTGCTTTTTATCGGCCGTTTGTCCGCCGCTCTGGCCGGTGGCGGCCAGCAGCGCCAACAGGCCCATTAGAATATATACAACACCTTTCGCTGCAAACCCAAACCGGGCTAGTGCCTTGATGCCCGATGAGGGAGAATGTGGAACAGAAGCAAGTAGAGAGTCAGTGGCGGTCATATGTAAAGGGCTCAGGGAGTAAGTAGAGCCTTCTGTACGTAAGAAATCAACTTAAGGGATAAGAGCGCCGCAGGGGCAGCGCTGGCTGAGCGCCGGAGTGGCCTAGCAGCTGAGCAGGCCGGTAGATGCGGGCGCCGCGCTTCAGCAGTCCCTTGTTAAATGGCAGGTCGAGGGTTAGGATGGGCTTGCGGCGGGCTGCCGGGGTCTTCAGCAAGCGCTCTAGGCTGCCGCCGGGCGTCACGTAGGGCACAAACAGCTCATCTGCCAGCTCTACCATCAGCAGATTGCGCAGGTGGGCGGTTTCCTTAGTTACCATCGCCAGGCTGGCATCAAACGGGCTGATAAAGAGCAGGTGCCCCTCCTTAATTTCCTTCGCATACTCCATCGATAGATTGGGCTGAATACCCCGGGCAAGGGCATACAGAATGGGCTGGCGGGCCCCTTGGCGCAAATAGCGGAATACTGACTGCTCCAGCTGGGAATGGAATCCCGACAGCACGCATCGACTGAGCATGCGTTGCTCCAGCGCCCACAGATACGTGGACCGCTCAATACTTGCGGGGTATGAGCGAGAGCAAAAAAAAGCTGTTTTAGGCAATCGAAGTAAATTCCTGTTCCCCAACGTACACAACTCCTCAATTGGAACGGGCATTTCTCAAATGTCTGAAGTACAAACTGTTACACGCTGTATAAACGATTGGCTTATAAATATGTTTTGTATTGATGAGCTTTTTTGCGGTGGTATTTCAATTGGCCTCCGACTACAGCAAACCGTATCACGCGCCTGCATCGTCAGTTGCCACCCCACGCTACACTGCCACTGTAGCTGTAAGCAGATGCGTATGTGGCTGTCTGTGGAGGTGCAAAAGCAAAAAGGTCCGGCGCCAAAAGCCGGACCTTTAAGTAAAACGGGTGGGCGCTGATGCCCTCAACTCGCCGCTTATTTACCTGCCTGCCCCGATGAAGTGGGCCCCGGCGCGCCAGAGAGCGGGCGGTTGGTACCGGCTGCATGCGGCGCAATGGAGGCCTGGAGGTACTTGGTTTTGTTGGTTTTGAGGTAATCAGAAGCGTGTTTCACCTGGTAGTCGGGGTTGGCGGCAAACATTCCTTCCAGCACGCCCACGTGGGCCGCCCCCATGATTACCATCGCCCGCTGTGCATTGGTTTTGCGCTGGGCCCGCAGAATATTGGAATAGATTTTCAGGTTGCGATTGTAGAGCAGCGTAATGTAGTGCGCCCCTATGTAGGCCGTGTCTACCTGGCCTAGGTTGTTGGTATTGGTAGCGGTAGGAGAAAAGGTGCCATCCGTAACCCAGGCCGGCGTATTGAACTGGGCCCGGTGCACAGTGGCCACGGTCGTTAGGTGGTTGCAGAGCGCTATAAAATCGTACAGAGACAGGCTATCATGCTGGGCCATGCGCTTGAGGGGGCGGTACAGCTGCTGCATAAGCTTCAGGTCTTGGTTGTATTTGGCAATATTGTCTCCATTCGTCAGCAAAGATTGCGAGGTAGCGGCGTAATAATCAACACACTGGGGTGCGGGCAAATTAAGCTCTTTGGCCAGCACAAAGCCCATCTGATACCGCTCGCTGCGGCCCGTAGGCAACGACGAAAGCTCCAGCTTGCCGGCGCGGTACAAGGCATATAGGCTGTCTACCTGAGGCTGCTCCCGGGGCTCGGCCTCTACCATCAGCACATCGGGCCGGAAGCGCTTCAGATGCTCGCGCAGCTTGGCCAGCTCGGCCTGCTTCTTGGGGCCATACACATCCGATTCGGGCGTTTTGTTGTAGAGCTGGCTGAGATGGTCGAAGCCAACCACCATCACCTGCTTCTGAGCGGGCGTGGTGCGCTGCGCATTACCGGCGAAAGCAGTGCCGAGCAGCAACAGAACAGCCAGCATTAGGCTAAATGGAATAGAGCGAGGAGCAAATGGAAATAGCATGAGTTTGGAATGAGAAGGTGGTATAGAAAGAGTGGATGTAGTTATCAGGAGAGTGGTGTCCGGTTTCATTCGTTGTATGCTCCAGATATTAAGAGTAATTCAAGCTGTGTGCCGTTTTTATATGGTGTTGATATATAAACACTTGTTTCTATAATCGGCCTTGGGTAGTAAGTGAAAACTGTTCAGAACCGGACAGGTGTCCGGTTCTGCTTAGCCAGCTTGCGCAAGTAGTAGCCAAAACCGGACAATGTCCCGGAGCCTGCATATAGGCTGGGCTGTTGGTAGATGAAATGGCCTTTCCGGGCGATAATCTGCGGCTCTATAGAGAGGAAATCGGGGGGTAGCAGCGGTGGTAAGAACTGCTGGCACAGCGCTTGCAACTACTCTGGCAAGCGCTTAAGTATTCTAAAAAACGGCCTTCTCTTATCTGTAGCGGGCTTTTCTCTACCACTTTCCCTTTCTCTTCGTCATGAAAATCTTCCTGCTTTCGTTTGTTGCTGCTCTAGGCCTGTTCGCTTCTTCTGGTGCCTATGCCGCCGCTCCTGCTTCTGATGGTCCTTACAAGGCTCGCAAAGAAGCCATTAAATATGACCGCAAAGCGGAAGTAGAGCGGGCCCGCCGCGAAGCTGCCCAGCGCAAATATGAGCTGGAACGCCAGCGCCAGTACGCCTTAGAACGCCAACGCCTGGAAGCTCAGCGCCGCCAGCAGCAACAGCAAGCCGCCGAGCGGGCCCGCTGGGAAGCCCAGCACCGCCACGACGACCATGGCCACGATTATGGCTACCGCCGCTAGGCCACTCTCCCTTCCTCACCAGACAAAAAAGAAGTCCCGGCTCATGAGCCGGGACTTCTTTTTTGTTAGCGCCATGTGCTGGTGTGGCACATAGGCCTACAGGATGCTGGACTTAGAAAGTGCGGTGAAACCACGCTTTGATATCGTCGATAGCATCACCAGTTTTGTGCTGCAGCTGTCCGAACCACTCGTCCTGCTTGCCTTCTTCGTAGGTCAGGTCGTCGTCGGTGAGGTTCGACCATTTTTGCTTGGCCTGGCCTTTTACTTCGTTCCAGTTGCCACGAGCCCGCAGCTCCGTTGAGTCGTTGATGTTATTATTATTAGCGTCCATGATTGAAAAGGAATAAGGTGAAGGATGGGAATAGCTATGTATACGGGCCGCGTAGTAGTTGAGTTTATAATCGATCGGCTAATAAGCGTATAAAGGGTATTTGCTTGATAATAAGCCAGCTAAGGCAGCTGCTACTGCTTGCGCTTGCGCCGGAAAGCCCCCATGGGCTCCGAGTTGTGGGTAACGGCAAAATCCTGGCTGGCTAACAGGAACTGGCCTACGGATGGAGGGAGGGCAGTATCGTTGGTTACAGAAGTATTCACGTCGTTGTCCACCACCGGTTCGGCTATTTCTGCATGGCCTAGCGAGGCCAAAACGGGGGCGCCGGCAACGGCGGAGCTTTCCGTCCAACGCTCACGCGGGGCGTGTTGGGCGGCGGCTTGGGTAGCGGTGGCCAACAGGCCTAGCATAGAAAGAATGAGCAGACGATAGCGCATCGGTAGTGAGTAGTTGGATGTGGAAGCAATGATACAAGTCGGCGCAGCAGTAGCCCGACCATAATGCCGCTAAATCGGACTTCTTTAGAAGCGTATTTTGTGATTCAATGACCTGATAGTCAGAGATAAATAAATATTATTTCAGATATATTGAAATAGAATAATTCCATCGGATATTGAGGCAATATCAAGCAGTTAGCTGTTGTCGCGCTACCCATAATGGATGATTTAAGAACTACTCTCGCTACCTTTTCTCCCGACGACCGCACCGATTTCGCCCGCTTTATTCAGCGGCAGCGGCGCAAGCAAAAAGGCCGGATGGATTCGCGCCTCTACGAGCTGCTTTTGCACCAGAAGGAGTACACCACGGAGGAGCTGCTGCTGCGCCTGTACCCCGAGGAGCCCAACCCCACGGCTTACTATGCCCTGCGCAAGCGCCTCATGCGCCACCTCACTGATTACTTACTGCTGCGCCAGCGCCAGCAAGATCCCACGGCCGCCTCCTCGGTGCGCGGGTTGCTTTCCCTGGCGCAGTACCTGTTTGAGGTGGGCGTGCCGCGCCTGGCCTGGAGCACCCTGCGCAAAGCCGAAAAGCTGGCCTGTCAAAACGAACAATATGAGCTGCTGAATACCGTGTACAACCTCCAGATTTCGCAGGCCGGCAGCAAGCACGCCGACGATCTGGAGGACATCATCCGGCGGCGCCACCTCAATAAAAAGTGCGCCGATGAAGAGGAACGGGCCAACATCGTGGACAGCCTGATCCGGCAACGGCTGCGCGCCGCCCGCATAAAAGGGCGGGCCGGTGAGTCGTTTGATAAGATTCTGCAGGAGTTGCTGCGCGAATACGACCTGCAGGAAGCCTTTGCCCGGCGGCCGGCGCTGCTCTACCGCCTGATGTCCATCACACGCTCGGCCATGCTCGTGCGCCGCGACTTCCTCTCCTTCGCGCCCTTCGTGATGCGCTGCTACCACCTCATGGAAAAGCGCCACGGTTTCCAGACGGCGCACCGCGAGGCCCAGATGGGTTTACTCTACATGATTGCCCACGCGCTGTACCGCACGCGCCGCTTCCGCGAATCGGTGGAGTATCTGGAACGGCTGCGCGAGGTGATGGATGCCGGTCCGCGCAACCGCCCGGCGGGCCTCGTGCCGAAATTCACCTTCCTGCTGGCCGCCAACTATGCTTTCCTGCGCCGCAACGCCGAGAGCATCCAACTGATGGAGGACATCCTGCGCACGCCGCTGGCACCCCGCGAGCAGCTTACGGCCCGACTTGGGCTTGGCTTTCATTACTTCGCCGAAGGCCAGTTCCAGAAAACCAACCAAACCCTACTTGCCATTGGCCGCTCCGACCATTGGTGCGAGCAGGAAATGGGCGTAGAATGGGTAGTGAACCGCAACATGGGCGAGATGCTGGTGCAGCTGGAAATGGGCAACCCCGATCTGGCCCTCAACCGCCTGCGCGCCATTGAGCGGCTCATGCGTGAGCGGTTCGGCCAGGATGGTGGCCCCTACGCCACGGTGCTGGTGTACCTGAGCCTAGTGCGCGAAATCATTGATGATCCGGCCGCTGCCCGCCGCCCCGGCTTTGCTGAGCGCGTGACCAACGTACCCGCCTTCGCGCCCCTGGAGCAGGAAGATTTGCAGGCCGTGAGCTTCTACTGCTGGCTGCGCGCCCGCTCCCTGGGCCGGCCCTACTACGAGGTTCTGCTCGAAATTGCCACCGCCCCGGAACCGGTGGCAGTGGCCTAGGCAGTGTGGGAACAGTGGAGCGTAAATAAACAGACTGTCATGCTGAGCTTGTCGAAGCATCTCTACCGCTTCGTTGCAGAGGCCTAGGCCAGTTGAGTTAGCCAGAGGTAGAGATGCTTCGACAAGCTCAGCATGACGGTCTACTTTTTGCTGATAGTTCTTACACTCCGGCTAACACAAAAAAGCCCGTCCCTATCAGGTAGGAACGGGCTTTTGCCGTAGCAACTGGCCTAGGCCAGTGCTGGATTAGTTAGGCTTGGTAGCCTCGTGAATTTCTGCTTTGGCGTCGCTGGCAGCTTCCTTGGTTTCGGCAGCAGCTTTGTCGGCGGCGGCCTCCGTTTTAGCAGCGGCTTTGTCGGCAGTGTTTTCTACGGCTTGGCCTGCGTTTTCAGCGGCGGCTTCGGTGTTTGCGGCGGCGTTGTTGGCTTCAGCAGCGGCAGCATCACCAGCGTTTTCGGCAGCGGCTTCGGTGTTTTCGGCAGCAGCATCAGCGTTTTCTTTACCTTCCTGGGTGCAGGAAGAAGCACCAAACGTAACGGCAGCAGCAACGAACAGAGTCTTGAACAGAGCTTTCATGGGGAGTAAATGAAGGTGAGGTAGATAAACTGCAGCACGACAATGCGCGCCTGTTGAGCTTAATCATCTGGACCGAAAAAAGTAACCCACCGATAGCCAAAAGTTTTGGCCTTGCGTTTGCGCCCTATAACGCGGGCCCGCGTTGTCGCGTAGCCCGTGCAAAAGGTGGCCTAGGCCACTTCAGCAGCTCCCTCTCGTATATTTGTCGCCTTGTTCTTTTCGCCTTTTGCTTTGCTTACTTACCTGCGACCTATAAGCCTGGGCGTATTTCTGTTGATAGCGGCGCCTCAACTGGTGCAGGCGCAATCCAACGATGGCTTCCGCCGCCTCGATGGCACCATGTACATCGTGCGCAACGGCGAGGCCCGCCCAATGTCGCGCGATATTCATCTGCCCAACGGCCGCACCATCACCCGCGACGGCTTTATAGTAGAACGCGACGGCAAGCGCACCGAGCTGGCCGATGGCCGGGGCTGCACACTGCTAGGCCAGTCTACGGCCGTGGCTACCCAGCCCAACGGCCGGCTGGCACTGGCGGCACCCGGCGTACAGGAAAGCTCCCCCGAAATGACAGAAGCCACCCTAATCAGCCAGTTTCAGCGCTGGTGGGGCGGCCCAGGCCGCGGCAAAGGCAAGGGGCATTTCAAGAAGGGCAAGAACAAGCGCAAGCACGACGACGACTAACAGGAAAGTGGCCTAGGCCACTCAGCTGGTGGGGCAGTTCACTCTTTCACTTCCTCGCCTTCCCGATTAATAAAGAAGCTGCGGCCAGCTTGCATCACGCGGGCCCGGTCGTGCTCATCAAAATCGGCCGCATTGGCATAGCGCGAAAACGGCTTGATGCCTTCCGTGGTATCGGCCAGAAACTTCGGCGTGATGAACGTGAAGGCGCCCTGGGTTTTCACGCGAGCCAGCCCCTTGCTGAAGGAATAGGCCTCCTGGAACGTAACTGGTTCTGCGGCAGGCTCATCGGGCCCCGTTATGTAATACCAGCCGCGGTAGTCCAGGACGGCCGCGTGGCCTTCGGCGAAGTCGCGGGCGCTGTAGTAGTAGGCCCCAAACTCCTCGCCTTTCTCATCCAGAAAGGTATAGAGCCGCCCGATGCGCGCCCTAGCATACCCCTCCGAATAGGGAAACAGCGCATCGTAGGCCGGTTTCACGACTTCTTGGCCTTGTTCGTTTACAAAGCCCAGCACCCCGTCGTGCTCCACCACTGCTCGCTTTTCCTTGAACTCCCCGATAGCTCCATACTGAGCCGGCACCAACGTGTCGCCGCCGGCTGAAATCAGCCCCCAGCGGTTGCCTTCCCGGAAAGGAGTAGGTGGCGTGTTGCTGGAGGTATGCAGGCCCCACCAGCCCAGCACCAGCACCGCCGCCCCGGCAGCGGCCAGGCTCGCTCGCGGATTGCGCTTGGCCGCGCTACGCAGCTGCCGCAGCCGAGGGCGCCATTGCCGCAGCCCAGCCAGTAGACCCTGGGCGGCATCGGCTGGGCGGCCTATCTGCGGCCGCTTTAGTCCAGACCAGGGCTTAGGAGAAGGAGCAGTCGGTTGTGTCGGAGTTGGAGTTGACTGCGAGGCGTCGCCAGTAGGCACTGCCGATGAAGCCACAGCGGCAGGTGGTGGGGGAGCGGTGGCTGGTTCAGCGGTCGGCTTGAGCTGCCCGATGAGTGCTTCCAGTTGCTGAATCTTCTGTTCCAGCTCCCGCGTGCGGGCCGCCGACTGCTCCTGGTAGGACTGCATGGTGGCCTCAATGGTGGCTTTTTCCTGACTTTCGACGGCCAGCCGGGAGGCCAGGGTGGCTGCTTCCGGAGCAGCCGGTGCGGCGGCCGACAGCTGTTCTCGCAGGCGGGCAATGCTCTGCTCACGTTCGGCTTCGCGGCTTTCCAGTGCCTGGAGCTGCGTGTTCAGATCGGCCTGCAGACTGGCCCTCATCTGCTCCAGTTGCGCCTTTTCCTGGTTCCTGACGGCCACAATATCCACTTCATAACCCGAGTCGGTGCGGTCGAGCTCGTTTAGGTCTTCGGCCCCGAGCCAGCGCCAGAGCTGCCCGGCTTTCTGGCGGAGCATATCAGTTGGGCTAGGTTGGTAGGGCGTAGGTTGGTCCGGAGTAGGCAGGGAAGGGGCAGCCGTAAGGGGTGGCGCTGCTGACGATAGGCCTAGGTGGGTCGTCAGCTGCTCCAGATCATTTGGCGTCAGATCTATTTCAGGCGTAGCCAGTTGCGCCAGCCGCCGGGTAAAGCGGGCCGGGTCGGGGAGTAGATGGAAGGTAGAAGCCGCTGGCACGGCACTCATGCGCTCCTCTACCTCGGGCCCAAAGCGTACGGGTTCCGCAAACAATACCAAGCCACCGATGAAATTCAGATTGGCCGCATCAGAGGGCAGCAAAGGCGCCAGCCAGGCAGCCAGGGCATCGCGCTGCTGCTGAAACTGTTGGAAGGGGTTGTCGGTGCCGTGCGTACCGGTTAGGGGAGCATCGTTCAGGCGCCACGCGCTAAAGCGGAAATCCGGGATGTGCAGTAGGCCACCCTGCGGCACCAGCAGCAGCAGCGTGATGCTACGCGGCCGCACCACCACGGCATCTAGCTGTAGGGTTTCAGAAGGGGTTTCTACAGGAAAGTTGCCGAGCAGGATGGTTTCCGGGGCCTGCGCTTCTGCGGCTAAAGCGGCGGCAATGGCCTCGAATTGGCGCTGACGCACCGGGTCGGAGAAGGGAGCTGATTGGTAGGTGTGGAGCATAAAGAACAGGCCCGCCCGCAACTTCGCGGCCGTGCTGCTGCGGTACCGGAAGGGGAGCGCAGTACAGTAGGCCAACTTTTCTACGGTTGGGCAAGTATAGCCCTTTACGCTCTCCCGCTCATTTGTTTTCTACTTCTCTCATGGATTCTACTGCCTCCACTCCGCAAACACCCCCTACGCCTACCATTCCGCTGGAAGTAACCGATCAGCAGAACAGCGCGTTACTGGAAGATACCCTGGCTCTGCTCAACACGAACGATCCGAAAAAAGCCGACAAGCACGGCCTCACGGAAATCGACCGGTGGGAAGAAGTGCTCCGCGCGTCGGAACGCCCCGGCCTGGCCAAAATCATTCAGGAACTCGGTACGCTTCGTGAGCAGCTAAATGCCTCAGATACCGAGCCGCATGATTTGGCGGAAACCCTGGCTACCCTGGGCGCCGAAACCAACAAAGTAGCCGACGAAACCTCCGATAATTACAGTGCCCCGCTCAACCAGCTCGGCAAGCTGCTCATCAAGCTCAGCAACGTATTGTCGCGCTAGGCTTTCCCTTTTTCTAGAAATAAAAAAGCCCCGACCAATCAAGGTCAGGGCTTTTTTTGTTGTGGGGCTGCACAGGGTGGCCTAGGCCAGTAGCCACGAGTTTTCGCTGGGTTGCTAGGCCAGTGCTGAAGCCACCGTGTAGCTTTGCACGTTCGTTTGCTTTTTGAGTTATGCCTGATTATCCGCTTTCCGCCGCCGATTTAACGCTCTACGACCCATTTGAGGGGATGCGCTTCAGCCAGCACCTGTGCTTTCTGTGCGGCACGCCCACCACGCCGCCCACCGACTCGGTGCCGGTATTTGCGGAGTGGCTCATGGAGCGCTATAACCTGGCGGAGCGCCCCATCAAGCTGCTCGATATGAGCATTGTAAACTATCAGGACCTGCGCATAGCCTGCTGCCCACGCTGCCGCACGCAGCACGTAGAGCCGCTGGAAGCCCGCGTAGAAGCAGCTGCCAATGAGGGTATTAGTGGCCTACGCCGCCTTGATGAGCAAACGCTGTTCCTGTGGCTGGGCAAAATGTTCTACGGCATCCTGATTACGGAACTGCTCAATGAGCTGGATCCGCTGGCAAAGCCCCAGTACCCATTGGCCGAGAATGCGCAGATGCTGCGGCGCTTTCAGGCTTTCTTTCAGCCCTTGCAGGCCTTGCGCGTACCTATGGAGTACGATGACTTTGTGCCGGGCTCCATCTTTATTCTGGAAGCCGACCCGCGCGAAGACACCATCGCCTTTGAGTACGATGACGACCTGAGTACCATTGCCTTCAGCATTAAGCTTGATAACACGGTGCTCATGGCTTGCCTGGTGGATAATGGCATTATCTACCAGACCATGCGGCGGGTGTACCAGGACGCGCAGCGCCCCTTGCACCCCCTGCAGATTGCGGAGTTTAAGGCCCGCGTGTATTACGCCGCGTATTTGTTGAATGTTATTCCGGATTACTACCCGCGCGCCGTGCAGCCCGGCGATACGGAAGTGGTGATGGATACGCTCATTGACGACGTAACGGGCTCGATTTTTAACCCGTGGGAAAATTCGGCCTACGCGCAGTCGTTGCTGGAAATGTGGAAGCGTTGGCAGATTTCATTGGACGAAATCATGCACGATCCGGCTCAGCCCTTATCCTTCCTATATGACGCGGATGGACACCCCCAGGTGCTGGAGCAGTATTCGGCCGGAGCCGGTAAAAAGTAATGGGAATCTGCGGGCTTAACCAGCCTGCCAGGTAGGCTCAATTGCGGGTAGTTTGCTGAGCTTAATGCTCGGCCAACGACCTTCTAGGCCGTTTTTGCACTCGCGTTCATTCACCAGCACATCCACGCAATGGCGGTGGCGGCGGTTCATGGTGTCATGGATGATATAGACGCCATCCAGGGCGTCGGAAATGCCACTTACCCGTACTTTATCACCGTAGTTGAACGGGCCGCCCCACTTGTCAAGCAGGTCGCGGGATACAGCAAGCCAGCGGGTTTTGCTGGAGTGGCGGGTTGGGATGATGGAGCCATCGGCGGTTTCCATCGGGTTGTCATCGGTCTGGCCCGTTTCAGGCCAGTAGGTAGTAGCCGTAACCGTGTACGACAAGGTCTTGGGGGCCTTTTTTAAGGGCATCACCGGTATAGCTACAGATACCGGGCGGGGGCTCAGGCTGGCAACTGTGGAGGGCAGCGCCAGTGCAGGGACAGAAATAGTGCGGGGGGGGAAGAGAAAGGTCAGTAGGAATAAAGCAATGGACATGATGTGTAGGTTCGTGAACTCTCGCTTGGTCCGGAGAGAGTGGACAGCCGGCCCGACTCGGCTTATGGGAGGATCAAAACCGATTTTCAGCGAAAATAGTTTGTCCTGTGTATGAATGATAGCGGCGCTAGGACCACGAATCAGCAGATAGAAAGCCTAATTAAAGTATAAAAATAGACAATTGATATAATTAATTGCACTTATAATATTTTGTTGTTTACGAGGGGCCAAAGGTAAGGCTAAATTTTTAAATGGTTGATAAGGCCCTTCTAGGCCACCAGGGCCCACTTTATAGCTGAACAGATAGGTTAATGGATCCGCGCTTACGTGAGTGATGGGAGAAGAGTTACACAAACCCGCCACAAACAACCGGCCAAGAGAGGTTTCGTAAAGAGGGCTGGCTGTGCTAGATCCTGCACTGCTTCAATTCCTTCTACTAAGTCCATGTTTGCTATGAAGCGTACTTCTGCTTTGTCATTTGGCTTGCGCGCCACTTTAAGCAGTGGCCTAGTAGCCACCGCACTACTGGCTTCCTGCTCCTCGCCATCCAGCTCCGATACCACCGTTGGTACTACAAATGCTTCCGACACAACTGCGGCGGCTGCTCCAGTGGCGCCTGCCAACTCACCTTTGCAGGTCGTTGCTCAGTTTCGGGAGCCCCAAATGGTGGGCGTAGCGGTGCTGCCCGATGGCCGCATCTTCGCTGACTTCCCCCGCTGGGATAATAACCCGGTGGCGCCTGTGGCGGAAGTAGGCCCCAATAGCAGCGTCAAGCCCTACCCCGATGCCAACTGGTGCACCTGGAACGAGACAGTGCGCAACGAGCCCCAAAAGCACTGGATCTGCCCCCAGAGCGTGTACGCCGACAAAGCCGGAATGCTCTGGGTGCTGGACCCCGCATCGCCGGGCCTGAAAGGTACCGTGCCCGGCGGCCCCAAGCTGGTCAAGATCGACCCAGCCACCAACAAAGTGGTCCAAAATATCAGCATTCCCGAAAGTGTGGCTTCGCGTAAGTCGTATCTGAACGATGTGCGCATTGATACGCAGAACAACTACGCTTACATCACGGAATCTGGGGTGGGCAGCCTGGTGGTGGTAGACTTAAAATCGGGCAAGGCGCGTAAATTGCTCGCCACGCACCCGTCCATGATGGGCGACACCACGCTCAACATTAAGGCCGATGGTCATGAAATGATTGACCCGACCGGTAAACGAGCCCGCTTCAATGCCGATGGTATTGCCCTAAGCCAGGACCTGCAGTATCTGTACTGGAAACCCCTGACCAGCTACAAGCTCTTCCGCATCAAGACGGAAGCACTTCGCAACCCAGCGCTTTCTGATGCTCAGCTAGGCCAGCAGATTGAGGATTTAGGCAAAGTGTCGGCCTGCGACGGAATGGAAATTGATGCTCAGAACAACCTCTATCTGACCGCATTCGAGGATCATTCTATCAAGCGCCGCACCCCCGATGGCAAGATAGAAACCGTATTGCAGGACCCGCGCCTGGAGTGGCCCGATACGTTTGCGTTTACTGCCGACGGCACAATGTACGTTACTACCTCAGCCATTCATAAAACGCCCACCTGGAACAAAGGTGTGGGGAAGCAAGACCAGCCTTACACCATCTTTAAGATGCAACTACCCAAATAGAACCTCCGTATTTCCTCGGACAAAAGCCTTCTCTGCAAACAGGGAAGGCTTTTGTTTAAAATGACTAGATTGGCTGAGCTAAGCCTTTATTATAAGAGTAGATGAATTATTGAGTTGACTCACAGGTTTATTTGAGTATGCGAATATCAGTTTTTGCTTTTTAGTCAGAGACTTTACCTTTACCTCGACCACACCAGCTCCCACCGCATGGACGCTTACTCTTATATCGCCAACGCCCACGGCGAATACATCGACCAACTGTACCAAGCTTATAAGAATGACCCCGAGTCGGTTGACTTTGGCTGGCGCAAGTTTTTCGAGGGCTTCGATTTCTCTCAGCAGTACCCCGAAGGTGGCCTACCGCAGGCTGATGGCGAAGGCGTACTCACCACGCAGGCCAGCACCAACCAAGCCGGCCAGATTCGGGCCGTTGACACGGTATCGGCGGATAAGGAAACGCAGGTGCGTAACCTGATTCATGCCTACCGCAGCCGCGGCCACTTGGTGGCTCTCACCAACCCCGTGCGCCCCCGCAAGGACCGGAAGGCCCGCCTTTCTCTCACCGACTTCGGTCTGAGCGACTCCGACCTAGATACCGTTTTCAAGAACGGCGAGATTCTCGGCCTAGGCCAGTCGGCTACGCTGCGCGACATTGTGGCGGCGCTGCAGAAAATCTACACGCGCACCATCGGGTTCGAGTACATGTACATCCGCGACCCGCAGGTGCTCGACTGGTTCCGGGAGAAAGTGGAGAAGGACTCGCTGAGCTTTAATCCTGGCCTGGACTACAAAAAGCGCATTCTCAAGAAGCTGAATGAGGCCGTTGTATTCGAAAACTTCCTGCACACCAAATTCCTAGGCCAGAAGCGCTTCTCCCTGGAAGGCGGCGAAACGACCATTCCGGCCCTCGATGCTATTATTAATAAGTCGTCGGAGCTGGGCGTGAAGGAAGTGATGATCGGGATGGCCCACCGTGGCCGCCTGAACGTGCTGGCCAACATCATGGGCAAGACCTATGAGCAGATCTTCTCGGAATTCGAGGGCACTGCCGTTCCGGACCTGACCATGGGCGACGGCGACGTGAAGTACCACATGGGCTACAGCTCGGAGGTAGAGGCGGAGAACGGCAGCAAGGTAAATCTGAAGCTTGCCCCGAACCCCTCGCACTTAGAGGCCGTGAACCCCGTGGTAGAGGGCTTCGTGCGTGCCAAAATCGAGCACCAGTATGGCGGAGACTACCACCAGATTCTGCCCATCCTGATACATGGCGACGCCGCGTTAGCTGGTCAGGGCATTGGCTATGAACTTACGCAGATGTCGTTGCTGGAAGGCTACAAGACCGGCGGCACCATTCACTTCGTAATTAACAACCAGGTTGGATTTACTACCGACTTCGAAGACGCCCGCTCGTCTATCTACAGCACCGACCTCGCGAAGATTATCGACGCGCCGGTGCTACACGTGAACGGCGACGACCCCGAAGCAGTAGTATTTGCCGTGCGTTTGGCTACGGAGTACCGTCAGCAGTTCCACGCCGATATCTTTATTGATATGGTGTGCTACCGCCGCCACGGCCACAACGAGTCAGATGAGCCTAAGTTCACGCAGCCCACGCTCTACAACCTCATCTCGAAGCACCAGAACCCCCGCGAGGTATACAACGCCATGCTGGTGCAGCGCGGCGACGTAGACGCGGAACTGGCTAACCAGATGGACCGCGAATTCCGCGACCTGCTCCAGGCCCGCCTGGATATGGTGAAGCAGAAGCCGCTTCCTTACAACTATCAGGCCCTCGAAAATGAGTGGCGCAGCCTGCGGCGCAGCAAGCCCGAGGATTTCGAGCAGTCACCCCAAACGGGCATCAGCGAAGAGGTAGTGCAGAAGGTGGGTCAGGCCCTGACCACGTTGCCCGAAGGCTTCCGTCCCCTGAAGCAGATTGAGAAGCTGATGGAGGAGCGCAAGAAAATGTTCTTTGAAAGCCGCGTGCTCAACTGGGCCGCCGGTGAGCTACTGGCCTACGGCTCGTTGCTGCACGAAAAGCACATTGTGCGCGTAAGCGGCCAGGACGTGCAGCGCGGTACGTTCTCGCACCGTCACGCCGTACTCCACGATGCTGAAACCTCGGCACCTTACAACTCGCTCAACAACATTGAGGAAGGCCAGGAGCAGCTAAGCATTTACAACTCCTTACTAAGTGAGTATGCAGTGCTGGGCTTCGAGTTCGGTTACGCCATGGCTAACCCGACTGCACTCGTGGTGTGGGAAGCGCAGTTCGGTGACTTCGCCAACGGTGCCCAGACGATGATTGACCAGTTTGTGGTGTCGTCGGAGAGCAAGTGGCAGCGCATGAACGGCGTGGTAATGCTGTTGCCCCACGGCTACGAAGGCCAGGGCCCCGAGCACTCCAACGCCCGCCCCGAGCGCTTCCTGCAGCTGGCTGCTGAGAACAACATCATCGTGGCCAACATGACCACGCCGGCCAACTTATTCCACGCGCTGCGTCGTCAGCTGACCTGGGAGTTCCGCAAGCCGCTGGTAGTAATGTCGCCGAAGTCGATGCTGCGCCATCCGCTGTGCGTATCGCCGGTAGAGGAGTTCACTTCTGGCTCTTTCCGCGAGGTGCTAGGCGATGTGTACGCCGATGCCAAGAAGGTGAAGCGCGTGCTGCTGTGCTCAGGCAAAATCTACTTTGATTTGCTAGAAGAGCAGCAGAAGTCGGGCCGCACCGATGTGGCGCTGGTACGCCTGGAGCAGCTGCACCCCTTCCCCAAGAAGCAGCTGGACGCTGAGCTGGCCAAGTATCCGAAAGCCAAAGTGTACTGGGTACAAGAGGAGCCGGAGAACATGGGCTACTGGAACTACTTGCTGCGCTTCATGCGCCGCGAGCTGGAAGATGTGATTTCGCGCAAGCCATCCGCGTCGCCGGCTACCGGCTACAACAAGGTACACGTGAAGGAGCAGAAAGAGCTCGTTGCCCGCGCCTTCGACAAGCCCCGCGAGGAAGTAGCCGATTCCATCATCAAGGAAACTGCCGCCAAAGCGCAGAAAACCGACTAAATAAGCTGACATTCCAAGCAGAGGGAGAAATCTGAGTTACTGGCCTAGAGCCTCGACCCAGATTCCTCGCCTCCGGCTCGGAATGACAGTTCACACGACATCCTCCCGAAAACCCTTCAAAACTCCCACCTATGGGTCTGGAAATTAAAATCCCCGCCGTCGGCGAGTCCATCACTGAGGTTACCATTGCCAAATGGCTCAAAGCCGACGGTGAAACCGTAAAGCGAGACGAAATTATTGCCGAGCTGGAATCCGATAAAGCCACGTTTGAGCTGCCTGCTGAGGCAGATGGCGTCCTGAAAATTCGCGTGGCGGAAGGCGAAACCATCGGTATCGGAACTACCATTGCGGATATCAGCGGTGACGGCGCAGCCAGCGCCCCAGCGGCTCCGGCCCCGGCTGCTAGCGCTCCGGCGGCTTCTGCGGCTGACCCCATCAGCAAAGGCGAAGAAAACCCCGCGGCCAGCGACCAGGCCGGCTACGGTGGAAAGCCTGAGGGTGGTGCAGCTGCTCCGGCCGCTTCAGGTGCTTCCGCCAGCAATGGCGGTGGTACTACGGTGGAGATGAAGATTCCGGCGGTGGGCGAGTCCATCACGGAGGTGACCGTGGCCAAGTGGCTGAAGGAAGACGGCGCCCAGGTACAGCGCGATGAAATCATTGCCGAACTGGAGTCGGACAAAGCCACGTTTGAGCTGCCCGCCGAAGGTAGCGGCACTCTGCGCCACGCGGCCAAGGAAGGCGAAACCATCGGTATAGGCGCTACTATTGCCCGTATCGAAGGGGGCAGCGGCGCTTCAGCTCCTGCTGCTGCACCAGCTGCCGCTCTGGCCGCTAGTCAGGCTGCTCCGGCGGCTGCCGCAGTTTCTGCTTCCAGCACTACGAGCTACGCCACCGGTACGCCTTCGCCGGCAGCTGGTAAAATCCTAGGTGAAAAAGGCATCAACCCCGGCGACGTGCAAGGCTCCGGCCGCGATGGGCGTATTACCAAGGAAGACGCCCAGAACGCCCAGGCTCGTCCGGCTGCACCGGTACCCGCTGCCGCTCCGGCGTCGGCACCTGCTAAGGCTGCGCCTGCACAGGCGGCTCCGGCAGCCAGCGGCAACCGCAACGTGCGCCGCGAGCGGATGAGCAACCTGCGCAAGACAGTAGCGCGTCGTTTGGTTTCTGTGAAGAACGAAACGGCCATGCTCACCACCTTCAACGAGGTGAACATGCAGCCCATCATGGACCTGCGCAACAAGTTCAAGGACAAGTTCAAGGAGAAGCACAGCGTAGGCCTCGGCTTCATGTCGTTCTTCACCAAGGCCGTGTGCGTGGCCCTGAAAGAGTGGCCCGCCGTGAATGCCCAGATCGATGGCACCGACATCCTGTACAACGACTTCTGCGACATCAGCATCGCCGTATCGGCCCCCAAAGGCCTGGTGGTACCGGTAATCCGCAACGCGGAGGAGCTGTCGTTCGATGGTATCGAGAAGGAAATTCAGCGCCTGGCTGGCCTAGCCCGCGACAACAAGCTCACCATTGAGCAGATGACCGGCGGTACGTTCACTATCACCAACGGGGGCGTGTTCGGCTCGATGATGAGCACTCCGATCATCAACGCCCCGCAGTCGGCTATTTTGGGCATGCACAACATTGTGCAGCGCCCCATTGCTGAGAACGGCCAAGTAGTAATTCGCCCGATGATGTATCTGGCCCTGAGCTACGACCACCGCATCATCGACGGCCGCGAGTCGGTGTCGTTCCTGGTGCGCGTGAAAGAGCTGCTCGAAGACCCAACGCGTCTGCTGCTAGGAGTGTAAGCAACTGGCCTAGGCCACTATAACATGCGGTTCGCCGCCTTTTGCCAGTTCGTTAGGAATAGGTAGAAGGCGGCGAATTTGCTTTGAGTCAATATACTAAACACCATAAAGCACGTCATCCTGAGCGGAGCGAAGGATCTTTTCATGCGAGAATAACTGGTCTAGGGCCTCGTGTTGAAATGAGAAGATCCTTCGCTCTGCTCAGGATGGCATTCTATTTATCAAAGGAAGGTTGGGGTAAAATAAAAAAGCCCGCCGGATGTGGATCTGGTGGGCTTTTTTATGGGTGGGATGGGTGGATAAGTGAGGAACGGAGTAAAGGTGGGTAGGTCGGGAAGGAAGGGGAAAGCGGGAAAGTCAGGGTAGGTCAGTCAACGGGCAGGTCACGTGAGCGGGTGGCGCTTAGGCGCGTGGCCAGCTGTTTGGCGAGTTGCTTGGCTTCCTCGGCTTTAGAGCCGGAGAAATGCTCTTCAATGGTGGAAGAGAAAATGGTGAGCCAGTGCTGAATATGTTGGCCGCTGCGGGGCAGGGCTACTTGCTCGGGTAGGGGCTCGCCTTCGGTGCTGCCGTGGCCTAGCAGGGTGCTGCTCCAGTAGCGGTACTGGGTGGTGAGGTAATGAGGCCAGTGAATACGTGCGGCGGCGCCAAAACTAGCTCCCAGCAGCGTGTCATTCGTAGCCTTTTGGCACAGCGTATCAACCAGCGTTTTGATATCACGCTCGGTGCAAATGTCAGGCAGAGTAGCAGAGGTTTTCATAGCTGGCAGAGTGACTAAACTGAGTGGGCTTTCGGATACGTAGCGAATTTACGCAGGTTGCGTCACATTCGCCAATAATCAGAAAAATTTAATTTAATCTTTTTACAATGCAGTGTAGGTATAAGCCGTACACAGAGTGCAAAGTTCCTAAGTTGCTATAAAACAGTGTAGTCAGGCTAAAAGCCTGACTACACTGTTAAAGAGAATATTTTTTGTGGATACCTCCGGATCATCTGACGCGAGTTACTCGCAGATAGTCAAGCATAGCTTGGTTTACTTCGCCATTCATATTGGTGTTGGCTGGCTCGTAGGCCAGGGTAAGCGGGTGGCTTCCTTTCTCAAGCCGCACCAGAACTGGGTTCGAGAAGCCCCAATCCGACCACTCCTCCACGCCACGCTGCGGCAGCACCACAGTGCCCAGTTGCTGCCGGCCCAGGCGCAGCGCCCGGATAGCACATTTGTTGCTGGTGTTGATGGGGCCATTGCCGTTGGCATACCGGAAATCGATGGCGTAAAGCCCGGTTTCCGGAATCTGCACGCGAGTGGTTAAGCTCCGGTTTTGAGTAGTACTGGTTTCCACAAAGCCTTTGCCGGTGTAGCCTTTGTAGGATTTAGGCGATTTACTGGCAGTAGTTTCCAGCTCATAAGTGCGGCGGAATTTATCGGCACTCACGGGCAGCGGCTCGCTGGCGAAGCTCTCAAACCCGGCAGCATCCACGGCCAGCACCTGGTACTCTGTGTAGGCCACTGGCGCGGGCACGGTAAACTCGGGGGTAGTAGTACGGCCTACAAACTGCCCGTTGCGCAGCACCTGGTAGGCTTTGGCACCTTCGATAGGGGCCCAGGTGAGGCGGCCGCTGCTGTAGGCCACTGCCGGCGTCATGGGAGCCACATGGTGGGCCACTTTGTTCTGCGATGCGGTGGCCGGAGCTTCATTAGCCAACTCAATACGAATGCTGTGCGAGCCGGTGAGCGTAGAGTGCACGGTGGCATCGGGGAGGGGCTGGCCGTCTAGCGTGATGCTGCGGATGGTACGGCCGTAGCCGATCAGTTCCACATCCAGCAAAGCTTGGCGGTACTTGAAGCCAGCGAGTTTGCGCGTGCCTTGCAACGCCTGCGGTACGAAAGGCCGGAACGTCAGGCGGTCGGCCTGAAAATCCATCCCGAATACGCCTTTATACACTAGGCCTAGCGTGCCGGAAAGGCTCCAGAGCATATTGCTGCTGTTGATCTGGGTGCCCGCAAAGTCGCCGTTGCTGGCTACAAAGTTCTCCTTGTCCGTGAGGAAGAGCGCAGCCGGGCGGGCCACGGCCATCAGGCTTTCCAGGAAGGAGGCTTCGTTGCCCACTTTGGCGGCGGCCAAGCCCCAGTAACTCTGCACGAAGGGCCACACGGCATTATTATGGTAAGGCGGAATGCCCGAAATCTGGGGGTAGATGCAGGGTACGCCGTAGTCCATGACGGGCGTGCTGGCCACAACCGTACGGGCACGGGCTTCATCAGTTACGCCAAACAGCACCGTCAGGGCCTCGCCCAGCGCCTCCGCTTTCGGCGATACAGAAAGGAAATTGCGGCCGTACAAGAACTGGCCATAGTAACCTTTCTCCTCCAGCCAGAGGTGCTGATTTATGCCGGCTTTGATCTGCTCGGCGGCCTTCCGGTGCTTGGCGGCTACCTCCGAGTGGCCTAGCTTCTCGGCCATCATCGCCAGTACCTGGTTCCCCTGGAAGTGCGCCGCGTTGGTGCCCAGCGTTTCGCTCTGGTAAATGTCCACGGGCTGCATCCACTTGGGGTAGGTTTGCTCGCGCCAGTCCAAGAACGATGACTCGCCGCGCACGAGGCCCGTAGCGGGGTCGTAGGCCACTTGCTGATCATCCTCAATGGAGTTCTTGATGATGGGATACACCTGCCGCAGCCAAGCCTCGTCGCCGGTAGCCTTGTATATTTCCCAGGCCGCGGTGGCCCAGATGATTCGGTCGGTGGAGCAGGGGTAGGCGCCGCCGGTGCCGGTATCCTGAATGATGCGTCCAGTTTTCGAGACCTTGCGCAGCAGGCTAGTTTTGGCTACTTCGGGCTGCAACAGGGCTTGAGAGAGAATGATGCTGTAGCTGATGTCACGCGTCCAGACGCCCGCCCATTCCTGGCCGGTCCGGAAGGTGCCGTCGGGCTCCACGGAGCGCTTGGCCTCTTCCAGGGCCAGGTTATATAGCGCATCCAGCAAAGGGTAATCAGAAGTCAGCTTGGGAAAGGCCGAGACATCCAGCGTGGCTTTCCAGCGGCCGGCGGTGGTTTTGGCATCGGAGTGGGCGTTGAGCACCACGGTGGCTTCGTAGATGCCGTTGCCATCGGGGTCCTTCAGCTCCAGCTGGGGCTTGTTGATGAGGTTGTCGAAGTCCCAGCTAAGCGGCGCGGTGTTGCCGGCCACGAATACGTGCTTGAAATCTTCCTTATAAAGCTTTTGGCCGTTGTAGAGTGGGTAGTAGCCCTGCTTCTGAAAGGCCGCCAGCATGGGCCGCAGGTCCAGCCGAATCTTCAGGGGTGTATTGGGCGCTAGGTAGGTATCGGCAGGTACGGGCGTTTTATCCACGTAGTGCTGCCCAAACACGATGACGGGCGTTTCCAGGCCAGTGCCATCGGCTTTCGGAATGGCCATGAAGATGTGGTCCTGGCCGGGCTGCATCTCGTTGTCCTTGCCGTTGAGGCTGAACTTGAAGTTGACCTGCGGGCTTTGGAACTCGTTGGCCGGGCTTTGATAATCAGAGGTTAGCTCTGTGCGCGATAACGCCCGCGCTGTGTGGCTGCCCTGGACCAGGGAGTCGCGGTACACGGTATAGGCGGCCGACTGCCACACGGGAGCAGCCACTACAGAGGCGGCCGGTGCGGGGGCGGAAGTAGTTGGGGTGTTTTTTGGCATCTGGCAAGAGCCCAGCAGGCCCAGGGTCAGGAGAAAACCGGCGGGGAGGAACGGATTGCGCATAGGAAAGAAGCGAACGGGCGGGAGTCTTAACGTACGAGTGGAAGCGCGGAAAGATGAGGCTCCGGCGCCTGATAGCTGCCTGATACTTGCCTAGGAAACTAGTTGAGGCAGCTACTCCAGTTTTTTCTGCCGCCCGCCCAGGATAACCAAAGCTACGGCCACCACAATGAGGGCAGCTCCGCCCAGCATCCCGGTGTTCAGCTGCTCCCCCGCAAAGGCCCAACCCAGCAGCACCGCCACCACCGGGTTCACGAAGGCATACGTGCCTGCCAGGGCCGGCTCCACCACGCGCAACAGCCAGATATAGGCCGTAAACGCCACAATCGACCCAAACGTAACCAGATACGCGTAAGCCACCCACGACTTGGTAGTGACCTGCGCCACCTCGAAGCCAGCAGCTTCCCCTTTTGCCAGGCCCGCCACCAACATAACGAGGCCGCCACATAGCATCTGCATCCCGCCTGATACGAACGGGGAAGGTGCTGGCTGATGCTTCTTGGAATACAGTGAGCCAATGGCCCACACCAGCGCCGCTATCAGCACCAGCGAAATGCCCAAGGTTTCGTTCCCCGGCAGCGCTACGTGGCTGGCACCGGGCGTGCGGGCCAGCAGATACACGCCGCCCAGGCCCAGCGCTAAACCCACTGCTACCAGCGGCGCGGGCCGGCTGGCTAGGCCACTCCACCACCCCAGCACCGCCAGAAACATGGGCACCGTGGCGACTAGCAGCGCCGTGAGCCCCGAGGGAATGTACTGCTCGCCCAGCGTCACGCCGCCGTTGCCGAAGGCCAGCAAACAGGTACCAATAATCAGGGCCGTGAGCCAACCCTGCCGGGTAGGAGCGGGCTCGCCTTTCCACCGCATGTAGCCATAGAGCAGCGCCCCCGCCAAGGCGTAGCGGGTGCCGGCCATCAGCAGGGGCGGAATGGAATCAATAGCGAACCGGATGCCCAGATACGTGGAGCCCCAGATGATGTAAAGGGCCGCAAAGGCCAGCAGAATGGAAGCGCGCGAAGGGGAGGCAGAAGCAGACATGCCACAAACCTACGTTGGTTTTGCAGAGGTGGCCTAGGTTATGACGCGAAGCATCTGGCTTCGTGCCATATGAGTGAACTTCAAGCAGAGTGCAGCCTCTCGTATGTTAACGTTGCCAAACTAACCGTCATGCCTTTTAGATTCTGCGATGTTCCTAGGCCAGTCTTACCAACAACCAAGCAGCGTTTCGCTCCTGATGCCGTTCTTTATGGCGTACTCACCTCCTGTATTTCCCGTGCGTCCTTTCCTACTGCTTCTCCTGACGGGCCTGCTAGGCCTGTCGCACTCCGTTTCTGCGCAGCTGCTGCAATCCAAAGCCGCCTACTCGCGCGCCGATTCGTTGCGGGGCACGCTCACGCCGCTGCGCACCTGCTACGACCTCAACTACTACCACCTCGATGTGAAGCTTGATGTGGCCAAGAAGTCGTTGAGCGGCTCCAACGAATTCCGGTTCACGGCCACCCAGGATTTCACGCGGCTGCAGTTTGATCTGTTCGCCAATCTGAAAGTGGAGAAGGTGGCCTACGAAGGCAAAGAGGTGCCTTTCACCCGGGAGGCCAATGCCGTGTTTGTCACGTTTCCGCAGCCCATCCGCAAAGGCCAGCGGGCCGCCTTCACGGTGTTTTACTCCGGGCAGCCTACCGTGGCCGAGAATGCGCCCTGGGATGGTGGCCTCGTTTTTACGCAGGACGCCAAGGGCAAGCCGTGGGTAGCTACGGCCTGCCAGGGCGTGGGCGCCAGCATCTGGTGGCCTACCAAAGACCACCAAGCCGATGAAGTGGACAGCATGCTCATCAGTGTCTCGGTGCCGAAGGGCCTGAAGGACGTCTCGAATGGCCGCCTGCGCAAAACCACGCCCCTAAAAGGCGGCTACACCCGCTTCGATTGGTTCGTGAGCAACCCCATCAACAACTACGATGTGGCTATGAATGTGGGCGACTATCAGCACTTCTCGGGTGGTACCTACGCCGGCGAGAAAGGACCCCTCACCCTCGACTACTGGGTGCTGCCCGAAAACCTGGCGAAGGCCAAAAAGCAGTTTGCCGATAACGTGCCGCCCATGCTCAAATCGATGGAATACTGGTTTGGGCCCTACCCATTCTATAAAGACGGCTACAAGCTGGTAGATGCGCCCCACCTGGGCATGGAGCACCAGAGCGCCGTGGCCTACGGTAACAAATACCAGAACGGCTACCTCGGCAAAGACCGCTCCGGCACCGGCTGGGGCCTAAAGTGGGACTTCATCATCATCCACGAAAGCGGCCACGAGTGGTTCGGCAACAACATCACCGCCAAGGACATAGCGGATATGTGGATCCACGAGGCTTTCACCACGTACTCCGAAGCCCTGTTTGTGGAAAGCCAGTTCGGCAAGGATGCCGCCCAGGCCTACATCCACGGGCAGCGCCGCAATATCCGCAACGATGAGCCCATCATCGGCCCCTACGGCGTGAACAAGGAAGGCTCTTCTGACATGTATGACAAGGGCAGCAACATGCTCAACGCCATCCGCACTGCCCTCAACAACGATGAGAAGTGGCGCCAGATTCTGCGCGGCCTCGGCAGCACGTTCTATCACCAAACGGTGACTACGGAGCAGGTAGTGGCCTACATCAACCAGCAGAGTGGCCGCGACTTCACCGCCGTATTCAACCAGTACCTGCGCCACACGGGCATGCCTACGCTAGAGCTGCGTTTTGAGCAGGGCCGCACCCTTGCCCGCTGGATTGCCGAAGAACGAGCTTTCGATATGCCCGTGCGCGTCCGCTCCAAAGGCAGCAACTACCAGTTCATCAAACCCACTACCACCTTCCAGCCCATTGAGGTAAGTGGCCTAGCGAAGGACAACGTGGAGGTAGATACTCTGAATTACTACATCGGGGTGCTGGTAGAATAGACCAACGCGCTACCTGTGCTGATGAATGTTTTTTGTCTTATTTATAGAAATAAATCCCATAGTGGGATGAATTAGCTCTATATACTTATTCCGTATTGAACTCAGTTATATTCTTGCGCTAGAATTAAAAAACTTTAATTTTGTTTGATTTTCGCCTGTGATGGATGTTTTGAGGCTAATGATTTAGCTTCTCTAAAAGCATTTGTAACAGGTGAATTGAATTTTTGGCCAGATTATAGAATGGGACTTTTTAGAGTCCTGTCCCAATAATGGTATATCATCGTCATGCTTGTCGCTCCATGAAAAGAGCAAGGTGTTGGTAGGTTGCTGTGTGGTTAGTGTATCCTTTATCTCGTTAGCATGAAATCAACTTCCTCGGCACCCGCCAACTGTCAGGAGTGCCCGCACCTACAGCAGTCCTTGATGGGCTCGTGCCAACTGAGCGAGTTGTCCTTGGTCTCGGTGGGCAAGGTGTATCAGGTGTACCAGAAGGGACAGGTGATTTTTCGGAAAGGAAGTCGGCCGGGTGGCCTATACTGTATCCGGGAAGGCAAGGTGAAGCTCTCGAAACTTACTGGCGATGGCAAGGAGCAGATCATTCGGCTGGCCAAGGAGGGCGACGTGCTAGGCTACCGCTCTCTCATGTCCAACGATATTTACACCACCACAGCCGTAGCTCTCACCGACTGCGTGGTGTGCCAGGTGCCCCGCACTGACTTCTTCAGTATAATTGAGCAAAACGCGCAGTTCTCGCATTCCTTGATGCGCCTGTTGGCCAAAGCCTTGGGCGAAGCGGAAGAGCGCATTCTGCATACGGCCTACAAGCCCTGCGCGAGCGGCTGGCTGAGGCCTTGCTGATGTTGCACCACATCTACCAGCCCGCCGACAACGCCCTGTTCAGCATCCCAATTTCTCGCGAGGATCTGGCAGCGCTTATGGGCACCGCCAAGGAAACGGCGAGTCGGCTGTTGTCAGATTTCCGAGATGAGAGCTTGATCAGGACCCAGGGCAGCCGCATTACCATTCTGGATGTGCAAAAGCTGGCCAAAGTATCGGCACTTTACGATTAAGCACTAAGCGCACCTACCTATTTGCGCTAGCAAAAGGCGGGCGCCGGAAATCACTACTTCCGGCGCCCGCCTTTTGCTGTTTTCATAAGTAACTCGTCAGTAAATAATATAATTCGATTGCCCAAAACCGGATAGCCAACTTCTCCCGTATAACAACTCAGGTTGGCAAGAGGACGAAGCCTAGAAAGAGCGAAGTGGGAGGTGAAGCAAGGCACACTGCAAGAATAGGAATAGCAGACGGTATCATCCCAAAATGGTCTCCCAGGCGAAAAGGATTGGGAAAAATTTAACTACAATCATTTCTCAAAATGATGTCAGTCATTTTTGCAGGCTGAGATAATCAGGAGATTTGTAGAACAAGTCGGGCAACTTGGGTGGTGTTCAGCACCTAGTAGCTTTCTTTTAACTTGTAAATATTTCCTTGTATAATCCTAAATGAGTGGAGTGGCCAACGCGTGGGCCGGAAACCAATCGATGATGGATGGTGGGAAAGCAAGTGTACTCGATTTTTTCTCCTCCTTTTTTCTCTTTCTTATTGAAACATGGCTTACTCAGTTAACAATCCTGCTGGCAAAGTAGTACAGGAAATCCTCAACGATCTGCCCGGTTTGATGGCAGTAGCGGTGGTAGACGTTACCTCCGGCATGAGCCTGGCCTCGCACACCAATGTGCCCAGCATCAACCCCGACACTGCCGCTGCTTACAACACCGAAGTAGTAAAGCAGAAGCAGAAAGCCATGTCGGCCCTGAAACTGCAGGGTGAGTCCATTGATGACATCCTTATTACCCTCTCCAACCAGATTCACTTGCTGAAGCTGACCGAAGCTGGCAACAAGTTCATTTACCTGGTAGTGAACTCCCGCGATACCAACCTGGCTATTGCCCGCGAAGTACTGCGTAGCCACGTAGCTGGCCTAGCCAATTAATACTGGCCAACCAAGTTGGGTAGGGCCGGTGGGGAACCGCTGGCCCTGCCGTGCTTTCAGCTGGTTTGAGTGGCCTAGCCGGCCTAGGTAGTCTGGCAGGCGGGCCCTTTTTCTTGCTCGGTAGCGCGCTAGTGAAGTAGCGCTTATTCGTAGGCCTTTATGCAAATTCCATTTTTACAACGCTTACAGGGGCTCACGGGAACTCCCGTCAACAAGATTGTGGCGGCGGGTGCAGGTGCGGAGAAAGCTGCATCGGAGCGCATGTTGCAGCACGTGCTAGCCGGGTTGCCCGAGGTGCTGGGTGCTGCGGTGGTACAAGTGGCCTCGGGGGTAGCACTAGCTACCTACACGTCCTCCCGCGAGTTTGCTCTCAGCAAAGCCCTAGGCTTCAATGCCGAAGTAGTAAAACAGCAGCAAAAGGCCTTGGCTGCCCTGCAACTCGGGCCCGAAGAGCAACTGGAAGAGATCCTGATTACACTCCATACGCAACTCCATCTGTTGCGCCTGTTGCCAGATGGCAAGCGGTTCCTCTATGTGGCCGTAGACTGCCGCGATACCAATCTGGGTATTGCCCGCGAAGTGATGCGCACCTGCGAGTAGTACTGCAGACTGGCCTACATCGCCTCGGGGAGGAAGTTTCGATTACTCCTGTTCGATCCATTCACTTAACCCCCCATTTTGCTTATGAAATTGACGGCTTCTCCTTTTGATCCGAAAACCGGTGAACTGTTGCCGGTATATCAGGATGCGTACCTGCGCGGCGACCTAAGCAAGGCCTCGGCCAAAGCGGTGGAAGCATACCTGCATCGGGATTCCGATCGGGCGCATACCACGCTCACCCGTTTCCAAGAGCTGCAGGCCGCCGAAGAGGCGGGAACGGCCCCCAGCTGGGTGCAGAAACAATTGCAATACATCCGGGCCGAGCCTGTGCGCTTCCGGCAGCGTGCTACGGCCATGGTGGCCTCGGCGGTGCTGGTAGGCACAGTGGTTTTCGCGGGTACCAACACGCCCACTGAGCGCCTGCCTTCGGATAACATCCCGACGGAAGTAGCCACCGATATGCTGGCCACTTCTGCAGAAGCTGCCGCAGCCGCTTCTGCTATGCGCATGATTACCGTGCGCGGCCAAATCCTGAACGAGAATGGCAAGCCGCTGGCTGGCGCCACCGTGATGCACCCCGGCAGCCGCTACGGCGTGTCTACCAACGCCCAGGGTGAGTATGTGCTGTCGGTGCCCGCTAACACTAATACGCTGAAGTATGGCTACGGTGGCTACCAGGATGAAGAGGTGGCTGTACAGGGGACCAGTACAGCCAAGGTAACCTTGCTTCCGCGCGACCAGCAGAAGAAGCACCGGTGGTTATTTTTCTAGGCGTCTGCCGCGCCTGTGCATGTAGTAGAAGCGTGAGTGAAGCCTAAATCGTACCGCAAAAAATCCTCTCGTCGGCCAGATAAAGCCCCTAAGCCGCTGGCGCCCGACCCTTACGCAACGCAGGTGGTGGAGAATGTGCTGATGGAGCTGCCCGGTCTGCTGGCCGTGGCCGTGGTGGATGTAGCCTCGGGCACTAGCCTAGCGGCGCATACCAACTCCGCATCCATCAACCCAGTTACGGCGGCCATTTACAATGCGGAGGTAGTAAAGCACAAGCAAAAGGCTTTGGCCGCGCTCCAACTATCCGACGAAATTATTGAAGACATTCTTATTACGCTCTCCAGCCAGTTGCACCTGCTCAAAGTCACGGAAGACGGCGGGCGGTTCATTTATTTGGCCGTTAACTCTCACGATACCAACCTGGGCATTGCCAGGGAAGTGTTGCGGGCGCAAGCCCAGCAGCTGGAAGCGCACAGTGGCCTAGCGGCCTAGTTCACAGTCTGTATATAAAAAGTAAGCTCCTCTTCTGGCCACGGAAGAGGAGCTTTTTGCTTTAGTCAAAACGGGTGTGAACCAAGGATAGGGGCCATTTAGCAATGCTGTGGCCTAGAACTAGATCCTATATCTGGGCGGCGCCGCCGTCCACGAACAGCTCAATGCCCGTGATGAAGCTGCTCTCATCGGAGGCGAGGAAGGAAGCGACTTTGGCTATTTCATCCGGGTCGCCTAGGCGGCCGAGGGGGATGGTGCTGACCAGGTGCGTCTTAATCTGCTCCTTTTCTTCTGGGGTGCTGCCGATGCCATCGAGGCCGGGAGTGTCAATGGGGCCGGGGCTCAGGGCATTTACCCGAATCTTACGCTGCTTCAGGTCCAGCGTCCAGTTGCGGGCGAAGGAGCGTACGGCTGCCTTGGTAGCGCTGTACACGCTGAACGCCTCGCTGCCTTTGATGGAAGTAGTAGACGCATTCAGGATAATGGAGCTGCCATCTTTCAGCAGAGGCAGAGCCTTTTGCACCGTAAACAACAGGCCCTTCACGTTGCTGTTGAAAGTTCTGTCGTAGTGTTCTTCGGTGATGGCGCCCAGAGGGACAAGCTCGCCGCCGCCGGCATTGGCAAACACAATATCGAGAGTGCCTTTCTCGGCTTGTACGGTGGCAAATAGCCGGTCGAGGTCGGCGAGGTTGGCCACGTCGCCCTGCACGCCGGTTACGTTGCGGCCGATTTCCTGCACTGCGGCGTCCAGCTCCTGCTGGCGGCGGCCCGTGATAAATACGTAGGCGCCTTCTTCTACAAACCGTTTGGCCGTGGCTAGGCCTATACCGCTGTTTCCGCCCGTGATAACAGCTACTTTTCCTTCTAACTTTTTCATGTGTGTATCCTCGCTGAAGAGAAGTTAAGCTAAGGTTGTGAAAGCTCGCGCGCTTGCTTTGCGCCGGCCGATAAACCAGAGTGGCCTAGGTCACTCCATCCGGAGTCAGCCGCTGATCAAATCGGCTTTCTGCGGCGCCATGCAGGGAGTTGCTAGCGGCTCGTCTGCATTGGTTACACAAAGGAACTGATAATGGTATGGATTTGTATCTATTGGGTAGTATGTTTGTGAAGAAACTAGTTACAAGTACGTTACTAGTAACCTAGAGGTAACTACCATGAAAACTGACCAACTGCTGAACTCTACCTGCGCCATGACCCGCACCATGGGGGTACTCGGCGGGAAATGGAAGCCCCTTATCATCTGGGGAATAGGACGGCGCCGCATCCGGTTTGGGCAGCTGGCAGCCCACATGCCCCTGATATCGCGCAAGGTGCTAGCCGAGCAGCTCAAGGAGCTGGAAGAAGCGGGCCTGATTCTGCGCGAAGCCTTCAACGAGGTGCCACCCCGCGTAGATTATTCCCTTACTGAAAACGGACTGCGCCTGCTCCCCATCCTCAAATCCCTCTGCGACTGGACCAGCAGCTGCGAAGCCGCTGGAACCGCTGCTTCCACCGATGTCCCCATAGCGGAGACAGGATATAACTGCGCTTTATAACTAGAGCTAGAAAACGAGTTCCTCTCCTCAGCTGAGGAGGGGCTAGGGGTGGTTGACCTGGCCTAGAACGAGCCTACACCCGCACGTCATCCTGAGCTTGCGAAGGATCTTCTCACGCCTAAACGACTGGCCTAGCGCCTCGTGCGGACGTGGTAGGATCCTTTGCAAGCTCAGGATGACGTGCGGGTGTAGAAGTCGCCATGGCAACCTCAGCACGCGAGATGTCTCGATAAGCTCTATAAATCGTTCTAGGCCAGTCAACCACCCCTAACCCCTCCTCAGCTGAGGAGGGGAACTCGTTTTCTAGCTCTAATAGCAGCCGAACCCGGTCAGTATTTCACAAATTCACCGCTTCACAACTTCGCCGTCCGTACCTTCGTGCCCGTTGATTTCCACCGAATTCACTCGCTGAATATGAACCAATACGACGTTACCGTCATCGGCTCCGGGCCAGGCGGTTATGTGGCGGCTATCCGCTGCGCCCAGCTAGGCCTCAAAACTGCCCTGATTGAGAAGTACGACACCCTGGGCGGCACCTGCCTCAACGTGGGCTGCATCCCCAGCAAAGCGCTCCTCGATAGCACGGAGCATTTCCACAATGCCGGCCACACCTTCAAGGAGCATGGCATTGAGCTGAGCGACCTGCAGATCAATATGAACCAGCTCATCGACCGTAAAAACGGGGTGGTGAAGGCCAATACCGACGGCATTCAGTTCCTGATGAAGAAGAACAAAATCGACGTCATCAAAGGCGTGGGTTCGTTCGTGGATAAGAATCACATCAAAATTCAGCCCACCGCAGGCGGCGAAGAGCAGCAGATCGAGACGAAAAACGTCATCATTGCGACTGGCTCTAAGCCCACCGTGCTGCCCTTCATCAAGCAGGACAAGCAGCGCATTATCACCAGCACCGAGGCCCTGAACATTCGGGAGGTGCCTAAGCACATGATCGTGATTGGCGGCGGCGTAATCGGGCTGGAAATGGCTTCTGTGTACGCCCGCCTCGGCGCGAAAGTATCGGTGGTGGAGTTCATGGACTCCCTCATTCCAACCATGGACCGCGCCCTCGGCAAAGAGCTGAAGCGCATCCTGGGCAAAATCGGCATCGAGTTCTTCCTGAGCCACAAAGTAACCGGCGCTACCCGTGAGGGCGACGCCGTGACGGTAACCGCTACCAACCCGAAAGGCGAGGAAGTGAAGTTTGAAGGCGACTACTGTCTGGTGGCCGTGGGCCGCGTGCCCTACACCGCAGGCCTGAACCTAGAAGCTGCCGGCGTAGAAATGGAAGAGCGCGGCCGCATTAAGGTCGATGAGCACCTGCAAACCAACGTGCCTGGCATCTACGCCATCGGCGACGTGGTGCGCGGGGCTATGCTGGCCCACAAGGCTGAGGAAGAAGGCGTGTTCGTGGCCGAAACCATTGTAGGCCAGAAGCCGCACATCAACTACCTGCTCATCCCCGGCGTGGTGTACACCTGGCCGGAAGTGGCCGGCGTCGGCTACACCGAAGAGCAGCTGAAGGAGCAGGGCAAGGCCTACAAAACCGGCAACTTCCCCTTCCGCGCCTCGGGCCGCGCCCGCGCCTCTATGGACCTCGACGGCTTCGTGAAAGTCCTGGCCGACAAGGAAACCGACGAAATCCTGGGTGTGCACATGATCGGCCCCCGCATCGCCGACCTCATTGCCGAAGCCGTAACGGCCATGGAGTTCCGCGCCTCCGCCGAGGACGTAGCCCGCATGAGCCACGCCCACCCCACCTACGCTGAGGCCATGAAGGAAGCCTGCCTAGCCGCCACCGAGAACCGCGCGATTCACATGTAATTTCGCGCCGACAACACATACAAAAGAGGCTGCAGCTCCTAGAAGCTGCAGCCTCTTTTGTGTTTCTATTTGCTGTAAGGTTTGTTATCTATGCAAGCTTGAATTATAGGTGAGTACGTTTCTATGATCAGACTCGCACTTGTGGGATTACCTGAGCTTATTTTAACAACTCTTCCCTGAGTATTCACAAAAATGACACAAGGAGTTCCATTCTGAGTTAATTCTATATGTTTATCACTGGTTATTTTATCGTCATAAACTTGAGGGAAATTCAGAGGGTGTGCTTGCAAATGGCGTCTTACTGTTGAAGAGTCATTAAAAGGAAAACCAATAAAATTGACACTCTGATTATATTTCCGGCAAAGCGCATTCATGGCCGCAAATGAAGCTAAATCAGACTTTTTAAAGACAGCGGGAGCATCATCAAGCGTTGCTAACCAGAAGAATAGAACCACCGCCTTATTCTGCATCGGTGCTGTGATAATACTATCGCCAGTATACGTTTGTACCTTAAAGTTAGGGCCGATAGAGCCCTTCATAAACTCACGAATTTGCTCCTGAAAGTGAAGCTTTGCATTCGCACCTTCAATGCTAGTGGTATCAATTCCTTTGGGAAAGTGGCCTAGCTTGTTCGTGCAGATGGCTAGATTTTCTTCAAAAGTGTTTTCTCTCTGAGTTGAACAGGAACATAGAGTACAAAGGAATATGAGGAGTAAAAGTCTAAATCTCATAGTATAAGGTTGGGTTGATAAAGCAGTCCTACGTCTTCTGCACCAGCATAAACCCATCCTTCGTCACTTGGTACTGTTGGCCCTGGATGGTGATGGTTTCGCCTTCCAGTAGTTTGCTCAGGTCCTCAATGTCGCCCTCGATGGTGTGAAGGGAGAAGCCGTGCTTGCGGGCCAAGGCGAGGTAGCGCGGGTTGATGTAGTCGCGCACCCCGCACAGGATGATGCGGACGTGGGCTGTGGTGTTTTTGAGGAGCTTGGCGTCGCGGGGGAAGGTGTAGTTGTCGGCAAGCAGGATGAGGTCCGTGGGGGTGGAGTTGGGGCCGGTGAGCTGCTGGGCGTAGAGCAGGGCTTCAGCGTCGTTTTCGGGCGCGTCGCCGCCCCCGCCGGCCTTCATCGTTTCGATGAGCTTGTTTTTGATGGCCTCGTAGCTGTCGGTGCGCACCTGGAAGAGGCCGCCGGTTTTGCCTACGCGCTTGTCTTTGTCGGGCTGGTCGTTGCCGTCGTTAAAGAACACGAAGGTTTTCTCGTCTTCGAGGGCGCTGAGCTGCAGCCAGGCCAGCAGGTCGTAGGTGTAGGGGAACATGCTGCCGGTGACGTCGGTCACTACCACTTCCTTGCTCCACTCGGGGTGGCGCTGCATCACGCGGGTTACCACGTTGGCATCGGGCGGCAGAGGCAGCTCTACGGCGGCGGTATCGGAAGCGGCCAGTAGCTCGCCGGATTTCGTGATGCGCGCTTCGCAGTAGTCGTTTTTGTGCTGCTTGTTCTTGTGTTTCAGGAACACCCGGTACAGCCGGGCCGCCGAGTCGGGGAGGGTGAAGTTGGTGAAGCCCATGTCGGCTTCACCCAGCAGCTGCAAGGGCCCGATGGGCAACCGAATAGCGCCTTTAGCACTGAAGGGAAACACCTTCCCCGCCACCAGGAAACCAGAGTGGAACGCCACGCTTTTCCGGATGGCTTCTTCCAGCTCAGCGATGCATAGTGGCCTAGCGGAGGGCAGCACCTTCACCGTCTGAATGGTGCCATCGGCGGCTACTGCCAGCTCAAACTTCACCACCTGGGCGTCGCGCTGGGGGCAGTGGTAGAGTCGGCGCAGGCTGCGGGCCATCTGGCGGTTGCTGAAGCGGCTGGCGGGCAGGTTGCAGGCCACCTTTTTGCCGAGGGCTTTCTTGGCGGCTTTAGGGCGCTTCTTTTCCAGGATTCGCAGCTTGCGCGTGAGGCTGTCGAGGTCGGCGCGGCTGGTGGCGGCGGTGGCGTGTCGGGCCACGTACACCACAAACCCATGGAAAAACGGCTGGCACTCGGTGGGGCTGTTGCAGCCGGTTTGCTCCACCAGCGTCCAGGTCACAGACTCATCTTGCAGCAGCCCCGGTAGGCCACTCGCCAGGTTGCGGATGCGGCTGAGGTTTAGCTGACGCTGATTAAAGGTAGGGTTCAGGCGGAAGGCCGTGTACACCAAATCAACCCGCACAATGTGGCGCTCCTGCAGGTGCAGGGCCTTAAGGTCGGCGCCCGAGAAGGTGGAGGGCAGCTGCAGCGCCTCCAGGTCGGGGAGGGGCTGGTAGCGGGCGGTGCGGTAGGCGTTGAGCTGGTCGTAGAAGGTGTTTAGCTCCGCGTCAGATGGTGTGGTTTGGGCGTTGGTGACGCTGGTGGTGAGCAGGAAAATAAATCCACAGAGAAAAGCCCGGAAGGAAATAGAAAACATTAGATAGAATAACGGAGGCACAAGGGAGTGCAAAATAGAGGTTTGCCGGGAGGTGGCCTAGCGTGGGCCGGGGGTAGGGTGCCCGGCGCAGAACATTGGTGCCGGTTTAGTGGCCTAGACGGAGAAGGTGGAACAAGAATCGGCGGCTATTCAGCGTTTGCGAAGCTCGGCAGTGTGTCCATTTACATAGAGTTGTAGAAACCTTGAAGGGCGCCGCTGCGAATACGGTACATACTGCGGAGCCGCCCGGAACGAGCCGACGTGCCACTACAAATTGTCCTGCTGCTTATTAGCCTGCATTCCTATGTCTAAGCACAAGAAGAAGCACTCGAAGAAGGCCAAAGCTGTTGTGCCGGACGACATTTTCGCGGCGGCGGCCCAATCGGTGAAGCGGTTCCGGAAGGTGACCAACGAAATTGCGAAACTCAGCCTGGGGCAGAAGCTGGTAGGCAGCCTGGTGCTGGTGGCCGCGGGCCTGATCTACCTGGATCAGCGTAAGCCCGACGACGACCGACCACGCCCCGCTTCCCGGTTCAACTGGCCTAGGCTGCCCGAAGCCCCGGAAACCGCTGGCGTGCAGGAGGCGGAAGTGGAGCCAGCCCGCGCGCCGGCCGCCCTGAAAAGCCCCAAACCTCGCAAACACCACAGCTCCGCTCCCCGCAAGCCGCTAAATGACGCCGACAACGGGTAGCCCGTAGCTGCGTAGCCCATGCCGCCGTTGCCACGGGCTGCTAGGCCACTTGGGGCGCCCACTACTTTCTCTCATCCTTCACTACATGTCATGAAAAAGACCAAAAACAAAAAGAAGTCGGGCAAGAAGAGCTTGTTCGGCGGGGCCGCCAAGTCGCTCAAGAAGCTGGGCAAAGGCAGCGGCCTAGGCCGCCTGAGCACCACCCAGAAAGTACTGGGCGGGGCGGCGCTGGTAGCCGTGGGGCTTAGCTACTTCGGGAAGCGCCGCATCAGCACGCCGGCCACACCACCGACCTCCGACGCTACGGCCGCCGAACAGAGCCTGGCCTCCATGGAAGGCGCGGATCTGTAGCGGGTTTTCATCAGGCAATTCTAAAAGAAGACCCGGTGTCGGCAGAGGGCCGCATCGGGTCTTTTGCTTCGGAACAGATGAAGCGACTGATAGCAGGTATAGCAGTGAGCATGCTGTTGCTCTGGCCCCTACTGGCCTACGCCAATGACCGGGAGGTGAAATACACGCTGCTGCTCACTGGTGGCATTGGGGGCATACTGGTAGGGGCGGGCCTGTATGCCTTGCTGATGTTTCTGGCGGCCGCTTTCCTGCGTCACCAGGCGCTGCTGGTGGGGGCCATGGTGGGGTGCGTGGCCATTTTTGTCTTCAGCGAGTACACCTCCGTGCAAACGCTTCGGGTGGCGCTAGGCCTACGGGAAAGCCCAGCGGCTACTCCTGTGGCCTTTACCATCTGGTGGCAACTGGGGGTGGTGGTGCTGATGGTGTTTGGTGGGGCTGTGTTGTGGTATTCGCTGCGCCTGTGGCAGAAGCGTCAGCGTAGAGCCATCGGCAAAGACCGGAAACGAGCTTGATGAAAGCGGAGGCGCGCTCTGGCCTAGGCCTGTTTGCCCGGCCTCGCGCTATACCAGGGCGCTAGAGCTTGCGCTTAAGGGTGAACTGCTTGGCCGAGTAGGGCTGCATGGCCGTGAGCTCCTGCTCAATTTTTAGCTGCCAGCCCGGCAGCTTGTTGTGGTCGGCGTATACTTCGCTGTCGTACTTATCCTGCAAGAGCTGGCACTCCACCATCAGCTGGCGGTAGAGCCCCTCTTGTTGGCGCTCCAGCTCCTGGGTGTTGGTAAGCTGCTCCTGCAGCAGCTTGGCAAAGCGGCGGGCGTAGATCTCCGTAATATCAAAATGAAGCTGTTCGTGCGCCAGCGTGCGGGCGTTATTGGGGGAGGGCTTGAAGTACGACTGTTGGCAGTCGAAGTACGTGTCGATGGTGAACTGCACAGTGCCCTGCAGCAGGTTGTTGGCCGCACGGTAGCGCAGGCTACTGCTGGTAGCGGCCTGAAAAGGACGCTCCTCGATGCTGCCCTTAAAGTCAGCCTGCCGGAGGCGGCGGGCTGGGTGCCACAGTACCTCCTTCTCGTAGGGCGTGATATCGGCCACGCGTAGGGCTTTGGCCCGAATGCGGTGGCAGCTGCTCCCATACAGGCTGGGCGCCCGATGCTCATAAATCCGGAGTACGTTGGCTCCCATCTGGCGGGCTTGCGTAGTAGCTAGCTCCAGCACAGTTTCGTAGTCGCAAATCAGGGATAAGCCCACGTTGTCCTTGATATGAATATCGCCGAGTTCTTGCGCCGTATCGGTAAACTCTTCTGTTTCCTTCACCACCAAAAAGCCCTCGTACGCCTTCAGCGGCTGCATAACCTGGGTAGTATGCACTACGGCCTTGGGAGCACAGGCGGTTAGCGCCAGACAAAGCCAAACAACGGGTAAATAATATTTCATATAGAAATAGACAACAAAACTGGCCAGGCGGCCAAACGCCTGTGCCGCAGATACGGCGGCAAAGCTCCTGAAAACGGCGCGCAAACCCTAACGCCGAGCTACTTCCCAACGGCATCCGGCAGCTTTTTCTGCTGGCCTACAACAGCCTACCCGACAAGTACTACTGCGGAGGGCGTTGGTGTATGCAACCGTGGAGGCCAGCCGGAGCTCTCTGTTACAGGAAAAGCCAAATTCTTAAGCCGCTACACTATGAAATACCTTGTACTACTTTCAGCCGGGATGTTGCTGGCTGGTAGCGCGCACGCGCAGTTGGGCCTGAAAGCAGGGCTCAACACCTCACTGCTTTCTACCTCCTCCAGCAACCAGGAGCGCAACGCCAGCGCCGATGGGCGGCTGGGCTACCAAGTGGGCGTGTATTATGTACACAAGCTGACGGAGCACCTCTCGGTGGTACCGGAAGTGGCCTACAGCCGCCAGAATATGCAGCTAAAGCTCGACGACCACAGCATAGCCGATGGCGGCTACGGTGCCGATTATCGTCTGAACCGCTCCTATGTAAATGTGCCCATCATGCTGCGCGCCACCTTCGGGAAGTTGTATCTGGAAGCAGGGCCCCAGGCCGGCATGCTGCTAAGTGCCCACGAAAAAGGCACCGTATATGGCAGCACCATTGTAGGAGGCTACCAACAGGATATTGACCGCGCCGCCTCCGATAGGTACCGCCGAATTGATGTGAGCCTGACCGGTGGGCTGGGCCTGCAGCTGCCCGCCGGCTTCGGGATAGGCCTACGCGCTTCTACGGGTCTGGTGGCCTTCAACCGGGAAGACCAGCCCTACCGCGGCGACCTGAAAAACCAGGTGCTGCAGGCTTCGCTCAGCTATCAGCTTAAGCCCTAGAACAGAGTGGCCTAGCGCCGGTTTGAAGCTGCTAAAAAAGGCTGAAGCTCCAATAGGGGCTTCAGCCTTTTTTAGTGCCATACCAATAGCCCTACTTCCTGAAAAATGTCTGCACCTCAGGCTTATAGGAGTTGCCGATAGGAATGAAGGTGTTATCCGTCAGGACCACGTTTTCGGGTTGGAGCAGCTTGATGTGAGCCGTGCCCACAATGAAAGAGCGGTGCACACGCAGGTAGCTGGGGCCCAGGGTTTCCACCATCTCCTTCATCGTCTGGTGCAGTAGGTAGGTTTTGGTGGCCGTAATGAGCTTCACGTAATCCTTGCAGCCCTCCACGTACACAATATCCCGGTGTGGCACTTTCAGCAGCCCTTGCCGCTCTTTCACCAGCAGGTACCGTTCCTCTGCGGCATCGGCGGCCGGAATAGGTTGCACGGCCGGCAAGCGCGAAATGGCCTTCATGAACCGCTCGTAGCTGAAGGGCTTGAGCAGATAGTCCAGTACGTCCAGCTCGTAGCCCTCGTAGGCATACTCGCGATAGGCCGTTGTCAATACGGTTTTGGGCGGGTTCTGCAGGCTTTTCAGAAAGTGTAGGCCACTCACCAGCGGCATCTCAATATCCAGAAAGAGCAAATCTACGGGGTGCTGCTGTAGGTGCTCGTGCGCCTCAATAGCGTTGCGACACTTGCCCGTGAGTATCAGCCCCGGCGTCTGGCCAATGAACTGCGTGAGCACTTGGTGGGCCAGCGGCTCATCGTCCACAATCAGGCAGCGAACGGGGGCAGGAGTAGTAGTCATAAGGTAGGATGGCAATGTAGTGGATAAGCTGGTTCTACTGCCTGACCCCACCCCCGGCCCCTCCCCTCCGGGAGAGGGGTGCGTTCTGGAACGTCTATCGTCTGGCACCCCTCTCCCGGAGGGGAGGGGCCGGGGGTGGGGTTACACCTGCAGTGTCAGCTCGGCGCGGTAGCGGCCGTTGTGCTCAGAGAGTTGCAGATTGTGGGCGTTGGGGTAATACAGATTCAGGCGCTGCCGGATGTTCTGGAGGCCGATGCCGCCGCTCCGGCGGGGACTGGCCGCCGGGGCTTCGGGCAGCATGTCGTTTTCGATGAGGAAGTGCAGGTGGCCGGGCGAGGCCGTGAGGGTTGCTTCTACGCTGGCGGCATCCGAGAAATGGTGGCGGCCATGCTTAAAGCTGTTTTCTACCAGCGGCAGCAGCAGCAGGGGCGGCACCTGTAGGCCAGTGGCGTTGCCCTCAGTGCGGAACCGGATGCTGGCGCCGGCATATTTGCGCTGTTCCATCTCGAAGTAATTTTCCAGAAACGTAACCTCCTCGGGCAGACTGATGTACTCCTTGCCGCTGTCGTAAAGCACGTAGCGCATCAGCTCTGAGAGTAGTAGAATAAAACGCGGCGTTTCCGGCGAGCCCGCCAGGCTTAGGCCGTAGATGCTGTTGAGCGTGTTGAACAGAAAGTGGGGTTGCAGCTGGCTCTTGAGCTGCTCCAGCTGCAGGGCCAGGTGGTCTTTCTCCAGGTGGCGGCGGCGGTACTCTTGCTCGAAGGCGGAGCGTACGAAGGCCACGCAGCTAAAGGCCAGCAAATCAGTCAGCAACAGGCCTAGCTGCGGATTAGCCATGCTGAAGAACTGTCCGGCCCCATGTAGCGCATACTGCTGGTAAAAGGCCGTGAGCGAAGGAGGCGCGGCCAGTGGGCTAAACAGCAGAGCCGCTAGGCCAGTGTTCAGCTTGATACCCCACCACAAATACACCAACGAAACGCCCACCAGCACGGCATAGCGCCGCTGGCGCAGCAACACAGGCAGCAGCCAGCGGTAGTACGGCACCACATACAGCGTGGCCACCAGCGCAAACAGGAAAAGCTGCGGATACGGGAATACATCCAGTACCGGCCGGGGCAGCTTGGGTGCCAGCTCCAGGTAATACGCATACTTATACAGGCCTACATACAAGCCCCAGATCAGAAACTCGAAGAAGAGAGGGAAACGGCTAGGCCGGTCGGTGGCAGTGGTGGGCATGCGGCGAAGGTGGTGGTTTTTTCGCCTGTGGGCCACTAGGGTTCCTCCGTTTTTCGACCAAGCGGGGTGTTTTTTCGACCAAAAAATGGCTGGTCAGCATTGGTCGGAAATGGGCCTGTACTGGTCGAAGAAAGCCGGTAGGAGCGGCCTGGGGGCTGTTGCTTTGCATCGTTCCCCATCGGCAAACGAGGGGCAATCCAGACATCCTTCTTTCTCCCATACCCATGAAAACTTCGCTTCGCTCCCTGCTCGCTTCGGCCCTGCTCTCTACCGCTTCCGTGGCGGCCCTAGGCCAGTCGGCGGCTACACCCACTGCACCCGTTGCCGCTGCTACCGATACGGCCCGCATCTCCCTCAATCCTAGCCTCATCAACGCCGTGAGTGTGCAGAGCTTCGAAGAGTTCCGGGCCACGGTTCAGCCCCTGGTGAAACAGATGGCTGGCAAGAAAGTAGTGGCTATGGGCGAAGGCACCCACGGTACCGCCGAGTTCTATAAGCTGCGCTTCTGGCTGACGCGCATCCTGATGGAGGAATATGGCTTTTCGCAGGTGGCTCTCGAGAATGACTACACCGACACCTATCTGCTCAACGAGGGCCTGCGCCAGCCCAAGGCCGCCGTGGAATCCCTCATGAAGGCCCACCTGTACAGCATTTGGCAAAACCAGGAAACCGCCGAGCTGCTCACCTGGATGCAAACCCACAACCGCACGCACCGCCGCCAGGTGCAGGTACGCGGCATCGATTTCGGCTACGTACTGCCCGAAGCCCGGGAGCTAAGTGCGCTGGCCGCCCGCTACCCTAAGAGTGGCCTACAGGAGCTAACCGCTACGCTTACCAAGCATGCGGCCTTGCAAGACTCTATCTGGGATAACCTGAACAAGAAAGACTTCAAATTTCCACGGAAGCGCTGGCTTGCCGGTGGCCTGGAGGGCTACTACACCGCCGAGAAAATCCAGCAGACCTTAACCACTGCCCGCCTGCCCCGCAAGCAGCGGGAACTGGCCGAAGGCTTTGCGCTTGATGCGAAGGTGGCCTTCGATGTGTTCTACCAATTCACGGTGAAAAAGCGCAACAGCTCCCGCGACAGCCTGATGGCTGAAATGACCAACTTCATGGTGCGGGGCAAAAACGAGAAGGTGATTGTGTGGGCTCACGATGCTCACGTTTCTCGCAAGATTGCCATGGCCGATGATCCTGGCAACGGCGGTGGCACGGGTGCCTTTCTGGAGCGCATGTTGCCCGGGCAGTACTTTGTGCTGGGCACCAGCACCGCTACCGGCACCTTCGCCGCTACCACCGATAAACGCATCACCCGCACCAGCCCCATGGCCAGCTACCCCCTTGAGTCGCCGCTGGTGGGCTCCTGGGAGGCTTTTTTGAGCGAGGTAAGCGCGCCCGTGTTCTACCTCAGCACCAAGCAGCTAAGCACGCAAAACCTGAAGCGTCCCCTGCGTTTCGTGGGCTATATGCCTTCCAGCGGCAAAGACGATTACTCCAACTTCAAGCTCACGGAAGCCTTCGATGCCCTACTGTTTGTGCGCCAGACTACGGCCGCCACGCCCCTGCGGTGAGCACAGTGGCCTAGGCCATTGGCAATAAGCTGCAATAATCGAAGTGTGTACTATTTTTTTTGGCCTATAGCTAGTGACCCATAAACGGAAAAAGGCTGGAGCTCCGGGAGCTTCAGCCTCTTCTGGTTGTGAGGGAATGGTACTTACGCTTGGAGCTTCACGCCGAAAGCGCTAGGACCTTTAGGACCCATTTCTACCTCGAACGTCACTTTGTCGTTCTCCTTGATAGTAATGCCGCTCAAGCCGTTCGCGTGCACGAAAATGCTCTGCTGCGTCTCGGAGTCCTTGATGAAACCGTAGCCTTTGGAGTCGTTGAAGAACGTAACCGTGCCTTTGCGGATCGGGTCTTCCTGCTCCATATCCTCCTGCTTCATCGCGCCGATGCGGATGTCCTCGGTTTTGATTTCCTTCTTTTTCTTGGGATCCGGAGGAGTAGAGGAAATGTTGCCGTTCTCGTCTACGTAGGCCAGCATTTCTTCCAGAGCCTGGCCCTTTTTGGCGTTGGCCTGGCGCTCTTCTTTCTTCTCCTCCTTGTCCATGCGCTTTTTCAAGCGCTTCTTTTCGTTTTCCTTTTTGCCGAAGGTGGCTTGCGATTTACCCATGCGTGTTAGTGGTCGTTTGTATGCGCTTTGCTAAGCGTAGTCAGTGAGAAAGGCTCGTTCTGTGTTCTAATAGGACAAAATATAACTATGGTAGGTTCAATAATCAAATTTCTTAATATAAAGAAATCCGCTTACTCCCAGTTTGCGGGTAATAAGTAGAGGAGGCCAGCGGCTAAGCTGGAGGCGGTAAGGCCAGCGGAGGGCGAAAAAGCCAGGCTGAGGCGCGGGCTAAAGTGCCGGGCGCGGCTGGGGGTGGGGCCGGATGCGAGGTGTAACTAATACTGCAAATCTACCGCTTATTCTCGCAAGTAGTAGAGCCCTGCCGCAGAATGCTGCTGGAAGCTGCGGAATAGACCTTCTGGAGTAGGTTTCGCCCCGAAAAGCCCCGAACTTGGCCAGCATGCTTTCAGAACCCTCGTACCTGGCCGCCCGCGTGGTAGCCCCTATGATTGAAACGCATTTTGCCCGGCACCGGGCGGCCGCTCAGCCCAGTGAGGTGGCCCGGCTGGCCCCACCGCCGCAGGGGCAATGGGTAGAAACCATCATTGATGTGGCGTTCTGGGCCAGTCTGCGCCGGGAAGAAGGCTACTCGCCCAAAATCTCGCTGGCCCTGCTGCCGCCAGACCAAGCCACGCAGCCCGTAGTATTTGCCCATCCGCGCCGCCTGATTCCTTATAACCTGCTCAAACTGGCGCCGGCCGTAGCGCAGCCGGGCATTCATCTGGGCGTGTGGTTTGATGACGATGGGCTGTACGTGTGGGGCACCGCCATCGGTATTCCACCGCTGTGCTTTGTGCTGGAAGTAATAGAGCCGGGCCTGCTGGTAGTGAAGCACCGCCGCACCGATGGCTTCGGCAAATTTGTGAACGTGGCCATCCTGCGCGGCGACCAGTTGCAGCTCGTAGATGCCGACAACGCCGCCGTGGCCGATTGCCCGGCCCTGGATGCGTTTCTGCCCGGTGGGTTTGGGGAGGAGGCCGATGAGCATGATACAGTGCTTCTGGAACTGGCCTCGGCCATGCGGGCTCATGGCCGCGGGGGCCTAGTGCTGGTGGTTCCGGCTCAGTCAGAAGAATGGAAAGCCTCCATTGTGCAGCCCATGACTTACCCTATTACTCCTGCCTATCGGGGCATTGTGGAGGCACAGGAGCAAGACCAGTCGGAGCGGAAGTGGCAGGACCGGCTGCTGCGCAACATTGGCATCGTGGGCGGCTTCACGGCTGTTGATGGGGCCACGGTCATCACGCGGGAATACCACCTGCTGGCATTTGGGGCCAAGGTATCGCGCGCGGACGGCAGCGCCCCCGTAGATAAAATGGTTCTGACGGAGCCCGTGGTGGGGAGCAGCATGCAGCATCTGCACCCGGCCCAGAACGGCGGCACGCGCCACCTCGCCGCCGCTCAGTTCGTGCACGACCAGCGCAATGCCCTGGCCCTGGTGGCCTCCCAGGATGGCTACTTCACCGTTTTCGCCTGGTCGGCCTCGCTCCAGATGGTGCATGCCCACCGCATTGATGTGCTGCTACTGTAGCTAGCGGCTGGAAGAAAACCCGATAACTACGGTATGAGCACGCGCCGAAAAGCCTCCCCCAAAATATGGGGGAGGCTTTCGTAAGCCAGAGCTACCGGAAGGCCTTATTTAGCGAGGCTTATGCGGTTCGTCTGGGTTTTGCCATGGCTCGTGACGCGGTAGTAGTAGGTGCCCGTAGGCAGCGCGCCGCCTTTCATCACCACCGACCGTTGCTCCCCGGCTTTCACCTCTCCATCGAAGAGTACGCCTACCTGCTTGCCCATGGAGTTATACACGTTTACCAGAACGCGCCCGCTCTTGGGTACTGAAAAGTTGATGGTGGCATCGGAGCCAGTAGGGTTGGGGTAGGCCTCCGTCTGAATGACTTTTTCCGGGGCCTCCACTGCCTGCTTCAATTGGGTGCTGGCCTTAAGGCCGGCCACCGGATAATTAGGATCGGGGGTACAGACGGCCGCCGCTGATTTACACTCCGTGTTCTTCGTTCTGGCCACAATGCTGTAGCCCTGTCCGGCATTGAAAGTGAAGGTTGCCTCAGACTGATACGCACCTCCCTGGTTGCTGTACTCCACATTGGGGCCTACTGGGCTCGTGACGGTTACGGTGCCGGTCATGGAGGAACAGCTAGGCTGCACAACCGTCACGGCGGGTTGGCCAGGCTGATCGTTTACGGTTACAGAGGAAGTCGTCGTGTTAGAGCAGGAGTTGGCATCAGAGAAGCTGTACGTGACGGTGTAGGTGCCGAGAGTACTGGCTGCTAGGTTTATGAGACCAGAGCTGCTGATGCTGAGGCCGGACGGGCTGGCGCTGAAAGTGCCAGTGGTAGGGCCACTCGTTATCGAGAGCTGAGTGGTGCCGTTTTTACAGAAGGTGCCTCCTGTAATACCTGCGGTAGGCAGGTCATTCACCGTGATGGTAGCGTTGTCAGTGGAGGTGCACCCCCCAGCACTCGTGAAGGAATAGGTGACGGTATAGGTGCCCGCCGTGAGTCCGGCTGCATTGAAGGTAGAGCCCGAAACATTGGCACCACTCCAGGTTCCCCCACTCGGACTGCCTGTCAGCTGCACCGTGCTTCCTACGCACACGGGCTTATCGTCGGCCGTCACGGTCGGAAGTGGGTTTACGGTTACCACATCAGAGCAGGAACTACCCACAAACCCTGGGGCCGTGATAGTGGCCGTGACGGTGAAGGTTCCGGCAGTGGTGCCTACATCGGAGGCTTTCACCTTCACGGCTGTGGTATTGCCGGGAGTGGTTGGCGCGCCGCTCGCATCCACAAATGTTCCACTTCCTTGAATCGTCCAGGTAATGGTAGCGCCCGAAGCATTTGTGGAAACGCTGTAGTCCAGTATTGAGCCGGCGCAGGTATTGATATTATCAGCTAGGGTGCAACGGGAGGCTACAAAAATAGTGATGGCGCCCGACTGGATCTGGTTGTCCTGATTACCCAGGCTGATGCCGTCCAGCTTATCCAGCTTGAAGTGATAAGGCCCACCGCTGATGAAGGAAGCGCCTTTGCTGTTATCGTAGCGAATTTCGGCCAGCGTTACGGGGCCGCTCTGCCCGCTGAGGGCCAAGTGGCCACCCATCAGCAGCAGCAAGTCGGGAGAAGTGACGGTGGTGCCCCGCTTAAATTCAAATTCTAATTCATACAGCGCATAAGAGTCCTGGTCCTTGTCCGGGTTTGTGTAGCTCATCAGGCGTAAAACCGGAGTGCCTACAAACTCCTCATCGCTATAGAGTTGTACTTTTCGGGCATCGCCAGGGTAAAGCCCGTCATATTTATTGACAATGTACGCGGTGGTTTTGCTGGTACCCACGGCACCCTTGTGCTGAGCAGCTGTAGGAGCTGTAGCCAAGGCTTTGAAGGGCCCGGTTTTGCCATACAGTGCCGCCAGCAAGTCTTTTTCTCCTTGTGTTGATTCGCCACTTACTGTAGGGGTCAGGTCGGGGCGTTCCGTGCCGGTTATGGCGTCATAGTCCACTTTGGTTTGGTCGTAGCTAACCAGAAAGTCGTAGGCATTGATGCCGCTTTTGGTGGCCAGCACCCGGAAATACAGCGTATGCTTATCGGTGCCCGAGGCAGTGCGCGGAATGTCCTTGAGCAGGAGGCGCTGAGGAGTAGAAGTGCCCTCGAAGTATTCGGAATTGTTGGGGTTAAGAATGCCGAAGATCCACTGCTCTTTCGTCGGCTCATTGCCGAACTGGGAGAACAGGGAGCCCCCAAACCCCGTTTTCTGAGCACTGGCCGACAGGCCGGTAAGTAGCAGGCCTACCACCAACGCATAGCGGCAGAGGCCTACAGCTATGTTGTTGATTTGTGTCAGAAACTGAGTGAAGCAGGTGTGGGTGGTAAATGCAGAGTGAGAAGTAGAGCGCATGAGTTTTTCATTCAAGAGGAATGCCCGAAACATCAATTATCCGATTGGCCGCCAAGCAGCACACCAAGGCGGGCCACACACTATTGTAGCCTTGGTCCCGATCACCAGAAAAGTAGTTCTGCGCAAGTAGCTCTGCCCTTGTAGGGCCACGCGGGCACAAGCCAGAAGGTGTTTAGTCTACCCCGTTCTAGAGCAGCTTGCCATCAAAAGGGACAAGCTTCAGCAGCGGGTATGGTACTGGCCTAGCCACCCCAAAAACTCGTGCTGGAGTAGTGCAGGCAAGGGCAATAGGGGGACCGGAGCAGTATGCAGATACTGCTGGAAAACAAGGCCGGCGTGAGGGAAAAAAGGCTGTGGAAGCAACTGCGCAACGCCAATGAAGGCTGCCCGCCGTGGGGAATAGATCAGGTGCTGGGCTCCGGCAATAGGGAGCCTAGAACATCATTTGCCGGAACCACAAGTACATGTACCTAAGGTAAACATATAAAAATATATATTGATAATATTTAAATAAAAAATTATACTTATTCAATAAAAGCTCTTCTGTACGCTTCCTAGGCCCTTTCGCCTTAAAAAGTATAGTGAAAGGCCAGGGTCCAACGCACTGCCAGGCGTTAACAGGAGATTTATATACTAGGTTGAGCCGCCGTAGCCGCTGGGTCAGGACCGGGTAGTGCAAAATCAGCTACCTCCTGCACGTCGCCGGGGCCTAGGCCACCCAGCCAGATAGTGCCCACGCGCACCCGCACCAACCGGAGCGTAGGAAAGCCCGCAGCGGCTGTCATCTTGCGGATCTGGCGAAACTTGCCTTCCGTCACGATAAGAGAAACCCAGCTGGTGGGGCCGTGGCGGTCGTCGCGGATTTTGCGGCCCCGGGGTGGCAGCTCGGGGGCCTGCTCCAGGCGGCGGACGCGGGCGGGGAGCGTCTGGTAGAGCACGCTGCGGTGGGCAATTTCGATGCCTTGCTGGAGTTGGGTTACGGCCTCATCTGTCAGAAGACCGTCTACCTGGGCGTAGTATTCCTTTTCTACATCCTTGCGGCGCACCCGCTCACTCACGCGGCCATCGGTAGTGAGCAGCAGCAGACCTTCGCTATCCTCGTCGAGGCGGCCAATGGCCATGGTGCCTTCCGGGAATTCGTGCAGCTCGCCCAAAAACTTCTTTTTTCGGGCCTCCCGCGCATTTTCGCTCACAAACTGACTGAGGTACCCAAAGGGCTTGTAAAGCAAAAAGTGCTGGTGCGGCATCACAATTAAACAAAAAAGTTGGCCTTGAAAACTTAGGCAACTGCTGTGGGCCAGTAACAGCTAACGGCGCCCAAAGCTACGAAAGCTTCGGGCGCCGTTGGGTGCGGGTGGAGTGGCCTAGGGCCTAGCGTGCTTCAGTTTCATCAGCCGATGGGCCGTAGATGTAGGGCACGGGCACATCAAGCAGGCGCAGGTATACGGAGAGCTGGCCGCGGTGATGGATGGTGTGGCTGATGAGGTGGCGCACAATACCGGCGCGGGACTGACTCATAATAACCTGCTCCCCGAATCGCAACGTCCAGAGTTGCTCGAAGTCTTCGGGGGAGGCTTCCATGAGGGCTTGGCGGGCGGCGGCTCCATTTTCTGCCAGACGTAATACCAGTTCCTCCGTGGTGGTGGGCTTCGCCGGAGCGAGGTCGGTGTAGTTGGCCAGGTTTAGCTCGGTGGTTTCGAAGGTGGTTTTAATGCCGCCCAGCAAGTCGGTGGTGTGGGCCGCGAGGTGGCCTAGCGTCATCGATTTTACGTGAGGCTGCCAATCGAAATGCTCGGCGGGCAGGCGCTCCAGCACACGGCGCGTGAGGGTAAGCTCGTGGTCGAGCTCAGGCAGTAGGGCAAGGGCATGCGGGGTGACAAGGGTGGCTTCCATGGCAAGTGATGAGGTTAGGTGAAGGATGTCCCAAAACTCGCGTAGGCCACTGACAGCCCTATGTCAGCAGGTTTTCCGCAGTGCCAGAAAAATGTTCGTAGGCCTCCCGGGCAATGTCGCGCAGGCGCTGCTGCAGCTCCGGCGGCGACATTACTGTCACGTTGGCCCCAAACAGCATCAGCCACCGCGCTATGCTTTCCAGGTGCATGGGCTGAAGCGTCATTTCCACCAGACCTTCCTCGGTTTCCTGCTCCTGCAGCCAGCCGAAATAATGCTTGTTCTCATGAGCGTAGGCCAGTGCTTCGGGCCGGAATCGGGCTACCACCGTGGTGCCGGGCCGCTGCCGCGCCTGCTCGGCCCAGTACGACTGCAGCGTCTCGGGCCGCGGCTCGAAGTGCTCGTCTCGCAGCTGCAGGCTGGTGATGCGGTCGAGGCGAAAATCCCGGTATTCCTGGCGCAGGCGGCAGTAGGCCACTAAGTGCCAGTATTGCCCATAGTACAGCCCGATGGGCTCTACCTCGCGCTGGGTGGCTGCGCCGTGGTAACCGGCGCGGTAATCAATGGCGGCTACACGATGGGTAGCGATGCTGGAAAGCAGGAGCTGATGCGTATCGCTGGAGGGAGGGGCAGAGGCGCGATGCAGCCAGGGTTTCAGCACCGTTACGCGCGGGCTTAGCTCAGCCAGGTAGTCGCGGTCGGAGTGGCCTAGCACAGCGCGCAGCTTGTCCATGGCGGCCCCGGTAAGGCGTGCCATATGCGGGTTGGTGAGCTGGGCTGCCAGCTTCTCGGCCGTGAGCAGGGCCGTAGCTTCTTCGCGTGTAAACAGCACGGGCGGCAGCCGGTAGCCTTCTACCAGCGAGTAGCCCACGCCTGCCTCCCCGTAAAGCGGCACTCCCGCTTCTTCCAATGTGCGCAGGTCGCGGTACACCGTGCGCAGACTGACGCCAAACCGCTCAGCCAGCTCCTGGCCTTTCACCACCCGACGGGCTTGCAGCTGAATGAGAATAGCCGTGATTCGGTCGAAGCGGTTCATGCCGGCAAAGTAGCAGTTAACTAGCTGAGTGCGGCGGAACCCTACGTCGTTTTAAACAGGTACCAGCCGTTGCCCAGTGGCTTGATGACGATGATATGATCGGGGGTCATGGCAGGCACCTGTTCGGGTTTGGGCTGATAGAACAGGCCTACGGTGTTGCCAGAAACGCCGCCGATGATGAACTCCAGGCAAGTGGCGCAGCCCAAGTACCGCCGGGTTACGCGGCTGATGTAAAGCGGCTGGAGCAGGGCCTGCAGCTCCACAGCGGAGTTGGCCGCTTGCTCCCCGAGGCCGGCCGTATCGGGGGCGGCGGTGAAATACTGCCGGGCTTGGATGAGCTGAGCAGCTCGCTGGAAAGCCGCCTGATTGCGCCGAAAGTGCTGTTGAATATCGGCATCAGAGCCAATCCAGAGCCGGATGTTGCCGAGCATAAAGTCGTGGGGGGCGGCGGGGTGCTTCTGGTTGTACTGGGCTACTTCGGCGGGAGGCATTTCGGTGAGCAGCTTGAGCATAGGCGGGCCAAGCTGGGTCATGGAGAGACTGCGCACGGCTTCCAGTTTCCAGGGAGCTTTGGCGGTAGTGGAATCCCGGCGGAAGTGCAGGTAGATATCGTTGCGGCTTACTGAATCCAGGAGTTCTACGGCCACTACGGCGGTGCGCTGGTCTTGCTGCAGCAGCTGGCAGCGGCGCTCCAAATTGGCCGGAATCTGCTGGCCCAGGCTCTGGTTACGGGCCTGTCCGGCGGCTTCTCCGCTGAGGTAGTTTTTCATATCGGCCCACCCGCTTTTGGCCACAAACTGCTCGGCAATTTGCAAGGGTTTGAGCGGCTGGGCAGCCTGCGTCAGCAAGGGAAGGCACCAAACTACTAGCACAAAAAAATACTTCATCACTCGGCGCAACTTCCCTGTTTTTTCCATGCGAGCACGGCTTTCTACCTTCCAAGGTACACAGAAAGAGTGCGGTATGTAGCAGAATGACAGCGGAGTTTGTGCAATAGGCCACTACTTGGCGGCCTTACTGTTCTATTTTTCGCACCAGCCACACTACGCCGCCCCCAAGCAGCGCCATAAGGGCAAACGACCAGCGCAGGTTGGCTGCCTCGGCAATGAACCCTACCACCGGCGGCACCACCAGAAACCCGAAGTAGCCTACCGTAGAAACCGCCGCAATAGTAGAGCCTGAACTGAGCGCCGCCGAGCGGCCCGCCATGCCAAACACCAGCGGAATCACGCACGACACGCCCAGACCTACCAGCACAAAACCCAGCCCCGCCACCACGGGCGTAGGTACCGCCGCTGCCAATAGCATGCCCACCAGCATAAGTAGGCCACTGCCCTGCAGAAGAGGCTTTACCCCGAAACGGTTCACGAGCGGGTCGCCGGCAAAGCGGCCTGCCGTCATGGCCACCATGTACACAGCAAACCCGAGGGCGGCCTCTTCTTTGGGTACCAGCACGGCTTTCTGGAAATAGATGCCGCTCCAGTCGTACATGGTGCCTTCGCAGGCCATGGAGGCAAAGGCAATGAGCCCGAACTTGAGCAGGGCCGCACTAGGCCAGCTGAAGCCCGCCCGTCGTTCTTCGGGTGCCGGCGGCAGCGGCAGCGTACGCTGGTAGTTATAGAGCGCCACACCCGTAAGCAGCACGGCTACCACCGCGAAATGCGGCCCGGGCCCTACGTGCTCCTGCACCAGAGCTGCCCCCACCGCAGCGGCCGCAAAGCCCGCCATACTCCAGACGCCGTGAAAAGTAGCGATGATGGATTTATCGTACTGCGCCTGCACACCCACTGATTGCGCGTTGACGGAGATATTAAGCAGGTTTCGCGAGCTGCCAAAGCAGAACAGGAGCGCGACCAGCTGCCAGGTGTGCGTCGCGAAGCCCAGCAGGGCCAGCGCCGTGTTGTAGAGAATGGCACCCACCAGCATCACCTGCCTGCTGCTGAAGCGGCGCAGTAGCATCCCCGTGACGGGGAGCGTAAGCATGAGGCCAGTAGGCAGGGCCAGCAGCACACCCCCCAGCTCTGCCTCATTAAGGCCCAACTGATGCTGAATGGTGGGAATGCGCGAGGCCCAGGTAGAAAAGCCAAACCCCGACACGAAGAAAAACAGCGCAATAGCCACCCGTGCCTGCTTAGGCTTCACCTCTTCCAGAACCTGCATCATACTTCACTTGGCAGCAGCTTTAGCGCTGCAAACGGGGATACAGACGCGTAGTCGGGGCTTTTCGTTGCTGTCGGGTTTGGTGGGGAGTGGCCTAGGCATGCTAAACGGTTCGGCTTCAGGCCACGGTGCGCGCTAGTGAATCGGGCTTTCCCCGCCATGGCAACGTTGCCGGCATCGATTGCACAAAGAAATGCGCGTAGGCCAGCCAGTTGGGCGTAGTATTTGGGTAATATCATCGTGCCATAGGCCTACAGTGTGCTGCTGGGCTCCCGGTAACTCGCCCTTCCACTCCTCTCAAATTCCCTCGTTTATGGTTGATAATTCGCTGCTTCGCCAATTAGGTCGTGCGGCTCTTTGGCCCACGGCTGCAGTAGGTTTCGTCGCATTGCTGGCGGCTACAGAAGCTCCCGTGGCAAGTCTGCAGCTGGCGTTTCCGGGCGCGGAAGGAGCGGGCCGGTTCACTACCGGCGGGCGTGGCACGGTGGCAGTGCCTACCACAGTATTTGAAGTAACCAACCTCACCGATGATGGCCAGCCCGGCAGCCTGCGCTATGCGCTTACCAAAGCGGCGCCGGCCCGCACGGTGGTGTTTCGGGTGTCAGGCACCATTCATCTCACTTCCCCGCTCACTATCAGTAAAAGCAACACCACCATTGCCGGCCAAACGGCCCCGGGTGATGGAATTTGCCTGGCCGACTTCCCGGTAAATGTGAAGGCCAACAACGTGATAGTGCGCTTTATGCGCTTTCGCATGGGCGACAAAAACCAGAACCAGGGCCAGGTAGATGGCGGCGGTGGCGACGATGCGTTTGGTGGAATTCGCAACAACCGCCTCATCATCGACCATTGCTCCATGAGCTGGAGTACTGATGAGGTCTTCTCGGTGTATGAGGGCGACAGTACCACGCTGCAATGGAACCTCATGAGTGAGCCCCTGAACTACTCGTACCACTTCGAGAAGGGGGATAAAGACTTCGAGCGGCACGGGTTTGGCGGTATCTGGGGCGGGCAGCACGCCACCATGCACCACAACCTGTTTGCGAGCTGCAACAACCGCACGCCACGCTTTAATGGCAGCCGCTACACGCACCCGGCCGGCTACGAGAATGTGGATTTCCGCAACAACGTGCTCTACAACTGGGGCGAAAACAACGTGTACGCCGGCGAGGGCGGCAACTATAACATCGTCAATAACTACTACAAACACGGCCCCTCCACTAAGGAAAGCGTGCGGGCGCGGGTACTGAACCCCTACAAGCTGGAGAAAGGCCCCAACCCATTGCCCTATGGCAAGTTCTACCTCTCCGGCAACTATGTAGACGCCAGCGCTGAAGTCACGCGCCACAACTGGCGCGGCGTCACGATGCAGGACGGCACCGCCGCCGATACCACCCTGGCCAAAGCCGACAAGCCCTTCGACCTCGGCCCCGTCACGACGCAGAGTGCCCAGGAGGCCTACACTGTGGTACTAGCCCAGGTAGGTGCCACCCGCCCCCGCCGCGATACGCTGGATCAGCGGATCGTGCGCAACGTGATGACGCGCACCGGCCGCTTGATTGATGTGCAGGGTGGCTACCCGCACGGCACGCCCTATAGCGTATCGCAGAAGGCCTGGCCGGAGCTGAAATCCGCAGCCGCGCCCGTTGATACGGACCATGACGGCATGCCCGATGCCTGGGAAACCAGCCAGCGCATCAACCCCAAAGACGCCTCAGACCGGGGCAAAACCAGCCCAAATGGCTATACCATGCTCGAAAATTACCTGAACAGCCTAGCCGCGCTGCCGGCCGCCAAAGGGAAGTAGGAGAGTGGCCTAGGCCACTGTAAAACACAAAAAAGCCCCGCCGGCCATGAGCCAGCGGGGCTTTTGCTTATGCAAGTAGCCAGTAGTTATACGCCGGCCGTAACACGCACTTTCGGAGCACCCGCCAGGATGTCTTCGTTGGCGTAGGAAGCATACTTTTCGAAGTTCTTCACGAACTTCTCGGCCAGGTCGGCGGCGGTGTTATCGTAGGCCTCTTTGTCGGTCCAGGTGTCGCGCGGGTCCAGAATTTCGGCGGGCACGTTCGGTACGGAGGCAGGAACCTCTACCCCGAAGGTGGGGTGCTTATGGAACTCCACGTTATCCAGCTTGCCTTCCAGCGCGGCCGTAATCATGGCGCGGGTGTAGGCCAGTTTCATACGCGAGCCGGTGCCGTAGCTGCCGCCAGTCCAGCCGGTGTTGATCAGCCACACATTCACCTCGTTCTCGTCCATTTTCTGACCCAGCATCTCGGCGTATTTGGTGGGGTGCAGGGGCAGGAACACAGCGCCGAAGCAAGCCGAGAACGTCGTCTGAGGCTCCGTGATGCCCATTTCCGTGCCGGCTACCTTCGCGGTGTAGCCCGACATGAAGTGGTACATGGCGTGGCACTTATCCAGCTTGCTGATGGGAGGCAGCACGCCGAACGCATCGGCCGTCAGGAAGAAAATGTTCTTGGGGGTGCCAGCCACCGAAGGCTCCACCGCGTTCGGGATGAAGTTGATGGGGTAGGCCGTGCGGGTATTTTCCGTCACTGACTTGTTGGCGTAGTCCACGGTCCGCGTGCCGGGCACGTAGCGCGTATTCTCCACGATGGAACCGTAACGGATAGCATTCCAGATTTCAGGCTCTTTCTCCGCCGAAAGGTCGATTACCTTGGCGTAGCAGCCGCCTTCAAAGTTGAAGATGCCGGCATCAGGAGTCCAGCCGTGCTCATCATCACCAATCAGGCCACGGTTGGGGTCAGCGGAAAGGGTGGTTTTGCCCGTGCCCGAAAGGCCGAAGAAGATGGCCGTGTCGCCGTCTTTGCCTACGTTGGCAGAGCAGTGCATGCTCAGCGTATTCTTCTCGTGGGGCAACAGGTAGTTCAGCACCCCAAAGATGCCTTTCTTCATCTCGCCAGCGTAGCCGGTGCCACCAATCAGAATCATCTTTTTGGTGAAGTTTAGGATGGCGAAGTTCTTCTGGCGCGTACCATCTACGGCTGGGTCAGCCTCGAAGCCGGGGGCGCAAATGATGCTGAAGTCGGGCGTCCAAGTGGTGTCGGCGCCTTCTGTGGGGCGCAGGAACATGTTGTAGCAGAACAGGTTGTGCCAGGCCAACTCGTTTACCACGCGCAGCTTCAGCTGGTAATCGGGGTTGGCGCCGGCGTAGGCCTCGCGCACAAACACCTCTTTGTCAGCCAGGTACTTCGTCATTTTCTCCTGCAACTGATCGAATTTATCAGCGGCAAACGGAATGTTGATATCACCCCACCAAACCGAGTCCTGGGTGTTTTCGTCTTTCACCACGAAGCGGTCCTTGGGCGAGCGGCCCGTGAAGGCGCCGGTGTCGGCCATCAGTGCGCCGGTGTCGGTGAGGGTGCCTTCGCCGCGGCGGAGCGCGTGCTCAATCAGCTCCGAGGGCGAGAGGTTGAGGTGTACCTGAGCGGTGTTGGAGAGGCCTAGCGGGGCAAGTCGGGTGGAAATGGGGGAGGTTTCCATGTGGGAAATGGGAATTGGGTGGGAAGTTGGGGGGAAACAGGAAAGGCCGAACCTGGGTGGTAACAGGCGTATCGGTGGGAACAAATACGCCGGACCTTACTTGCTCCTAGTAACAAAAAGAACCTCTTTATACGAAGCAATTATGCCTCGGGGTAAAGAGTAAACAGGCTTTGGTACTAGGTAGGACAAAAATACGGCGTACATGTCTGGAGGCACTGAAACATTTCGCTATTTTGTCAGGACAAATCAAACATCGAAATCCTGAATTAGCGGTTTTTGATGCCGATATGCCAAGATTTTACTCCTGAAAATAGGAGAAATCAACAGCTCACTTTTCACGAGTATAAGCAGCACACAAACCGCATGGCTGGCACAAAAGAACCCATAGCGCGCTACGACGGCATTTACGGCGACAGCAAGGCGCAGGTCTCGCACGACTACTTGTGCAGCCAACTGATTTCGCCCCGCAACCGCACCTCCGACTGGGGCCTGAAGCCGCACCTGCACGGCAACCTGTTTCAGATGTTTTTTCTGGAAGCCGGGCAGGCATCGTTTCAGGCGGCCGCCGAGCCGGTGGAGCTATCTACGCCGTGCCTGGTACTTATTCCGGCCAATACGGTGCACGGCTTCACGTTCAGCCCCCAGGTAAAAGGGCGCACGCTCACCCTCTCGGAGGCCCTCATGGACACGATTCTGCAGGCTACTCCGGCCGTGATGGTCGAGCTGAACTCGGTGTATATCCTGTCATATTTCGATGCCGACATCCCCTTCTCGCAGCTGCTCGACCTGGAGCAGCAAATTCACACCGAAATCAACTCCGATTTACCGGGGAAGCAGTTGGCACTCAATGGGTACTTCAAGCTGCTGTTTGTCAAGATTTTCCGGCTGCTGCAACTCAACCGCACCAAAGAAGACAGCCCCAACCGGGCCCTGCATTACTTCCGCGAGTTTCAGAAGTGCATCGCCCGGTCGGCGCCGTTCGAGAAGAAGATTTCGCAGTTTGCCCAGGAACTGAAGATTACGCCCGTCCACCTGAACCGCATTTGCCAGACGGTAAAGGGCAAATCAGCGCTGGAGATTGTGCAGGCACACACCGTCCGGCGAGCCCACAACTTACTGGTCTATACGTCGTTGTCGGTGTCGGAAATAGCCTATGAGCTGCAGTTTGCTGATGCGGGCTACTTCGCCCGGTTCTTCCGCAAGCAAACTGGCCTTTCGCCCATGGCCTACCGCGCCAAAGCTTACCGCGGCGAGGGCCAGCCCCGCACGCCCCGTACGGAAGCATAGAACGACCTCTCTTAATAGCATTGAACCCAAAAAGCACGTCATCCTGAGCGGAGCGAAGGATCTTTTCCCGTCAGCACGAGGCGCTAGGCCAGTCGTTCTTACCTGGTAAGATCCTTCGCTCCGCTCAGGATGGCGTGCTTTTCTATAGGTACTAAGCCAGCCAACCAGCCTAGGCCACTATTTCCGCACCCTTGGGTTGCCTTTATAATGAATGTCGCTGGCGCCGGAGCTGCGGGAGGAAAGCTCGTTGGCTACGGCCACGTAGGCGTCGCTGGCCCCGGAGGCTTCAACTTTGGCATTCTGGCTTTTCAGGTCGTAGGCCTGGTAGTCGCTGCTGCCACTGATGTGCACCTGCTGCTGCTCGGCGCGGCCGGCAAGGCGCAGGTCGCTGGCCCCGGAAGCGCTGGCGTTCAGGTTTCTGACATCGAGGGTAAGCGTTACCTCGCTGGCCCCGCTGGCCCGCACCGTAAAATCGTCGGCGCGGAATGGCGTGGTACTCTTGATTTCGCTAGCCCCGCTCACTTCCACGGAGTTCAGGCGCGGGCACGTGACGTACACCTTCACCTTGTCGGAATCGGTGAGGCGCGACCAGAGTGAAGAGCTGCTGTTGTCGCGGTAGATAACCAGCTTATTGCCTTTTACTTCCGTCTTGATGGAAGATAGAACATCGGACTCGGCTTCCACTTTCACAGAAGTCTGGGAGCCCTGGCGCAATACCACGTCGATGGCCCCGGAGGCCTGAATCGCCTGAAAATCGCCCACGGAGCGAGACTGTGAGGACTGCGCCATACCAACTCCAGCGGCAAGGGAGAAGAAGGTGGCGGTCAGGAGGCTGCGTACATGGGCTGCGTGCATAGTCAGGAAGGGTTAGTGAGTAACAGGTTATAAGCTAGATGGCAACAACTGGCCTAGGGTTGCCTGGCTACTTGCCGGGTAGAGGGCTTTTTCCAACGGCTGACTTGAGTGCGTTAGCTGTCTTCTAAAGTAATACTAATGAATGTCTTATACAGCCTCGTACTCCTCTCCGGAAAACCTAGTCGAGAAACTATATAGAGAAGCCCTGCGTAACAGCGCCAAACTTCGGCTTCCGGGCAGAAGTCTCACTAGTTTTTGACTCCATGAACAAGACGCTCCTTTTCCTCTCGTGTGCTGCCACCTTCACCGCCGTTTCCTGCAATCAGGATAAGCAAGCGGCGGTAGACGCAGCCACCACACCTGCTGCCGATACGGCTGTGGTAGTGAATGACAACGTAGCTGTCACCACCGACACCGATACGGTGGCCTACCGCACCGAAGCCGACCGCCTCGCCGACCGCATTGCCCAGGACCTGCGCCTGACCGATACGGTAGTGGTAACCAAAGTGCAGAAAACCTATTACACCCGCGGCCGCCGCATTCAGCAGGCCAATACGCGCTACGCCACCGATACCACGGGCCGTTACGCTGCCCTGCGCACCATCAATGATGAAACCGACCGCTCGGTGAAAACCATCGTGACGAACCCGGCTCAGTACAATACCTATAGCTCGAACCGCGACGCCTACTACGCCGGCACGCCTTATACCGCTTCCGAAACGACGGTGGAAACGACCACCACGCGCACGGCAGCAGCCCCGGCTCCTCGCCGGAAAGGCCCAGCTATCGTGAAGTATGAGCGCGACGGCGGCGACGTGAAAATTGAGTATGCCAACGGCACCAAAGTCAAGATTGACGAAGATGGCGAGCGGAAAACCAAGTATTCCAGCGGCAAAAAGGTCAAGGTTGACGACGACGGCGAGCGGAAAGTAAAGAACTAGCTTTCGGCCAGCCTGATTCAACAACACACGAAAACGCTCCCACATCAATAGGTTGTGGGGGCGTTTTTTGGTTGAGTTGAAATTGCTCCAGGCGGCCGGAGTGGCCTAGCGCACGCCATATTTGCGCAAGTCATCCTCAATGCGGCGGTTCCAGCGTTCTTGTGCAGCCACATCGAGGCCACCGTGGGTTTCGGCATCGTACTGGTCTTGGAGGTGGTTCATCTCGGTGAAGGACTTGAGGTATTGCAGCTGCAGGATGCTGTTGTAGTCTTCCACCGTCAGGCTATCGGGGGTGGCTTTGCGCCGAAAGCGCTCGGCCACCAGCCGCACCAAATCGAAGTGGCGCTGCTCGTGATTGAGGTTGTAGGCCGTTTGCTGGCCTGGCGCTACCCACGAGGAACTGCGCACCGTGAACACGGACAGAATCAACTCAAGCTCTACCACGCCATTCCGCACTCTAGGCCTGCCCTGGTAAGCAAAACCCGGAAACACAGACGCCGCAAACCGGCCCTTGGGCCGGGGCTGGCCCGTAAAATCGGCCCAGGTGAGTGGCCTAGCGGGGTCGTAGAATACGGTGTCAGATTCCGTCCGGCGGGTTTCGTACCGGAACGTAGGCCGCACGGCCGTTGCCAGGCGTACATCGGTTGGGGCGGCCTTGTTGAGCCAAGTATTCAGGTAGGTGAGGGAACTAGCCAGCGCCTGCCGCAGGGCCGGTTCCACAGGCGTACGGTCGGTGGCGGCGCGCACGTAGCGGGCACCACCACGGTATTCCGTCAGAAATATAGTGCGCTCGGGGGCCTGGTAGTCGTAGGCCAGTACCAGCGTAATGCGTCCCTCTACTGCCCCATTGGGCGCTGGTGTTTCCTGCACCCGGCACTCGCGCAATCTTATTGCAATAGGGCGCAGGGCTGGGTTTTGAGGTAAGCTCTGCCGCACAAACCCCTGAATGGACGCTAGGCCACCTCCTTGCAAATCTACTGGCCTGGCAGCCAGCAATGGAGCACCCGGCTTGGTAGGTGCCGGCAGCAGCCATGCTACCGCCGAGCGGTCGGGGCGCTCATCGCGGATAGTGGCTACATAGAATTGGGTGGGCGTGAAGGGCAGCTTTACGGGCAGCAACACCAAGGGGTTTTCGCCCGTTCTGGTGGGGGCAATGGCGGCCGTAAGCAACAAAACCGGCAGCAGAAGCAGCCACCAGCCACGCCGAACTAAGGTCGGCCAACTGACCGTAAAAGCAGGCATACGATAGTAAACTAGTATTTCCCGCTCTAACAGTGCAAGTGGCCTACCGCGTTCAAGAGTAGCAATTTGCCGTAACCAGAAAAGAAAGGTGAGTAACCCGGCAAAGCAGCTAGCTTGCGCTGCTAAGGTGGCTACCCTGGTGGTGGTGGCGAAAAGCTCTTGTTCTGCCTGATTAACACTCACCTGCATCTGAATTGAGCGTGGCCGTGAAGCCAGCCGCTATACCTGACAAGAAACGTATGAGTAGCCTGCCAATCTTTGCTTCCTCAAGGCCAGTGGTAGTACTACCCTATCAGGTAGAGTGGCCGCAGGAGTTTAGCTTGCTTGCCCAGCGTATTCGGGATGCGGCAGGGCAAAACCTATTGGAAATTAACCACATTGGCTCAACTGCCGTTCCTGGGCTGTGTGCCAAGAACGTGCTGGATGTACAGCTACAGGTAGTCAGTCTGGCAAAGGCAGGATCGCTTATCCATCAGCTCCGGATGGCGGGTTTTCGGCAGGGCGAGCACCTAGTGTATGACATATTTCATGGCCTGCCAGACCAGTCTCCTGAACTTGAAAAGCTCTATATGCGTGAGCCGGTGGGGGAAAGACGCATACATATTCACATTCGGGAGAAGGGACGGTTCAATACGCGCTACGCCTTGCTTTTTCGCGACTACCTGCGTGCCCAAGCCTCCGCCCGAGCCGAATATGGCGAACTGAAGCTCCGGGCCGCCGCATTGTTTCCTGATAGCATTGCTGGGTACTTGTATGTGAAAGAGCCCATTTTTCACCTACTCTACTACGCCGCCGACTTGTGGGCGGAGCAGGTCGGCTGGAAGCCAGCAGATGAAGCCTACCAACTACTCAGCTGACAAAAAACTATCTGCTGAAGCCTAAGTTGAGGCAAGGCCGAACAGAAGGTTATCAGGCTATTTGGCCACGCTCTGCTGTAGGGTTCTGCACGTTATACAGTCTCCTTCGTTAAGCAGTAGTCTACTCTAGGCCACTGCTGCACCTATACCGCTAGGCGTTGGCGGCGGTATTCCGTGGGGCTTTGGCCGGTGTGGCGGCGGAACGTTTTGTTGAAGTGCGATACGTTGCTGAAGCCGCTAGAGTAACACACCTCCGTCACGGGAATATCTTCCAGCAGCAGGCGGCAGGCGTGGCCTACGCGGTACTCCTGCAGAAAATCGGTGAGGGTGAGGCGCGTCATCTGGCGGAAGTAGCGGCAGAACGCCGGCACCGAGAGGTTCGCCACTTCGGCTACTTCCTGCACCGAGAGCGAGGCCCGCTGGTAGTGCTGCTCCAGAAACTGGTACACCCGGCTTAGGCGCTGCTGCTCCTTGCCCTGCCGCCCCAGGCCAGCATGGCCGGCGTGTAGAGAAAGGCAATCGGAGGCGGGCGCCTGGGCCAGGGTCTGCATCACGCGCAGCAGCGTGAGCAGGCGCATGAAAGGGGGCTCGTGCAGCAGCCGGCGCAACTCAGCGCCAACGGCCGCGCGGGTTTCGCCCCCAAACGACAGCCCTTCATGAGCGCGGGCCAAGAGCTGTCGGATGTCAGCTAGCTCGGGGTGCTGCCAGAAGTTTTCGCCCAGGAAGTCGGAGCGCAACTGCACCACAATCTCCTCAAACGGAATGCCGGCCGGCTGTCCGTAGCTGAACGTGAGGTGGGGCAAATCGGGACCAATGAGCACCAGCTCGCCTTCCTCGAACCGAGAAATGTGCTGCCCGATATGGCGCCGGCCACTGCCCCGCGGCAGATACACCAGCTCATACTCCGGGTGGTAGTGCCAGAGCAGGTCGCCTTTCTCGACGTTGGTATAATGCAGCAGCGTAAATGAGCTGTCGGCAGTAGGCTGAATGGGTTCGAATTGGAGCTTCATAGCAAGGTTTGGTGCCCAACTGACGGCTAAGTTAAGAAAAATTAGCATGAAATGTTAACAGAGCACTATAACTGGTGAACCAAGCGGTAGCCAGACGCCCATATTATCAGGACCTTGTGACTGTATTTTAGCTGAGTCGTAGGCAGTGTCTGCGGCAAGCTGATTCTGGGGCCGCGCAATACGTGCGCAGCCCCGATTTGTACACCAATATTTAGCTGGCTGCCTAAGCGCTGGCTTGGGCTCGGTGCCCTAATCACTGAGCCAACTTATACAACGACGGTGGGTGGGATCCTGTCGTTGTATCGTTTCTCCTGCCGTTGGTGGGATCCGGGTGATGGAGAAACAATGAAGAGGTTGAAGCTGTGGGAGCTTCAACCTCTTTTTTTTGCCCCTAGGCCTCTAGGGCCGGCTACTCTCGGCAAACGCTACTCATGAGCTTCTGGTAGGTAACAGGTTGATATACTTATGGCTTCCCGATTAATATTCAGTTGGCCCGAATATGCTAGGGGAGTAAGTGCGGTCGTTATAGGAGATGTAAGCAATTGTGATAGAAGTGTTTCCAGTTAATAAAATCAGCGGGCGTCCGCAAAGCGCGCCCACAGCCTGCCTTCTGCCGAGAGCAACTGCGACCTTTTTCCTAACATTAGGAGTTCAAGTGGTTGCTATGCGTCTTAAACTAATTTGTTTGCTCTTGCTGGTGGGGTTGCGTGTGCAGGCCCAGCAGCCTGTACCGTCCGTTCCTACCCAGCCAGAGCCCACTCGCCAGGTAGATCTAAGCAACGTGGACATTGCGCCCAATGCCGTCGATACCAAAGGGTGGCTTTTGCTGGATAAGGATATCCAGACGGAGCTGGAAGGGGCGGTGCAGAACCTCTACAACTTCAAGTACGACAAAGCGGAAAAGCAATTCCGCTCTTTGCGGCGGCGCTACCCCAACCACCCCATGCCGTATTTCCTGCTGGGGCTCACTACCTGGTGGAAAATTATGCCCACCAACATCACCACGCAGGTATACGACAAGACCTTTTTTGCCTACATGGATACCGCCATCACCAAAGGCGAAAACATGTACCAGAAAGACCGCAAGAACTACGAAGCCTGCTTTTTCCTCTCGGCTGCGTATGGCTTTGATGCCCGCCTAAACGCCGAACGCAGCAACTGGCGCAAGGCTACCCTTTCCAGCAAGCGCGCCCTCGACTATCTGGATAAAAGCCAGGAAGCCAATGGCCTGAGCCCGGAGTTTCTGTTCGGGCAGGCGCTTATTAATTACTACGCCGTCTGGATTTCGGATAATTATAAGCTGCTCAAGCCCGTGCTGCTGTTCTTCCCGAAGGGCAACCGCCAGCTAGGGGTGCAGCAGCTTCGGCATGTGGCGCAAAACGGCTTCTACACCTCCAACGAGGCCAAAGTGTTCCTGATGAAGATTCTACAGAATCAGGAAAACAAGCCCGAAGAGGCTTTCCCCATCGCGCAGCAAATGTGGAAAGCCTTCCCGGATAATGGCTACCTGGAGCGGTTTTATGCCCTCACCTGCTACCAACGCGGGTATTTGCCGGAGTGCGAGCAGGTGAGCAAGGATATTCTGGACAAGATCAATCGGGGCATGCCGGGCTATGAGGCCATCAGTGGCCGCTACGCCACGTTTTTTCTGGGCAGCCTGATGCAGAACCAATATCAGGATCTGCCCAAGGCCAAGGACTACTACCAGCGGTGCATCGTATTCTCCGAAACGTCCGGTGATACTACCCAGGGCTTCTACCTATATGCGCTCCTGAACCTGGCCCGTATCTCCGAAAAGCAAAAGGACACTGCCGAAGCCATTCGCTACTACAAAGAGGTGGAAGCGAAGTCGGAGCGCAAATCAGACGCCGCCAAAGAAGCCAAGGCCTACCTGAAGAAGAATCGCTCAAAGAAGGGCAAGTAAAGGTGTGACAGAGAGAAGAACGAGAAGGGGGAAGTGGCCTAGGCCACTTCCCCCTTCTCGTTCTTCTCTTATAGGAGAATGTAGGACTATTGCTGCTCGTTGAAAACGGTATCGATGGCCAGGCCAGCCGCCAAGAGCAGGGCATTGGAAGCGGCCTGGGTTTCGCCCATATCGTTGATGGAAATCAGGTAGTTGTCGGCGTTGGTGAACAGTTCCTGGCCTAGGCCGGCCCACTTCTTCGTCACCATCCCAATTTCCTGGCCTGAGGCGCTGATGAATTTGAAGTCCCAGCTTTTCCAGCTGCCTTTTATCTCGGCAATCTGCTCATCCTGGAGGTTATAGACGTAGAAGCCGCCGTTGAAGGAGAACAGCTTGCTCTTGAAGTAGCCGATTTTCTGCTCCTGCGCATCCAGCACGTGCACCTTGGAGCGCAGAAACGTCCAGCCCCGCTGAATCTGAATCAGGGGTGCCGACTCCGACTGCTCCCGCACCGCAATGGTAACGGGCAGCATGTGCTTCTTCAGGAGTAGCCGCAGCCACACCGCCCACGAGGGCGTGGCCTCACTGGCGAAGCCAATTTGCTCGTTGGTTTCGGGGTCGAGGATGTCGTAAGTATCCTTGAGCTTAAACAGGCCTACGTGTTCCCGAATAAAGTAAGTACGTCGATTCAGCATCTGGCAGAGAGAGTAAGGTTGCTGCAAGCTACTGAGGATAGTTCAAGAGAAATAGGTTTTGTTCTATATAAATGAAAATGCCAGCGGGGCAGCGGAGAGAAGTGGTCTAGGCTACTTCTCTCTGCTGCCCCGCTGGCACAATACCCAACGCAAGCCTCTATCTGCCGAGGGCCGTTTGGGCCTGGCGGCCGGGGGCGCGCAATACCTCCAGAGTGTGCGTCAGAAGTTCTAGGCCACCCCAGGCGCCGTGGCCGGGTACTACTACGGCGGCTTTTGGGTAGCGGGCGGCTACGGTTCGTACCGTGCTAGGCCACTTTTTCAGGTCGGCATCGTCGATGTTGCCAGGAGTGGGAGCCGCCATTTCCTTTACCAGGCAGCCGCCAAACAGCACGCGCTGGCGCGGCAGCCACGCCACCAAGTTATCGGGGGCATGGCCGGGGCCGGGGAAGAACAGCTCCAGCTTGGTGTTGCCGGCCTTGATGACGGTAAAGGGCTTGAGCGCGGCCGTGGGTACATCTAGCTGGCGGGCCGCTGCACGTTGGGCCGTGGCCTTGCTGCTGATGACCTTGATGTGGTTGGCGCGCAGCGCCGGAATGCCACCCAAACGGTCTTCGTGGGCGTGCGTGATGACCGCCATCCGTACCCGTTGGTGTAGGCTATCGGCCACCCAGCGCAGGATTTGCAGAGTCTGGTCAGAGTCCCAGCCCGTATCTACCAAAATAGCGCCTTTGGTGGTGCTAATGATAAGGCCGTTGGCTGGCACGGGCTCCTTGTTGCCCGAGTAGTAACGGTAGGAGGTGTGCACGTACACCTTATCGGCAATGGGCCGCACCTGAATGCGCGGCTGGGGTTGGCGGCCCGGCCCGGAGGCCGCTGCAGCAGGCTGCATAAGCCCGAAAAACCCCAGAAAAAGAAAAGAAAGCAGAAAGGCAGTACGGCCCGAAGGCCAGGCAACAGAAGAAAACGACATCAGCACAGGTAAAGACAAGCTTCGTAAACGCGGGTCGTCTCAAGAATAGTGCCCTTCCTAGGCCACTCATTTTTTCCTTCATCATCAGCTACCCGGTTTCATGGCCCGGCTCAGCTTACTTCAGTGGGCCTAGGCCACCCAAAAAGCCAAAGACCGGAACTGTAGGCCAGTTCCGGTCTCGGCGGATAGAATAAGGATATATAAACTTAGTAGTCGGTGTTCTGCGGATCGAAGTTGGTCCAGTTAGCCAGCCAGTTATCGGAGGAAGCACCCGAGCCGGAGAAGGCACCCACGTAGGCTACTTTCGTGAAGAAGGCATCCGATACTTTGCTGTCCGTGAAGTCAGCCGTGACGCCGCCGGTAGCTACAATAGGAGAAGCGCTGCGGGGCAGGAAGCTAGGAGCCGTCAGATTGAAGGGGTTCAGCAGCTGCACGTTATCGGCCGTGGCGTAGCGCTTATTGCCATTGGTCTTCAGCCAGGTAAGCGGCCCTACGGCACTGCCCCACGCCGAGGAGTCGGAGGCCATGACGTTGTTGGTAGTGAGGCTGCCACCACCCCCCGTGCCACCGATGTAGATGATGCTGCGCTGCCCGCCGGTGGAGTTGGAGCCCGTAAGGCTGCCGGCCACAATATTGTTTTTGAAGTGCAGGTCGCCGTTGGCAGCGTTGGCCGCCGTCTGGGCGTTGTCAATCAGCACGTTGGTGGGGTAGCCCATAATCACCGAGTTCAGAATGCTGATGCTCGAGTTGCGACGAATATGGGCGCCAGCCGTGTACTGAGGGCTGTAGCTGCCGCCGGTGGTGTTGATAATGGGGCCTACCGCCGTTACGTTCGTGAATACCGCAGAGGTCTGGGGCTTGACAGGATTCGATTTGCTGTCGTTGTCCGACTCAAACGCTTTGGAGCCCGATTGGTCGGCCTGCAGCGGGTCGCGCAGGGATACGGCAAACTGTATCTTGCCCGAGAAACCATTGTCGGTATCAAAGTCGTCGTCAAACGTGCGGTGCGAAACCAAGTATTTGGCATTCACCGTGCCACCAAACCACTCGAACGCATCGTCGCCGCTGTACGATACCTGCACGTGGTCAATCGTGGTGCCGCTGCCTACGCCGGCCAGGGTCAGGCCGTTTACCTCGTTGTCGGGGGAGAAGGCTACGCCACCAAACTCAATCCGCACATACTGCAGCGTACCCGAGTTATCGGCAGCATCAGAGCCGCCGTACTTGGTGTCTACTCCGCCTTCTACTACCGGCTGCGCCGTAGCCGTCACGGCGTTATGCGGTGCTTTGCCGGCAATAATTACTCCACCCCAATCACCATAGTTCCGGGAGCCTTTCGGCTGGTTCGAGGTAAAGATGATGGGCTTTTCAGCAGTGCCCACGGCTATAATCTTCGCGCCCGGCTCAATGATGAGGGCGCCTTTGGTGTCTTTGTCACCTTTAATAATGGTGCCCGCCTCAATGGTCAGGGTAGCGCCCGATTGCACATACACGAAACCTTTCAGCAAATACTTGTTGCTGGCCGACCACGTGGTATTGGTGGTGATAGAGGTTTTGCCGCTCCCGCCCACGGTCACTAGCTGTCCGGTGTTGGGAGTGGTTGGGGTAGTGGGGGTAGTGGTGCCGCCGCCCACTACGTTGGGAGCTGGCGTGGTGTCTTCCTTGCTGCACGATGCCAGTCCGGCCAGCAGAGTAGCTGCCAGGGCGAGGGAAAGGGTGTTCTTTTTCATACAAAGGGGTGAAATGAAAAGCAGGCTAGGAAAGAGTTGGAAAGGAAAAGCTGGAAAGGAAAAGCTGGAAAGGCGAAAGGCTATGGCAGGGGCGTAAGCTGGCGGGCGCGGGGCTCCAGATTGAAGCGCAGGCCTACGGTGTAGTAAGTGCCGCGGCGGTAGCTGCTCAAGGAGGGGTCAGCTTTAGCTTCGTACTTCTTGTCGCGGTTGAAGTCCTGCACCAGGTTCACTTTCTGGTTCAGCAGGTCCTGGATGCCCGCGTTCAGGGTCAGGCGGCTCGTCACGGTCTTGGTGAGGGAGAGGTCCACGGTGTGGCGGGGCATCTCCACTACATCGGGGTAGTCGTTGCTGCCGGCGAATAGGATGCGCGGGCCAAACACGTTGTACAGAGCCGTAACCTGCCAGGCGTTATTAGGCGTGTTGTAGTAGAAGCCTCCATTCAGCACGTAAGGCGACTGGCCCTGCAGGGCGCGCTTATTGTCCCAGGCCACAAAGTTGTCGCCGAGCTGCACTTGGCTCTTGATGAGCGAGGCGTTGAACACCGCCGAGAGGTTGCGCAGGCCAGTCGTCCCGAAGGCTTCGTCCAGAAAGCTCAAGTTTTTCTTCAGGTCCAGCTCTAGGCCATAAGCGTAGGCGCTGGGAGCGTTGGCGAAGGTGTAGGCCAGGTTAGTGGTCAGGACTACCGTGTTTTCAATCGGGTTCGTGAAGTTCTTGTAGAATGCGCCGATGTGGATCAGCTCTCCGCTGCTGGGGTACAGCTCATAGCGCACATCAAAGTTGTCGATGCTGGCTACTTTCAGCGGCTGCTCGGGGTTCAGGTACAGCGAGCCGTAGTTGAGGACGTTAAAGTCAAAGTCGTAGTAGAAGAACGGCGCGGCTTCGCGGAACTCGGGGCGGTTAAGGCTGCGGCCGTAGGAGGCGCGCACCAGGTTCTTCTCGTTGAAGCTGTAGCTGAAGTTAGCTGAAGGCAGCACAAAGTTAGTTGTCACATCCTGCTTCACCGGCTGGCCGTTGATGCCCGTCTCGATGGATTGCACGTTGTGCTCGTAGCGGGCACCCGTCACCACCTTCAGCTTATCGGTTAGCGGAATGTTGAGGGAGAGGTAGCCGGCAGCCAGCTGGTTGTTAGCGTTGTAGCGGTAAGTCGAGTTCAGGTCTTCCGTCAGGCGGAAGCCATCCGTGCCGATGTTCTGCGGATCAAAGATGTTGCCTACTGCCTCGCTGCGCAGCCCCTGTAAGCCACCTGCGTTCAGCGAATAGCCGAAAGCGCGAGCCTGGAAATCACGTTTGCGGTACTCCAGGTAGGTGCCGGTCCCAATCTCTACGGTGCGCTCCGCTACCTGTACCTGGTGCTTCAGGTTGGCGTTGATGGTGTAGTTGTGCTCGTTGAGCTTCTGGTAGAGGCGGCCAGCATTGTTCACGTCTACCTGTCCCGTAGCAGGCGTCAGCACGGTTTCAGTAGCCGCGCCACCTTCCGTAGCCGCCGGAATCGACTGGTACGACACGCGGCGCAGGTCAGGCTCGTTGCGGTTCGAGTAGCCGTAGCCCGCCACCCAATCGAAGTTGGTTTTGTCTTTGTTGAAGGTATGCTGGCCGGCCAATTGGCCCGTGTAGGTGGTGCGACCCTGGTAGCCCATCTGGTAGCTGTTGCGCACCAGGCGGCCGTCGTTATCGAAGCCCCGGCGAGTGGTTACTTGGTTGCGCGCCTGCTGGTTGAACAGGTTGCGGAACTCCAGGCGGCCACCATTATCGAGCACCAGGTTGAAGTTCTGGATGGCGCCCAGCCGGATGTTGTTCGACGACTGGTTGTCCTTGAACTGATCGGTGCGCTGACCCGCGCCATCGAACAGATTGCGGTCGATGTTGAAGTTGGTGAAGGTGTTAGTGTAGTTGACCGAGGTGATGCTTCCGATGGCCAGGTTCTTGAGGTTGATCTGGTCCATATACGCCGCGTTGAAGCGGATATCGGGCATGGCCTTCAGCTTATAAATCGGGAAGGTGTTCTCGATTTGCTTGGCGTAGAAATCACGCTCGTATTGCTGGTAAGCCGTGCTCAGCTGCGGAAAGCCGCCCGGCAGTTCCCGCTTAATGGCTCCAAAACCAAAGGCGTCGCCAGCCTGGGTTTTATCGGTGTAGAAGTCTTTGCCCGTAGTGCCGTTGCGGTAGCCCGAGGAGTAGTTTACCGTCAGGAGACGCTCATTTTGGGCGGGTTTGCGCAGGTACACTTTCACTAGGCCACCTGCGAAGTCGCCGGGCAGTTCCGGCGAAGGGTCCTTGAACACCAGCACCCGATCAAGCAAAGAGCTAGGTACGATGTCGAAGGAGAAGGATTTGCGGTCGGTTTCGGAGCTGGGGGCGGCCACATCATTGAGCCACACCGCGTTGTACCGGTCGCTGAGGCCCCGGATCTGGATGAAGCGGTTATCGACGATGGTCACGCCCGGAATCCGACGTACTACCTCGGCCGCGTCGCGGTCCTGGGTTTTCACAATCTGCTCCGACGACACCCCGCTGACCACCACGTTGGCCTGCTTGATTTCCGAAATCACCGACATTTCGGTGTTGGTGCGCCGCACGCCCGTTACTACCACCTCGTTGAGGTTCTGCTGGTCGGTTTCCAGCTTGTAGTTGACGGTGGTGGCCTGGCCGGCTTTCACGGCTACCTTCTGAATAGAAGCCGTTTTGTAGGACACCGACGACACGATGAGCGTGTACTCGCCCACGGGCACCTTGTCCAAAGAAAAGCGGCCATCCACATCCGTGGGGCCGCCGATAGTGGTTTTGTCCAGATGCACCGTGCCGCCGATGACGGCTTCCTGTGTTTGGGCATCGGAAATGGTGCCTTTTATACTGCCTGTGCCCTGGGCCAGCGCCGTAGCCAGGGTCCCAAAGCACAACAAAAAGACGAGGCTGATCTTGGTAATGGTGTCCTGCATAATGAGGGCAAAGGTAGATTCGCCCTATTACCCCAATGTGCCGCCTGGTTTATCTAATTGTTACGCCATTAGGTTTTTGATGATTGTAATTATCTGATAATTAATAACTTGGATAAGATGCTGAAATCAGGGAAAGCAGCCTGAGCGTAGCGCTAGGCCACTGCTGAAGGCCATTTCGGTAGGAAGTGCCGTGCCAGTGCGGCAGGTTGCAAAGCGCCCAAGCCGCCTGCTGCCACTCAGTAGGATACCGGGTTCAGAATCTGCTGCACGTGGTGCTCCAGATGCATCACGTAGTCTTCCGCCAGCCAGCTCAGCGTCACGCTGTAGCCGTTATCGAACTCGCAGCGCTGAGCAGCAGCAGTGGAGGGCAAATTCTCCAGCAGCCGCGCAATTTGCTTATTAAGCAGTGTCCAGAGGTTAAGCAGTTCCAGGTTAGGCGTAAACTGGTAGCGGGCCAGCGCTACCCATTCGCGCTGCTCATAGGGAGTAATCAGCAAAGGTTCAGGCCCCAATTGGCTCATCACAAACCGGCGGTGGTTGTTCATGGCCGAGTCGATGAGGTGGCCTAGAATTTCCTTCTTCGACCACCGACCAGGGCCAGGCGTATACACCAGTTCAGTTTCCGGTAACTCCGGCAGCCTGCTGTTTAATAACTCTACTAAGTTTCGGAGCCGGTGGCTGATATCTTGCATCTCTAGGCCAGTCTAGCACATAGCGGGGCGGGATAGTTGCCCTGCGGAACCCGGCAGCCGCCGAACTCTGCCACAAAGATGCTGTTATCTGACTGCAAGTGCAGTAGCCTGCGCTGAATTTAACGTACCCAGCCGTATTATCTTTTCGCTTTCCCATGGAACCTACCCTCGCTCCGCCACCGGTCACTGTTGATGCGGCCACTATTCAACGGCTGTTTCAGCAGCAGCGGGTCCGCGCCGAAGTACTTCGGCGGGAGGACCATGCGCCACGAGCGGCCCGGCTGCGCAAGCTCAGCCACTGGATTGAGGAAAACCGCGCCGCCATTCAGCAGGCCCTGTACGCCGATTTCCGCAAGCCGCTCCCCGAAACCGATGTCACGGAAATCTGGCCCTCGCAGGTAGAAATCAAGCACACGCTAGGCCACCTTCGCCAGTGGATGAAGCCCCACAAAGTGGGCACGCCCATGGCCCTGATGGGCGCGCGTGGCTGGGTGCAGTACGAGCCGAAAGGCGTCTGCCTGATTATCGCGCCCTGGAATTATCCGTTTTATCTGGCCATCGATCCGCTGGTTTCGGCGCTGGCGGCTGGCAACGCCTGCATCATCAAGCCCTCCGAGATGACGCCCACGGTGGCGGCGCTGCTGGCCCGCATGTGCCGCGAGCTGTTCGACCCCGCCGAGGTAACTGTAGTGGAAGGCGACAAAGACGTGGCCACCGAGCTGCTGAAACTGCCCTTCAACCATATCTTTTTCACGGGTAGCCCGCAGGTGGGCAAAGTGGTGATGCGCGCCGCCGCCGAGCACCTAACCAGCGTTACGCTGGAGCTGGGCGGCAAGAGTCCCGTTATTGTGGATGAAACCGCCAACCTACGCGATGCCGCCGAGAAGATTGCGTGGGGCAAGGGCATAAACGCCGGTCAGACCTGCGTGGCTCCCGATTACTTATTGGTGCAGGAGTCGGTGAAGGAGCCATTCATCCGGGAAATGAAGGCCGCCGTTGCGCGTTTCTATGACCCCGAAGGCCAAGGCGTCGCCGCTTCCGAATCGTATGCGCGTATTGTAAACCAGCACCATTTTCAGCGGGTGGCGAGCCTGCTGGAAGACGCCCAGGCGCAGGGCGCCAACATCGTTTCGGGCGGAATGGTAGATGCCGGACAGCGCTTCATTGAGCCCACGCTGCTACTGGATGCGCCCGCCGATAGCCGCATTATGCAGGAGGAAATCTTCGGCCCGCTGCTGCCCATTCAAACCTTCAGTACTCTCATGGAGGCTGCCGACGTGGTAAACTTCCGCCTGCAGCCCCTGGCGCTCTACGTGTTCAGCCAAAACGCCGAAAACCAGCGTTACTTGCTCCGCAACATTCCCGCTGGCGGCGCCTGCGTCAATGAAACCATTCTGCACCTGGCCCACCCCGACCTGCCCTTCGGCGGCTTTGGCAACAGTGGCCTAGGCAAGGCCCACGGCCACGCAGGTTTTATCGGGTTCAGCAACGAGAAATCAGTATTACAACAGCGCGTGGGCCGCACCGGCATCAAAACCATGTACCCACCCTACACCCCCAAAGTAAGGAAGCTGATCGGGTGGCTGCTGAAGTATCTGTAAGGATTGCTAAGTGATGAGGTGATAAAGTCAAATGGCACGTCATCCTGACGAAGGAAGGATCTTATCACGCGTGAACGACTGGCCTAGCGCTTCGTCCTTGCGTGATAAGATCCTTCCTTCGTCAGGATGACGTGCAGGTGTAAACGAACGTGCTACTCAGAGTTCCGCCACTTCATCTCACCATTTCGCCTTTTCGTATGCAAGCCGAGTAGTTTCGGGAAAAATTGCCGAACTTTTCCAGGGCCGGCCCCATCAACCGCCGCCGGATCAGTTCTCTATCCCGCTCATCAGGTTATGCAGTTCACCGAAGCTCAGCGCGCCACCCTGCGCGCCCTTGCCGATACCTTTATCCCGGCCGTACCCGGCCACGAAACCGACGACGCGACGTATTGGGCGCGGCGCGGCTCCGAAGGCGTAGACCTGGAGAAGATTGCGCAGGTGCTGGAGGTGCAGCCGGCCGGAGCCCGCAAGGAATTCCTGCAGCTCCTGACGCTCCTGGAAACGCCGGCTGTGGGTCTCACGTGGTTTGGCTCGTTGCGGCCGTTTAGCCGACTGGCGCCGGAGCAGCGCGAGAAACTGCTGCAAAGCTGGGCCGCCAGCAATGTGCCCCAGTTTCGGAAGGGGTTTCATGCCCTGCGTAAGCTGTTCACCTTCTTATTCTATGGCAGCTCCACGCCGGAACAGGGTAACTTTGTGTGGGAGCACATCGGCTACCCCGGCCCGCAGCAGGAGGAAATAGTAGACACGCCTAGGCCTATCAAAACCATGAAGCCAACCCAGGATGTCACCTATGAGTGCGACGTGCTCGTGATTGGAAGCGGGGCCGGTGGGGGAGTGGTAGCCGGGGAGCTGGCCGCGGCTGGCCACGATGTGCTGGTGCTGGAAAAGGGGCCTTACTTCCACGGCGCCGAGTTTTCGCAGCGCGAAGTAGATATGCTAGGCCACCTCTACGATGGTCGTGGGGCCCTGAGTACTCAGGATGGCGGTATTGCGCTGCTGGCTGGCTCTTGCTTGGGCGGGGGCACCACCATCAACTGGGCCGGCGCCTTCCGCACCCCCGATTACGTGCTGCAGGAATGGGCCAGGGAACACCAATTGCCACATTTTGCTTCGCTTGATTTCAAGAAAAGCCTCGATGCCGTGAGCCGGGCCCTGAGCGTGAACATCGACTACCACCGCCACAACGGCCAAAATCAAGCCCTCTGGGATGGCTCCACCAAGCTAGGCCAGGAGGTTAAGCTGATTCCGCGCAACGAAAAAGGCCTTACCGATTCGGAAAGCCACTACGAGAGCCTGGGCTACAGCTGCTTCGGAGACAGGCACGGCATCAAGCAAGGCACGCTCAATACCTACCTGCAACAGGCCTACAACCACGGAGCGCGCCTTCTCGCCGATACGCACGTAGAGCGCATCACCATTGTCGGCAACCGCGCCAACGGAGCCGAAGCCGTGCATACCACTTCCGATGGGCGCCAGGTGCGCGTGACCGTGCGGGCGCGCCGGGTAGTGGTGGCGGGCGGCTCCATACAGACGCCGGCGCTGCTGCTGCGCAGTGGCCTGAAGCACCCGCACATCGGGGAGCATCTGCATTTGCACCCCACGGTGGCCGTTTCGGCGCACTATGCGCATCGCATTAATCCCTGGCACGGGCCTATGATGTCGGTGGTGAATGATTGCTTCACGATGCTGGACGGCACCAACTTTGGCGTGAAGCTGGAAACGCCGCCCGCCCATAGCGGGCTGATGGCCATGGTATTACCGTGGCGTTCCGGCGAGCAGCACAAACAAATGATGCGCCAAGCCGCCCACCTCGGTTCGTTCATTGTGCTCACCCGCGACCGGGATGGTGGCCGCATTACGGTGGATAAGAACGGGTGCCCCCTCATCGATTATACCCTCAGCGACTTCGACCGCGGCCACATGCTGCAGGGCGTGCGCGCCGCCGCCGAGATACACGTAGCCGCCGGTGCCGATACCGTATATCTGCCCCACGGCACCCTGCCTACGTTGCATGCCCAAAATGGAGTGCTCCAAAACCCCGAGCTGCTGGACCAGCTGCCCTACTTAGGCTGGAAACCAAACCAGTTCAGCCTCTACAGCGCCCACCAGATGAGCACCTGCCGCATGGGCGGCGACGCGGGCACGCACCCCACCAGCCCTACCGGCGAGCTATATGAAGTCGGGAACCTGTTTGTGGCTGATGCCTCGGCGTTTCCGGCGTGCAGCGGTGTAAACCCCATGCTTACCATTATGGCGCTGGCTCACTACACGGCGCAGCACCTGAAAACCAGCAATCCGGTTATGCGCTCGGGAGCAGCCAGTACCGTGGCGGTGGGGTAGGAGGGCTTGGGGAGTAAAATAGCATAACCGCTATGTGTGTTTTTCGCGTATGCGCAGGCACACCCCTCCCTATTGTACTATGTCTGCTGCCCGTTTTCTCCTCGCTCTGGCCGTTACTACCACCCTGGCCACCGGCTGCGCCCGCCGCAATAAAAACATTCCCGAAGCCCGCTCGGTAGCCACACCCGCGCCCGTGGTAGCCTCTTCCGCCGCCCGCGACCTGACCGACGTACTTACCGAAGAACTCAAGCTCACGGATGAGCAGCGCCGTAAAGTGCGGGGTGTGTTCACGGAAACCGCCGAAAAAGCCAACGCCGCCCAGCGCCAGTACAGCACCAACCGTCCCGCCCTGATGGCCGAGCTAAAGCGCATCAATGCCGCCTCCGACAAGGAGCTGCAGCAAGTCCTGACGCCACCCCAGTACCAGCAACTCAAAGTAAAGCAGCGCCAGGTGCAGGAGCAGATGCGCGCCCGCAAAGCCGGGCAGTAGGCCACTATATATAGAAGTACAAACGAATAAGAAGTGATAGTAGAACGTCATTCCGAGCTTGCCGAGGAATCTCGCGTGCTGATGTTGCAATAGTAATCCATGCGTCAGCACGCGAGATTCCTCGGCAAGCTCGGAATGACGTTTTTGTTTACAGGTACTGTTGCGGGACTAGCCTAGCGCACTTTCGCGCGACTTAAAAACCGTGTGAATAGTCCCGGTGCCAGCCGTTTCAGCAGCACGCCCCAGGTTTCGCGGCCTCCTATGTACACCTCGTTGCGTCCTTGTGCGATGGCGTGGGCGGCTTGCCGGGCGAAGTCGGCGGGAGCCAGGCCTTTCGCCGTGGCCTCATCCATGGTGCCGAGGGGAGTGCCGTCGCCGGTGAGGGCGTTTATAGAAACGCCCGTGCGAATAAAGCCCGGGCAAATAATGGTGATGCCCACGCCAGTGACCGTCAGTTCTGCCCGCAACGAGTCGAAAAAGCCATGCAGCGCGTGTTTGGAAGCTGCATAGGCCGAGCGGTAGGGCGTCCCGAATTTGCCTACCAGGCTGCTTACTACGGCCACCCGTCCGGCGCCCTGTCGTAGCAGGTGCGGCAATACCGTTTTCGTGAGAGCCATTGTGCCGAAGTAGTTCACTTCCATCAGGCGGCGGTCTACGTCTAGGCCAGTTTCCAGCGCCAGGGAGCGTTGACTGATGCCGCCGTTGTTGATCAGAATATCGAGCCGCCCGAACTGCGCCAGCACCTGACCTACAGCGGCGGGAAAATCGAGGGGCTGCGCCAGATCAAGCGGGAGTACCAGCGTTTCGGCGGGGGCACACGCGGCGGCCACTTTTTCCAGCGCCGCCCGGTTGCGCGCTGAGAGCACCAGCCTGGCTCCTTGGCGGGCGTACTCGTAGGCCAGCGCTTCGCCGATGCCCGTGGAGGCACCCGTAATCCAGACAATTTGTGGCGGTTTATTCATGGGCGGAAGATAGCGGAATACGACGCTAATCAACTGGCCTACAAAGCCCAGGCAACCCTTTCGAAGCCTGCTGCATCTGCCCTGGTGTTACCGCTGGGGCCCACTGCCGGGCGCAGGGGAATGTCTCACTTTTGTGTGCTGAATAGTATGAAAAAGCTACTGCTTCTGGCCGGCCTGCTTCTGGCGGGCACCGTTGCCCAGGCCCAATCTTCCGCGGAAGTACAGGCCCTGACCCGCCGCCTCAACGAACTGGCCCGCGACCCCGACGAACCCGCCACTGAAATCAGGGCCACGCTCAGCAATTGCCACTTCACTGAGGTCATCCGGAAATACCGCACAGCCGGCAGTGGTGAGTCGGGCAACTTCCAGGTCAGCCACCAGAAAAACGGGGCCGATTGGGCCGTGAAGTCCGATGACAAAGTGGAGTTTGAGCTGCGCCTGGGCGTAGAATGGAGCCAAGTAACCAGCCTGACCTACGTGCCAGCCCACAACGACAAGAAAGACCGCCACTACTACGAGATAAAAATCAAGCGCCAGCCCCCAGGCAAATCCGACTCTACCACCCTGGAAATGCCCGTGTACACCACCGATGAAGCCGTAGTGCGCGACCTGGTGCAGCGCCTGGAAAAGGTGCGCCGCAGCTGTGGCGCGAAGGGGTAGGGCACTGAGTTAGAGGACAGCCAGGGTTTCTTTTGAAAATAGCGTATCAAGCAGCACCGAGGCCCCATTCCAACCTTTCCACCAAAGGGATTAGGGTAGGGGCTCGACGCTGCTTGATACACTTATTATAGTGCCCGGAAGAGCACAGAGCAGTGGCCTACAACCCCACGGAGGCGGGGCCGTTTGTAGGTTACTGCCTCACGTCCCCTCATATGCCCTCCCCTCCCTACACTTTGCGCTTCGATCCGAAGCTGAGCATCAACCCCAACGGCGACGACGTTCGCGACGGCCTTTCGGCGGCCGTTATAACCGGCAATAACCTCTGGGTATGTTGCGATGAGCGCACTACAATTGAACGGTTGCGGCGTACCGGACCGCGTAGCTTTGGCAAGCATTGCAGCTATAAGCTGGCCGACTTGGTAGACCTACCCGAAAAAGCCACCGAAGAAGTGGATCTGGAGGGTATGGGCGAAGCCGAAAACTACCTTTGGGTGATGGGCTCGCACAGCATCAAGCGTAAGAATGCCAAGCCCGAAGACCCCAATATTGCCAAGCAAATTGGGCGGCTCGCCAAGATTCAGGTGGCGCCCAACCGCTGCCTGCTGGCGCGCATTCCGCTGGTGCAAAATGCCAAGACCGGCGACTTCGAACTGCTGAAATCTGCCCCGCACCCCACCGCGCCCGACCAGAAGCTGCGTGCGGCCCAGCTCCGCGGCGACACGAAAGGCACCAACGAGCTACTGCAGGTGCTGGCGAAAGATAAGCACATCGGCCCCATGCTGAAGGTGCCCGCCAAAGACAATGGTTTCGATGTTGAAGGGCTAGCGGCTTCGCCCGATGGCCGGCTGTTTCTGGGGTTGCGTGGGCCAGTGCTGCATGGCTGGGCTATAGTGCTCGAAATCAGGCCCGAAGACCATAAGAAGGGCCAGCTTCGGCTGGGCCAGGTAGAAGGCGGGGAGCACAAGCTGTACAAGAAGCACTTCCTGGATTTGCGCGGAATGGGGATCCGCGAAATCCGCCAGCAAGGCACTGACCTGCTGATTCTGGCCGGTCCCACCATGGACCTCGATGGCACCATTGCCGTGTACCGCTGGCGCAATGCTCTGTTTCAGGCCCACGACAGCCTCACGCCCGCCGATCAGCTGGAGCGCCTCTTTGATGTACCTCATCTGCCACACCTCGACCGCGCCGAGGGTATGGCGCTGCTGAGTGAGCAGGAAATGCTGGTGGTGTTCGATAAGCCCGCGCCCAAGCGCAAGCCCCGGCCGCACGTCACGCTGGCCAATATATTCCCTTTGTCTTCCGCGCCCTCAGCAACAGAAGGGTAGAGCAGAGTGGCCTAGGCCACTCTGCTGCCAATTCCAGACCTTTGCTCTTTCTACCAACTGCTCTCCGTATGGCTGCCAAATCTTTGGTGCGCACACCCGAAACCACTCACCGCATCCGCTTTCAGGATTGCGATATGCTAGGCCACCTCAACAACGCCCGCTACCTCGACTATTTTCTGAATGCCCGCGAGGAGCACACCATTCAGCATTACGCCCTCAACCTGGGCCAGATATCCCGCGACCTGGGCGCCGCCTGGGTTATCACCAAGCACCACCTGGCCTACCTGCGCCCCGCCCAGCACGCCGAAATAGTGCGTATCCGGACCCAGCTCATCCATTTCGATAACTCCAACTTGGTGGTAGAAATGCAGATGCTCAGCGAGGACGGCCTGCGCCTGAAGGCCGTGCTGTGGTCGGAGATGGCGTTTGTGAAAGTGCCCGGCGGCACCCGCACCGAGCACAATGATGACCTGATGGATATGCTGGACGAGCTAGATGTGGAGGACATCAGCTACGACCCCGACGGTTTCGATGACCGCGTGAAGCGCCTGCGCAAACAGCTTAAGCACGAGCGCAACGAGTAACCCGGTAGTGGCCTAGGCCACAATTTTATAGGTCAATAAGCTCAACAAGAGAGCCCGTTTTCACAACCACTGTTGGGGGCTTTCGTTAGATAAAAGCCAGTGCTGCCCTGTGTAGCGCTGGCTTTTTTATTCTCGAACATAAACACAAACGGATATGAGCCTCTTTGGAAGCGACGCCTTGAAAGGCAGGAAAATAGCCATTATTGCTACCGACGGTTTTGAGCAGTCGGAACTGGAAAAGCCCAAGAAATACCTGGAAGGTGAAGGCGCCGAAACCCACGTCATTTCCCTGAAAAGCGGCTCTATTAAGGGCTGGGACGAGAAAGATTGGGGCGACAAAGTATCAGTAGATAAAGTAATCGGCGATGTGAGAGTGGCCGACTACGATGCCCTGGTGCTGCCCGGCGGCCAGATGAACCCCGACGTGTTGCGTACCGAAGCGGCCGTCATCAGCTTCATCGGTGAGTTTGTGCGCTCCGGCAAGCCCGTAGCCGCCATTTGCCACGGCCCCTGGACGCTGATTGAGGCCGATGTAGTGCGCGGTAAAAAGCTCACCAGCTGGCCCAGCCTCAAAACCGATATTAAGAACGCCGGAGCTACCTGGGTGGACGAAACGGTGGTGGTAGATGGTAACCTCATCACGAGCCGCAACCCCCAGGATATTCCCAACTTCAATGAGAAGATCAAGGAAGCCCTGGTAAAGGAAAAAGCCCACGCCTAGGCCACCCACTGAGTTGGCTTAGCCTAGAAAAAAACGCCCCACTGGCCTAGCGGCTAGTGGGGCGTTTTTGCGCAGTGGCCTACGGGAGTTCCGCCAGTAGTTGTCCGGCAAATGGGTGATACACCAGATAAAAGCCCACATCAAACAGAAACAGGAATCCGCCTTGCAGCCACAGAGAGCGGCCAAAACCTGCCAGACGCTCTGGCCGCTCATCCGCTGAGTCGGCGCGGGCCCGCAGCCAGCTGCCGATGCACACGTAGGCCACATCGAGGCCCGCATTAAAGAGCAGAATCTTCTCGAAGTCGAACTGCGCTGCCAGGCTTTCCGGCAGCGTCATGGAGGCCACTTGCGCGGGGTGGGCGCGCAGAATGCCCCACACGGCCAGCAGCACGTTCACCATGTTCCAGCCGATATTCATCAGGTGGAAGTAGTAGTCTTCGGAGCGAGGAGCTGCTCGCTTGGCTAGGTAGCCACTCACCACCAGGTTCAGCAAGCCCCAGGTGCCCAGCACAGCCATACCTCGCTCGGCCAGCAGTTCGCGGGCGTGGTTAATAAGCTGCAGCGCAGCAGAGGTGGGTTCAGAGAGAAACAACAGGAAAGGAGCCACCATGGAATGCCGCAAATTGAGTAAGCCAGACAACGCAAAAGAGGAAGCCCAGCGGGCTTCCTCTTGTTACTATGTACGAAACGGAAACAGTTGTACTTAGTTGGAAATGCCCAGGCCTAGGTATACCTGGAACATGCCGTTTTTGATAGCGCTAACCGTTTTGGTACCCGTCTTGGACAAGTCCTGATCCTGAATGATATCGGCGAAACCAGCGGTGTAGCGGCCACCTACGCGGGCGGGGCCTACGCGTGCTTCCAGGCCGGCAGCCAGACCGTAGTCGAGGCTGTTGTAGCTGTAGCCGTACACATTGTTGTCGTCGGCGATTTTACGTTCCCGGTCGCCTTCCTTTACTTTGGTCAGCAACGATACCTGCGGGCCTACGTGCACACTCACGTTATCGAGGAAGTTGTACACCAGCAACACTGGCACCTGCAGGTAGTCGAGGCGGGTGGTATAGGAGCCCGTCTGGGCGGTATTGGCGGGGTTGCTGCCCTTGAAGCCCTGGCGGCTGTACAGTATTTCGGGCTGGATAGAGAACTTATCGTTGAAACCAAACTGAGAGTACACGCCAGCATGGAAGGTGTTGTAGATACCCTCGTTGCCGAAGTTCTTCTTGTCGTCGCCGCGGAAGTTGGAGGCGGTAAAACCACCCTTCACCCCAAAGCCGTTGTTGCGCGAGTCGCTGGTGCCCGGCGAGTAATCCGTAGAAGAGGCAATGCCACCAGCGCGGGGGCCTTCGGTTTGAGCTACGGCGGCGGTGCTAAGAGCGCAGAGTGAGAGGAGGAGTGCTGCTTTTTTCATAGTGAGGGGCGGTGAAGCAAATAGAGAATAACCGGTTCTGGCACTGTACCAGGGGAGGCATCGGTAAAGCGCTATACTAACTCCCCGACAGAAGGTTACAGGGTGTAGCCCAGCAAAGCATAAATTTTACACCAGGAAATACTAGAAGAATATGCCCCATAATTTTACCTTTGGCTCTTTACGGCCGCCAGCCTGGTTTTGTAGGGGCGTTAGCTCAGTTGGTTCAGAGCATTACCTCGACAAGGTAGGGGTCACTGGTTCGAGCCCAGTACGCCCCACTTCAAAACCACCTGCTCAAGTACCCATCCGGAAAGAGAGATTCCGGTCTCGGGCACCCCTTGATGCAGACCCGAATCTCAGTAAAGCCCGACTTTCCAGTCGGGCTTTTTGCTGTTTAGGGCCCCAGCAGGTGGCCTAGACCTGTGGGGGAATTGCCAGGCTCCTGCGTTTCCTGCCGCTACCGCCCCAATTAAATTCTTGCCAGCCTGGCAAGAGGAAAAAGAGGATTGAGCCGCAGGATGTAATTGTACTATTTTAAGTAAGGGCGTGCTGCCTGGTTTGTGCCGCTAGGCACCGTTACTGTTCGGCTCCGAAATAGTTACAGACAAATTTTATAATGCTAAAACTAAACCCTCTACCTAAGCAGGCGGCTTTTCGGGGGTCCAAAGCATAAAATGCGCGTATAGGATAATATAAGTGATTACGCACTTACACTTTGCGAAAGTCTGTGGGCTGACTAATAAGAAGATAGGTGCTAGGAATATGGATGTGTTTATTAAAAAAGTTATATAAAATTATGATAGAAAGTGGTGTGATATATTCAAGAAGCTACCATTGGTTTAGATTATATATCTGTTGAATATACATCAATGAAATAAGGCATTAATTGAAATTTAATCTGATAAGTTTTGCTAATGTTATGAATGTGTTAGTTATTGGGTGCAAACACTGCAAATTCTCAATCTTAACACAGGACACATGAGGAAAACATTACTGTTGTTCCCTTTTACGGTTCTCGCAATGGCTGGCCAAGATGTGCAGGCCCAAACGCGGACTGTCTCCGGGCAAGTAGTTGCGGCCGATGGCGCAGCACTGCCAGGTGTTACAGTTATTGTAAAAGGAGGCTCACAGGGCACTTCTACCGATACGGATGGGAAGTACTCCCTCTCAGTGCCAGCCGACGCAAAAACACTGGTGTACTCGTTCATTGGCTATACCTCTAAGGAGGTAGCTATTGGTACACAGTCGTCCATTAATGTGTCCTTGGCTTCAAATGCTACTGGCCTAGATGAGGTAGTAGTAGTAGGCTACGGTACCCAAACCAAGCGTGAGCTAACGGGCTCCATTGCTACCGTTAGCGGGAAAGAAATTGCTACGGCTCCGGTACAAAGCTTCGACCAAGCCTTGCAGGGTCGTGCTTCCGGGGTGAACATCACGACCCCCAACGGTGTGCTCAACAACCCGCCCGTAATTCGGGTACGGGGTGTAAACTCTATTTCGCTTAGCTCGGAGCCGCTTATCGTAATTGATGGTATCCCGGCCTTCAGCGGCAACAGCTCCGCCGTAGGTAGTGTGGCCAACAACCCGCTCGGCAACCTGAACCCCGCCGATATTGAGAGCATGGAGGTGCTGAAAGATGCCTCCGCTACGGCTATCTATGGCTCTAGGGCGGCAGGTGGCGTTATTCTGGTGACCACCAAAAAAGGAAAGCGCGGCCAGAGCCGTATCTCCCTTGATTCGTGGGCCGGGGTATCGAAGCCAGTACGTCTCTACGATGTGCTGAATGCCCAGCAGTACATGGATATTAAGAACGAGGCCGTTCGGAACCTGAACGCGAACCGGGCTGCTATTGGGGCTGCTGCTACCAACGTCGAGGGCTTCCGGCCTACGCTTGATGGCAACGGCAATACTGTGGACACCAAGTGGTATGACTACATCTACCGCACGGGCTTTGCTACTTCCAACACCATCAACTTCTCGGGAGGTACCGAAAAAACGACGTACTACACGTCGGTAGGCTACTCCGACCAGAAGGGTATGTTGGAGAAGAACGAGTTTAAGCGCATGTCGGCTCGTCTGAACCTGGATCATAAGGTCTACAAGACTTTCTCGATTGGTGCTCGTATCGGCTATTCCAATACCAAAAACTCTTCGCCCAACTCCGGTTCCGTAGCCGATGGTGCGTTCGGTACGGCAGGCCTAGGCCGCTTGCCGCTGGTGTTGCCGCCTAACCTGCCTGCCTTCAACCCCGATGGCAGCTATAACACCTACCAGGCTGGCATTGGCCCAGGCGCTAACCTGAACCCCGGCGGCCCGACTGGCGCCGCTCTGTACCCTGGTTACTATAACCCGGTAGTAGATCTGGAAAACAACTATTTCCGCTCCGATGGAAACCAGATCGAGGGTAGCGTATATGCCAACTGGGAAGTAGTTCCGGGCCTGAACGCCCGTACTACCTACGGTATCAACAACATCAACTTCGAAGACCGCGCATTCTACACGGCCATTGCCGGCGACGGTTACTCATTGGGTGGGCAGGCACTTAACTATTCCCGCACCAACCGGCGCTGGAACTGGCAAAACACACTGCAATACGACAAAACCGTTGGCGACAATCACAACTTCTCCCTCTTGGTAGGTAGTGAGCAGCAGCACACCGAGATTCTGCGGTGGGGCGCCAACCGTACGGGCGTAGCCGATAACTTCTTCAACACCTTCGAAGGCAACTTTACCAACGTCGCGGTAGCGGGTAACTTCCAGGGCGAGAACTATCTGCTCTCGTATTTCAGCCGCCTGAACTACGACTTCGGCAAGAAGTATCTGGCCTCCATCAACTTCCGCCGCGATGGTTATTCGGCCTGGGCGGATAAGTGGGGTAACTTCTATGGCGCCTCGGTAGGCTACATTGTTTCAGAAGAAGGTTTCTGGAAAAATGCTTCGTTCCTGAGCTCTGTTAACTTCCTGAAATTCACGGGTAGCTATGGTGAGGTAGGTAACAGCCAGGGTATCGGCGATTATGCTTCGCTACAGACCTACGGATCTGGCCTGTACGGCCCCTCAGCTAGTATCTTCTACAACCTGGCCGGCAACCCTGCCCTCACCTGGGAAACCAGCAAGAAGACCGATGTCGGCATGACCTTCGGGCTGCTGGAAGACCGGATTCAGGGCGATGTGACGTACTACCGCAACCTGGTGGACGGTCTGATTCTGCCCGTGCCTCAGGCCCCATCGAAAGGCGTGCCCAACAACAGCATCGACTCCAACGTGGGCTCTATGCGCAACACGGGTATTGAGGTGAACCTGAAGTTCAACGCCATCCAGAAGAAGGATTTCAGCTGGACGATGAGCGGCAACTTCACTACCCAGAAAAACCGGGTGTTGGAGCTAGCCACTGAAGGCCAGCGCATTGGTACGGCCACCTCGGGTCTGGAAACGGTGAACTACACACTCGTAGGCCACTCCGTAGGCGAAATTCTGGCGGTGAAGTCGTTGGGTGTGAACCCAGCAAACGGCCAGCGCATGATTCAGAAGGCTGATGGTACCGTAGTGCAGTACAACCACTTGGGGACTACCGGTCCTGGCTCTACAGGCTGGACTACGCTGGATGGTAAAAATACCAGTGCTCCTACTCAGCTTACTGATGGGCAGTATTATGGACCTGTATTGCCGAAGTGGTTCGGTGGTTTTGACAACAACTTCCGTTTGAAGAACTTCGACCTAGGCGTGTTCATCCAGTATTCGGGTGGCAACTATATCTACAACGGCACCAAGTCTGGCCTACACGACCAGCGCTTCTGGAACAACGATGTAGACATTCTGGAGCGCTGGACGGAAGCAAATACCGATGCTAAATGGCCACGGGTGGTGTACGGCGACAACGTATCGAACGGATCGGCGCTGGTGATGTCCTCGAACGTGGAGAAAGGCGACTTCGCCCGTCTGCGCAACGTGACCCTGGGCTACACCTTCAACCCTGAGCTGGTTGGCCGCCTGAAAATGGCTAGCGCCCGTTTCTACGTGCAAGTGCAAAACGCCGCTCTGCTGACGAAATACTCCGGCATTGACCCCGAGATTTCCAGCAACACCGCGGTAGGCCAGACCGGTAACACGGGTGCAGGCGTCGACCGCAACTCAGTAGGCCAGGCGCGCACGTTTACGGCCGGCTTCAACGTTGGTTTCTAGGTTTCAAAAAACAGCATTCTGATGCATACATCTATAAAAAGAAACGTTACGGTAGCCGTTATTTCCTCGCTTATGGCGTTTGGAAGTTCCTCCTGCCAGAAAGATTTGCTTGATCCGGTTCCTAAAACTCTGTTTTCGGACCAGGTAGTATTTGATACACCAGCCCGCATTGAGCTGCAGATGGATGGTCTGTATAGCTACGTAAAAACGGGTAGCTTTTTGGGTGGGCGTTACCAGGTATATGGCGACGTGCGCGCCAATGACTTTGTGAACCGTACCTCCAACGCCGTAACGGCGCTGAGCGTTTGGAACCACACCGTTACAGAAACGTCGCAGAACGATGTTATCAACCTCTGGACTTCGGCCTACGCTGCTATTAACCAGGCCAATGTGTTCCTGGCAGGCTTAGATGCCAACTCGGCGAAGTTTGTGGCCCCCGTGTTCGCCGCTGACTTTGCTGCGAAGAAGGTGCCTAACTATCAGGGCGAGGCCAGGTTCCTGCGCGCACTTTGCTACTACTCATTGTTGCAGCTATATGCGCGGCCTTATGCGGATGGCAACGGTAGCAAGCCCGGCTTGCCCTTGCGCCTGCTAGCCGAAACCAACGCCCTGAACAATGATCTGGCTCGCAGCTCAGTAGCCGAAGTGTACGCGCAGATTCTATCTGACCTGGACTTTGCTGAGCAGAACTTGCCCCTTTCGTACACGGCGGCTGTGCAAAGCGTACCAGCTACTACCCTGAACGTGACTCGGGCGCACCGCAACACGGCTATTGCCCTGAAAACGCGGGTGTATCTCTCGATGGCGAAGTATGCGGATGTGATTCGGGAAGCCGATAAGATTGTACCAGCAGCAGCTCCTTTCACAGCGGCTACCGGGGTTCCGAATTCGTTGAACGCCTCCATCGCAGCCGTATTCGCGCCACCACAGGAAACGACAGAAAGCATCCTGAGCTTCCCCTTCACAGCGCAGAACACGCCTGGTACCCAGAACCAACTGGCCTACTACTTCTCGCCCGGCCCCATCGGCAACGGCGAGTACGGCCTGAACACAGGTGCCGGCGGAATCCTGTCGAACCCGGCCTGGGCCGCTACGGATGCTCGCCGCACTAACTTCGTAACGGTTGTGAACTCAGAGTCATTCCTGAAGAAGTATGCCACTGGCTCGCCTTACACGGACAAAGCGCCCGTAATTCGGTACGCTGAAGTGCTGCTGAGCCTGGCAGAAGCCCGCTTCCGTACGGCTGGCCCTACCGATGCAAGGGCTTTGGCTTTGCTGAACGCGGTGCGTACCCGCTCGAACCCGGCAGGTGCTTACGCCGCCTTTGCCTCAACAACTGAGGCAGTTGATGCCGTACTACTGGAGCGTCGGATTGAGTTCCTCGGCGAAGGTATCCGCAACATCGATATCATGCGCCTGAATGCCACAATTCCCGGCAAAGGCACCGTGAGTGCCGTAGCGCCTGATAACCCGTTGTACGTGTGGCCCATTCCGGCAACGGAACTAGCTACCAACCGGGCCATGACGCGCAACTAACCAGGCGTAGCGCAATTAATACATGCCGATCAGGCTCCTTCATAACTTGAAGGAGCCTGATTTTTTATGGCATACGTGGCCTAGAAACATTGCCTGATGCCTCCGGTTCTCGAAGCCTATGCTTTCAATTGCCTGGGCTCCGCTCTATGCCCACCCGCTGCCCGCCAACCACCGCTTCCCGATGCTCAAGTATGAGCTACTGCCCGAGCAATTGGTGCGCGAGGGCACCGTGCCGGAAAGCGCCTTCTTCCGGGCAGTGCCGCCCGACGACGCCACGGTTCTGCTAACCCACGATGCGGATTACTACCAACGACTGCGCCATGGTAGCCTTACGCGCCAGGAAGAACGCGCCACCGGCTTTCCGTGGAGTACGCAGCTTTTTGAGCGCGAGGTAACCATATTGGGCGGCACGCTGGAGTGCACGCGCCGGGCCTTGCTGCACGGCGTAGCCCTAAACATTGCGGGTGGCACCCACCACGCCTTCCGCGACCGGGGCGAAGGATTCTGCCTGCTCAACGACCAGGCCGCTGCTGCCAACTACCTGCTAGGCCACCCCGAGTTGGGCGTGAGCCGGATACTGATTATTGATCTGGATGTACACCAGGGCAACGGCACGGCGGCCATCTTCGAGCACGAGCCGCGCGTATTTACCTTCAGCATGCACGGCGCCCGCAACTACCCGCACCGTAAGGAGCGCTCCGACCTCGACCTGCCGCTGCCCGACCACACCGATGACGCCACGTACCTGGCGTTGCTACGCGAAACGCTGCCGCGCCTGCTCGATGAGCATCAGCCTGACTTTGTGTTTTACCTGAGCGGGGTAGATGTGCTGGCCACCGACAAGCTAGGCCACCTGTCCCTCACGCGAGAGGGCTGCCGCCAGCGCGACCAGTACGTGCTCGAAAGCTGCCATCAGCACCGGCTTCCGGTAGTGGTGTGCATGGGCGGCGGCTACTCCGTGCGCATTGCCGATATCGTGGAGGCCCACGCCAACACGTTCCGCGTAGCCGCCGACTTGTGGAGCTAAGGTGAAATAGTGAAACGGTGAGTTTGACGTTCTGCCTGCGCAGTTAGTGCCATGTGGGCCACTAAAACGTCAAACTCACCGTTTCACTATTTCACCACTTCACCTGATAATCACCTGCCAGCGGAAGGCCCAGCGCCAGCGTAAGGCGTAGCGCGCAATGCCGGAAGCGCGCAGCAGTTGTTGCCAGTCGTGGCGCGTGAAGGCGCGGGCCACCGAAAGCGGCGCGTCGTGCTGTACCAAGTAGGAGCCGCGGAAGAGGCGCGTAAGCCACCGGATGCTGTAGTAGGCCAGGGGGTGGCGGTGCAGGTCGTTGATGACGACGGCCAGTTGGGCCTGTTGTTGCCACAGTGGCAGCATGCCAGTCAGCTGTTCCGACGTGAAGTGGTGGCAAAACAGGCTGGCCGTCAGAATGTCGTAGGGTTGTTGCTGGAACTCCTGCGAGAAAATATCGGCTTGCTGGTAGCTGATTTCCGGATATGCCTGACTTTTGCTGGCGGCATACTCCAGCATGAAGGGGTTGGCGTCGATGCCCGTCAGTTCTATGGCTAGGCCACGTTTGCGGGCCCAGCGGGCAATCTGGCGCAGGGTGTCGCCGCCGCCGCTGCCCAAATCGGCGAGGCGCAGGGGCCGGCCCGCCGGGAACTGCGGGCGCAGACGCTGCAGCGCATCCAGCACGGGCGCGTACCCTCCCAGCCAAGTATTGATGGTTTCCAGCTCGTCCAGGTTACGGCGCAGCTCGTCGGAGGCAAGGGACAAGTCGTCCATCAACTCTTCCGCCGTAGCACGATGACGAAAATTCATGCGAAAAAAGCCAGCGGAGAAATTAGGTTACGAAACGGGCTGCGCGGTAAGGCGGGCGGTAGGCTCTGCCAACAGGGCCGTGCGGTGGCCATCAGCAGTCCGGACTTCCGGCAAAACTACTTTCAGCAGCATGGCCTCCAGCGTGAGGCCTGGCCCAAAGGCAAAGCTCAGGACTGGGGCACCGGCATCGGCAGGAGTGAGGCTGTGCAGTAGCTTCTGCAGCACAAACAGCACCGTGGCCGACGACATATTGCCGTAGTCGCGCAGTACCTCGTAGGCAAAGCGGTTGTCGTGCGTGGATAGGCCTAGCTCCTGCTCAATGGTTTCCAGGATCTTGCGTCCACCCGGATGAATGGCAAAGGCGTGAATATCAGAAAGCTGCACGGGTAGGTTCTCCAACAGCTGGTCAGTAAGTTTCCGGATGCCGCGCTGGATGAGGTGGGGCACGTAAGAAGATAGCGTCATCTCAAACCCGAAGTTGTTGATGTGCCAAGCCATATCCTGCTGGCCATCGGGCTCTAGGCCACAATGGAACGCTTCTAGCGCCAGGCTGGGCCCTTTGACTGCCGGCTTGCCCAGCACCAAGGCAGCGGCAGCGCCATCCCCGAACAGCGCATTCGAAACCAGGTGGTCGTCTTCCTGGCTTTTCTGGAAGTGCAGGGTGCAGAGCTCCGTGCACACAATGAGCACCTGCGCCGACGCATCAGCGCGACAAAAGGCATCGGCCAGCTTAAGCGCATTCACGGCCGCGTAGCAGCCCATAAAGTTTACGCAGGTGCGCTGCACATTGGGGTTCAGCCCGAGCGCCGCCACCAACTCAATGTCCAGCCCCGGTGCATACATGCCGGTGCAGCTTACCGTAACCAGGTGCGTAATACCTCCCACTTTCACCTCTGGCTGCTGGCGCAGGCACTCGCGCACGGCCTGCACCGAAAGCGGCAGCGCATGCAGCCGGTACTGGGCCATGCGGTGACCTACGGAGGGAAAGGGCTCCAGATCAGGCGTGTTCGGGAAGAACTCATACGCACCATTTTCCCGCCCATAATCCGGCAATACGGTGTAGCGCTGCGCAATTCCCGACACCCGATACAGCGCACGGAGCTTGCGCGTGCCAGCTTCGTTAAGTTGCAGCGCGCCTGCCATAAAGTTGGCAATATCGGTTTGCGGAATACGGTGGGGCGGGTTGGCAGTGCCGATGGCACAGAGGTAGCTGGTCATTGGATGTAGTTTACGCAAATTCTGCCCACGGCGCTGTCTCTATTGGCAAACCCCCAAATCATGTAAGAGGTGACATGGCGAAATAGTGAAATAGTGAAATGGTGAATTTGACGTGCTGGCGGCCTAAACCGCGCCACTTTTGCAAGCAGAACGTCAAACTCACCATTTCACCGTTTCACCAGGCTTGGCCATGAGTGCGCTGCATGAGGGCGCGCACAACACCAGGCCAGAACCGCAAGGTACCTACCGCAACCTCGCTCAGGAGGGGTTGCCCAAACAGGCGCTGTACCGCCCGCCCTACCCGGAGGCGCTGTCCGAAGTGGCGCTGCCAGTCTTGCTGGTAGGCCACTTCCAGCGCCGGCCGGTTCAGGCGGCCCTGCAAAAAGGAGTGCGTGTGCTCAGCTGCCACACTTGCTCCGTGAATAGCCATAGCCATACCATTGCCGCACAACGGCGTAATGAGGCCCGCCGCGTCGCCACACATCAGCACATGGTCTTCCACGGCCTTTTTGGGGGCAAATGATATTTCGTTGATGACTTCGGGCTGCGGATACAGGAATTCGGCTTCCTGCAGAATGCGGCGCAACTGGGGGTTGCGGGCCAGCACTGCGGTTTCCAGGGCCGGAATAGTGCCATGCACTTTCAGATTCTGGCGTGTGGTGAGGTAGCAAAAGCAGTATTTGTCGTCCTCAATTGCCGAAATGCCCGCGTAGCCGTCCGCGAAGTTGTGCAGGGCAATCAGGTTGCGGGGCTGGTCGTAGCGCAGGTGGTATTTCACGCCCAGGTAGGGGGAGCGTTGCTGAAAGAAGGCGCGTTGCAGCTGTCTGTCGAGGGTGCTGCGCTTGCCGTAGGCCCCTAGCACCACGCGTGCCGTCAGCTGCTGGCCGCCCTGCAGCTCCACCACATGCTGGTCCGTAGCCGCCTCAAAGCGCACCGCCGTAGCGGTAGTACCCTGCAGCACCGTAACACCGCGGGCCTGGGCCAGTTGATACAGATGCTCATCGAGCACGTAGCGGCTGATGCCAAAGCCTCCCAGGTCAAGAGGTAAGGAAAGCGTGCGGCCTGCCGGTGCGCTCAGCTGAAACTCGGTGATGCTGGCCGGAGCCAGAACCTGCGGGTCGGCGCCCAGCCGACGCAGGTAGGGTAGCACCTCATTGGAGATGTACTCGCCGCATACCCGATGAAATGGGTAATGGCGGCGTTCCAGAACCGTAACGCCATGGCCGCGCTGCCGCAGGTCGAGGGCAGCGCAGAGGCCTCCCAGGCCTCCGCCTATAATGACAACGTCCAACTTAATTTGGTGGGTAAAGTCGTGAGAGAGAAGATAAAAGCTGTTCTTTTATCGAAGATGCGTTATATTTCAATTCAGCAGCCAAAATAGGTTGTTACCTTTGTCAACCTAATTCCGTACCCGTCGTTATTGAGTATTCTGCTCTGTACGTATCCCACTCCTTTACGAGCACCTATGATGAAACGCCTACGCTTCTTTTGTTTATTCGCTTTGCTGGTTATCGGGCCCATGCACCGCACTATTTCGCAGGCCGCAGCCCAGCCAGCTACCCCTGCGCCAGCAAAATCACCCGCTAGGTCTGCCGGTGACGAAAAAGCCTTGTTGGTGTACCCCAACCCCAGCACCGGCATTGTGCATGTATCCATCAATGGGTTTGAAGGCCGGAAGCTGGAGCTGCGCGTCCTGAACGTAATTGGCTCGGTGCTCTACCGCGAAACGCTCACCGAGCTCAACGACCGGTACATCAAAGTACTGGACCTGAGTAAATTCACCAGTGGCCTCTACTACGTGAAGCTGGAGTCCGAATCGGGCAGTGAAATGCGCAAGCTGGTAATTCGGTAACCAACCTGGCCTAGGATATACAGTTGAAAGCGGCTCCGCGAGGGGCTGCTTTTTTTGTGGCCTACGCGCCCGTAACGGCACAAAAAAAGCGCCCCAACTGAGGCGCTTTTATTATGGCAGGCAAGAGGATGCTATTTACCGTTGTTTGCCCGAACTGGCACAGGCTTCAGCATTTCCTTCACGTTGTTCACCGTGTCGAGAGCCAAAAAAGCAGTAGCCAGCAGTATTCCGAAAAAAATCAGCAGAGTCATACAAAAAGGATTTAAGGCAATGTGAGTTCCTAAACGCCTATCGGGTCACCGATGGTATCCGGTAGGTGCAAGGTATGCTGTAGTAACCCGGAATGGTGCGTTGGAGTTTCAGCATAATTATGTGCTTTTAAAAAGCTGCTCAACCACATACCGTGCATCGGCCGCAGCGCCGCCCATCAGGGCCGAGCGGCGAGTATTCAGCCAGTCGAGGCCCAGAAAAGCCAGCCCCGGAACCGGCGAGATGCCCCGGAAGTGGCGCGGCTTCCCATCGGGCAGGAGCGCTGCCGGTACGTGAAGCCACCTGTAGTCTGGCCGGTAGCCGGTGGCCCATACCACGGCCGCCAGGGGTGGGGTGGCGCTCTGGCGGCCCGCTAGGCCACCCGCAGCCGTTGCCGCCAGTGCCCGACCAATAAAGTGCACATTGGGCAGGCGCCGAAGCCGCTGCAAATCTCCTCGCACTACCGGCTCCTTCTGCTGCCGCATAAACCGGCCCAGCCACGTATGGCCCGGCACCTGCAACAAGCCCGTGCCCAGCAGAGAGAGCCACGTAGCCGTGTTGTTGGGCACAGCCGGTGTCTGTTCATCAAAGGCTATGTAGACTGGCCTACCGGTGGTGGCCAGGTCGGCGGCAATCTGCAGGGCGGAGTTGCCGCTACCCACCACGGCCAACGGCCCATCGGCGGCTATCTGGGCCGGCTTTTGGTAGAGGCTGCTGTGCAACTGATGTACCGATGCCGGCAGGTTTTCAGCGAAAGCCGGAACAGCGGGAGCCGTATAAGGCCCGGTACACACGATAACGCGCGGTGTGTGGTAGCGCTTGCCGGACGCGGTCTGTACTTCAAACCCGCCGGCCGTTGGGCTTACCTGTGTCACCCGCTCATTATTCTCAATAGGCAGCCGGAAGTGGGCCGCATACTGGAGCAAATACTGGGCGGCTTCGTCTTTGGAAGGATAAGTAGAGGCGGTGCTAGGCCACCCCAGGCCCGGTAGGCCACTCGCCCAAGTAGGCGAAAACAGCCGCAACGAGTTGTAGCGGGTCGCCCACACGTCGCCTACGGCGGGGCGTTCATCCAGTACCACAAAAGAAGCTTGGCGCTGCTGCAGGTAGTAAGCTACCGCTAGGCCAGTCTGGCCGGCTCCAATAATAACCGCATCAGCAAAAAGGAGGGGGGGAGAAGCGTTCATGCCTAGTTAAACAGCGTCAGGCCGGAAACTCCTGCCGCAGCTGGCTTATCACGCGCTCCAATATTTGCTGCACCTGCTGTACCCAGCCGCTTAGGGTGGCTATTTCGGGCGCTTCTGCGTCGGCGTTGGCCGTTTCCAGGTTCCGCAGCACGGTGTAGAGTGACTGCACCCGTAGGCCATCAACGGAGCTTTTCAGGTGGTGGGCCGTGGCCGCTATTTTCTCCCGGTTCTGGTCGGCCACAGCTGCCTCCAGCTCGGCCACGATGGGCGGCGTGGTCTGAATGAACAGATCCACCAGACGGCGCACAAACCCCTCATCGGCATTGGTGTGGCGGCGCAGCATGCTCAGATCGTAGAGCGGGGCGGTAGTAGTATCGGGTGGGGAAGCTGGCAACGCGGGGGAGGAGAGGGGCACAGGCATTGGGGCACCGTTGAGCAGGCCGGCAATGGTCCGGAACAGGTCTTGTTCCCGGAACGGCTTCGAAAGGTAGGCGTTCAGGCCGGCGCTCAGGTAGCGCTCCGCCTCGCCTTGCATGGCGTGGGCCGTGAGGGCTACCACGGGCGTAGCAGCCCGGGCGGCGTCGGGGTGCTGCCGCAGGAGGCGGGTGGCCGCTACGCCATCCAACCCCGGCATCTGAATATCCATCAATACTATATCATACACCTGCTGCCCAAACATGGCCAGCGCCTCCGACCCCGACGAAGCGACATCCACGTGCATGCCCCAGCCTTCCAGCATGGCGCGTGCCAGCAACTGGTTTACGGCATTGTCTTCGGCCAGCAGGATGCGAAGGTGGCCTAGGGTCTGGTAGTTGAGGGCCGGCTCCTCGGCAAGGGTGGGCTCATCGTAGGCCACCTCGAAGGGCAGCGTGAACCGGAATGTGCTGCCCTTATGCAACTGGCTTTCGGCCGTCAGCTCACCTCCCAGTAACTCAATCAGGCCCCGGGAAATGCTCAGGCCCAGACCCGAGCCCCCGTATTCGCGGGCAGTGCTGGCCGAGGCCTGTGCAAACGGCTCAAACATCTGCTCCAGCTGTCCGGCCGGAATTCCAATGCCCGTATCGAGCACGGAAAACTGTAGGCGCAACGGCTCCGAGGGCCCGCTGACGCGCTGGCAGGTCAGGAGCACCTGGCCCCGCTCCGTAAACTTAACGGCGTTGTTGAGCAGGTTCAGAAGTACCTGGCGCAAACGATACGGGTCGCCGAGTACACGCTTAGGCACATCGGGGGGCAGGGGCTGCAACCGAAGCTGAACACCTTTTTTGGTGGCTTTGTAGAGCAACGACTGGCAGCTGGCCTTCAACTCCTCATCGAGCTGGAAAGGCACGGTTTCCAACCGAATCCGGCCGGCGCCCAGCTGCGCCATGTCCAGAATGTCATTGATGACGACGAGCAGATTTTCGGCCGAATGTCGGATGTGATGCAGATAGTGGTGCTGCTGATCGGTAAGCGGTGTCTTTGCCAAGAGCTCGGCTAGGCCCATAATCCCGTTCATGGGCGTCCGGATTTCGTGGCTCATATTGGTCAGGAAGTTCTGGCGAGCCTGGGCGTTTTCTTCGGCTACTTCCTTGGCTTTCTGCAAGGCATGCTCCGTGTTTTTCAGGGCCGTGATATCATTATCTACGCCCAGCACCTGCACCGTACCATCGGCCAGTAAAAACGGCCGCTTGATGCTATTGAGCCAGTGGACTTCGCCATCGGGCCCCGTAAAGGTTTCTTCCTGCGCTATTTCCTGGCATGTATTGATTACCCGCTCATCGTCGGCGCGGTAGCGCGCCATGTCGGGAAAGGCTATTTCCAGTTCATCGCCCGTAGCCTGCACCAGCGTTTCGATGCTCATATTGTAGAGCTGAGCGGTGGCCTGGTTGGCAAGTACGTAGTTCCCCAGCCGGTCTTTCAGATAAATCAGGTTGGGAGCGGCATCTATTACCTGTCGGAACAGGCGGTTTTGTTCGGCCAGCCGGCGGTTGGCCGAGCGGCGCTGCTCATCGGCCACCTTCCACCGGGTAATGTCCTCGGCAGAGCCCACCGCCTGCCGTACCTGGCCCCGCGAGTCCCGGTCAAACGACGTGCTGTTGATGCGCAGCCAGCGGATGGTGCCGTTGCGGTGGTAAAGGAAAAACTCTAGATTCAGTACCTCGCCATCGGCGGCCTGTCTCACCTCCCCAAAGTGGCGGCGCAGCCGCTCTGCCTCGGGCGCCGGCGCCAACCTGGCGAAAACCTCTGAGCCCATGTCCTTCAGCTCTGCCTCGGTGTAGCCCAGCATGGTTTTCACGAAGCTGTTGCAATACGCCATCGACTGCTGCTGCAGGTCATAGATGTAGATTAGGTTGGGCGTGGTATTCGTAACGCGGTCCATGAGCAGGCGGCTCTGCCGCAGCTGCTCCTCCGTGTTGCGCCGCTCCGATACGTCGGCGGCAGAGCCTACTGCCTGCGCCACTAAGCCGTCGGCATCCCGCATAAAGCTGGTGCTCTTCAGACTGATCCAGCGCCACTCTCCGTTGCGGTGGCGCATGCGGTACTCCGAGTTGAGTACTTCTCCATCGCCTAAGTTCCTCAGGATATTCTGCTTGCGGCCAACCGTGCGCAAATCGTCGGGGTGAAGCAGACGGGCTGCCAAATCGGGGCCCATGTCCAGCAACTCGTCTTCCGTGTAGCCCAGTACATGTTCGCACTGCCGGTTGCAGTACAGCAAGCTGCGCGTGGCCATATCCAGAAGAAATACAATATTGGGTACCGTATCGTTGATGCGGCTGGTAAACAGCTGGTTGCGGACCAAATCGGCCTCGGCCAAGCGCCGCAGCGTAATATCAGTGAGGTACACATTCGCCCCGTTCTCGTGGCTTAGCGGGGCTACCGTCCAGAGATAGTAGCTGCCGTCTAGCCGCATTTCAACGGTGCGCGGCTTGCCTTCAGTCAGGGCCTCATTAATTTCCTGATGGAGTAGTTGCTTCGTGGCCTTCTCGGTGGGCTGGGCCAGGGCTGCCAGAGCGGTGGCGGCGGCCGGGTTGGCATAGCGGGCTTCACCGCTGGCATCGAACCGGATAATGGGCTGCGGGCTTTGCTCGGCGAGGTAGGAAAGCTCCTGCACGCGTTCCTGCGCCTGCTGGCGCTGGGTCACGTCTTCGTAGCTCCAGATGTGCAGCACGGTGAGACCATTCTGCACCACCGGCAAATAATCCTGCTGAATAATAGTGCCGTTTAGGAGCGTAAACAATCGTCCGCTCACGCGCTCCTGAGCCTGCTCAGTAGCCCTGCGCGACTCCCGGAAGTGTTCGGCATTCTGAAAGGAAACCGGGCAGTTTTCCAGTAGTTCTTTGCCGGAGAGGCCTACATAGAAGCTAGGCTCCTCGGGCAGCCCGAACAGCTCACAAATCCGGTGGTTAAGCAGCGTTACGGTATGGTGCTGGTCTTCGGCCAGAATGGCCGTCGTCATGGTTTGCAGCAGGGCCGCCGCTTGCGCCGCAGCGGTTTGCGAGCGGCTCATAAACTCCCGGAGCTGCTGCTGTGCTTCCTGGCAGGATTGCTGTGCCTTCTCGTGGGCGCGTTGGGTAAGCTGTAAGCGGCGGGCTAGTTGTCGGTAACTGATAGAGGACATGGCCTAGAGAATAATGACACGGATCAGCGAAGGCTGACCTCATTATTCTGTACCATACGGTAAATAGTAGACTTCCCGATTTGCAATTTGGCGGCCACCTGCAAAATATTCCCGTTGTGGGCATCCAGGTAGCGCTGTACAATACTGGCCATTTGTACCCGCAAAGGGGCATTGGTTACTTTCTCCTCGGTGTCGGTGGCGCTTAGGGCTCCGGCCCGCAACGACAGGTCCTGGGGCTGAATAACATCTCCTTCGGCCAGCACTGCTGCCAGCTCTACCACTGCCTTCAGCTCCCGCACGTTGCCCGGAAACGCGTAGTGCAACAGCTTCTGCTGCGCTGCTGGCGAGAAAGTGCAGGAGGCCATATTATTCTGCTCGCAGAAGCTTTGCAGGAAGGCCTCCGCTAGCACCAGCACATCGTTGCCTCGCTCCCGTAGCGGCGGCAGCAGGATAGGCAGGCCTAGCAGACGGTAATACAGATCTTCGCGGAAGCGGCCTTCTTTCACTTCCTGGGCCAGGTCGCGGTGGGTGGCTACCATTAGGCGGGCATCAAACGGAATGCGCACGTTGCCGCCCACGCGGGTAACTTCGCGCTCCTGCAGTACCCGCAGCAGCTTTGCCTGCAGGCTCAGTTCCAGGTCAGCAATTTCATCCAGGAACAGTGTGCCGTTGTGGGCTTCCTCGAAACGCCCGATCCGGCGGCCGATGGCGCCGGTAAACGAGCCTTTCTCATGACCGAACAGCTCGCTTTCAACCAGCTCACGCGGAATAGCGGCCACATTTACCGCCACAAAGGCGCCTGTGCGCCGCTCTGAGCGGAAATGAATGGCTTTTGCCACGAGCTCTTTGCCCGTGCCGGTTTCGCCGCTCAACGACACCGTGATACTGGTGCGTGCGGCCTTATCAATCAGGCTGTATAGCTGCTGAATCTGGGGGCTCTCTCCCAGAATGGCCCGCTCCGGCGAATATTTTTGGCCTATCTGCTCGCGTAGGCGGTTGTTTTCGCGGCTCAGGGCCAGCTGCTTCCGAATGTTGCTGACGGAGTTCCAGAGCCGGTCTACGGTTTCCTCGTCCTTTACCAGGTAGTCGTAGGCCCCTTGGCGCAACAGTGCAATGGCGGTGCGCACATCTTCCTGCCCCGAAATAACAATGACAGCCACTTCCGGCAGCCGTTCCCGAATCTGGCGCAGCACCTGGTCGCCTTTGCCATCGGGCAGGGAGTAATCCAGCGTGATAATGTCGGGCTTATCAGTGAGGTGTTCCAGGCAGGCCTGGGCCGTAGTAAAGCGTTGGATGTGGTAATCTGGGTTCTGCGCGAGCTTGTATTCTAACAGCTCGCCATACCAGGCATTGTCTTCAACTATAAAAATAGAGACAGATTGAGAGGCGCTCATAAGGAAGGCAGGGGAACGGCAACCGGCTGCACATTTCAGAGCTTGGCTCCTGGGGTAAGAGCTAACTTCAGAATGTTCAATTCCGGTCTGAGGGTTTTCAGTAGCTCGGGTGGTAGAGAAAATGCGTCGGGATGCGAGTATAAGCGGGAAATATGGGCTTACCAAAAATTCCCAATTATAGAATGGAAATCTAACGATGGGAGAATATATAGTTCTGCTTATTAAAGTAACCATCTGAATATCAGCGGTAAGTTATGGTCGAATAAAGTTGGAAGCGGAATTGAAATGTGGTTGGCCTGAGTGCCTTGCTGCTTGGCATTCTACCTGTCCCATATCCCACACTTATTCGTCTTGCATGAAATCAATGCTATTCATCCGAACTCTCGGCATCAGCGGATTACTGCTGTTGCTAACTTCCTGGAGCGCACAGGTGCTGGCCACAAGCGCTCCTATCTATTCCTTCAGTGGAAGTAGTGGTGCTAGTGTTAAGCAAACCTGCACAAGTGTTACGGTGATTGTCCTGGGCCTGCCAGTTGTTCAGACGACTTGCTTTGGCAGCGTTTCTTCTCCGGCAAAGGCCACGGACTCTGACTTCTCGACGCCCGCCACCATGAACATTCCGCTTTCTACCCTAGGGGAGAAAGTAGCGTTGAGAATGGATATGCAGCGGGAGGTGCCGGCCAACTACCGGGCTGGCGTACTGGTGCAGCGCAATGGAGCCCTGTTGAACCTGCTGAATCTGAACCTAGTCAACCAACTGCGCATCCGTACTTATCTGAAGGGTTCTGATGATGTAGTAGAAAGCAGAATAGTAGATGCCGCTTTGGTAGGAGAACTACTTGATGGAAGCGGCCCCATTAGATTAGAGTTTATAGCCTCAAAGCCATTTGATCAGATTGAGATTGAGGCCACTTCTTTTGCATCAGTGGCCTACGGCCTTGATGTGTACTATGCTTATGGCATTGATGCCAACCAAGTGACAACGGCCAAGGGGTATGTGTCGCGCTTCACTAGTAATCTAGCTGATAACTACAGCACTAAAATTCAGCCGGTTGATATTCTGAAGGTGTGTGCCAACAGTAATATCAGCAATCCTGGTAATGCTGTAGACGCCGACCTGACCAACTATGCTACGTTCGGGACATTCTTGGGCATTAATTGCCCTACTACCCTACAAACCCAACTGGAGGGTAAAGCGCCGGCTGGCTACGAGGCTGGCTTTGTAATTGGGAGCGGTAGCCTGTTGGATGCCAACGTCCTATCTGGCCTAAGTGTAACTACGTACCTAAATGGCGTGGCGCAAGAAACCGCTTCCGGCGCTCAGTTGCTAAACCTGCAGCTTTTGTCGAACGGACAGTACTCCGTGAACTTTGAAACGATAAAGGCATTTGATCGGGTAGAAATTCGACAGAACAGCCTCCTCACCGCTCTCAACGACTTGCGCATTTACTACGGATATGGCCTAGAGCCCAGCGTGTTCCGTGACCAAGAGCCAATCCTCTCTAACTTTCCCTCCACTACAAATCAATTTCAGGCCAGTCGTTACAAAGCCAATGGTGTACTGTGCGTGAGCTGTGGTGTTACCAATCCGCAGAACGCCGCAGACAGTGACCTAAAAAACAACTTTGCCGTGATAGATAATGGCATTGGCGTTATTGGTACTACTGCCCTGAAGCTGAACCTGAACGGACCTGGCCTAGCGGGTAACACAGCGGGCGTTGTGCTGAGCAGAGCATCTGGCTTGCTAGATGCTAACCTGCTGTCCAACATTCGGGTGAAAACCTATTCTGGCGCTAACGGAGGCACACTGGTAGAAAGTGCCAGCGGGTCCAGCCTGCTGCGCCTAGAATTGCTCAGCGACGGCCGACAGGAAGTGTCATTTGCCACCACCCAAAACTTCGACTGGGTAGAAATTGAGATTACCAATGGCGTTTCGCTACTCGATGCGACCAAGATCTATTATGCATTTGCCGAAGACAGGCCTACCGGCTTCCCCACCAAAATTGTGACGCCCGCGCCGCTACCAGTAGAGCTGGTGCAGTTCAAAGCAGCTCCTTCTGGTACGGCGGTAGAGCTGGTGTGGCAAACGGCCTCGGAGCGAAACAGCAGCTACTTCGTGGTAGAGCGCTCCATAGGAGGAAAAGAACAAAGCTTCAAAGCCATTGGGCGAGTGTCGGCGGCTGGCGCCAGCACGGCCCGGCGTAGCTACGTCCTCCGCGATGAGCAAGCCGCCGGCCAAGGTGTATCGGTACTGTACTATCGTTTGCGGCAGGTAGACCAAGATGGCAGCGAGCAGTTCTCCGCTGTTGTGGCCGTCAGCCTGAAAACTCCTAGTCAGGTAACCCTATACCCGAACCCCGCCGCTACCACCGACCAGGTGCGCGTGCAAGTGCCCGGCACTGCGGCCGAAGGTCTGAAGCTTACTATTTACAATGCCCAGGCTCAGCTGGTAAGCCAGCAGCTAGTACAAGAGCGTGAGGCCGTGCTGACTACTGCTGGCCTACGGGCCGGCATCTATCAGGTAGTGCTGGTAGATGCTGCCGGGCAGCGGGTGTCCGCGCAGCGCTTGGTCATTACGGGCCGCTAGGCCAGGCTTTCCATATTTCTCACGCTTATTCTTATATCCACCCTATTCATTATGTTATTCGAAAAGCCCCGCTGTTGCAGGTCAGCGGGGCTTTTCTTGTTTTGGGAATTCGCCAGGTGATGGCAAGTGGCTTAGGCCACCAAGTAGTAGATGGAAGCTCAGCGCGTGAAGATGTAAGCATATTACCAACCCTGAAGCAACCAAGGGCCAGTAGTTGAGTAAAAGGCAGCAATAATTTATGCGCTTCGCTGTCGTTGAGGAGATGGCGTAGGAAGCTAAAATGATAACCATCCGGTAACATCCTATTTTAGATCAAGTGCCACCTTTGTTTTCTCCGTTTCTTCCACTCTTCTCCTTCCAACCAAAACCCAAGTCTGCATGAAGCGCACACTTTCCCGCTTATCGGCACTGCTCCTGTTGGGCACCCTGGCCGTGTCCTGTTCCAAAGACACTATTGCGCCAGCGCCAGACCCCATGGCCTCGCAAACCGCCGATGCCACCGCTACCCGCGACAATAACTTGGCTATGGGCAACCCCAGCGGTGCCGTAGCCAACTCCGCAAACTATTGGAATTACCTGGTCACCAAGTCCCAGTACACTATGTCGTATCACCGCGACCGGGGCACGCCGAACTGGGTGAGCTGGCACCTGAGTAGTGCATGGCTGGGTAGCACGCCGCGCCAGGATAATTTTGGCCCCGACAACGGCCTGCCGTCGGGTTGGTACCGCGTAACGAGCACCAGCTACACCGGTTCCGGTTTCGATCGGGGCCACAATTGCCCTTCAGCCGACCGCACGGGTTCCGTTGCTGATAACTCGGCTACGTTCCTGATGAGCAACATGATTCCACAGGCACCCAACAACAATCAGCGGACTTGGGCCAGCTTAGAGAACTACTGCCGTACGCTTGTTGATGCCGGCAACGAACTGTATATCATCATGGGAAGCTATGGCAAAGGCGGTACGGGTTCGGCCGGCTACGCTACCACCCTCGATGCTGGCCGCGTAACGGTACCGGCGCGCGTGTGGAAAGTGATTGTGGTGATGCCCAACGGCACCGGCGACGCCTCCCGCGTAACGACCAGCACGCGCGTTATTGCCGTCAATACCCCCAACGATAATTCCCTGAGCACTACCTGGGGCAGCTACCGCACCACCGTAGATGCTATTGAGCAAGCTACGGGCTACGATATTCTCTCTGCCGTTTCTACTACGGTGCAGAGCACGATTGAGGCGCGCGTAGATAGTGGTCCAACCAGCTGATTGTAAAGTACCTCGCTAGGCCAGCCCCGATTACCTTCTGGTAGTCGGGGCTTTTTTGTGTTGATCGGGTAATGCGCGGCATTCGTCTTTAACATATTGTTATTAGTCTAATTGCCTTAGTTCACGCCACTTGCTTCCCGTAGTTTTGTGGCGAGTGAAAGAGTGAAGGGGAGCTGTGTAGAGGATAGTATAGAAAGCCGCGCTGCAACGCGGCTTTCTGCATGTAATACCCATCAGGTAAGCCTGCTAAACTGAAGTAGCGCGCCATTTCTGGTGTTAGCGCGCCTTTGCGTAGCCAAACACTGGCCTAGAAGCTAAATGCCGACCACACCAAACACCAAGAGGGCCTGCTACATAGCTGCAGCAGGCCCTCTTGGTGTTTGAATATATAAGGCGGAAAGACTGACTTAGTTCTCGCCGGCTAGGCCTACATTTCCTTCAGCCGGCTGGCTATTCATGTAGGAGCGGAAGCTCATAGCTGCCTCGCTGGCAATAGAGGTGGCCTGCGCTGTTACGCGCCGGTCGTTGTGCGTCTGATCGTTTGTTTTTTCGGCCCGCAGCTTCGCAATGTAAGCATCAAGCGGCATGGTTTGGCTGGGCTGTTCCGGATCGGGAATGGCCTGAAACGATCCAACGCTGTATTCATAGCCATTATCCGAAGCCCGAAACGTGAAGTCAAACAGAATCGTGATGGCCTGCTCGCGGGCTTTCTTGTCTACAGGCTTCACCTTGCTGGTGCCCGTCAGGCGCAGGGTGCCAGCGGTGGCATCCGCCTTTTGTCCGCTTTTTGGGCCGTAGGCGAAACGGTTTTCCGTCCAGTCGAGTGCCCGCCGGTAAAGCGCCGAGCTTCCTGCACCTTCAGCTGGTACTCGCTCACTGTATTCTACAGGAGCCGGAGCATCAGACTGAGCATAGGCTGAAAGCGAGAAAAGCATCAACCCGCATAAAAGCACACTGAGTAAAGAGTTTTTCATAGGAAGGCATGAAGTTGAATGTCCTGACGAGGTGCACAAAGGTAATCGACAATCGACGAATTGTACTAAACCTAAATAATTATGAATATGTTAAGATAATAAGGGCACCGCACTTCTCCAAATCAGCGAAGAGGGAGGATCTTAGTGAAAATTGAAATTGTATTGCCTTTTCAGGACGTCGGTGGGACTGTCACTGATGCATAAGGGGTTAGTTAATGCTGAAAATTGCACTTTTTTGCTAGCTGGTAGGCCAGTGTATAGATAATATGCGCCTTCAAACGAAGATTAAAAGGTAAAGGTACTAAGGCCATAGAAGAAACAGGCAATAAACAGCGGATAATTAAATTTCCTGAAATACAGGAACATAGCTAATAAAATTTTGTCCTAGGCCACTCTGGTGCTCTCAAAAAGGTAGTAACATTAAGGTAACATAAACTTAACATGGTTTCAGTTGGTGAGCTCAGGCGGAGTAGTACTTTTGCGTCGTGCTTCAGCTAAAACAACACGATCTGATGAAGCGCGGGGCCTTCCACGAGAACGTCCTGCGAGATGACCGCAAGGTCATTTCCCGCGTTGGCTCTTTTGTTTTTTCTGGTTTTGCTGCTTTCACCGCTTCGGTTTTCGAAGCGGTTTTTTTATGTCCTGTCAATTCGATAGGCCTAGGCAGACCCAGCACCCACTCTTGTATTTTCTAACGCCTGATCTCAAACTGATAACCACCATGAACGACACCGCCCTCTGTTACCTCGACTTCCACAAAGAGCACGAGGTAAAGCTGCACTCGGGCGCTGGCGTAGGCATGGCCCGCGTAGCCCAGTTCATCCTCGGCCAAACCGACATCCAGGACTGCGTACCGTTCCTCATCAACTGCGCCAACGTCATCTAGTCTGACTTTCCAGCAGGCGCCCGATAGTAGTCGGGCGCTTTGCTTTTACTAATTGCCGGTTGCCGACTACCAGTTGTCAGGAAAGTAATTCCATACTGCCACTGACAACTGGTAACCGGCAACTGAATAATCCCGAACTTCCCGTAGCCTACCCAACGGCGGCAGCGGGGCGGGGTGGTACAAGGAAGCGGGGTGATAGAAATCAGGGGGATTCTGACGCAAGTCGGTCCGCGAATTGGCCACCCCGTTTTTTCGGGAGTTTCAATGATAGTTGTTGGCTGCTTCGGGCCTAGGCCAGTAGTAGCGTATTCTTCTGATTTTGCTGGTTGCAGACTCTGCGTAGGAGCGCTGTGGCGAGCAAATCATAGCTGTTTAAAAACTATGCAACTCGGAAAACTCACGCTACAAAATCCCGTGTGTCTGGCGGCCTCGTCTTGGCAGCTGGATGGAGCGGGCTATGAGCGGCTGGGCGCGATTTTCACCCGCACCGTGACCATGGAGCCCAAGCCCGGACTCTACGAAGAAGGCATTTGGCAGGTAAATGAGCAGACCTTGCTCAACGCCACCAACATGCGCACCGAAAGCGCCGAAATTCTGGTGCAGGAGCACCTGCCCAATCTGCGGCGCTACGGCGTGCCCGTGTTCGTAAGCATCACGGCGCCTGGCATCCCGGGCTTTCGCAAGATTGCGCGCTACCTCGCCCGAGAAGTCGGCGACCTGATTGCCGGCGTAGAAGTGTACATAGCGCAGCCCGACACCGGCAAAGGGGAGGAGCTCAGCGCCAGGTTTGTGCGCGAAGCCACGCAAGCCGTACGCAATGAGCTAGGCCCCGCTGCTGTTGTTATCGTGAAGCTGCCGCCGTGGCCGGAGCACATCAGAGGCCTAGCCTTAGGGGCGCAAGCCGGCGGTGCCGATGCGCTGGCTGCTACCAATCTGCTCAAAGCCCTGCACCTGCCAGATGATGCCACGGCCGCACCGGTAGCCGGCGGCTTGTCGGGCGAGGCGCTACGGCCGGTAGCCTTGCGCTGCGTGTGGGAACTAGCGCATGACGAGAATATCACACTTCCTATCTTCGGAACAGGCGGTGTGTTTACCGCCAGCCACGTCACGGACTACCTGCGCTGCGGGGCCAGTGCCGTGCAGATTGCCAGCGGCGAATGGCTGGAACCAGGCCTCACAGCCCGCCTAGCCACCGAGTGCGCTCATCTTCAACCTGAAACCATCACTTCAGAATGGAAAAGCTAACCCAACGCGTTCAGTACGCCAATTGCCTCCTCTGTGTAGGCCTCGACCCCGTAGGGGATGATGCCCAGGTAGCGCGCCGCCTAGCTGAGGTTATCGACCAAACCAGCGAATACGCGGCGGCCTTCAAACCCAACCTGGCCTTCTTCTTGAGCCGCGAGGATGGCGTAAAGCTGCTGCGCGAAACCGTGCAGCGCATTCCCGAAAGCATCCCGGTGATTCTGGATGGTAAGTTTGGCGACATTGCCAACACCGCCGACCACTACGCCAAGTTCGCCTACGACATCGTTGGGGCCGACGGCGTGACGGTAAACCCTTACATGGGCGACGATGCCATTGTGCCGTTTGCTAGGCCAGGTAAAATGGTGTTTGTGCTGGCTAAAACCAGCAACAAGCCCGCTCACTCTCTGCAAGATGTGGCCCTCACCCGCGGCGGCTCTCTCTCCGATTGCGCCGCTACCATAGCCCGCAAGCTCGACGAGCAGCACGGCGGCATAGGCCTAGTGGTAGGCGCCACTAATGCCGAAGCCGTTGCCCGCATGCGCCGCCTCACCCCAGAACAGTGGTTCCTAGTACCGGGCGTAGGCGCCCAAGGCGGCGACTTGCAAGCCACCTTGAAAGCCGGCCTGCGCGCTGATGGCTCCGGTCTTCTTATTAATACGTCACGCGCGTTGTGGCAAGCGGCTGATGCTGACCTAGCCGCTCGGGAGCTGGTAGCGCAGATCAACCAGTTCCGGCCGGTTTCAGTATAGCCTAGGCCTAGTAGATGGTAAAAAGAATGTCATGCTGAGCGGAGTCGAAGCATCTTGCGTGCCGACGTTGCCACAGTAATCATACGTCAGCACGCGAGGTCCCTCGGCAAGCTGGCATTGACGTTCTACTTAAGTAGCTCTTCACCCTACAATATAATAGCATACTTCCCTTGGCTTCCACCTCAACCACCCTCACCTCCGAAACGCTAGAGCAGCAACTGCTCCAGGAAGATGCGCTGCTGCGCGGCCACTTCCGTCTTTCCTCCGGCCTACACTCAGATACCTACGTGCAGTGCGCCCGGTTCTTGCGCCGGCCTGATTTAGCAGCACCAGCGGCAGCAGAGCTGGCCCGGCAGATTCAGGAAGCTGGCTTGCAGCCCGATGTGGTGGTGGGTCCCGCCATGGGTGGCGTGGTGATTGGGTATGAGCTGGCTCGCCAATTGGGCGTTCCGGGCATCTTTACGGAGCGGGATGATACCGGGCAGATGACCTTGAGGCGGGGCTTTACCATTGAGCCCGGCCAAAAAATTGTTATTGCCGAAGACGTGGTGACTACCGGCAAGAGCACCAACGAAGTAGCGCGGGTGTTGGAGGGGTTGGGGGCAAAAGTTTTGGCCGTGGCAAGTTTAATTGACCGCACGGGTGGGCAAGCCTCACTTTCTTTTCCGAACTTTGCCCTGCTGCCGGTAACGGCGGCCACCTACGCACCCGATGATTGCCCGCTTTGCCGGGCAGGTATTCCGGTGGTGAAACCCGGCAGTCGGCCGGAAAAAGCGTTTTCTTAAACCTACTTCGCTGCAACCGGTAGCTAAGCAAGGCATTTTCGGCGTACCCTGCGCGGGTATGCTTCCTCACGTGGGCAACTGGCCTAGGCGTGGGAAACCCGAAAAATAGATAACCAACCTCCTTTTGGACTCTACCCAAAGAACCATACAGCTTCTGCTCAAGCCCGGCCAACATGATGGCGAGGGCCAACGTGTAGCCGAAGCTGCCCAACGCCACCTAGGCCTCTCTACCGGCCGGGTGCAAAGCACCGCCCTCTACACGGTGCGCTACCCCGTGAGCGACGAGCAACTGCGCGACTTCGCCACCCACTGCCTCCAGGACCCAGTGCTGCACGACGTGGCCCTCGACGAGTTCCGCCACGGCGCCGACTACAAAAGCTACATTCTGGTGGCCAAGCTGCCCGGCGTGACGGATGACGAAGGCATATCGGCCCAGAACGCCCTCGGCGACTTTCTGAACCAGCCTCTGGACACCCATACCCAGCACATCTTCAGCAAACGGCTCTACTTCCTGGAGCACGAGCTGACCGAGAGTAGTCTGCGCCGCTTGGCCGAAGACCTGCTCGGCAACAAGATGATTAACCGCTTCGAGGTCGGCCCCATAGCCCAGATTCGCGACTACACGCCGCGGCCGGGTGGTGGGGCCGAATCTATTACGGACACCGTGCGCCTCGTAGGCCTCTCCGATGAAGAGCTGGTCAAGCTGTCGAAGGATAACCTCTATGCTCTGAACCTAGAGGAAATGCGCGTCGTACGCGACCATTACACCAGCATTCAGGACGAACGCCAGACCGCCGGCCTGCCCCAGGACCCGACGGACTGCGAGCTGGAAATCATTGCTCAGACTTGGTCGGAGCACTGCAAGCACAAGGAGTTCAGCGCCGTTATTAAGTACCGGGATGCCGATACCGGCGAGGAGTTCGAAGTAGACTCCTTATTCAAGACCTACATCAAAGACGCTACCTCCGAGGTGGACCGCCAGCTCCGCGCTAATGGCAATGATTGGTTGATTAAGGTGTTCAGTGACAACGCCGGCGCCGTGCGCATCAACCCCGAGTCGTTGTTCGTGTGGAAGGTGGAGACGCACAACTCGCCCTCGGCCATTGACCCCTACGGCGGTGCTATTACCGGCATTCTGGGCAACAATCGCGACCCGCTGGCGACTGGCATCGGGGGCGCGCAGCTGCTGTTTAATACCAACGTACTGTGTTTCGGTAACCCCGAGTTTTCGGGCACGCTGCTGAGCAACCAACTGCACCCGCGCCGCATTTTTGAAGGCGTGCGCAAAGGCATTGAAGATGGCGGCAACAAGTCGGGCGTTCCGACGGTGAATGGCGCTATTGTATTTGATGACCGGTATGCTGGTAAGCCGCTGGTATATTGCGGCACCGGCGCCGTAATGCCCATGCAACTGGCTGGCCTCGACTCGTGGGAGAAAAACATTGACGTCCAGGACCGCATTATCATGGCCGGGGGCCGGGTGGGCAAAGACGGTATCCACGGCGCTACGTTCTCTAGCATCGAGCTAGACGAAACCTCGCCCGCTACGGCTGTGCAAATCGGCTCGCCCATCACGCAGAAGCTGGCCATGGATTTCCTGATCTTGGCTACTCGTCGTGGCCTCATCAAGTGCAGTACTGACAACGGCGCGGGCGGCTTGTCTTCCTCCATTGGCGAGCTGGCTACCATCAGCGGCGGTGCCGTGGTGGAGCTGGAGAAAGTGCCCCTGAAGTACCCTGGCCTACGGCCTTGGGAAATTTTCGTGTCGGAGTCGCAGGAGCGTTTCTCGCTGGCTGTGGAGCCCGCGAAGATGGCCGAGCTGATGGCTCTAGGCCAGGAAATGGAAGTGGAGCTGACCGATATCGGCTACTTCACCTCGGATGGCAGCCTCGACGTGCGCTTCGACGGTGAGTCGGTGGCGCGCATTGATATGGAGTTCCTGCACAACGGCGTGCCGCGCAAAGTGCTGGAAGCCGAGTGGACCAAGCCTACCGCCCAAGAGCCCGCATTACCCGCTAACCTCGACTATACCGACGTACTGAGACGCCTGCTCGGCAGCCTCAACATCTGCTCCCGCGAATCGGTAATTCGACAGTACGACCACGAGGTAAAGGGCCGCACCATCATCAAGCCCCTCATGGGCGCAACCGGGCAAGCTCCGCAGGATGCCGCCGTGGTACGCTTCAACTTCGAGAGCTGGGAAGGAGTAGCCGTGAGCAACGGTATCCTGCCCCGCTTCGGAGATATAGACGCCTATGATATGTCGGCCGGCGCGTTTGACGAGGCTGTGCGCCAGATTGTAGCGGTAGGAGGTAAGCTGCCTAACCTGAGCTACGGTGACGGCAACTTCTGGTCGGTGAACGACAACTTCTGCGTACCCGACTCGGTGTACGACCCCGCCACTAACCCTGATGGCAAGCACAAGCTGGCCAAGCTGGTGCGCATGTGCCAGGCTCTGCGCGATGCCACGGCGGCCTACTGCATCCCGCTCACCTCGGGCAAGGATTCGATGAAGAACGACTTCAAGGCCGATGGCGTGAAGATTTCGGTTCCGCCCACGGTCCTGTACTCCATGACCGCCAAAATCGAGGACGTCCGCCGCACCATCACCTCCGACTTCAAGCAAGCCGACGACGTGGTGTACCTGCTGGGCGAAACCTACGACGAGCTAGGCGGCTCGGAGTTCTACCAGCTTTTCGGTGAGCTAGGCGCCAACGTGCCCAAAGTTCGGTTTGAAGAAGCTAAAGCCCTCTACACCCTGATGGGCCAAGCCAACGACCAGGGCCTCATTCAATCTTGCCACGACCTATCTGACGGTGGCCTAGCGGTTGCCTTGGCAGAAGCCACGTTCGGTCATGGCTTTGGTGCTGATGTGGAGCTGCCCGTTACTGGCCTAGGCCTGTCGGCGCAGCTGTTCTCGGAGTCTCACTCCCGCTTCGTAGCTACGGTGGCTCCCGAAGATGTGGTGGCCTTCGAGCAGCACTTCGGTGGCCGCGCCAACCGCCTTGGTGTGGTAACGCAGGACGGTCAGCTCACGGTGCGCCACGGCAGCCAGACGGTCATTTCGGCCAGCACGGCAGCCCTGCGCCACGAATGGACGAATGGCCCAGTAAACAGAATTATCGGCTTCGGCCAGCACGAAGCGGCTCAGTAATCATGAACGACAACGAGCAACCCAAATTGCCGGATCTGAACACGCCTCCGCGCCCCCAGCATGATGATCCCGGCCACGAAATCGTGAACCGCGAAGGTCAGATTGTGCTGCCGGGCTATAAAAGCGTGGACGCAGGTCATGAATCTACGGAGCCTCTAAGCCACTCCTCAGCCGGAACCTCCTCTGCTCTGTCCGTCAAAGCCCTCATCCTGACGGGCTTCGGTATCAACTGCGAAGAGGAGTTTGCCGCCGCCTACAAGCTGGCCGGTGCCGAGCCGACCATCGTGCATCTGAACCAGGTGCTGCACGGCCACGTCAGCATCCATGACTACGACATCCTGAACTTCCCCGGCGGGTTCAGCTTCGGCGACGACCTCGGTTCGGGTGTGGTGCTGGCCAACAAGCTACGCTACCGCAAAAACGCCGAGGGCCGCACCCTGCTCGACGACATCAAGCAGTTCATTGCTAACGGCAAGTTCGTGATGGGCATCTGCAACGGCTTCCAGGTGCTGGTGAAGCTAGGCCTGTTGCCCAACCTGAGCGGCAACGTGACGCCGGAAGTGACCCTGACGCACAACGCTTCAGGTCGCTACGAAGACCGGTGGGTACGCCTGAAAGTTAACCCCAAGTCGAACTCTCCCTTCCTGAAAGGCATCGAGAGCATGGAAGTGCCCGTGCGCCACGGCGAAGGTCGCTTGATCATCAAAGGCGAAGAAACCCTGGCTCAAATCGAAGCCCGCGCTCTGAACTGCCTGGCCTACACTGATTTCGATGGCTCGCCCACGGACGTGTACCCCCATAACCCCAACGGCGCCGACCTGAACTGCGCCGGCCTGACCGACACCACTGGGCAAGTATTCGGGCTGATGCCGCACCCCGAGGCTTTCCTCTCGCTCTATAACCACCCCGACTGGGCTCGGCGCAAACGCCAGAACCCGAATCTGAGTGAGGAAGGAGACGGCCTGCGCTTGTTCCGCAACATTGTGGAGCACGTGCAGAGCCAGCGCCAAACCGCCGCTACACCCCAGGAAGCAACGCAGTTTTCATCCTAGACACCTCCGCAATCCGCTGACCTAGTGCCGGCTGCTAACTCGTCGTATGAACACCCTCAACCACTTCGATACCCCTCAGCTCGAACTCCTGCACCGCGGCAAAGTTCGTGACTCGTACCGCGCCCCTTCCGGTGAGCGGCTCATCGTGGTAACCGACCGCCTCTCGGCGTTTGACTCGGTGCTGGAAACGCCCGTGGCCCACAAAGGCGCGGTGCTGAACGGGCTGGCCGCTTTCTGGTTCGACAAGACCAAGCACATCATCCCGAACCACGTGATTTCGTTGCTCGACCCAAACGTGACACTAGCGAAGGAAGCCGAGCCGATTCGGGTAGAGATGGTAGTGCGAAACTACCTCACGGGCTCTATGTGGCGCGGCTATCAGCAGGGCCAGCGTACGTTCTCGGGCGTAACGGTGCCGGACGGCCTGACCAAGCACCAGCAGTTCCCCGAGCCCATCGTGACGCCGACCACCAAGGAGGAATCGGACCGCGAGATTACGCCGGAGAACTTGGTGTCGGAAGGCTGGGTGTCGGCGGGGCTGTACGAGAAGATGCGGGTGAAGTCGCTGGAGCTGTTCAACTTCGCTTCGAAGTGGATGGCTGAACGCGGCATCATCCTCGTGGATACTAAGTATGAGTTTGGTTTGCTGGATGGGGAGCTGATTCTGATTGACGAAATCCACACACCCGACTCGTCGCGGTTCTGGAGCGCCGAGGACTACGTCAAGAACCCCGAGGCCGTAGAGCAGATGGATAAAGAGTACGTGCGCCAGTGGCTGATTGCCAACAAGCAGGACGGCCAGTATCCCCGCGCCCTCACCCCCGAAGTTTCCGCCGAAGCCACCCGCCGCTACCTCGATATCTTCGAGCGTATCACGGGCAGCCCACTGCCCATCAGCAACGAAACTACCGGCGACGTACGAGCCCGCCTTGTGGACAACCTCGTGCGTGCCGGCATCATGAAAGAAGCCATCTGAAATGGAATTCTCGCAGGCTAAAAAGCTAGTAACCGATTATATCGAAGCGTACAACCGCTTTGATGTGACCAGTATGCTAGCGCCACTGCACGAGGATGTGGTGTTCCGCAACACCTCTGGTGATGAAGTCAATATGACAACCAACGGTAAGGAAAGCTTCCGTCAGCAGGCCGAGCAAGCCAAGCAGTACTTCTCCCAGCGGGAGCAACGCATCACCGATTGGCAAGTAGCCGACAACCGTGTGGAAGTGTTAATTGACTACACCGGCGTGGCGGCCATCGAGTTTCCAAACGGTTTGAAGCCGGGCGACACGCTACAATTGCAGGGCAAATCTGTTTTCCAGTTTGCCGACGGGCTGATATCTTCCATTGACGACATCAGCTAAGCCATATCTGACTTGTGCCAACCACTGCCACCATACAGCTCGAAGTTTCCTCGCCCCAGGCGATGGAAGCGCAGCCCTTGCTTGACGCTCTGTCGGAGCAGCTGGGTGCGCGCTTCGGCAGCGACGGGCGGGCTTCGTTTACGGAGTGGCGGCAGGATGACCCTCGCTACATATTCCTACTAGCCCGGCAGGATGGCAAAACCGCAGGCTGCGGCGCAGTGCGGCCCCTGGCTGATAGCGTTGGTGAAGTGAAGCGCATGTTTGCCAAGTATTCCCGGCAGGGAATAGGGGAAGCGGTATTACAGCAACTGGAAGCCGAAGCCCGACAGGCTGGCTACACCGAGCTGTGGCTCGAAACGCGGGTAGCTAATACGGAAGCCTGCCGATTTTACACCAAAAACCACTATCAGCGCCGCGCCAACTACGGGCAATACATCGGCCGTGACCATTCTGCCTGCTTCGGCAAATTTCTGACACCTACTGACGCAGCCGAGTTACTCTCTCATGACTAGTTCTTCGAATAAAACGATCGTACTCCTCGGCGGCGGGGCCCGTGAACACGCTATGGCGTGGAAGCTAACCCGCGACGGCGCCACCGTGCACGTGTTGCCCGGCAACGCCGGCATCCCCAACAGTCACCCCGAAATCAGCGCTACCGACTTTCCGGCCGTTCAAGGCTTTTGTGAAGCCAACGGCGTAAAGCTGATTGTGGTCGGGCCGGAAGCTCCGCTAGCGGCGGGCGTAGTGGACCATTTCGCTGGTTCCGATATCCGGGTGTTTGGTCCGGGTAGGGCGGGGGCTATGCTGGAAAGCTCCAAGGTGTGGTCGAAGGACTTTATGCGCCGGCACGGGGTAGCCACGGCCATGTCGTGGAAATACCGGAGCGACAAGCTGGACGAAGCCCGCGCTAAAGCCACCGAGCTGGACGGACAGGTAGTGGTGAAGTTTGATGGCTTGGCGGCTGGCAAAGGCGTATATGTGTGCTCCTCCATAGAGGAAGCACAGGCCGCGCTGGATGATTTGCAACAGCAGCACACCGGCTGGTTTAGCTTCCTGCTGGAAGAAAAACTGACCGGCCCCGAAATCAGCATCATCGGCGTGACGGATGGCAACCGCGTGCGGCTGCTGGCGCCTTCTCAGGACCATAAGCAGCTGCTGGCCGGCGACAAAGGCCCTAACACCGGTGGCATGGGCGCTTATTGCCCCGTGCCGTTCTGCGACGATAATATCTTGGCCGCCATTCGCACCAGCATCGTAGATCCTACCCTACGTGGCCTACAAAACGAGCAGTTCGACTTTAAGGGCTTCCTGTACTTCGGCATCATGCTCACGCCCCAGGGCCCGAAGCTGTTGGAATACAACGTCCGCCTCGGCGACCCTGAGGCGGAAGTATTGCTGCCCGCCCTGGAAAGCAGCTTACTGGAGCTCATTGAAGCAACGCTGGATGGCCGGCTACAGCAAACGGTGGTGCGGCAGCGCCGCGGGTATTATGTGGGCGTGGTTCTGGCTTCGGGAGGCTACCCAGCCGCTAACTTCCCCACCGGCTTTCCAATTACTGGCCTAGATCAGTTGCACCCTAGCATTCTGGCCTTCCACGGCGCTACTCGCCGCCACGACGACGGGCAGTTGGTGACCAGCGGCGGCCGGGTAATGGTACTCGTAGGCCATGGTGATGAGCTGGAAGATGCTGTAAATCATGTGTATCGGGAGGTAGAAAGAGTTAAATTCAAGGATATATACATCCGTACCGATATCGGCCAGCGGCCGGAACCTAGCCTTGCAGGAAACTGGTAAACATAGCATCCGTAAGCAGCGCCTGGCAATCTTATTGTCGGGCCGGGGCTCCAACATGGTGGCCCTGGTACACGCTGTGCAGTTTGGCGTGTTGCATGAGCTAGCCGAAATAGCCGTGGTCTTCAGCAACAAGCCCGATGCACCTGGCCTAGAAACGGCGGCTGGCCTAGGGTGCCCCACGGCTAGCCTCAACAGCCAAGGCCGCAAAAGAGCCGAGTACGATGCGGAGGTTGTGGAGGTGCTGAACCGCTACCAGCCCGACTACGTGGTGCTGGCCGGCTACATGCGTATCCTGTCGCCCACGTTTATTCGGGCGTTTGCGGGGCGCATTATCAACATTCATCCTGCCGACACCCATCAGCACCAGGGTCTGCACGCCTATGAGTGGGCCTTTGAAAATCAGTTGCCGGAAACCAAAATAACGGTTCACTTGGTTGATGAGGGCCTGGATACCGGCCCTGTTCTGGCGCAGCATTGCGTTGACTTGCAGGGCGCTGACACCCTAGCAGAAGTAGAGCGTCGCGGCCTGGCCGTGGAGCACTTTCTATACGCCGACACACTAGCCCGCTTCATTCGAGGCGAGCTGCCACATCACCCCGAAACGGTAGCTGCGGCCGCCGTTTTAGCAACCACCTCCGATCCTCTGCTGCCTGTTTCTGCTGGTTCTTCTTCGCGAGGAGATGTAGCTGCGGGCTAGGCCACTTATCCTCGTCAACTCACCGGGGCCTTGTGCTTCGTTGGGGTTACACTCACCACCCCGGTAGCGGGCCTTACTGCTCACTACCACTTCTCGATACTTCCCATGTGCGGAATAGTAGGTTTTTACGGCCCCGATGACGTCGCCCACGACATCGTATTTGGTCTGACGGCGCTCCAGCACCGTGGCCAGGATGCGGCCGGCATAGCCACCTTCGACGATAATTTTCATCTCTGCAAAGGCAACGGTCTGATTTCCGATGTGTTTCGCAAGAAGGAGCTCAAGAAGCTGAAGGGCAATATTGGCATCGGCCACGCCCGCTACACCACCCAAGGCTCCAATGATGCCGAGCTGGCCCAGCCGTTCACTACCAGCTACCCCTTCGGGCTGGCCATGGTGCACAACGGTAACGTCATCAACTTCCGCTCGGCTGCTAAACGCCTGCATGAGAAGTACCACGTGCTGCCCAAAACCAGCAACGACTTGGAGCTGATCATGTACACCTTCGCCTCGGAGCTGCGCCTGAAGAACCTCGATGCCCTCTCGGTAGTCGACATCTTCGATGCCGTTGAAACGACCCAGGAGCTGGTGAAAGGGGCCTACGCCACTATTACCGTCATTGCCGGGCACGGCCTGCTGGCCTTCAACGACCCATTGGGTATCCGCCCCTTGGTGCTAGGCCGCCGCGAAACCGAGAAGGGTCCCATCTACGCCTTCGCCTCCGAAAGCACTTGTTTCGATTACCTAGGCTTCGAGTTCATCAAGAACGTAGGCCCCGGGCAAGCGGTATTTATTGATAAGGACTTCAAGGTGCACTACAAGAACCCGTACGCCCTGCCCAAGGCGTTTTGCGTGTTCGAGCACATCTACTTTGCTCGGGAGGATTCCACTATCCACGGCCGCCTGGTGGCTCGGGAGCGGGTGCGCTTAGGCAAGATGCTGGCGCGCAAGGTTATCGAGTCGGGTATTCAGCCGGATATGGTGATTGATGTGCCATCGTCTGGCTACTTCTCGGCCTCTGGCCTGGCGGAGGCCATTGGCGTGCCTTACCGCCGCGCCATGGTCAAGAATAACCACATGGGCCGCTCCTTCATTGTGAGCAGCCAGGCGGGCCGCGAAGACATCGTGAAGAAGAAGCTGAACCCCATCCGGGAGTTTGTGGAGGGCAAAAAGATTGCCGTAGTCGATGACAGCATTGTGCGCGGTACCACCTCACGGCGTATTGTGCGCATCCTGCGCGAGGCTGGGGCCGCCGAGGTGTATTTCATCAGCAGCGCGCCGCCCATCATTGCGCCCTGCATCTATGGTATTGATATGGCCATGAGCACCGAGCTGATTGCGGCCAACTACACCGAGGAGGAAATTTGCAAATACATTGAGGCCGACAAGGTTATCTATCAGTCGATTGAGGACCTACAGGAGCTGTTTGCAGAGGACAAAGGCCACGGCGGCAGCTGCTTCGCCTGCTTCACCGGCAAGTACCCCACCGGCGACGTGACCAAGTATTTGCGCCATATTCAGGAGGAGCGTCAGAGCCACCGCCACGACAAGAAAAGCGACGCGCACACGCCAGCCACCTCCGTCAGTGCCAAAGCTCCCGAGCCAACAGAACATTAACCAACCACTGACTGCAATAGCAACAGCCCGTCATGTCGAGCTTGTCGAGACATCTCGCGTGCTGATATTGCCACAGTAATCCTACGTCAGCACGCGAGATGTCTCGACAAGCTCGACATGACGTTAAATGCATACAGAAACCCGACGACGCATGTCATCCGACCTCAAAGAAACTGCTGGCTATTCCATTGAAGAAGGCAACGCGGCCTCCAAAAATGCCTACAACTGGGCGCAGAAAACCTTCTCGACCCGCGCCGGCAAACCCGGCGAGCCAGCACAGGACTTAGCGGGCGGCTTCTCCAATGAAATTCGGTTTGGCGCGGAGCGGCTGGGCATTGGCTCGGATGGTATCGGCACCAAAATCGAGGTTGCAGAACGCACAGACCGCTACGACACTCTGGGCTACGACCTGATTGCCATGGTGGCCGACGACTTAGTAGTGGCGGGCTTCATCCCTACCAATCTGTCGAACATCATCGATGTGAACACGCTCAACTATGAGGTGGTTGATGAGCTGATGCGCGGCCTGCACGACGCAGCGCAGTTCAGCCAGATTGCCGTGACGGGCGGCGAAATTGCCGAGCTAGGCAACCGCATCGGCGGCTACCCCGGCGCCAAAATGAACTTCAACTGGTGCTCTACGGCCGTGGGTGTGCTGCACCCCAGCCTGGAGCGCCCTCTGAGCGGCGCCAACGTACGGGCCGGGCAGGCTGTGGTGGCGCTTCGTTCGCCTTCCTTCCGCTCCAACGGGTATTCTCTGGCCCGTCGTGCCCTCACCAAAGCGTTCGGCGAGGCCTGGCACACGGCCCCCTACACCGGCTCCGATGCCGCCGAAATGGGCCAGACCTGGGGTGACGTAATGCTAGCGCCTTCGCTCATCTTCTCGCCCGGTGTGGCAGCGGTGCTGGATGCGGGCCTACCGTTGCACGCGGCCGCGCACATCACTGGCGGCGGCATTGCCGACAACTTCAAGCGCGTCCTCAAAAACGGGGTAGGCGCTGAGCTGACCAACCTCTTCGAGCCGCTGCCCGCCATGCAGCAATTGGCCGAACTGGCCGGCATCACGCCGACGGAGGCTTATCTATACTGGAACATGGGCAACGGCATGCTTCTCGTAACGGATGAAGCGCAAGCCGAAGCCGTAGCCGAAACCCTGCGCAACCACGGCTACCAGGCCCAGGTAGCTGGCCGCATTACCCAGGAGCCCGGTGTGATGTTGCGCGTAGGTGCTGGTGAACTGGCCTACGAAGGCTAGGCCTATTGCTGAGAGCAAAAAAGCCCGTCATGCTGAGCTTGCCGAAGCATCTCTACCACGCCATATCGTTCGGTAGAGATGCTTCGGCAAGCTCAGCATGACGGGCTTTTTTAAGTTTAAGCAGTTCTCTGCTCCTTACGCGGCCACCGGCTCAATATCAAATCCGGCTTGTGCCACGGATTTCATAATCAGTTCGGGAATGGGGTTCTCGCCTTCTACAGTGAGAATCTTCTCGGCGCTAGTGGTATCCACGTTCCACTTCTCCACGCTGGCTTCGGCATCGAGGAAGGGCGTAACGGCACGCACGCAGTTGGCGCAGTTGATGCTGGTTTTGAATTTTAGGGTTGACATGATCAGTAAGAGTTGGAGCCGCAGTGGCCTATAAAAGCGGTCTGCGGCGGTTGAGTAGCTAGTACAACGAACACAGGGCAAAAGTAACTACAGCTACAGGTATAGGAGGTATAGCCTTTGGCTGGCAGTGTGCAGAGTTATGCCGTATTTAGCCCCACACTAGCAGTACATTGAAAATGGATAAAAAAGAGTTCTGGCAGCTAATAGATTCCGCCAAAAAAGCTTCGAATGGCGACCAAGCTCTTCAAGAGAAGAAACTGATCAGCAGCCTACAAATATTTGGGCCGGAGGAGATTATCGATTTCGAGTGTATTCTATGTGAGTTGTTGATAGAAGCTGATGACTTCGGCATCATGGCTGCTCAAAAAATTATAGATGGCTACGTCTCCGACGACACGTATCTGTACTTCCGCTGCTGGCTGGTTGGGCAAGGGGATGAAGTATTCAGAGCTGCAATTGATAAGCCCGATACGCTTGCTGCTGTGCTAGAGGCTCCGTACCAAGACTTTGAAGAGTTATTGTACGTCGCCACATGTGCCTTCAAAAAGCAAACGGGCAAGAAAGAGGAAGACGATAGCTTTCCCAGAGAAGTGGCTGCTGCCCGTGGCCTAGATTACGATTCGGGCTCGGTCACGAAAGGCGAAGACTGGACTGAAAGTCAGTTGCCAAAGATGCTACCCAAGCTTTGGAAGAAGTTTGGGTAGCATCTTAATTCAAAGCAAAGGAGGACCTAACATTAGGTCCTCCTTTGCTTTCCTACGCCAGCCGTAGCGGCCTTTTCTCCAGAATCAGGTTGGTGCGGAAGGTGTTGAGTGTTTCCTCTAGGCCTACGGGATACGTGTGTGGGTTGAGGAAGCGGCGGATACTGGGGTCGAGGCTGAGGACTTCGCGGTGGGCGCGCTTGCGGCTTTCTTCTAGGGTAGGCAACGCATGCACGAGCTTTCCGCGGCGGAAGATGGGTTCTAGCAGCTCCCGGTACGCAGCATCAGGGCGCACGGGGCGGCGGCGGGTGGCATCCAGCGGATCTACTAGGATTAAATTTTCTGGAAGTGGCTCGGCGGTGTTGTAGAGCATATCGGCGCGGGGCTGGCCTTTATCGGTTTCGTAGCGGCGCACCTGCAGGATGCCGGGGATGCTGGTTTTGGCCAGCTGCTCCGAGAGCTTAATAGTGAAGTCCCAGCCGGAATCGTCGGGTTTGCGCAGGGCGGCCATTTTATACACTCCGCCTAAGGCCGGCTGGTCGTAGGCGGTTACGAGTTGCGTGCCGATGCCCCAGGTATCGATTTTGGCACCTTGCGACTTAAGGCTGGTGATGAGGTTTTCCTCGAGGTCGTTGCTGGCCACAATGCGGACGTTGGGGAAGCCGGCCTCATTGAGCAGGGCACGGGCCTCGCGGCTGAGGTAGGCCAGGTCGCCGGAATCGAGGCGGATGCCGCTCAGCTCGTGGCCGTTGGCGCGCATTTCGCGGGCTACTTTAATGGCGTGGCGCACCCCTTCCAGCGTGTCGTAGGTATCCACCAGAAATACGGAGTCATCGGGGAAGGCCTTGGCATAAGCGGCAAAGGCTTCGGGCTCATCGTCAAACGCCATGACCCAGCTGTGGGCGTGGGTGCCTTTCACCGGAATGTTAAAGCGCTGCCCCGCCAGCACGTTTGAAGTAGCATCAACCCCACCCAAATAGGCAGCACGACTAGCCGATAGGCCTCCATCAAAGCCCTGCGCGCGGCGCAAACCAAACTCCAGCACCGTGTCGGAGCCGGCGGCCTCCCGGATGCGGGCGGCTTTGGTGGCTACCAACGTCTGGAAGTTGACGAGCGTGAGCAAGGCCGTTTCCACGAGCTGCGCCTGTAGCAGCGGGCCTTGCACCCGAATCAGGGGCTCATTGGCAAAAACCACAGTGCCTTCGGCAATGGCATCCATGTCGCAAGTGAACTTCAGGTCGCGCAGGTAGTCGAGGAACTCCTGCGGGAACATGGCGGCGCCTTTCGTACTTTTTAGGCTACCGAGATACGTGAGGTCGTCTTCAGAAAAACGCAGATTTTCGAGCCAGTCGGCGGCGTAGGCCAGTCCGGCGCACACGGCGTAGCCGCCATCAAAGGGTGGGCGGCGGAAGTAGAGGTGAAACACGGCCTCGCGGTCCTGCATGCCCTGCTGCCAGTAGCCGTAGGCCATGGTAACCTGGTAAAGATCGGTGAGGAGGCTAAGCGAAGGAGCGTAGAGGCCGGAAAGCGGAGCAGAATTCATGTGCGCAACAGTTGAGACGCCGTAGCTTACGCAGAATATTTCATTCCGTCGATGCTATGGCCACTTCTGCTCCTGTCCCGCATGCTGCGGGGCTTCACCGCCTAGCCTTGTTATCAACCTGGAAGCGCCTGTCTATCGGGGTGTTGCCGGCGCTGGGCCTGTACCTCCTGACGCCCGATGCCTGGCCTACGCTCATGCGGTTGCTCACGGCCTGGGACGGGTTTGCCGTCAGCACGCTGCTCATCACCTGGGCCATTATCCTGACCGCTAACGTAGGCCACATCCGTCGCATTGCCACCCGCGAAGACCCCGGCCGCGTGCTTTCGTTTGGCTTCGTGCTGTTGCTTTCCGGCGTGAGTTTGGTAGCGGTGGTTCTGCTACTTTCTTCCATGCGAAAGGCCCACGATGCCCTGCTGTTGCCGCATGTAGTTACAGGCGTGTTGGGCGTGCTCACGGCCTGGCTGCTGGTGCACACGCTATTTACGCTACGCTACGCCCACTTATTCTATGATACCGATGCCAGCCGCCGGGAAGGTGGCCTAGAGTTTCCGGGCAACGACCCGGAGCCCGACTACCTCGACTTTGCCTACTTCTCCTTTACTATCGGCATGACCGCCCAGACGGCTGATGTGGGCGTATCGGACCGCCTTATCCGGCGGGTGGTGCTGGTGCACGGGCTACTGTCGTTTGGGTTCAATACGGCCGTGGTGGCTCTCACCATTAGCGGGTTGGCTGGGCTGCTGTAGCAGCCTACTGGCCTAGGCGGCCGTGCGGTGCAGAATCCGGTGTGGCGACTTGCAGTACTGCTCCGCATCCAGCAAAGAGGGCATTACTGGCGGACGGTCTGCGGTAGCCAGCTTGGCCATTTGCTGATGCGCGGCATCGCCTACGTGGCATAACACCAAGGATACATTGCGCGCCAGCAGACGGCGGTAGTAGCGGACCAGCACCCGCAGCACCGAGAAAGGCATCTTCGTTACGTGGCTGCAATCAATCCAGATGTTGGATTTGCCGCTACGGCTGGCCAGCCGCAGGGCGTAGGACAGGGGCGTCAGGTCTTTCGGCTCAGAGTCCGTTAAGATCAGCAGATAGCTTTGGGGCAGGATTTCACGATAGACTTCCATGGGTGGGGAGCTAAAAGGGCGGATTGTCAAAGCTGAAAAAAGTGCATCAGCCTGTAAGTCAGGGAGAATGCGCTTTTGTCTAGGCCTGTATACGGATTTTAGCTGCCAGGTTGTTATATGATTTAGGGTGGCCTAGAAGTCAGCAAACTCGCCAAACCCACTACCAAACCGGCCAGCCTGTTTCTTCGGCGCAACAGGCTGGCAATGTGCCCCGCCGCCGACAGGGAGCGGCCCGAAGCAGCCACCGGTTTACCTAACTGCCGGTAGTTTCGTAGTACCTATCTGAATGCCCTGCTATCTTGCTGGGCAACGACAGCAAAAACTGATTTTAGCATTTCTACTAATATGATTCGGGTACTGTTGGCCGATGACCACACCATCCTGCGCGACGGAATGCGCGCTTTGCTTTCGCAGGAAGCCGATATGGAAGTGGTGGGAGGCGCTAACAACGGACAAGAACTACTGGAGCTACTGGCTGCCACCCCTGCCGATGTGGTGCTGATGGACATCAATATGCCCATTCTGGACGGTTTTGCGGCCATGCCCCTGCTGCAGGAGCAGTTTCCGCAGGTGCGCGTGCTGGTGCTGTCTATGCTCGATAATGAACACTACGTGCACCGCATGCTACAGGCCGGGGCCGCCGGTTATGTGCTGAAAAACGCCGAAGGAATTGAAATCGTCTACGGAATCCGGGCGGTGGCAGCGGGCCAGAAGTTTCTGTGCACCGAGCTGAGCCTGATGATTATGCAACGGCTGGTAGCGCGCTCTGCTTGTACTCCCGTGGCCGAGCGGAAGCTGGGAGAACTTTCGGGCAGGGAAATGGAGATTCTGCAGCTGCTGGCCCAGGGCCTCACCAATGCCGAAATAGCCGATAAGCTCTTCACCAGCAAGCGCACCGTGGAAACGCACCGCCAGAATATCATTGAGAAAACCAAGGCCCGCAACACGGCGGCCCTCATCCGCTATGCCGTCAGCCAAGGGCTTATACAGTGAAAAGGTGAAGTGGTGAGTTTGCTGTTCGACTGGCCTAGACCACGCCATTTGCGCAATCGTCGCCTATAGAACAGCAAACTCACCACTTCACCTATTCACCTCAGTAGCCGCGACGGGAATCGAACCCATATCAAGCGTTTAGGAAACGCCTATTCTATCCGTTGAACTACGCAGCCAGGCCCGGAAGGCTAAACAAAGCTACGGCGAAAGGCCGGGTTGCCCAAACATGTAGGCCACCAGCCGTACCTTGCCTGCGGCTATATCTTCCTTTCCCTTAACCTCTCTCTTATATCTAGTGCATGGGCTTGTTGGATGATGTGCTCGCCGCGCGTCGGGCCATTGGTACCGGCCGCGTCCGGACCCCGGAGGCGGAAGCAGATGGCATGGTGCCCGCGCTCCTGTTCATTCCCGATATCAGCGGTTTCACGCAGTTTATTGAAGAATCGGGCAGCCCACAGGCTCCTTTTCTGGTGGCCGATTTGCTGGAAATCCTCATCGAAGCCAACATTCTGGGGCTGCAGGTAAACGAGATTCAGGGCGATGCGGTGCTGTTCTACCGGTTGGGGTCGCCGCCATCGGCCCAGGAGTTGGTGCAGCAGTGCCGCCGCATCTACCTCGATTTTCAGAACTACTTGCGCCTGGTGGAGCGCGATACCAGCTCGGAACTCAGCGCGGCGCTGGCCGAGTATGTGCTCACGCTCAAAATCATTGTGCATTACGGCCGGGTGAGCATAGTCCAGATCCGGGAGTACACCAAACTGATGGGGCGCGACGTGATTGTAGTGCACCGCTTGCTCAAAAACAACGTGACGGGCTCGGAGTACATCCTGCTCTCGGAGGGCTACTTGAGAACTCAGACGCCCGCCGATCTGGCCCGTAGCTTCTCCTGGACGCGCCTGCTCCATGGCTCCACGCACTACGAGTACCTGGGCGAAGTGGCTTACCGCTACGCCCATCTCTCGCCGTTGCGCTTGTTGCTTAACCAGCCCGAAACCGACGCTGTGCCGGGCCGGGGCCGGGTGCTGAAGGTGCGCCAGGCTATTCATCGGCCGGCTTCCTACGTGCTGCGCGTACTCAGCAACTTTCGGCTGCGCCCCCGCTGGATGGAAGGCGCCACGGCCGTGCAGTACGATGTCACGAAGGCCGGCCGCTTGGGTACCAGCTACAAGGTGGATGTGTTTCGGGGGCAGATTGACTTCCAGGCGGTGCAGCGGTTTCAGGATGCCGACGACCGGCTGGAGTATGTGGAGAAGATTTCGCACTTCCGCCTTTTCCCCAACGCCTTGCTGTTCTATTTCATTGATACCATAAACGACAGCACCTGCCTCCTGACCATAGAATTCCGCTATGGCCACATTGCCAGCCGCCACCGCCTCATCCGCTTCGGCCAGCTCAACCGCGTGCACCGCTTCCTAGGCCACTCCCTGCGCCGCCTGGCGGCTCTCTGCGAGAGAAGGTGAGGTGGTGAGTTATTGAAGTGCCCTAGGCTAGTTTTTCATTGCGAGGACGAAGGACGAAGCACCCGCAGGACAGCGCAGCTAATCCTTCCTACCAGTCGAACCAACTACTGGCCTACAGAAAAGCCCTTACTTCCACAGAGGAGTAAGGGCTTTTTAGTTTCATCAGACGTACTGCTTACGACAAGGAAAGAGTAGCTGCGCTGTCCTGCGGGTGCTTCGCTCCGCTCCCAATGATAGCGCCTCTAGGCCACTTCCCGAACGGCCTATTTCACCACTTAAGACTTGTACAGCAGAACAATGCCAAACGATAGCGCCGTGAGAATGAGGCCCACCATGAAGATGGTATAGCTCAGGCGCAGCAGCCGGTATTTGCGCGTAAGTACGTCGCCGAGGTAGTAGATATCCGTGACCATGTTGGTGTAGAGGGCATCTTTCTGGCGCATAATCTCAGTCATGCCGCTTTGGAAATCATCGAGGCTGAGCTTGCTGAAATTACCGAAGAACAGCAGGTTCACACGGCGGTTGGTAGCTATCTGGGGGCTACGCTTGAGCCACTTAAAGCTCGTGACATCGGGCTGAGCGCACAAAATGGCCGTCACTACCGAGCCAAGGGCCGTAATGAGCAGAATACTCATCGGGATAGTGATAACCGGGTTTCGTAACAGGCCTACGTTGCTCAGAGCCGCCGACTTACTGCCTAGCTTGGCGCCGAAATACGTGATGATCAGAGACATAAGCACCGCATTCAGGCTGATCATCATGTTGGCCTTTTTGTCGGCCATGTCCGAGAGCTTCATGTGGTTGCTGTACATCGTCCGGAACATCGTTTCGATGCCCCGCTTAGGCTCCGCGAAGGTAGCTTCGGCGTCTTCCAGCTTTTGCTTGCTCTTCTTGTCGGTTTTCTTCAGCTTTTTGCGCTGCTCCTTTATATTGGCCTTAAACTGCTCTTTGTAGCGCTCCTTGGCCTCATCCGTGTAGTATTTGGAGCCTAATAAGAAATTAAGCTGCGTTTCGGCCCACTCCGTGTTTGAGTAGGTTTTGCCCAGCGTCGTTTCCCATTCCGTGCGCAAGAGCTCGGCATTGGAGAAAAAGTCGTCACGACCCAGATTGCTCATGTCGGCGTCCACGAGGAGCTTCTGCAGTTCTGTTTCGCGCTGCTCGTCGCGGTGCGTAGACCGGATGATGTCTTTTATCACCGCAATGCGCTCCTGAGGATAGCCCTGCTCCGTGAGCCACTGCTCCGCCAGCTCCATACTGCGGTATTCGTGGCCGTCGTAAGTGCTGATGTAGCCTGCGTCATGAAACCAGGCTGCCAGCGTCAGAATTTCGAGGTCGGCTTCGTTCAGGCCGGCCGCTTCGCCTAGCGCCTTGGCTTCTTTCACAACTATGGCCGTGTGCTTGGGCGAGTGATAGACAAGGGTGGCGGGCAGCTGCTCAGCGAACAGTTGCGTAATGAATGCTTTAGCCTTTTTTACAATTTCGGCCTTAGCGGGTTTGAGCGTCGGAGTGGTTTCCATGTAGCGGAAAGTAAGAAAAAAGCGCCGGCCAGCAGACCCCGCCGGCTTAGAACGTAGCTGCGCGGTTCAGGTTTTGCCCCCCACAAGCTGAACCGAACCTAGTCAATTTGCGTAGGGCAGGCACCCCCTGTTCTGCATTTGCGCGCGGTAGAGAGGGCCGGTAAGTTTACCGTACTTGCGGCAACTCTGTTCTGTGCAGCTTGTTAATCATCTGGAATAACAGGACTTCGATCCTTTTTTGTTTACTCTCTCGCTTAGTATGAGAAGACTTTTTCTGTCCTGCAGCCTGCTTACGCTCCTGGCTGGTGGCCTTACCCTTCCTGTTGCAGTAGCCCAGAAGCCCGAACAGGCCCCACACCCTACCCGGCCTAACTACCGCAATGGAGGCGAAAACTGGGAGGCGAAAACGCCCCCGGATAGCACCAGCATTCGGTATTCTATTTTCCTGATCGGGGATGTGGGGAAGCCCATTGCCAGCGAGGAAGGCGGTGAACCATCTCTGAACTACCTGCGCAAGCAGATTCTGGCCGCCGGCATCAAGAGCACGACCATTTACCTCGGCGATAATATCTACGAGTATGGCATGCCCCAGGAAAATGCCTACGACCGCAAGGTTTCGGAGAAGCGCATCACCGATCAGCTGGATATTCTGCGCAACTACGCCGGCGAGAAATACATGATTCCCGGCAACCACGACTGGAAGCAGGGCCTGAATGGGAGCGTAGAGCAGGTAAACCGCGAGCAGCGCTTCGTGGAAAACTACATGACCAAGGACTCGGCGGCATTTGCCTACACCGGCGACTTTTTCATTCCGCGCGATGCCTGCCCCGGCCCGTTTGAGGTGCGCCTCCAGGATGATGTGGTGATGATTGCCGTGAACTCGCAGTGGTTTCTGCAGACTACCGGCGAGCGGCCCTATGGCTCCAACAGCGGCTGCGGCGTAGCCAACGAAACGGACTTCTTCACCCAGCTCGAAGACATTATTGCCCGCAACAAAGACAAGAACATCATGGTGGTGGCCCACCACCCGTTGTTCTCCGATGGCATTCATGGCGGCTACTTCACCCTGGGCGACCATTTCTTCCCGCTGTCCATCGTCTATAAGTATGCGTTTCTGCCGCTGCCCATCATCGGCAGTATTTACCCCTTTGCACGCAAGTACGGCGGGGTAAGCCAGGATATTGCGCACCCTATGTACCAGGCCTACAAGAAGGGTATGATGGAGATTTTCCAGAAATACCCCAACGTAGTGTATGCCGCCGGCCACGAGCACAACCTGCAGTTTTTCAAGGAAGGCAACCTCAACCACATCGTGAGCGGCTCGGGCTGCAAAACCCAGCACGTGAAGCCCGGCGACGGTGGCGACGCGCTGTTCTCCGATAAGGAGAAGGGCTTTGCCCGCGTGAACTACTACCAGGATGGCCAGGTGTGGGTGGAGTACTTTATTCCGGAAGGCAAGGGCGAAACCGGCCGCCGCGTGTTCCGCACCCCCATGTATGCCCTGCAAACGGCGCAGGTAGCCGCGGCCACGGAAACGCAGAATATAAAGCGTCCTGATTTCCGCGACAGTACCATTACCACGGCCATTCATCCGGAGTACGCCGAAACTGGCAAATTCCACCGCTTCCTGTTCGGCGACCATTACCGCAAGGAGTGGGCTACCCCAATTACATTTCCGGTGCTGGATATGGCCACCGAGAAAGGTGGCCTAACGCCCTACAAAATTGGGGGCGGCAAACAGACAGCCTCCCTAAAAGTGCGCAACGAGGAAGGCCGCAACTTCACCATCCGCAGCCTCAACAAAGATCCTTCGGCAGTACTGCCCGAGGCCCTGCGCGAAGGTGCCGCCGCTGATATTCTGCAGGATCAGATTTCGGCTCAGCACCCCTTGGGCTCGTTGGTGATACCACCCCTGGCCGAAGCTGCCGAGATTCTGCACACCAACCCCGAGCTGCGCTACATTCCGCAGGACCCCCTGCTAGGCCAGTACCTGCCGCGCTTTGCCAACACGCCGGGCGCTATTGAGGAAGATGCTAAAGATGACCAGAGCGACGTGGCCTCCCTGGGCAACGCCAAAAACCTGGTGGGCACCGACAAAGTGTTTGAGCGCATTACGGACGACAACGATAACCGCGTCAATGAAAAAGCTTTTGCCCGCTCCCGCCTCTTCGATATGTGGATTGGCGACTGGGACCGGCACGAGGACCAGTGGCGCTGGGCCGAGAAAAAGGACAAGGATGGCGACCGGAAATTCACGGCTGTACCCGAAGACCGCGACATTGCCTTCTTCAAGGGTGATGGGGTGCTGCCCTACATTGCCTCGCGCAAGTGGGCCATCCGGAACTTTCAGAACTTCGGGAAGGATTACGCCGACTGGAAAGGCCTGAACCTGACGGCTCTCAGCAACGACCGGGTGTACCTGGCCTCCGTGACCAAGGAGCAGTGGGTGAAAGAAGCAGAGGAGCTGAAAGCCGCTCTCACCGACGAAGTAATTGAGAAATCTTTCCGGGAAAGGTGGCCTAAGCAGATCTATGACCTGCATGGCCCCGAGATTATTGCCAAGCTGAAAAGCCGCCGCGACCTGCTGCCCGAAGTAGCCGCCGACTACTATACCATGGTGAGCAGCGTGACGGAGGTGAAAGGCTCCAAGAAGCGCGAGAAGTTTGTAGTAGAGCGCCTGCCCGACGATAAGACGCACGTAACCGTGCAGAAAATCAATAAGGAAGGTGAGCTGACCAAGATTCTCTTCGACCGCACCTTTGACAATAAGGTCACGAAGGAAATCCGCCTCTACGGCTTTGCCGGTGAGGATGTGTACGACGTGAAAGGCGACGTGAAGAAAGGTGCCAAGATCCGCATCATCGGTGGTACGGATAAGGACAGCATCACGGACCGCTCCAACGTGTCGGGCATCAGCCACAAGCTCCAGATTTACGATGCGGATACCAGCAACGTCATCTCGGCGGGCAAAGACGCACGCCTGCGCTTGGAGCCCGGCATTGATGTGAGCCGCTACGACGTGCATACCCGCACCGACCGCAAAGACTACACGCTCAACTATTTCGGCCCCACGGCTTATTTCGGCTACAACATTGATGACCGCCTGTTTGTGGGCGGCGGCGCTGTGTACCGCACCTACGGCTTCCGCAAAGACCCCTACGCCACCGAGCAAAGCCTAGCCGCCAACTACTCGCCTTCGCAGAGTGCCTACAATGTGCGCTATCTAGGCCACTTCGTGGATGTGCTAGGCAACCTGGACCTGCGAGTAACGGCCCAGCTCTATGGCCCGCAGCTGCTCTACAACTACTTCGGCATCGGTAACGATACCCGCAACGTGCTGGCCAATGATGAGGGCGCCCGTGCCCGCGACATAAACGACACGTACCGCATCCGGTTCTCGCGCCTATATGTGGCGCCTATGCTGGAGAAGAGCCTGTTCAGCTTCCTTAAGTTTGGCTTTGGCCCTCAGTACGACCAGTTCCGGATTGAGCGTGACCAGATTGGTAGCGAAATTGGGGCCGGCCTCGATGCCAGTGGCAACGGCCGCGAGGGCACTTCTGCCGTGGGCATTCGGGCTTCCGATTTTGGCCTGAACCGCTACCTCGGTGGTAAAGCCTACCTGAGCCTCGATGCCAGTTCCTCGCCAAAGAACCCACGCATAGGCCTACGCTTCTACAACTCGGCGGAGTATAACTACCAGCTCAACGGCGAAAAGCTGCAGTATGGCCGCCTGGCTACGGAGGCCCGTTTCTACCTCTCGCCCAATTTCCCGTTCCAGCTCACCTGGGCCGGCCGCATTGGAGCTGCCCGCAACCTCGGCGACTACCGCTTTTACCAGGCCAACACGCTGGGCGGCACCACCAACCTGCGCGGCTACCGCCGCACGCGCTACGCCGGCCGCAGCTCCGTGTATGCCAACGCCGAGGTACGCATCCAGCTCTTCAGCTTCAATGCGTACCTGGTGCCCGGCAAGTTTGGTATTCTGGGCCTGGCCGATGCCGCCCGGGTGTACTCGCAATACGATACCCAAACCGGCATCAAGTCCCTGCACACGGCAGTGGGTGGCGGTGTGTGGATAGATGTATTGAAGCAGGCCGTCATCAACGCCACGTACTCAGTAGGCGAGGAGAAGCTCGTGTTTGTTGGGTTTGACTTCCTGTTCTAGGTGATATGGTGAGTTTGACGTTCGACTGGCCTAGAACTGGCCTGCCACGCCTCTAGGCCAGTCGAACGTCAAACTCACCATCTCCCTACTTCACCACTTCCTTCCTCATCCTTTTTTTCAAAAAGACGTTAAGGCTAGCCTGACGTCTTTTTGCTTTTATCCCCCTTCCCTCATGACTCTATTCTCGACGCTGATTGGACGCCTGACCCGGCCGCTGGCTACCGCCGGACTGCTGGTAGGTACGCTGGCGGCACAGGCCCAGGTGACACCCACCACGCCGCCCGTATATCCGCCGGCTGCTCCCTTACCCGGGGATACCGCCTCCGCAAACCGGGTAGGCCGCGACAAGGAGTTTGCCGTGCCCAGCGTGCTGGGTATGGGGCCTAGCAAAGGCCTGGTAGCGCACCTGGAGAGCTTGTCTGATTTCAAGGTCAACTCCGATATCAATGACCGGGAGCCAGGCACGAAAGCCAGCACTACCGTCACCAAAAACCGCCGGGCATTTATCAAAGGCTACATTCCGGTCTGGAATCATCCGCACCTGAAAGTAGTGCTGGGCATCAACTACGACCGGGAGGAGTTCCAGTTCAAGAACCCCGAAAACTCCGTTTTCTACCGCAACCTTGAGGATAAAGGCCTGAAGACCATCGGCACGCAGGTGGCCGTAATTCGGCCTGTTGATGAGGTGCACTGGTACATTGCCCGCATCAAGGGCGAGCTGAACGGCGACTACACTTCCTCGGAGCTGACCATTCCGGACTACCTGAAGATGTCGGGCGAGTTTATTTATGGCTGGAAGCGTACTCCCAATTTTGCCTGGGGTGTGGGGGCACAGCTGGGCTACACGTTCGGGCGGCAGAGCCTGTACCCGGTTATCCTGTACAACCGCACGTTTAACCCGCGCTGGGGCGTAGAGGCGCTGTTCCCGGCCCGCGTAACGGCCCGCTACAATGTCTCGCCCAAAACGCTGCTCTTTGGGGGCTACACCGTCGATGGCCTCAACTACAACATCAAGCTGCGCGAAAAGCTAGCTAATGGCCTACAGACGCTGATTGTGCGCGAAACGGAAGTGAAGTTTAGGCTGCGCATGGAACGCGAGATTTACGATTTCCTCTGGTTCGGGGTGGAAGGTGGCTACCGCTACAACTACTCCTTCAATGCCTTCGATGAAGAAGGAAACAAGCGGGGGTTGTTTGCCTTTGGCAGCGGCACCCGGCCCAAAATCATCCAGAACACGCTGGGCGGCGCGCCCTACGCCAGCATCGAGCTATTTCTGGTGCCTCCCCGCAAGTTCCTGAATAAAACTACCGGCGGCCGCTAAACTGGCACCCCAATAGTGGCCTAGGCCACTGAAAAAGTAAAAGCCCCTTCTGCCTGACACAGGAAGAAGGGGCTTTTCTGATGATGGGACACAACAAAGTGGCCTAGGCTATAGAAACGCAACGGCTCCAGCTTGCCAACAGAACGTCATGTCTCGATTGCACCAGATACATGACGTTCTCTTATGGTACTCCCTGTTGAACTTCTCTAGGCCACTAGCTACTTATACCTTAGGCTGCTTGGCGGCGGTAAGGGCGGCTTTGCGGCGCTTGGTGCTGAGCTTTTTCAGATACTGATAGGTTTCTACCTGGGCCTGAATCTTGCCGGCTTCCACGTCGTCGCGGCCGATGAAGTTGTTGTGGCAGTCGCGCGATTTTACGTTGTCCTGGCGCTGCAGGTCCAGTAGGTGGCGCACTTCGGCGCGCAGGTCGTCCTGCAGAATCGGGAAGGCTACCTCTACGCGCCGGTCGAGGTTGCGGGCCATCCAGTCAGAAGAAGCTACGTACACCTTTTCCTCACCGCCGTTGCCGAATACATACACGCGGGCGTGCTCCAGGTAGCGGTCTACCATGCCGCGCTGGCTGATGTTCTCGCTCTGGCCTTCCAGCTCCGGTATCAGGCAAGATATGCCCCGAATAAGCAGCTCCACCCGCACGCCGGCCTGGCTAGCCTCGTAGAGCTTCAGGATCATGCGCTCATCCTGCAAGGCATTAAGTTTGAGAATGATGTAGGCCTCTTTGCCCTTCTTCGCCAGCTTAATTTCGTGGTCGATGAGGGCATTGAGTCGCTCGCGCAGCTCGAAGGGCGCTACCAGCAGATGATGGAATTGGCCGGTTTTGTCCTGGCGGTCGTGGAAGTAGCGGAACACCTCGGCCATCTCGCGGGTCAGCTCGGGGTGGGCCGTGAATACGCCGTGGTCGGCGTAAATATTGCTGGTAACCTCGTTGAAGTTGCCGGTGCTCAGGTAAGCATACAGCTTGTTCTGATCTTCCTCGGCGCGCGTGATGAGCAGCAGCTTGCTGTGCACTTTCAGATCAGGAATGCCAAAAATGACGTTGGCACCCGCTTTTTGCAGCTTCTCGGCCCAGAACATGTTGCTTTCCTCATCGAAGCGGGCCTTCAGCTCTACTACTACCGTTACTTGCTTGCCGTTTTTGGCGGCTTTCAGCAGGGCCTTGGCCACCTCGCTCTTGCCCGAAACCCGGTAGAGCGTGATACTGATGCCGCTCACCAAGGGGTCCTGGGCGGCCTCCAGAATCAGGCGTGTTACATAGTCGAAGGATTGGTAGGGCAGGTGCAGCAGATGGTCGCGCTCAGCAATGGCGGGCAGCATTTTGCCGGTGCGCGGCAGCGTGGGGTGGGGCAGCGGCGGCTGCTCCGCATACTGCAAATGCGGGAGGCCTAGGTCCGGGAAACCGAAGAAGTCGCGGAAGTTGTGGTAGCGGCTGCCTTCCACCAGCTCCTCTTTCCCGATGCCGGTCTTCTGCATAATGGCCTTCAGGACTTCCTTGGGCATGGCAGGGTCGTAGAGCAGGCGGGCAGGATAGCCGGTTTCGCGCTTCTGTAAGCTGCTCTTGATCTTGGCCAGCATGTTGCCGGAGACCTCTTCCTGAATGTCCAATTCGGCATCGCGGGAGAGCTTGATAGCGTGCACCTGCACCTGCTTATACTTCGGGAACAGCTCCGAGGCGCCGCAGCGAATCACGTCATCTAGGAACATCACGTATTTTTCTTCACCTTGGGTAGGCAGCTGCACAAAGCGGCCACCGTGGCGCTTGGTGGGTAGCTCCATTACCAGCACGCGCTCCTCATCGTGCTTCTTTTTTTTCTCGGTAGGCTGCGAGAGGAAGAAGGTGAGATACACGCTCTGGTCGCGCAGGAACAGGTGGTGCAGGTTCTCGTCCAGAATCACGGGCGAAAGCAGGTCCTGCACCTTCTCGCGGAAGTAGGCCACTGCCCAAGCGTGCTGCTCCTCCGTCAGGTCGTGCTCCGACACCAGATGGATGTGCTGGCGGCGCAGCTCCGGCAGAATGCCGTTGCGAAACGTATCACCGAACTCCTGCTGCTGCCGGCCTACTTCGGCCAGCAAATCGTGGAGCTGCGCTACGGGGTCTTCGCCGAGTTTGGCGCGGGTTTTCTTTTTGAGTTTTACCAAGCGGCGCAGCGTGGCCACGCGCACCTTGAAGTATTCGTCGAGGTTGCTGGAGAAGATGGCCAGAAACTTCAGGCGTTCCAGCAGCGGTACTTCCGGGGTCTGGGCTTCCTGCAATACCCGGCGGTTGAAGGCCAGCCAGCTTAATTCGCGGTTTAAGAGCTGCGGGCGGACCTGTTTTGTTTCTTCCATGAGCAAAGGGGTGGTGATACAGCGGAGGTGGCCTACAAATTGCGCTCCTAGTTTACGCGCCGGGCATTACGGCTGCATTAATTTTCGTGGCGCGGATGGTCGTAGAAGTACAGCTCGGCGTTGTTCTGGTTGATGGCCGCCCACTGGTCGCAGCTGAATTTCAAGCACACAATGGCGGCGGTAGGCAGCTCCGGCAAGGAGCTCGGCGAGAGAAGGTTGGCGAATTCCGTGAGCGTATTGTTGTGGCCTACCAGCAGCACCGAGTCGGCCTCGTCCGGAAACTGGCGCACCACGTCCAGCAGGTCCATCACCTCGGCCCCGTAGATGCGGTCTATCACCTGGATTTTATCGTGCGGGTAGTCTATCTCTTTGGCTACCAGCGCAGCCGTGCTCAGGGCCCGCACAGCGGGGGAGGACACCAGCAGGTTTAGCTGAATGTTGCGGTTGGCAAGAGCCTGACCCATGGTGGGCGCATCGTCGCGGCCCCGGCCATTGAGGGGCCGTTCCTGGTCGGTCAGATCATCAAAGCTCCAGCTCGATTTGGCATGACGCATCAGGTACAAAGTCTTCATCGGGAGAGAGTGAAAAGGGTGGGCAGGCCTCTTTACTGTGGCCTACGGAAAAGGTTTACGGAATCGGGGAAGTAAGGTAAGCTCAACGGTGCCGCTTTGGGGCAGCAGCCTGAACCGAATGCCTGATGCCAGCCATTACCTGGGTCATGGTAAAGTAACAGAAAAGCCCGCCGGCTCCTCTTAATTGGAGAGCCGGCGGGCCTTCAGGCAAGTGACCAGTTTAGATAAACAGGCCTAGAAACTTTTCATGCGCTAAAACTCCCTTTTCGCGTTTCCTGGTAGAGATGCACAAAAGAGTAGATGCGGCGGAAGAAAAGCTTCTACATGCGGTTAGGTGTAGGTGTGCTGGTTATGGCAAGGGAACGAATTGACTAAATTATTGAAAATACATCAATATATAGGCTTATTATCGATATAAATGGTGATAAAAACAGGATTTAGTTAGCGCAAAGGCAATTTGAGCACATGCCGTGAACAAAAAACCCGCCCAATATTGAATTGGGCGGGTTTCAGTCAGCAACTACGTGCTAGTGCTTATTCAGTTTCATCCTCGCTGATGGGCCGAACTGAAGGGTAGCGCTGCTCATACAGCCGGGAAACGTGCCGTACCAACAGGGCCCGCAACTCCTCAATGTTCTCGCGCTCCTGCGCCGAGATGAAGATAACCGGATCGTGCATTTTGGCCATGTACGTGGCTTTGAGTTGCTCCAGCGTCGGGCGGGCGGCGGGTGCATCGTCGTCCTCGTTCATCCCCTCAAAATTAGGATGGTCGCTGGGCGCCTGCTCGGGGTTATAAAGGTCGATCTTGTTGAACACCAGTAGCATGGGCTTGTCGGCGGCCTCAATATCCTTGAGGGTTTCGTTGACTACCGCAATCTGCTCTTCAAACGTGGGGTGCGAAATGTCCACCACGTGCACCAGCAAATCGGCTTCCCGAATCTCATCGAGGGTGCTTTTGAAGCTCTCGATCAGGCGGGTGGGCAGCTTACGGATAAACCCAACGGTATCAGACAGCAAAAATGGCGTGGTTTCCAACACCACCTTACGCACCGTGGAGTCGACGGTGGCGAAGAGCTTGTTTTCGGCAAACACCTCGGAGCGGCTCAGCAGGTTCATGATGGTGCTCTTGCCCACGTTGGTGTAGCCCACCAGCGCCACCCGAATAATGCCCGTGCGGGCCTTGCGTTGCGTAGAGCTCTGCTTGTCGAAATCCTTGAGCTTCTCCTTGAGCAAGGCTATCCGGTCGCGCACTACGCGTCGGTCAGTCTCAATCTCGGTTTCACCCGGTCCGCGCTGGCTTACGCCACCACCCCGCTGCTTGTCCAAGTGGCTCCAGAGGCCCGTGAGGCGGGGCAGCAGGTACTGGTATTGCGCCAGCTCTACCTGGGCCCGCGCCGTGGCTGATTTAGCCCGGCTGGCGAAAATATCGATGATCAGCAGGGAGCGGTCCACGATTTTTACCTTCAACTCGGCCTCCAGGTTGCGGAGCTGCGAAGGCGAAAGGTCGTCGTCGAAAATCACCATGCTGGCCTGCGTGTGCTCTACGTAGGCCCTGATTTCCTCCAGCTTGCCTTCGCCCACAAACGTGCGGATATCGGGCTTATCGAGGCGCTGCACGAAGCGCTTGGTGACGGTGGCGCCGGCAGTTTCGGCCAGAAACTCCAGCTCATCGAGGTATTCCTGGGTGCGGGCGTCAGCCTGGCGTTTGTCGGGCACGGCCACTAGCACGGCGGTTTCGGCCTCGGTGGCGGTTTCGTAGGTGCCATTCTTTTCTGATTTGGCCAGCATGCGGCCTACGCGGCCTTTGACGTTGTCGGTGGCGCCGGGGTGGCGGGTACTTTTGCCGGGCTGGCGGCCTTTGGAGGAAGGTTTATTGGCCATGTGTGAGGTCTTGGTGGGAGGTGAGAGAGGCGCTAGGCCACTTGGTAGCTACTACGAGCCGCCCGAAGTGGCCTACAACGGCTGTCTTACCTTAGAGTAAGAGAATACGCAACAACCTGCTGAATCTGGGCTTCGGTGAGCTGTTGCTGGAAGCTCGGCATTTTCTTGCTTAAGCTGCCGTTGGTAACCATGTACACGCGACCGGCGGCATTCAGGTTGCTTTTCGTCAGGTCGCGGGCGCCATTCAGGCCTAGGCGGCCATCAGCACCGTGGCAGGGAGTGCAACGCTGCGTGAAAATAGCCTTACCTGCCGTAAGCGCAGCGTCGGGGGCATCGGCGTTTTCGGCAGCATCTGCCGCCGCTGCAACGGCGGCAATAGTGTTGGCTGAGGTGCTATCATCGACTAAACGAGCCGGAGCCTCCGGGTCAGGCGTTGCGGTGGATTCTGCTAGGCCAGGCGTAACGGCATAAGAGGCTGGCGCGGCCGGGCGCTGCAAGGAGAGGCTGCCGGTTTCGGCCAGGCCATACACGTAGAAAAACCCCAGCAGCGTCAGGACCACGCCGGGCTTGTTTTGCCGGCGCATGGCCGCAATAGCCAGTGGCAGTAGCACCAGCACCAGCCCGAGTTTCAGCCAGAGCCAGCCTGGCGTAGTGCCTGGGTAGTAGGCCAGTAGCAGGCCGCCGGAAAATAAAATCAAGAGGCCTAGTACGGAGTCGGCGACGCGGGAGCGGGCCCGCACGGTGCGTAACTGCTCGTGGCGGTTGAGCAGCAATAAGGCCGCCTTGAAGGCGAAAAACGCAAGAAATGCCAGCACCACCAGTAGGTGCAGGCGCAGCAAAATCAGAGAAGCAGACATAGGCTGCAAAGGTAAGGCCGGTGGTGTTAGCAAGCAGATGCGTGGTAAAAACCAGGGAAACTACTGAACTCCAGATTTCGCCGTGCGTAGGAACGCTACCTTTGTGGAGGCGTTGGTCTGCCCATTGCCTGTTTCACTTCATCATTGCCCGAATGCGCGTTGCCATCGTTATTAACACAAGTTGGAATATCTGGAATTTCAGACGCAGCCTAGTAAAGGCGTTGCAGGATGCGGGCCACGAGGTGCTGGCCATTGCGCCGCCCGACGACTACTCTGCACGGTTGGAAACGGAACTTGGCTGCCGCTTTGTACCCATTCTGATGGAAAACAAAGGCACCAACCCCGTAAAAGATGCCCAGTTAACCGGCCGTTTCTACCGCATTTATAAGCGCGAGCAGCCCGATGTGGTGCTGCACTACACCATCAAGCCGAACATCTACGGCAGCATCGCGGCTAAGCTGGCGGGCATCCCGAGCGTGAATAACGTATCGGGCCTGGGTACGGTGTTCATTGTGAAGAACTTCGTGAGCAAGGTGGCGCTAGGCCTGTATCGGTTCGCGTTCCGCTTCCCCAAGCGCATCTTTTTTCAGAACGACGACGACCGGCAGCTGTTCCTGCAGCACGGCCTGGTAGCACCGGGCATTACGGATCTGCTGCCCGGCTCCGGCATCGACACCAACAAGTTTCGGCCCGCTACGGAGTTCGTGCGCAACACGCCTTTCACTTTCCTGATGATTGCGCGCGTGCTGTACGAGAAAGGAGTGGAAGAATATTTTGAGGCGGCCCGCTTAGTGCGCGAGGCCGTGCCCGGCACGCGCATTCAGCTGCTCGGCGGCATTGATGAGTCGGGTGGAGTTGGTGTGAAGCGGGCCGTGTTTGAGCAGTGGATGCAGGCCGGCAACATAGAGTACCTGGGCACCTCCGACAACGTAGCCGAGCACATTGCCCAGGCCGATTGCGTAGTGCTGCCCTCGTATCGCGAAGGCACGCCCAAAACTCTGCTCGAAGCTGCCGCCATGGGCAAACCCATCGTGACGACAGACGTGCCCGGCTGCCGCGAAACTGTGGTAGATGGACAGAATGGCCTGCTCTGTGAAGTCCGCAATGCCCAGGACTTGGCCGCCAAAATGCAGCAGGTGCTAGGCCTCTCGGACGCCGCCTTGGCAAAGATGGGCCGCGCCGGCCGCGAGCTGGCCGAGCAAAAATTTGATGAGCGCATTGTATTGGATAAGTACCTTCGTGTAGTGGCCAGCGTGCAGCCTACACCCGCTCTAGCCCTGAAAACTGCTTAATAACCTCCCGGATTAGCCATTAGTACCTCTTTATGGAGATAAAGCATCATGCCCTCGCCGGCGTTGTAGAATTTACGCCCCGGGTTTTCGGGGATGCCCGTGGGGCCTTTTTTGAGTCATTCAGCGCGAAAACCATGCGTGACGCGGGCGTAGATGTGGAGTGGGTGCAGGACAACCAATCGCGTTCCATGCGTGGGGTGCTGCGCGGCCTGCATTTTCAGAAGCCCCCCTATGCGCAAGCCAAGCTGGTACGCGTGGCCCAGGGCCGGGCCCTGGATGTGGTGGTAGACATTCGGCGCGAGTCGCCTACCTATGGGCAGCATGTGTGCGTAGAGCTGGATGCAACCCGCTTCAATATGCTCTATATCCCCGAGGGCTTTGCCCACGGTTTTGCCGCGCTGGAAGACGACACTCTGTTTCTATATAAGTGCAGTAACTATTACCAGCCTAGCTCAGAAGGTGGCATCCTCTGGAACGATCCGGCTTTGGCTATAAACTGGCAGCTCACCGACCCCGTCATTTCGCCGAAAGATGCCGTGCAGCCGTTGCTGCAGGATATGCAAAGCCCGTTCTAGACCTATACCGAAAACAGGAAAGGAGCCTTCGGAAACAACCTGTGTTTGTTTCCGAAGGCTCCTTTCCTGTTTTTAATGTGTTATTATACTAGTTCCAGCAAGCTCTCCAGGCCCATGCCGCGGGAGCCCTTAATGAGCACCTGCTGGTCTCGTAGCGGATGAGTCTGGAGCCAGGTCGCGGCTTCGGGCTTGGTGGCAAAATGCAGGAAATCGGCCTGAGTGGTGGCGTGCTGCATGTGCGTGCCAATGAGTAGCACTTTTCCAAAGCGCAAGCTTTGCAACAGGTGGCCTAGCTCGCGGTGTTCGGCCTCACTGGCCTCGCCTAGTTCAAACATATCCCCCAGCACTACCACCTTATCAGCCGCATTGCCGGGGCGCGTAGCGAAGCTGCGCAGGGCCGCGCTCATGCTGCTGGGGTTGGCGTTATAGGCATCCAGCACCACATCGTTGTGAGCCGTGCGCACCAACTGGGAGCGGTTGTTGGTGGGAGAGTAGCGGGCCAGGGCGGCTTCTATGTCGGTGTTGGCTACTTCGAAATAGGCACCAACAGCGGCGGCAGCGGCTAGGTTGGGGAAGTTATAGCCGCCGGTAATCTGGGCTTCCACCGTCTCGCCATTAAACAAACGGAAAACTACCTGCGGAGCTGCGCTCAGCAACGTGGCCGGATACGTATCGGTAGCATTTGGGTAGGTGATGGAATGCGGCACGGCCGCCGCTAGGCCAGGCAGGCGAGGGTCCAGCGTGTTCACGAAGGCTGTACCGCCCGAACCAGCCAGGAACCGGAACAGCTCACTCTTGCCCAGGGCAATGCCTTCCTCGCCTCCAAAGCCCTCCAGATGGGCCTTGCCAATGTTGGTGATGAGGCCGTGCGTGGGACACGCTAGGCCACATAGCATCGCAATTTCCCCCTGGTGGTTGGCGCCCATTTCCACAATAGCAAGGTCGTGCTCACCGGCCCGGATGCTGAGCAGCGTGAGGGGCACGCCAATATGGTTGTTGAGGTTGCCACGGGTATACTGCACGCGGTAGCGCTTACTCAGAACCGCATTAACCAGTTCTTTTGTGGTGGTTTTGCCGTTGGAGCCGGTAATGGCCAGCACCGGGATAATGAGCTGGCTGCGATGATAACGGGCCAGGTCCTGCAGCGCCACCAGCGGATCGGGGGCGTACGTGTAATGCTCGGGGTCCTGGGCGGCCAGGGTTTCGTCGTCTACTACCGCATGGCGGGCACCCGCGGCCAGGGCCTGAGGCGCAAAATCGCGGCCCCGGAAGCTGGGGCCGTTCAGGGCAAAAAAGAGGGTGCCGTCCTGAGGCTGGCGCGAGTCGGTGCTGACGGCCGTTGAAGCCTTAAACCGCGCGTAGAGCGCCGCTAGATCTGCCATCTGATTATGCGTATCTTGAGGTTCTAAGTGAGATATTGCCGAAAATACTTATCCCTGATGCGACAACCGTTTCTTCTAGTTATCACCACCTTGCTGCTGGCCGGAATCAACCTGACAGGCAAGGCACAAGGCATTCAGCCGTTTGGGTTCGAGTTTCGGGCAATTGCAAAAGTAGTGCACGGCACCGATACCCTGCGCAATGCCTGGGCTGGTGGCCTCAACTCGCCCCAATTTTCTAACATCGACCTCAACAACGACCAGCAGCCGGACCTCTACGTGTTCGACAGGGCCACCACGCGCTCCATGACATTTCTGAACGTGGCCAGCGGTACGGGCCGCGCTTGGCAGTATGCGCCGGAGTATGAAAGCCTGTTTCCGACTGGCCTACAAGGTTGGGCGCTGCTACGCGACTACGACTGCGACAGTCGGCCCGACTTGTTCACATATGCCAACGGTGGGGATATCCGCATTTACCGCAACGTGGCCGATGCCAGCGGCCGGCCGTCGTTCCAGCTCGTCACCAACCAGCTGACCTACTTCGACCCCGCGCCCCTCACGGGAGGGAATACCAATATCACGGCTGGGGGCTACAATTTGCCGGCCATTCAGGATGTAAATGGCGATGGACGGCTCGATATCCTAACCTACGATTTTGCCTCCACTTCGCCCAGCATCAACTACTACCGCAACGTGACCACAACGGGCTGTGGGGGTCTGCAGTTTGTGCTGGACACCCAGAATTGGGGTGGGGTAGCTATCTGTCATTCTGGCTGTAGTACATTCTCTTTTGCCACTACCCAGTGCCGCCCGGAGCTGCGCCCCACCCACACCGGCGGCTACAACCTGACGGTATTTGACCTGGATGGCGACGGCGACCTGGATATCCTGACGGGGCGCGACAACTGCGCCGAGCTGGTGAGCCTGCGCAACGATGGCACCCCGCAGCTGGCCCTGATGACGGCCGCCGGCCTGAACACGAGCTTCCCTGTGGGAACTACGGCGGCCCGGGTGCCTAACTTCCCGGCTGCTTACCTCGCCGATGTCACCTTCGATGGCCGCCCCGATGTGCTGGTAGCGCCCAACCTCTACAACAATATCGATACCGTGGACCTGCGCCGCACCGTGCGCCTCTACCGCGATGGCAACAGCACGGGTGCTCCGGCCCTGAGCCTGCAGACGGATGCGTTTCTGCAGGAGGGCATGCTGGATGTAGGCGAGGCTGCGGCTCCGGCTTTCGGCGACCTGAACGGCGACGGCCTCGTGGATATGCTGGTGGGTGGCGTGAGCCGCAATACGCCCAACAACACCTACCGCGCTACGCTCAGCTACTACCGCAATGTAGGCAAAGCCAGCAAGCCGGTATTTCAGCTGGTCAGCAGTGACTACCTAGGCCTATCCGGACGGCATCTGGCGGGCATCAAGCCAATGCTGGTAGACCTGAACAAGGATGGCGCGCTGGATCTGGTGTACGCTGGTTTTCAGCGCCTGATTACCAGCGTCGGTACCACCTCCGATGTGGCGTTGCCCATTACATATATGCTGAATACGGCCCCGGCGGGGCAAGCGGTGGCTTTCAACGCTACCGCAGCTGCCATGCTGGCCAACCTGCCAGCTGCCCTGAATGACGCCCCCTACTTTACGGATGTAGACGGCGACGGGCAGGTAGATTTACTGCTCGGTACCAACACGGCAGTTTCTGAATACCCGGGTTTTTCTTTGCGCTACTACCGCAACACGGGCAATCTGTCCTTCACCCTGGTTAATAACGACTACGGCCGAATCCGGACCAGCACTGGCCTACGGCCGGGCAACCTGCACCCTGTAGTAGCCGATTTTGATGGCGATACTTACCCCGATCTGTTGACGGCCGATGGCTCCGGCGAAGTGCAGCTATTTTCCAACTTCCGGGCCCAGACAGGTGCCTTCCTGGCTCGCACCGATTTGTTTTTTGATCCGCTGTCAGGCCAGTTTCAGGCGGCGCGCTTCGGCACGCTGGTGCCAAAAGTCCGGTTTGCGCCCGCCGTGGCCGATGTAAACCAGGATGGCAGCCCGGAGCTGTACCTGGGGCTGGAAGCAGGTGGCCTGCTGTCGTTCGGAATTCGGAGCCGCGTGCTGAGCAACCAGAATGCCGCTACTACGCTGCCCTTGCAGCTATTTCCGAACCCCGCCACTACTACAGTTTCTATTGAAGCCCCGCGTCCCGTGCGCCTGACACTGCTCGATATTATGGGCCGCACCCTACGGCAGCCTACTACCATAGCACGCACGCACGCACTCTCCCTTACTGGCCTAGCGCCCGGTATCTACCTGGTTCGCTGCGAAACTGCGGAGGGAGAGCAGGCCGTGAAGAGGCTGGTTGTGAAATAAGCGGCACTATATGGCATTAGTGCACCCCTAGGCCAGTTACCAGGCCCAGTGCTTCAAAAAAGCCCCTGCTTCTAGCCAGAAGCAGGGGCTTTTTTGAAGCACTGAGTTTCCAGGAATACCAGAATAAATGACAGCCTAGCTAGTTTATCAGGGTAAACAGGTCGCCGTCATGCAGTGCCGGGAACCGGTCGCGGAATCCGTCTAGGTCAGCGCGGCGCAGGGTGCGGGTGATGCTGGTTTCCTGGTTGCCTACTTCCACCAGATACTCGCCGCGCATATCCAGCAGGGCCGAGTCGCCGGCGTACACTAGGCTGTTGCCATCAATACCCACGCAGTTCACGCCCATGGTGTAGGCCAGGTTCTCGATGGCCCGCGCCCGCAGGAGCGTAATCCAGGCGGTGCGGCGGGTAGAGGGCCAGTTGGCAACGTACAGAAGCAGGTCGTAGGGCTGGTCGAGCGGGTTGCGGCTCCACACCGGGAAGCGCAAATCGTAGCACACCAAGGGGCAAATGCGCCAGCCCCGCCACTCCTCAATCAGGCGCTCAGTGCCCGGCGTGAACACCTTATGCTCCCCGGCCATCGTGAAGAGGTGGCGCTTGTTGTAGTGGCTGAAGGTGCCATCGGGGCGCACCCAGTATAGCCGGTTGAAATACTGCCCGTTTTCCTCCACAATCAGGCTGCCCGTCACTACGGCGTCGCGTTGGGCGGCTAACTGGCGCATCCACTGCAACGTAGGCCCTTGGGCTGGCTCTGCAAGGGCCGCAGCCTCCATGCTGAAGCCCGTCGTGAACATTTCCGGTAGCACAATCAGGTCAGTGCTGATGGAAATTCCCTCAATATGCCGGCCTAGCTCCTGGCGGTTGGTTTGCGGGTCGTGCCATTGTAACGAGGCCTGCACAAAGGATACGGTGAGGTCAGACAAAACGATAAGAGTTGCAGGTGATAAGGATAAAGGAAAGTAAACAAGGATTGCCGTAATCCGAAAAGTTTCCGGCAGTTAGGTAAGCCGCAGTGGCCTAGGCTACTACCAAACTGGGCCGGTTTTGTTGCGGTGCCGGGTAGCTTGCCTGGGTGGTATAAACACCTCAGGAAGCCAGGAGGCGCGCCGCGGCCGCCCGCAGTGTGGCTTCTTGTTTGGCAAAGCAGAAGCGCACCAGGCCGTGGTCTTGCCCGTTGTGGTAGAAGGCCGAGATGGGCACTACGGCCACGCCCGTTTCCTGAGTAAGGCGGCGGGCAAACGTCACGTCATCGGTATCGGGGGCCAGCTCCCGGAAATCGGCTACCTGAAAATACGCCCCCTGCACCGGCAGCAAACGGAAGCGCGTGAGGGCCAGCAAGTCCCGAAACAGGTCGCGTTTCTGCTGATAAAAAGCCGGCAGCGTTTCATAGAGGCTCGTATCGGGCAGCACATCGGCTAGGGCGTGCTGGGCGGGCGTACTCACGCTGAACGTCACGAACTGATGTACGCGACGCAGCTCCGTAGTAAGGGCCGCCGGAGCTACGCAGTAGCCCACCTTCCAGCCGGTAGCGTGGTAGGTTTTGCCAAACGAGGAAAGCACAAACGCCCGCTCACGTAGCTCCGCGTGCTGCAACACGCTGTGGTGCGGTTGCCCATCAAATACCATGTGCTCATACACCTCATCACTGAGCACCAGCGTGTCGGTGTCGCGGAGGAGCCCGGCCAGCGTATCCAGATCCTCGGGCGTGAGGGTGGCGCCGGTGGGGTTGTTGGGCGTGTTGAGCATGAGCAGGCGCGTGCGCGGCGACAGCGCTTCGGCTACCCGGTTCCAGTCGGGGCGGAAATCGGGCAGCGTGAGGGGCACGTACACGGGTACGCCGCCCTGCAGCCGAATGGCCGGGCCGTATAAGTCGTAGGCCGGTTCCAGCACCAGCACTTCGTCGCCGGGGTGCACTACCGCCGCCAGCACCGCATACAAGGCCTCGGTGGCTCCGCTGGTTACCGTGATTTCGGTGGCCGGATCGGGGGCAGGTACGTCGTATACATGGGCCGTTTTCTGGCTGATGGCCTCGCGCAGGCGCGGCAGCCCCGGCATGGGGGCGTATTGCTGGTGGCCCGGTGTACTTACGTGGCGGGCAAAAGCATCCAGCAAGGACTGCGGCGGATCATAATCGGGGAAGCCCTGGGCCAGGTTAATGGCGCCGTGCTCCTGGGCCAGCTGGGTCATCACCGAAAAGATGCTGGTGCCCACATCGGGCAGTTTGGAGCGAAGCGGAAGCAGGGCCATGCGAGAAGGGTAGCAGCGGTATAGGCTCCCAAAGTACGCACCGGCCGCCAAACCAGTGGCCTAGCAGAAAGGCTTTTATTCAAATCGAAAAAGCCCGTTACCTTTCTCTGCTGAGAAGGGCAACGGGCTTCTTACTGCAACGCTATTTACTCAGCGCTACACCTCGTCGGTTACATCGCGCATGGCGCCTACCATCCGAACCGGTAGGCCAGTGGCGTCGTGAATGACGCAGGCGCGGTCCTGAATGATGAGGTACACCCCATCGGCGCGGCGCAGGCGGTAAGTAGATTCCAGCAGCTTGGCCGTGGTGGTAAGGTCCGACTGCACGCCGCTCGTGACGCGCTCCAGGTCGTCGGGGTGGATGAGGCTGAGCCAGAAGGCCACGGTTTCGGTGTTGGGGCGCGGAGGATGGCCTACCAGCTGCCAGAACTCCTCACTGTACCACATGCGGCCCGAGTTGATGTCCCAGTCCCAGATCAGGTCGTTGGTGGCGCGGGCCATCAGCTCAAATAGCTCCCGGCCGCGGCGCTCCTGCATCTCGGTGCGCTTCTGCTCATCGATATCGGTAGAGGTGCCCAGCCAGCCCAGCAGCTCATTGGAGTGGGAGTAGAGCGGCACCACGCGGTCGAGGTACCAGCGGTAGCGGCCATCCTGGCCTAGCCACCGCAGCTGCAGCTCCAGGGCCTTGCCGTTGTGCAAATGGCGCAGGTGGGCGTCGGCGGCATCGGCCCGGTCGTCGGGGTGCAGGTATTCAATAAAGCCTCCGTCAGTCAGAACATCCTCTGGCGCGCCCGTGTAGCTGTACCACCTTGTATTGCAGTGTACTACGGTGCCATCGGGGGTAGAAAGCCACGCCAGGTGCGGCAGCGCATCAAGCATGGGCACCGGGTGCAGCTCGCGCATAAGCAGGCGAACCGCGTCAGTTTCAATCGTATCAGACCAGAGCATACAAGGAAGAAGGCAATAAGGGTCAGTAAGATACGCGCTAATACTGAGGAAACTAGTGGGGTGCTATGGCTTCCTCGAGGGGCGGTAAATACACCCGGAACGTAGTGCCCTGGCCTACATGGCTTTCTACCGATATATGACCACCGTGGCTCTGTACAATTCGGTTGACGAGGTAGAGACCCATGCCGGAGCCTGGTACATGGTCGTGGAAGCGGCGAAACATCTGGAACATCTCGCTGCCGTAGCGGGCCAGGTCAATGCCCAGACCGTTATCCTGCACCAAGAGCACCGGGCGGCCGTTTTCCAGCGCTGTGCTCACCGCAACCTGGGGGCGCCGATGCGGCGCAGCGTACTTTAAGGCGTTGCTGATAAGGTTGTAGAGCACGCTCTGCAGATTGGGCCGCACGAAGGGCACAACCGGCACCGCCGCGAAGTCGAGCGTGACGATTGCCCGGGTAGAGTCGAGGGTGTCGCCGATGCTGGTAAGCACCTCTTGCGCGAGGGTCTGCAGCTCTACGGGCTCCAGGGGCAGCTCGTGGCGCTGCTTCTGCACCTGCACCAGCTGGGCCAAGTCGTGGATGGTGCCATAAATCTGATGCAGGGCCTTCTCAAACATAGCAATGAGCTTCACCGCATCGGGGTCGCGGAAGAAGGCCGTGCGCGTGAGCTCCTGGAAGATGCCCTCCATATTGTTGATGGGCTGCATCAGGTCGTGGGAGGCCGTGTACACGAAGTTGTCGAGGTCCTGGTTGGTGCGCGTCAGTTCGGCGTTGCGTTCCTCCAGGTGCTGCTGCACACGCTTGTAGTCGTCGATATCGGTAGTGGTGCCAAACCAGCGCGTGATGCTGCCAGAATCTTCCCGCAGCGGATAGGCCCGGTGCAGATGCCAGCGGTAGCGGCCGGTGCGCACATCCAGGAGGCGGGTCTCCATTTCCAGGTTTTCGCCCGTTGCCATACAGTGCTGATAGCGGGTCATGGTTGCTTCCTGCTCATCCTGATGCAGCAAGGGACCCCAGCCTTCCCGGAGCGTCTGCTCCACCGATACCCCGGTGCTGTCAGACCAGCGCGTGTTTATGTAGTCGATTTGCCCATTGGGCTGGGCCGTCCAGGCAATGGCCGGAATGGTTTCGGCCAGAAAGCGGAACTGTTCTTCGCTGCGGCGTAGCTCTTCGGCCAGCATCTGCTGCTCATGAATATCGGTGCTGGACGCATACCAGCGGTGGAGCTTGCCCTGGTTATTGACGGACGGCACCAGCCGGTTCAGGTGCCAGCGGTACTGCCCGTCGTGGCGGCGCAACCGGACTTGCTCGGCATAGCCTTGCTGAGAAATCTGGGCGTGCGCAAACAGGGCCATGCTCGGGGCTACCTCATCGGGGTGGAGGCAGTGTATCCAGCCATCTGAGAGGCCATCCACATCTTGGCCAGAATACTCAAACCACTGCGGACTGGCATAGTCGATGCCGCCATCGGGCCGGATAATGCTGGTCATTTGGGGCAACGATTCCAGCATCTGACGCAATAGCTCATCCTGCTGGTGCAGCTCCTGGTCGAGGGCCTCTACGCGGCGGCGGGCCAGCACCCGCTCGGTGACATCCACGGCAAACACCAGAATGCCCCGCATGCCGCCAAACTCGTTGTGCAGTGGCCTACACACAAAATCGAAGTAAAACTCCTGCTGGGAGAGGCCTAGGTGAGCGGGCACCTGCACGCGCTGCTCCTGCACGCTGGCCGGCTCGCCGGAGGTGTACACGTCATCCAGAATCTGCAGCAGGCCTTGCTCATCCAGCCAGGGCGCCGCGGTTTTGGCCGTCTGGCCCTGCTTCACTCCGCCGCCCAGGAACTCATTGAAGTGGTGGTTGATAAAGCCGACCACATGGTGCGGGCCGAGCAGAGTTGCCAGCAGGGCCGGCACTTCGCCCACTATGTATTGCAGCTGCTGATCTTTATCGGCCAGCACCAGCTGGGTGCGCTTCTGCTCATCGACATTAGTGCAGGTGCCAAACCACTGTTCTGTTTCGCCGGCCGCGTTTCGTACGGGCAGAGCCTGGGCCAGAAACCAGCGGTACTGCCCCGTTTGGCTGCGCAGGCGGTACTCGCACTCGTAGGCCTCTCCCGTCAGCCACGAATGCCGCCAACGCTGCTGGGCCCGCGCGCGGTCGTCGGGGTGCATCTGTTGAACCCAGAGTTCATCGGGGTGGAGGGCAGAGGGCGTGTTTTCGTCGGTGTACTCCTGCCACCGTTGGTTCATGTAGGTTATCTCGCCCTGCGCATTTGTGGTCCAGATGAGCTGGGGTACAAAATCGGCGAGCAGCTGAAACTGCTCCAGGCTTTGGTGGAGGGCGCGCTCGGTGTGGCGGGCCTGGGTTACGTCCTGCATGGCGCCCAGCATCCGAATGGGCTCGCCTTTCTCATTACGTACAATGTAGAAGCGGTCGGCTACTTCGGCCCAGGAGCCATCGGCCCGACGCAGGCGGTATTCGGCGTTGCCGACATTGGTAGTGCCCGCCAACAACTCGGCCACCTGGTGCTCCATAATCGGCAGGTCGTCGGGGTGCAGGCAGGAGCGCCAGAATTCTACCGTACTGTTCTCGGGCGCAATGTGGTAGCCAAAGAGGGTACTGAACAGCTCATTGCGCCACAGGTAATTGGTACGCAGGTCGTGGTCCCAGATGATATCGTGGGTGGCGCGGGCCAGCAGCGTGAAGCTTTCGTAGTTGAATTTCCCCTGCTGCTGCAGCCGGATCTGGTCCGTGACATCGAAGCAGCGGCACAGAATGTAGCGTAGGCCGCCCTCGGCGGAAAGCACCGGGCGCAGCGTCATCTGCCAGTAGCGCGGAAACGCCCTGCCCTCCGGCACGGTGTGCGTAAACTGCTGGGCCTCCAGCACCTGCAGCGTCTTGGTTTCCAGCACCCGTTGCAGCGCATCCAGGAGGGCAGCCTGGTCTGTAGGGCCCGTAACGGGGCCGGCGGTCAGGACCTTAAAAACGGAGTAGCCCAAGACCTGAGCCCGCTCACAGCTCAGGAGCCGGCACATAGCCTCATTGAGGGCCAGCAGCGTAAGATCGGGCCGCAGCACTAAGTGAGGGGTGGGCAGCACATCGAACAGGAGTTCGAAGTCAACCGAATCGGCGGCCATAAGCAATGGGTTGGAGAGGGGCGACTGAAACTATCTGTTGTGGTTCAGCTCGCTCTCAAAGATACGTGGTCTGCTGCGTACCTCTTGACGCGTAAGCGGGTTTATTCGGAGGCTCCCTCAGCCTCTACTGGCCTAGGCCAGCTGTGCCGCTCGGGGAGAAGCTCTGTGCTGATAAAAGCTCGCAAAAAAGCCCTTCCTCAACAAGAGAAAGGGCTTTTAGCTACAGCAGAGTGGCCTAGGCCAGTAGCTTACAGCGGGTTTTTGAGCAGCTCTGGAAACTTGTGGCGGAACTTCTCGACTTTAGGCGTCGAGACACTGCGCACGTAGCCTTCGTTGGGGTGGAGGCGGTAGTAGCCCTGGTGGTAGCCCTCGGCGGGCCAGAACTGCGTGTAGGTCACTACCTGCGTCACGATGGGGTCAGCGTATTGCTTGGAGGCGTTTACGCGCTTAATAGCGGCTTCAATCTGCTGCTTTTCCTGGGGCGTGCGGTAGAAGGCCACGGAGCGGTATTGGGTACCGGCATCGGGACCCTGGCGGTTGAGCGTAGTCGGGTCGTGGCCGGCCCGAAAAAACACGTCTAGCAGCGTAGCGTAGCTGATTTGCTTGGGGTCGTAATAGATCTGGATAGACTCGGCGTGGCTGGTCTGGCCGCTGCCAACCTGCTCGTAGGTAGGCTGGGCTTCCTTGCCGCCGCTGTAGCCCGATACCACTTCTTTTACGCCTTTCAGCTCTTCAAAAATTTCCTCGGTGCACCAAAAGCAGCCGCCCGCGAAGGTGGCCACGGCCAGACCTTTCAGGTCGGTGGGGGCTTTGCCGGCCGTGGAGCGCATGGTTTGGGCGTCGGCGGGGCGGTCTTGGGTGCAGGCCACCAGCGTAAGCAGCAGGCCTAGCAGGTAGGTTCTCAGGTGTTGCATGAGGTAGAAAATATCGTGTGGGAGATATACGGTGTGCCGGGCCCAACTGGACGTACCCGGCGCCGGTGCATGTGCTAAGAACTGTTGAGCCGGAATAATTCCGCTTGACAGCAGATATAACCTTTTCTAAACTCGGCCGTATGTCGCTCGGGCGAAATTCTGCCCACTTTTTTTATGGCATTACGCGTCCTCCACCAAGAGCCTTACATCACCATCTCCTACGATTACGTGAATGAATGGCTGTACGCCGAATGGATTGGCGACCAAAACTTGGAGTCGGTGCAGACAGGCTGCCTGATGATGCTGCAGTACCTGAAGTCGGAGCGCTGTCATAAAGTATTGAACGATAACCGGCTGGTAACCAGTATGTGGGCTGATGCCGCGGAGTGGGGCGGGTACTTCTGGTTTCCGGCCATGGCCGAGGGTGGCCTAGAGTATTTTGCGTGGGTGTACTCGCCCAATATCTACAGCCGCCTCTCCACCGACCTCACCCTGCAGCACACCACCCGGCCGGTTATTCTCACCTTCGATAATATCGAAACCGCGTCATCGTGGCTGAAGCAGGTGTAGACCACAGGGGCTTTTGAGTGAGGAGCAATGTTGACTTAACACCCGTTTGGTGCGGCCTTGGTGGGCACTATATTTACCAACTCACCGGTGTAATCTGCTCTCTGTGCCCCATCCTCTGCGTTGTTATCTGCTGACTGCCGTGCTCGGCCTGGGCCTGGCGCCCGTGCTGCCAGCTGCCGCCCAAACTATCCTGCCGGTTTCGAGCCAGACGCCCGCTTCGCTGAAGTGGTACGAGGTGCGCACGCCGCATTTTCGGGTGCTCTACCCCACGGGTTTTGAGGCCACGGCCCAGCGCACCGCCAACCGGCTGGAGCAAGTATATCAGCCGGTCAGTGCGTCGTTGCAGCGGCAGCCTAGGCCTATTTCCATTGTGCTGCAAAGCCAGAACACCATCGGTAACGGCTTCGTAACGATTCTGCCCCGCCACTCCGAGTTCTACGGCAGCTTCCCCCAGGATCCATTCCTGACGGGCACCCTCGACTGGCTGGATGAGCTGAGCCTGCACGAGTACCGCCACGTGGTGCAGTACGAAAAAGCCCGCCAAAGCCTGGGCCAACTGGCCTACGGAGTGGCCGGCTACGGCGGCGTAGGCCTGCTCACGCTGGGCCTGCCCGATTGGTTTTTTGAAGGCGACGCCGTGGGCACCGAAACCGCGCTCAGTCGCAGCGGTAGAGGCCGCATTCCGTACTTCGATATCGGCTTGCGGGCCAACCTGCTGGCCGGGCGCAAGTTCTCCTACAGCAAAGCCGTGGCCGGCTCCTACCGCGACAACGTGCCCAACCACTACGTGCTGGGCTACTTCCTGACCACCCGCCTCAAGCGCACCGCCGGCCCCACCGTCTGGAGCGACGTACTCAACCGCTACTTCCGCTTCCCGGTCTATCCGTTTTCCTTCTCCGATAAAGTCCGCCGCCAGACCGGCCTACGGGTAGATGACCTCTACCAGCGCACCATGCAGGAGCTGGACAGCACGTGGCGGCAGGAGCAGGCCCGCCTGGAGCTCACGCTCGGCACCGATTTGCGCCAGGAGGCCACGGAGCGCGTTTTTACCGAATACCAGTACCCGCAGTACCTCACCGATAGCACCGTGCTGGCCGTGAAGAGTGGCCTAGGCCACATTCCGCAGCTCGTGCAGCTGAGCCGAGGCGGCCAGGAGCGGCAGATCCAGCAGCTAGGCCTCTGGAACAACCCCGAAATGCTTTCGGTGGGGGGCGGCAAAGTGGCCTGGGTGGAGTACCGCTACGACCCGCGCTGGCAGCAACGCGTGTACTCCGAGCTGCGGATTCTGGACGTGGCCACGGGCACCCTCACGCGCCCCGGCCGCCGCACCCGCTACGCCGCCGCCGTGCTCTCGCCCGATGGCCAGCAGCTCCTGACCGTCAGCACCGATTCGGCCTATCAGCAGCGCGTGCACGTAGTAAATGCGCAAACGGGCGCTGTACTGCGTACCTTCCCCAACCCCGAAAACTACCACTACCTCCAGCCCCGCTGGACCGCCGATGGCCGCAGCATTGCGGCCGTGCGCCTGGAACGGGCCGGCAAAGCCATTGTGCTGCTCGATGCCGAAACCGGCCAGGCCCGCACCGTGCTGCCCGCCTCCAACGACAACCTCTCGCACCCGCAGCCCTTCGGCGAGTACGTGCTGTTCAACTCACCGCGCTCCGGCATTGATAACGTGTACGCCGTGCACACCCGCACCGGTGAGGTGCGCCAGGTTACGTCCAGGCCTATTGGGGCGTACCACGCGGCCGTGTCGCCGGATGGCCAGCGGCTGGCTTTTCACGAGTTCCGGGCCCAGGGCAGCCGCGTAGTTGAGATGCCGCTGGAGCCCGCCCAGTGGCGCCCCGTACCGGCCCTGGCCGGCTCCCCCAACCGCTACGCCGCTGCTCTGGCTGCGCAAGACCCCGGCGCGGCTCTCGTAGGCCAGGTCCTGCCCGGCCCCGATTCGGTGGCTACTGCGGCGCTGCCCGTTTCGCGTTACAGGCGCCTGCCGCATGCTCTCAATGGCTACAGCTGGGGCTTGGTACAAAGCGCCTCGGGCAGCGGCCTGGTGCTGGGCGTGCGCTCCGAAGACGTGCTCAGCACCACCCAGGCAATAGCAGGCGTCAGCTACGATGGTGTGGAGCGCACGGGCAGCGTTTCGGCGGATGTCAGCTACCAGGGTCTGTGGCCGGTGCTCGATGCGGGAGTGGCCTACGGGCAACGTCGCACAACGGCCCTCACGCGGGAAGGCCAGCTAGTGGAAGATACCTGGCAATACACCCGCCTGACTGCGGGTGCCCGGCTGCCGCTCCTGCTCACGCACTCCCGCATGCAACAGGCCCTCACGGTGAGCGGCTACTACCAGATGGAGCAGGTACGCGGCTACGATTTGCTGAGGCGCCCCTTCACGGAAGTAGGATTCGGGCGCAGCCTGCACGCACTGACGGGCAGCATGGCCTACAGCCGTACCCTACGCCAAAGCAAGCGCGATGTAGGGCCACGCTGGGGACAAACGGCCAGCGTAGTATGGCGCGGTACGCCTTTCGGGAGTGGCCTAGAGGCCGAGCAGCGGGCCGCCCAGGCCAGCGTGTATCTGCCGGGCATTGGGCAGCACCACAGCATCCGGCTGCGCGGCGGCTACCAGTGGCAACCGCAGGGCCAGCCGCAGACCAAGTATATGTTTGGCGGCTTGTTCTACCCGCGCGGCCTCAACTACGTGAGCCTCGATAAGCTCAGCCTGCTCAGTGCCGAGTACCGCCTGCCCCTGGCCGATGTGCATTGGGAACTGGGCCGCTGGCTGTATGTGCAGCGCCTCAAAGGCGTGGCGTTCTACGACCGCGCCCACGGTAGCAGCGAGGTTGCAGATCCAGCGGTACCCAGCGGCACCCGCCGCATCAGCCAGAACGACTACTCCACCGGCTTCGACCTGTCGTTCGTGTTCAACCCTTTGCGCCTGCGCACCCCGCTAGAAGCCGGCGTCCGGACGTTTTACAACTCCCAGACGAAGCAATGGGAACTGCAGGGGCTGGTATTGAATGTAGGCTTCTAGGCCAGTATATCAACTGTGTTGGCTCAGGCAAAGCGCACATCAAAGCGCCCTTTCAAAGCTTTATAAGCATCCTCTACTCCGCTACTTTAAACACCAGCAGCGGCACGGCATCCTGGGCACCGTAGAGGCGCAGGGTGTGGTTGCTGATGACGTAGCGAGTAGTCTGGCGCAGCAGCTCCAGATATTGCAGTTCCTCCTCCTGCAGATTGCAGGTAGCATAGGTGCTGCCTTGAGAAGTGAAGCGCAACATCGGCGAGCCGGCAATCAACTCATACTGACCAAAATACTGGTTGCAGTAGGCGCGCCCTTCGTAGTTGCTGCTGGAAGAAGGCAGCTTGAGGTTGGTAATAGCCGAAGCAGGGGCCAGGCGGCCGTTCATCTCCGTCAGTAGCCAGCGCTGATCCAGCAGGTACACCGGCGCCGGTACGGGCGCATCGTCTTTGGTGCAGCTACTGAAGCTGAGTGAGAGCACAAGGGCCAAAAACGGGAGTACAGAACGGAGCATACACGAAAGATAGGAAGGAGGAGGAAGAGCGCAATAGCGGCCCGAATGCCGTACAGGATAGAGGGGCTACCCAGCCAAATGGTTGCATGCCCCAGCGGCGGATTTTCTAGTGGCCTAGGCCACCTGTAATGCCCAGTTTAATTCTCATCTTTAGCCTGACTATTCAGTATTAATTTATTCCAAATGAAGCTATTTTTCACCCGTCGCGGGGGCTGGCCGGTTGTGGCCGCACTGGCGTTGGTTGGGGCGGGTAGTGCCGCTTTCCAGGCCGCTGATAGTGTGCCGCTAGGCCAGATCCTTACCCGGCTGCAAACCTTTTATACCACAGCTCAGCCCGAAATCAGCTACCTGCATACCAACCAGGCGGCCTATGCCTCCGGCGAAACGCTCTGGTTCAAGGCCTATGTAGTGCACGACCAAACCCATCAGCTCGACTCGCTGAGCCGGGTGCTGTACGTGGATATGGTGACGCCCACCCGCCAGGTAGTTTTCCGGCGGACGCTGGCGTTGCGCGGCGGCCTCGCCGAAGGCGACATTGTGCTGCCCGATACGCTTACGCAGGGCGTGTACACGCTGCGGGCCTACACCAGCTGGATGCGCAACGCCGGCGAAGAAACCTTCTTTACGCGCCGGGTACCCGTGTGGCAGGCCTCTTCGCTTACCAGCGAAATGGCGCCGCTGCCGGCCCGGGCTGCCACGCTGGCTGCGGCAGCTCGCAAAAACGCCAAGCTGCTGGAAGCCGCCAGTAAGCCCGAAGTGAAGTTCTTCCCCGAAGGCGGCGAGTACGTGGCCGGCCTGCAAACCGTAGTGGGCGTGAAAGCCGTAACGGCTGCCGGCCAAGGCCTGGCTCTGAATGGCCTTATTCTGGATGATAAAGACCAGGAAATAGCCGTGTTCACGACGCCCGCGCTGGGTATGAACTCCTTTGGGTTTACGCCCGCCGCCGGGCGCCGCTACCAGGCCCGCATCAAGCTGCCCGATGGTACCACCCAGACGTACCCGCTGCCCGCTGTGCAGGCCTCGGGCTGGCTCCTGAACGTGCGCGAAATCGGCCCGAACTACCAGGTGTATATTCGGCACCAGGGCATGGCCGGTGCGGCTGCTGCCCCCGAAGCGCTGCGGCTGGTGGCCCACGTGCGCGGCACGCCAGTGTATGCCGGCGAAGGCCAGATAACAGGTGCTGAAACCTACGCAGCCTCTATCCCGAAGGCCAAACTGCCAGCGGGAATCATGCATATCACGCTCTTTGATGGGCAGCAGGTAGCGCGGGCCGAGCGACTGGTATTTGTACCCGATCCGGAGGGCCTACGCGTTACGCTTACGCCTGATAAAGCCCGCTACCAGCCCCGGGAGGCCATTACGCTGGATGTAGACGTGCGCTCCGCAGCTGGCGAGCCAGCCCCCGCGGAGCTATCCTTGGCCATTGCCAACCTGGCGGGCCTGCCCACCGTCGGCACTACCGATGCCACCGTGCAGTCGCACTTGCTCCTGACCTCGGAGCTGCGCGGCTACGTGGATAACCCGGGCTACTACTTCCGCAACCCCACACCGGCCACCCGCAAGGCGCTGGATGATTTGCTGCTGACCCAGGGCTGGAGCCGCTTCGTGTGGAAGGAGCTGCTGACGGAAACTTCGCCTACGGCAGCCTATGCATTCCCGGCCGAGCAGTCTATTACGCTGGGCGGCCAGCTCCTGCGGCCTAACCTGAAACCCGTACCCAACGGTACGCTCACGCTGCTCCAGAAGAAGAGCAACACCATAAACGTGGGCACTGCTAACCCCGAAGGCTACTTCCTATTCGTTGGGTTTCCGGGCCAGGATTCTATTAAAGTGCTGCTGCAGGCCCGTACTGAAAAGGGAAAAGCCAATGTTTTGCTCAAACTCAATGAGCTGTGGCCCGCCCCCGTGAAGCTGCTGCCGGCGCCCTTCCTGCCCGCCGCCACCAACCCTGCGCCCGAGGTAGTGGCCTACGGGCAGCGCAGCCGGCGCCAGCAGGTGCTGGAGCGCCAATTCCGCCCCGATACAACCAGCGGCATCGTGTTGCGCAACGTCACGATTAAGGGCCAGCGGCAGGCGCCCCCTTCAGGTCCGCGCTCCATTCATGGGCGGGCGAATACGGTACTGGAAACCAGCAAGATTCCGAATGCCGACTCCTACAGCAATATTTTTCAGCTTATGCAGGGCCGTGTGGCGGGCGTGCAGGTGACGCCCAGCGGCTATTCCTATCAAGTCCTGATTCGAGGAGTATCGTCGCTCACGGGCTCCTCAACCCCTTTGTTTCTGCTGGATGGCATGCCACTGGCTGACGCCGATGGGCTGCTTGGAATCCTGCCGAACACAGTAGAACGCATTGAAGTGCTCAAAGGCGCGGAAGGGGCCATTTATGGTAGCCGGGGCGCCAACGGCGTCATTGCGGTGTTCACCAAGCGCGGCAATCCCAACTACGACTCCTCCAAGGAGCCCTCCGTAGGCATTGCCGTCCGCAACTTGCCCACTTACTACCGGGCCCGGGAGTTCTACGCCCCGCGCTACGAGCCGACTCAGCCCAACAACCCGAAGCCTGACCCGCGTGCAACTACCCTGTATTGGCTGCCGCGCCTCTCGGTGCCCGCCTCCGGGCAGGCCCGCGTGATATTCTACGCCAGTGACCAGGGCGGTTCTTTCCGGGCAGTAGTGGAAGGCATATCGAAAACGGGGCAGCCCGCCCTGGGCGAAACCAGCATGACTGTGGCCGACGTGCGATAGGAGCGTCTGTTTTTCTGGAACTTCGCGGCCCCGGCTTTCCTGCCGGGGCCGTTTTGTTGTTGCCTATGTCTGTTGTGCCCTTGCTAATTGAATCCGACGAAGACCTGCCCTTTCAGGACCACTTCCTGCGGATACGCCGCCTGCGCCACCCTGCGCCAGCCGCTGACGATAGGCCTACGCTCGTGTTCCTGCACGATTCTCTGGGCAGCATCCGGCTCTGGCGCAATTTCCCGGCCCGGCTGGCGGAGGCCCTGGGGTGTCATGCCCTAGTGTACGACCGGCGTGGCTACGGCGAATCGGCCGCGTTTGGCCCCGCGCCCCGCACCGTGCGCTACCTCGAGGAAGAAGCCCTGACCGTTCCGGCGGTGCTGCGCGCCGCGGGCGTAGGCCACTGCGTACTGTTTGGGCATTCTGATGGCGGCACCCTGGCCTTGCTTACGGCCGCCAACGAGCCCGCGCTGGTAGCTGCTGTGGTAACGGTAGGCGCGCACGTGTTTGTAGAAGACGTGACGCTGGCGGGCATCCGGGAAGCGCAACACCAGTTTGCTACCACCGACTTGCCCCAGCGCCTGGCCCGCTACCACGGCCCGCGCACGGAGCCCCTGTTCCGCGCCTGGACCGACACCTGGCTGCACCCCACTTTCCGGACCTGGAACGTAGAGCACTACTTGCCACGCGTGCAGTGCCCCGTGCTAGCGGTGCAGGGCGAAGCCGACGAGTACGGTACCGCGGCGCAGGTACAGGCCATTGTGGAGCAGGTGTCCGGCCCGGCCCAGGTGGCGTTGTTACTTGGCCTAGGGCACACCCCGCACCGGCAAAACCCCGAGGAAGTGCTGCGGCTCGCCACCAATTTTCTGCGTGAAATGTTGTAGGCCAGGTAGCAGGGCTTCGTGCAGAGCACTGGCGTACCACTGGGTTTTCCTACCTTGATGCAGTAGAACGAAGGCGCTGCCTAGCACCCGCCAAGCGTTCTAGTAGGTTTCAGGAACAAGAACCAACTCCTGGCAAGGCTGCGCCTGATGTTTTCTTTCTTCCGTAAAAAGCGCCCCACACCGTTAGTCTTCTCTTCGGGCTTGCTGCAGGTAATCAGCACGAGCCGCATAGAAGCCCTGCGGCTTGATAACGACTTTGTGGCCGTGCCGCACGTGGTGCTGGCCATGCTGCGCGAAGAGGATACGACCGTAGTGCCCGCCCTGGAGCAGTTGCTGGTGAGCCCACTGCTGTTTGAGTACCGGCTGGCTTCTGAAGTAGCAGGGATTCGGCTCACCAACAAGCGCCCGTCGCCTACTGCCCGCCTGCCCCTTACTATTGAGCTGGAAGACATGATTCGGCAGTCGTATGAGGTGGCGGCGTTGCTGGAGGCGCCTGAGGTAGAGGCCCTGCACGTGTTGCTGCCCATGCTGCGCCAAACCGATAGCACGGCCGCCCTGGCCGCCAGCGAGTTTGGCCTGACCCACAATGTGTTGGTGGAGTGGCTGCGGCGGGAAGGAGCCTAGCCTCTTGGTTGCCGAGAGTATAAGCAGCAAAAGCCCGTCAGGCTTGGCTACGCCGACTTGCGGTCCGTTGTGCTCTACAGGGCGGGCTAAATTGCCTGATCGGGCTTTCGGCCTTTCGGCCAGGTGAGGGCAGTTTCTTTGTGCCAAAAACTTATGAAACCAGCTTGGTGAGCAAGCGGTAAAAGGAGAAAGGCGCCTCGGCTCGTAATTATTTTTCCGCACGGGCTGTTGGCTTCGGTATACCATTACCTATCTTCTGCCATGCAAGCACTTAAGCAGACACTTCTTACGGCCACCTGCGCTTGTGCAGGCCTGGTTTCCTCGACGCCCGCCCTGGCCTCCGGTGATCCGGCCGCCACTTCGTCCGTCACGGTCGTGGTGTCGGCGCTGGCTTCTACCTCTTCCACGGTGAAGCTGTACTTCTACAATGTGCGGGAGAAGTTCCTGACCCACGGCGGCTACGCGTTCATGCGCGTCATCAAGCCCGGCGGCCAGAAGCAGATTTCCTTGCCCGTTGATCTGCCAAATGGCGAATGGGCCGTGGCCATCACCCAGGATACCAACAACAACGACAAGCTGGATAAGAACTTCATGGGCATCCCGACGGAGCCGTTTGCCTTCTCCAACAATGTGCGCCCCCGCCTGGCCCCGCCCGGTTTTGATGACTGCAAGTTCATAGTCAGCAGCCCTGGTAAAGTCGTCAATATCAGCCTCACGAAATAGCCGCTAGGCCACTTACTCCTTCCGAAACGGATGCGCGCCGCGCGCTAGTTTCTCGGTTATTTCCACGGCCCGGCGGGCGCGGGTTTCCGCCTGCCGGGCCGTGCTGATGTGCTGGGCCACCGCCCGCCGCATACTACCCGAAAGGCTCTCGAACTGCGCCTCGGCTTCGGGCCAGGCCTCCAGGGCTTCCGCTAGTTCCGGGGGCAGGTCTACGCGGTCGGGCTCCGGGTCGGGAGCCAAGGTAAGTGCCACCGACTGGCCTACGCGCACCCCGGCCGCCTGACACAAGTCTTTGTTAATCATCAGGTAGCGGCCGCCGGTTTGCGGCAGCAGGCCCAACCGGATGGGGTGGCCGTTGAGGGTGCCGATGATGCGTTTCGTGCCTTTGCCGCCCAGGGCTTCCAGCACCAGCGGCGGTACCACCACAATTTGCGTAGGCATAAAGCTGGGGCCGCCGGCCTCCAGGTGCGCTTCAAAAGAAATAGAACCGGGCATAAGAAACGGTAGGAAACACAGGCCTAGGCCACTTGCCGGAAGATAGTGCGGCGCCCCAAAACATTTACCCATTTAGGTGGGTTATACCCGCCTGAAATCGAAAACATTCTGAGCATGAAAATAGAAATCTGGTCCGATATCGTGTGCCCGTTCTGCTACATCGGTAAGCGGCGCCTGGAAAATGCCCTGGCACAGTTCCCCCAGGCCGAAAACGTGGAAATTCATTGGCGCAGCTTCGAGCTGGATGCTGATGCCCGGCCCGAGCCCGGCGTGAGCCTCTACAAGCGCCTGGCCGCCAAATACGGCAACACCGAGGACTGGGCCCGCCAGATGAGCGCCAACATGACCCAATCGGCCGCCGAGCTGGGGCTGGCGTTTGACTTCGACCGGGCTGTGGCAGCCAATACGCTGCACGCCCACCGACTCGTGCACCTGGCCGAGCGCCACGGCAAGCAGGATGCCGCTAAGGAGCGCTTCTTCAAGGCGTACCTCGAAGAAGGCGAAGACCTCAACGACTTCGCTACACTTACCCGGTTGGCCACAGGCCTAGGCCTGCCCGCGACAGAGGTAGAGCAGGTGCTGAACTCCGATGAGTTTGAGCAGCAGGTGCGCCGCGACGAGTACGAAGCCCGCCAGATTGGCGTGCGCGGCGTGCCCTACTTCGTGTTCGATGATAAGTACGCCGTATCGGGTGCCCAACCCTCGGAGCTGTTCCAGGAAGTGCTGGAGAAAGTGTGGGAAGAGTCGCGCCCCCAGCCCGTGCAGCTGGCCGGCACCGACGGTGCTTCCTGCGACATCGACGGCAACTGTTAGGCCACTTTTAAGCCGATAAACCGAACGCGGCCACCTCTACAGAGGTGGCCGCGTTCGGTTTTTGGAAGATCTAAAACTACTCAGTAAGAGTATGATCCTCGAAAATGAGCATGGGCTTCGTGGTGTTAGAAGCATCAAAGAGGCGCAGCTCTTTGCCCACAATCTGGTAGCTAGTGGTGCGGGGCAATGCTTCCAGATATTGGGTTTCAATGTTTAAGGCCGGGCAGGAAATTTTGGTAGCCCCCTGCGGGCTGATGGTGAGCAGGCCGGGTTCAGCGCCTAAGGCGAAGGAGCCGCTAAACGAGTTGCACGGGCCTAGGCCAGTGGTGCGATTTATACCGCCAGTGAATTCTATATAGGAGCGGTAAGTATCGGAATAGCTGGAAGTGGAAATGGACGAGCCTTCAATCTCCACTAGCTTCCAGTGGGTATTCAGCAACTGAGAATCAGCTGTTTTGTCTTTGCAGCTGGAAACAAATGTCAGGAGGGCGATGCAATAAGCTAGAGTAAATAAGTAGCGCATACGTCGTTAAGTAGAAGGTGGGGCATATGGATAGGGAGTCCATCCGCTCCTGTACGGTTGCATCACCCATAGGAATTCCAATCCGACTGGCCTAGCGGCTGGCTAGGCCACTCTCGTAGCCGCTCTGGACCAGGAAGGTGTTGGGGTCGCGCATAGATAGGATGTCGGCCAGGGCCTGCTTTTTATCGGAAGCCTGGTTGTAGAAGGCCTGCACAATGCGGTAGCCCACATAGTAGCCCAGGTCGCAGGGCTTTTCGGGGGTTTCCTGGCGGCCGTTGGCAATCCAGTTATCGGAGTTGGTGCCTAGCATTTCCTGCTTGAAGGCCTCCCACAACTCTTTCTCGTGGGCGTTGCCGTAGGCCAGTAAGCGGCTGTTAGCGCCACCCGCTTTGCCCGTTACTAGCTCGGCTACGAAATCGGCCATCCCTTCATTAAGGGCATAGCTGAGCAAGGTGCCATTCTGCGGGCCCTGGTTGCGGTGCACCAGCTCGTGTACCATGAGAGTGGGCATTTCTGATACGGGTGCGCAGCGGTTGCGCTGCAGCAAGCTCAGCTCGGAGGTATTTACGCCAGGCCCGCCGGCCGTCTGATCGGCCCCAATGAGCAGGCCCGCATCCGACACAGTACCACCCGATACCCAGCCCCCCACCACGAAGTAGATGTTCTGAAACTGCACCGCCGGATACAGCTCCTGGAAGCGGCGAAACGCGGCCACAATCTTCGGCTTTTCGGTGGCAATAGCGCGCGTGGTAGGCTCAATGGAGCGGTAGTACTGGGGACGCCGCAGAATCTCCTTCGTGAAGCTGTTATCGTTTCTGATTTTCAGGCTATAATAATCCTGCAGGCCTACGGAGGCCTTGTCGAAATACTCGCGCCGGAAAATGGCGCTGGCGTGGGCCGTATCGCGCTGGGCCAGGGCATAGGCCTTCCAGAAATGGTCAATATCCGTCGTGACGAGCTTCGCATCCTCGGGCCGCCGGATGAGGGTTTTTTCTTCCAGCTCCCGGGCGCGGGCCAGCAGCTTCGGCCATTGCTTGTGGGTGTGCAGCAGCTCCAGGTCGGAGTCCTCGGCTATATGCTTGGCATTAACATAGCCGTTGTCAAGGGCTTTCTGAAGGTTGGCTAGCGCATTGGGCGCATCCTGCTGCAAGCCGTAGTAGCAGGCTATATTATAGTAGCTGTATGCCTTGTACTTGGGTTTGGCTGTAGGCTCCTTCACCACCTGCTGATAGGCCTTGATAGCTTCCGGATAGTTTTTCTGCTTGCTGATTTGCTGCGCCCGCGTAATAAGCGAGTCGGCGCGGGAAGGCGCCTGGGCGAAGGCGGCCGTGCTGGCGGCCAGCAGGCACAAGGAAAGTAGATAGCGTTTCATAAGGGCAAGACAGATAGAAGCTGTAATGAGTAGTGATAGGCAGATGGGCCAACCAGCCGAGGCGTTGCCTGCGTGGTGCAAACTGCACAAAAAAAGCGCTGCCCACCAGGCAGCGCTTTTTCTTAAGCTAAACAGGTACTCTTAGGCCACTAGGCCGGTTGCTGCTGCAACTGATCCAGCTGCTGCGAGATGAAATCCACCTCTTGGGGCGAAAGCTGCACATCAATGGCATGCGCGTTCTGTACGGCCTGCTCTGCGTTGCGGGCCCCCACCAGCGCCACCGAAATGCCGGGCTGCGCCAGCGTCCAGCGCAGCACCAGCTGGCCTAGCGTGGTGTTTTTGGTTTCCGCCATTGGCCGGATCTTGTCCAGGAAGGCATTCACGCGGGTCACGCTTTCGGGCTTGAACAACGGGTGGCCAGAGCGCAGGTCGCTTTCATCAAAATGCTGGCCGGGCTTGATTTTGCCCGTGAGCAAGCCGAGCTGCATGGGGCTGTAGGCCAGAATGGCTTTGTGGTGCTCCAGGCAATACGGCACCACATCCTTTTCAATATCGCGGCGCACCATGCTGTAGGGGACCTGGTTGGAGGCCAGGTTTACCACCTTCTCAGCCGTCTGCATTTGCTCTACGGAATAGTTGCTGACGCCAATGGCGCGCACTTTGCCTTGCTCCACCAGCCGTTGCACGGCTTCCATCGTTTCCTCAATGGGCGTGGTTTTATCAGGCCAATGAATCTGGTAAAGGTCGATGTAGTCGGTGCCGAGGCGGCGCAGGCTGTCTTCGCACTCTTGCATGATGCTGGCCGGCGCCGCGTACTTATACACGTCAATATCCTGGCCCTGGTTGTTCTTGCTTTTGAAGCCGAAGTCGCCTTTGGTATCGTCCCAGCGCATGCCAAACTTGGTCAGGATCTGCACCTTGTCGCGGGGTAGGCTCTTGATGGCTTCGCCCACAATTTCTTCGCTCAGGCCCTGCCCGTAAATCGGTGCCGTATCAATGCTGGTGACGCCCAGCTCGTAGGAAGCGTGGATGGCGCCCACGGCATCGTTCTGCTCGGTGCCGCCCCACATCCAGCCGCCGGCTGCCCAGCTGCCAAACGTAATGCGCGAAACGTGCAGGCCTGAGTTGCCTAATTCAATGTACTCCATCGGTATATCAAGGTATAAAACTGGCCTAGGCCAGCCATGAAAGAAAGGAAATAACCCGCCAGCCGGGCCACATGTTCTGCTCCGCCTGCTAGGCCACTCAGCACAGCAAAACGGCCGCCTCGTTGAGAGACGGCCGTTTTATCAGGAAAAAGATCCGAGAATCTGTCAATTACATCGAGCCGCTGGTGGTCGAGGTAGTGCGGGTTTTGGTTTTTTTGCCGCTAGCCTTTTTGGTGGCTTTCGACTTGCTGCCGCTCATGGAACCCGAAGTGGTGCCATACGTAGAGCCGCTGGTAGTGCCCGAGGTAGTCGTACCCGAGGTCATGGAGCCGGTAGTGCCCGAAGTAGTGCCGTAAGTGCTAGAGCCACTGGTAGTGCCGGAAGTCATGGTGCCCGACGTTGTACCGGAAGTCGTACCCGAGGTCATGGTACCCGAGGTAGTGCCCGACGTGGTCATGGTGCCGGAAGTGGTGCCCGAGGTCATCGTACCGGTGGTGGTCGAGCCGGTGGTGGTCGAGCCGGCAGTCATGGAGCCGGTAGTGCCTGTAGTACCCGTAGTACCGGTCGTGGTTTGAGCGAAGGCAGAAGTTACACCAAGAGCAAGAGCAGCAGCGAAAGCGAATGCAGTTTTCATAAGTAAGGATTTCGGTTGGAGTAGAAAAGAGTAGGCTTCGGAGAACCCGAAGTGATGGCAATACGGTACAGGCGGAAGGCATGTTCTACTGGAGTAGGTAGTAGCCTGATATATATAACTAATTGTATATCAATAAGCTGGAGTATTGTAAGCGTCCGGTACAGCCTGAAACAGGGCTTCAGGATTCCCTGCGGCGAATTACAGCACTTCAGCAACGGCCTCAGAAACAGCTGAAAAGCTGCACGTGCAAAATTGTGTGGTTAGGCCAGGATAGCCGTTTTCGTCACCCGAAACAGGCGGTGGCTGCGGCTGCCCCCGCTGACCTGGCCTGGGGCTACGCTTCAGCTTAGGCCACCGGAAACCCAGGAAAACCAGGGCGAAACACCGGAACGGTTTTCAGAGTAAACCCACAGGAGAGTGGCGCTCCACCAACTCCTTCGGCTGCCGAAGGGCAGTTGTGCGTCGCGCTTTCCTTACGCCTTGTCTTACCCTGCCATGACCCCTCACTTCCTGTTCGCTACCGGCATCGAAAACAGCAACCCTACCATCCATAACGGCAAAACTCGGGTAGATGAGATGGAGAAGTGCGGGCACTACCGGTATTGGCAAAAGGATTTTGATTTGGTGGAAGAACTGGGTATCAGCTTCTTGCGCTACGGGCCACCCATTCATACTACCTGGCTGGGACCGGGCCGCTACGACTGGTCGTTTGCCGATGATACGTTTCGCGACTTGTACCGGCGCAATATTGCGCCTATCGTGGACCTGTGCCACTTTGGGGTGCCCGACTGGATGGGGAACTTCCAGAACCCCGAGTTTCCGGAGCTATTTGCCGATTACGCCAAGGCGTTTGCCACCCGTTTTCCGTGGGTGCAGCTCTATACACCCGTAAACGAGATGTTTATCTGCGCCGAATTTTCGGCGCTTTTTGGGTGGTGGAACGAGCAGCTGAAATCAGACAAAGCGTTCATAACGGCACTTAAGCACATCGTGAAAGCCAATGTGCTGGCCATGAAATCTATTGCCGAGGTGCGGCCCGATGCGCTGTTTATCCAGAGCGAGTCGTCGGAGTATTTTCATGCGGAGAACCCCGCGGCCATCCGCCCCGCCGAGCTGCTGAACGCCAAGCGCTTTCTCTCGCTGGACCTGAACTATGGGCGCCGGGTAGATTCGGAAATGTATGAGTACCTGATGGATAACGGCATGACGCGAGAGGAGTACCATTTCTTCCTGCACAACCGCCTGAAGCATCAGTGCATCATGGGCAACGACTACTACCGCACCAACGAGCACCGCGTGCACGCCGACGGTACCACCCGCGCCTCGGGCGAAATCTTCGGCTACCACGTTATCACACGCCAGTATCACGACCGCTACCGCCTGCCCGTGATGCACACCGAAACCAATCTGTGGCAGGGCCCCTGCGGCGACGAAGCCGTGAACTGGCTCTGGAAGGAGTGGGCCAATGTGCTGCGCGTGCGGAACGATGGCGTGCCGATTGTGGGCTTCACGTGGTATTCGCTCACCGATCAGGTAGACTGGGACACGGCCCTGCGTGAGAACAACGGCATCGTAAATCCGCTGGGCCTCTACGACCTCGACCGCAATATCCGGCCCGTAGGCCAGGCCTACAAGCAGCTCATCAGTGACTGGCGCCAGGTGCTGCCCGCCCAAAGTGTGTGCCTGCAGGTACCCATTGTGATGCCCAAAGACACCAACGAAAACTTCGCGCAGGAAAAGCAAGCCGATGCCCAGCAAGCCAGCCAGGATAGCTCTACGATGGCGGCCAACACTACCTCCGCCAATTCACTCTAATACCTCACTACCTCACGTATTTCCCCTTTTCATGCGTTTTAACGATAAAGTAGTCCTCGTAACGGGCGGCGCCAGCGGTATTGGGCTGGCTATTTGCAAACGCATGGCCAGCGAAGGCGCCCGCCTAGTGCTGGTAGATTACAGCCAGGAAAAGCTCGACAAAGCCGTGCCTCTACTCACGGCCGCCGGAGCCCCCGAAGTGTGGCCTAGCCTCTGTGATGTAGGCGTCGAAGCCCAGGTAGAGGCCACAGTGCAAGGCGCCCTGCAGAAGTTTGGCCGACTGGATGTGGTGGTGAACAACGCGGGCCTGATGCAGTTCAAGCCCCTCGAAGAGCTGACCGGCGAGGACTGGATGCGTATTCTGAATGTTGACCTGCTAGGCGCTTTCTATTTCACCAAGCAGGCATTTCTGCACATGAAGCCAGGCGGCACCATCGTAAACGTGTCCAGCATTCATGCCATCGAAACCAGCCCGCTGGTAGCACCTTACGCCGCCGCGAAGGCTGCCGTAAATTCCCTCACGCGCTCAGCGGCGCTGGAAGGCAAGGCCAAAGGGCTGCGCGTGAACTCGGTGCTGCCCGGTGCCATCGATACGCCCATGCTTTGGGAAAACCCCAACGTGAAATCGGGCGCCGAAAAGATTGACCCCGCCGACGTAGGCCGCCCCGAAGACGTAGCCGCCCTGGTGGCCTACCTGGCCTCCGCTGATGCCGAATTTGTGCAAGGCGCCGAAGTGCGCGTAGATGGCGGCCGCCTGGGCCACCTCTAGGCCACTACCTGCAGGGCCTCCAGCTCCGCGCGCAGCTGCTCCGGCGACTGGAAGTGCACGGTCTGGAAACCGATGGCTTTTGCCGCTAAAATGTTGCGCTCATTGTCATCAATGAACACGGCCTGGCCGGGCTCTAGCTGGTAGCGGGTGAGGAGGGTGTGGTAAAAACCGGGGAAAGGCTTGCGCGACTTCTCGGTGCCCGAAACCACAATGGCCTCAAACCAGTGCAGAAACTCAAACTGCTCCAGCGCCACCGGAAACGTCTCTTCCGACCAGTTGGTGAGGGCATAGAGGCGGTAGCGGCCACTGTTGCGGAGCTCCGTCAGGATATCCACGGTGCCTTGTATGGCACCGCCCAGCATCTCGGGCCAGCGGCCGTAGAAGTGCTCAATCAGCTCGCGGTGCTCCGGATACTGGCCTACGAGCTGGGCCGTAGCCTCGGCCAGCGTGCGGCCGGCGTCCTGCTCCTCATTCCAGTCTGGCGTAGTGATGGTGCTCAGAAACGTCTCCATCTGCTGCTCATCGGCCATGAGCTTTCTATACAGATAGCGCGGATTCCAGTCGATGAGCACGCCGCCCAAATCGAAGACGATGGTAGTAATAGCAGAGGAGGCCATAAGGAAAGCAGGAGGTGGAAGGCAGTTGCGCACACCCGGTAAGGCCAGGTGAGTCCTGCAAAAGAAGCAAAACCTGCCTAATCACTGCTTGGTAGTGCTAGTGCCTAATTGCAGGTGTATTGCTTGAGGGCGTATGCTCGGCATTTATAGCCCACCCTTGGCGCGCGGTTCACACTCCTAGGCCAGTGCAGCTACCACCAACCAAAAAGCCAGCCCCCGCAAGAGGGCTGGCTTTTTTTGTTCAGACGCGGCCTACGTAGGCCACTCTTTGGGCGCTATTTCGTGAGTGTATACTGGCCGGTGCCGGAGTCGTAGGTGCCGCTGGCATAGGTAGAGCGGCCATATTCATCGATGATATCTACGCTGAACATATACACGCCTCCGCAGCCCAGACCATAAGTAATGCCATCGGGCGGCGTGATGGTGGTAACACGTGTCCAGTGCATCAGTGGAACATTCTTCACTACATAGGCCCTGATTCTGTCCTTAATAGTTTGGGTAGGTGCCACGCACTCACCACCATTACCATCGCTCGGTGGGTCTACGGGTGGGCAGGTTTCGCAAGGAACGTTGTTGGCAGTTTGCACCACGCTTTTAGGAGAAGCGGGTTCCTGTGTAATGGAGCAGCTGCTCAGCAGAGCAGTAGCCAGTGCCAGCACCGCAGGGGCGCGAAATAATTTTTTCATAATGGGTAAGGATAGATGGTGGATGGATACCCAAATCAGCCGTTATTCCATCTATTGGACAAGGACAATTGTCTCGGAATTGTGACAAAAGTCGTTTATCATTTCGCCTAAAGGCTTTATCCCAATAAATACTCACTCTGAATGAGTTGCTGCTGATTTTCGGGGGTGCATACGGCATAGCTGAAGCCTTTTTGGAGCGAGTAGGCCCCGTGCTGGCCCTGGTTGCTGACGGCAATAAAGCACACCTGAATGTCATGGGCCTTGGCGCCTTTAATCTTGGCAATACGCTCTACAGCGGCTTTGCAGGCGGCTTTCGGCGAGAGACCCTGCCGCATCAGCTCTACTACCGTATGGGCTCCGGCCATCCTAATTACGTCTTCGCCCTGGCCGGTAGCGGCGGCGGCCCATACCGCGTTGTCTACGAACAGCCCCGACCCAATAAGTGACGAGTCGCCGAGGCGGCCGCGCATCTTGAAGCCCATGCCGCTGGTAGTGCAGCTGCCACTTAGGTTGCCGTGGGCATCCTGGGCTAGCATAGCAATGGTATCGTGGTTGTTGGCGCCACCTACCGGACCCGTTGGCTTTTGGTTGCCCGAGTTCTCTATGTTGATAACCGGGCGGTACTGGCTGGTTTTCAGCCATTCGCGGTATGCCTTATCCGCATCGGGGCTGAGTTTCTGCGGCTCCAGCGGGAAGCCTTGGGCTACGGCAAACTGCTGGGCTCCTTCGCCCACCAGCATAACATGGGGCGTGTGCTCCATTACGCGCCGTGCCACCGCTATGGGGTGCTTAATGCGCTCCAGGGCCGCCACGCTGCCGCAATTAAACTGCTCGTCCATGATGCAGGCGTCCAGGGTCACGATGCCTTCCCGGTCGGGGTTGCCACCCAGCCCGACGCAGCAGTTCTGCGAAGCTTCCGTCACCATCACACCAGCTTCCACCGCATCCAGGGCCCGCCCGCCCTTGCTGAGCACTTTCCAGGCCCCCAGGTTGGCGGCCAGGCCATCATTCCAGGTAGAAATAACCAGGGGTTTGTCGGTAGCCGCTGGTGCAGGCAGAGCATCGGCTAAGGGGCTGGCCGCCAGCACGGTCAGGCCGGCAGCTGAGCAAGTGATAAACTGGCGACGAGTAGGTATAACGGCGGGCAGACAGAAGTGTAGGCGCCAAAGAAAGCAAGTTTCAGCGGGGTTTCGTCGCTTCTTGTATCGCGCGTATCCTTTGGGTAGACCTGTGCCTTTCGAACTGCTTGGTTCCCCACACCCGTGAGCCTAGCCCACTAGGTCAGTAGGCCTCTGCAAGAGAATGTCAATAAAATCTTGTGCTTCGGTGCATGTATGAGCTATTGAGTTTTAGTTGAATAGTTATAGTAGCCAAGAGCATCAACTGCTCAGTTTCAATGCCCTTTATCCGTGAAGTAAGCTCGTAAATGGCTTGAGGATAAAGGTTTGGCTAGCGCAAATAATTTATAAAAGCTAAGCTAGGAAGAAAGAAAAAGTTCAGCTTGCTGCTAACAACGTGGCCTAAGATTCGGCGTAGAATCAACCCCATGAGCACTACACCAACTTCTCCTATTGGGTCTGACGACCGACTGTCTGCTCACGCCGCCGAGACGGTGATCTTGCCTGTCATTGAAGAGCAGGCAATCATCCGGCGTGAGGTAGTAGAAACCGGCCGAGTACACCTGACCAAAAAGGTAGAGGAGCACGAAGAAACGCTGAACTTCACTCTGCTTCATGATGAAGTGAAAGTAGAACGCGTGCCCATCAATGCCTTTGTAGCCGATGGTGCCACGCTACCAGGTGTGCGCTATGAAGGCGATACCATGATCATACCTGTGGTGCGCGAAGTGGTGGTAAAACGCATGCTAGTAGTGGAAGAGTTGCATGTTACTAAGCACGAGGTGCCCACCCAGGAAAGCCACACCGTGGTACTGCGCCAAGAGTCGGTGCAAGTACAGCGCGAATCACTTATTACCCCCAGCGGAATCTCTCCTGCAGAGAATACGGCTAATTAATGACATCCCATTCACCCCAACCCATCCATCAAGCTATGAACCAGACAGTAGTAGGTATCTTCGAAACCGCTGCCCAAGCGCAGCAAGCCGCTCAACGCCTTGCCGCCGCCGGCTTTAGCACCGAGCATGTAGACGTTTCTTCCAACACCTCGGGTAGCACCAGCGGCTCGCAGGGTTCCGATAGCAATTACCGCAACAGCAGTGGTACCGCCGTAGAAGGCGCTGCCGACGCAGCCGGCCGTACGGCTGAGCAGGCTGGTGACGGTATCAGCAACTTCTTTAGCAACCTGTTTGGTGGCGACGACTCTGATGACGCCCGTCGCTATTCTCATGTGGCCCGCAACAGTGGTTCTGTAGTAACGGTGCATGCGCACTCGGCCGAAAACGCGCACCAAGCAGCCCAGATTCTGGACGAAGCCGGTGCAGTAGATGTAAATGAGCGTGCTAGCCAGACCGGCTACCAGACGGGCAACAACTATAGCGCTGGTAGCACTGCTAGCAATGTGCAAGGTGGCGCTACTGCTCAGGTAATCGAGGAAAACCTGCAGGTAGGCAAGCGAGTAGAGCAGACAGGCGGTGCTCGGTTGCGGAGCCGCATTGTGGAGCGCCCCGTGGAGGCTAGTGTACGCCTCCGCGAAGAGCACGTGAATGTAGAGCGCCGCCCCGTAGACCGACCCGCTACCGAAGCCGATTTTGCCGCTTTCAAGGAAGGCAATATTGAGATTACAGAAAGCGCAGAGCGTGCTGTAGTAGGCAAAGAGGCCCGAGTAGTAGAGGAAGTATCGTTAGGCAAGGAAGTAACCGAGCGCGAAGAAGTAGTGCGCGACACAGTGCGCAAAACCGAAGTAGACGTAGAGCGCTTGGATGGCCGTACGGGCGTTGATACCCGCACTAACACGGATTCTGATTCCGATTACAACCAGCGCAACAGATAGGTAGCGCAGTTGAGGAGCAACATATGTAAGGCCCTTCGGAAATTCCGGGGGGCCTTCTTGCTTTGGTAGCAGGGGGCAGGCCTGTGTATTATTTGTATATTCAGCAATCTATATGGTTATAAACACGTCCACGTCAGCTTACTATGAAAAAGCTCCTGGTGCTCGTCTTCCTGACTGTACGGCTGATAGCAGTGGCCTACGGGCAGCAGCCTCCCGCCGATCTGGTTCTCCTGAACGGGAACATCTTCACGGCCGATGTTGGCAGGCCTAGCGCCCAGGCCCTAGCTATCCGGGGCGAGCGAATTGTGGCCGTCGGTACGGATGCGGAAGTTAGCCGGTGGGTGGGCCCAAACACCCGCCGCCTCGACCTGCAGGGCCGGCTCGTAACGCCGGGCTTCAATGACGCGCACATGCATTTTGACCCTCTGCCTGCGGGCATACGGCTGGCCTTCTCAAGTATGGAGCCCACCTGGGCCGAAACTGCCCAGGCCATCAAAGCCGCAGCGCAACAGGCCCCCGCTGGCACCTGGATTTTTGGCTCGGTAGGGGCCAAGGTGGTGCTGGATACCCTCGTGAACCGGGCGGCGCTGGATGCCTTGGCTCCCAACCACCCAGTGCTGCTGCAAGCCCACTACGGGCACACGCACATTCTGAATACGCAGGCAATGCCCCGCCTGCAGCTGGCGGCTGAGCAGCCTAACCCTATGGGCGGTATATTTGAGCGTGTGGCCGGCTTCCGCCAGATCAATGGGCGGCTACAGGAGTATGCGCAGTGGCATCCTCAGCGCCTGCTCAGTGAGCAGGTGCCCGATACGGCCGTGCTACGGGAGCTTAGGGCCTTGGCCAATCAGGCAATGGGCTTCGGAGTTACTTCCATACAGGTGTTTTCTACGATACCCGTGGCCCGCTTTGCCCGGCTTCTGGTGCAAGCCAACCTGCCGATTCGGGTGCACGCGCGCCCTTTTCCGGCTACCTCTCCTCAGGGCCGCGAAACCGCCGAGCTACGCCAACTGTCAACGTTACGCCAGCCTGCACCCCGCGTACGGATAAGTGGCCTGAAATGGGTGCTAGACGGTACGCCCTATGAGCGCGGCGCGGCCTTGCGCTCCGACTACCTGGACCGTCCGGGCTGGAAAGGACGGCTAAATTTCAGCGAGGCCGAAGTGGCCAAGATGGTGCGGGAAGGCTTGGAGTGGAAACAGCCCATGCTCTTCCACTGTGCCGGCGACCGTTCGGCCGAAGCAGTACTGAAGGCATTGGAAAGCTATGGCACCAAGGTAAACTGGCCGGCGCAGCGGGTACGCATTGAGCACGGCGACGGAGTGCTGCGCGATCTGCAGCCCCGCGCCAAACAACTAGGTGTGGTGGTCGTCCAAAACCCCATCCATTTCCTGCAGCCCGAGTTGTTCAGGCAGCGCTGGGGCTCGCAGAGGCAGCCGCTGCGCTCCTTGCTGGCAGCAGGCATCCCGGTAGCCATTGGCTCCGATGGCCCCCTGAATCCGTTTCTAAATATTATGGCCGCCATCATCGACCCCGCCAACCCTGCCGAAGCCATTACAGGGCAGCAGGCGGTGCAGGCCTACACGGCAGGCTCGGCCTACGCCGAATTTGCGGAGCAGGATAAAGGTGCCCTGGCCGTAGGCAAGCTTGCCGACTTGGCGGTTTTGTCGCAGGATATCTTTAAGCTGCCGCCACCTGAGCTGCCCAAAACCACCAGTTTGCTCACGCTGGTAGGCGGCCAGATTGTGTATGATGCCCAGGTACTGAAGTAACCTCTGGGCCGTGTTACGCCACGGTATCCTTTTGCAAACCACTCATCTCAGAAAGCAGCGCCTAGGCCACATAAACAGGCCTCGGCCTGTGTGCTATGGGCGGCCAGCAAGAAATAACCTGCCTGGTTTGCGAGGCGTATGGCTTTGATTTTTTATATTTAGCCAAATCCGTTGGTAGGTCTGCCTTCAACTCCGGCGGAAGCGTGTTTCGTTTGTTTTGTGTGCTTGAGGGCCGTTGGGGTGCTTGTTTATGGTAAAATTCTATCAATTTTTTGTTTGGTTCTTCCTGAGTTTCCTTCTACTGAGTGCGCCACAGGCTAGTTTTGGGCAAGCGCTGAAAAAGGTAGTAGTGGTAAGCCAGAACCCCGTTTTCAAGGAGGCCTACTCGGTGCTTTCTGCTGACAAAACCAAGAAACAGGGACCCTACCAGAAGTACATAGGCAAGAAGAACCAGCTTCTCACCAGCGGCCATTACACCAACGGCCAGAAGGACAGCACCTGGACGGAGTATTACGCCGACGGTGAAACCATCCGGGAGCGAGGCACCTACTATCAGGATCAGAAAGTGGGCATGTGGGAGTTCTACACGCCCGAGGGCACGCTGGAGCAGAACTACGACTATACCTATCAGCAGGTACTGTTCAGCCGCCCGCCCGCCCACGACCGGCGCGTGTTTAAGCTCTGGAGTGAAGAAGATGACTGCCGCGATACGCTGCAGCTAGAGAAGAAACCCATGTACATAGGTGGCCTAGAGGCCATGCAGCGCGTGGTTCGGCAGAACCTGCACTATCCGCCGCAGGCCCAGAAAAGTCGAATCGGCGGCACGGCCTGGATTGCATTTCTGATTGACAGCGAAGGCAAAACCTCCAACTACAAGATAGTCAAGAAGCTCGGGGGCGGCTGCGATGCGGAGGCCTTGCGCGTTGTAAAGCTGATACCCTCTACCTGGGTGCCGGGGCGGCTGGAAGGCCGGGCCGTAACGGTGGTCTGTGAGATGCCCGTGGTCTTTACCGCACCTGCTGCTCCGGCCGCGCCCCAGCGTGCACCTCAGAAAGGCAGCAAACGCAGGTACTCCTCCCGGCTGAGCGCCCGCTAGCGGCTCCTTACTCGAACCAGTGGATGATGAAGGTGGTACCCTGGCCTACGGTGCTCTTCACTTCCAGATGCCCCCCGCGGGTATCAATAATGCGCTGCACCAGATAGAGTCCTACGCCGGCCCCGGCAATGTGCGGGTGCTGCCGCTCGAAGGGGTGGAACGTGGGAGCTGTTTCATGGCCTACAGCCATGCCTAGGCCATTGTCCTGCACCCACAACTGCGGCTGCCCGCTCTCCGAAAGCGTGCTGGTGATGTGCACCTCAAGCAGCCGCTCGGGGTGGGCAAACTTCAGGGCATTCGTGAGCAGATTGTGCAGCACGCTGCGCAGATTGGCGCGGCCATACACCAGCGTGGGGGCCTGCGTTACGTTCAGCTGGAAGGTAGCACCCGCTTCCTGCACCTGCAGGCGCATTCCCAATAGTACCTCCTCGGCCACACTGCGCAGGTCCAGCTCCTCCGTAGGGGCGGCCAGTTCGCGCTGATCTTGCACGGTAGCGGCCAGCTCCTGCAACGTGCCGTCCAGTTGGCGCAAGGCTTCGTCTACCATCTCCAGCAGCACCTCCCGCTCGGGGTCGTGGAAGGTGGCGGCGCGGCGCAATTCCTCAAACAGCCCGCGCAGATTAAACAGCGGCTGCTTCAGATCGTGGGAGGCGGTGTACACAAAGGTGTCCAGGTCGCGGTTGGTGCGGGCCAGCTCGTCGTACTGGGTCTGGAGTACCTCACGCAGGCGGTGCTGGTCGTCAACATCGGTGCAGGCCCCAAACCAGCGCAGCCCCCTGGAGTCGGCCAGGCGCCGCGCCCGAATGATGTGCCAGCGGTACTGCCCATCGTGGCGGCGCATGCGGTACAGGCCCTCGTAGTCTTCGCCGGAGGCCACGCACTGCACCCAACGCCGGGCGGCGGCGGCCTGCTCCGTGGAGTCAAGCAGAGCAATCCAGCCTGTAGGGCCCAGCTCATCGGAAGTAAGGCCCGTGTACTCGGCCGTGTGCTGGTTGTAATAATCGATAAACCCTTCGGCCGTGGCCGTCCAGATCAGCTGCAGAATGCTGTCGGCCAGAAAGCGAAGCTCGGCTTCGCCGCGGCGCAGAACTTCGGCCAGCTCGCGCTGGTCATGCACCTCCGTAACGGCTCCGTGCCAGAACACGGGTTTATCGGGGGCGTGCAGCTCCGGCAGCGCGCGGCTCAGCACCCAGCGGTATTGTCCATCGTGGCGGCGCATACGGTATTCGAAGCTCCAGCCCACGCCGGCGGCCCGGGCAGAGTCGGCCTGGTAGAGCACCCGCAGTCGGTCTTCGGGGTGGATGAGCAGCGGCCAGATGGCGTTGAGGTCGGCGGTAGGGGGCTGCCCCGTAAAGTAGTACCACTGGGGGCTTACGTACTCGTAGGCGCCGGCCGCATCAACGGTAAAAATAATCTGCGGAGCCGTTTCCGTGAGTACCCGTAAGCGGGCATCGAGGCGGCGGGTTTCCAGGGCCAGCTCGTGGGCGCGTTGGCGGGCCTCTTCCTGCGCCGTAACATCCACGGCAAACAACAGCAAGCCCTGCGGCTGATCCTGCTCGTCGGTGAGGGGCTCCAGGGCCAAGTCGTAGTAACGGGACAGGACGCTGCCATCGGGCTCAGGATAAGCCAATGGGTAGGCTTTAGCTACATAGGGCCTGCCCGAGCGGTACACCTGCTGCATCACCTCCAGCAAATCGGCGGCCAGCACTCCTGGGTGCTCAGCCAATGATTGGCCCTCGGGCGTATCGCCGCCCAACAGGGCTTGCATGGCCTCATTCACGAACCCATAGCGCAGTTCCGGCCCCAAGAGGGTAACAATGCCAGCAGGCATATGCCGGAGAATACTCTGAAGCTGATGTTCGTGCATGAGGTAAGAAAGGATGGAGAGGTGCCGCAAAAGTAGGCACTGGCGCAAAAAAGTGGCCTAGGCGGGCACGGCCGCCGGTGCCACATCTGCCCCGAATACGGCCTGACGTACCAGGTCTACCAGCATGGCATCGGCAATGGTGAGCGTTTCGGGAGTGGGCGGCACCTGGTTGGGCAGAAAAAATCCTTCCAGCGACGAGAATCCCTCGGTTTCGAGCGGATGAAACGCCATTGACCAGTGGGGAAAGCTGCGGCGGGTAATGGGCCGGTTGATGAGCTGCCGGACGTTGGAGTGGCGTCCATCCTGGGCAATTTTTTCATACAGCGGCCCCAGAATAGCCGGGTCGCCCTCAATCAGCTGCGCGATATTACCGTGGCTATAAAACAGCACGCCCGTTACGTGGTGCAGGGCATTGTCGTGACGGCACTGGGCCAGCAGTTGTTGCAAGTCCTGGTCGGACAACGGGCGCACGGCCCGGCTCATGTACACGATATGATGCATGAAATGGAATTGCGTGGCTCACCCTCCAGGCACTAGCATAAGCCTAACATGCCGACGGGGTGAGAAACGGGCGCCGAGCGAGAGTGCAAGATACGTGTGCAAGGGCAGTGGCGGATGAGTATAGTTGAGCTTTTTCTGGAGCATTTGGCAGAGGCAAACAAAGGAAGGCAGTGCCTGCAACGCCTACGGGCGGCTTTATAAAAACCAAGTCTGGGTGAGGTGGCCTAGAGAGCTACCCGGGCGGCTGGTGCAGGTATGGTCTGCTGCCGGGCCGGGCTAGGCCACTCCTAAGCCACTCCTGGGGCGGCCAAGGGCGGCTCAGAAGCCAGCAATATTCCGCAAAAGGCATGTCACAAATTGGGCTAAATATTCCTGGCAATAGACAATAAAATCTTGTAAACTTACAGATGTTCATTGCCTGGCTTCATAGCCCAGTTGGAAAATGGCTTGCTCTGTAGCAACTGTTCAGCAGCTAGTTAGCTGGAAATTCATCTCTCTTCCTTCCACAACCTTTCTACAAACTCATGAAATTACTCCACCCATCCATCACGCGCACTTCCTGGTTGGCCGCTGGGCTTGTTTCAGCATTTGCCTTAGGCAGCTGCGAAAGCAACTTTGATTCTTCCGCGTCGGATAGCCTCGCGCAAACTCAGTCGGCTAATGCTGCTGGCGAGCCGGGCAAGGACTATGTGGCCAACGAGCTTCTGGTGAAGTTCAAGGCCGGCGCATCGGAAACGGCTAAAAGCAACGCGCTGGCTCATATCAGCGGCAAAGTATCGGAGAAAATCCTGACCAAAGCCATGCAGCGGGCCGGCGAGAAGGAAGGCCTTTTGGTGGTGCGCACACCCTTAACCGCTTTGGAGGCCATTGGCAAAATGCGCGGTGGCCTAGAGGTAGAATACGCCGAGCCTAACTACCTCTACACGCACAGCGTCGTTTCCGCTGACCCCTATTTCACAAATGGCTCGCTGTGGGGGCTCGATGCCAAGAATGCGTATGGCAGCCAAGCCTCTACGGCCTGGGCCGCTAATCATACGGGCTCAGCCGGTGTGTTCGTAGGCATTATCGACGAAGGCATTCAGTTCGAACATCCTGACCTAGCTGGCCAGATCTGGACCAATCCTTATGATAAGGCCGATGGTATAGACAACGACGGCAACGGCTACATCGACGACATCCATGGTTGGGACTTCGATGGCAACGACAACACCATCTACGACGGTGGCAGCCGCGGCAGCCTCGACGACCACGGCACGCACGTATCGGGCACGATTGGCGCCAAAGCCAATAACGGCCAGGGCGTAGCCGGTATGAACTGGAGCGTCACCATCATTTCCACGAAGTTCCTGGGCCGCCGCGGTGGCACCACCGCTAACGCCGTGAAAGCCGTAGATTATCTCAACGACCTGAAAACGCGTCACAGTCTGAACATTGTAGCCAGCAACAACTCTTGGGGTGGCGGGGGCTTTTCGCAGGCGCTGTCTGATGCCGTAACGCGGGCTAACATCGCCGACATCCTGTTCATAGCCGCGGCCGGCAACGGTGGCAGCGACGGCGTAGGGGATAACAACGATGCTACGGCCAGCTACCCCTCCAATCTGCCGCAAGCCAACGTAATTGCCGTAGCGGCCATTACCTCCACAGGCGCTAGGTCCAGCTTCTCCAACTACGGCGCTACTACCGTCGATATCGGGGCTCCCGGCTCCGGCATTTGGTCGAGCACGGCTTTCAGCATCTATGAGTCGTACAGCGGTACTTCCATGGCTACGCCCCACGTTACGGGCGCTGCAGCGCTATACGCGGCCAGTCATCCGGGCTCCTCAGCTGCCACCATCAAAGCCGCTATCCTCAATAGTGCCACCCCTACGTCTTCGCTATCAGGTAAATGCGTAACCGGTGGCCGTCTGAACGTGAGCGGCTTCTAACGCCGCCAGCACAGGTGGCCTAGGCCACTCCTGCACCAAAAAGCCCTGCCAGATGTGGTGGGGTTTTTTGTTGTAGACCAGTGAGCTACCACCAGCGGCTTGGGGTAATGACGAGCTGGGTGACGGAAGGATTTCGAGTTGTCCTCGCTAAAGGCATAAGATTTATTAGTAAATTACCATATGCAATTTGGTCTGGTTGCGCATGCGCCAGTGCCCCCCGATGCCTGCCCTGCGGTAGGCCTGCTCGCTGGCCGTTTCGGCCCCTTTATCATTTTTTCCGATTTGGTATGTTAGCGGAAGAAATCAGTACACAGCTGCCCCTAAGTTTGCGCGGGCAGCTGATTATGCCCGGCGATGTGGCCTACGAAGAAGCCCGCCATGTGTACAACGGCATGATTGATAAGCACCCCGCCTTTATCGTGCGTTGCGCCGATGTGGCCGACGTAATAGCGGCCGTCAAATTTGCCCGGAAAGAGCAGCTGCTGGTGGCCATCCGGGGTGGGGGGCACAGCGGGGCCGGCATGGGCATGTGCGACAACGGCATGGTCATCGACTTGAGTTTGATGCGCGGCATTCATGTAGACCCCGAGGCGCGCACTGTGCTGGTGGAAGGCGGCTGTACCCTAGGCGATGTAGACCACGCCACGCACGCCTTCGGGCTGGCTTTGCCCGGCGGCATTATCTCCACTACCGGCGTGGCCGGCCTTACGCTGGGCGGTGGCCTGGGCTACCTCACCCGCCAATATGGCCTCACCATTGATAGCCTGCTGGAAGCCGATGTGGTGCTGGCCGATGGCCGCTTCGTGAAGGCCTCGGCTACCCAAAACCCCGATTTGTTCTGGGCGCTGCGGGGTGGCGGCGGAAATTTTGGGGTGGTTACTTCCTTCCTGTTTCGGGTGCATGCCGCCAACATGGTGCAGGGCGGCCCCATGCTCTGGCCCCTGGAAGAAGCCGGCAACCTGCTGCGCTGGTTCGAGAACTTCATGCGTACTGCCCCCGAAAACATCAGCGGCTTCTTTGCTTTCCTGACGGTGCCGCCCGGTCCGCCGTTCCCGGAGCACCTGCACCTGCGCAAAATGTGCGGCATTGTGTGGTGCTACAATGGCCCGGAGGCCGAAACGGAAGCGGCTTTCCGCGGCATACGCGCCTTCAAAACCCCCGCGCTGGATTTGGTAGGCCCCTTGCCCATCCCCGCCATGCAAAGCATGTTCGATGGGCTATATCCGCCGGGTTTGCAGTGGTACTGGAAGGCCGATTTCGTGAATGAGCTTTCCGATGAGGCCATTACCCAGCACGAGCGGTTTGCGGCCCTGCTGCCCACCATGCATTCCAGCATGCACCTGTACCCCATCAATGGGGCTGCCTCCCGCATCGGCCGCAAAGAAACCGCCTGGAACTACCGCGACGCCCAGTTTGCCATGGTAATTGTAGGCGTAGACCCCGATGCGGCCAATGAAGAGAAAATCACGGCCTGGGCCAAAACCTACTGGGAAGCCCTGCACCCCTACTCGGCCGGGGGCGCCTATGTAAACTTCATGATGGACGAAGGCAACGAGCGGGTACGCGCCACCTACGGCCTCAACTACAGCCGCCTGGCCCACATCAAAGCCCAATACGACCCCAACAACCTGTTTCGGGTAAACCAGAACATCATGCCCGTGGAGCAGGAGCATGTTATTACCTAAAATACCGCTGGCTTACGTAGTGGCCTACTGCGCTCCTACCAGTAAAAAGAGTGGCCTAGGCCACTCTTTTTGCGGTTTATGAGAAAATAGCTACAGCCCATATCACCATGCCGCAGCGCAGCCTGTTTCAGCGAGGCACCGCATTGCGGATGTAACTTAGTTTCAGAAATACAGTTGAGTTTAGATATCTATCACTCCATACATCTGCGTGCTTATGATTCGTTTGAGCCTTTTAGTTGCCCTGAGCCTGGGCGTGGCCCTGAGTAGCTGCAGCCAGAAAACCACCGAAGCCGCTGCCACTACGGCCCCCGATACCAGTGCCAGCGCTCCTGCCACCACCTCCGACCCGGCCCAGCTCAACGGCACCTGGACGTTCACGGCGCTCAACGGTACGGCCGTGCCCACCTCCGATGCCAGTCGCCCCGCCCAGCTGATTTTCGAGACAGCTACTGGCCGGATTTCGGGCTTTACCAGCTGCAACCGCCTCATGGGTAGCTACACGGCCACCGGCAACGCGCTCAGCTTCGGGCAGGTGGCCTCCACCCGCATGGCCTGCGTGGGTCCCAACGTAGAGCAACAGGTCCTGACGGTGCTCAACACGCCCGGCCTCACCTTCCAACTCAGCGCCGATAACCAGCTAACTCTGCTCTCGGGCAGCGTGCCGGTGGCTGTGCTCTCGCGCGCTGCTCAGTAGGGGTACGCTCTAGGCCACTATAAGCAGCGAGTAGCAGGCAGTGGGACCTGATAAAACCACCTTAAAGTCAGACGCGGGGGCTGGTTCTGCTACCTGCAACTCTGCGCAACTAATCAGCCCACCGGAATGGGTACGCGGCTTTTTTGCACCTTCCCGCTGCCTATGAAACCTCACTACCCTATCCTCGACGGCCTGCGGGGCGTGGCCGCAGTTCTTGTGGTCATTTTTCACGTGCTGGAGGTACATTTTCCTAACTATGCCCAGCACCCCATCCACCACGGCTACCTGGCCGTAGATTTTTTCTTTCTGCTATCAGGGTTTGTGGTGGGCTATGCCTACGACGACCGATGGGGGCGCATGACGCCGTGGGAGTTTCTCAAAATCAGGGTGGTGCGGCTGCATCCGCTTATTCTGCTGAGTGTGCTGCTCGGAGGGTTGTGCTTCTGGCTTGACCCCTACGCTCCGGCGGGTGCACAAGGCATAAGCGCCCTGAAGCTGTTGGGCGTAATGCTCATCACGTTCACGCTGCTGCCCGCCCCCGATGTGCGCGGTTGGGACGAAACCCACGCCCTGAATGGGCCGCTGTGGTCGTTGCTGCAGGAGTACGTAGCCAACATCCTTTACGCCGTGGTGGGCCGCCGGCTGCCCCAGCGCGGGCTCTGGTTGCTGGTTGTTCTGAGTGGCGTAGCCCTGGCCTGGGTAGCTATAGACCAGGGCAATATTGCTACGGGCTGGGCCCACAAAACCCTCTGGATTGCACCCATCCGGATGCTGTATCCGTTTTTTGCGGGGCTCTTGCTGTTTCGGGCGGGCCGGCTGGTGCGGCTGCCTTATGCGTTTCCGTTGTGTTCTTTGGCCTTGGCGGTGCTGTTTTGTCTGCCCTACTTTCCCCTCAATGGCCTCTATGAGGCGGCCTGCATTGTGCTGGCATTTCCGCTGATAGTAGCCGCCGGTGCTGGCGGGCAGGTAAGCGGCACCTGGGCGCGGGGCTGCAAGTTTCTTGGGGCCATATCGTACCCCATCTACGTCACGCACTATCCGTTCATCAACCTCTACACCGATTGGGTTATCCAGAAGAAGCCCACACCGGGGCAAGCGCTGCCTGTAGCGCTAGGCCTCTTTGGGTTTATCCTGCTACTGGCCTACGCCTCCCTCAAACTCTACGATGAGCCTGTGCGCGCTTGGCTTAAACGCAAAGTGCTCGGCAAAGCCCCGCAACCCGTCCTAAGTAGCAAATAAGCTTTGCTGCGGGAGCATCCTAGCGGGCACTACAGCAGCAGAAACGAGAGTTCCGTACGGGGCCATGAAGCAGGTGCACACGTCTATCCGAGCTGGTTGCCCATACACGCAATGCCCGCATACCCATAAAAAAGGCCCCGCCACACATAGTGGCGGGGCCTTTTTGGATCCAAAGCATGTTGGTGTTAGAAGCGCAATAAAGCACGAACGGCTACATTCCTAGAACCCTAGGCCAATGGTGAACCCGGAAACGGGCCCGGAGAAGTCGCCCACACGCTCGGCCCGCCCCGTGGTAGTATTGATGCGGTAGAGCCCAGTCTGGCCGGCTACGTTCAGCAGAGCATATGCTTGGTTGCTGGTGCCCCCAATATCGAAGCCGGTCGAGGCTTCCGCATTCACGCCCAGCGCGCCTACTTCTAACAAGGTGCCGTCGTTGGGCGGCATCTGCCGAAACAGCTTGTCGCTGGCTACATCAATATCATAAAGCGTAGTGGTGGCGGTGCCGGCTACATTGTTGGCGTAGGCCGCTCCCGTAACCGCGGGCATGCCGGGGTTGAGGTTGCCGTCTTTGATGGCTACCCCATCGGCGGGGTTGATGCGCAGGTTCTGGCCCGTGTTGCTCACCACCCGAATGCGGTCAACCACCGGGTTAAAATCGACCCCGAAGGAAGTGCCCGCCAGTGGCATGCTAAGCGTAGCCACCAGCGCAGCCGCGCCCGAAGAAGCGTTCAGCGTAAACAAACGGCTGTTGCTGCTCACGGCATACAGCTGCCCGTTCACGGGCCGGAAATCAAGCCCCACTACAGTTTCGCCGCTCCCTAGGCCCGTTATGGGTTTGGCAACAGATGTGCCGGGAGCGGTAGGGTTAAAAATCAGGAGCTGATTGGCGGCATTCACGGCGTAGGCCACTGGCTGGGTCTGAATGGCGAGGCCCGTATACTGCTCGTCCTTGTCGTATTTGGCCAGGATGCGGGCCGCACCCGTGGTCAGGTCTACTTGGAAGAGGGTAGGCTTCTTGTTGACTTCAAACAGGCCTAGGGCCAAGTCGGAGCCGGGTACTATATCGAAGCCGCCGTTGCCGATTACCTTGATCTTCAGGTCGCCTACTTCTACCAGAGTGCCATCGTTGGGCGGCAGCTGCTTGTAGAGCTTTTGGGTGGCAATATCAATGTCGTAGAGGGTGGTAGTGGTGGCGCCGGCTACGTTGTTGGTGTAGGCAGCTCCAGCCAGCATTGCTCCGCTCACCCCGTTAATAGTGCCATCAATGGCGGCCACGGTACCAGTTTCGGGGTTCAGACGCAGGTTCTGCCCGGCCTCGGTCACTACCCGAATACGGTCGACGGTGGGGTTAAAATCGAAGCCGGCCACCGAGCCGGAAAGCGCCGGCGTAAAGGCCTGGGTGCCAATGGCGCGGGCGGCACCGGTTTGCGGATTTATCACATAAAGCCGGCTGCTACTGCCTAACCCGTATAGCTGCCCGGTGGCGGGGCGGAAGTCGATGGCCAAGATGGCCTCGCCGTTCTGTAGGCCCGAGATAACCACCGAGTTTATCGGCCGTTCGGGCGCCGAACCTTCGAACGCGTCTAGCTGGTGGCCGCCCGCCAGAGCGTAAAAGCGAAAAGGCAGCTCTGCCCGTCTAACGTCGCTGGTGCTACTGTTTGCAGGAGCCATGGTGGCATCATCGGTTGCCTTTTCGCAGCCAACCAGCGCACAGAAAAGTCCGGCAGTAGCGAGGAGCTGGCCGAAGTAGAGCTTGTTTTTCATTTTTAGGAGTTTAGGTGAGATAAATCCGTGATGAAAAAAGCTACGAAGTGGATTTGCGTGCGGATTGGGTCTAGTAGAAAAAGCTGAAATTAAACTAGTTATCAGGTGCAAGCAGAAGCGTAGAGGTGCCCAATTCCCTAAGCCAGTAGAAGCACCCTACCTTCGCTCAAAACCGCTCCGCATGATTACGCTAGCCCCGCTGCGACCCGAACACGTAGGCCACTTCTACCGCTGGATCCGGGACCCGGAAGTAATCGAGTATTCCCTCTCGGCGTTCCAGACCATGACCACGGAGGCCCAGATTGACGACTGGTTTGCCCGCACCCTCCGCGACGACAGCAGCCTCAACCTCGGCGTCTTCCGGCAGGGCACCAACGAGCTACTCGGCTACGCGGGCATCTCCGGCATTTCCCGGCTCAACCAATCAGGCGAGTACTTTATCTTCTTGGGCGAGAGAGCCTGCTGGGGCCAGGGCGTGGGCACCGAGGTAACGAAGCAAGTGCTGGTCTTGGGCTTCACCCAGCTCCACCTCAACCGCATCATGCTCACGGTATCGGAACCGAATGTGGGCGGGGTGCGGGCCTACGAGAAGGCCGGTTTCAGAGTGGAAGGCCGCCTGCGGGAAGCCTGCTTGCGCAACGGCCAGTTCCACGATAAGCTCATCATGTCGGTACTGAAAGCCGAGTGGTAGCCGCCCGCCGCTAGGCCAGTGTTTTATATACATTCTGGCAAACCCACGTACTTTGTAGCAAATACATTACTGCTCCATGTCTGACGCTGCTGCGGCTTCCGGTTTTCCCCGCCTCACTTACTTACGCATCAAAAACTACCGCGCCCTGCGTGACGTGGAGCTGCGCGACCTAACGCCCCTGACGGTGTTCATCGGCCCTAACGGCAGTGGAAAATCCACAGTCCTTGACGCGCTGGCATTTCTGGCCGAAGCGGTAAGTGGTAACCTGCAACAGGCCTGGCAGGATAGAAATCGGTTTGCAGGGATGCGTACGCGCGCAAGTGAAGGACCAATTGAGTTTGAAGTGGGGTTAAATAGCGAACTAGGGAATATTAGATATTATCTACACATAGACGGTGACGATAATAAGCTCACTGTTCCGGAAGAGGGGTTTTACTTGCCTGATGGGAGAATATTTGGCGAGGGAAAATTGTTTAAAACCTTTACTTCTGATAAGGAAGGTTTTACAGGGCTAACATCAGATATAGTCTTTTCAGATCATGATGAGGAGGGACGGGAGAAACCCTCTTTTAACAAGAGGATGTATTTGGGAGCAAGGGATATATCAGTATTAGGGTATGCATTTGCATACAACCTTAAAATTAGTCCTTATGCACATGCTATCAAGAATCTTATAGAAACCTACCGTTACATCCACCTCACCGACGATCATCTGAAAGGCTATTCCGATGCAGGGCCGCGGGAGAAGTTATCGGCCAATGGCGACAACCTACCCAACGTGCTGTATTACCTGCACACCAAGCACCCTGAGGCGCTGGCTCGTATCACCGCGCAGTTGCGGCGCTGGGTACCTGGCCTAGCAGATATCGTGACGGAAATTACTTCCGATGAGAGACTGTTACTGCGCTTCAAGGATGCCTCATTTGAGAAGCCTCTGCCGGCCCAGTATATGTCGGAAGGCACGATGCGGCTAGCAGCCCTGCTCACGCTGCTATATGAGCCGAATGCTACTGGCCTACTAGGCCTTGAAGAGCCTGAAAACGAGCTGCACCCGCGCCTGCTGCCTCGTTTGGCCGAGGAGCTGATCAAGGTCACTGAAACGAGGCAGCTGCTGGTAGCTACTCATTCGCCTTTTCTGCTGGATGCACTGGAGCCGGAGCAGGTCTGGATTCTGGACCGCGGCGCTGATGGCTACACCCAGGCCACGCGCACGGCCGACATTCCGCAGGTGAAGGAGCTGGTGGAAGATGGTTCGCCACTGGGCTACCTCTGGACCAGCAACTTCTTCCGCCTCGGCGACCCATTAGCACCACGCACTTCAGCCGCGCAGTAGCATGCACATCGAGTTCCTGCTGGAAGAACCCTCGGCGGAGGCTGCGCTGAATATTCTGCTTCCCAAGCTGCTGCCACCCGATGCTACGTGGAGCTGTTACCCCCACCGCGGCAAAACCGACCTGTTTCAGCGGTTGCCCGGCCGCCTGAAGACTTACGCTCGCCAGTTTCCGCACCAGCCCGATTTGCGGGTCGTAATCCTGATGGATGCCGACACAGACTGCCGACGCCGGAAAGCAGAACTGGAAAAGGTAGTGGCCGATGTAGGCCTGCTGACCAAAACCACGGCTGTCGGGCAACCCTTCCGCATCATCACGCGCCTGGCTGTGCAGGAGTTGGAAGCGTGGTTTCTCGGCGACCGGGAAGCTATTCAAACAGCTTATCCACGAGTCCGTCCGCAACATTTTAGTGGCCTACCACACGACCCCGATGCTATTTCGGATACTTGGGAAACTCTGTGGCGCGTGTTGCAGGAAGGCAAGTATTATCTGGCGGGAAAAGCCAAAGTGGAGTGGGCAGAAACCATCAGTCCACATCTGGACCCAGAAAGAAATCAGTCGGCCAGTTTTCAGTATTTTCGACAAGGCCTAGGCCACTTGTAAATAGAAAAAGCAGCGCTTTCTTACTGAACGCGCTGCTTTTTTATGTGTTCTATACTCTACTTACACCCCCACCTTCTCCTCACTCCCCAACTCATTCAGAATTCGTTGGGCAGCTTGCACATTTTTCACGTCCTCGATGCTGATGATGAGCTGCTCCTTGCGCTCCTTCATGGAGGCCGAGCGGGGGTGGGTTTGCACGTAACTAAGGATGTTGCCGAAGGTGTTGCTCTGGAAGTACCGCTCGTTGTTGGTGGCCGGAATGAAGCCTTTCAGCAGGTTCTTCTTCAGCGTCAGCTTCTCGAAGCCGGCGTGGCAGGCCTGCCAGCGCAGGCGCACAATGTCGGCTAGCTGCTCCACCTCGGCGGGCAGCGGCCCGAAGCGGTCCGTCATGCCGTTGAGCACCTTGCGCAGCTCCTCGGCGTTCTTGGCCCTATCCAGCTTGCTATACAGCTGCAACCGCTCCGATACGCTGGCCACGTAGCGGTCGGGTATTAGCACCTGCAAGTCCGTCTCAATGTTGCACTCCTTGGGCCCTGCGGCACCGGCCACTTCCTGCAGGCGCTGGGTGGTGTCGCCTAGGAACAGGTCGCGGAACTCGGTTTCCTTCAGCTCCGTCACGGCCTCGTCCAGAATCTGGTGATAGGTCTCGAAGCCCAGGTCGTTGATAAAGCCCGACTGCTCGCCGCCCAGCAGGTTGCCGGCCCCCCTAATATCGAGGTCGCGCATGGCCACGTTGAAGCCCGCGCCCAGGTCCGAGAATTCCTCCAGGGTGCTCAGGCGCTTGCGGGCGTCGGAGGGCAGGCCCGCCACCGGGGGCGTGAGGAGGTAGCAGTAAGCCTTCTTGTTGGAGCGGCCTACGCGCCCGCGCATCTGGTGCAGGTCACTGAGGCCGTGCATGTGGGCCCGGTTGATGAGGATGGTGTTGGCGTTGGCAATGTCTAGGCCACTCTCAATGAGGGTGGTGGCCACCAGCACGTCGTAGTCGCCATCCACAAACTTCATCATGCGCTTTTCAAGCAGGTCGCCGTCCATCTGGCCGTGCACGTAGGTTACGCGGGCATCGGGCACCAGGCGCAGAATCATGTTGGCCTGCTCCTCAATGTCCTTCACGCGGTTGTGCACAAAGAACACCTGCCCGCCGCGCTTCAGCTCGCGCGATATGGCGTCGCGCACCAGCAGCTCATCAAACACGTGCAGCTCGGTTTGCACCGGCTGGCGGTTGGGTGGGGGCGTGGCAATTACGCTCAGGTCGCGGGCACCCATCAGCGAGAAGTGCAGGGTGCGCGGAATGGGCGTAGCTGAGAGGGTGAGCGTATCTACGTTCACCTTGATTTCCTTGAGCTTGTCCTTGGTTTTCACCCCGAACTTCTGCTCCTCGTCAATCACCAATAGGCCTAGGTCCTTGAACTTGACGTCCTTATTAGTGAGGCGGTGTGTGCCAATGAGGATGTCGGTTTTGCCCTCCGCCACGCGGCCCAGGGTTTCCTTGATTTGCTTGGTGCTCTTGAAGCGGTTCACGTACTCCACCGTCACGGGCAGGTTGCTCAGCCGCTCCCGGAATGTTTTGTAGTGTTGCATGGCCAGAATGGTGGTAGGCACCAGAATGGCTACCTGCTTGCCATCGGCCACGGCCTTAAACGCCGCCCGAATGGCTACTTCCGTCTTGCCGAAGCCCACGTCGCCGCACACGAGGCGGTCCATGGGGTGGGGCACCTCCATGTCGCGCTTCACGTCCTCGGTGGCCTTGGCCTGGTCGGGCGTATCCTCATAAATGAACGAGGATTCCAGCTCGGCCTGCATAAACGAGTCGTGGGCGAAGGCGTGGCCGGGCGCGGTTTTGCGCTTGGCGTACAGCCGAATCAGCTCGGCCGCAATGTCCTTCACCTTCTTCTTAACCGACTTCTTCTTGTTCTCCCACTCCGGCGAGCCCAGCTTGCTCATGGTGGGCGGGTTGCCCTCGGCCCCCGAGTATTTGGCAATCTTGTGCAGGGCGTGAATGCTCACCGTTAGCACATCGTCGTCGCGGTACACCAGCCGGATGGCCTCCTGCAGCCTATCGTTGATTTCTACCTGCGTGAGGCCCGCAAACCGCGCAATGCCGTAGTCCTGGTGCACCACGTAGTCGCCGGGCACTAGGGTGCGCAGCTCCTTCAGGGTCAGGGCCTTTTTCTTGGAGAACTTGCGCGTTTCCTGGGCCCGATAGAAGCGCTCGAACAGCTGGTGGTCGGTGTACACCAGCAGCTTCAGGGTCTCATCAATGAAGCCTTCGCGTAGGCCTATCAGCATGTGCTGAAACTGCACGTTGTTGTCCAGCTCATCGAAAATGGTGCGGAGGCGGTCGGCCTGGCGCACCTGTTCGGCGGCAATGATATTGGTATAGCCCTTCTGCTGGTTGTCGTGCAGATTCTTCACCAAGCGGTTGAAGTCCTTGTTGAAGCTAGGCTGGGGCTTGCTGTTAAACTGGAAATCTTCGCCAGTCTTGTAGTAGAAACGCTTGCCAAACTCCACCACCGCAAAGCCTTCCAGCAGCTTCTTAAAGCTCTTGTTGGTCTCAAATAAATCTTCGGGCTTGCTGACCACCTGCGTGCCGCCAGCCACTTCCAGCATCTCCTTGAAGCCCGCCTCGGCCCGGTCGAACGATTCCTCCACCACATCCAGCGCTTGGCGCAGGTCCTTGGCCCAAATGGCCGTGTTCTTTGGGATGAAGTCCAGGAACGCCTCACGGGTTTCCTGCAGCAGCTTGGTTTGCACGTTCGGGATAATGCTCACCTGCTGGCGCTTCTCCACCGACAACTGGCTCTCGGGGTCAAACGTCCGGATGGTTTCCACCTCATCCCCGAACAGCTCGATGCGGTAGGGCAGCTCGTTGGCGTAGCTGAAGATGTCCACAATACCGCCGCGCACCGCAAACTGCCCCGCCTCATACACGAAGTCAGTCCGCTCGAAGTCGTACTCCGCCAGCATATCACTAACGAAGTTCACATCCAGCTTGTCGCCCACCTTCACCAGGAAGGTGTTGGCCACTAGGCTTTTCTTGTTGATTACCTTCTCAAACAGCGCCTCGGGGTAGGTCACGATGAGGGCGCCGGCAGTTTCCTTAGCCGTAGCCTTCACGCGCTTCTTGCCTTTAGGCTGGCCTTCTGCTTCCGGCGTAGCGTCCTCGGCATCGTCGGCGGCTTGCTCGGCGGTGGTTTTGGGGCCTCGGTGTGAGTTGAGTTTGTTCAGCACCTCCGCCCGCATCAGTACGTTGGCGTTTTCCGTCTCGTCGAAGGAGTAGGGGCGCTTGTAGGAACTCGGGAAGAGCAGCGGCTCCTCATCCGGCACCAGGTGCTGCAAGTCGGCCAGGAAGTAGGCGGCCTCGTCGCGGTCGTGCAAAATAAACAAGTGGTGCTGATCTGGAAACTCCTGGTGCATGGCTGCGGCCAGCACGGCATCCTGCGAGCCCACGAGGCCCTTGAGGTGCAGACGCACGGGCGGCTCGGCTTTGTCGGCGGGCTTCAGCGAGTGACGGGTAGCGGGATTCAGACGGGCGCCCACGGTCATGCCCGTGGGGTCCAGCGTGTAGAGCTTCAGTAAATCGGTGACCTTCAAAACGAGTAGCGGCTAGGGGAGGAGCAAAGGTAGAAGCCCGGCCGAATGGAAATCCGGTCGGGCAAAGCAAGCTTACTGAGCGCCGGCAAGGCGCGCTAGTCAATACCCGCGCCAGGCCACTAAAGTTTCCGACACTTTTCGGAGTGCCTGCCGTATCTTCCGAGTTCACGCAGTACAAGTAGCCCGTGGGTGGGTAGTAGGCTATGATGGACAACGAGAAGCAGAACGGTACGGAGGAGTGGGACAACCTCCTAAACCACCTGCGCCAAGTCAGCGAACAGGTGCGGGAAAATGGCCCGTTGCCAGAAGAGGAGAAGGCCGAAATTATGGGCGTGTTCCACCGTGGCCTCGCCATGCTGGAAAACCAGATGAAGGACATGCAAGGTGGCCTGAAAGGCAGCTCCGGCCATTGGTAGGCCACTGCCAAGGCCAGAAAGAGGGTTTCCTATCCCGTCGAGAAGTAGCAATGAGCGGTTGAGTAGCCGCCACCTACTCCCGCACGTCATCCTGAGCTTGCGAAGGATATTATCACGTGTGAAAGACTGGCCTAGGCCTCTGCCACAATGCGGTAGTGATGCTTCGACTGCGCACCGCACGACGGTCTTCTTCGACGTTTGACCTTTTTCAAGTAATCCCTTCAGTGAAAAACAGGAAAACATGTCTTCTTGTATATTCATAAAACAAACTATTTGTAATGCTGCTAAGAGTGGCCTAGAGAAGTGGTTGGCTGGAGAAAAGAGTAGGCAAGTCGCAGAATAGTGAAATTATGTAAGCAGGTACAGCGCTTGGGGCGGTACCTTTGCGGCTTCGTTTAGTTAGCTCATCGTTATTCGTGCGTGGTTCTTCTCATTTGGCCATTGGCCTGATTACCGGCGTGGCAATTGCCTGCCTCGTGCCCGGAGTACCGGTTTCACCGGCTGGCGTTGCGCTGGCCGGCTTTTCTTCTCTCGCCCCCGACCTCGACCACCCCGGCTCCCGCCTCAGCAAGCGCCTGGGTTTCACGCAGCAGTATGTGCGCTGGGCCTTTGTGCTGGTAGCGGCAGGCCTAGCCCTCTATACCCACTTCCAGGTGCCGCCCGGCCCCGACCGCCGCATGGGTTTCACGGCGGCGCTGGCCTTTGGGCTGCTCGGGGCCGCGATGCAGGGCGACTCTACCCGCAAGCTTGCGCTGTTGTTCACGGGCCTATGCACCGTGGTAGCGGGGCTGTACACGGAGTATGTGTGGCTGAGCATGCTAGGCCTGTTTGTGTCGGTGGCGCCGTTTACCTCGCATCGCTCCTGGACGCACACAATCTGGGCTACCGGCCTCTGGACCTATATCGGCTACCTTGCCGATCAAAGCCTCGGCTGGCACGGCGTGGCGCTGTTTGCCGGCGGTGGTTACGTTTCGCATCTGCTGGCCGATACTCTTACCAAAGCCGGCGTGAAGTGGCTCATGCCCCTCACCGATTTTACGGTGAAGCTTCCCCTGATCCGGACGGGCTCTACCAGCGGGAACATGCTGGAAGTGGCTATTTGCTGCGGCTACGGGCTGCTGGTGCTGGGGCTGGTGGTAGGAGCCATGCATGGGTAGGCGGCCGAAGAACATCCCAAGGCAGCAAAATTGCCTGCCAGACCTTTAACCGAGGTGCTTTAGTTGATAGAATATGTTTTTTTGATGAAGACGTATTGACAAAATAATAATGCGGTTTGCCGTTGTGAATGCGTTCAGAAAGAACCACTTTTAACCTTGGTAATGGCATAGGCGTTGAAAACAGGAGTTGGATTTAAGCCAGAAGCTCGACAGTAAATTTTTTTTGCTGATTATGTGATTAAAACACCTCCTTTGTTCTGGATTAAACGTAGGGAGTTTGTACTTCTCGAATAACGACAAGAATATATCTTGCTTAATATTGTATCTTGCTTATCAATAGACAAAAGGCCTATTTATTATCTAACTATCTCATTATAAAGTGATGATTCAAATCATTTACAGGATGCTTATAGGTTGTTATATTGAAGGGCTTGCTACTTTATGCAAGGGTAGATTTGCTCTCCGTTGCTGCCCTGCCATGTTCCGGCCGATGCTGCTATGATAAACAAGTTAAACTCATGCATTATTGGAAAACACTAAGTACCTCTAGTTGTATCTTTGACCGGGACCCTGCCCGGAGCAGGTCCTGCCGAACCGCTTACCCTGCCCTTACTTACTCACACCTTTTTGCGCACAAACCGTTTCTTGTATGAACCAGATGAATAGCCCCCTGATTAGGATCGGCGTCTTCTACGACGGCAATTATTTCCTTAAGATCAGCGATTACTACTACTTCCAGCACGACCGCAAGGCCCGCATTAGCATGGAAGGCCTGCACGAGTTTATCCGGCACCAAGTAGCGGAAGAAGAAGATGTTGATGTGCGCCTGTCGCAAATCACTGATTCGCATTTCTTCCGTGGCCGCCTATCTGCTACCGAAGCCCGTGACAAAGACCGCCTGTTCCACGACCGGCTGCTCGACGATATTTTGATGAACCTAGGCGTAAGCACCCACTACATGCCCCTGAAGACGCGCGATGGCCGTCTGCAGGAAAAAGGCATTGATGTGTGGCTGGCGCTCGAGGCCCTGGAACTGGCCATGCACAAGAGCTTCGATGTAATCGTGCTCATCGCCGGCGACTCCGACTATGTGCCCCTCATCAAGAAGCTCAATACCATTGGCACGCGCGTTATGCTGCTGAACTGGGACTTCAAGTACGTAGACTTCAAAGGCGAGAACCGCGTCACCCGCGCTTCGCAGATGCTGCTGGAGCACGTAACGTACCCCATCCAGATGCACGAGCTGATCGACCAGGGCCTGAGCACCGAGGACGAGCTGATCGAGAACATGTTCGTGAACACGCCCGAGCCGGTGGCTTTCCCCACCGTGAAGCCTGTGCGCCCCACCGGCCCTACGGCGGCGGGCCCTGTAGGTACGGTAGGCATCAGCACCATCAAAAACCTGAAAAATGGCTTTGGTTTCGTGGTAATGCCTCCCAACAACCTGTTCTTCAGCTACGCTGATATGGCCGAAGGCGACTTCAACGATCTGCACGAAGGCGACTGGGTGGAGTTCACCGTAGGCCGCAACCACCGCGACGAGGATTGTGCCCGCCAAGTGCGCAAAGTAGAAGCCCCCGAAATGGAAGAAGGTGATGAGTACGGCGACGAAGCCGAGCATCAGTCCGTTAACTCTCCCGAACGGTTATAATATCTTAGTAATACGCTCCTAGTACCCAGGTTCGGCAACCTGAAAAACCGCCGGGCTCCCGCTTGCAACACGGGTGGCCCGGCGTTTTTTGTTGTGTGAGGTGAGGTTGAGGGATGGAGTGGCCTAGGCCTGTCATTGCAAGGAGGCACGACGAAGCAATCCTTCCTTCCAGTCGAGCAAACTGCTGGCCTACCGAAAAGTCATTTCCTCTTGGCTGGAAGTAAGGGCTTTCAACTTCGTCAGATACTCTACTTGCGACAAGGAAAGATTGCTTCGCTCTGCTCGCAATGACACGGGCTAGGCCACTCGAACGTCAACTTCACTAAATCACCCTTCCTCGCTCGGAAACAGGAGGTCGTGGAAGTCGCGCTTGGTGGCGGGGTAGCGGTTGAAAGTGCCCAGGCCGCGGGCTACTACCAGATTGTCGCGGGTGGGGCAGGTGATGGTGGCACTGCTAACCACCAGGGTTTTGCCGCTGTGCTCCACTAGGCCATGCGCCACCAGGTGGTCGTGCAGATGCACGGGGTGCAGGTAGTTGATCTTGAACTCGACGGTCGAGACCAGCTCGCCCACCGTGAAGGCCAGGGAAAGCGCCGCCGCGCCCAGCGCCGAATCCATGAGGCCGGCCAGCACGCCGCCGTGGCAGGTGCCAGGGGAGGAAAGGTGCTCGGGGCCCACCGTCATGGTGTACTGCACTTCGCCGGGGTGCTTCAGCAGCAGTTCCATGCCATTGGTGCGGCCGTAGGCGTTTATCTGGTTATAAATGGCCACGAGGGCAGCCACATCGGGGAGTTGCTCCATGCTGAGAAAAGGAGAAGGAGGGGAGAATGATTGGGCAAAAGTTAGGTTACTTTAGAGAAACCTCCTGCCCATGCCTGCTCCTCCCAACTCCTCGGCCAGTTCACCTACGTTCGCAGCGTTTTATCCGCGCTACCTGCGCGAGCACAGCAAGCGCGGTACGCGCGTGCTGCACTTCATCGGGACTACCTTATTTCTGGTCTGTGTAGGCCTGTCCATTGGCAGGGGGCAGCCGTGGTGGCTGTTGGCCGGGGTGGTGGCCGCCTATGGGTTTGCTTGGGTAGGCCACTTTTTTGTGGAGCACAACCGCCCGGCTACGTTCCAGCACCCGTGGCTTTCCCTGCTCGGCGACTTTCGCCTGTACTTCGACCTGTGGCGCGGCCGCGAAAAGTTCTAGGCCAGGCTACCTGGCCTACAGTGCCTTCGACATGAGAAAGTGCGGCACCGACCCAAACAGCGTGTGCGAGGGCGCCACTACCGCGTAGCCGAGGCGCTCATAAAAGGGCACCGCCTGCTCGCGGGCGTGCAGCACTATTTCCGAGAGCTGTTGCTGGCGGGCAGCGGCTTCCAGATACTCCAGCACCTGCCGGCCAATGCCCTGGCCCTGCGCGTTGGGGCTCACGGCCATGAAGCGCACCTGCCCCTGGCCTGGGCCACTTGGGTGGAGCCGGCCTACGCCCAGGGCCTGCCCATCGGGGTCGAGTAGGAAGGCGTGCGTGGTGGTAGGGGCCTCATCATCATCGGCGCGCTCCGTGCCTTCGGGCTGGCCCCAGGGTTGGCGGAGCACGGTGTAGCGCAGGTGGTAGTAGGCAGCCCACTCGGGGGGCGTGCTAGGAGCGGCAACGGGCATAGCGCTGGCAGAAAAAGTACACGGGCAATATAGAAGGCTTCGGCCGGAATCAGCTGGTGCCGCTTCTCTAGGCCACTACACGGCCCTTTTGGCTTGTGGTATTGGCTCGGCCAATCAATCCTAACTTTCTACCTTTGGCTTTCTGCCCAAACTGGCCTAGCCGTTTGGCGTACAGTCTCCCGAACCCTTCCTCACTTTTTCGTTATGGCTTCCTTCGATATTGTCAGCAAAGTTGATCCGCAAACCCTGGAAAACGCGGTAAACACGGCTAAAAAAGAACTGCAGACCCGTTACGACCTGCGCGACACCAAGGGCGGCATCGAGCTGAACAAAAAAGACAATACCATTCTGCTCAGCTCCGAAAACTCCATGCGCGTGAAGGCCCTGGAGGATATACTGCTGACGCGGATAGTAAAGCAGGGAATTGATGGTACGGCCCTCGATTTTACGGCCGAGGAGCAGCCCAGCGGCAACCTGGTCAAGAAAACCATTAAGGTGCGCGCCGGCGTGGATAAGGACGCCGGCCGCAAAATCGTGAAAGCCATCAAAGACGCCAAGCTGAAGGTGGAAGCCCAGATGCAGGACGACCAGGTGCGCGTGACGGCCAAGAAAATCGACGACCTGCAGGCCGTTATTGCCCTGCTTCGCCAGCGTTCCGCCGATATCGGCCAGCCCCTGCAATTCGTGAATATGAAGTCGTAGCAGGTGATGAAGTAACCAGGTGATGAGGTGAAATGAGGCAAACTTGCGGCTTCAGCTCTCTCCCTCATCACCTCTAGTACCTGCTCACCCCGTCACCCTATCACTTCGTCACTTCATTACCTCTTTCATGAACTTCGATTTTTCGGTTTTTTCCAATCCCCAGACCTGGGTCAGCCTCCTGACGCTGACGTTCATGGAAATTGTGTTGGGCATTGATAACATCATCTTTATCTCCATTGTGGTGAACCGGCTGCCGCGCGAGCAGCAGAAGCGTGGCCGCAGCATCGGGCTGCTGCTGGCGCTACTGTGCCGCATTGGGCTGCTGATGAGTATTTCCTGGATTATTGGTCTCAAAGCTTCTCTGTTTGATGTGAATCTGCCCTGGATGGACGCGCCGTTCGGTGTGACTGGCCGCGACCTCATTCTGCTGGCGGGTGGCCTGTTCCTGATTGGAAAGAGCACCACCGAGATTCATACCAAGCTGCAGGGCGAGGAAGATGAAAGCAACGCCGAAGGCGGCAAGGCTACCTTCGGCAGCATTATCCTCCAGATCATCGTCATTGATATTGTGTTCAGCTTCGACTCTATTCTGACGGCCGTAGGCCTGGTGGATAACGTGCTGATCATGATCCTGGCCGTGATTCTCTCCATGGCCGTGATGATGGCTTTCTCGGGCGTCGTAGCCGATTTCGTGAACCGCAACCCCACCATCAAAATGCTGGCCTTGTCGTTCCTGATTATGATTGGGGTGATGCTCGTGATGGAAGCCTTCCACAAGGAAATCGAGAAAGGCTACATCTACTTCGCCATGTTCTTCTCCCTGATAGTGGAAGTCCTGAACATGCGCCTGCGTAAGAAAGCCACGCCCGTACACCTCCACGAATCGAAGTACGACTAAGCGCCAGACTGGCCTAGCGCACAAAAAAAAGAGCCCGTTACACACGTAGCGGGCTCTTTTTTGTGCTTGATGTTTCGGGAAAGTGTCCTAGGCCTAGGTAGAAAACACGGCCAGCAGCGCCACAATTACCCCAAGCACAGTGGCTACGATGGCCAGGTTTACGCGCATGGCTGGACCAACTCCGCGCACCTGTGCGGCTCCGGTCAGCAGCAATAAGAGCCCCGCGAAGCTCATGATGGTGCCGTACTCAAACCCAATAGGCACACGGGAGCCATCGGGTACGCGCACTTCCCGCACAAAATGGAAAAGCCGCGAGGTCTGGAGTTGCAAGGGCGGAAAGGAGTCCGGAAAATCCTGAGAAGTGGAGAACGAGCCGTGGCGGGTAACCACATAATTCACTGCCTCACCGCTTCGCGTGCGTTGTAGGTCAAGCTTTACCAGCTGCGTTTGCACGGTGTGCTGCAGCACGAAGAAATCCAGCAGCAACAGCAAGGGCAGGCCTAGTAGTACCCGGCACCAGAGCATGGCTGGGCGGTTGTAGGGGCGCAAGTCTACTTCCGTGGATGGCCGCGACCTGCGTTGCTGTACTACCACGGGTGGCCTACGGCGCGCATAAGGGGGCACCGACGGAGCAGTGGGCCGGGACACGGGCGGGGGCTGCCGTTGCCGCGCAAGCAGCGCGTCGTAGGCCTGTCGGCGGGCCGGCTGGCTCAGGATTTCGTAGGCCTCATTTACGAGCAGGTACCGCTGGTGAGCAGCCGGATCGGGCGTGCGGTCGGGGTGAGTGAGCAGCATAATCTGGCGGTAAGCCCGCCGCAGCTCATTGGGCGTGGCCTGCTCCGGAACCCCCAGCAGCTCATACAAGGTGGGCATTACACAGGCAGTAAGGCCGCAACTAGGGCTGTTTGGTCTTGAGCCCGGCGTACGGCCAGCTCCAGCAGGCGGCGGTTGAGCTCCGAGCGGTGCAAGCGATAGAAAGCCATTTCTTCTGAAGTAAACATGGCCGATACCAGGCCTACCAGCGTGTAGCGGAGCTTGGTATTACGGCCAAGCAGCTCGGCCAGCAGGTGTTGCTGCTCCGTTTCGGAAGCCGCCCGGAAGGGCACGTGGTGGTCGTGCAAAAAATCGGCCACCGTGGCCAGGAGCCGCTGGTTCTGTAGCTTGAGCACGGGGCGCAGCGTCCGGTGCAGGAAATCGGCCACGCTCTCGGTGGGGCCGGCCGGCAGCGTGGCGGCAATAGTGGGGCGCAGGGCCAGGAGCGCCGCATCGGTAGCTCCGGAATCAGGGAAAAGCTCAGACATCAGCCCGAAGATAAGACCCGCGCCCCTGGACTGTTCTTGCCTGGCGCAAACACTCCAGAAAATGCTGTGGTAGCTACGGCCAAACTAAGCCGGATAGCACGAGCCGGCGTGAAGTGGCCTACTGGGTATTTGCTCGAAATAGGCCGGTTGTGTTGCTAATCCTGCAAGATTATAACGGTTGAGCTAGAAAATTGTCAAACTTGATTTGACCAGGATAATGGGACTACGGAAAGATAAATGTGCTTGGTCTGAATTATATACGTGCGTGGTCTGGCGCGTTTGGCGAAGTGCAGAATAGAATGATTCTCTACAGCAGATAATTGCCTAAAAAAGCGCTAGGCCACTTGCTGATGCAGCAGGGGCCTGTGAGCGGGCATAGCCCGATGGCTTATGCGAAGAGAAATGGACCGAAAACCGGGCTGAATTATGTTGCTGAAAATTGAATTATGGAGCAAAAAATACTGTCAGGCTACAGACGAGCACCGAACGGAAGCCGGTGCCACTACCTTAAACGAGGGAGAATATTAGGGCTGAAAGACTTAGCTTTATAAGCACAACTACCTTCACCTTCCATCTATCGATGAAAAAACTACTATCTCTGGTCTTGTTAGCTTGGGGGGGCGCACTGCCTTTGCAAGCGCAGACGTTTGTATTAGACCCCCGGCCGGTTCCGGAAACCATTTGCCCCGCTCGCCCAGAAAACATGTTTACGCAGAAGGGCCCACCTGCTGTATTCAAGGCAACTATGGCAGGGGAGCGTCGGTTGGCGCTGGGCTCGAAGATTGAGGTGGAATACTCGGGCTTCACGCCGGAGGCGCAGGCTGCTTTCCAGCATGCGGTGGATATCTGGCAGTCGTTGCTGCACTCGCCGGTAACTATTCATGTAAAAGCCAACTGGACGCCGCTCGCTGCGGGGGTGCTGGGTTCGGCCGGAGCTTCGGCCTATTACAGCCGCATAGATGGCGCTACCAAAAGCGACGTGAGCTACCCCGTAGCTCTGGCCGAGAAAATAGCTGGCCGCGACCTGAACAGCGCTGCTTCCGCCGATATCAACGCCAACTTCAGCAGCACCTTCAACTGGTACTACGGCCTCGATGGCAATACGCCCGCCGGTAAGTATGACCTGGTAACGGTAGTGTTGCACGAGCTAGGCCACGGCCTGGGCTTCATTGCGGGCACCAACTACTCTGCTACCACCAAAGAGGGTGCTTACGGCACTACGCCCATCAACTTTACCACCTACATCGAGAACGCGGCCGGCCAGAAAATTTCGGATGTGCGCCTGTTCACGAACCCCTCTACTGGCCTAGGAGCGCAACTCGTTAGCAATGCGCTGTACTTCAACAGCCCGCTGGCGCAGGCAGCCAACACCACGGCTACTGTTGAGAAACGCCCTCGCCTTTATGCCCCCGCTACCTACTCTAGCGGCTCCAGCATCTCGCACCTCGATGAGGCTACTTACCCCGCCGGCAACCCCAACTCACTCATGTCGCCGCAGGTAGGCGCTGCCGAAGCTATCCATGATCCAGGACCGCTGACGCTGGCTATCTTCAACGAAATGGGCTGGTTTAATACCGCCATTCGGCACACTCCCTTCAAGGACACGGAAACCGCTCAGGATTTTGTGGTAAATGCCACCGTACAGAGCGACGGCACCATCACACCGGGTTCCGTGAAACTGGTGTACTCTATTGATGGCGGCACGGAAGTGACATTGGCAATGGCTAGCGTTGGGGCGGGCCAGTACCGAGCCACTATTCCGAACCCCGGCCTGGGCAAAACCGTCCGCTACTACCTCACCGCTTCCGATGTAGAAACAGGCCGCGCCTACGCTGCGCCTGCCGTAACGCGCCGCGGCGTAATTAACCGTTACGAGTTCTTCGTAGGCCCCGATGTGAAGGCGCCGTTGGTGCAGCTTACGTCTCCGTCTTTCGTGTTCGTAGAAAAGCTGCCTTATACCCTGGTCGTGAAGGCTAAAGACAACCTGGGCATCAGCAGCGTGGTGCTGGAGTACAACGTGAACGGTACTGCCCGTCCGAGCCTGCCCCTGTCCAAGTTCAACGACTCTATCTACGTAGCTACATTGAGCACAGCGGGTGGCCCACTCGTGTCCGGCGATATCATCAACTACCGCATCGTCGCCACCGATATAGCTTCCACTACCCCGAACCGGACCGTAAACCCGGTTTCCGGGTTCTACGCCGTGCGGGTGGTGGCCTTCAAAGCACCTCAGGCTTCGTTTGCTAGCCCCCTGAACAGCGAAGCGCCACTTGATTTCGTGGGCGACGGATTCTCTATTCGGCAGGAGCCGGGCTTCACCAGCCCCGCCATCAACTCCGACCACCCGTACCGGGATGGCACGGGTTCCAACTTCCAGAGCAATATCATTTATCAGCTGTTGGTGCCCATCATTGTAAATGCCGATGCGGCCAAAGCCCAAGTGAAGTTTGATGAAATTGTGCTAACCGAGCCCAACGACGCCGGCAGCTTATTCGGTGAAGATGGCTTCTACGACTACGTAGTGGTGGAAGGCAGCAAGGATGGCGAAAATTGGGTGGCTCTGACTCCCGGCTACAGCAGCCGCGAAAATGCCGCCTGGCTGGCCCGCTGGAACAGCGCCGTGGATGGCGGCGGCAACTCTACGGCCGTGGGCACTCCCGACCTGTATGCTCCCCGCACCCTCAACCTGCAGCCCACCTTCGCGGCTGGCGACGTGGTGCGCCTGCGCTTCCGTCTGTTCTCCGATCAGCTCTCGCACGGCTGGGGCTGGGCCATTGATAATCTGGCCATCCAGAGCGTGGTGACGGGTGTAGCCGAAGACCTGAAAGCCTCGGGCCTGAGCGTATATCCGAACCCCAGCACAGGGCAGTTCACGGTGGCGGCCAGCTTCCTGAAGCCCGTGAAGGACATGCAGGTAGTGGTGCGCAACATGCTAGGCCAGGAAGTACTGCGCAAGACAGTGCGAGACGGCCAGCGCGAAGTAGCGGTGCCCCTGAACATGAGCAGCTTCTCGGCTGGTCTATACCAGGTAAGCCTGACTTCCGGCTCTGAGTCGGTGACGCGCAAAGTGTTGCTGCAGAAGTAAACCAGCTCACTGATCATAAAAAAGGCGACTCCCCAAGGAGTCGCCTTTTTTGTTTTCTACTGGCCTAGTGGGCCTGCGTTATTTTGCTGATGAAGTCCCAGAGCACCACGCCGGCTGCCACGCTCACGTTCAAGGAATGCTTGGTGCCGAACTGCGGAATCTCCACGGCCGCGTCGCAAAGGGCCAGCACGTCATCGTCCACGCCAAACACTTCATTGCCCATTACCAGCGCGTAGGCCACTCCAGGCGCGGGCTGGAAGGCGGGCAGCGGCACACTGCCGGTAGTCTGTTCCACGGCCACCACCGTGTAGCCGGCGGCCTTCAGCTGCTGCACGGCCTCCAGAGTGGTAGGCACATATTCCCAGGCCACCGACTCCGTGGAGCCCAAGGCTGTCTTCGTGATTTCGCGCTGGGGCGGCCTACCCGTGATACCGCAGAGCCAGATTTTTTCTACCGCAAACGCATCGGCGGTGCGGAAGGCCGCGCCCACATTATGCAGGCTCCGCACGTTGTCGAGCACCAGGGAGAGGGGGAATTTTTGCGTATTTTTGAAGTCTGCCACCGTCAGCCGGTTCAGCTCTTCCATGGAGAGTTTGCGCATGCTACAAAAGTAGGAACGTCTGGCCGAGCGGCTGATGTTGGCAATAACAGAAATAAAGAACGGCAGATTGGCTCTCGCCATTTTACCGTCATGCTGAGCTTGTTGAAGCATCTCTTCCGCTGGCTACTGGCCTAGGTCACTGCAACGAAGCAGTAGAGATGCTTCGACAAGCTCAGCATGACATGAGCAAATGCTTTAGTCTGTCCAGTTCTAAACGTACCCTCCGTTCCCGTTCGCCAGCCCTGTGCTGGCGCTACCCTCTTGCTAGTGAAGACCAAAGTCGCCGATCCGAATAAAAAGCCTATCCGCACGCACGGCACCCTCGGGCCGGCTCCCGTGATTGATACGCCCCTGATGAAGCAGTATTACCAGCTGAAGCAGGAGCATCCCGGCGCCGTGCTCCTGTTCCGGGTCGGCGACTTCTACGAAACCTTCGGCGAAGATGCCATCACGGCTTCCCGCATTCTGGATATCACGCTTACCAAGCGCGGCGCGGGCACTTCCTCCGAAACGCCGCTGGCTGGCTTCCCCCATCACGCTCTCGATAACTACCTACCAAAGCTGGTGCGGGCGGGCCAGCGCGTGGCCATCTGCGACCAGCTCGAAGATCCGAAAATGGCCAAGGGCCTCGTCAAACGGGGTATCACGGAGCTGGTAACGCCCGGCGTAAGCCTGCACGACAACGTGCTGGAGCGCAAGAGCAATAACTACCTCTGCGCCGTGCATTTCGGTAAGCAGGAGGCTGGCATTAGCTTCCTCGATATCAGCACCGGCGAGTTTCTGGTGGCCCAAGGCACGATGGATTACCTGGGCAAGCTGCTCCAGAACTTTGCGCCGGCCGAGGTGCTGTTCTGCAAGCGCAGCCGCCGCGAGTTTGAGGAAAACTTCGGCCCCGATTTCTGCCACTTTGCCCTCGATGAGTGGGTGTTCGGCTACGACTATTGCCACGACACGCTCACGCGCCACTTCAACACTACCTCGCTCAAGGGCTTTGGCATTGATGGCCTACGTGAAGGCATTACGGCCGCCGGCTGCATCCTGCACTACCTCGCCGAAACAAAGCACACCGACGTAGGCCACATCGGCAGCATAGGGCGCCTGGAAGAGGATAAGTACGTGTGGCTCGACCGGTTCACGGTTCGCAACCTGGAGCTGGTGCTGCCCCAGCACCCCGGCGGCGTACCCCTCATCGACATCCTCGACCAAACCGTGACGCCGATGGGCGCGCGCCTGCTGCGCAAGTGGGTGGTGCTGCCCCTCAAGGAGCCCGCGCAAATTCAGCGCCGCCTGGATACCGTGGAGGCTCTGCTTCAGAACCCCGAGCTGCTGGAGAACCTGCTGCAGCACCTGCGCCAGATCAACGACCTGGAGCGCCTGATTTCCAAAGTAGCGGTGCGTCGCATCAATCCGCGCGAGCTGCTGCAGCTTTCCCGCGCCCTGGAAGCCATTGCGCCCATGCGCGAACAGCTGGCCGCCTCCGGCATTCGGGCCCTGCAAAAGCTGGCCGACCAGCTCAACCCCTGCACTGGCCTACGTGAGGAAATCCAGACCAAGATTAAGGTGGATGCGCCTATTCTGACCAACCAGGGCGGTGTGCTGAACGATGGCGTAGATGCCGAGCTGGATGAGCTGCGCGCAATGGCTTTCTCGGGCAAGGATTACCTGTTCCAGATGCAGCAGCGCGCCATTCAGGAAACCGGCATCGGCTCCCTGAAAGTGGCCTACAACAAGGTGTTCGGCTATTATCTCGAAGTCACTAACTCCCACAAGGACAAAGTGCCCACCACCTGGATTCGGAAGCAGACCCTGGTAAATGCCGAGCGCTACATCACGGAGGAGCTGAAAACCTACGAGGAGAAGATTCTGCATGCCGAAGACCAGTTGTTCGTCATTGAGCAGCGCATCTATAATGAGCTGGTGCTGACGGCCGCCGAGTACGTGGCCCAGATCCAGCAGAACGCCCGCGCCATTGGAGTCACCGATTGCTTGGCCAGCTTTGCCTCCACGGCCCGCCAGCATCGCTACGTGAAGCCGCAGGTAGATGACAGCACCGTGCTCGACATTAAGGCCGGCCGCCACCCCGTGATTGAGCGCCAGCTGCCCCCCGGCGAGGCCTACATCCCCAACGACATTCGCCTGGACCAGGAAGACCAGCAGATTGTGGTGATTACGGGCCCGAACATGGCTGGCAAATCGGCCCTGCTACGCCAAACGGCCCTGATTGTACTGCTGGCCCAAATCGGCTCTTTCGTGCCCGCCGACGCGGCCACCATCGGCGTCATCGACAAAATCTTCACCCGTGTAGGTGCCTCCGACAACCTGAGCAAGGGCGAAAGCACCTTCATGGTGGAGATGACCGAAACGGCCAGTATCCTCAACAACCTCTCCGACCGCAGCCTTGTGCTGATGGACGAAATCGGGCGAGGCACCAGCACCTACGACGGCATCAGTATTGCCTGGGCCATTGTAGAGCACCTGCACAACAGCCCCAAGGCGCGCGCCAAAACGCTTTTCGCTACCCACTACCACGAGCTCAACCAGCTCGCCGACGACTGCTCCCGGGTGCGCAACTACAACGTAGCCGTTAAGGAGGCCGATGGCCGCATCCTGTTCTTGCGCAAGCTACAGGAAGGTGGCTCGGAGCACAGTTTCGGTATCCATGTGGCCCGCATGGCCGGTATGCCTACGGCCGTGGTGCTGCGCGCCAACGAAATCATGCACCACCTGGAGCAGGAGCGCGCTAGCACTGGCCTAGAGGAAGGCCCCACCGAATTCGATGATGTATTAGCGGGTCTGGATGAAAAGCCGAGTGCAGGGAAAGTGGTGCCACTGAACGGAATAGCCAGCCAGGAAGCTGTAGAAACACGGCGTGGACCTAAGGCGCAGCCCACGGCTGCCGTGCACAATGCCCCGCGCCCTAGCCTGCAGCTCAGCATGTTTGAGCCCGCCGACCCAGCCTTGGAGCGCCTGCGAGAACTACTGGAGAAGCTGGATGTAAACACCCTAACACCTATTGAGGCCCTGCTGAAACTAAACGAGCTGAAGCTGGCGCTAGGAGGGAAGTAGCTGGAGTGGCCTAGCGCCGAAAAAGTACTGAGTCAGGCGCTAGGCCACCCAAATCTGCTGCTAGGATGTGAGTACTGCATAGTACTACTGAAAATTTTCTCCCTGAAAATCAGTTGAAAACAGGTTTTTCAGGAGTTGAATAGAGGTTTTTTTATCCCTTGTACTTGACAACACGGATTCCTGTAGTACCTTTGTCACATCAAAACGCCACTACGGCGCCAAGATCAAAAGCGAGAGTAGCTCAGTTGGTAGAGCGCGACCTTGCCAAGGTCGAGGTCGCGAGTTCGAACCTCGTCTCCCGCTCCAAGAGGATGTTGCTTCTGCAACATCCTCTTTTTGTTTTTGGCTAGTGAGCTTCGGACTTCTACCTTTGTCCGGACGCTAGTAGCCAAATGCCAGAGTGGTGTAATGGTAGCCACGAGGGACTTAAAATCCCTTGTCTTCACGGACGTACGGGTTCGAGTCCCGTCTCTGGTACTAAAAAGGCCTCTTCACCTGCGTGGAGAGGCCTTTTTTTGTGGCATTGCAAGTAAGATGGCAGTAAAGAGCCCATTGCACGGGACTTCTACTGAGAAAAATATTCGAGCCCAGACCTGCGCGACCAGCTGGCGGCACGGTGGCGGCGGGCGGGGCGGGGCTGGCGGCGGGGCAAGGTCGCTGGGAGCGGAGCTAGCCTGATTCGGTTAGGTAGTGCCCGGGCCTTGTTGTGCAAGCTTGGTCGTTCAGGACCTCCAATGGCATTCTCGGCGAATAAAGCAGGGTGCCCATCCCGGTCGTAGATCCAACCCTGATGCGCCCAGCCCAGGTAGCGGCCATTCAAGGAATAAAGGTGTTCTTGGGCAAACCAGGCGACGATATTGCCCTGCACGTCGTATAGTGCGCGGCAATCTTCATCGGCATACACAACCGGTACTCCGGTCATATTGTATAGAGTAATCATTGCGGCAGAGATATATATCGTAATTCCCTCCATACGATATGAGCCCCGCCCCCGGATTTTCTGCCGGGTTGCTTTTTCCGTGAGCTAAGCAGTAGGCCACTCTATAAGCCAGAAGACCACCCAAAGTAGATTTGGATGGTCTTCTCAGTTCTTGGCGGACCTAAGGTGGCCTAGGGACCTACTTCACCTGAATTTGCTGGGTAACGACTCCGTCAGGGAGTTGCACCCGGAGCGTGTAGAGGCCGGGCTTAACGCTGCGCATATTCAGCTCCGTCTCATTGGCTTTCAGCGCTTGCGAAAATACTTCCCGGCCCGACATGTGGAACAGGGCGGCGCGGGCGGGCAGATATTGCGCGGGTAGCTTCAGCTTGAGGTACGTAGTGGTCGGGTTAGGGTAGCAGCTAATCAGGTCGGCAAAGTGGGGCGAGTTGCCGCGGGGTCCCCGATCAATGCGGGTAAGGAAGTAAGCGCCCGTGGGGCTGGTGAGGGTAGTGCGGCCCAGTTCGAGCACGCCTGAGAAGCTACCAGCTACATATACCTGCTCCAAGGGGCTGATGGCCAAGTTGCTGCCGCTGGTAGATCCAGGGCCCAGTTCCTGCCGCCACGTCACGGCCCCCGAGTGCGTGTTCAACTCCAGTAGTTTGGCGTGCGTAGGACTGGCTGAGGTATTGACCAACGCTACGACGCTGCTGCCCGCCCAGTTTGTAGCAATGCGCTCAGTGCCAGAGTTTAGTGCTTCTAGTGAACGGACCCAATCCAAACTGGCGTCGGGATTATAACGGGCTACATAAACTTCCAGAGAACTACTCGTAAGGGTGCGGCTGCTAAATTGTGCAGCTCCCGAAAAAGGTCCAATCAGGGTGGCATGGCCGGCCAGGTCAACAGCCAGATCCGTGTTGTCCGCATTTGTAATAGGCGCTGCCCAGAGTAGGGCGCCGGAACTCCCACTGAATTTGGCCAAAATTACACTGGTAAGCACAGGGCCGGGTATCGATTGGCCATCCATAAACGGATTGCCTGTAACCCGCACTGTGAGATACGTATTCCCTGAGCCATCAGCCCCTATCCCCCGTGTAAGTGTGGTAACAGAACTGCTGAATGTATGGCCCCACGTAGCTGTACCAGCCGCATCGAAGTGTACCATAATGCCCGTCCGATTTCCTCCTACTGTAATACTTCCGAACGTAAGGGTGCTGGTGCCATAGCCGATAATGGTTGCGTTGCCGAGTGGATCAACGGCAACCCGCACTGCGGAGGTAGACTGAATGTCTCCACTACGGTCTTTGCCTTGTCGGGCCCATACGGTCTGGCCGGTAGGGGAGACTTTAACCAGGAAAGGCAGGGAATAACTACTGGCGTAAATAATATCCGACATCGTAAGAGGAGTGCCGGCTACGTTTTGGTTGACGGTTCCATTAAATACGCCCGCCACGTACGCGTTGCCGGCTGCATCTACCGCTACATCTTGCCCCGTGGCTTTAGCCCCCGTACCTCCAATGTGCGTAAACCAGAGCAATTGGCCCGAAGCAGAGTACCTCCCCACAAACACGTCTTCCAGGCCATATGGGGCTACGGTTTTTCCATTGATCGTAATCGGCTGGGTAAAGCTGCCGGTAACTACCGTATTGCCACCCAAATCGGTGGCGAGACTGGGATAATTGAGGGGGACTTGGTTAGCCCATCGGAAGGCATTCTGGGGTTGGGCCGATAGGCCTAGGCTGATAAACAGTAATACTAGAATGAGTAAGGATTTCATCGATAGAAAAAGGAAAACGAATACACCACACCACGAGCCATTTCTCCCCGCAGTCAGCAGCGCTGCGTCCCCTCCCGCCTCTGGTTATGATACCAGGAATACTTAATAATGTATAATATGAAATATAAATTATTCAAAACAAAGTTCAGCATATTCCCTTTTTGGGCAGGTCTGTAAAATTCATTCTGGTCGAGTGGCTAAACCGGCCGGACGCCAATCGATTTGTTACCTTTAGGCTCTTGCCTATTCCGCATTTCGTATGTCGCTTCCTTCTGTTCCTGACGCCCAGCCGTCGGGTGTGCCAGATTATCAACTCAAGATCAAGCAGGTATTTGCCGAAGTCGGCAAAGTGGTGGTAGGCCAGCAGTATATGGTCGGGCGCCTGCTGATTGGGCTATTCACCGGTGGTCACATCTTATTGGAGGGCGTGCCTGGCCTAGCCAAAACTCTCACCATCAGTACCTTGTCAAAGGTGCTGCATCTGCACTTTCAGCGCGTGCAATTCACACCCGATTTGTTGCCTTCCGACCTTGTCGGAACCATGATCTACAACCAGACGCAGTCGGAATTTGAGGTGAAGAAAGGCCCCATCTTCGCCAACCTGGTGCTGGCTGATGAGGTGAACCGCTCGCCGGCCAAGGTGCAAAGTGCCCTGCTGGAAGCCATGCAGGAAAAGCAGGTGACCATTGGCGAAACCACCTATCCGCTGGACCTGCCGTTCCTGGTGCTGGCCACTCAGAACCCGGTAGAGCAGGAAGGGACGTACCCGTTGCCGGAAGCGCAGGTTGACCGCTTCATGATGAAGGTGTTTGTGGATTACCTCAAGAAAACCGACGAGCTGGAGGTAATGCGGCGCATGGCCAATATGAGCTTCGAAGGCGAGGTAAACCCCATTCTGACGAAAGAGGACATCTTCGGCATCCGACAGCAGATCAATCAGGTGCAGATTTCTGAAACGCTGGAGAAGTACATTATCGAGCTGGTTTTTGCCACCCGCAAGCCCGCCGAGTACGATCTGGCGGAGTTCCAGCAGTACGTGCAGTTTGGCGTGAGCCCCAGAGCCAGCATTGCGCTGCACCGGGCCGCCAAAGCAGTGGCCTACTTAGATGAGCGGGATTATGTGTTGCCCGAAGACATCAAGGAAGTGGCTTCCGATGTGCTCAACCACCGCATTCTGCTCACCTATGAAGCCGAAGCGGATGGCATCCGCACCCAGGATCTGATTGAGGCCATTCTGCGCAAAGTCCCCATTAGCTAGGCCTGTCTGCTGCCGTATGCTGCGCAAGAACTCTGAGCTATGAGAAAAGGGCTGAAGCACGTGGTGGCTCGTGCACTGGGGCTCCGGAAGGAAATGCCCCTGAGCTTTTATGCGCTGGATGTGCTGTTCCGGCGGATACTGCGGCAAAATGCGGAAGTGAAGTGGGCCGTGCACCACACCAGCACCATCCGGAACCCACGGCAGCTGGTGGTAGGCCAGGGCACCTTTCCCGGCGACTCGCCCGGTGTGTACATCAATGCCGATAACGGTATCACCATCGGCGACTTTACCAACGTGGGTCCGCAGGTAGGCCTGATATCAGCCAACCATGATTTGGTTGTGAATACCAAAGGCGAGGCGGCCCCGCCGCTACGCATCGGGAGTTTCTGCTGGCTGGGGATGGGCGCCGTCGTTCTGCCCGGCGTCGAGCTCGGCGACTTTACCGTGGTAGGGGCGGGGGCCGTCGTAACGCGAAGCTTCCCGGCTGGCTACTGCGTGGTAGCCGGTAATCCAGCACGCCTTCTAAAGCAGCTTAATCAGGATGAATGTGATGCCCAAGCCCGGCGGGAGTACGAGCGGCACGCTGCTGGGAAATAGCGCGTACATCTTCCTGATCCGGTTTTTTCCTGCCCTGGCCAGCGTAGCGGCCCTGGTGTGGCTGTCGCGATACATGGAGCCGGCCTATTACGGGCGTTACCAAAGTTTCTGGGTACAATGGCAGGTGCTACAAGTAGTGGCTTGTCTGGGGTTGCCAACGCTGGTGCTCAGCTACCCTGCCGCCAGGGTAAGTGGCCTAGCCAAAGGCATAACCAGAAAGCAGGCAGCGTTGCTCGGCAGTTGGATGCTATTGGTAGCCATAGGGTTTGCGTTGCTTCAGCAGTACGTGGGCTCCCCCTTTGGGCCATGGCAAGCCGGAACCTTCCTGTTGCTAAGTACCCCGGTGGCGGTGTTGGAAGCCTTTGCTCTGCTGGGGCGCCAGCTGCGGTCAGTAGCGTTGCTGAATGTGGCCTACGCCGGCGTGTTTGGCCTGAGCCATGCCTTTCTGGTTGGCCGGCTTCTGAATAGTGAGCAACTGCTCGGGTGGCTGCTGGTGGCCAACCTGCTGCGCCTGGTAGCCTTAGGCCAGTTGGCCCGGCGGCACTACCGCTCCCAGGAGTCGGCAGTGCCCATACAGCTGCACACTGTGCAAAGCCTTTGGATGCACACGGCTCTGAATGAAGTAGTTCAGATGCTGTTTCGGTGGGTGGATAAGTTTGCGCTGAACTTCGTGCTGCCGGCCGCCTTGTTCGCTCTGTATTTCAATGGTACACTCGATGTACCCTTTCTGCCTCTGCTGCTGGGAGCCACGGGCAGCGCGCTACTGCTCCATTTCAACCAGCCTGGCCTACCCGATGCGGAGCGGCTGGCCACCCTGAAATCGGCCGCAACGGTGCTGAGTGCTATTGTGTTTCCGCTGTTCTTCTTTCTGCTGTTCTTCCGCTACGAGCTGTTTGGGGTGGTATTTGCGCACCGCTACGATGGCGCTGTTCCGCTGTTTCTCGTGTCGAGCCTGGTGCTGCCTTTGCGGGCCTACAACTTTACGGCGTTACTCCAGCACAAAGGCTGTGGCCGTGTTATTACTACCGGCGCCCTGCTGGATTTGCTGCTTGCCTTTGCGCTCATGTATCCGTTGTATCGGCTGCTAGGCCTGTCTGGGGTGGCGCTGGCTTTCGTAATAAGCACTTACTGTCAGGCCGGATATTATCTGGCACAAACGGCCCAGCTGCTAGGCCAGTCCTGGGTTGACTTATTGCCTTGTCGCCCCTGGCTTTTCCAGTTTGTAGGGTTTGGTATTGGGCTTTTTCTTCTGCACAGTCTGCTGGCCGCCGTTTTTTCGGAACAGTTGATGGTTGTGGTAGGTGGGAGCGGTGTAGGCCTAGTAGTGCTGCTAGTGGTCTGGAGAGCGAAAACAGGCAAAGCCGGCTTGCTGCATACACCCACTTCGGAAAAGGTAACGCCCGAAAGAATAGGCCATTAAATCAGCTGCCTGCCTAAACAGAGATTCCTGAAACTCGCTAGGCCACTTCAAGGGTTCAGGAACAGCAAGTTGCGCGTGCTACTGGCACACCGCATGTATTGTGCTAATATTGTCAAAGCAAAATGCAGGTGTTGCGCTTCTGTCTAGCACCTCCTGTTTTGCTTTACACCGCTGTTAGTAAGCTCAAATCATCCCTCAGACCATGCTTCAGTCTATGACCGGCTACGGTATCGCTCATCGCGAAACCGACCGCTATGCCGCTACCATTGAGATAAAGTCGCTTAATTCCAAAAGTTTAGACCTGAGCTTGCGGCTGCCGCGCTTTCTGCAGGATCGGGAATTGGAAATCCGCAACCTAGTCACCAAGAGCCTTATCCGGGGCAAAGTAAACCTGAACCTGGACTTTGTGCGTCCGCGCGCGACGGGTGCTCAAGGATCAATCCTGAACAAGGATGCATTGGCACTGGCCTACCGTGAGCTTCAGGAACTGACTGTGGTAACGGGGGCTTCTTTGGAGCAACTCACGGCTCTGGCTCATGCGCTGCCCGGCTCCCTGCGTATTCCAACTGATGCCACCGCCGCTACGGAGGAGGAAGAGAATGTGCCGTGGGAAGAACTGCTGCCTCTCCTGCACGAGGCCTTGGACCGCGTAAACCAATTCCGGCGCGACGAAGGCCAGGCGCTGACTACCGAAATTCTGGGCTACCTGGACCGCATCCGGATTCAGCTGGAGGATGTGGAGCGGCATGATCCTACCCGCATTGAGCAGGTTCGGCTGCGGTTGCAAAACCACTTGGCCGAGATAACGGGAAGCGAGCATTTCAACGCTACTCGTTTCGAACAGGAGGTTCTGTACTATATCGAGAAGCTTGACATCGCCGAGGAAAAGGTGCGGTTGATCAACCATTTGCATTACTTCACCGAAACGGTCTACTTGCCAGAGCCCACGGGAAAGAAACTTGCGTTTATTTCGCAAGAAATTGGTCGAGAGATCAATACCATCGGTTCCAAAGCCAACGACTCCGTCATTCAGCACTTGGTTGTTGGGATGAAGGAGGAATTGGAGAAAATAAAGGAGCAGATCAACAACATTCTGTAAATCCGAAACACATTTCGGAGGCGTTGAAACTCTATTCAATTGAACTTTACAGGCATTATTAGGCATATGATATTTCCAATATGGCATAGGTGTTTTTCGGGATTATTCAATAAACGAGAAATATTGTTTTGGTATATAAATCCGCTTGATTACGTTTATCGTAAGATTTTCAGCAAGTGCCCATGGGCTCAGGACTGCTAAAAAGATTATTTCTTTGGTTACAGCTTGCAGCTTTAAGTTTTGTCCGTAAATTGTGTTATCCAAACAGAGTGCCTTCGTGGTGTTCTAATGGCCATCTCCTTTTGATTTTCACCTTTTTTCAGCCTACAACTATGAAAAAAGTATTACTCGCAGCCCCTGTTTTTTGCCTGATGCTTCTGCTGATGGCAGCCCGCCCCTTTGCTGAGGTGGAATTAATTAAGAAGCGCGTTCTGAGTGAGCGGGTGGAAATCCTTATCCCCAAAGGTTTTGAGGTGATGAGCGAGCAGCAGATGGACTTTAACTATGCCAAGGCACAGAGCCGTCCTAGCGTTATCTACACCAACAGCAAGGAAGCCAGCATCGCCTTCTCCTACACCGACAATACCGCCGATCAGGACATGATCGACATGTATGCCGATAACTTCTACAAGATGTACTCCAAGCAGTACAAAGAAGCTAAGTGGTTCAACCACGGTGTAAAGGAAGTAAACGGTCGTAAAGTGGGCTACATGGAGCTGATGAAGCCCGAGCTAGGCCACGAAGTATATAACCTGGTTTTCTTCACCGACGTGGAAGGCAAGCTGCTGATGTGCAACTTCACCTGCGCTGACCGTCAGAAGCCTGAGTGGGAGAACGTTGCCAAGCAGATCATGACTTCGTTCAAGACGAACGGCTAGTCTACTTCGACCCTTAAACACTCTCTTTATTATCCCGAAACTTCCTGGCTGCCAAGCCGGAGGTTTCGGGATAACTGCTTTATGCCTACACGCAATTACCCAGGAGGTAAGAAGTTAGCGTGGGTTGATCCATAGCATTCTGTAAGTAGCAGCAGTAGGGCAAAAAGGACCAAAGAGAGGTACTGCTGGCACAAAAGAGGCACATAAGCCATAGGGAAGCAAAGCCGCTTAAATGCTGCCATCAATACAGGCTTAGAGAAATGCCTGACGACTACATCATACGCATAGCATGCCAGAAGAAAAGCACGCAGGCTGCATTTTTCAACTAGATGCAGAGTTGCTAAGGCCAGTAAATGTGGAGGAACCGAGCAAGTAAATGGCTATTTGCCGGGAGTGTCCAGTGTTCGAAGAAAATCGCGCAGCAGGCCAAATGCTCCTGCAAAGCCGGTGAGAGGCAGGGTTGCTGCTCGGTCTTGCACGTCATGGTAGAAAGTGGGCGTGCCTCGGGTGTATAGGAAAAACGCGGGCACACCTCGTTCCGAAAAGTGGTAATGGTCGGAATTGGCGGCCCGGCCTCTAGCAGCCAGGGAAGGAAGATAATGGCCTGCAGCGTTCAGCTGAGTAAGCAGTTGGTACTGCGCCTCAAATACCCGCCCGTTTACTACTGTTGCGCCCTCCTGACCAGTGCCCAAGAGGTCGAGGTTCAGCAGAAACCGAATACTTGGCAGAGGAACTAGAGGGTGCTCGACAAAATACTGTGAGCCTAGTAAACCGGCTTCTTCCGCCCCAAAAGCAATGAATACCAGCGAACAAGCCGGCCGGTTTGCCGGCTGCGCGAAGTGTGCCGCCAGTTCCAGCAGCATAGCTGTTCCACTAGCGTTGTCGTTGGCCCCAGGAAAATAGGCGCGGTGGCCTAGCATTCCCAGGTGGTCGTAATGAGCCGTCACGACCAAAAAAGAATCGGGGTGCACGCGGCCGGGCAGGTACCCGACGAGGTTCTGGGTTTGGTAGGCTGGTTGAAAAACGGCGTCGAGGCGCAACCGAATGGTTTTCGCAGCGCTAGGCCACTTGCTTGCCAATACCTGCACCTGCGGCTGCGCTAGTTGCTGGTTCGCGAGGGAGGCAGTAAGCTTACCCTGCACCAGCGTAATGCGGCTGGCAGCGGAAGCTAGATGCTCCTGAACTGCGGCCGGTAGCTTGCTAAGCCGGGCTACATCTGGCTGGCGTAGCACGAGGCTATGGGCGCGTAAATTGGTGGCAAGCAACTGCTGCTGGGCAGCTTCCTGTGTGAAAATCAGCGTGTCGAGTGTGAAAACTGCTCCTTCTAGCTTCGCGGGGCCTGAACCTGGTTCAGCAATAAAATCTTCGCCTGCCCGCAGGCTGAGCTCATCTACACGCAAGGCGGCGTGTCCCGGAAATGTATTGATGGGCAATGAGAAGGACTGCGTGTAGTCTGGCGCCAGTTGCTGTAGGCCTAGATCAGCGAAGCGCTTCCGAAGGTAAGCAGCGGCTTTGTGCTCGCCTTGTTTTACATAGCCACGGCCATGGAACGCCGATGAAGCTAGGGTTGCAATAGTCCGCCGAGCGCGGTTCATGTCCTGAGCCGGCGCCGGGACATTGGCCCACAACGTAAACAGCGCGGCCAGCACAACGAAGTGGCCTAGGCATCTCATTGCCAGAACCGGCGCGTGGAAGCCATGAGCCCTAAACCGATAACAACGCCAATAGTATCGCTTAGCACGTCGGACCACTCGCCGTGGCGGCCAAGGTCCATCGCCATCTGAACGATTTCAATGGCTGCTCCAAATGCCACGCAGGCTACCAGCAGCCACCAAAACGTATACTGGTGTAGCGTAGGCCAGGCGGTTTGGCGCGCACCTGAGAAATAGGACAGAACGGCCAGCACAAAGAATACGGCGGCATGTGCCGCGGTATCAAAGGCCAGCAGATTCCAGGTAGGCGTTTCCGGCATTTCATCTGCCGGCGTAAGCGTCATCAACAACACAAACGCCGCCCATGCCAGCGGCAGAGCAATAAAGGCTCGGCGACGGGGCAGGGGCGGCGCAGTGGTAGGCATAGCGAAGCTGGTGGTAAGAAGGCTTAGGCGCCTACTAGCTCGCCGTAAGTTTCAGAAGATAAGAGTGCATCCAGCTCCGCCGTGTTGGCAATGGACATCTTGATCATCCAGCCGTCGCCGTAAGGGTCGGAGTTCACCAGCTCGGGGCTACCATCCAGCTTATCGTTGATTTCGAGTACAGTGCCGGAGATGGGGCTGAACAGGTCCGATACCGTTTTTACGGCTTCAACCGTGCCAAACACTTCGCCTTCGGCCACTTCTTTATCGAGGGTATCAATATCCACGTACACAATGTCGCCAAGCTCTTTCTGAGCGTGGTCGGTGATGCCGATGAAGGCGACATCTCCTTCCACACGGATCCATTCGTGTTCTTTCGTGTACTTCAGGGTGGCGGGCAAATTCATGTGATGCGGGTTTGGAGAATTTGGGAAGAATGCGCCAATGCGCGGTGCTTCAAAAGTAAAGGTTAAATGATGGAAAGCCGAAATTGTTCGCAGGAGAATTCGCTAGGCCACGAGTTCCAGTAGGCGCCCCGCCACAGGTATAAAGCCAAACAGCCCGACTGGCCTAGGTCAGTCGGGCTGTTGCCGAGTAAAAGGCGCCCCTTACTGCGAGAGGCTGTAGCGTAGCTGAATGCCGCCTTCGGTGGCCGTATTCTTGAAGGCATTTGCCACGCGGGGTGTGGTAATATTCTGGGTGAAGAAGAACTGCAGGTTCAGGCGCTGGTTTAGAATATAGTCGATGGTGGGGCGGAGCTGAACCTGGCGGGCACCGTTCGTGGTCTGGCTGGACGCGCGGCCCAGGCTGGTATCTGTCACGTCCAGAATGGCGCGCTGAATGGTGTAATTGTCGCGGATGCTCATGTCGAGGCGCACGTTCAGTTCATTGCGCAGAATCTTCTGCTCACCGCCGATGCGGAACGGAATCTTCAGGCGGTTAGTCACGTAGCCTAGGCCTATCACCACTTCCTGCGAGCGAATTTCCGTTACCTGCGCGTTGGTTGTGTTTAGGCCCAAGGTGCGGTCAACGCGGTATTCCAGGCGGCCGGTGGTTTTGCCGGTGGTCTGGAAGTTCAGGCCAATAAGCGGAGCCAGGCGCTCGGCAATGGTTACATTTCCAATTACATAGTACGGAATGTACTGGCTGCTGCTGTTGGTGAGATACGGAAAGTCGAAGCCGTTCTTCCCATCCGGGGTTCTGTCGTAGCCGGTGGCCGTAGTGTAGCCGTTGATGTTGTAGCTCGACGTGTACACGTGGTTCAGCGTGATGGAACGGAAGTACTGCTGCATGAACGGCAGCTCGGCTAGGCCATTGTACTCAATGCTCCAGTTCGGGATAGGCAGCATCGCAAACGGGTCGAAATTTTTGGCCTTATACCCACCCGACGACTTGCCGCGGTAGGCATCCAGGAAAGCCGGCAGCAGCACATCCTGCGAGTTGTAGCCGTAGCTGCCGGGGTTGGTGTTGGCCGCTTCCAACTGGTCGCGCACCGGCGCCCGGTTTTGCACAAACCGCTCAAAAGCTTTCGAGGTTTCGCCATTGGCGTTCAGGTCACCGAACAGGGTGCGTACCGTGATAACTGAGGTGCTGAATGTACCCGAACCCAGCGGGTTGCTGGCAGTCGGGCTGATCTGATCAGGAAGAGGCTCCAGAGTGTCTTCATTAATCAGCAGTCGATAAAAAACTTCACGGTTACGTACCAGCTGACGACGAGCATCTAGCCGAATAAAGAAGTTGCGAACCGGCTCCAACGAGGTGCGCAAGGCCAGGTTCTCAGTAAGTAGCGAACTGAGCGGGGTGTTTAGGTACTGGCTGCTTGGGGTGTACCAGCCCTCATCAAAAGCCCGATCAAACAATGCATCCAGATCATACTGGCGGCCTAGCAGGAACGGTACACCGGGGGCATTGAAGTCGCTGTTCATCCCGAAGAAGCGGGTGCCAGGAAGGTAGCCGGGCAGCAAGGTGCCGTTGCTACGCGCGTACGTGAAGTCGAGGGAGCGCGCCGTCATCAGGGAGCGAAGAATGCCCTTGAGAACCCGTAGCTCCGGCCCATTCGTAGAGTCCTGCGGAACCGTTTCCTGCCCCTGGCCCGCTAGGCCAGGTACCGCCCGTTGCACTTTGCCTTTCACGCCGGGCTCGGTGCTGCGGGGCGCGGGTGGGGGAGCGTTGTTGATGATATTGAGGAAGCGCACCTTGTTGTAGAGCTTCACCAAATCAATCTTGCCATTGGCACTCAGCTCGCCGTTGTTCTGGATGGTATTGCCCAGGTTTAGCGGAGCCGTGGGCCCGTTAGGTTCAAGTGGGTTGATGGGAGCTGTGAGGGCCGTGGAAGCAGCCTGCCAGGTGTAGTTGGCGGCGTATCGCGCATCGGCTGAGAGCCAATCGGTGAGCGGGAACTTGTCGAGAGGCAGGCGATAAGTAGCGGCTATGGTCTGGTTGAAGTTGGTGGTACGGCCGCCGCGCTTGAAGAGGTTGTCGCGGATCAGCTGACGGTTGCGCTTGGCAATATCGCTGTCGCCGATGGTGGTGCCGGGCTCTTCATCTATCACGGAGCGGTTGGTGGCCGTGTAGTCTAGGGCCAGGGCCTTGGTCAGGTCCCAGCGCATATCATAGATGCGGTTGAAGAAGAACGATTTCTGGAACACGCCCGGAATACCATCCGTAACGGGAACCTGGCCGGGCTCCAGCGTGCGTTGCAGGAACCGCTCGTTGTAGCGACGGTCAAGGTCGGCCCGGAAGGAGAAGCGCGAGGGCAGTGGCGTAAAGTTCACTTCCTGCAGCATCTTCAGGTACGGCGAGTCGAAGGCCTTTACTTTGGCCAGCGGCGTGTAGCTCTTGGGCACCGTCTGGTAGACGTAGGCCAGTGCCCCGGTGTAGGTGCGGGTGTAGTCGCGGTCGGTCCGGATATCGGTGTGCAGGCGCTCGGTGTAGGAGTAGCTCACCGCGAAGTTCTCGATGTCGTAGGGCATCACCTTCTTCTCCGGGTTCGTCCGCTCCTTGCGCACGTTCAGCACACTGATGCTGCGCTGGCTGGTCTGGTCGATAACTTCCTTCTTGTAATCAGCCTTTTCCTGCGCCGTCTCGAACTTCTCCAACGACTGCGTGAGCTTGGTGTCGGGGTCGAGCGGGTCGTACTTGGGCGCACGACTTTCAATGCCAGCCTGCACCAGCACCGGCACCCGGAGGCCTAGCTTCTCGGGGAAGAACTTATCGGCGGCAATAGTCGCATTCAGGTCGCCGCGCGTGATGTTATCGATGGAGCGCTGCTGCGCTCGGTCCTGTAGGCCACCAAAGCCCGTGGTGATGTAGCTGCCCGTGGCCGTCACGTTGGCCAGATCGGCTAGCTTGGCGTTGAAGCGGGCCGTAGCGGCCCAGCCACTTTCGGTATCGAAGTCGAACACCCGCAACTCATCGGCCCACAGCGTAATGGACTTAGGCGCGTTGTCGTCTCGGGGGTTCAGTAGGCCTATCATCACGCCCTGCACCGCCGAGAAATCGGGGTTGCCGACTACCGTAATCTGCCCGCCCTTGTCATCGGTGATGGTAAACGGAATGGCGTAATCTATGGCACCGTTGGCAGCCTTGTTGCGGGCGGCTTTGGCATCGATAAACTGCTGGAAGGCTACATCAATGCGGTTTTCTATAGGCCACACGGCATTAGCCAGTTCCTCCGGATTGCTTGGCAACTGACCGGGCTGCGTCAGCTGCAGCGGAATAGAGTACTCGTAGTAGTTCTGGGAGTAATCGGTGCCGATGCGCAAGAAAGCGCGCACCTGGCCGTCGCGCACACTGCGGTCCTGGCTTTCGGCGTGCAGGAACATGCGCAGGCGCTTGTAGCGCAGCATGTTGGTGCTCACGTTCTTGTAGCTGGCCTTGGCAAATCCGTCGCGTAGGCCATCCACCGTCAGGCGCAGGCTCGACTCGTTCTGCAGGCGGTTTACGGTGCTGGAGCCATACTCCTTGTCGCGGCGAATGTTGGGGGGCAGCACGTACGGAATAGCATCGGTAGTGCCAGCAGGAACATTGGACAAGCCGTTTTCTTCCAGGCTCACCGTCGAGATGTCGAAAGCATCCGCGTCGGTATCGGGGTTGAGCACGGGGCCGGTCTGCTGAATCCGGTTGAGGTAGCGGCGCCACTGGTTAGCCACAAACTGGGGCTGCACCATGCGCAGTACTACCGGCTGCTCCCACTGCGTGAGATACATCCGCAGGAACCGAATGGACTTGAAGCCGAAGTCCTGACCGGCTGGCACGCCTACCACGCCCGTGGGCTGGCGCACCGGAATCCGGAACTGGTACCACGTCACCTCGTCGCCGCCGGTATCGGTGTTCTTGTTCGTGACTTTATCCACGATGTAGTTCTGGCCTACTGCCAGCTGGCCAGGGCGCAGCGCAAGTTTATACTCGTAGTAGCGCTCCGTATCGGAAATAACGTTGTCGCGGTTGAGGTCTTCTTTGTCGGGATAGGCAGTATTGCTGAGCTGGCTGCCCTCAGGCGAGTTGTTCTCCAGGCCATTGAAGTCCTTGTAGCGCGCCAGAATCTTGGCATCCTGCTGATCGAAGCTGGGGTCGAGGTGATGGCGGAAGTTATCGGCGGCCGGGTCAGCGAAACCGGTGTACGGAGCCGGAATGCCGGGCAGCGCCCGTTCAGCGTCGCTGTTTACGCCGTCTAGGCCTATGTCCTGGCGGGCGCGGGCACCATTGGCGGCATTGAAGGCATCGGTCAGGAAGGGCTGACGCGTGACGCGGCCGAAATCAGTGGGTTTCACGTCGGCTAGGTCGTCGTCAACCGGTAGGCCGTTCTCAAACTCGTGCTGGTTGCCGTCCTTCAGCACATCTTCCGAGACGGAGCCCAGGTTGATGTACAACTCGCCGCCCGTTGTGTTGGGCGCGTTGTGCCCGTCGGAGTCCGTTACGTTGGCTAGGCCAGTAGCGCTGTTGATGAACGGGTCCATCATCCAGAACTCCAGATACTCCACGTTGGCGTTGTCGAAGTCCGTGTCAAACGTGATTTCGCGGGAAATGCCCGCGTAGCGCGTCGCGTTGGCAGCGCCGGAGGTAGCAGCAAACGTGCGGCCGTTGGCGCCTACGTTGGGCGTGTAGTTGTACTGGCCGCGCTCATCGGGGAAGTAGGCCATGTCCAGGGTATACTCAAAAGCGTTGCCCGTGGTGCCTACGTCACGGTTGGGGAATATCTCCGTCCGCTTGATGCCCCGCACATAATGGTTTTTTAGGTCGTTGGTGCCGATGTTCTGAGGCTTGGCCGAGCCGCCGGTGTAGTAGCTCTGGTCTACGGTGTACCAGGCCAGCTTGGCGCGGCGGTAAGCCGACTCCAGGCCAGTAGTAGTGGCGCCCAATAAGGGTGCCGGCGTAGAGGCCAGCCGCCAGGTAGTAGCGGAATTGGTGCCGCCCAGCGTATAGGGAGTGCGGGAATTTTCGAAGTCATCGATATACGAAACGCCATTTTCGCCGCCCGTACCGCCGTTCCCCAGCTTCGACTGGCCGGGCAGCAGCTGCGCAAACTCGCCGCTAAACGCTACCGACGATACCTCCTTGGTGGAGATAAACGGCAGCATATCCAGGTACTTGGTAATGGCCCTCGACTCGCGGCGGGCATTTACATCGAAGCCGTAAATGGTGTTATTGCCGGGCTCGTCGCCGATGTTCACGCGGTTGATACCGGGGGCCTGGTTTTCGAGCAGGTGTAGCACCGTGGCCCCGAAGTTCACGTCGTTGTTCAGGCGGTAGTCAAACCGGGCGCCCACCAGCTTGCGCGGTTGCACCTGCACCAGCGCATTTTTCTCAAACTGCACCCGCAGCTCATTGGCCGAGTTCAGGTAGCTGGGGTTGAGAATCTTCACGATGGCCTGATCGTAGAAAACCTGGTAGTCGACGCCTTCCTGCAGAAGCGTGCTACCGGCATATACCCGCACCGAGCCCTGCGCCACACCAATGCCGGGCAGGCTAATTTCGTTGGTAGACGTGGCCTGGAACCGGCCGCGCAAGAAGAACTTATCCTTTTCCTGGCGCTGCTGCGCGTCGCTCTGTACTTGGTTGTACAGCTCCCGGTACACGTATTTGCGCGCCAGCTCCCGCTCCGCCGCGCCATTGGCGCCCGTAGTATCAAACTGGGCGGCCAGGTAGCTGCCGAAGGGCTGCACCTCCGGGAAGATGATCTTGCCCAGCTCCGTATCAATGGTGATGCCGGGGAAGAAGTCGAAGTTGCCGTCGGGGTTGCGGTCGTTGTTGGGGTTTACGTTGTCGAGGTTCAGCACCTCAATCAGCGGACGGTTCTGGATGTTCTGGCCCTCCTTGAGCGAAATCAGATCGACGCCCGTCACGTCGTCTTTGTACACCAACTGCAGCTGGAAATTGTCGCGGTTGAGCTGCGAAGCGTTCAGCGGGTAGATGTTTTTCATCATCAGGTCCCACGTCGGCAGGTTGCGCGTCTGCAGATTGGTGTTGGCGGGGTTCTCCGTCGGGTTGGCCAGGCCTATAGCGGGGTTGGTGGCCTTCAGCATCTTCAGGAAGATGACCTGGTCCTGGCCTACGTTGGAGTAATCGTCCACGGTTTCCCCCACTTTGTAGGTCTTACCGTTGTAGAGGTACTCAAACGAAACACCCAGTACCTGCTCAGGCAACAGCTGGGTATTCAGCGAGATATAGCCGAGCTGAGCATTGAACGTGTATTCGCGCGGGTCCAGCTTCCGGGCCCGAATGTGCTCGTAATCGATGTTCTTTTCCAGGCGTAGGCCACCCAGGTAGTTTTCTACACTCAAGTCGCCGCGGGCATCCGCATTTGGGGTGCCGGGCCTAATAATGCTGCCGAACAGCGTGTTAGCGGCGTTGTCGGCGGGAGCAGTGGGGCGGGAGCCTTGCGTAAAGCTGCTGCGGTACACCCGCAACGGCTCGCCCACGTCCATCAGCGTTACCACGTTGCGCAGGTTGTCGCTCTGGCGGTTATCGTTGGTCACGTACACTTCCAGGCGCCGGATTTCAATGCCGCTCTGCACCGTGGGCAGGTTGCGTAGGGCCCCGTCATACCGGTCGCGGAAGAACTGCGACAGGAAGTAGTGCCGGTCGCGCTCATACTGGCTGGCTTTCAACTCAAACGGCCGGCTCTGGCCACCATTTTGAATGCGCACTTCATCTGACTGGCCGCGCAAAGTGCTGGCTACTGCCGTTACGCCCAAGCGCCCAAACTGTAGTTGCGTCTTCAGGCCAAACAGATTCTGGCCCCCCGTAATAAGCGAGTTGTTCAGGGGCAAACTCACATTACCCAGCTCCACCTTCCGGATGATATCCGTGTCGTAGCCGGTGTAATCGAGCTTCATGTTATTCTCGAAGTCGAAGGCCGCGCGGGTGTCGTAATTAAACGTCAGTTTCAGCTTCTCCCCAATCTGACCGGTCAGGTTGAGGTTGAGGTTCTGATCAAACTGAAAGTCGCCGACGCGCTGCTGCCGCAGCGTGAGGGTGGGGTTCTCGTTGCGGTTAAAACGAGCACCCATGCGCAGCGTCACGGAACCCTGCGGGCGAATATCTACGTAGCTGCCCCCAAAAATACGGTCGGCCATGGGGCCGAGGTAGATTTTGGGAATCAGGCGCTGTGGGCCAGGGGTATTAGCATCGCCGGCCACCCCACCGTTGGAGCGCTGCCGGAAGTAGTTGCGCACCGCCTGCTGCTGCTGCCAGCGCGAGTACTCCTCAAATGTCATTCGGCTGGGGTCACGGAAATCCAGCTCCGTGCCTATCCGTTCCCGAATATCAAAGTTCTGGAGGCTATCATCCGGCTGAACGTCGAGGTTCACGTTGCCGGGCAGCGGCAGCACCAGCGGAGAACGGCGGCGCTGCGGCGAGAAGGGCGTCCCGATGCGGTCCTGCGGGCTGACCTTGGGCCGGCGGCTAGGCCTGTAGCGCGTGGTATCGGTGGTAGGCGTATCCGGGGCAAAGGCATGCAAGCGCCGCGTACCGTCTGGCAGCCACGACCATAGTTTCTGCATCGCAAACGGCTCAGCCGAGTGGCTGTTCGGTTTGGCTTGCGACCACCAGGCCACCAACGACACAACGGCTACCAGTGAGGCAGCAAGGGACTTCTTACCGGTATTCAATTGTCAATAATCCGTCGGAAAGGGGGAGAGAGGAATTGAAATAAGCTGTAGGACAGTTATAATAGGCCTAGGCCAGTGGCCTGGGTCACGCTAAAAACCGTGCACAGTGGCTTTCAACCACTACTAGTCTAGTGAGACTTAAGAGCGAATTTAATTAATTCCTCTACGCTCAGGTCGTTGCCGTGCTTGTGCTGGATCTGGTCGAGATTCTTCTCGGCCGCGGCCCGCGCAAAGCCTAGCGTTACTAAAGCGGCTAACGCTTCCGAGCGGTTGGTATTGTGTGCTTTGGCCAGCGGCACGGTATCAATGCCGGCTTTGGCCAGCAACTCATCTTTGCGCAGCTTGTCTTTGAGCTCCAGCACCACGCGCTGGGCCGTTTTGGGACCTACCCCCTTGATGCTCTGAATGGCGCGCACGTCTTCCTGCACAATGGCCTGCCGAATCTCGCCCACCGACATCGACGATACCATCACGATGCCCGTGCCTGGCCCAATGCCCGATACCGAAATCAGCTGCATAAACAGCGCCTTCTCGTTGGGGTCCAGGAAGCCGTACAGCGTCTGGCCATCTTCCTTAATGTGCTGATAGGTAAACATCTTGGCCTTCTCGCCTTCGGCTGGGAGCTTGGAGTAGGTAGCCAGGGAAATCCGGATTTCATAGCCAATGCCCTGCACATCAAGAATGGCCAGAGCGTGATCTTTATAAGCGAGTTTACCGTCGATGTAAGCAATCATAAGCGGAATGGAGGGGGCGGTTAGTTGGGCAGACAGAACACCAGCTGACGGTCATTTGTCCCGAGAAAAATGGCTTTTTCTCAGCATTAGCCAACAAATTGCGCGCAATTCTGTGTATTGGCAAGTTGGCGCTAATTCAGCCGGAATCAAAGCTGAAGCCTTGGGGGCTGCTATGCCACTTAGCCTGGCCGCAATGCCCCAGCAGCACGATATGCAGTTGTGAAAGAGTGGGTGAAGATTAGCAGAACACCACCTGGTGGCCTAGCAATAAAAGCCCAGTCAAAAACCAGGCCCCCTTGCCCATCCTGGCTGGCAGGAACTGGCGAGGGGGCCTGATACGAAGATGTGCTACTGGCCTAGAGGCGGTTGTGCAAAGTTTGCGCGTCGACAACAGCAATGGAGGCAATGTTCACGATTTCGCGGACGGAAGCGCCCAGCTGCAGGATGTGCACCGGCTTGCGCATACCCATCAGAATCGGCCCGATTACCTCAGCACCTCCAATTTCCTGAATCACTTTGTAGGCAATGTTGCCGCTGATTACATTCGGGAAAATCAGGGTGTTGGCGCCACCTTTCGCGGCCAGCTCCGAGAAGGGGTACTGCTCCTGCAGCAGCTCGGGGTTCAGGGCGGTGTTGGCCTGCATCTCACCGTCCAGAATCAGCTCGGGGTAGCGCTTTTTGGCCAGTTCGGTAGCTTTACGGGCCTTGTCGGGCAGGTCGCCGGGGTTGGAGCCGAAGTTGGAGTAGCTGATAACGGCCATGCGTGGCTCCGTATCAAAGAACTTCACGGCGCGGGCCGTCAGCCCGATGATATCCACCATTTCCTCGGCCGTAGGGTCGATGTTCACGGTTGTATCGGCGAAGAAGAAGGGGCCTTTCTTGTGCTGGATGATATACATACCAGCCACGCGCTTCACGCCGTCTTCCACGCCAATTACCTGTAAGGAAGGCAAAATCGATTTGCCGTAGTCCTTGCTCAGGCCCGTGATGAAGGCATCGGCCTCGCCGGTTTCCAGCATCATGGAGCCAAAGTAGTTCCGCTCGCGGAGCAGGCGGCGGCCTTCGTAGAGCGTGATGCCCCGGCGCTGCCGCTTCTGGTACAGCAGGTTAGCGTACTCCTCGCGCTTGGCGTCGTTCTCCAGGATATCGATGACCTTACAGCCTTCCAGATCGAGGTTGTTGGCCCTAGCAATCTGCTCAATTTTCTGGCGGTTGCCCAGTAGAATAGGTTGGGCAATGCCCTCGTCGTGCAGAATCTGCGCGGCCTTGAGAATCTTGTAGTTGTCGCCTTCCGCAAATACCACCCGCTTCGGCCCCGATTTCGCGGCCGACGTGATGCGGTTCATCAGCTTCTGGTTCACGCCCAGGCGGCTGCGCAGTTGGTCCTCGTAGGCCATCCAATCCTCAATCTGGATGCGGGCCACGCCGCTTTCCATAGCGGCCTTAGCTACTGCCGGACTTACCACCGTGATGAGGCGCGGATCAAGAGGCTTCGGGATGAGGTAGGTGCGGCCGAACGTGAGGGTATTGTCGCCGTAGGCCTTATTTACCATGTCGGGCACGGCATCCTTGGCTAGCTCCGAGAGGGCGTGCACGGCCGCCAGCTTCATGGCCTCGTTGATTTCCGTGGCCCGCACGTCCAGAGCTCCCCGGAAAATGTAGGGAAAGCCGAGCACGTTGTTCACCTGATTGGGGTGGTCGGAGCGGCCCGTAGCCATAATGATATCTGGACGAGTAGCCATGGCTACTTCGTAGGCAATTTCGGGGTCTGGGTTGGCTAGCGCAAACACGATGGGATTATCGGCCATCTTCAGCAGCAGCTCGGCCGGCAGCACATTCGCCGCCGATAGACCCAGGAACACATCGGCGCCATCCATGGCCTGGGCCAGTGTGGTGATAGGCCTATGCGTAGCAAAGCGCAGCTGCATGTCAGCCAGGTCAGTGCGGTCGGGCGTAATGATGCCGTCCTTGTCGAACACCACCACATTTTCAACCAGCACGCCCAGCTCCAGGTACAGGCGCAGGCAGCTGATGGCCGCCGCGCCGGCACCGCTCACGACCAGCTTGATTTCGTCAACTTTCTTGTTTACCAGCTCCAACGCGTTCAGCAGGGCAGCCGAGGTAATAATGGCCGTGCCGTGCTGATCATCGTGCATGAGCGGAATATTCATCTGCTCGCGCAGAGCCGTCTCGATGCGGAAGCACTCGGGGGCTTTGATATCCTCCAGGTTGATGCCGCCAAACGTAGGCTCCAGGGATTTTACAATCCGGATGAACTCGTCGGGGTCGGTGGCATCAATCTCGATATCGAAGCAGTCGATGCCCGCGAACTTCTTGAACAGTACGCCTTTGCCTTCCATCACGGGCTTGGAAGCTTCGGGGCCGATGTTGCCCAGGCCTAGCACAGCGGTTCCGTTGCTGATAACGCCTACCAGGTTACCCTTGGCAGTATACTTATATACGTTGTCTTTGTCGGCGGCAATTTCTTTGCAGGGCTCCGCAACGCCGGGAGAGTAGGCCAGGGCGAGGTCGAGCTGGGTGCTGACGGGCTTGGTGGGCACTACTTCAATTTTGCCGGCGGGTTCCTGAGAGTGATAATTCAGGGCGTCCTGTCTGTTTATTTTAAGCATACGCGGGTGGCAACGGGTGGCACTCTTGAGGAGTTTAATCAGCAAGTTGGGGCGAAATCAGCCGGAATCAAAGTTTAGGCGGCATGCCTACCAAATACCGGGGCCCGACACAAGGCAGTGTTGGATATCAGGATTTGGGCAATAATGTCTACAATAATTTAGGAGTGGCCTAGAGTCAGCCGACTACATCTTCTTGCTGCTTCGTAAAGCAAAAACGGGCGCCGACAAAGCACCCGTTCAGAACAAATAGTCTGTATTTCAGCAGCTGGTAGTGGCCTAGCCAGCCACAATTAGCTTTTGCCCTGGTTTCACTTCGTCAGATTTGAGATGGTTCAGTTGGCGCAGCTGCTCCACCGTAACGCCCTGATAGCGGCGTGATATATTATACAGCGTATCGCCGGGCTGTACCAAATGCACTTTAGGCAAACCGGGTGCTTTCGTGGCTGGCTCGGGGCGTGCGGAAGCCGTACGAACAGGCTTTGCTGTAATTATCTCCGTCGCAACTGGCCTAGCGTCTTCCTCTTGGTCGTCGGTGGGGTGCAGGACCAGCTTCTGGCCCGGCTGCACTACTTCCGATGTAAGATGGTTCCAGGTCATTACCTGGGCCACCGTCAGATTCCGTTCGCGGGCAATCTTCTCAATGAAGTCGCCTCGGCGAACGGTGTAGTCGGCCGGTACGGAGTCATCGGCCTCAATTGCCCGGACTGAAGCTACCACCGCTTCTGCCCGGACTGGCCTGGCAGTTTTTACGCTACGGGAAATTTCTGCTTTTACGATCGAGCTCGGGGTTGCGGGCTCCGTTTCAGGACTAGCAGCAGCAATCTGCCCCACTTCCGGTACGCGCGAAAGCACGGACTGTGGCTTGCGCGCTATCGCAACAACAGTTTGAGCAGCCGAAGCGGATGGCGCAATCGGTAGGAACACCACCAATTGGCGGCGCGACGAAAGGGACTGGCCTTTGCGCAATTCATTCCAGCGCCGAACCTGCGTCTGGCTTACATCATAGCGTTCGGCTACAGAAGCAATTGTCTCGCCACGGCGCACCGTATGACGGACGCGGCGGAACCGCGGCTCTGTCGTCGGCTCGGTTTCGCGCGGGGCTCCATCGGCCAGCAAGCCCCTGGTAACCACGGGCGTTACCCCCATCAGAGGGGTAATGCGAGGCGAAAGAGGTGTAGGAAGCTCTGCCAGGGGCTGGCAGTAATCAAACAGTGTTGCTCTATCAACCATGGCCAGCATTGGGCGGGCAGTGGCCGGCAGCTGAACTGTATATGGCCGGTATCCGGCTGGCAACCAGGTCTTGCGGAGCTCTGGGTTTTGCCGCACAAGCGCCATCGAGTCGGTGAAGCCACAGGCCCTGGCCAGGCGGGTCAGGTCAAAGGCCCGGCCGCCCAGCTGCAGGGTGTCCATGGGCTCGGCGTACTGGTAGCGCAGGGTAGGAGAGTGCAACTGGTGCTCCTGCGCATGCTTCATGGTGTACATGATGGCCGTGAAGGTGGGCACGTAGTTGCGTGTTTCGGCCGGCAGGTTTGGGTAGACTTCCCAGAACGTTTTCTTGCCCGTCCGCCTGATTACGCGCTGCATATTGCCGGCACCCCAGTTGTAGGCCGCTAATACCAATTCCCAATCGTGAAAAACGCCGTAGAGGTAGCGTAAGTGCTTGCAGGCTGCCTCGGTGGCTTTCTCGGGGTCCATACGTTCATCCACCCACTCATCGCGCTTCAGGCGCAAATCATTGGCCGTAGGGCCCATAAACTGCCACAGGCCCGTAGCACCTACCCGCGATTTGGCCGTGGGTATCAGCGCTGATTCTACTACCGCTAGATACTTCAGGTCTGTAGGCAGGTTGTACTTAGCCAGATACTTCTCGAAAAGCGGGAAGTACAGGTTTTCGCGCTCCAATACGCGCTGAGTATACGTGCGCTGCCGTTCCGTAAACAGGCGTACAAACGCCAAAACCGATGGGTTGAACGCGTGCGGAACATCGGTTTCGAAGCACTGAATTCGGTCGCCTACTAAGTCCCGCAGCTCGGGTGGAGTCTGCAGCCATACAAGGCGGGCGGAATCTACTGGAACAGGAACTGCCACCAGGGAATCTGGCGGCAGCTCCATTATCGTTTGTAAGGAGTCGTTGGGCTGTGCGCTTGGGGCCGGGGGTACTTGGGGCCTGATCTGGGCCATGCTTAAGTGGCCTAGCGTTGTCCCAATTAATACAGGAGCAACTGCGCGCAGCAACAACTTCTTCATCTTACATCAAGCTAAGACAGTACAGGCGTAAGTGTTTCCGTCACGGATTTGGCAAAAGCCAACAGGTGTTCCTCACGGAACGCCCCACTAAGGATCTGTAAACCAATGGGTAGGCCCTGCGCATCGTGGCCTGCTGGCACCGAGATAGCAGGAACACCCGCCAATGAGGCCTGAACGGTAAAGATATCCGCCAAGTACATGGCTAAGGTATCTTTTTTGTTTTCCCCGATTCGGAAGGCCGTGGTTGGAGTAGTAGGAAGGACCAGGAAATCGTACTCACGCAGCAGCTCGTCGGTCTTTTCCTTAATCAGGCGGCGGACTTGCTGGGCTTTCGTGTAATACGCATCGTAATAGTCGGCGCTGAGCACGAACGTACCGAGCAGGATGCGGCGCTGCACCTCCGGCCCGAAACCTTGCGCCCGGGTCTTCTTGTACAACGATTCCAGATCCGTCGCATCGGCTGCCCGATAGCCAAATTTTACTCCGTCGTAGCGGCTCAGGTTGGAGCTGGCTTCGGCAGTAGTCAGGATATAGTAGCTCGGTACAATGAAATCCAGGTAGGGAAAGTCAACAGCTTCTACCACGTGGCCCTGTCCCCGGAAAGCGTCCAACGCTTGCTCCGTGGCGGCTTTGATTTCCGGGTTTAATCCTGGCCGATCCAGGCAGTCGCGGATATAGCCGATGCGGTAGTGTGGGGCCGGTTCCAGCAGCTCGCTGTAGGCTGGTACAGCACGCTGGCTTACGGTGCTGTCGAAGTTATCGGCCCCAGCCATTACCTCTAGCAGCAGAGCTGCATCTTCCACAGAGTGCGTGAGGGTACCAATCTGGTCGAACGACGAAGCGTAGGCAATCAGGCCATAGCGCGAAATGCGGGAATACGTAGGCTTGAAGCCCACAATGCCGCAAAACGCAGCCGGCTGGCGCACCGAGCCGCCCGTGTCGGAGCCAATAGAGGCCAAGCACATATCGGCCTGCACTGCTACCGCCGAGCCGCCCGAGGAGCCACCGGGCACGCGGTCTGGGTCAATGGCGTTGCGCGCCGGCCCAAAGTACGACGTTTCGTTGGAGGCGCCCATCGCAAACTCGTCGCAGTTCTGGCGGCCAATCAGGATAGCGTCTTCATCGAGCAGGCGCTGCACAGCGGTGCCGGTAAACAACGATTTGAAGCCGTCGAGAATATGGCTGCTGCTTTGGAGCGCGTGGTCTTTGTAGGCCAGTACATCCTTTAGGCCAATCACCATACCTGCCAGCTTACCGGCAGTACCGGCCGCTAGTTTGGCATCTACAGCCTCAGCCTGGGCGCGGGCCTCTTCGGGCCACACTTCCAGAAAGGCGTTCAGGTGATTCTGGCGCTCGATGTTATCCAGATAATACTCCACGAGCTGACGGCAGGTAGTAGTGCCTGCCGTCAGCTCGTTACGAACTTCCGTGAGAGAGGTAAAGCGTCTCAAATCGAAGAAAGAAATTAGGTCAGTTGGTCAGGGCGAGGGCGCTCCGGCGCGGGTGTAACTGGGGGCGTAATGCCACCATCCATGGGCGGAGCAATAGGGGCAGCAGCTGGTGTAATATCAGCAACCGGCGTTACTTCCGGGTTAGGAGCCTGGTAGGCCACTGGCTGAGTGAACTGCTGCTGATAGGGCTGTTGCTGGGGAAGGCCAGTGCCTTCAATTTCGCTACGGATTTCGCGCGAGGCATCTTTAAATTCACGGATGCCTTTGCCCAAGCCCCGAGCAAGCTCCGGAATCTTGTTAGCACCAAAGAAAATCAGAATGACCACCATGATGAGCATAATCTCACCACCACCTAGGTCACCTAAAAAAAGGAAAAAAGGAGTGCTCATGGCCAATAAAATTAATTGCGGGGAGCCGTAGGGTCGTTCGGGTTAATGGGACGGTCGCGGAACTCCGGCTTATCTTCCTTGGAAGCGTCTTTGAACTCCCGGATGCCTTGGCCCATTCCGCGGAAAAGCTCCGGAATGCGCTTAGCGCCGAAAAGCAAAATGATGGCTAGGCCAATAAGCAGCAGTTCGGTGCCTCCGAAGTTACCGATTCCAAGCAGAAGGGTGGCAAAATACATAGTTGAGTTAGCCGGGTGGCCAGTTTGGGGTGTCAAAGCTTAGTGTACGCAGCTTTGTACGGTTCGGGATTGTAAAGGTACCTCATAATTTCAAAATCAGTTCCGCTACGTCCGATTCTTCCTTCGCAGGAATAGCTCCGGCACGGGAGCTTCCAACCAGTAATTATAGAGGTTGACCGATGATTACTCTCTGTTCGGCGGTTGAATTATGGAAACTGCCGGTAAGCTCCTCTATTTTGATACTCTAAGAAGTGAAGATCTGTCGTAGAATCATCGGCTGTTAAATATTTCTAACCTCCTTTTATTCTGGAATGCATACCAAACCACGGGCTACATCACGCAAAGCAGCGTTGCTCTCCCATCCGCTGGCGGAGCAGGAGCGCATGGAAGCTCTGAGGGCCTATCAAATTCTGGATACGCCGGCCGAAGAGGCTTTCGATGACTTAGTGAAGCTGGCCTCCTACATCTGCGGAACTCCCACATCACTGGTTACGCTGGTTGATTCGGAGCGGCAGTGGTTTAAAGCGCGCATTGGAATGGAGGTGGAAAGTACTCCGCGCGAGCAAGCCTTTTGCCAACATGCCATGTTTGCCGAGGATGTATATGAGGTGGAAGACGCTTCCCTCGACCCGCTGTTTCAGCGAAACCCTTTGGTTACGTCTTCCCCCAACATCCGCTTCTATGCCGGGGCTCCGCTCGTTACGCCCCACGGCCAACCCATCGGTACTATCTGTGCTATCGACACCGTTCCGCGGCGGCTGGATGAACAGCAGCGGGACGCCCTGCGCATCCTGGCTCGCGAGGTAGTAGCGCACCTGGAGTTGCGCCGGGCCCGCTTACAAATTGAATACGAACAACAGAAGCTGGAGGAATTACTGCGTATGAGCAACGATGCGGCCGGATCCATTCATATGGCAGGCGGGCAAAATGAAATATTCGTCAAACAGGAGCACAAACTGGTGCGCCTGAAAACAGCTGATATCCGGTACATCGAGGCCCTCGGCGACTACGTGAACATCTACGTAGGCCAGGAGCGGTTTACCGTCTATAGCACGATGAAGGAACTGGAAGCCAAGCTGCCCACGCGCGATTTCGCCCGTATTCATCGCAAGTATATTGTTCGGCTTGATCGGATAGTGGCGATTGAGTCGGATGCGGTGATTGTGGAAGCAAGCCGTAGCGCCGACCGGCCAAGTACTGTGATGCCGGTGCCCATCGGGAGTTCCTACAAGGCTACCTTATTGAGCCGGCTCAACCTGATTTAAGGTCAACCACCAGCTTTTATCCTCTGCGAAGCAGGTAAACAAGATCTTCACCGAGATAAACCGTTGTTTCGGCGAAATCAGGTGCAAATCATATGTAAAGACACTTATCTTTCGTCATGTTATCGGGGATTGTCCCGTGGCAGACTGCAGCTTGCTGCGTTTGTTTCGGGAGAGGGATTACTGATAGCTAAGTTTGTTTTCATAGCTCAGAAAGACACCGTATGCTGTACGGTGTTTTTTTTCGCCCTTTCCGTTGGGTGCTGTAGGCCACTAGACTCACCGCAAAGAGGCTGCCGGCTTCTCTGTTAGGATGAAATGAGCGCCCTAGGCCAGTTCGGCTACTTGCGCCCTAGCCAGTTTTCGGGGTTCAGGTTGGAGCTGTTGTGCCACACCTGAAACTGCACCTCGGAGGTGCCTTCCGCATCAGTATACACGGTGCCGATGGTCTGGCGCGCCTTGATCTGCTGGCCTTCCGTCACGCTTACGCTCCGCAGCTTGGCATATACCGTGAAGTAGTCGCCATGCTGTACCATCACAATCGTGTTCATGCCGGGCACACTGGCAATAGTGAGCACTTTGCCATCAAAGACGGAGCGTACCGGTTCGCCGGCGCTGGTTTGAATATCTACTCCCCGGTTTTCTACCACCACGTTCTTCAGTACCGGGTGGTTGTGGCGGCCGAAGCGTTGGGAAATAAAGCCCCGGCCTACCGGCCACGGTAGCTGGCCACGGTTATCATTGAAGGAAGAGGCCAGGATAGCGGTTTCTGGCGTCAGGGTCACGCGGTCCACCCGCTCGGCGGCGGCTACTTCGGCAGCTTCGGCGGCTGCGGTGCTGGCGCGCGAGGGGGCATCGCCGGGGCGGGGTGCAGCGGTGGGGTTACTGGCACGGGCAGCAGCAGCTTTAGCGGCGGCAGCGCGGCGCGCGGCGAGGCGGGCCGCCCGGGCAATTTCCTCTTTTACTTTCAGGGCAATCAGGTTATCCAACCGACTGATGGCTTGCTGACGCGCCACCAATTCTTGCCGTAGGCTTTCTTCCTGCTGGCTGAGCTTGGTAACTACCTGGTCTTGCTGGGTTTTAAGCGTTAGCAGGTTCTTCTTCTCGGAGAGCTGGCTATGCAGCAGTGTGCCCTTTTCTTCTTTTTTCTCTTTAAGGCCGGTAAGCTGCTGGCTGAGCCGCTGCTGCGTATTAGTGATTTGGGCGGCTTGCGCTTTCCGTACCTCGGCGTACTGCCGAATGTAGCGCAGGCGCAGCATGAACTGGTTGAACGATTCCGAAGCAAACAGGAACATCACCCGGTTGTAGCTATTCGCCGTCTTGGAGCCGATGTAAATCAGACGTGCGTATTCAGCCTTCAGCTGCTCCAAGCTTTGGCGCGTGCGCTGTACCTGCGTTTCAGTCTGAACTACGTCGTTTTCGATGTAGTTCAGCTCATTGCTGATGTTGCGGATAACGCCCTGCTGGACGGTAAGCTTTTCTTTCAGCGCATTTAACTGGCCCACGGAAGCCTGCTTCTGCTTCTGGGTCTGCTCCAGAATGCGGCTGGCTTCCTTGATGCGCAACAGAGTTGCCCGCCGTTCCCGCTCCAGTTGGGCCTTGGTTTTGGTAGTTCTGCCGGTACCTGATGATTTAGAAGAGGTGGTGCGCTTGCGCTGCTGGCCTACCGCCGTACTGGCAGGCCCGGCAAGCACAACAAGGAGGGGCAACAGTAGCCACGGCTTACTTCTTCCGCGCATAGCCTTTGGGTACCGAAAAGGGGAAGGAAAGCCGCTCTTTGTCCAGATCGACGTTGCGGTAGTTAACCGTAACGGAAGAAGGCGCGCCTTTCGCCTGCTGTACTTTCAGCAGTGTAGTATGCGCGAAAAGCTGGCTCTGCGGAGTGAGTGGCTGAAAATCGGAATAGTCTACGTTGAGGTTGTTCTGCGTCTGCTGATCCTGGACAGTCAGCTGCTGCACCCTGGACTTCGCCAGATCAATGAGCTGCTGCACCAGCACGCCGCTTTGTTCATACTGCACGCGTTGCGTTCCACCATCAGTACTAATAGTTGGGACGGCAGCGCTGGAAGGGCTGGCCGGCAGATAGTCGCCGAGCAGCAATGCCTGCACCCGCTCAAACGTAACGGGAACGTTCAGCACGCGGCTCAGGTAAGCGTAGTCGCCGGTATAATATTCGCGCTGCAGCGGGAAAAGCACTTTTACTGAGTCGCGGGTGATGTAGGCCCGGAAGCCCTCAATGCCCAACGAAGCCGACATCCAAATAACACTGTCCTTGCGGATGCGCACGTTCAGGTTGGCTGTTTGCTGCACCCCCGGAAAGTCGATGGATACTTTGCCTTTGGCTTTGAGGTAGCTGAACTCAACGTTCGTTGCCTTCACCATTTCTGGTGCTTTAGCCGAACCGGTTTTGGCACCAGTGGGAGCCAGTTTGCGGTGGCAGCTTCCCAATAGCAAAACGGCACTCAGCAGAACCAGCGGAATATATTTACTCATACAGTTTCTTGTCTTTAATCTTGCGGTCAATCAGAGCAGAAGCGCCGCCCTGTTTCTGGGCCCGCTGCCACTCCGCCAGGGCTTTATCCCGCTCGCCCAATTGATAGAGTACGTCGCCGTAATGCTCGATTACGGTTGCATCTTTGGTTGTTTTGAGCGCTAGCTCAAATTGCTGACGAGCGCCAGCATAGTCTTTCATTTTATAGAGCACCCAGCCATACGTATCGAGGTAGGTGTCGTTGTCGGGATTCTGCTTCACGAGCTTCCCGGCCATTTCCTTTGCTTTTGCCAGCTTCTCGCCGCGCAACGAAAGGTAGTAGCTGTAATTGTTGAGCGCCTGGGCGTTGTTGGCGTCAAACACCAGAGCCGCCTCGTAGGCCGCGTCGGATTTGGCGTACTCCTTCACCTCGTGGTAGGCATCGCCAAGCTGGGTGTCAAACTGGGCCAGCAGTTCTGGGTTATCTGTTGCCAGCTTGCGGCCGTATTCCAGCGACTTGATACCTTTCGCGGGCTGCTTCTGCAGCATGTAGGCCACTCCATTGTAGAACCACAGCGACGCCTGGTTCGGGAACAGCTCCAGGGCCTTGTTGGTGTGCTGGAGCATCCCCTCCACATCATTCAGCTCGGCATCAATCAGTACTACCTGCTGCCAGATCTGGAATTTGGTGTTATCCAACTCAATGGCTTTCAGATAGCTGGCGCGGGCATCCTTTTTATGGTCAGTAATGGTCTGGATGTCGCCGGCAATGGAAAAGGCCTTGGCCTCTTTGGGATGCGTGCGCGTGGTGGCCTCCGCCAGCTCCAGCGCCGATTGGTTCAGGGCTGGGTTTGGCAGCTGTTTGATGTAGTCAATTAGGATGCGGACCTTGTTATCGATGTCTAGGCCAGGGTTCTCGAAGGCCAGCTTGATTTGCTTCTGCGACTCCTGCGGATTGTTCTGCTGCCGGTACACGTCGGCCAGAATCATGCGGGCCTGCGGGTTTTCGGGGTCCTGCTTAAGGGCCTGCTGCGCCACCCGAATGGCATCGGGAAAGCGATTGTTTGCGGCGTACATCTGGGCCTGAGCCAGCACGTAGCGCACTTCTTCGGGGTTGGAGGCAATCAGCACTTCGCCTTCCTGCAGGGCCTTGTCGAGGTTGTTCTGCTTGAGGTAAATCTGCTGTTTCTTGAACGATACCTCATCAATGGTCCCGAACTTCTTCTCAGCCTGCTCAAATGTGCTTAGTGCCTCATTGAGCTTGCCCTGGGCCATGTACAGATCGGCCAGGTTAAACAGGTAGTTGCCCGAGTCCGGGACGTCCTTGATAAGGGTTGTGTAGACCTTCGCGGCTTGGTCGTACTGCTTCTGCGAGGTATAGATTTGCGCCAGCAGCAGGTAGTAGTACGCATTCTTGGGGTCTAGCTTTACCGCCGACTGCGCGAAGTTCGTGGCGTCGCTGAGGTTACCGCTGAGCAGGTTGGTTTCAGCTATCTTATAGTTGATAGCGGCATTGGCAGGGCTGAGCGCGTAGGCCTTGAGCAGGCGTTCCAGCGCTTTATTGTAGTCCTCCAGCATGAGGTAGCGTAGGCCATCTACAAAGAAGGCCTCACTCATTTCCTGATCTTTCTCTGATAATGGCCGCTTCTGCAGCTGCATAGCTTCCAGCTCGGCGCGGCGGGAAAGTGCTTTGCGCTCTTTGCGGCTGAGCTTCTTGGCTTTTGGTGGCTTTTCAGTCTTTACAGCGCTTTTGCCAAGCACTTGTGCAGGCTGTTGGGCATGGCCTAGCTCGGCCACCGACAGGCCTAGCAACAGAAGAATAAAGGCACCTTTTCGACTCATGAACGCAGTAGCGCGGGCCCGTAGGCCATAGTTAGGGAAAGCAAGATACACCCTAGCACAACAAGGCAGGCCTAAACAGGTCCGCGCTACTGCAACTTCAGGAGGCGCAAATTATCACACGCGCAATGTGTTGTAATCACCCAGGCTCAAATCGTCTGGCGTACCCGTGACGGTGGCAAAGTTGCCGATCATGGAGTTGGTAACGTTGGCGTGCAGCACCGAAGCCGACTGCTGCACGATGCTGTTCGATACCACTGAGCTGCGCACGTTGCTCTGGTTGCCCAACGATACGTGCGGCCCCACTACCGAATCGGTAATCACGACGCCTTCACCCACATAAACCGGCGGAATCAGTACAGAGTTCGTGACTTTCGCGGATTCTGCTACCAGGTTTTCGCCACGCTCCTGCAGGTACTCCAGGTAGCGCTGGTTAGTAAAGACGGTGGCATCCTTGTTGCCGCAGTCGAGCCACTCCGTAACGCGGCCGGGCACAAACTTAGTACCCTTGCTCTTCATGTTTTCAAGGGCATTGGTGAGCTGGTACTCGCCTTTGTCCTTGATGTCGTTATCGAGCAGGAACTGGAGCTCCTGGCGCAGGTATTCGCCGTCTTGGAAGTAGTAGATGCCGATAATGGCCAGATCCGATACAAACTCCTGTGGCTTCTCCACGAAGTCCGTGATTTCGCCGGCTTCGTTGAGCTTTACTACACCGAAGGGCTTGGGGTCGTCCACGCGCTGCACCCAGATGGTGCCGGGCACGGAGCTATCCAGCGTGAAGTCGGCTTTGAACAGCGTATCGGCGAAGGCCACTACTACCGGGCCAGTCAGGGCCGACTGGGCGCATAGAATAGCATGGGCCGTGCCCAAGGGCTCATCCTGGTAATGGATAGTGCCTTTAGCGCCTACCGATTCGGCAATTTTAACGAGGCTTTTCTCTACCTCCGCACCAAAGCGACCGATGATAAAGGCTACTTCATCTACCTGCTCCCCGCAGACTTTGGCAATGTCTTCTACCAGCCGCTGCACAATGGGTTTGCCCGCAATAGGAATAAGTGGCTTAGGAACTGTGAGCGTGTGGGGGCGCATGCGCTTGCCCATGCCAGCCATCGGGACGATGATTTTCATAAGGAGTAGGTGAGTTTCGGATTTGTGATGTCTAGTACGGAAGGAAAGGCAGCCTGTTTACCCTGACTAGAAAGAACTCAGAATAGAAGCTGATAATCTGTGATTTATGCTGTTGAGAGTGGCCTGGCACTGGTTCTAGGCCACTACTGTACGCCGGTGCTACCGTAGCCGCCGGCACCGCGCTGGGTTTCACTTAGGGTTTCTACAGGTTGCCACTGCACCGTTTCGTGGCGGGCCACTACCAGCTGCGCAATTCGCTCGCCGTCATGCACCACGAACTCCTGGTCAGACAGGTTCACGAGTAGCACTTTCAACTCGCCGCGGTAGTCGGCATCAATGGTGCCAGGGCTATTCACGATGCTGATGCCGTGCTTGTAGGCCAGTCCGCTGCGGGGGCGCACCTGCATTTCGTAGCCCACCGGAATTTCCAGGAACAGGCCCGTTGGGATGAGGGCGCGCTGCAAAGGTTTCAGCGTGATAGAGGCCTCCAGGTTGGCGCGCACATCCATACCGGCGGCGTGGGCCGTCTGGTATTCCGGCAGCGGATGGTGGGAGGTGTTGATGATCGAAATCTGCATGAGAAAACAGCTAGCACAGTCTGGGCGCAAAGATAGGCCTAGGCCTATCTTTGCAGGTGCCTGGTGTAAAAATGTAGGGGTTTTTTTGAAATTTCCAAGTAAGCCCGCCGTGAAATACGGGCTAGGCTAGGCTGTCTGCAACCTATGCGGCCGCTCCACCAGCACCAACAAGGCAATGAACCCTAGGGTGAGCAACGCATGGAACGCATGACGGGTCCAGTACTCCGAGAGCGGCACAAACCAAGCTACGGCCACTACCACGGAGGCCAGGCCAATCCACGTCAGGAGGCGGGCAATGGGGTAGGGCACGGGGAAGTGGTGGTTGCCGAGCCACCAGCACACTGCTGCCATCATGAAGTAGCAGGCCAGCGTAGCCAGTGCCGAGCCCATGTAGCCGAGCACCGGAATCAGCAGGAAGTTGAGGGCAATGGTAAGGATGGCGCCGCCGAAGCCAATATAGGTGCCATAGTACGTTTTGTCGGTGAGCTTAAACCACACCGAGAGGTTCCAGTACACCCCCAAAAACAGGTTGGCCAGCAATAATATGGGCACCACCACCAGGCCTTCCAGATATTCAGCGCGGTGCAGAAACAGGCGGCCGAAGTCCTCCACGTTCACGCTCACCACCACAAAAATTACGGCGCAGCTCAGTGTGAACCACTTCAGCACCATCGCAAACACGCGTGGCGAGTTTTTCTCGGTGCTTTGGGCGAAGAAGAACGGCTCGGCGGCATACTTAAAGGCCTGCGTGACAAGCTGCATGAAAATGCTGAGCTTGTAGCAAGCGCCATATACGCCCACAGCCGTAAGGCTGCTCTGGCCCGGATAGAAGTTCTCGGGCAGCCACTTGGGCAGCAGAATACGGTCGAGGGTTTCGTTTACCATGCCGGCCAGGCCCATCAGCATAATGGGGTAGGCGTACTTCAGCAGCGGCCGCAGCGGCTCCAGCGAAAGGCGGAACCGGAAGTCGGTCAGCTCCCGGCCCAGCAATACCAGCGTCAGAAAGCTGGCCACCAAGTTGGAGAGGAACACGTAGCCCACGCCCATGCTGGGGTCATACACGCGCTCAACAAGGGGCTGTAGGCCAGTCAGGTATTTGCCCGCCAGTACATCGGGGCAGAACACGATGAAAAACAGGTTCAGCACGACGGTAAGCAGGATGTTGGCCATCCGGATGCTGGCAAACTTCTTGGCTTTGTTCTCTAACCGAAGCCGGGCAAACGGGATGGCGGCCAGCGCATCCATGCCCAAAATCAGGGCAATCCAGAACGCATACTGCGCGCTGCTTGCGGGCAGGCCTAGCAGATCCAGCAGCAACGGCGCCTGCCACAGCAGCAGGGCCGTGAGCAGCACGCTGGATACCAGCAGCAGGCTCAAGACCTGGTCGTAGAGCAGGCGGCGGTCGGTACCGGGGCGGTTGGCAAAGCGGAAATACGTCGTCTCCATCCCGTAGGTGAAGATGACGTTCAGGAACGAAACATAGGCGTACAACCCCGTCACGATGCCGTACTGCGCCGCCGCAAAACGCGCGGTATATACCGGTACTAGAAAGTAGGTCAGTATCCGGCCCACAATGCTACTGACGCCGTACACAGCCGTTTGCGAGGCCAGGCGCTTGGCAATACTCATTCAATAAGCGGGTAAAGTGAAAAAGGAAACGGCTAGGCCACTACAAGCCTGGCACAGTGCCACGAAGGACCTTATCAGACCAGAACGATAAATGCTCCAGCTTGATAAGGTCCTTCGTGGCCTGAAAAGTATGGTTAGGCCAGTAGCTTACTTGCCGGTGAATTGCGCCGGGCGCTTCTCCAGAAAAGCACTGCTCCCCTCGCGAAAATCAGCAGTACCGAAGCAGTGCGTGAAGGCATTAGCCTCGGCCTGATAGCCGTTGCGCTCCTTATCGTAATAAGCATTTACGGAATCAATGACCATCCCTAGCGCCAATGGGGCTTTGGTAAGGATGCGGCTCAGAAGCTGCTCCGTGAAGGGCAGCAGCTCCGCCAGCGGCACCACGTGGTTCACGAGGCCCAGGCGCAAGGCCTCATCGGCTTTCACCATGTCGGTGGTCAGCATCAGCTCCAGGGCTTTGCCTTTACCGATAAGCTGGGTAAGGCGCTGGGTGCCGCCGTAGCCCGGTATCAGGCCCAGGTTTACTTCTGGTTGGCCAAAACGGGCGTTTTCGGAGGCGATGCGTATGTGGCAGGCCATAGCCAGCTCGCAGCCACCACCCAACGCAAAGCCATTTACAGCGGCAATAATGGGTTTGGTGCTTCCTTCAATCATGCTGAAGGTTTCCTGGCCGCTCTCAGCCACGTGGCGTGCCGTAATTTCATCCTGGGCTGTCAGCTCCGCAATATCGGCTCCAGCCACAAACGACTTCTCGCCGCTGCCCGTCAGGATAATGCCACGCACGGCTTGGTCGCCGAGGGCCTGCAGCACCGCCACGCGCAACTCCTGAATGGTGGCTACGCTCAGGGCATTGAGCTTGGTGGGGCGGTTGATGGTGAGGCGCAGGATGCCGGTGGCGGCATTCAGCTCATACAGCAGATTATCGAAGGAAGCCATAGAAACCAGAAACGAAGGGGTCAGAGATGGACGCAAAGATAGGAGCAAAGCTACGCCTTCGTATTCGTTGGGGTGGTGAGTGGCCTAGCGAGGCTGGAGCGGCAGTTGTTGGAGCTGCTGCGCTAGCTGCTGGGAAAAGCGCAGGGCGCTGGCATCGGTGAGGTGCAGCCCATCGGTGGTGTAGTATTGGCTGCAGTCGGGGGCAGGCAGGAAGGTGTAAGCTCCAGGTGGGCAAATGGCTTCTACGCGCCGCCGGATGTACTGCATCTTGGCGCCTTCGCAAACCCCGGCATCAACGGGCATCTGAAAGAACACAACGTGGCTACCCTGCTTAGTGAAATAGCGCGCATAGCGTTTCAGAAGCGCCATATTGGCCCCGAACCCCGGTTCCATAGGCAACTCGTTGCCTTCCAGTCGGTTTTGAGCTACTACTTTGGGATTAAGGCTCAGATCTTCGGGTTGCTCCTGCGTAGCTAACGGGACTAGCGGTGTGGTGCCGGCGGCCCGCACCCCCAGCTTCTCCCGGATGTGGCCGGCCGATTTGGGTCGCAGACGCTCTAAGCCAGTGAACCCCAGTGTCAGGAGCTGGTTGAGCGGTTGGTGCCGCTCCTGGAACGCCGGCACCAGGCTCCGCAAGGGGTGCAGCGTAGGGTTGAACAGGTTTTCTATGGTACTGCGGTTAGGCTCCCGGTCCAGCACATCCAGCTCCACCAGTATCAGACGGGGGTGCTGCCCGGAGCGCTTCAGAATTTCAAACCCCTCAAATGCACTTTGGCCACGCAGGGCCAGGTTGTACACGGTGGGCGGCAGTGCCTGGCTACGTAGCTTCGCGGCCAGCGACGAGCCCAGGATAACGGTGCTGTACTGCGAGGCAGGTGCATAGATATACTCCTGCATTTTGATAACATTGTCCTGGTTAATGCCTTGGGGTACTGCTACCTCGCCTGGGTTAAACAGCAGCCAGGTATGGTAGGCCAGTAGCAGCAAGACCGCCGCCAGTACGGAGCGTATAAGTAACCTCATATCGGTTGGCGCAGCTAAAACTGGAAATAGATAAAGTCGCCCGAAGGCCCGGCGTTTGTCAGAATAAGGAACAGCATAAGTGCGTAGGCCAGGTAGGCGTATCGCCGAACCCGTACAGCCCACCCGGACTGGCGCAGCAGATACCAGGCGTGGTAAAGCAAAACCGGGATGGAGTACACCACAATGCACAGCATAGTCAGGTAGCTGAGGGCAGGCGTAGGCAGCTGGGTGTTCTGCCCAATATGCTGCACATAGCTAACGGCCTGATCGAACTGCGGAAGCTTGAACAAGAGCCAGGCCATTGAAACGAATGTAAAGGTGGCCAGCACCGCCAGCGTTTTGCCCGCCCAGGAACGCGGCGCCTGCATGTGCGGCTTCGCAAGGCGCTCAACTGCTAGCGCCAAGCCATGGAAAGAGCCCCACACGGCGTAGCTCCAGGCGGCACCGTGCCATAGGCCACCCAGAAACATTACAATCATCAGGTTGAGGTAGGTGCGCAGATTGCCGTGGCGGTTGCCCCCCAGTGGCACATATAGATACTCGCGCAGAAAGGAGCTGAGCGAAATGTGCCACCTTCGCCAGAACTCCGTTACGGACTGGCTGATGTAGGGAAAGTTGAAGTTATCGGGGAGGCGGTAGCCAAACAGATGCGCCACGCCAATGGCAATGAGCGAATACCCCGCAAAATCGGCGAAAATCTGCATGGAGTAGCCTAGCAGCATCATGAGCAGCAGCGAGGTACTCTGGGTTTCGAAGTATGGGTATGCAATCCAGAAAGTCTGCTCCTTGAGGTTGTCCGCCAGCACCATCTTCAGGAAATAGCCTACCACCACGGCCCTGAAAAATGCCTCCCAGTTGATATCGCGGAAGTATTTTGGCGTAATCTGCGGGATAAAGTCGTGGGCTTTGAGAATAGGCCCGGCAATAAGATGCGGGAAGAAGGCCACGAAGAAAGTAGTGTTGCGCGCATGCTCTACAAATTGGCGCGGCACCAGCTCCTGCTCGGCGTGCATGTCACGCCCCTTATAGGCATCTACCAGCAGGGTAATGCCCTCGAAAGTGTAAAACGAGATGCCAATGGGCAGAGGAATCTGCAGCAAAAACTGCCCTATGCTATCTGTAGGCGCGAATAGTGTGCGGCCTAGTAGCGGGCTGTACTTGAAAAAAGCGAGGATAGCCAAATTGATAACTACCCCAAGCGTAGCATACGCTTTGCGCCGTTCTGGGCGGCCATGCACCACGCCATAACTAGTCGTTACATTAATGGCTGCCGATGCCAGAAATAGCAGCAACAGATTCGGATTGCTCCAGGCATAGAATACCAAGCTGCTGACAATCAGCAGGGGAACTTGCCATCGGCGCATAAAAGGAAGATAATACAACACCACAGTCACCAGCACCAGAATGAGAAACTCAAAGCTGTTGAAGAGCATCTTTTTACAGAATAAGCGTGAGGGAAGATAGAGAATGGATGCAGCGCAGATTCAGCAATGTATAGAATTTATTCATTGATTAATCATAATAAATTGGAAATAAATACAGCTTATGGGCTAACGCTCTTGAGTAAATTCCTATTGGTTTGTGCAGCTGAGATAAGGAGCCAAACTGCAACTCAACAGTCATCTAGAGGCTTTTAGAGATAATGTTCTCCTAAGAATAAATGGTTTGCCAGGATTATAAAAATTATATATTTACTCGGTCTTATTGTTCACCTTCAACTGTACTCTATCTGCTTATGGGATTCATCTCCGAGTTTAAAGAATTCATTTCCAAGGGCAATGTGCTTGATCTAGCAGTTGGGGTAATCATTGGAGGGGCGTTCGGTAAGATCGTCACCTCCCTGACGGATGATATTCTGATGCCTATTCTAAGCCTGCTTACGGGTGGCCTAGATTTCAAGGACTGGTTCCTATCGCTGAATGGTACCACCTACAGAACACTGGAAGAAGCCAAGAAAGCGGGAGTAGCCACTGTCAATTATGGCTTGTTTCTGAATGCTATTATTGTTTTCCTATTGATGGCGTTTGCTATTTTCTGGCTCGTGAAAATTGCTAACCGCTTCAAAAAGCCTCAGGAAGTAGTAGCTGTAGATCCAGGTCCAACCAAAGACCAAGTGCTACTGGCCGAGATTCGGGACAGTTTGCGCAGCCGCGCATAACTCTCAAGCTCAGCCCCGTATTGCTGGCCGACCTTCACAATACGGGGCTGAGCTGAAGTGTACTTACGACTTCGGTTATGTGTAGCTGTAGGAATGCTTTACCGGGTGTAGAATAGGCGCGTAAGAAGTGGCCTACTGGCCTCTATCAGTTCCAGGAAATTTGAACTAACTTAGGTGCCAGCCCGTTGCGGCGCAGTAACTGGTTGAGTTGGCTACATTCTTGTGAGGGCAGATCTGCTCTACCAGATTTCGGCTAAGCCCCCTTTCCGCCTGTATGAAAAAGCTGTTTGTCGTCGCACTATTTGCTGGAGCCGGTTTACTGGCTTCCACTTCTGTTCATGCGCAAGAGGCGCCTCGCGCGGAGTATGCCGGGCAGGTGCGCCAGGGGACTGACACTAGCCCCAAGAAAAAACGCAAGTCGTCAGCTACCGATATTGCGCGTATGCAGCAGCGGATGAGCATGAACCCAAATGAGGTGAAGCGCGACCAGCAGAAGGAAATTCTGGAAGCGCGTTCGGGCGCGGCTACGGCCAACACCAGCTTCGGGCGCTCTGCAGGGCCTAGCCGGCAGTATGAGAAAGGGTCGGGCGGTTTCACGGTCCGGAAGTTCAAAGACAAACGTTTAGGCACGGCCAAACAGAAGCGTGGCCAATCCCGCGCTGGCGGATATGTGAACCCTAAAGGCAAACCTCTTAAGCACAAAAAAACGAAGCACTTTCTGTTCTTCTAAGCGCTAGGCCACTTGGCGCCACAACAACATCAAAAAAGCCTTGACGCAACGCGTCAGGGCTTTTTTGATGTTGTTGTGGGGTTATTCTGTTCTTTACTCATAATCTTAAACCTAATTCTCTTACTCGGCTAAAAGCGACCTGTGAGGCCTAGTTTCAGATAGGTCATATCGTAGCCAGCTTCCAGAAAGCCACCAATATTCTTCGTTAGGAAGTAGCGCCCTCCTACAAATACACCAGTCTCTAGGTGAGCTCCACCGTATTCGGTATCTGTATCGTGCAGTTGCACGCCATCAGAGTCATTATTGCGCGTCTCTATGCGTAGGCCTGCACTGATGCCGGCGTACGTATCCAGCTGAGGAATCTGTAGCAGATCGTAGTGGTACGTGCTACGGGCCAGTAGCATAATGGTGTTCCAGGTCGCTTTAGTGTCGGAGTTTGGAAATTGATAGGAGTAGCCTTTATACCCAATCATGCCGCCCACACCCACCGTACCGGGTCCAATGCCTTCCAACACCCCTTTCTCTGCCGATATGCTGATGGCTGGGCTTGAGTCTAGGCCACTCCCAAAGCTGTAGCCATAGCCAAGGCCCAGCCCCACATTGACCATGGTAGTGCCTTTGTGGTAGAGCCCATCCTGCACGGGCGCCAAAACAGGTGGCCTAGAAGAAGCTTGTGGCGAAGTACCTGCTGGCTCCGTGGCGCGGGGAACTGCAGCTGGCCTTTTCGCCGCCGCTCCGGCGCTTCCTGTTGAGGTAGCAGTACGTGAAGTACTCGTTGACGACGTTTTGGACGTTGACCGGGAAGCTGGCGCTTTTGACTGGCCTACAGCAGAAAATCCTGCGAGTAGGAAAGGCAGGAATGCAAAATGGTAAACACGCATCTTCATGAAGCAGATGAAACAACGGAAGCCCTAGACGCTAAGGGCGTCCGGCAGAAGTCAAGGTAGGGAAAATAGAAATTGCGGTGGCCATCAGCATACGGCTGATAGAGTGGACGCAGTCATACCGGGCCTAACGAAAAAGCCCTGACCTTAGTAGGCCAGGGCTCTTTTTTATTTAGCAACGCAGCCGTTACAGCGTGCGCTTGATTTCCTTCTCTTCGAAGCCTTCAATGTTGTCACCTTCTTGTAGGTCACTGAAGCCTTTCACCGAAATACCGCACTCATAGCCCTGGCGTACTTCCGACACATCGTCTTTGTAACGCTTGAGGTCTTGAATTTCGCCGGCGTACACCACGATACCGTTGCGCACCACCCGAACACGGGTCTTGCGGGTGAAGGTGCCTTCCGTCACCATACAGCCGGCAATAGTGCCCACTTTGGTGATGTTGAACACCTGACGTACCTCGGCGTTGGCTACTACAACTTCCTGCACTGTTGGGGCCAGCATGCCTTCCATGGCATCCTTCACCTCATTGATGGCGTTGTAGATGATCGAGTAGAGGCGGATATCAATCTGCTCCTGCTCAGCTAGCTTACGGGCGCTCAGCGAAGGACGAACCTGGAAGCCGATAATGATGGCGTCGGATGCCGAAGCCAGCAACACATCGGATTCGGAGATGGCACCTACACCTTTGTTGAGGATATTCACGGCCACTTCCGGCGTGCTCAGCTTCAACAGGGAGTCGGCGAGTGCTTCTACCGAGCCGTCCACGTCACCTTTCACAATCACGTTCAGTTCTTTGAACGAACCGATAGCCAGACGGCGACCAATTTCATCCAACGTGATGTGCTTCTTGGTGCGCATGCTCTGCTCACGGGCCAGCTGCTGACGCTGGGTGGCCAGTTCGCGGGCTTCGCGCTCGGTATCCATCACCTGAATCTTATCACCAGCCTGTGGAGCGCCAGTCAGACCAAGCACCTGCACCGGAGTAGCCGGGCCGGCTTGCTTCATCTTCTTGCCGCGGTGGTCCGTCATGGCTTTCACACGACCAAAGTGCGGTCCTGCCAAAACGATATCACCAACTTTCATGGTACCGGTCTGCACCAGAATGGTGGTTACGTAGCCACGTCCTTTATCCAGGGAGGCTTCGATAACGCTACCAATGGCGTTGCGGTCAGGGTTGGCTTTCAGATCCAGAATCTCGGCTTCCAGCAGGACTTTCTCCAGCAGGTCATCGATGCCTAGGCCAGTCTTGGCCGAAACCTCCTGGCTCTGATACTTACCACCCCATTCTTCTACCAGGATGTTGATCACCGACAGCTCCTCACGGACTTTGTCGGGGTTAGCACCGGGCTTATCAATCTTGTTGAGGGCAATTACAATCGGAACGCCAGCTGCTTGCGCGTGGTTGATGGCTTCCTTCGTCTGCGGCATCACCGAGTCGTCGGCGGCTACCACGATGATGGCAATGTCCGTCACCTTGGCACCACGAGCACGCATAGCGGTAAACGCTTCGTGACCCGGCGTATCCAGGAACGTTACGCGCTTGCCTGATTTGGTCATCACGTCATACGCACCGATGTGCTGGGTAATACCGCCGGCTTCGCCTTTGGCCACCGTAGCACTACGGATGTAGTCAAGCAACGACGTTTTACCGTGGTCGACGTGACCCATGATGGTCACAACAGGGGCACGCGGCTGCAGATCCTCTTCAGCATCTACAATCGTAACCTCAGCTTCATCTTCCTCAGCGCTCAGGAATTCAACATCATAGCCGAACTCATCGGCAATAACGGTGATGGCTTCGGCATCCAGACGCTGGTTGATCGAGACGAACATGCCCATGTTCAGGCAGATCTTGATTACCTCGTTCACCGATACGTTCATCAGCGAAGCCAAGTCGTTGGCCGAAATGAACTCGGTTACTTTCAGCGTTTTGGCGTCGAGCTCGTTCTGAGCGCGTTGTGCCTCGCGGTCTTCCGCAACACCAGCTCGCTTGTCGCGGCGGTATTTAGCACGGTTATTCTGGTTGCCACCACGACCACCGCTGAGTTTCGCCAGCGTAGCCTTGATCTGCTCCTGAATCTGCTTTTCAGTTTGCTCTGGCGTAGAAGCCGGTGCGGGAGCTGGGCGGTTGCCACCAGGGCCACCACCGGGACGGTTCTGATATCCACCAGTACCCGTAGGACGGTTGCCACCTGGGCCACCATTTTGACGGTTGGCTGCCTGGCCAGTACCCGTCACCCGAGGGGCTGCCGGAGCACCAGTTTGGCCACCTTGGCCTTGTTGGTTGGAGCCAGGGCCACTCATCGGAATGCGCTGGCGCTTCTTCTTGTCGGCGCCAATGCCGCTCTTGCGAACATCAGAGGAGGCTACGGGGCGTGCACCACGTCCGCCACCACCCCGCCGCGACGAATCGAGGGGAAGTTCAATTTTGCCGAGCACCGTTAAGCCTTTCAGCTGGTCAGCTTTGGCTACAATTGTACCCGCAGCTTCTTCTGAAGAGCCTGCCGAAGCGTCGTCTCCCGAAGCAACTGGTGCTTCAGCTGGCACCGGGGTTGTTGGAGGTGTAGCAGGAGCAGCAGCTACAGGAGCCGCCGGTGCTGGTTTTGGAGTTGGAGCCACTGGCTGCGGTGCTGGAGCTGGCTTAGGGGCTTCCGCAACAGGAGCAGGCGCAGGAGCTGGTTTTGGAGCTTCCGCAACAGGCGCAGGAGTTGGAACTGGAGCAGGAGCCGGCTTAGGGGCTTCTGCAGCAGGTGCTTCAACAACAGGCTTGGGAGCTTCCGGCTCAGGTGCTTTTGGCTGAGGTGCTGGGGCGGCTGCAGCAGGCGCCCCAGCCGCTGGTTTTGGCGGTACCGGGCGTCCCTTGGCATCCAGCTCAATACGGCCCAATACTTTCAGGCCCGGCACACGGCTAGGCTCCTCAACAGGGGCTGCGGGTGCTGGAGCAGCCGCTACGGGAGCAGCAGCTGGGGCCTCGACGGGCTTGGGTGCCGGGGCGGCGGGAGCGGGAGGTGCCGGAGCTGCTTTTGGCGCAACCGGCTCAGCCGGACGTGCCTGGGCAGCGGTTTCCTGCTCAGTCTGGCGCTTGGCCTGGCTGAGCTTTGCGGCTTCCATCTTATCGTGCGCCGACGACTCAAAAGCTTTGTTCAACAGGGAAACCTGTTCCCCCGTCAGCTTTGTCGTAGGTTTATTTTCGATGATATGCCCTTTTCCCGCCAGAAAATCTACAATTGTAGATAAGCCAACGTTCAGGTCTTTGGCCGCCTGATTCAGCCGTTTGGTTGCTGCTTCCGCCATTCTATGCTCGCGAACGATACTCGTATTCAGTTGCAAAGGTACTATATTAAATCTTGCCGGGCGACGTTAAATCGAGCCACCCGGCTCTGATTTAACGCCCTTGCCGTACCGGCCGCCGCGCACTCATTGCGCGTCGCCGGAATTTTGAGTTTCTGCCTGCTCGTCTTCCTCTTGTTCCTCCTGCTCTTCAAACTCCTGGCGAATCACACGGAAGAGATCTTCCACGGTTTCTTCTTCCAGTTCTGTCCGACGCACGAGGTCCTCTTTATTAACGGCTAGTACAGCGCGGCCAGTGTCAAGCCCAATCTTCTTGAGCTCTTCAATAACCCAGCCTTCGATTTCATCGGTGAACTCGCTAAGTGCGATATCCTCTTCAAAATCTTCAGCTTCGCGGAATACGTCGATTTCCATACCTACCAGCCGTGAAGCTAGCTTGATGTTGGCACCGCCGCGGCCGATGGCCAACGAAACCTGGTCTGGCTTCAAGAACACAGAAACCCGGCCAGTTTGTTCGTTTATCTTCATGGAGCCAATCTTCGCCGGCGACAACGCCCGCTGGATATACAGCTCCAGGTTGTTGGTGTAGTTGATGATGTCGATGTTCTCGTTTTCGAGCTCACGCACCACCGCATGAATGCGGGAGCCTTTCATGCCCACGCAGGCACCTACCGGGTCAATACGGTCATCGTAGCTTTCTACGGCTACTTTGGCTCGCTCGCCGGGTTCGCGCACAATATTCTTGATGGTGATGAGGCCATCGAAAATTTCGGGCACTTCCTGCTCCATCAGGCGCTCCAGGAAAGCGGGAGCAGCGCGGGATAGGATAATTTTGGGTGTGCCATTGATGACCTCTACGCGATGCACAACGGCACGCACAGTATCACCTTTACGGTAGCGGTCCTTCGGAATCTGCTCAGCTTTCGGCAGCACCAGCTCGTTCTCATCCTTATCCAGAATGAGCGCTTCGCGGCTCCACACCTGATATACTTCGCCCACAACTACTTCCCCAACCTGGTCCTTGTAGGCCTGGTAGAGGTTGTCGCGCTCTAGGTCCTTCACGCGCTGAATCAGCGTCTGGCGAGCCATAAGCACGGCCCGGCGACCAAAGTCTTCGAGCTTGATTTCCTCAGCCACCGATTCGCCTACTTCATAGTCGGGCTCGATTTTCTGCGCTTCGGCCAACGGAATTTTGTCCAGGTCCCAAATATCTTCCGAGTTGTCGTCCACGATTTCGCGGTTTCGGTAGATTTCCAGGTCGCCCTTGTCCACGTTCAGGATGACGTCGAAGTTGGAATCGTCGTCATATTTCTTGCGAATCATCGTACGGAACACCTCCTCCAGGATGCTCATCATCGTGGGGCGGTCAATGTTCTTGGACCGGGCGAACTCGGCAAATGATTCAATCAGGACGTTGCTGTTCATAAACGCTGATTTTGAGCTGATTTTACTGATTGCGCTGACTTTTCAGGGACTGATTCTGTTAGGCTTCGGCTGCTATAACGGAGGAGCTCAACAAGTGGCCTACGCTACGCAAAAGAAAACAACGGAATGAGGTGAAGATCAGGAATTATTTAAACGAAATGACTACCCGGGCCTCCTGAATATCCTGGAAAGGAATCAGGGTAGTGGGCAATGTTTTCTTTTTGGATTTCTCTTTGATTACTTCCGCCAACTGAATGCCATCGGTCTCAATAGCCTCGAGGGCTCCGGTTTTCTCGGTGCCGTCGGTCATCTTGAGGCTGAGTGTGCGGCCTACGTGGCGGGTGTACTGCCGTGGATCGCGCAGGGGCTGGTCGGCACCGGGGGAGGTGACTTCCAGCGTATAGCTGGCTTCTTCGCCGTAGGCCTCCTCAATGCGGCGGGCAAACCGGCGGCTTACCTGCGCGCACTCGTCAATACCAAAGCCCTGCTCCCCATCCAGAGTTACGGTCACTTTGGGCCGGATGGCATCCGAGACGGTCAGAGACACTACGAACAGACTCCCATCAGTGGGTAGGCTGTCGCGGAGCATTTCGGAAAGTTGTGCTTGGTCGAGTTGCATGAATAGGGTGGCAAAAGAAAGAGGGGACTATCCGTCCCCTCTGTCGTGTTTGTAGTTTGCTGGTGCAAAGATAGGATAAAAACTCGTCGAATCCAACAGGCCGGCCAACTGATAGGCCTAGCGTGAGTGGCCTAGCGCTTCACCTGTACCCACCCTTTTACGGAACGGCCTTCCGCATCGCGCAAGTGATAGTAATACATGCCATCGGGCAGGTTCTCGCCGCGCCAGTCGTTGCGGTAGTTGGCGGTTTCATACACCTTATTACCCCAACGGGAAAAGATGCGCAACGTGGCGGGCTGGCAGCTGAAGCGCGGGATAAACGTATCGTTCTTGTTGTCGTCGCCGGGCGTGATGATGTTGGGGACAAATACGTCGCCGACTACTACCGGTACAAAGCCGGTTTCTACCGTGCAATTGGCGTAGCGTGCTACCAGCTTGACGTTGTAAGTGCCAGGTTGCTCAAATACATGACTGGGCGAGGCCTCCGTGGATTTAGGAGAACCATCACCGAAGTCCCACTCATAGATGCCTCCTGCTAGTACCGGCTCAAACTGGTGGGTGAAGGGGGCTAGGCCAGTGTACTGTGGGGCAGAAATGCATTCTGGCACATTCAGCGGAAAACTGCTCGTGGGAGACGGCGCTAGCACTATCTGCTTAGTGGCTGTTGCCACGCACCCATTCTGATTATAAGAATAGGTAAGTGTGATGTTTGCGCCTTTCAGGTTGGTGTTGGGTGGCGTAAACAAACCGCTAGGCGTCACGCCGGGGCCGCTCCAGGTGCCACCCGCCGGGCTAGCTCCCAAGAGCTGAATAGCCTGCGTTTCGTAGGCGCATAGCGTGAGAGGGGCACCAGCTGTTACCTGCGGGAGGGCACGTACTATGATCTGCCGGGTGGCCACGCCGCAACCCAGCGTATCGGACATGGTATAGGTAATGGTGTGCGTACCGACCCCGGCTTGGCGCGGACTGAATATATTGCCCAGTACACCGGGGCCGCTCCAGGTGCCCCCCGTGGGTGTAGCCTGCACCGTTATATTGGTAGCATCAATGCACAACTCGGGAATTGGCGCAATGCTAACCGCTACATCTGGCAACACGGTAATGCGCAATGGGCGCCGACTGACGCAGATACCCGTGGAGGCTACGGCATAGGTGAGCACCTGGCGGCCTACCAGACCGGCGGTGGGGGTGAAGCGGAAACCGCCGCCGGGGTTGGCCGATACGCCGGGGCCGCTCCAGGTGCCGCCGGCCGGGCTGCCGCCCAACACAATGGGCGCGCTACTGGCGCACACGTAGCGCGCTAGGCCAGGGTCGGCTACTACAATCCCAAAATCCATCTTGAAAGCCGCATTGTTGCAGTTAAAGCTGCCATTGCGGGTGCTGTAGTAGGAAGCGCCGGGCGGAACCGGAAAGCCTTGGGTGCCACTACAGCCACCGCACACGGCCTGATACACCATGCCCCGTTTATCGAAGCGGGAGGTGCCGCCATCTACGTGCTCCCCGCGGCCGCCATTCTCTCCGAAGAATGTAGCGTATTCGAGGCTGGCCATGCCGGGCGTAAACTCGGCCAAGTAGAAATCGGAGCCGTCGGTGTTGCGCTGTACTGCATCGTTGGTGACGGGTAGGCCAGTAGTAGAGCTGCTGCCGAGGCCGTAGCCAGCATTGGTGCTTCCGCCCCAGCCGCACACGTAGATTCTCTCGCAGTCATCAACCAGGAAAGCAGTGGGAGAGAAGTCGTAGGAAAGTCGGCCGGTACCGAATACAGTGGAGTAGGCCGTTTGGCTGAGCGTCGGGTTGAGCTTATGGATGAACTGGTGGCTGCCCGCCCGCGAGTAGCGCCCAGCCGTGACGGGGTAGTTGCCGGAGCTTTGGCCCAGCAGGTACACGTTGTCATCGGCATCAAGCTGCGCAAAATACGCTTGGTCGTTGCCAGGGGTACCGATGTAGGTGGCCTGGGTAATGGAGTTGCCGGCCGGCGCAATGCGGGCCACAAACCCGTTTACGCCCGCCGGAGCCGTGGTCATGAGGCTGCCGGCCGTGACGGGGAAGTTGGTGCTGGTGGTGCCGCCTGCTACTACTACGGAGCGGGCCGGGCCCAGCTGAATGGAGTAAGCGGCCTCAGCACCACTGCCGCCCAGATAGTTGCTCCACACCAAGGTGCTCAGATCGGCTGTAAGCTTGCTCACCACCGCATTCGCGCCTACTGGGGCGGTAGTGCCAAAGCCATTGCGGGTCGGGAAGTTGGTGCTGAGCGTGGTAGACGCCAGGTACACGTTGTTGTCCGAGTCGGTAATGACGTCGCCCCGAAACTGGTCGCCGTAGTTGTTCACGAGGCTGCCCGTTAGGTTCAGGCCGTCGTTGGCGCTGCCGCCCAAATAGGTAGAGGCCACCAGCGTGCCACCGTTGGCGCTGAGCGTCGAGATAACCAAGTCGGAGCCGTTGGCATATTGCAGGTACTCTGCGCTGCCCTCATTGAGTGGGTCCGTGAACTGGCCACCACTGAAGCTGCGAGCAAAGGCCTTAGTCGTTACCGGGTAATTGTTAGAGCCCGTGGTGCCCAGAATCACCAGTTCGTTGCGGTTATTTACTACCAAGCTGTGTGGCACCTCTACCTGGCCCCCGCCTAAGTAAGTGGCGTACAGACGAGAGGTACTGCCGGCCACGGCTGTATTGTACTTAATGATGGCAATATCGGCTATGCCCGCGAAGGTAGTTTGTACTGCCCCGGTGGTAGTAGGGTAGCCCAGACTAAAGGCTACGCCGCCCGAGTACATATTGCCCTGGGCATCGTAAGTAGCCGTGAAGCCCCAGTTATCGGCCGTAGAACCCGTGAACGAGGAGAAGACCACAGTCGGGTCGATGATTAGCGGCAGCTTCCGGTCGTAGTTGCCTAGGCGGAAGGAAAGCACATTGTCGCGGAGCTGAAAGGCGCACTCTACGGGCACCTGCTCACCATTGGGGCGGATTTGCCAGGCCTTCGGCGCCTGTTCCAGCACGTCGCCCACCGAAGTCCGGATGCGTAGGCCACCTTCCGGCGTCAGGCTTACAGACTGAGCGCCTTGGTAGCGCAACCGGATGGCTTCCGGCTTGGCGCCAGCGCGTACGGTAAAGTCGTATTCCAGCGTCTGGGACGCGTTTTCATACAGATGCACATCAATGCCCGGATACACAGCGCGGTACCGCACCTGCCGGAAGCTGCCTACCTGGCTGGCCCAGTGGCTGGGGTCTTTGCCCAGGAAATAGTTGCGAACCTCAGCGGTGGCTTCTTCTCCTTCAATAATAGCCTTGGAGTTGCCGCCCTCGAAGCTCACTCGGTACGAATGGGTGCGTAGGCCACGCTGGCCAGGGGGGGTAGCGTCGGTGCGCTTGTGCTCGTGATAAGCACGAAGGGCAACCGGGTCGGCGAAGGAGTAGCTGAAGCCTGTGCTGGTCAGGAACAGACGACCGGCGGGCAGATCGGCCGCGAAGTGCGCCTGGGCATCCCACTGGCCCTTGTTCTGCACAAACTCCAGGCCCTTAGGCGCAGGCGCAACGGCTGAGGTAGTGGGTTTGGCCTGAAGGGTAGTGGAAAGTGCCGGTAGGCCTAGTAAACCGAGTAATAAGTAAAGGCGAAACGTAAAAACGGGCATAGGCGAGGTAGAAAAAATAAACGGAGGGAAAGATACTCAGAAAGCAGCCTAACTTCCGTAGGAACTGGCGCCCTACACCGGAACTTCTACCTTTGCCCACGAGGCTTCTTCACGGGATAAAATTTGGCTGTGCGTCGTTCGTTTGCTTTCAAGTGTACTGTACTCGTAATTCTGTGGCTGCTGGCGGCCATTGCCTGCGTGCAGATTCCGGGGTACGCGTTCTGGCCAGCTGCTTTCGGCGCCCTCACGCTGCCGGCGGCTCTGGTCCTCAATCTGCTGCTGGCTTTCTACTGGCTCCTGCGCGACTGGCGGGTAGCAGCGCTACCCTTGGCCGTGGCGTTTCTTACCTGGCCCCACTTCCAGCGTGGCCTGGCGGTGCACCCGTTGCGGGTAGTATCGGCCGCCGAAGGCCAGCCGGGCCAGAAGGTGCGCGTGCTGTCTTCCAATGTGCGCATCTTTAATGTGTACCCACAGCTGCGCGATGCCGGCCTGAAATCCTCCCGAAACATGGTGAAATTTCTGGCCGAGAGCCCCGCCGATGTGCTGTGCCTGCAGGAGTTCTATAATGAGCCCGCCGGTACTCGTTCGCAAGACGGCAACGTGTTCCGGACCGTAGAGAAAATTGGGAAGGATGCCGGTAGGGAATCTTTCCTCTCAAAAACGCTCACGAATACTGCCGGTGCCGAATTTGGAATGGCCATTTTCTCGCGTTTTCCCATCGTTAATAAAGGCACCATCCAATTCGGTAAGCTCAGCCAGAACCACGCCATGTGGGTTGATTTGCGCCTGCCTTCCCAGGATACTATTCGGGTGTACAACTTCCATTTGCAGAGCATGAGCATGGATGAGCGCGACATCGTGGATAGTTACTCCAGCAAGGCCGGGCTCCGACGCAAGGGCGTAGGCCTGTTGCGCCGCTTCAAGCGGGGCCTGGTGGCTCGCAATGCCCAGGTCGATACACTGATCAATCGGTTTGAGCTTTGTCCGTACCCCATCCTGATGTGCGCCGACCTCAACGACGTGCCCTACAGCTACAGCTACGACCAGCTGGCCGACCGTTTCCAGAACGCCTGGGCTACGGTAGGAAACGGCGTGGGCAGCACCTACAACGGAAAGCTCCCCTTCGTACGCATCGACAACCAGTTTGCTGGCCCCGAGTTCCAGGTTGACGATTTCTGGGTGCATTACGAAATTCCCTACTCCGACCACTTTCCAACCATGGCGAGCTACCGGCTGGTGAAGAAGTAGGAGGCCTAATCTGTCATCCCGAGCGAAGCGAAGAATCTGGGGTTGCTTCTAGGCCAGTACCCAGATTCCTCGCTCGGCTCGGAATGACTCTTATAGTTATATACTGTCAGCCCTCTGCTTTGTACCCCTAAGGGAACTTTATAAACTGGGCTAGCCAGGTTTTGTGCCCTCCGTTGAACCTTTTGTACTTGGTTACGCAAAATTCGGGCGCTTTTGCAGCCATTTCGTTGAGTTATGTGTTGAAGACAACTCCATGAGTGGCCTAGGCTGCGTTTGCGTTACAAAATCTGCGCAATCCGCTGAAGCCGTCTTAATCCGTGATACTTTTGTCTCCTATGCAGCACCCACTCTCGCTCTACAACACCCTCACCCGCCGGAAAGCCCTGTTTGAACCGCTCCACGCTCCTTTCGTGGGAGTGTACCTGTGCGGACCAACGGTGTATAACGAAGCCCATATTGGCAACGCCCGCGGACCGGTGGTGTTTGATGTGCTGACGCGCTACCTGCGCCACCTAGGTTACACTGTGCGCTACGTGCGCAACATCACCGACGTAGGCCACTTGGAAGGCGACGCCGACGAAGGAGAAGACAAAATCGGGAAGATTGCTCGCGCCCGTCAGGTAGAGCCCATGCAGGTAGCTGAAGGCTATACCAACCTCTACCAAACGCACGTGGAGGCCCTAGGCTGCTTGCCCCCCGATATTACGCCCCGCGCCAGCGGCCATATTATAGAGCAGATTCAGATGATTGAGGAAATCATCGGGAATGGCTTTGCCTATGAGTCCAATGGCTCGGTGTACTTTGATGTACCGGCCTACAACGCCGCCGGCCGTGGCTACGGCAAGCTCTCCAACCGCGTGGTAGAGGAACTGCTGGCTGGCTCCCGCGACAATCTCGCTGGCCAGGAAGAGAAGCGCAGCCCCCTTGATTTTGCCCTTTGGAAGAAGGCCGATGAGCGCCACCTGATGCGCTGGCCCTCGCCTTGGAGCGACGGTTTCCCGGGCTGGCACCTCGAGTGCTCGGCCATGAGCCGCAAGTACCTCGGCGCCGAATTCGACATTCATGGCGGTGGTCTAGACCTGATGTTTCCACACCACGAGTGCGAAATTGCCCAAAGCCAGGCCTGCAACCACCCCACCAACGAGGCACAGGTGTGGATGCACAACAACATGATTACGGTGAATGGCCAGAAGATGAGCAAGTCGCTCGGCAACTTCATCACCATCAGTCAGCTGTTCGAGGGCTCCAACAACACCCTGGCACAGGCCTACTCGCCCATGACGGCCCGTTTCTTCCTGCTCCAGGCCCATTATCGCAGCACCGTGGATATCACGGATGAAGGCTTGCAAGCTGCCCGCAAAGGCTACCGCAAGCTGATGAATGGCCTACGCCTCCTCGAAAAGCTCGACGAAGCCAGTCTGTCGCCGGAAGTTATCAAGGCCCGCACCGTGCAGCCACTCACGGAAGGCCAGGCCCCTGATACCACAAAGGCCGACGACGAGCTGCGCAAGCTGGTAGCCGACTGCTTTGCGGGCCTTAATGATGACCTGAACACCGCCAAGGCCATTGCCAGCCTGTTTAATCTGCTGCGCAAGCTCAATGGTTTCGCGGCTAACCCCGCCACATTGGCTACGGTAAGCTCGGCGGCTTTGCAGGAAGCCACTCAGGCCTACCAGACCCTTGTGCAAGATGTGCTAGGCCTAGTAGACGAGCCCCGCGCCAGCGCCGAAGACCTACTGCGCCTCACGCTGGAGTTCTATCAGGAAGCCAAAGTCACGAAGGCCTACGATAAAGTAGACCAAATTCGGGCGGCACTCAAAGAGCAAGGCATTGTGGTGAAAGATACCAAAGCCGGCATCGACTGGGCCTACAGCGAAGAGTAAATTGGTAGCCCGAAGCTCCAGCTTTGGGCCTCGTTGAACGAGCGGAAACGCCTCCGTCGCAACGAGCATCGTTCAACGTCAGCCACGAGTCGCGAAGCTGGAGCTTCGCGCCACCTGTCACTCTCCTCCATGTACCTCTCCCGTCTTGCTCCTGCCGCGCTGGCTGCTCTCCTGATGCTTACCGGCTGTCCGGAAAAGAAAAGCACCACCGAAACGGCCGAAACGCTCGAGCAGCCCGCCGTGCCGAAAGCCCCGGCCTTCAACGCCGACTCTGCCTATGCCTTCACGGCTAAGCAGGTGGCCTTTGGACCGCGCGTGCCCAACACTCCAGCGCACGTAAAAACCGCCGACTGGATCATTGCCAAGTTCAAGGCCCTGGGCCTATCGGTGAAGGAGCAGCCGTTTCAGGCTATGGCGTTTGATGGCAAAATGCTGCGCTCCCGCAACATCATTGCCCAATACCAGCCGCAGGCTACGCGCCGCGTCGCCATTTTCAGCCACTGGGATACGCGCCCCTTCGCCGACAAAGACAAGACCAACAAGAATGCCCCGCTCGATGGCGCTTCTGATGGCGCCAGCGGCGTGGGTATTGCTCTAGAAATGGCCCGCGTGCTAGCCGCCCAAAAAGATAGCCTTGCCCCAGGCGTGGGTGTCGATTTTATTCTCTTCGACTCTGAAGATTACGGCTACGACGGCAGCACGCAAAGCGAAAAGGAGAACCTGCTGGCTCGCCAGGAGGCCGCTGGCGAATCGAGCTGGTGCCTGGGCTCGCAGTATTGGGCCAAAAACATTCTGCCCGTTGGCTACAAGCCCAGCTACGGCATTCTGCTGGATATGGTAGGAGCCAAAAACGCCAAGTTCAGCCGTGAAGAACTCTCCCGCCAGCAGGCCCGCGACGTGGTGGATAAGGTCTGGAATACGGCCTCGCAGCTCGGCTTCTCCGACTACTTCCTCTTTAACGACAGCTACGGCATCACCGATGACCACGTGTACACCAACAAAGCCGGCGTGCGCACCATCGATATCATCGACCACGTGCCGGTAGGAGAAGAGTACTTCCCCGCTTACCACCACACCACGCAGGACAACATGAGCATCATCGACAAACGGACGCTCAAAGCCGTAGGCCAGACCGTGCTCACCACCATTTACGGCGAGTAATAAAAAACTGTCATTCCGAGCTGAGGGAGGAATCTGGTTCAGATTTTAGGTCCTAGGCCAGTAACCCAGATTCCTCCCTCAGCTCGGAATGACAGTTTATTACGTAACCAAAAAGGCCCCGGCAACATGCGTTGCCGGGGCCTTTTTGTATGTCAGAAAACGTGCTAGGCCAGGAGCTTGTAGTACACCACCGTTGGCTCTAGTGCGCCGCTGGCCACGCGGGCAAAAGCTGGAATAGCGCCTGCTGCCGTGTAGCCTAACTGCTGATACAGCAGTTCCGACGGCTCACCTTGCAAGGTGTCCAGCACCAGTGTGGTGCGCTGCAGCCGTTGGGCTTCTGCTTCCAGGGTCCGCATGAGTTGCTGGGCAATGCCTTGCCGCCGGGCTTGCGTGTGCACGAGCAGCTTGGCGACTTCGGCGCGGTGCAGGCCGTTGGGTTTGGTGGCTAAATCTAGCTGTACGGTGCCCAGCGCGCGGCCATCTTGCTCGGCAATCCAGAGAAGGCGGTGGCCGGTTTGCAGGGCATCGGCTACGCCGTTCCAGAAATCAGTAGCTACTGCTGGGGCAAGTGGCGGCAGAAACCCGACAGAGGCGCCGGTGTCTACGGCATCTTGTAGCAGCTGCGTCAGGCTTTCCAGGTACCGCGGCAGCTCGTCGGCAGATATCGTTCGGATAGTCATCGTGTTAGAATAGACCTAGAGGTAAGTGAGGTGGGCGCCCGTTTCCTCTACCACCAGCCGCGCTTCGCGGCCACAGATGAGGGCCATGTTCTGGGGCTCGTGGCCTACGGGGAAGTGATGGGCAATGGGGAAACCGTATTTGCCGGCGTAATGGTCGATGATTTCGTTGGGCGTCTGGCCGTACGGAATAGTGTTATCCTGGGGGTTAGTGAAGTGGCCTACGAGCAGGCCGGCCAGGTGCTGGAGCTTGCTGGTACGCTCCAGGTGCACCATCATGCGGTCGATGGCATACAGGTACTCATCGATGTCTTCCAAAAACAGGATGCGGCCGGCGGTGGGACATTCGGAGCGGGTGCCGGTGAGGGTTTGGAGCAGGCTCAGGTTGCCTCCCGTCAGCTCGCCGGTAGCGGTGCCCAGGCGGTTGAGGGCGTGGGCCGGCGCGCTGTAGGCCACCTCCTCGCCAAACAACGCCCGCCGCAGGCTCTCCAACGACTCTTCGCCACTTTCCTGATGAAACAGCATCGGCATCACGCCATGTATGCTCTGGTGGCCTAGGGCCAGCAAATGGCTGTTGAGGGCGGTGATATCAGAGAAGCCGGCTACCCATTTGGGGTCTTGTGCGAAGCGCGAAAAGTCCAGCTGATCAATGATGCGGGTGGTGCCGTAGCCGCCGCGCGCGCACAGAATCGCCCGGATGCTGGGGTCGTTGAGCTGGCGCTGCAGGTCGCGGGCACGCACCTCATCGGAGCCTCCAAACTGATGCTGCGCGGCGGTAGTGCTTTCGCCCAGCACCACCTCTAGGTCCCAGCTTTGCAGGGTGGCTACGGCCGCGGCCAACTCCTCAGCCGAGGCTTTTCGGGCCGGACAAACAATCGCGACTTTGTCGCCGGAACGAAGGGGAGCGGGGGCAGTAGTGGCCATGCGTGGTCGGGGAAAGTGAAAATTTTCGCCGGTAAACCTACACAACTTCGGCAACCGTTGCAGCCGAAATCAACTCAAAGAGCAGTGGCCTACGGAGTATCTTTGTGGTGGCTGCCGCTTGATATGGGCTGGCCGAGTTAATAAACCGGACATGAAATACTTCTGGCTGCTGGCAATACTGGGGGCGTTGCTGACATCGGTGGCCGCGCAGGCACAAATTGATACGACACGAGGCCGCTACTACCAGCCGCGCTTCCGGCAGGTGACAGTTCAGCGGGGCGTAGAGTTTGGGCAGGCCACTACGTTCCTAGGCCAGACCCAGACGCTTTACATGGATGTATACCAGCCTACCAGCGACACCGTGCGTCGCCGCCCGCTGATTGTGCTGGCCCACGAGGGTGGCTTCCTGACCGGCACCCGCGACGATGCCGTGATGACGGCCCTTTGCACCCGCCTGGCCCGCCTGGGCTACGTCACGGCCAGCATCGACTACCGTTTGTATTTCTTTCCTTTTGATACGGTGGGCATCGGCCGGGCTGCTTTCCGGGCCACGCAGGATATGCGGGCGGCCATCCGTTTCTTCCGCCATGATGCCGCTACGGCCCGTAAGTTTCGGGTGCATCCGCAGTACATTTTTGTGGGTGGCAGCTCAGCCGGGGGCTTTATGTCGCTGCTCACCGCTTACATGGATAAGCCCGCTGAGGTGCCCGCTTATCTGGACTTAGCCAGCCTGGGTGGCCTAGAAGGCAATGGGGGCCACCTGCGTTACAGCAGTCGCCCGAGAGGCGTGGTAAATATGTGCGGCGCCCTGGCCGACGTGCGCTGGCTCCAACCCAGCGACATTCCCGTTTGCAACATCCATGGCACCCGGGATGGACTAGTGCCTTACGGCCGCGGCCGGGTAGGAACACCTTTGCCCGCGCAACGCGTAGGTGGAGGTGGCGCCATTAGTACCCGCGCTACAGCAGTGGGCGTGCCCAACGTGCTGCGTCGCCTGCGTGGCGCAGGCCATGTGCCGTATTCGGTAGAGCCAGTTTATCTGGATACTGTATTCACCACTGCCCGCGACTTTCTGCGGCCCTTATTAGGTGCTGGCCAGCCGGGCCCTCTGCTGGCGGCTGCCCTGAAACCGCAGCCTAGGCCAGTAGCCTTTCTGAAGCCCCGGTTGGTTATGCCCTTCAGGCCCGATATACCAGCCGGCTTGCCACTGCAACTCGCGCAGTTTTCTCCTGCTGCACCAGATAGTACCCAGCTGACTGGTAAGCCAGTAACGGAACCGCAGAGCACAGCGGACAGTCCGCCAGAGCCGGGTTTGCCGGCTCAGTCCGCAACAGCTACACCCATACCAACTACTACCTCTACGCCTGGCCAGCCGAAGTAAGCAATAGGCCTAGGCGGCTAGGTTCTGCCATAGCCGCGTTGCCAGACTTTATACCAGTATTTATTGGTTGGGTAGCGGCGACTGGAAGTAGCATTGTTGAAGAGGAGGGCTACCAGCAACAGGATACTAATGCCCGACAGCACTGGCATTACCATATACCAATAACCCAGGGCCTTCAGCTGCGGCGAGCCGATGGTGGCAATAAGTGCCGTAGCGCCACCCGGCGGGTGCAGTGTTTTGGTTATTTGCATCCCGATGATGGACAAGGACACCGCCAGCGCGGCTGCCAGCCATAGCTCCCCCGGCACCAGCTTGTACACCGTCACGCCAACAAATGCACTCAGCAAATGGCCCCCAATCAGGTTGCGTGGCTGAGCCAGCGGGCTATTGATGATACCATATATCAGCACCGACGACGCCCCAAAGGAGCCTACCAGCAGCATCGTATCATTAGCGCCCAGAAAGTAGCGGTTCAGTAGCCCAATAAGGGCAATACCAGCGAAGGAGCCCAGAAAAGTCCAGACGTGCTCCTTGAAATCAAACAGGGTTTCCTGATATAGAATGTAGCGCGCCTGCCGCGCATGTTTCCGCAATTTTTGTCGCATGCTATGCTGATAAATTCTGAGTAGCACCTATGCACAGCTACTCAGCACTATAGGCCTAGTAGGGCCCAAAAAGGCTGCAAAGGTACTCCAAACAGAAAACCCCTTATCCGGCAGGAGCCAAACAAGGGGTTCTGTACAGAGCTTACGATGGCCGCCAACTGTTAAAAGGACTCCTCTTCCACCACCGCCGCTACAGCCGTGCTGATGGGCCGTAGCTGCCCGGTACGCACAATAAAGGCGCCGTACTTGCGCAGCGTGTCGCGGTGACGGATGAGGTTTTCCAGCGCCACAAAACCTACCACGTACTCATCCTCGTCGGCTTCTTCTGAAATCTCGCTGAAGTCAAGCAGGTCGATGATGCGTTCTTCGTCAGTGCGCAGGTAGATTTCCACTTCCAGATCGGAAGCGTAGGCCGGAGTGGTGGCGTTGGCTTTGGGATACTGATAGGCAAAGCCCTGGCGCAGCGCGGCCAAATCGGCCAGCACAGCCGAGCCGGTGGGGTGGCCGCCCGCGCCCCGGCCGCGCAGAAACTGCTCACCCGCAAAATCAGCCTCTAGTACCACGCCGTTGAACTCATTGTCCACCGTGTACAGCGGCGACTCCGGCCCCACAAACTGCGGGGTTACCAAGGCCGTTACGCGACCATCGGGGAGGCGCTGTAGGCCTGCCACTACCTTGATTTTCTGGCCTAGCGTGGCAGCAAACGCAATATCAACGGCACTGATGCCCTCAATGCCCAGGTTCAATACCTGCTCTAGCTGCAGAAAAGCGCCATACGCATGAGCCGCCAGCAATACCGCTTTGGAGCGCGGGTCGAAAGCCCCCATATCCAACGACGGATCGGTTTCGGCGAAACCTTTTGCCTGGGCCTCGGCAAGGGCCAGGGCATAGTCGGAGGCGTCCTCGCCCATGCGCGTGAGCACGTAGTTGGAGGAGCCGTTGAGAATGCCCGTGAGGCGGCGCAATGGCTCCACTCCGAAGTAGGCGTCCAGCGTCCGGATAACCGGAATGCTGCCGCACACGGCCGCCTCATATAATAAGGTGCCGTGGCCTTCGTGCTGCAGCTGCACCAGCTCGGGGAGGTGGCGCGCCAGCATAGCTTTGTTGGCCGTAACCACCCGGCGGCCCCGCCGCAGGGCTTCCGCTACCAACCGGAAGGCTTCATCGGCATCATCAATAACTTCTACCAGCACGTCCAGCGTGTCGTCGGCCAGCAGATCATCGGCGTTAAACTCAAACCGATTAGCGGGTAACGGCCGTTCTTTCGTGTGGTTTTTCACCACGATGCGGCTAATGTCGAAACCGGTTTGCGGCTGTTGCTGCAGGATATCGTATAGCCCCTGGCCTACGCAGCCGAAGCCAATCAGGCCCACGCGCCACGGCTGAGCGGCCGTAGTAGCAGGAGTAGCTTGGGAGGTTGTTGGCAGGTTAGTGGACATAAGTCTGGACGTAAAAGCGTTCGAGTAAATGGGTGATTTGCGCCGTTTCAATCAGGAAGCCATCGTGGCCGTACTGCGAATCCATTTCGGCATACATGGCGCCCCGAATGTGGCGGGCCAACAGCTGCTGCTCACTCGTTGGGAACAGCACATCGGAGGTGATACCGATAACCAGCGTCCGCGCCCGAATTCGGCCTAACGCAGCCTTCACGCCCTCCCGGCCCCGGCCTACGTGGTGCGAATCCATAGCCCTCGATAGCGTGACGTAGCTGTGCGCATTGAACCGAGCCACCAGCTTGTCGCCCTGGTAGCGCTGGTAAGAGCTGGCCCGGAAATCCGTGATTACGGCATCATCGGGCTCGGTTTGCGCGCTTTCGTAGGCCTCATAGCTGCGGTAGCTGAGCAGGGCCACGGCGCGGGCGGCCCGTAGGCCAGTTGCGCCGCTATCCGGTGTGGCGGTGTAATAAGTTGGGTCGGCCTGAATGGCGAGACGTTGGGCTTCGTTGAAGGCAATGCCCCAGGCTGAGTGCCGGGCGCTGGTGGCCAGCAACACCAAGTTCTCAAATAGCTCGGGGCGCTGAATAGCCCATTCCACAGCTTGTTGTCCGCCCAATGAGCCACCAATTAGCGTATGAATACGCGTCAGGGCCAGGTGTTCCCGCAGCGCCTCGTGCGCCGAAACCAGGTCGCGGATGGTCAGCAGCGGAAAATGCTGGTAGGACACTTTCTCGGTTACAGGGTTTGGCGTGAGTGGGCCGGTGCTGCCGTAGCAGGAGCCCAACACGTTGGCGCACACAATAAACCAATCGGCAGGGTCGAAGTAGGTGTCTTTCCCAAACAAGCCGGGCCACCAGCTTAGCACGTCTGCGTTAGCCGTGAGGGCGTGGCATACCCATACCACGTTGTCGCGGGAGGCATTAAGACGTCCGTAGGTGTGGTAGGCCACTTCCACGTGCGGCAGCACAGCGCCGCTTTCCAGCCGGAGTGGCCTAGGTAACCGAAAAATTTGTTGGTCGATGTCAGACATAGGGCAAAAGCAAAAGCGGAGGCTGGTCTAGGCCAGCCTCCGCTTCGCTGGTCATGCAGTACTAATAAGTATGATTGAGGTATCGCAATTCGCGTTGCTCAATCCATGCGAAGCCGAAGCCTCACATTATTCCTGTTCCAAAGCCCGCGGGCTGAACCAGCAGACGCACTGGTTCAGCCCCGGCTATGGGCGGGCAGCTTAGTTCAACGGGTTCCTCTCTCACAAAAAATCCGTCGGGCTGCCCGCATTACGCCTGCTGAAGGTCAAGTTCTGGCTGTCCCCACGAAGCAGCAGCCACTTGTTCAACCCCTCTCTTGGTCTTAGACCTCCAGCGTAGCGGCGTGTTCTGGTTCCGGCTCGGGCAGCAGCGTGCTGCCATTAGCCTCGGCAGTGAGCGGGGCGGCGTTGCGCACCGCGTCAAAGGCCTGCTGCAAATCGGCGCGGATATCATCAAAATGCTCAATGCCCACCGAAATGCGCAGCAGCGTAGGCGTTACGCCGGCCGAAAGCTGCTCCTGCTCGGATAACTGCTGGTGCGTGGTGGCCGCGGGCTGAATGATGAGCGTTTTGGCGTCGCCTACGTTGGCCAAGTGGCTAATGAGCTTCAGGTTGTCAATGAATTGCGAGGCGGTTTCCTTACTGCCTTTGATGGCGAAAGTCAGCACGCCGCCGTAGCCGCGCTTCAGGTACTTCTGGGCCAGCTTGTGGTAGGGGCTGCTGGGTAGGCCAGGGTAATTCACGGCCTCTACCTGCGGATGCTGCTCCAGCCAGGTAGCTACGCGCAGGGCGTTTTCCACGGTGCGCTCCACGCGCAGGCTCAGCGTTTCGAGGCCCTGAATCAGCAGGAAGGAGTTGAAAGGGCTCTGCGACGGCCCGAAGTCGCGCAGACCTTCCACGCGGGCCCGGATGATGAAGGCGATGTTGCCAAACGGTCCATTCTTGCCGAAGACATCATTGAACACCAGCCCGTGGTAGCCTTCGGATGGCTCCGTGAATTGCGGGAACTTGCCGTTGCCGAAGTCGTATTTGCCGCCATCCACAATCACGCCGCCGATGCTGGTGCCGTGTCCGCCAATCCATTTCGTGGCCGATTCTACCACAATGTGGGCGCCGTGCTCCAAAGGGCGGAACAAGTAGCCACCAGCACCAAACGTGTTGTCTACGATCAGAGGCAGATCATGCTTGTTGGCAATGGCCGCAATGCGCTCAAAATCCGGAATGCTGAAGCTGGGGTTGCCGATGGTTTCCAGGTAGATAGCCTTCGTTTTGTCGTCGATCAGCTTCTCGAACTGCTCGGGCTGGTCGCCATCCGCAAAGCGAACTTCAATGCCCAACCGCTTGAAGGCCACCTTAAACTGGTTGTAGGTGCCGCCATACAAGTGCGAGGTCGAGACGAAGTTGTCACCGGCCTGCAGGATGTTGTTCAAGGCAATGAACTGCGCCGCCTGCCCCGAGGAAACCGCCAAGGCCGCCACACCGCCTTCGAGCGCGGCAATGCGCTGCTCAAACACGTCGGTGGTGGGGTTCATCAGGCGGGTGTAGATGTTGCCGAATTCCTTCAGAGCAAACAGGTTGGCGCCGTGCTCCGCATTCTTAAACACGTAAGAAGTGGTCTGGTACAGCGGAACGGCGCGGGCACCAGTTACGGGGTCGGGCTGCTGGCCAGCGTGGAGTTGCAAAGTCTCGAAGTGAAGGGCTGGAGTTGACATGACGATCTGGTCAGTAAGGAGTTATCGGAAGAAGGATAGAAGTCTGGAAGGGGAGTTGAGGTCACGATGAGACGTAGCGCAGACCGCCCAAAACCGGCTAAAAGTGGCGGTTAGGATGCGATGGGGCCTGTTGAGAGTGGCCTAGATGGCACAAACACTCTGAGGGCAGAACCAGGAAGAGGGGGAGGGGAGTTGTGCGGAGAAACCGGCCTACGGGCGGTTAGCTACAGCAACAACAGGCGCTGCAACAGCAGCGCATTCGCGCAGCAACGGGAGCGGCCACCGAAACGGCGGGAGCAACACAGAAACCCATCGGCGAGGCGGCGTGCAGCAAGGCAGCCGGGGCGGATGAGGTCAAACGGGCGAAAGCGGGGGTGTTTTCCATGGCACTCTGAGTTATATGCCCCGCCAGCAAAAGCTTGGTCGGGCAGGAATTGGCACCTTTCGCGCGGTCGAAGGTTGCCAGCGGGTCAGGGAGCCTGTTCTCTCGCCGCTTCTGTATAAATCCTATGAAAACTACTCTGCCGCGAGCAGAGGAGTACCGTGTTGGTGTTGCAAATGTATAGCCGGATTTGATATCTGCAATAGATTGGTAAAATATTTTTTCGCAGCGGCGGGTAGTGGCCTAGGCCACGAGCGAGTAAATGCCAGGGTGTGGTAAGTTGTTAGAAATGAGGTTTTAGTAGTTAATATTCGCGTTATGGTTGCTCTCGGCAAGTGCTGCATGCCACTGATCTTAACGGCTTCAGTGACTGCAAAGCCAAGCGAAAAACTTTTTTATTTTCAGTAAAATCGTCTGTTAAAGCATAAAAAAAGCTGCCTTTTGTGAAGGCAGCTTTTAGGATATTTCTAAGGAGGGCGAGTGGCCTAGAGCTTGGGTAGCGTCAGGACTTGGCCTACTTCAATGAGGTCGGGGTTGGAGCCGATAACGCCTTTGTTGGCGTCATAGATCTGGTGCCATTTGGCGGCATCGCCATAGTGGTGCTTGGCAATTTTGGAGAGCGAATCGCCGCTTACTACGGTGTAGGTATCGCCGGCGGCAGCGGTATTGCTGGCTGCGTTGGCATTGTTGCCGAAGAAATCGGTACCACCGCCAGCAGCGGGCTTATTAGCAGGCTCAACAGGTTTTTTATCGCCTTCGTTGGAGAGAAAATCAAACAGTCCCATAGCTAGTGCAAGTTAAAGGTGAGGAGAGGAAAAGGCCGGTTATCAAGCAGATGCAGGATGTCGGTAGTGCGTCTTACGCTAAGGCCTTTCAATAAGTTGTAAGGTTATGGAGGAGCTTAAGCTTAGTTGAACATCTTGGCGTAGGCTACCGTAAGAAGCGCAGTATTCGAACTCTCGCTGTCGGGCCTTATACCAGTCTGGCAGTATTCTTTTCATTCATCTCCCTACACCCATGAAAACGCAGTCCATTACCCTCCGCTATCTGGCCAGCCTGCTGATGTTGCTCGCCATTTTTACCACTTCCTGCGGCAGCAAAGAAGGCAAAGTAGAAGGCGTGAATATGCTCTATGGCAAAGACAGCAAAGTCTGGAAAACGGATAAAGAGCTGAGTTCAGCCGGCGACAAGGTGAAGCAAACAGATGCGCAGGAAGATGAGCGCATCACGTTCTTCGCTAACGGCCAGTACAATATGGCTGCACCAACCGGTACGGTAAACGGCAAATATGCCTTCGACCAGACGGCTAAAACCATCACGATGACGCCCGAAGGTGCTGCCGAAAGCAACACGTTCAGTGTAGTAACGCTCACCGATGACAAGCTGACGCTGAAAAGCGCGGCCGGTGCCGAGCTGCGTCTGGAAAAAGAATAGGGTATTGGCTGGAAAAGCCACTCCGAAAAAACACCAAGAGGCCCTTCTGCTACCAAGCGGAAGGGCCTCTTGGTGTTTGTGGCAACGGCTATATGCTGGTGAGGTAGTGAAACCAGAATCTTAATATCTGAGGAATACTATACCTTGCTCAACAGTTACGGTAGTAACAATAATTATCCAAGTAGATTATATGGTGAAGAATTTTCGGCGCTTGCTGGCGTCTGGCTTGCTAGCAGTAAGTGCTATTACAACGGGTCTAGGCCAGTCGGCTATTACAACTACAACCACTCGGTCGAAGCTTCCGGTACATGCACTCCGCAGCATCAGCGCCACCGATACCAACTTTTCTGATCTGGAATTTTTGGTGCAGGAAATAGGCAGCGCGCGGGTAGTAATGCTGGGCGAGCCCACCCACGGCGAGGGCAATGTAACGGAGGCTAAAATCCGCCTCCTGCGCTTCCTGAAAGAGCGTATGGGCTTTACCACCGTGGCCTTTGAAAGCGGGTTTTATGAATTGGACAGAGCGCAGCGCGATATAAATGCCGGAGTGACAGTGCCGGAAGCACTGGAAAACAGCGTTTTTCCCATCTGGACTAGCACACAGGAGTTTCAGGGTATTCTGCCGCTGCTGGGCAAAGGTGGCCTACGCGTGGCCGGCTTTGATGGGCAGCTGGGCGGCGACTATCGCGACGAGCTGGTGGAGGAATTACAGGAGTTTCTACGCCCAGAAAAAGGTGCCAACACTATTGGCTACGACTATTTAGAGGAAGTGGTAGCAGCGCTAGGCCACTTCGTAGTACCCCAAAACTTTCAACCGGCTTTATTCGAAAGCCAGTTAGCCAAAGCCAGCAAGCTGCTGCAAAAAATAGCGGCCGGCCCCGATATTCCACGTCGGACTCGGGCCGCCTTCTGGCTCCAAAACTTACGCAGCATGCAGGCCATGGCCCGCAGCTATGCCGCCAACGACTTATCCATAAAGTCAGAAGCGGGGTTTAAAGCCGTCGACAACAACCCCCGCGATGCCCAGATGGCCGACAACCTGCTTTGGTACCTAGGCCAGCATTCGCAGGAAAAAGTGGTGTGCTGGGGCGCACTGCCACACCTGGCCAATAAGCTGGAAGTACTCAACAACGAAGAAATACAGGCATTTCGGCCCATGGGCCGCGCCGTGCAGGCTGCTCTACGGCCCCACGATGTGTATGTGCTTGGTACGCTGGCCGGTGGTGGCACCTACCAGCGGGTAGGGGAGTTGCGCACGGTGCCGGTGCCACAGGCTGGGAGTTTGGAGGCGGAGTTGCTAGGCCAGGGCAGCGAGTACGCTTTCGTGAGCCTGAAGCATGATGCGCCCAAGGCTATCCTTACTACCTCCGCCATCGATTACACCCCTCTGGCCGGGCCCTGGAGCGAAGTAGTTGATGGGTTTCTGTTTCTGAAAAGCGTACATCCACCTCACCAAGGTGAAGGCAGCGCTGAGCCTGCTCCGGCTGTAGCGGCGGTTGCAGGAGCCTCCTCACAGGTGCCTCTAAGCCAGTTGAACCCCGCCATACAACGGAAGGGTTCGGCAAGTACAGTAGGGACACTCGCGCGAGTTCAAGGCACAGTTTTGGACCGCAAAACGGGCGCAGTAGTGCCATTTGCAACAGTGGCAGTTCCTGGCCGCGCTACCGGCACCGTTGCCAATGCGCAAGGCCATTTTGAGTTGACGGCCGGCCGCGCAGAAATACTGCAAATCACGAGTGTAGGCTACCAGACGGCCAACGTACCGGCAACAGCTACGGCAGGTTCACTGGTAATCAGACTGGAGCCGGCCGCCTACGCCCTGGCCGATGTGCGCGTGAGTGCGCAATCGCAGAATCCGGCGAAGATTATGAAGAAGGTGATTAAGGCCATTCCGCAGAACTATCGTTTTGCCGACGATGCCACAGAAGTGTACACCCACCGCCGCATCAGCAACTTCGATACGGTACAGTATGAGATAGAGTACTTGGCCGATGCCTTTGTGCCGGCCGGTTTCCGCAGCTACCACAGCATCATGGGGCCCAGCCCCAAGCTACGAGTGCACAACGCACATGTTCTCAGAGGTAGGCAGGAGCCCGTGTTGCAGGATGCACTGTTCGGCGGGGTTGGCGGCTCCGTGCACTCCTCTGACCCGGTCCGAGTTTCGCCCTTGTTTCAGGCCCGTGCCCTAAGTAAGTACAGCCTGCGGTTTGATACTATTCTGCAAAGTGGCGCTGTTACTACCTATGTTATCAGCTTCAAGGCCAAAAAGGCCAACTCCCGCACAACGGGCTTATATCTCGCGTCGGGCTATGAAGGCCGGTTGTTTATTAACACCGACACCTACGCCGTGACGCAGTATGAGGCGTTGTGGCAGGAAGATACCATTCATCATAACATGGTGGCGCACAAGTACCATGGCAGCCAGTTGGGCCGGGCCGGGACCATTGCCAACCTGTACAGCTCCGTTTATTCTGATTGGCGAAGTGCTCATGCCGTACACTACGAGCGCGCAGCTGATGGCCGCTATCAAGTGGCTGTTAGTCAGATGCAGGCCATCATGATTGGGCGGCATCTGAAAAAAGGGCCTTTTCATTACCAGATAGCAACCACCCTATACCCGCACGCTGCCCGGCTTACTACTGTAGCTGAGTTGAGCCCAAAAGAGGCGAAGTTTGAGTGGGAGCCCTCGCAATTGCCCAAAGCTCCTTCCGATGCGGCCCTATGGCAGACCTACCAGCGCCCCGTGCCGCCGGCCGCCGCTACGCCAAGCTTAGAAAGCCGGCGGCCCTAGCTGCTGCCTAAGGTTACTCGCTGAGAATCTCTTCCGCCTCTTTCTTGCCGAAAATGCGTGTAATCCAGCGGGGCAGGAAGATGGCGCCCAGCACCAGATACAGGTAATACGTCACGATGCGGTAGAGCAGCACCATGAAGTTCGTCATGGTGGCCGTACCGATAAACTTGCCGAAGAAAGTAGGGAAAGCGCCTTCCGCAATGCCCGCGCCGCCGGGTGTGATGGCAATCAGCAGGATAACTTTATAGGTGAGGTTGCGGCCGAAAATCAGCCAAAATTCTGCCCAGGTTACATCAATAAACGCCGAAATCAGGCAGCCGATAACCAGGTATCGCGCCGTCCAGACGAAAGCCGTGCTGAAGGATGCCCGCAGCCAGTAGGCCACTCCGTTGCCGCGCAGCTGGGCCGAGGCCAGCACCAGCTCGTTGCCGTGCTGGTAAGCTTTGTTGCGCCAGCGCCGTAGGCCAGTAAGCGAGAATAAGCGGATAAATATCCGCTTCACCGATCTGGGGTTCACGAAGATGGCGTACACCATCAGGAAGGCATACGCCGAGACGAAAACGTAGCTGGCAATAAAAGCCACCCGCAACGTCGCTACTAGGCCACCCTGTAGCGCCTCGTGCGGGTAAAGCGCATCGCCCCCAATGAGCACGACCAGCGGCACGGCCAGCACATAATACAGGTTGTCGAGCATGGCCGTAGCCATGATGTAGGCCACTGATTTGCCCAGCGGAATACCTTCTTTGTGCAGCAGCACCGGCGCAACGGCCGTACCACCCACCGCCGAGGGGAGCACGCACGAGGAAAACTCCCAGAGCATAATCACATCGAGGCTGGCGCGCCAGCTCAGTACTTTCTGGGTGAGGTAGCGGATGCGGTACACGTAGCCAGCATCGCGCGCGACCAGCACTACGGCCATAACCAGCAGCCACAGCGGCTTGGCATTAGCCAGTGGAGCAAGGTCGCCGGGCTTGTAGCTGCGCCAGAACATGAAACCCACTACACTCAGGCCAATGAGAACCGGCAGGATAATGCGCGAGGGCCGAAGCTTGTGCAGCAACTGCTGTTCCTCGTTCTGCGGTTCCGTGAGCTGGGGCATGGGCAAAAGGGCTAAGGTGGGCGGGTAAAGGTAATGATTAGCGGTAGCGACGACGTTAAAGGAGTGTTAATTGAGAAAGGGTTGCCTGTGATCGGTCTGCTCCGCTCTCAATGCCATAACCTTCCTGTTTCGCGTTGAACCGGTCGAACAGAAAACCCGTAACTTTGGCAGTTGTACGTGGTGAGGTTCCGGCAGATGCTAACCTTTTGCGTCAGCTATCTGTTGCCCTGCTACATATCTCATTTGCCCCTGCCCTTATGATTGTCGAACCTGGTGAATTGCTGGCGGCTATAGACTCGCCCAACGACCTGAAAAAACTCAGTCCCGACCAATTGGTGCAACTGAGCCAGGAGTTACGACAGTTTATTATCGATTCGGTTTCGATTTACGGCGGCCATTTCGGGGCCTCCCTGGGCGTAGTGGAGCTGACGGTGGCGCTGCACTACGTCTTCAATACGCCCTATGACCAATTGGTGTGGGACGTAGGCCACCAGGCCTACGGTCACAAAATCCTGACGGGCCGCCGCGAGAAATTTCCCACCAACCGCCGCTACCACGGCATGTCGGGTTTCCCGAAGCGCAGCGAAAGTGAGTACGATGCTTTCGGCGTAGGCCACAGCAGCACCAGCATCGGCGCTGCCCTGGGCATGGCCGTAGCTTCTGATTACAAAGGGGAGTTCGACCGCCAGCACATTGCCGTAATTGGCGATGGAGCCATGACAGCCGGTATGGCCTTCGAGGCCCTGAACCACGCGGGCGTGGAGAAGTCCAACCTGCTGGTAATCCTTAATGATAACTGCATGAGCATCGACCCCAACGTGGGCGCGCTCAAGGAATACCTTACTGATATCACCACCTCGCGCACCTATAATAAAGTGCGCGATGAACTCTGGAATGTGCTGGGCAAACTCAGCAAGTTTGGCCCCAACCCCCAGCAGATTGCCCGTAAAGTGGAGCAGGCCATGAAGGCCACACTCATGAAGCAGAGCAACCTGTTTGAGGCCCTGAACTTCCGCTATTTCGGCCCCGTGGATGGTCACGATGTGCAGCATCTGGCTACCATCCTCAACGACCTCAAGAGTATTCCGGGTCCCAAAATCCTGCACTGTGTTACGGTGAAGGGCAAAGGCTACGCACTGGCCGAGAAAGACCAGACTCTGTGGCACGCTCCCGGCCTGTTTGATAAGGTGACCGGCGAAATCCACAAAAAGACCTACGACAAGCCCCAAGCGCCCAAGTATCAGGATGTGTTCGGCGAAACCATGGTGGAGCTGGCCGAGCAGAACGATAAAATCATGGGCGTGACGCCGGCCATGCCCTCGGGCTCGTCGCTGAACATCATGATGAAGGCCATGCCCGACCGCGCTTTCGATGTGGGCATTGCCGAGCAGCACGCCGTCACGTTCTCGGCGGGCCTGGCCACGCAAGGACTGGTGCCTTTCTGCAACATCTACTCCTCGTTCATGCAGCGCGCCTACGACCAGGTACTGCACGACGTGGCCCTGCAGAATCTGCATGTAGTGTTTTGCCTCGACCGCGCCGGTTTTGCCGGTGCCGATGGGCCTACGCACCACGGCTGCTACGACCTGGCCTACATGCGTTGCATCCCGAACATGGTGGTTTCGGCTCCCATGAATGAGGAAGAGCTGCGCAACCTGATGTACACGGCCACCCTGCCCGAAAACGCTGGCCCGTTCAGCATCCGTTACCCGCGCGGTGAAGGCGTAATGCCGGAGTGGCGCAAGCCCCTGAAAAAGCTCATCATCGGCACCGGCCGTGTGGTGCGCGAGGGCGAAGGAGTGGCAGTGCTCAGCATCGGTCACATCGGCAACTACGCCGTGAAAGCCACCCAGAAGCTCGCCGCCGAAGGCCTCAACCCCGGCCACTACGATATGCGCTTCTGCAAGCCACTAGATGAGGAAATGCTGCACAACATTGCGCGCCAGTACAAAGCCATTGTAACTGTAGAAGATGGCTGCCTGCCCGGTGGCTTCGGCGCGGCCGTATTGGAATTCCTGGCTGATAATGGCTACGCTATTCCAGTTCGTCGCCTCGGTATCCCGGACCGTATTGTGGAGCACGGCTCCCAGGATGAGCTCTACAAAGAGTGTGGTTTTGATGCCGACGGCATTGCGGCTGCCCTCCGCGAAATGGCCGGCAAAGTAGCCGCCATCACGCCCGCAGAAAGGGTACTGCTGTAACCTGCTAGGCCAGTATAGAAAAAGAAAAGCCCCGCCGGATTCGTCCGGCGGGGCTTTTTGCTAGTAGCTGATATGCCTAAAACGGTGTATAAAGTGGCCTAGCGCTACTCCAGTTCCGCCCGAAGCGTGTGCAGCTCCTGCATCATTTGCTCCGTGAGTTGCTGGAGCAGCTTGGTCGCTTCCGCTACCATACTCGGGATAATGGTGGCGTCGAAGGCGGCGTGCCAGGAGTCTAATGTGGCGATGAGAGGGAGGAGGCGGTGCACCTGCAAATGCTCTAGGCTGGGCTTGAGCTTATGGGTTGCGGCGCGTAGCGCTACTACATCTTGGGCGGCGGTGGCAGCCTGCAGCTCCAGCACCGCCTCCGTGCAGCCCTCAATAAACGACTCTAGCATCAGGGTCGTAAAGGAAGCATCACCCTGCCCAATCTTGCGCACAATATCCAGGTTGTAAAACGGCGGGGCGGCCGTGTCGTCGGGTGGGAGAGTAAGGGCGGGCTCGGTTAGCGAAGCCGCCTGAGCGGCTTCCGGCAAAATCCAGCGGCAAAGTATTTTCAGGAGGTCGTCTTCCTGGAAAGGCTTAGGCAAGTAGTCATTCATGCCGGCCTCCAGACATTTCTCCCGTTCCCCCTTAACGGCGTTGGCAGTAAGCGCAATGATAGGGGTGGTAAAGTTCAGCTCTTGGCGCAGATAGGCGGTGGCCTCCAGGCCATTCATAATGGGCATCTGCACATCCATGAGTACGGCGTCGAAGGACTGCTGATGGATTAGCTCCACGGCTATGGCCCCATTCTCAGCCTCTACAACTTCCAGGCCGGCGTTATGCAGGAAACCCTTGGCAATCTGGCGGTTGAAGGTATTGTCCTCCACCAGCAGAATCCGCTGGTTGCGGAGCTGCTCCCGGATGCCGTCCGTGACCAGGGTCTTCTGCGGCAGATCCTCGGGGCTTCCAACGGGCAGGCGCAGCGTGAAGTAGCTGTGCGTACCTTCGTGCTTCTGGCTTTCGATGCTGATTTCGCCGCCCATCAGGTGCACCAGCTGGCGGCTGATGCTGAGGCCTAGGCCTGTGCCACCGAACTTGCGGGTCACGGAGGAATCTTCCTGGCTGAACTCCTTGAAGATATCCTCTAGGTAGTCGGCATCAATGCCAATGCCGGTATCGGCCACCAAAAAGCGCAGGTCTACGTACTCGGGCGTGGCCTGCTCCAGGGTGCAAGAAACCGCTACGGAGCCTTTTTCGGTGAACTTCACAGAGTTGCCGGCCAGATTTAGCAGCACCTGCGTGATGCGGTACGGGTCGCCGAGTAGCACGGCCGGGATGCGCTCATCGGCCTGGGTATGGAAGGAGAGGCCCTTTTCTTCGGCCTTGAAGTGCAGACTTCTCTCCACCTGATGCAGCAGGTCGGTGATGCTAAAGCCGATGTTCTCGATAAGCAGCTGGCTAGCCCCGATTTTGGAGAGGTCCAAGATGTCGTTGAGAATTACCAGCAGGTTTTCGCCGGAGGTGGCAATAGCCCGCAGGTAGGCGTGCTGGTCGGCGTCGAGCGGGGTTTTGGCCAGCAGCTGCCCCATACCCAGGATAGCATTCATGGGCGTCCGAATCTCGTGGCTCATGTTGGCCAGAAACAGCTCCTTCGCCCGCGCCGATTCTTCGGCCTGCTCCTTGGCATTGCGCAGGTGACTTTCCAGCTGCTTTTGGTGCGTAATGTCCAGGAAAATACCAATACTGCCGTAGGCCTGTCGGTGGTCGTTGTAGAGGGGGGCCGCGCTTACCAGCAGCCATTTCAGCTGGCCATCCTTGCTGATAATGGGCAGCTCGTAGGTTTCGAAGATTCCCTGCTCGCGCAGCTGGTTGCGCTGCTGCATCTTGTTGAGTTCCTCGGGGCTTAGCAGCCGGGCCATAAGTGCCGGGTCGTCGAGCTCCTGGTTGTGGTAGCCGGTGGTGTCGCGAAAGGTCTGGTTGGTGAACAGCACCCGGTTCTCGAAATCCATCTCTACCAAGCCCATATTCATGTTCTCGATGATGCCGCGGTACTTTTCCTCGCGGCGCCGCAGGGCATCGTCGCTGCTCTTGCGCTCCGTAATGTCCTGGAATTTCCAGAGGTGCCCAATGTAGCGCTCGGCCACGAAGATGGGTACAAAGTCGCCCTGCACGGTGCGGCCATCGGCCAGCTCAAACAGCTCCGCCGTCACCAGCTGCCGCTCCCGCACAATGGTTTCGTAGCGGGCAGTAAACTCCTCGGGGTATCGGAAGTGCTGCTGAATGGCTTGGCTCAGCAAGCTGGTGTTGTAGCCGATGAGCTGCTCGGGCGTGACCTCCAGACCAAAAATGCGGCACAAAGCGGCGTTGGCCAGCACTACTCGCTGGTGCTCATCTTCCAGCATAATGCCTTCCTGAAAGTTGGCAATAGTAGTAGAAAAGCGCAGCATACTGGCCTCCAGCGCCGCGGTAGCCTGTTTCACAGCCGATATATCGGTGTGCACGCCCGTCATGATAAGGGGCTGGCCCTGCTCGTCGCGTTGGGTAACGAGGCCGCGGGTAAGCACCCATTTATACTGCCCATTGCTGCAGCGCAGGCGTCGCTCTACGGAGTAAATCGGTACTTCGTCGCGCAGATATGCTGCGGCGGCTTCCATGCTCGGCGCGTGGTCGTCGGGGTGCACATGGTCCTGCCATGATGTAAGGGCCGGTTCCAGGGCATCGGGCGGGTAGCCCAGCATGGTGTAGTAGGTATTGGAGAAGTACTCCTCGCCGGTATGGTAATTGAACTCCCAGGCCCCGTCACCGAACCGTTCTATGGCTAGGCGCCAGCGCTGCTCATTGGCCTGCACCGTTTCCTCGGCCTGCTTCAGCGCCGTGATATCCGTCAGGATGCCGCTGTAGAGGTAGTTGTCCTCGTCTGACTCGGCCAGCTGGGCGCTGCCTCGAAACCAGCGCATCGGCTGCCCCGGCACTAGCAGGCGCCCTTCAAATAGCCAGTCGGTTTTGTGCTGGTAGGTATGCTGCACAGTGTTTTCCCACTGCAGGCGGTCATCCGGGTGCACGTAGCTAATGAACTGATCTGACTGCTCCGGGGGAATGCCGAAAATGGTGTGCAGCTGCGGACTGATATAGCTCAGGCCAGATTTTCCCGTGCGGGTGCTGCGCCACTGAAACAGCACGCCCGGAATGTTCTCCGTGAGGTAGCGAAAGCGCTCCTGCTGCTCCAGCGCGGCCTGCTGGCGCGTGGTAATGTCCTCTAATAGGCCTAGAAATAAGCCCGACGAATGCCGGCGCAGCTTCAGATGCACCCAAACTTCCTGGCCATCAGGGCGGGGCAACGGCACGTCGAAGCGCGGGAGGGTAGCGGCTTGCAACTGGTGTCGCAACTCAGCGGGCGAAACGCCACTGGCGGCCAGCGCGGTCAGCAGGTAGTCGGGGGTAGGGGTGCTAAGCCCAATGAGCTGCCCGAATCCGCTGCCTGCCCAGGTCAGATTGCCCTCAGCCGTGAGCAATACTACGGCATCGAAGATTTCTTCCAGCAAAGCAACATCCGGTAGCGCGGTTGTGGGCGCCGAGCTGGCAGAGAATGGATTCACAGAATATAAAATAGCAAGTGAAAAGCAGCGGCGGGTTGCTGACGCAGTGGAGAAAGTTACTAATTACCGGTGGGGGAACAAGGAAGAATATGGTGGCCTAGCAGAAACTACCAGTGCTTAATCGATCAGATGGCGAAGCGAAAAGAAAAATAAACTATGTAGGTACATTGTTTTAAATTGTTCTCGTATCTTTGTCGGGGCGGTTTGGCAGAAGCTACACTCTTCGTGTAACGGCTGGCCTCCTGTAAATCCAACATCTACGCTAAACTTTTCCTGTCGTATGGCCACTACCACTTGGGTTCTCGATCCTACCCACTCCGAAGTACAGTTCAAAGTAAAGCACTTGGTTATCTCGACGGTAACGGGCTCGTTCAAGCAGTTTGAGGGTCAGGCCGTGACCAACGGCGAAGGCTTCGAAAACGCACAAGTGCGCTTCACGGCCAAAATCGATAGCATTGATACCAACCAGGAGCAGCGCGACGAGCACCTGAAGGGCGCCGATTTCTTTGACGCGGCCACGTATCCGGAGCTGACGGTTGTCTCGACTTCCTTCGTGAAAACCGGCGACGACGAGTTCAAACTCACCGCCGATGTGACCCTGCATGGCGTTACCAAGTCTGTAGTATTTGACGTGGAATACGGCGGAGAAGCCGGCGACTTCTACGGCAACCACAAAGCCGGTTTCGACGTGACGGGCAAAATCAGCCGCAAAGATTTCGGCCTGACCTGGAGCGGCGTAACCGAGGCCGGTTCCATCGTGGTAAGCGACGACGTGAAGCTCTCCGCCAGCCTGCAGTTTGCGAAGCAAGCTGAAGCGGTTGCCGTTTAAGTAAACGACCAGTTCATAAAAGGACGAGCCACCTATTTGGGTGGCTCGTCCTTTTTTAGCGTAGGGCAGTGGCAGTAGGCCTAGTGGTGTCGGCTTCGCAGCGGCGGCGGATACTGTGGGAATAGATCAGGATAAGAACAAACAGGGCAAATGTGCGTAATTGAGCCGATTCCAGCACTCTGCTTATGCCGACTACACCCACTATTGTTTTCCTGCACGGCTTCGCCGAATCGCGCGCTATCTGGACGGAGTTCACTCGCGGATTCTCAAAAGACTATCAGCTACTGTTGCTAGATCTGCTGGGGCACGGCGAGAATACGGAGGGCGTTCAGGACTACAGCATGGAGGCGCAGGCTAGCTATGTAGCCGAGCAGCTGCAGCAACAATCCGTGACGCAAGCGCTGGTAGTAGGCCACAGCATGGGCGGCTACGTGGCGCTGGCCCTGGCGGAGGCGCATCCGGAGATGGTAAGTGGCCTAGTGCTCTTCCACTCAACCGCTCTGCCGGATACCGACGAGAAAAAGGCTAACCGCGACAAAAACCACGATTTTGTGCAACGCCACGGCGTAAAGAAATTCATGGATTCCTTTATCCGGCCGCTGTTCGCACCCGCCAACCGCGACCGGCTGCCAGAGGCACAAACACTGCTCGAAGATATCGGGAAGGCTACCCCCAAGGCTACCATACTAGGTGGCCTAGAGGCCATGAAAAACCGCCCCGACCGCACGCAGGTGCTAAAAAATGCACAATTTCCGGTGCTCTTTATAGGGGGGCAGGATGATGTAGCGGTAGCCATCGAGAGCCTGCTGCCCCAGCTGGCGCTACCAGCTCAGAGCCATGCCTTGCTACTGGCCGATGTAGGCCACCTAGGTTATCTGGAGCGGCCTATGGATACCCGCAGGGCTATTGAACAGTTTGCAGAGGTAGTGTTTGGCAAGTAGCCGTCAGGATAGTAAAAAAGTCACTGAGCCCCTGCAGAAGAGATGCAGGGGCTCAGTGACTTTTTCAGGAAACGCACATTAGCGAATGGCGAAGTTTACGGGAGCCGTGAAGAATACTTTCACGGGTTTGCCTTGGTGCATAGGTGGCGTACTGGCCGGTAGTGCTTGAATAACGCGCAGTGCTTCTGCGTCCAGCAACGGATCAACTGACCGGATAACCTCAGCCTGCTCTACCCGGCCTTGCTCATTCACCACGAAGTAGATCAGTACTTCGCCCTGAACCTGACGACGTAATGCTTCAGCAGGGTATCGGATTCCCTGGTACATACTGCCCGCAAGTTTTCCTTGGTTGCCTATAGACCCCGGCATCTGATCGGCATAAGCATACACGGGTGCGGGTGCGGTAGCCGGCGCCGTGGCATAGAAATCTACCGGCACGGTCATGCTGCTGGCAATAGCTTTTCCATTTTGAAAAGCAGGTTTCCAGCTGGGCATGTCGGTTACTAGTTGCGTGGCAGCCAGAAGCAGCTGCATATCGGCTGTTTGTTTAGATAGAGTTGATGTTGTTTCGGCTGCTTTGCGCCGTTGAAGAGCTTTGGTGGGGAGAATAGTTTTGGGGGTGATAGCAGCTACTTGTTCTACTTTGCCGCTGGCACTCACCTGAAAACGCACATACACCCGGCCTTCCGCCTGCGTGGCGCGGGCGCCCTCTGGGTAAGGCACAGCACTCAGATACGCAGCCAGTGCTTCTGGTCCACCCGGGAAGCGCGCATAATCCGAGGTTACTGAAGCTGCAGAAGCTGTAGCCGGTTTACCAGCTCGTGCGGCCAGAATCTCTTCTACGTTCTGTGGAATTTTGAAAATAATAGGTAGCGTAAAGGCTACTGGTACCGCCCGGCCATTCTGCCGGCCCGGAGAGAAAGCCGGCAACGCGCTGACGGCCCGAACGGCTTCGGCATCCAGCAGCGGATGCAGGCTTTGAGTAACTCTTGCATCCTGCGCCTGCCCCGAAGTACCGACTACGAACTGCACAAATACCCGTCCTTCCAGACGCTGTTCCAAGGCCTCAGTTGGGTAATTGACAGTTTCGCCGATGGTCTGTAGTAAGGCCTGCTGACCACCTGGGAACACCGGCATCTGCTCTACATAGGTGTAAACAGCTGCGTTTGCCGGCGCTTTGGGTGTAGCAACTGTTTGTGCCCGTCCGGAATGGCCTAGCAGAGAAACAAGGGCAAGGGATAAGAGTAGCGTGTGTTTCATGTAAGAATGAATGGGTATAGAAAGTAATTGCCCTGCTTCAGTTGGCAGACTCGCCACCGAAGTAGGGCAATTTTAGGTAGATAATATATGCATGCCTAGCGTTGCAATAAACCCATTTGCAGCATTTTCTCGGCAATCTGGACGGCGTTGGTGGCGGCGCCTTTGCGCAGGTTGTCGGCCACTACCCACATGTTGAGGGTTTTGGGCTGAGTTTCGTCGCGGCGCAGGCGGCCTACGAGCACGGCGTCGCGGCCGTGGGCGTCTTTGGGCATGGGATACACGTTGTTCTGCACGTCGTCTACCAGCTCCACGCCTTCGGTCTGACGCAGGATTTCGCGCACTTCCGCAAGGTCAAATTCCTGAGCGAATTCCACGTTTACGGCTTCGGAGTGGCCGCCCATTACCGGAATGCGCACCGTGGTAGCGGTTACGCGGATAGAATCGTCGCCGAAGATTTTCTTGGTTTCCTTCACCATCTTCATCTCCTCCTTCGTGTAGCCGTTGTCCTCAAACACATCAATATGCGGCAGCACGTTCAAGTCGATGCGGTGGGGATAGGCGGGGTTGGTGGGCGTCTGGCCGGCGCGCTCTTCCAGGAGCTGATCGACGGCTTTTTTGCCGGTACCCGTTACGCTCTGGTAGGTGCTCACCACAATACGCTCCACCTTGTAGCGCTCGTGCAGCTTATTGAGGGCCACCACCATCTGAATGGTGGAACAGTTCGGGTTGGCAATAATTTTATCCTCCGAGGTCAGCTCTTTAGCGTTGATTTCGGGCACCACCAGCTTCTTGGTAGGGTCCATGCGCCAGGCCGAGGAATTATCAATAACAACGGTGCCAACTGCGGCGAAGCGCGGAGCTTCTTCCTTGGAAATGGAGCCACCCGCTGAGAAAATGGCTACGGCCGGGCGCGCCGCAATGGCGTCGTCCATGCTCACCACCTTGTATTTCTTGCCCTGAAATTCGATTTCCTGGCCTACCGATTTGGCGGAGGCAACGGGGAGGAGTTCCGTGACCGGGAAGTTGCGCTCGGCCAACACTTTCAGCATCTCGGTGCCTACCAAACCGGTGGCACCTACTACGGCTACTTTCATGAGGTATCTGAGTTAGCTGGTAAAGGTAAAGCAGTTATCTTTCATCCCGTAATTTCTCCCAGAGGTTCGCGGCGGGAAAATGAAGAGGAATAACTTCTCCTGTTCTGCCCGAAACTCCGGGAGAAAAGTCTATAGCAATTACTTGTGAAGAAATTATTAGTCCTGCCGCTGCTCCTTTGCGCGGCCGCTGCTTCCGCACAGCTCACTGACTCTTTCACCGACGGTAACTTCACCCAAAACCCGCCCTGGTCTGGCGACGCGGCCTCCTTTCAGGTAAACACGGCTCAGCAGCTCCAATCCAACGGCCCCGCCACTACCGGTACCGTGTTGCAGCTCGTAACGCCCTGCGCGGCCACTACCGGCACCACGTGGGAGCTTTGGGCCAATCTGAAACTGGCCACCAGCAGCGGCAACTACGCCGATGTATGGCTGATGGCCGATCAGGCCGACCTAAAAGCCAGCGGTACTAAGGGCTACTTCGTGCGCCTCGGCGGCACCCCCGACGAGGTGGCGCTTTTCCGGAAAGACGCCACGGGCAGCCCCGTGTATGTGATTAACGGACAGGATGCTACTCTGAATTCGGTGAATAACAACCTCGTGCGGGTGCGGGTAACGAGGACCGTGCAGAACCAATGGAAGCTGGAGCGCGACCTGACTGGCGGAGTGGCCTACACGAGCGAGGGCACCGCTACCGACGCAACCTACCAGCGCAGTGCCTGGTTTGGCATTATGCTGACGTACTCGGCGGCGAACAGCAAGGCCTTTTACTTCGATGATTTCCGGGTGACGGACGCCACGCCGCCGCTCTTGGGTAGAGCAACGGTGCCCGCCGCCCAACAGCTCGACCTGACCTTCAACGAAGCGGTTGCCCTAGGCCAGTCGGCAGCCAACTACCGCCTCAGCACTGGCCTGGTCGCCCTCACCGCCCAGCTCGATGCCACTGACCCCACGATAGTACACCTGACCTTTGCGGCTGATTTGCCGATAGGAAGCCTGACCGTGGAGGCCCGCAACGTGGCCGACCAGTTTGGCAATGTGGCCGCTGGCCCGCTTACGGCCACTGTGCAGAACAACGGCTTCCCGGTGGCCCCGAAACTCAATCAGGTACTTATCACCGAGATTCTGGCCGACGAGATACCCGTCGTAGGCCTGCCTGCCTCGGAGTATATCGAGATTCATAACCCATCAGCTACCGCCTTGCTGGATCTGGCAGGTGTGCGCCTGCTCAAGCCGGGTGGAACTCCGGCCGTGTTTCCGGCGGGAGCGGTATTGCTGCCCGGCGAGTATGCGGTGGTATGCGGCAGCACCCGGGCCGCACAATTTGGGGCCTACAGAAAGGTGTTCGGCCTCAGTAACTTCCCGAGCCTCACAAATTCTGGCGACCAGCTGGTGTTGCGCGGCAAGGATGGCCGTACGTTGTTTGAAGTCAGCTATGCGGATACCTGGTACAAGGATACACGCAAGAAAGACGGCGGCTGGACGCTGGAAATGATAGACACCGCCAACCCTTGCGGTGGCCTGGAAAACTGGACGGCTAGCCTCGATGCCAGCGGCGGCACACCCGGCCGCGCCAATTCTGTGCGCGCCGCAAACCCCGACCGCACAGCACCCAAGCTACTACGGACACTGGCGCTATCGGCCTCCTCGGTGCGGTTGTTTTTCGGGGAGAAGCTGGATAGCACGGCGGCCGCAAACCCCGCCCTCTATGCACTAAGCGCTGGACCGACTATTACGGGAGCCGCCCCCGTAGGCCCCGATTTTCGGGTGGTGGATCTTTCGCTGGGTAGCCCGCTTACGGCAAACCAGCCGCTGACTATTACGGTGCAACGCGCTGTGGATTGCGCCGGGAATGCCGCCGGCCCGGCTTCCTCTGCTATGTTTGCGCTGCCCGTTCCTGTGTCATCGGGCGATGTGGTCATCAACGAAATCCTGTTTAATCCGCGCTCCGGTGGCGTTGATTTTGTGGAGTTGCTGAACCGCTCCACCAAGTACCTTGACCTGCGTGGCTGGCAGCTCGGCGGCCTGAAAACCGACGGCTCAATAGGCCTGGAAGCCATCAGTCCGGAGTCGTATGTGCTGGGGCCGGGCCAGTTCGTGGTTCTTACCACGCGCCCCGACCTAGTACAGGCGCAGTACCCAGCCAACAATCTGGCAGCATTTCTGACCATGTCAGCTTTCCCCTCTTACCCCGATGATGCCGGGACTGTGGTGGTCCAGAATGCGCTGGGGCAGGAGTTGGACCGCTATGCTTACACCGAAAAGCAGCACCTGGCCCTGCTGGATTCGCGGGATGGTGTGTCATTGGAACGCATTCGGGCTACCGGGCCGAGCCTGCCGGTGAACTTCCATTCGGCGGCCAGCAGCGTGGGCTACGCCACACCGGGCCGGCCTAACTCGCAGCAGCAACCAGACCCCACGGGTACGGGTGTGCTTACGCTGGAGCCTGAAATCTTTACACCCGATGAAGATGGGCAGCAGGACTTCACGACGCTTAGCTACCAGCTCGATCAGCCGGGCTACGCCGGAACCGTCACGATTTACGATGCGCAGGGCCGCCTAGTGCGCCGGCTGGTGCGCAACGAAACGTTGGCCACTACCGGCTTCTGGCAATGGGACGGCCTCAACGATAAAGCCCAGAAAGCTGCCGTGGGCTATTATGTGCTGCTGGTAGAGCTGTTTCGGGCCAGCGGCGGCGAGAAGCGGGAGTACCGCAAAACGGTGGTAGTGGGCGCACGATTCTGAGTCTGGAGTGGCCTAGAGGTTAAACCTCTCGTCACCAGTGGCGTCCAACCCAGCATGAAGACGACGCAACAGCAGCTGCAGCATCTCTATTGGCGAGCCGGCTTCGGGCCGAGGGCACAGGACCTGGCTACCGATGGCTCGGTGCGCAAAGCGTGGCGCCGGATACTGCATGATTCTGAACCGTATGAGCCGCTGGCAAGTCCGCAGATGGCCTACGCCGAGCAGCCGGAGCCGCCAATGGTGCCCGCGCCTGCCGCGGGCACGCCGCAAACCAGCATGACCACCACGCCCGACCAGACGAGTGGCCTGGCAACTGCAGCGCCTACCGCTGGGGCAAGCGTAGGCCAGTTGCGGAAGCGTGCTCTGACGCCGGAGCAGCGCAAGCAGCAGAACCAGAACATTCGGGCGGCTTTTTATGCCATGAACACTGGCTGGCTTGACCGGATGGCCAACTCGCCGGCTCAGCTGCGCGAGAAACTCACGTTCTTCTGGCATGGCCATTTTTCCTGCCGCGTGCGCCGGCCCGATGCGGCACTGCAGCTGCATAATACTATCAGGAGGCTGGCCCTGGGCAAATTTGCTGATCTGCTGCTGGCCGTGAGCCAGGAGGCGGCCATGCTGCAATTTCTCAACAACCAGCAAAACCGCAAGCAGCGCCCCAACGAGAACTTCGCCCGCGAGCTGATGGAGCTGTTCACGCTGGGCCGCGGCCACTACACCGAGCAGGATGTGAAGGAAGCCGCCCGCGCCTTTACCGGCTGGAGCGCCGATGCCCAGAACCGCTTCGTGTTTCGGCCCAAGCTGCACGACGACGGCCCCAAAACCTTCCTGGGTCAGACCGGCAACTTCGGCGGCGAAGACATCCTGCGCATCATTTTGCAGCAGCCCCAAACGGCGGAGTTTATCACCACGAAGCTCTACCGTTTCTTCGTGAACGATACGCCCGATCCGGCCCGTATCAAGCCGCTGGCCCAGGAGTTCTATAAAAGTCAGTACGATATCAGTGGCCTACTGGAGCGCATGTTTCTGGCCGATTGGTTTTACGCGGCGCCTAATGTGGGCACGCGCATCAAGTCGCCGGTGGAGCTGCTGGCGGGCATGAAGCGCACCTTTGGGGTTCAGCTGGTCGATGACAAGCCGCTGATTGTGTTTCAGAAAGCGCTTGGTCAGACCTTATTTCAGCCGCCGAACGTGGCTGGCTGGCCCGGCGGCCGCAGCTGGATTGATTCGTCATCGTTGCTGTACCGGCTGCAGCTGCCCTCAGTACTATTCCGGAACGCAGAGTTTCGGGTGGCCCTGAAGGAGGACGAGAACGACCTGGCCCCGCAGGTTTCCCGCGCCGACCGCACCTTCAACCAGCCCGTGAAAACCACCGTGAAGCTCGCGCCCATTCGGGAACTGCTCAGCCAGACCCCCGCGCCTCAGCAAGCTGCCCCTTTGGCTGATTTTGTGCTGCAGACGCCTATTCGGCCCGAGAACATGACGCTGGTGCAAGCCGCTGGTGACAAAGCGCCCGAGGAAGGCCGCCTGCGCACCATGGTAACGGCCCTGCTGAGCCTGCCGGAATACCAGTTGATGTAATTACTCCATAGAAAACAACGTCATCCTGAGCTTGCGAAGGATCTTCCCACGGTAGCACGAGGCGCTAGGCCAGTCGGTCAGGTGTGGTAAGATCCTTCGCAAGCTCAGGATGACGTAAAAAAATACGTTTATGACCACTCGCCGCGACTTTCTGAAGACTTCCGTGCTGGCCAGCTCACTGCTGTTCGTGCCGAAATTCCTGCATGCGCTAGACCAGCAGGGGCTGCAAACGCTGCACAATTCCAACGGGCGGCGGCTGGTGGTAGTGCAGCTGGGCGGCGGCAACGATGGCCTGAACACCATCATCCCGTACCGCAACGATATATACTACAAGTCGCGGCCGACGCTGGGGATACGGGAGCAGAGCGGGATTCTTACGCTCGGTCAGGACCTGGGCTTCAACCCGACCATGACGCAGCTCAAAGGCCTCTACGACCAAGGCCAGATGGGCATTCTGAACGCCGTGGGCTACCCCAATCCCGACCGGTCGCACTTCCGCTCCATGGATATCTGGCAGAGCGCTTCTGACTCCGATAAGTACGTGGGCACCGGCTGGCTCGGGCGCTACCTCGACTCGAACTGCGCCGACTGCCAACTGCCCTACAACGGCTTGGAGGTAGACGATACGCTGAGTCTGGCCATGAAAGGTGGCCTACGCAAAGGGTTGTCGTTGAAGAGCCCGGAGAAATTCCACCAGCTGACGCAAAACCGCTTTATCGCGCAGGTAAGCCAGCAGAAGTCGTCAAATGCAGCCGGCTCGGAGCTGGATTATCTGTACAAGACGTTGGCGGAAACCACCTCATCGGCCGACTATCTGTACCATACTTCTAAAGTGTATAAGTCGGGAGTGGCCTACCCGAATACGGAGTTCAGCAAGAACCTGAAAACCGCCGCCGAGCTGATCAATTCCGGTATTGAGTCCCGTGTGTTTTACGTTTCTCTCACGGGCTTCGATACGCACGTGCGCCAGCAGGAGCAGCAGGGCAAGCTCCTGCAAGACCTGAGCAGTGGCCTAGGCGCCTTTGCTGAGGACCTGCAGAAAGCTGGCAACTTCGATGATACGCTGATTCTGGTGTTCTCAGAGTTTGGGCGCCGCGTAAGCCAGAATGCCAGCAACGGCACCGACCACGGCACTGCCAACAACGTGCTGCTGCTGGGCGGCGGCCTGAAGCAGAAAGGCATCCTAAACGCCGCCCCCGATTTGCTCAACCTCGACCAAGGCGACCTGCGCTACCAGCTCGATTTCCGCAGCATCTACGCCACCGTGCTCCGCGACTGGCTGGGCGCCGACGACACGGCCATTCTGGGCCGGGAGTTCCAGCGGTTGAGTGGCCTGGTGTAAACTGAATGGCAAAAAAAGCTGATTTGCTCTCGTAAGGTGTTGGGGAGTAGTAACATTATTCGCGTTTTTGGCGACGTAGGAAAGGATATTCTTTCTCTCCCATAATGGCCTGATGCCCAACCACCAATAAGCCAACTGGGTTTGTGAGCAATGAAACATCCCGCAGCCAGTGAGGCTGCGGGATGTTTTTGTTGTAGGCCAGTAGTTGATGATGCAGGCTCAGTGGCGAGAGGGCTTACCGCCGGAACGTGACACCCACAAAGAACTCACGATCAGATTCCCTGCTTAGGGCTAGGTGAGTACCGAAATCAAACTGCAGATTATCGTTGACGCTGAAAATGGGGGCAATATTTACGGAGGAGCGCCAGCCAGAGTGCTCCGCATCCCACTGCGTTACCCCTTCCACCAAGAAACTGAAGACGTCGCTGAACTCATGATCCAGCGCCACGGAGGGCATCACGCGCATGTAGTGGTTGTCCTGCTCACGGTCGTAGTTTACATCAGATTCTATTTGCACATCAAGGTTCCATTTGTGCGGCAGCATGATATTAACGGGCAAAATCAGGCCGCCTTCTACGGCCCCGCTGCCAGCTTTACCACCTGTGGGCAGGCGCGTATAGGCCACTACTCCCATTGATATGGGCCCCTTTTGGTCGTTGCCAAGGAAATTGTGCTTCACCCGAATGGCCAGGTCGCCGAAACCACGGTTATGGTCCCAGTCAGTTTGTCGCTCACCGCGTTGCTTGCTGATGCTGTAGAGCGGTACTTCCACTTGCAAATCGGTACGGCGGCTCAGGCCCATTTTGGCTACGGCGTAGGCTACGTGAAAATCGCGGTTACGCATCGTGTCCTCACGGGAGTTGATAAGACGCAGGGCATCAGTTTCCAACTGAAAATGTCCGGCATCTACCGTAAACGGGCTTTCCGTTACGCCGGGCCGGTCGGGGCGCATCTCTCGCAGCTGTTTACGGGGCACGGGGTGAAACAGGTCGAAATGGGCCGAATCGTAAGGACAGGATTTCTTCAGATCCTGCGCGGCCAGCTGCAAGGGCAGCAGCGCCCCGAGCAGCAGGAGAGTGGTACGAGTAAACATGAGGGGAGGAGTAAGAGGGCGTATGCGCCGCCTACGCAAACGCCCGCCGAGTGGCCTAGAACGACAGCGTTATTTTCAGACTCAGGTTACGCCCTTGGTTGTAGATGCCCGCCCGGCCGTTGGCCGAAGCCGCGTAATACTCGAAGTATTTCAGTCGGTTAAGGTGCGACTGGTAGGTGGTGTTGAATGCATTATCGAGCTGCAAAAAAAACTGCAGCCATTCGCGTTTTTCCGGGCCGCTGGCTAGGCCAGTTCCCAGGCCCAGGCCCACCAGAGCATAGCCCTCCGTGCGGGTTTCGGTGTTATCCACGGCATAAAACCGGTTCTGGGGCGCATTGTAGTCGAGCACGGCACGTACGTAGGGCTGCCTGAGCGACCCCCAGGGCTGCTGCTTGCTGAGGCGCACTTCGGAGCGGGTCCGCAGGGGCGGAATGAAGGGCAGGTACCTGGCGTCCGCACCATTTTCCTGCAGTAAACTAGTTTCCCGGTTGAGGCCCGTTACGTAGGCCAGGCTGTTGTTGAAGGCCAGCGCCGGCCACGCCTTCGGGTGCAGATTCACGGTAGCCTCAAAGCCGTAGAGCTGCGCCCGGCCCTGTTGGTATTGGTAAGTAGCGTTGCCGGGCACCAGCACCACGGGCTGCCCATTAGCATCGTTGAGGCGAGCCTGGTAGATGTAGTTGTTGATGTTGTTGTTGAACACGCTGGCACTCAGCTCGGCATCGGGCAAGTAAGCGCTCAGACCGAGGTCTTCCTGCAGGCTGAACTCCGGCCCAAATGTGCGGTTGCCGAGGTACACGATGTGGGCGCCGGGGTCGAGGCCGTTGGAGCCTACTTCCGTGATGTTGGGCGCCCGGTAGCCCCGCGCCACGTTAGCCCGCAGCAGCAGTCTATCCGACAAATTATAGGTGGCGCCCACGCTGGCCGAAGCCCCGCGGTACGTAGCCCGAAACGCCGGAAACTGCGGCTCCAGGCCACTCACAGCGGGTACCTGCTGCGAAAACCCCGTAGCCGGATTCAGGCCCACGGCAAAATCAGACCAGTGGAGCAGGCGTGTATCGTAGCGTAGGCCACCCGAGAGGTCGAGCTTGCCGAAGCTCCTTTTCAGAAACGCGTAGCCACCTACATCGAATAAAGAATAGTCGGGAATGGGGAAGTCAGTGGCGTCGCGGTTGCGGTTGAGCTGGTACATGCCATTGAGGCCCAGCGTGGCTTCTAGGCCGTGCCAAGTAGGGGCGGCGTAGCGCACATCGTAGTTGTAGGTATTCAAGGCCACGGCCAGGCCAGGTTGCGCGGGTGCAGTAGGATGGTTGTACTCGCGGCGGATATTCTGCTGGGCGCCCAGCAGTGCGTGCAGCTCCCCACTGCCTACCCGCAGCCGCGTGCGGCTCAGCAGGCGGTAGTGCTGAATGTGCTGGTGCAAGGGGTTGATGCGGTAGGTAGCCAGCTCGGCAGTGGGCACAATGGGTCGGTGCTTGATAATATCCAGCCCACTTTCCAGCACTTGGCGCGTAAACCGCCTGCTCAGGGAGTCGCGGCTGCCATCCGGAATTTCCTGTAGGTTATCATACAGCGTGGCGTATAGCTGCAAGGAGCCCCAGGTTTTCTCTAGGCCTGCCATGGCCGTAAGATTCAGCTCCCGGAAAGCCGTGCCGTACACGCGGCCTTCCAGGGCGTTGCGGTAGGCCTGTGCCAAGCGGTAGGAGCCCCGCCCCGCATACTGCCAGCCAGCCTTGTTGTAGTTCAGCCCCAAGGAAGTCCCGATCAGGTTATTGTTGGTCTGGTATTCCGTCAGTACGTCGCCCTGCAGTTGGCCTACGGGGCCGTTGGGCAGGCGCGGCAGCATATTGATTACGCCGGCTACGGCATCGGAGCCATAAATCAGGCTGGCGGGGCCTTTCACTACCTCAATCCGGTCGATATCATACTGGTCGATTTCGATGCCGTGCTCATCGCCCCACTGCTGGCCCTCCTGGCGTAGGCCATTGTACAGTGTGAGTACGCGGTTGTAGCCTAGGCCTCTTATGAAGGGCTTGCTGATATTCGGGCCAGTAGTCACAGCACTTAGGCCGGGTACGCCTTTCACGGCGGCATCAATCACGTTGTTGCTGCCATTCAGGTTCACTTCGCGCCGGCTCAGTACTGCCACCGGTACGGGGCTTTTGCGCAGTTCCGTGGCTCTCGATACGCCTGTTACTACCACTTCCTGCAAGGCGGCTGGGCTAGGTGAAAGGCGGGCGGAAACCTCGGTGGTTTGGCCTTCTGCCACGGCCAGCCGCTGCCGCTTGCCCTGAAACCCTAAGCTGGAAAACACCACGTCATGGACTCCGGCGGGTATTCCGTGCAGCTCGTAGCGGCCCTGAGCATCGGTAGCGGTACCGAAGGAGGTGCCTGGCAGCACCACCGTAGCCAGTTCCAGTGGCCTGCCTTCGGCTAGCACCTGCCCCCGAATACTGCCCGTCTGGGCCGTGGCCAGCGAAACTGGAAGTAGCAAGAGCCAGGTAATATACAAGACGAAGTGTTTCATGATTTTGATTGACCTATTATTTTTATTTAGATAAGTCTAAATCTTTAGGCCCGAAAAAGGCGCGAGAGGTATCCCGCGCCTTCGTTCTCTTAGCCGAAGAAGGTTTCGTAAAGCAGATAGAGGTTGAGCACGATGATGATGGCGGATACTATCCAGGCCACCACCTGCACCCACGGCCGGTTTACAAACACGCCCATTTTGAGCTTGCTACTCGTGAACATTACCAGGGGCACCACCGCAAAGCTGAGCTGAAACGACAGAATAACCTGGCTGAGCACCAGCAGCTCGCCAGTGCCTTTCTCCCCATAAATCAGCGTCACGATGAGGGCCGGTATTACGGCAATGGCGCGCGTGATGAGGCGGCGCACCCAGGGCTTCAGCTGCAGGTTCAGGAAGCCTTCCATCACAATCTGGCCGGCCAGCGTGCCCGTGAGCGTAGAGTTCTGGCCCGACGCCAACAGCGCCACGGCAAACACGATGCTGGCCGCGCCCGCGCCCAGCACCGGCGCCAGCAGCTCATAAGCTTGGTTGATATCGGCTACATCGTGGCGGCCGTTTTTGTGGAAAGCCGCAGCGGCCGTTATCAGGATGGCCGCATTCACGAAGAAGGCCAGGAACAGGGCCACTGTGGAATCGATGGTGGCGAACTTGATGGCTTCGCGCTTGGCGGGCTCATCCTGGCCGTAAGCGCGGGTCTGGACAATGCTGGAGTGCAGGTACAGGTTGTGCGGCATCACGGTAGCGCCCAGTATTCCGATGGCTACGTAGAGCATGCCGGGGTTCGTGACTACCTCGGGCTGGGGCACCATGCCAGCCAGAATCCCGAAATAATCGGGGTGCGAAACGATGATTTCGTAAAGGAAACAGCCAAAAATTACCACAATCAGGCCGGCCACGATGCTTTCCAGCACCCGGAAGCCTTTGTGCTGAAACATGAGCACCACCAGCACATCCAGAATCGTGAGCACCACGCCCCAGGGCAAGGGCAAACCGAACAGCAAATTGAGCGCAATGGCCGAGCCGATAACCTCGGCCAGGTCGCAGGCAGCAATGGCTATTTCGCATAGAAACCACAACACCATGCTTACCGGCTTCGAGAAATGGTCGCGGCAGGCTTGGGCCAGGTCGCGGCCTGTCACGATGCCCAGCTTGGCGGCCAGGTGCTGTAGCAGCATGGCAAACAGGTTGGATATCAGGATGACGGAAAGCAGCGTATAGCCGTAGCGCGAGCCGCCGGCAATATCCGTAGCCCAGTTGCCGGGGTCCATGTATCCCACGGCCACCATCAGGCCCGGCCCCCAGAACGCCATCAGCTTGCGCCAGAAAGAAGCATCCCGCGCCGGCACTTTTATAGAAGCATATACCTCCGCCAAGGAGTTGTTCTTCCGGGCGCGCCTCCAACCCGTAGCGGCCTGCGTGGCAGCTTCAGAAGCAGGAGCAACGGGAGGAGGTTGTATGGCTGGAGGCATAGGGTCAGGAATAGCAGAATTCACAAAGTAAACGTTTTTAGGCTTGTCTAAATTTATTTTTAAGACAGGTTAATTACTCCTTTTGTTTCAAAAAGTTGTGGCATCGGTGGCCGGCCGGGTTTTTTACCTGAATTTTGTGGCTCGTCCCACGGTTACGTCTCTATGTTTTCACTTCCTCTCAAGACGCGCTACGGACTATTGTCGCTGGTAGTTAGCGTAGTACTGGTGGCTATCAAGTTCTACGCCTACCTGCTCACCCGCTCGCAGGCCGTGCTTACGGATGCCCTGGAGTCCATCATCAACGTGGTGACGAGTGGCTTTGCGCTTTACAGCATCTACCTGGCCAGCCTGCCCAAGGATGAAAATCACCCCTACGGTCACGGCAAAATCGAGTACCTCTCCATTGGGTTCGAAGGCGCCCTGATTCTGATTGCGGGTGTCTATATCTTCCGCTCGGCTATTCAGGCTTTACTGAACCCACACGCGGTAGAGCGGCCCGATTGGGGTATGGCGCTGCTGGCCATCACGGCCATTGTAAACCTGGTAGTGGGGTTCCTGCTGGTGCGGGCCGGCCGCCAACACAACTCGGTGGCGCTGGTGGGCGATGGGCAGCACCTGTACATGGACTCCGTGAGCACGCTGGTGTCGTGCCTGGCGCTGCTGCTGGTGCTGTTTACCGGTAATGAAGTATTTGACTCGGGCGCGGCTTTGCTGCTGGGCGTGTTCATTGTCGTGAACGGCTACCGCATGCTGCGCCGCTCCATTGGTGGCCTGATGGATGAGTCGGATGTGAAGACCGTGAAGCAGGTGATTTCGGAGCTACAGGCGCACCGCCAGCCTTCCTGGATTGATGTGCACAACCTGCGTGTGCTGCGCTACGGCTCCGATCTGCACGTCGATTGCCACGTCACGATGCCTTATTACTTCACCCTCGATGAAACGCACGCCCAGGTGCATCGCATTGAGGAGTTTGTGGCTAGCAAGTTTGATGTAGAGGTAGAAATGTTCGTGCACGCCGACCCCTGCACCTTCGCGGCCTGCTCGCACTGCCACATGCCCGACTGCCCGGTGCGGCAGCATTCCTTCAGCCAGGAAATACCCTGGACGGTAGCCAATACCGTGAAGAACGAGCGGCACCAGCTGCTTTTGGAGGAAGAGGAGCAATAGGCCCGCTAGGAGTGGCCTAGGCCAGTAACCTATCGAAAGGCCCGCACTTCTCCTGAGGTACGGGCCTTTGATTTTCGGTAGAAAGCCTACTTATCGGAAAACCAGGAATACAGAAACCAGAGCAGCGTCATCAGTCCAAACACATACCAGATCCATTTCGTGGATTCGGGGTCAGAGTCGGGGCCGTGCGTCCGCTCGCGGCGTCTCATGAAAGGAGGAAGCATACTCGGTTGCTTGTGAGGTGGAATACGAAGCAGCCTTTTCTTACGGACCGAACGCATAGGACGTTTTGGAGCAGCTTAGCTAGGCCTATTCCACCAGCAGGCGCTGCGTGATGCGCCCAGCGGCAGTCAGAACCTGCGCCGAGTACACGCCCGGCCGCAGCCCCGCCAACGATATTTCTATGGCTGACTGCCCCGCAGCAAAACGGCTCGTCCTGACCACCCGGCCCAGTGCATCGCGCAGTTCCAGGGGCGCCGGGGTGCTGGTGGGCGCGGGCAGCCTGAGCGTAACGCTGTGGCGGGCCGGGTTGGGCCATAGGCCTAGAGCTTCCTGGCGGACGGCAGTAGTGGGCGTGGCTACGTAGGCCAGGTTTTCCAGCACCAGAATCCGGTCGTCGGTAGAGGCAGGGTTGCCGCGGCCATCCTGGTTGCTGGTGCCCACGTACACGCGCCCCTGCGGCGACACGCAGATAGCCCGCAGCCGCCCAAACGACGTGAGGCTGAACACTCCCTCACCGGCGGTAGTACCCGTTGCGTTGAGCGGAATTTGGGTGAGCTTGCTGCCGCGCAGTGTAGCCGCCAGCAAACTGTTTCGCCAGCCCGGAATGGCTGGGTGGTCATAGTATGTGAGGGCAGCTACTCCCACGGTAGGAGCCCAAGTGAAAATGGGCTCCCGCACGTTGTTGGCAGTACAGTAGGCCTGTTCGGCGCTAAGGTTGCACAGGCCCTCCACGGTAGGCCAGCCATAGTTGCGGTTGGGCTCAATGATGTTCACTTCATCTTCCGCGTTTTCGCCGTGCTCTGAGCTATATAGCAGTCCATTGGAGCCCCGCACTAAGCCTTGGGGGTTACGGTGCCCGAAGGTGTAGCTGTAATTGCTGGCTACCGGGTTATCGGCCGGAATAGAGCCATCGAGGTTGAGGCGCAGAATCTTGCCATTCAGCGAGGCCCGGTCTTGGGCAGCGGGGCGGTCCTGTGCGTCGCCGGTAGTCATAAGCAGGGTGCGGTCGGGCAGAATGAGCAAACGAGAGCCGCTGTGGGTGCTGGTGGCCGCAATGTTGCCCAGCAGTACCAGCGGCTGGCCTAGCGTGCCATTGGCATAGGTCAGGCGCACCAGCTTTTCCTTGTAGCCATTGTCGTTGTAGTTGTAGACCACATAGACGTAGGGCGAGGTCGTGAAATCGGGGTGGAGCGCCATGCCCAGTAGGCCACCCTCGGAGCTCGTGGCCACATCCGGGAGCGTGATGAGCGGCGAAACGGCGCCAGTAGTGGGGTTCACGCGGCTGATGCGGCCGCCGCGTTCTGTCATCCAGATGAAGTTATCGGGCCCCCATACCAGTTCCCACGGCACCTGCAGGCCCGTGCTTAAGGCCGAAACCGTGACGGTAGAATTGCCCACCGGAAAAGTCGTCAGGACGGGTAGCGTTTGGGCCGAGGTGGAGCATGTAAACAGAGCACCTGCGAGAAATAGAGTAACCAGAAGTTTCATAGTCAAGGGGTTAGGAGAGGCCTAGGCAGCCTACTAGATCAACGGATTATTCTGCCCACCGGATGAGCGTAAGCCATACTTTCGCGGTGTAACTTTCCGTGCTCCACCTACTGGCCTACAGAGCCGTTTTTCGTCCGCTTACTTATGTTCACTATCAGCACCGACCCTGCCCGCCTCGATGTTTCCGTTATCCACCGCTACTTGTCGCAGGAGTCGTACTGGGCGCAAGGCATTCCGCTGGAAACGGTGCAGCGTGCCATAGTGAACTCGCTGAACTTTGGCGTGTATGCTCCCGTTGGCCGGCAGGTGGCCTACGCCCGCGTCGTCACCGACAAAGCTACGTTTGCCTGGCTCTGCGACGTATTCGTGCTGCCGGAGTTTCAGGGCCAGGGCATTGGGAAGCAGCTGCAGTCCGAAATCTGGCAGCACCGAGAGTTGCAGGGGTTGCGCCGCTACCTGCTGGCCACGCTGGATGCCCACGGCCTGTATCGGCAGTTCGGCTTCCAGGACCTCGCCGCACCGGAGCGCTACCTGGAAATAAAGCGAGCTAATCCGTATGGCACGCCTACCGCAAATTAGTGGGTTGATAGTCAGTGGATTTGCAGAAAAAGCGAGCTTTTGGCCGAAAATGGGCACTACAGGGCCTTTTTATGCGTCAGGTAAGTAGTATATTCCTTATCACTCGCTATCCGTCTGCTCTATCCGATGAATACGACCCTGGCCTCCCGCTGGTACCGCCTCACCACGCCCCTCCTTGCCGATGCCGCGTGCCGGACGGCCATGCTGCAGCAGCTCACCCTGGCCTACGAAGGCTCCGACCGTCATTACCATTCCCTGAAACACATCAAAACCCTGCTCGACAGCGCCCAACAGCACGCGGCCGGGCTGCAGGATGCGGAAGTGGTACAGCTGGCCATCTGGTTTCATGATGCGGTGTACAGCACGCGCCGCGACGACAACGAGAAGCGGAGCGCCGCACTGGCCCTGGAATTCCTAGGCCACACCAGCCTATCAGAGCAGCGCCGTCAGCGCGTGGCCTACCTGATTGAGCGAACCAAAGACCACACCCAGCCCCAGCCCGCCACCGACTCCGACCTGCACTTTTTTCTTGATGCGGACCTACAAATCCTCGGTGCTCCGGAGGCCGACTATTGGCAATACGCCCGCCAGGTGCGACAGGAGTACCGTTTCGCGCCCGATTTTATGTATCGCCGTGGCCGCCGCAAGGTGCTGGAGAAGCTGCTGAACTGCCCCCTGCTCTACCAAACGGCCCTCTTCCGCGACAAGCTGGATGCGCAAGCCCGCCGCAACCTGCAGGCCGAATTGAAAGCCTGGGAGAACGGTGGCGTGTAGGCTCAAAATAAGCATTGCAAGCTCAACCGTTTGTACCCTAGTGAGTTTCTATAACGGCTGGCATAATCTTTAAACCAGTCAGGGCGCTAGTAGGAGCAAATAAGGCGGAAAGCAAAGCAGAGAATGCTTTTTAGCATGTATTAAAACTAGTTTAGGCCAGAATCTTTACTCGATATCGCACCAGATAGTTACTCTCTTGCAGCCTCTTTAGTAAGCAGGTTGACTACCCTCAAACACCTCAGCTTTACAGTTGAGGTGTTTTCGTTTACGGGTTATGTATATGAGCAAGAAAAATCTATATGATTAGTCTATTTCAAGATCTTATTATACTTTGTGGTAAGATTGATAAGTAATAGCAAGTTTTGTTGTAATATTTTAACAAGTATATACTATGATTTTGAGCCGTGGTATAGGCCTCTTTCGCTCCTTTCTTCTCCTCATATTTTCCACCCCAACCCTCCGCGTTTATGAAGCAGCTTAAAGTTCTGGCAGCATTCTTTGCCACCTCTTTCGTCCTATTAACAGGTTGCCAAAAAGAAATTGATAGTTCGGTGAAGCCAGCAACGGCTAGCCAATCATCTAACCTCTCCGTCAGCGACGCCCGGGAAAAGCTCGAGCAGATGCGCGCTTCTATGCCCGCCGGCTTTGATGCTAAGCTCAAACAACACTCAGCCCTGCTGCTGAAAAACGATCCGCAGTACCGTGACATGGCTCGCCGGGCGCTAGGCCTAGAAGCCACAACGTGTGATGATAACACGCTTGTAAATCAGTGGCTTGGCAAAGAACTATCCGACTGGAAAGGTGCCGGCTACTACGTGAACTATACGGCCATGCTGGATGTGCCTACCTATGATGCATTACTATTTGAGAACAGCTCTGCTAACCAAACCTTTGGCCCCAACGGCGAATACACGCAGCGCCTGACCAAGACATTTAAAGACCTGCAGCGTTTCTGGAACATCCAGTCAAGTGATATTGTGCTGGCTGCTATGCATGGCAGCACCCTGCGCGACCGGAATAAGCTCATCAGAACCTACGAAGCCGGGTTTGGTCTGAACGAAGAAGATGCAGTGTATTATGCCGATCTGGTATTGCTGATTCTACAAGCCTTCCCAGAGTTGCGCAACGGCGACCATCCCATCTTCACCTTCAATGCTTTTGCTCAGGAAGGCTTCGAATTTCCTCCCTACGGCACTATCCCCAGCAAGATTATCATGGGTGATGGTATCATGCAGGCCTACACGGGTATTGGGTTCGGTGATGTAGCTCCCCAGGCCATCTTAGCTCACGAATTCGGTCACCAAATTCAATTTCAACTGAACCTATTTGGCGACGACAACACCCCTGAAGCTACTCGCCGCACTGAACTGATGGCGGACGCCTATTCGGCGTACTTCCTGTCACATTCGCGAGGCGCTGCTATGCAGTGGAAGCGGGTGCAGCAGTTCCTTCAGGTGTTCTTCAACATCGGCGACTGTTCATTCAACAGCACCGGGCACCACGGCACGCCTACCCAACGCATGGCCGCCGCTGAATGGGGCTACAACCTAGCCAACAACGCTCAGAAGCAGGGCCACATCCTCACTAGCCAGGAGTTTACCAAGCTGTTTGAGGCACAGCTGCCTGTGCTGGTAAAGAAATAACCAGTAATCACAGCCATAAGTAAGGCGCCCATAGCAGTAGTGCGAATAGAGATATTCGCCTACTCTATGGGCGCCTTTTTTTGGTATCTAGCACGGCTACGTAAGCATTCAGAATACCCACTGTGCAACGCCTACGCCTAAGCTATGTCCATTGGCTGCCGTGGCGTAAGTTGCAGTCCGGCTTATCCCACCGCTCCCCTATGCTGAAACGTCTTCTCTTGCTGCTAGCCGCTGGGCCAGCTTTCTACTCGGTAGCCAATGCTCAACAGCTGGTGCCGCTCACCGTTGAAAAAATCATGCGCGACCCGGCCCAGTGGCTGGGGAATTCGCCCACGAACATCTACTGGGCTGAGGATGGCAAGCGCATTTACTTCAACTGGAACCCCGAAAAAGCCCGACGCGACTCGCTTTACAGCATCAGCCCCAGCGGCGGTACGGCCCGCAAAGTCAGCATCCGAGACCAGCAAAATCTGCCCGCCGCCACGGGCGAGTACGACCAGGCCTACACACGCAAAGTGTATGAGAAGGACGGCGACATTTACCTGCTCGACCTCAAAACCCAGCGTGCCCGCCGCGTAACCAGCACGGCCGAGCGGGAAACCGACCCCACGTTTGCGCTCCAGGGCAAGCTCATCAGCTACTCGCGCGCCAACAACCTCTATACCTGGGACCCCGCCACCGGCGAAACCGTACAGCGCACCGATTTCCGCCGCGGCAACAGGCCTACAGATGCCTCCACGGATAAGGCGGAGAAGTTTCTGAAGGCGCAGCAGCTGGCCCTGTTCGATATTATCAAGCTGAAAGACCAGGATGCCAAAGCCCGGCAGCGCCAGCAGAAAGCCCTGGCCAAGCTGCGGCCCAAAGCCATTTGGGTCGGCCAGCAGTCGGTGCGCAACCTGCGCCTCTCGCCTGATGGCCGCTACGTGACCTACACCCTGGCCCAGGAGCCCAGCGCCGAGAAAGTGGCGCTGGTGCCCAACTTCGTGACGGCTTCCGGCTTCACTGAGGATATCAGCACCCGCACTAAAGTAGGCGCTTCGCAAACGGCGTATCAGCTAGGCCTGTATGATATCGGGCGCGACACGACGTTCGTGCTGGGCTACCGCGAATTGAAGGGCCTCGATGAGCAGCCAGCCTACCGCAAAGAGTATCAACTACCTGCGAAAGCGCCTATGCCCGCCGACTCTGCGAAAGCAGCTACCGCGGCCAAAAAGGAAAAGCCAGCCACCGAGCTGCGCCGCGTAATTCCGTTCGGCCCGTTCTGGTCAGAGGATGGCAAGCGAGCTTTCCTGGTCATTCGGAGCACCGATAACAAGGACCGCTGGATTGTAGGCCTCGACCCTGCTACCCAGAAAATCAACATGCTTGACCGCCAGCACGACGACGCCTGGATCAACGGCCCCGGCATTGGCTACGATGAAGGCAACGTGGGCTGGATGCCAGACTCGCGCCGCATGTGGTTCCAGAGCGAGGAAACCGGCTACTCGCACCTCTACACCGTGGATGTGACCAATGGCCAGAAAAAGGCCCTGACCAGCGGCAAGTTTGAAGTGCAAAAGGCTCAACTCAGCCGCGACAAAAAAACGTGGTACCTCACTGCTAACAAAACCCATCCTGGCGAGCAGCACTTCTACCGCATGCCCCTGAACGGCGGCTCTATGACCCAAATTACCACTTTGGCAGGCGGAAACGAAGTTACGCTCTCACCCGATGAGAAGACGCTGGCCGTGCGTTACAGCACCGCCAATACGCCCTGGGAGCTGTACGTGATGGACAACAAGCCCGGCGCCAAAATGCGCCGCCTCACCCACAGCACCACGCCGGAGTTCGAGAGCTACGCCTGGCGCACGCCCGAAGTCATTACCATCAAAGCCCGCGACGGAGCCGATGTATATGCCCGCCTATACAGGCCTAGCAGCCCGCAGGCGCAGGGCCCAGCGGTTATTTTTGTGCACGGAGCGGGTTATCTGCAGAACGCGCATAAATGGTGGAGCACCTACTTCCGTGAGTACATGTTCCACAATTTGCTGGTGGATAAAGGCTACACCGTGCTCGATATCGACTACCGCGGCTCTGCCGGCTACGGCCGCGATGTGCGCACGGGCATCTACCGCTACATGGGCGGCAAAGACCTCACCGATCAGGTAGACGGAGCCAAGCTGCTCACCGATAAATATGGCGTCAGCCCTCAGCGCATAGGCATATATGGTGGCAGCTACGGCGGCTTCATCACCCTGATGGCTATGTTCACACAACCCGATGTGTTCAAGGCCGGTGCCGCCCTGCGCTCCGTTACGGACTGGGCCCACTACAACCACGGCTACACCGACAACATCCTTAACGAGCCCTACAACGACTCGGTGGCCTACGCCCGTTCGTCGCCGATTTACTACGCCAACGGCCTGAAAGGGTCCCTGCTCATGTGCCACGGCATGGTCGATACGAACGTGCACTTCCAGGACATTGTGCGCCTCTCGCAGCGCCTCATTGAGCTGCACAAAGAGAATTGGGAACTAGCCGTGTACCCCGTAGAAGACCACGGCTTCATCGAACCCAGCTCCTGGACCGATGAGTACAAGCGCATTCTGAAGCTGTTTGAAACCAATCTGAAGCCATCAACCTCCGCTGGCGGTAGCACTGGCGGGCAGTAGCAAGGAATGAAGCCCTTTACTGGTATGCTCCGGCAGGTAGTCGGTTGCACACTTCTGATTCTGCTGGTTACTGTATCGTTTCTGTTTTCGCCTCCTCCGCGTACCAATGATGTATACTGCGGCACCTATCTGCATCTAACGGCTTACGCAGGGTTCACAGACAATTGTGATAGTGGGGTGTATATAGAGAATGCGCGGCATCCGGCGCGGTTGCTGGAGCCGAACGAAGTCCGGCAGTCGCGGCCGTTGTTTATTCTGCTGGGCACGGCCGTAGGATATCCGTGCACGTGGGTGCTACAACTTCTGTCCAATTCCGAGCGGCCGGCACTACAGTTTCTGCTGCATGTGCCCACCAAATATCAGCTAGCACTAGGGTTTTACGTAGGCTACGTCCTCCTCAACTACGTTGTGCTGTTGGGGAGCCTGCTGCTGTTTATAGCTCTGTACGGGCGCCTCACGCAGGGGCAAGGCAGCCGGGTGGTGTTAGGTGGCCTACTGGTGTTTTTAGTGTCCAACCCAGTCACGAAAGCCTTCTTCTGGACGGTGCATCAGCAGATGTTTACGTTTTTCACGCCGCTATTCTGCCTGTATCTGCTCATAAGGCTTAATGAAAAGAATTTTTCGGGCCGGATGTTGGTGAGCCTCGCACTAGGTACGGGCAGTTTGTGCCTGGTATACGGCAGCTTCGTACTGGGGCTGCCGTGCTTGCTGGTGGCACTCTACTTCTGGCGAAAAAGCCATTCGCCCACGCGTTTGTGGGTGCTTGGAGGTGCTGTAAGCAGCGCCTTCTTACTGCCAACAGTTCTCTGGATAGCAGGCTTACGGCTTTTCGGTATTCACTACTACAACCACGAGGTCAAGACGTATCGGCAATTCATTTGGTTGAAAGATGCCCTTCTGGAGCCTGATCAACATCTATACACGAGCGTGGTCAGCAATTTGGCGCAGTTTGGAACTACACTGCCGGCTATCATGGGCTTCTTGTCTGGAGCGCTGGCTTTGTACCTGTGGTTTAGCTGGCGTCAGGCAAGAACTGGATGGCGTGAGCTAGAGCTACCGGGCCAACTCACGCTAGGCCTCTTGACGCTTTTTACGGTCTTTTTCGCCTTGTTGGGCTTTTATCAGGGGCGGCTTACATTCACACTGGTGCCATTAGTACTCTGCTTCATCGGCTGTATTCTGCACCGGATACGGCTGCCCCAACTATCCTGGGGAGTGGTAGCAGTGGCCTTTCTGTGGCATTGCTGGCAAGTAGTGGCCTACGGTCCTTATTCTTGAGCAGAGCTTACTGATCGGTGTTGCGGTTAAGGCGGTAGGCCACTTGTAACTGCACCTGCTGCGTGCGGTAGCGGTAGGTGGTGGTATTGATGGCCAGCAATTGGTTGTCCGAGCTGGCGTAAACCACAGAGCTGATGGTGGATAAGTCGCGCGCAAAATCGGAAAAATAGCGCCAGTTTACAGTGCCTGTGAAGCGGCCTCGGCGGTAGCCCAGCTCCAGGTAAGGGCCAATCTGCGTTTGGGTCGTTTCCATCACCCGAATATCAGGCAATGCTTTCCCCTGGAACTGGCGAGCCGAGCCACCCGGGAAGTCTATTTGAGGCGAAAGCGCCGAGTTAAGCTGCGCTGCTGCGCCGGCACCTGCCAGCAACTGGCCTAGCCCCACGGGCCGCAACACCCGAAACCCCAGCGCGACCGTAGGCACCAGAGCCGAGCCGAACGTGTAGGTTTTCGTTGGATAAGCTGATTGGCCGGTGGAGAGCGTGGCAGTAGAACGGCTGCGCGAACGGACCTGGCCCTCTGCATGAACCGAAAACCGGCGTCCGGGAAAGAGTGCATCGAGGTAGCCGCCCACCATTGGTCGCACTGTCTGCTCCACATGCTGGTTGTTCAGATAAGGCCTTTCCAGATCAGCTTGCGCTATAGCTTGCGTGGGGCTAGAAGGCTCGTCAAGCTTTAAAAAAGCATCAGATGGATCAGTAAAACGACTGCTGGTAAAGGAGCCACCCAAAAAGACACCTGCCTCCAGCCGGAGGCCACTACCTTTCTGCGCTGGCTGAGCAGCGGCCACCTTTGCTACGCTCGCCGGCTGGCCTAGGCAAGCCACTGCATAAGCACTCAGATATTCGCGCAGGGCACCCGCCTCAAACCGTAATCGGCTCAGGCCCTGCGATGCGGCTGGGCAATCAGGCTGCAGGTATTGCCGCAGCTGCTCCCGAAAATCATTGGCGGTGCTCAACATCTGCCGGCCTTCGGCATTGGTACGAAGGAAGAGGCGGTTTACCAGCTCCAACGGCGGCTGCCCTGCCCGTTGCACAAAGTAGTGTGGAGTAGTGCTCTGAAACGCTACCGACAGGCCTAGTGGGCCATCTAGAAGTACTTCCGTCAGCAAGGTGTCTGTTACAAGACGAGTGCGCGGGGCATCGGGCCGCACAAAGTCGCGGCGGCTTTCGGCTGCGGCATCGTAGGTTAGCACCTGTGCCCGCCAGCGCCGTCCGTTGCGTAGGCCAAAGCTTTGCAAGCTTCGCGTAGGCCAGGTCTGGATAGGCCCGGTAGGCTGCTCCCGAAAACGGAGCGAGGCCGGAGCCTCTTCCCAAAACCCGTTTTCGAGCTCCCCGCGCACGGTATCGCCTGAAAGCCGCACTAAGTAGCCCGGCTCAAAACGTTGCGCCTGTGCCTGAGCAGTGTAGAAAGTGGCAACAACCAAAAACAGAACCGCCTTACGCATATCGGTAGAAAGTAAAATAAGCAGTTAAAAGCCTGCAAGAATACTGGAAAAGCGTCAGGTTAGCCTAAATGCGTGCTATGAAGTCCTTGGCCAGCCCAGTAAAGTGAGCTGTTAGAGGATAGTAGATACAATTTCCACGAATTGCCAGACTACTTCTGCAGCCATTTAGAAAACTCGTAGCTTTGCTGCCCTGCCAATTCAATTACATATTGCAGGGCAGGGGCTGCCGGCCTCTGACGTACTCCTACCTTATAAGCTGATGCCGTACCTGTTCACCTCCGAATCTGTTTCGGAGGGCCACCCCGATAAAGTAGCTGACCAGATTTCCGACGCCATTCTCGACGAGTATCTGCGACAGGATCCTGCGGCCAAAGTGGCCTGCGAAACACTGGTTACTACTGACTTTGCGCTGGTTGCCGGCGAAATCAAATCGAAAGCCCATGTAGAGGCTGAGCCCATCATTCGGGAGGTGATTCGCCGCATCGGCTACAACAAGCCTGAATACCTGTTCAATGCCGATACCTGCGAGGTGATGAACCGCTTGCACGAGCAATCGGCCGATATCAACCAGGGTGTGGAGCGTGCCAAGCCCGAAGAGCAAGGCGCCGGCGACCAAGGAATGATGTTCGGATACGCCACCCGCGAAACCGAAAACTATATGCCGCTGGCCCTCGACCTCTCGCACCGTTTGTTGCGGGAGCTGTCGGCCATCCGCAAAGCTGGTCAGGAAATGACCTACCTGCGCCCCGACGCGAAAAGCCAGGTAACTATTCGCTACGCCGACGACAACACGCCCGAGGCCATCGAAACCATTGTGGTCAGCACTCAGCATGATGAGTTCGATCAGGATGAGCAGGTAATGCTGAAGCAGATTGAGCAGGATATCAAGAACATTCTGGTACCGCGCGTAAAGGCTCAGCTAGGCCAGGAAGTGCAGGCACTCTTCACCGACGATATTACTTACCACATCAACCCCACTGGCAAGTTTGTCATTGGCGGGCCTCACGGCGATTCTGGCCTTACGGGCCGTAAAATCATTGTGGATACGTACGGCGGTAAAGGGGCTCACGGTGGTGGCGCCTTCTCGGGCAAAGACTCGTCTAAAGTAGACCGTTCGGCAGCCTACGCGGCCCGCCATATCGCCAAAAACCTGGTAGCTGCCGGCGTTGCCGACCAAGTGCTAGTGCAGGTGGCCTACGCCATCGGCGTGGCCGAGCCGGTAGGCGTATTCGTGACCACCTACGGTACTACGAAAGTCAACGGCTCCTTCGGGCACTTGCTCACCGACGGAGAAATTGCCGCTAAAGTGCAGCGCATCTTCGACCTGCGCCCGTACGCAATTGTACAGCGCCTAGGCCTGCAAAACCCTATTTTTGCTGAGTCCGCCGCCTATGGCCATATGGGCCGGCAGCCGGGCACTAAGCAAGTACAGCAACCCGATGGCACCACGAAAACTGTGGAGACTTTCACATGGGAAAAGCTGGACTATGTAGATAAAATCAAGGCTGAATTTGGCCTGTAGAGTGGCCTAGCGCCACCTTCTAACAACAACGCCCCGGCTACCATTAGTGGTAACCGGGGCGTTGTTGTTAGAAGGTGGCGCTAGGCCACTCTCGGTCTATAAATCAGTGGCTAACCAGCTTCTCTTTATACTTAGTAATCTGGCGTTTCAGGCTATCGGCAGCGGCATCGGCAGCAGCTTCAAAGGTGCCAGCATCTTCCTGTGCGAAGAGCGTAGTGCCGGGGACGCGGACCTTCACTTCTACCGTTTTATTGGCAATACCATCTTTGTTATTCAGTCGCATAATCACTTCGCCTTCCGTCACGTGGTCATAGAAGGTTTCGAGTTTATCGAGGCGCTTCTGGATGAAGTCAATCAGTTTTTGGTCGGCGTCGAAATGCACCGATTGCATCTGTACTTTCATCGGATGTGGAATTAAGGGTAGAAAGAAAGAAACTCAGGCCTTTGGGTGGGCCTTTTCAAAGACAGATTTGAGCTTGTCAATACTTAAGTGCGTGTACACTTGGGTGGCGGCCAGGTTAGCATGGCCTAGCAACTCCTTAATTGCATTCAGATCAGCACCTTTGCCTAACAGATGCGTAGCAAACGAGTGGCGCAGCACGTGCGGATGCTGCTGGCCCGAAGCCGTGGTAATCTGACTCAAATAGTGCTTCACCGTGCGGTACACGAACTTTTCGTAGAGCGGTTCGCCTTTGTCCGTAACGAGTAGTGCCCGCCGGGCGTTGCTATCCGGACCAAATTCGCGTTGCTTATGCACTATATAGCGTTCTATAACTACTAGCAGCGTGGGGTTGAGCGGTACCAGGCGTTGTTTGTTGCCTTTACCCGTTACGCGCACCATGCGGCCAGGCAAACTGATGTCCTCAGGCCCAATGCCAATCAGCTCCGACAGGCGGATGCCGGTACCATACAGCATTTCCAAAATCAGCTGGTCGCGGGAGCCTGCCAGCGTATCCGGAAACTCAAAGGAGTTCAGCAGACCATTCAAAGAATCCTCCGGTACAAAGTCGGGCAGCTTCTTGGCAATCTTCGGCGACGTGATACGCAGCATGGGGTTTTTCTGGATGGCTCCCGTCTGCAACAAGTACTTATAATAGGAGCGCAAACAGGCAATCTTGCGGTTCACGGTGCGAGGGTCGTTGTGCTGCTGCATCAAAGACACCACCCAAGAACGGATCAGCATATGGTCTGCCTGCGTCGGGTCAGTTTGCTCGAATGATGCAACGAGAAACTCCGAAAACTGACGTAGGTCGGTTTGATACGAGAGCACCGTATGCGGGCTGTAGCGCCGCTCAAACCGTAAATAATCAAAAAACAATTCCATATTCTTAGTTTCAACAGCTGAGCTGTAGATACCCAATGTAGGGAATTCGGAGGAAGAATAAAACGGAAAATATAGGCACGAAAAAGCCGGCTGCTGCGCTATAAAACGCATATCAGCCGGCTTTTCTAGCTTACGGGAAGCTCTTCGTGACTATTGGCTAGCCTCGTTACCGTACGTTACCTGCTTGTAGATAGCTTTCTGCTTCTGCTTGCGGTTCGTAATAGAAGGCTTCTGGAAGAACGTACGACGACGCAGCTCTTTCAGGACGCCGGTGCGCTCGAACTTCTTCTTAAAGCGCTTGAGCGCACGGTCAACCGACTCGTTTTCTTTGATTTGGACGATGATCATATCTTCAGTGAGGTTGAAAACTTTCCTGGCTAGAGGGCTGCAAAGATAGGCAATGATTCTGCAGAATTGAAAATGATTCCGTGTATTTTCCGCGTAGGCCTGTTGATACAGCCCGGATAATCAGCGAAATCAGCACAGAGCCTGCAGAATCAACGGTTCTACTTCAGCAAGGTTCGGGCAATAACCAGCTTCTGAATTTCCGACGTGCCTTCGCCAATAGTGCACAGCTTAGCATCACGGTAGTACTTCTCAGCCGGGTAATCTTTGGTGTAGCCATAACCCCCGAAGATCTGTACACCCTCGTTGGCAGTGCGCACCGCCACCTCCGAAGCATACAGCTTGGCCATAGCCGACTCCTTATTTACGTTCAGGCCACGGTCCTTCATATCAGCTGCCCGATAGGTAAGCAGGGACGCTGCCTCAATTTCGGTCGCCATATCCGCCAGCTTAAACCCAATGCCCTGGAAGTTGCTGATTGGCTGATTGAACTGATGGCGCTCCTTGGAATACTGCAGAGCAGCTTCGTAGGCCCCTTGCGCAATGCCCAGGCTCAAAGCTGCAATACTGATGCGGCCACCATCCAACACCTTTAGCGCCTGCACGAAACCGTCGCCTACTTTACCAATAACATTTTCCTTGGGTACGCGGCAGTCAGTAAAAATCAGTTCTGTCGTTTCTGAAGCCCGCATGCCCAGCTTGTCTTCCTTGCGGCCAGCCTCAAAGCCTGGCGTTCCACGCTCAATGATGAAAGCCGTCATGGCATGTGAATCGCCAACTTCGCCAGTACGAGCGATAACCACGGCTACATTACCGCTCTTGCCGTGCGTGATAAAGTTTTTGGCTCCGTTCAATATATAAGAGTCGCCATCTTCCACGGCCACAGTGCGCATGTTGCCGGCATCAGAACCAGTGTTGGGCTCTGTAAGGCCCCAGGCGCCAATCCATTCACCCGAAGCCAGCTTCGGCAGATATTTCTGCTTTTGCTCTTCTGAAGCATGCTGCAGGATATGTCCGGTACAAAGTGAGTTGTGGGCTGCCATGCTCAGACCAATGCTGCCATCAATTTTCGATAGCTCTGCAATGGCCGTGACATACTCTACGTACCCAAAGCCAGCTCCTCCGTATTGCTGAGGTACCAGTACCCCCATCAGACCTAGTTCGCCAAGCTTGTGGAAAACGTCAACGGGAAACTCCTGCGACTCATCCCACTTCATCATGTGGGGCTTGATATACTGCGCGCCGAAGTCGCGCACCATCTGAGCAATCATTGTCTGGTTTTCAGTAGCGACCAGTTCCATAGGGGGTGGGAGTAAGGGTGATGGGTGGGATATAGCAACAAAACAGAACAATGCCCGTTTTGGGTTTGCAAAAGTACAATTATATGCACCCTAAAACCAGTATAGGATTTGGGTTCATAATGGCTCGGATTTTGAAAGGGCGCACCGATTCGGTTACTTTGATAGTTCTTTAGGAGAGTTTCTCTTAAAAATTCAGGATTTCTACGTAACCATTACTCTGAGTCCGACTAGCCAGTTTGCATGCCAAAACAACCATTCTATCGTCTCCTGCGCTTGTGGCTTCCCTGCTTGTTAGTTGCGCTCATTTCAGCATCGTGTGCAACATCTCGTCTACGGCAGCAGAATATCCTACTGCGAACCTCCGGAGCTGGTGGATTAGATACTGCGCGTCTGCGTGATGTTGTTAACCGTGCAGAGCGGAACTATATCATCCAGCCGAATGATTACCTATACGTTCAGGTAAATACTAACAAAGGTGAGCGAATCATAGATCCTAACGGAGAGCTCATGTTTGGTTATCCTGGTGGTGTTGGTGGAGGAAATAATAATCGGCAATCTATCGGTCAGCGTAGCTCTGGTGGCGGTCGAGCCAACATACAGCAGGGGCAGCAGGGTCAACAGGGTTCAGGACAGAACGACTTTTTGGTACAGCATGATGGTATGATTACGCTGCCAATGATCGAGCCTCTGAAAATAGCAGGTTACACATTGCTCCAAGCAGATAGTGTTCTGCAACAGAAATACAGTGTCTATTACAAAGATGTCTTCGTCCTAACCAGGGTTACCAATAATCGTGTGATAGTTATGGGAGCAGTTGCTGGTGGACCCGGCCAAGTGATTCCTCTTTATAACGACAACATGAACTTGCTGGAAATACTTGCTTCAGCAGGGGGCATAACTGGTGGCTATGTGGGGCCTACCGCTCAAGGTGGGCAAGCCGGACGAGCTGATAACATTCGTCTTATTCGGGGTAGCCTAAAGAACCCTCAAGTACAGATCATCGACCTGACTACGATAGATGGCATGCGTCGGGCTAGCCTTCAGGTTGAGCCTAACGATATTATCTATGTGGAGCCTATTCGTCGCCCGTTATACGAAACGCTAAGTGATGCTCAGCCTTACTTTACTCTGTTCGCGACTTTAACGGGTGTTTTTACTACGTTTTTCCTGATTCGGAACGCTATCATCAGCAACCCGTAACGGATACGTTGTTTTACTTAATGAGCCTCTGCCTACATGGCTGTGAACGAAGACATTGAATTAGAAGAACTAATCCGTGGCGCCGGAGGCGATGCGGAGGAGGATCAAGGTGGTGGGCTAGACTTGACTACCCTCTTAATGGTAGCTCGTAAGAGTTTGCCTTGGGTATTGTTGCTTATTAGCTTGGGTTTGCTAGCCTCTTGGCTGTTTCTACGCTATACCAGTCCGGTATATCAGTCTTCATCGACCTTGAAGATCGACGAAAAGACGGAAGCAGGAGTGCTTGGCCTGGAAGGATTAGGCAAAATGGTGGAGCAGAAGCAAACAATGACGCAACTTTCAGGCGAAATTGAATTAATTAAATCTGATCTTATTTATCGTCGTTTGCGCGATTCTTTGGACTTAGAAGTTAATTATTATGCTGAAGGTACCGTATTAGAAACTGAATTATATCGAGCTTCGCCATTCAAGGTAGAATATCAAACGAAAGGAGGAGGGCAATATAATACTAAGTTTGGGTTGCGCTTTCTTACCCCTCAGCAGATAGAGCTAACTTATCAGGAAAACGGACAGGAAGTAATTCAAAAAGCAATATTAGGCAATCAAATTGAAACGTTGGGATTTTGGTTTAGGATATATCCTACTTCTCTATTTCGTCCAAGTGATACTGAGCGAAATTTCTATTTCGTAATTAGAGATGAGGGTTTTATTAACCAGTACCTAAGCTCAAATCTTCAGGTGCAGATAATTAATCCTGACGCAAACACGATTAGTATATCTTTTACAGACAATAATTCCCTTAAGGCTCATGATATTGTAAATAAAGTAGACACCGCATATTTAGTTGAGAAGATACAACGTAAGCAGGAGCAGTCTGCCAAAACACTACGGTATTTAGCAGACCAGTCGAATGATAACCGACAGCTTTTGCGCCAGGCAGAAGAACAACTACAGGAGTTTATGAAACAGAATCGGCTTTTCGACGCTGAAACTGAACTAGGAAGCCTCACCACTATACTTACGACTCAACAAGAGGAAAGGCAAAAGCTTCAGGAACAATTAACGCTCCTTCGAAGTCTTAATAGTCAAATTGCGCAAAATCGAATTGTTGCAAGCGAAGAACGCTCAGCTGAACAAAGTATCCCTGCATTGGCTGAATTAAAAGCACCAGAGCTTGCCGCTAGAATAGGAGAATTATACGATTTGCAATTGCAAATTAATAGAGTTTCAAATTCTTACACTCCAGAGACACAAACTATTAAAAATCTCCAAGGCCAAATTACATTTACCAAGCAAAATATTAACCAGCTTCTGCGTCAGAACGAACAGTTATTACAACGCCAACTTAATGAGATGGACAACAAAGCCAACTCATTGCAAGGTCGTTTAGCAGAGTTGCCGGAATTAAAAACCCAAATAGAGCGCTTAAAGCGCCCGAGGGAGCTGTATGAAAAATACAGTTTGCTGATGATGGACAAAACGCTGGAGTATAATATAGCTCGCGCTGGAATTACAGCGGACTTCCAAGTATTGTCACCGGCTAACCTCCCTTCTCTACCTATTTCGCCTATTAAGTTGATGGCGTATGCCATTGGTTTGGCATCTGGCTTGGTGTTAGGTATTGGACTGATTGCTGTGCGTTACTTACTGCACAATACTGTTACCAGTGTAGGAGAATTAGAACGCAACACACTTTCTTCTGTTTTAGGTGTTATCCCAACCTATGACAGAGAAAAAATGTCGGTTTCTAAATTAGTTGTAGATAAAAATCCTAAATCTGCTATCTCAGAAGCTATTCGCTCCATTCGTACTAACCTTGAGTTTATGGCTTCTTCAAAAAGGAAGCGTATGATTTCAGTTACATCCACAATTAGTGGGGAAGGAAAGACATTTGTTACGGTCAACTTAGCAGGTATTATTGCTGCATCGGATCAGCGCGTAGTAATTCTGGATTTAGATATGCGAAAGCCCAAAGTGAATTTGGCTTTCGATGCAGAAAATATCAAAGGAGTTAGCACCATCCTGATTGAGAAACACACGTGGCAGGAATGTATTCAGCATACTACTATTCCTACGCTTGACTTTATCTCAGCTGGGCCAACCCCTCCGAATCCATCAGAATTAATTCTGAGCCCCAAGTTTGATGAGATGTTGGAGCATTTGTATCAGAGCTATGATGTTATCATTATTGATACACCGCCCGTAGGTTTGGTTACAGATGGTATTTTGATCATGCGGAAAGCAGATGTGCCGATTTATATTGTTCGGGCTAATTATTCTAAGAAAGCATTTCTAAAGAATATCAATAAGCTCGTGCGGACAAATGGGTTTACAAAGCTCACTACGATCCTCAACGATGCCAAAGCCGGCGGAATGCAAGGCTACGGCTATGGCTATGGCTATGGCTACGGATATGGACAAGGTTACTACGAAGAGCCCCAGCCACAAAGTGGAGTGGTGAACCGTCTGCGGAAGCGTTTCTCCTGAGCTAGGTGGCAAGTAGTATGTCCTCCTTCTTTCAGAAGCTTTTTAGCTCTCAGACCTCTAACCTAACTGATGCTGCTCTAACATTAGCCGCGCTGGGTACAGACATGCACTCACACCTGTTGCCGGGGCTTGATGATGGTGCGGAAACTATTGAGCAATCTGTAGAACTGGTAAAAGCCTTGCAAAAGCTAGGCTACCACAAACTGGTGATGACTCCTCACATTATGGGAGACTTTTACCGGAACACACCAGATGGAATTCAGGCGTCCTTGCAGCAGTTGCGCCAAGCAGTAGCCACCGCCGGAATAACGGGGATGACCCTGGATTGCGCGGCTGAATATTACTTGGACGAATGGTTTGCTGAGAAACTACAGGCGACAGAGCCTCTGTTGAGCTTTGGGGGGGATAATCGGTATGTGCTGGTTGAAACCTCTTATATCAATGAGCCATTCAACTTTGCGGAAACGATGTTTCAGTTGAAGGCTTCGGGCTATCAGCCGGTATTGGCCCACCCGGAACGCTATACGTATTTGTATGGCAAATTTGCAGACTTGGAAGCAATCCGGGAAAGTGGGGTGCTTCTTCAGGTAAACCTAAATTCTCTGGTAGGGTACTATTCCGCTGGTGCCAAAAAGGTAGCAGAAAAGCTTATTGACGCCGGGTTGGTAGATATGGTTGGAACCGATGCTCACCACATGAAACATGCCGAAACTATCCGAACCAAAGTGCTGAGCAGCGAATATGTGCAGAAGGTTCTTGCATTGCCGTTGCTCAACAACACACTCTGAGTTTCCTGTTCATAACAGCTTGTTTTAGCGCACGTACATGGTATTCGTTACGGGGGGTAGTGGCCTAGTGGGTCGTTTTCTTATTGCTGCGCTTGTAGCGAGAGGCCTGCCAGTACGGGCACTATATCGCGACAAAGTGCCTGCAATTCCGTCGGCTGATCAGGTGGAGTGGGTAGAAGGCGACATTCGCGATGCGCTAGGCCTACAGGTGGCGTTGCAAGATGTAACGCATGTGTTCCATTGCGCCGGATTGGTCTCCTATGCTCCGCAGGATGAGGATGCCTTGCAGCAAGTGAATGTAGAAGGCACTGCTAATATTGTTGATGCTTGTCTGGAAAGACCGGGTATCCGGTTGGGGTATGTGTCGTCGGTGGCCGCTTTGGGAAGTAAAACGGGGGAGCGTGCTGAGCAAGCAGGGCTGCCGGTGCAACTGGACGAGTCGGCCAAATGGGACCTGGGGGCGGCGCACAATGCGTATTCGACTTCCAAATACCTGGCGGAGTTGGAGGTATGGCGCGGCATATCTGAAGGGCTACAGGCCGTGATAGTCAACCCCTCCGTAATTCTGGGACCCGCCGATTGGAACCGCAGTAGCACGCGGCTCTTGCAGTATGCCTATAATCAACATACCTTCTATACGCCGGGCAATATCAATTTGGTAGATGTACGTGACGTGGTAGACATGCTGATGCGGCTTACCCTCAATACCCCTATCAAAGGCGAGCGGTTTGTGTTGAGCGCTGGGGTAGTACCTTTGCGCGACTTGCTAGGCCAGGCGGCGGCCTGTTTCGGGCGCAAGCCCCCCACAGTGGCCGTGCCCGACTGGGCCGCCGAAACAATCTGGCGACTGGAGCATGTGCGTTCCTTGCTGACGGGGGCTCGGCCGCTCATCACGAAGGATACGGCCAGGGCCGGCCGGCGGCCAGTGGAGTACCGCACCGATAAAGTGCAGAAGACGCTAGGCCAGTCCTTTCGTCCGGTAGCCGAGACGGTGGCGTGGTGCTGTGCTCAGCTATTGGCCCAGCGTCAGGAAATGACGCAGCTTAGTAGCTAACCTGGCCTAGGGCACTGTGGGGCCGCCGGAAGAGAAGAACCTTGCCAGATAGATTTCTAGCCTGAACCCATGTGGCTCCGGTGTGGTTGTTGTATATTCAGGGCGGGCGTCTTTTTCCAAGAAAGTAGTCCGCTCACCCTCGCGAAGTCTGCCAAGTTGGCGGCTGCGTGCCGATTGTAGCAGCATGAGAATGAATGAGAATTTTGAAGACCGGGACGAAGTACTGGACACCGTGCGCCGCTTTGAGCAAATGGTAGCCCACAACGAACCCGTGTTTTTTGACTTGGGCGATTTTGAAAACATCATCGACCACTATACGACGAACACCCAGTACGATAAAGCCCTGCAAGCCTGCGAGGCGGCCATTGCCCAGTACCCGTTTAGCACGGAACTGCTCATTGATCGCTCGCAGGTACTGGCCATGAAAGGCGAGTACCTTGCTGCTGCTCAGCAGATTGAAGATGTGGCTCAGCTCGATCCGGATAACCCCGATGTGGCAGTTACGCGCGGCATTATCTCTACCCAAAAGGGGGAGTTTGCTGAAGCGGTAGCCTTTTTTCTGCAGGCTGCGGAGCGCACCCAGGACCGTGACGACATTTTCTTCAACCTCGGACTGGCCTACCAGAGCTGGCAGAAGTTCAAGAGTGCGGCCAAGTACTACAAGCAAAGCCTACGCCTGAACCCCGACAACGAGGTGGCCGTGCAGGAGCTGTTGTATTGCCTGGAGGTGAGCGAACGGCTGGAAAAGAACCTGGAGTTCTTCCGCCGCTTCACCGACGAGGATCCGTATTCGGCTATTGCCTGGTACAATCTGGGCCAAGCCTATTACCGCGCCAATAAGTACGACGACGCTATCAGCGCCTTCGACTATGCCATCCTGATCGATGGGAAATTCTATGATGCGCATGGGTTTCTGGCTAGCACCTACGTAAGTCTGGAGCGCTACCGCAAGGCCATTGAGGAGTTTGAGCTCAGCTACTCGGAAGGGCAGCCGACGCCGGAAGCCCTGTGCAACATTGGCGAGTGCTATGAGAAGCTGGCCGATTGGGACAACGCACGCCGCTTTTACCAGCAGGCCATTGATCTGGACGCGACGATTGACGAAGCCTGGTTCGGCATCGGCATCGTGATGAACGCGCAGGAGCGGTATTTCGAGGCAATTCATTTCTTCCGGAAGGCCGTGAGCCTGTACGGCGAAAGCGTGGAATACTGGCTGGCCCTAGCTGCTGCTGAATACCAGTTGGGCAACGTGGTGTCCTCGATAGAGGCCTACGACAAAGCCACGCAAGTAGCCCCCGACAATAAGGACGCCTGGCTGAACTGGAGTATTATCCTCTACGAACAAGGCAATTTCGATGGCGCCATTGACCTCATGCGCAATGCCGTAGAAATCCAGCCGGTTGAGGCCGAGCTGCACTACCGGCTATGCGCCTATCTGCTGGCAGCAGGGCGCTACCGCGAAGCCTACCAATGCTTGGAAAATGCTTTGGTGCTGGACTTTGATAAGCACCGGCTGCTGTTCGAGTACTTCCCGGAGCTGGAGTCGCAGAAGGCGCTGGCTCGCCTCATTGATCAGTATCGGAAATAAGTGGCCTAGCGGCCATGACCAACAAGGCCCCGCGGGCATGGTGACGACTCACCGAAACCGCGGGGCCTTGGCTTTTTCTAACGTTACAGAATTCGGGCGTACTTTTGAGCCCAATGCTAAGCCACGCAAGCGCGGCCGTTGCGACCTTTCATCCCGTTCTTCCATTCGCAAGACCTAAGAAAACTAAGAATGAATTACAGCCTCAATCAACTCCCCGAGCGCACCGAAAAACCCCGCGAACAAGGCTTTACCATGGTAATGGACAAAGGCCTGAGCGTGCGGGAAGTGGAAGATTTCCTGGAAGTAGGCGCGCCGTACACCGATATCGTAAAGCTGGGCTGGGCCACATCTTTCGTGACGCCGAACCTAAAGCGTAAGCTGGACGCTTATAAAGAGGCGGGCATTCCGGTGTATTTTGGTGGGACGCTGTTTGAGGCCTTCATCATTCGCAATCAGTTTGACGACTACCGTCGGTTGCTGGATCAGTATGGCATGGAGTACGCCGAAGTATCGGATGGCTCTATTGACCTGAACCACGACCGGAAGCTGGAGTATATCCGGGAGCTGTCTAAAGACGTGAAAGTACTGTCTGAAGTAGGCTCCAAGGATGCGGAGAAGATCATTCCGCCTTACAAGTGGATTTCGCAGATGAAAACGGAGCTGGAAGCTGGCGCCATCAAAGTAATCGGCGAGGCCCGCGAAGCTGGCAACGTAGGCCTGTTCCGTAGCACCGGCGAAGTCCGCTCGGGTCTGGTAGAAGAGATTCTGACCCAGATTCCGTTTGAGAAAATTCTGTGGGAAGCTCCCCAGAAAGCCCAGCAAGTGTGGTTCATTAAGCTGCTCGGCGCCAACGTAAACCTGGGCAACATCGCGCCTAACGAAATCGTGAGCCTCGAAACCATCCGTCTGGGCCTGCGCGGCGACACGTTCACGCACTTCCTCGATATGGATGCCGTGCACGAAGATTTCCGCCCCGAGAAGCCGACTGGCAAGCCCGGTACTTCGATGCCCCGCGGCTAGGTAACCACTGGCCTAGCAAGAATACACCAGCCCATCAGACAGCAGTTTTGCTTGTAGGATGGGCTGGTTTTGTATTACTAATCTTCCTGCTGTCTTTTCAGTTATGCGTATCCGTGTATTCTTACTTCTGGTAGCCGTGCTACTGGCCTACACCACTCCAGCGCAACCAGCCCCCGGCCGCGTGGAGCACCTGGCCAGTTTCCCCTCGAAGCTGGTGAAACCGCGAAATGTAGATGTGTGGCTGCCGGCCGGCTACCCTAAGCCCGGCAAGCGCTACCCTGTGCTCTACATGCACGATGGGCAGAATCTGTTCAGCCCTAAAACCTCTTATGGCGGCACGGCCTGGGAGGTTGATAGTGTGCTGAGCCAACTGATACAGGACGGAAAGGCCCGCGAATGTATTGTGGTAGGTATCTGGAATACCGATTTGCGCTTTCGGGAGTACGCGCCTGCCAAGCCGTATGCTCGTTTGAGCGCCGCCCAGCAACAGCCGTATGCCCAAGTAGTACCCGCTGCACCGCTATCTGATGTCTACCTGAAGTTTCTGGTGACGGAGCTTAAGCCCTTCATTGACAAGAAGTACGCCACGGCGCCCAAGCGGGCTGATACGTTTATAGCCGGCTCCAGCATGGGTGGTCTTATTTCCTTGTACGCTGTGCTGGAATACCCGCAGGTATTTGGCGGCGCGGCCTGTATTTCTACCCACTGGCCGCTTAGCGTGCAGCAGGATAGCAACGATTTTACGGAGGTCATGGTGGCCTACATGCAGCAGAAGCTGCCGCGCCGTATGCGCCCAAAGCTGTACTTCGACTACGGCACCACCACCCTCGACGCGTGGTATGAGCCGCACCAGTTGCGGGCAGATAGTGTGCTGCGTGCTGCTGGCTATACTAGCACCAATTGGCTGACGCGCAAGTACGAAGGCGCTGCCCACAACGAGGCGGCCTGGCAACAACGGGTAGCTGTGCCGCTGCAGTTTTTGCTGGCTCCCAAGCCCTAAGCCTAGGCACCGGGCGTAACAAACTCAACAGAAAGCAGTAAGACTAAACCGGCCGGCGCCCGCTGAAGGGAGCAGGCCGGTTTTGTATTATACCCTCGATTTTCTGTTGAAATGAATAAGTCTGTTTTCCAGTTGCCCTTGCTTGGCCTAGGCCTGCTAGTTGCCTGCGGTGGCCCCTCCAAAGAAGAAAAGGCCGAAGCCCAGGCCGATACGCCTGCCGATACTGTTGCCACTGCCACCACCGCTGTAAAGCTGCCGGAACCCTACGCCACCGAATCAACTACGAAGCGGAGCAAGGTGATTGGCTGGCCCAAAGGCAGAACGCCAGTGGTGCCTGCGGGCTTCACTATTCAGGAATACGCCGGCAATTTCCAGAGCCCGCGCTGGGCCTACGTTACGCCGAACGGCGACGTGCTGGTAGCCGAATCCAACACGGTGCCCACCAATCCGAAGAAGAAAGTAGTGGCCGCGCTGGATCTGGATCCTTCCAAATCGTTGCGGGCTACCAGTGCCAACCGCATCACGCTGCTCCGTGACACCAACAAAGACGGCAAGCCCGATGTGCGCGAAACCTTCCTGAGTAACCTTAGCCAGCCGCTTGGTATGCTGGTGCTAGGCCAGTACTTCTATGTAGGGAATACCGATGGCGTGTGGCGTTACCCGTACCAGGCCGGCCAAACCAAGATTACGGGCAAGGGTGAGAAAATCTTGAGCCTGCCCGCCGGTGGCTACAACAACCACTGGACCCGCAACCTGCTGGCTGGCCCCGATGGCAAGAAGATCTATATCTCCGTAGGCTCGGGCTCCAATGTGGCGGAGAACGGCATCGATAAAGAGGAGCGCCGGGCTAATATTCTGGAAATCAACCCCGATGGTTCTGGTGAAAAAATATACGCCAGTGGCCTACGCAACCCTGTGGGTATGGATTGGGTGAAAGGCACCGGCAAACTCTGGACCGCCGTGAATGAGCGCGATGAACTCGGCGACGAGCTGGTACCCGACTACCTGACCAGTGTGCAGGAAGGTGCTTTCTATGGCTGGCCGTACTCGTATTTTGGACAGCACGAAGACCCGCGCCGCAAAAACGAGCGCCCCGATCTGGTGAAGAAGGCCGTAGTGCCCGACGTGCCATTGGGGCCACATACTGCTTCGCTGGGCCTCGCAATTTATGATGGACAAGCCTTCCCGGCTAAGTATCAGGGTGGGGCCTTCATTGGGCAACACGGGTCCTGGAACCGCTCCAGTTTTTCGGGCTACAAAGTGGTGTTCGTACCCTTCCAGAATGGTAAGCCCAACGGCGGCATGGAAGATTTCGTGACGGGCTTCGTGGCCAATGAAAAGGAGAAAGAAGTGTACGGTCGCCCGGTGGGCGTAACCGAAATGCCCGATGGCTCTCTGCTGGTGCTAGATGATGCCGGGGAGAAGGTCTGGCGCGTTGCAGCTCAGTAACAATTTTAGAAAGCTAATCAGATGAGTGGCCTACGGCGCAATGGCGTTGCCGTAGGCCACTTTCGGTTTCATTCCTGCCGTATCTTGGGCGCCAGATGAAGCAACTACTTACGGCCCTGCGCCGGCTGATAAGCTACGTACTACCGCTCACGCGCCGGGTGCACTCCGCATACAGCGGACCACTGGAAATCACGCTTTCCGGAGGGCGCAAAGTGCTGGATACCGCCCACGCCAACTATTCGTACGGCTCTTTGCAGCGGGTACTGGCCTACGGCCTGCGGTTTACCCAGCCCGAAACAGCTACGCACGTGTTGGTGCTGGGCCTGGGCGGCGGCGGCATCGTCCAGACGCTGCGGCAGACGCCGGAGTTTGCGGCAGCCATTACAGCCATTGAGCTTGATCCGGTCATTATCCAGTTGGCCGATGAAGAATTCGATATCCGGCCCGATGCGAAGCTGGACATTGTCTGCGCTGATGCGTTTGCCTGGGTAGCCACGGCCCCCGCGGAGTCCTTCGACCTGATGGTAATTGATCTGTTCCTGGACCTCGCGCTGCCAGCCGGACTGGGTACATCGGGTTTCTGGGAGCATATTTGGCGGCTGCTGGCGCCCAGTGGCTACATCCTGCTCAATACCCTCACCGCCGAAAATGCCCTGGTAGATGGCCGCCCCGCCCCGGAACATTGGGAGCGGCAGGGCTTTAGCGTGAAAGAGCTGGAAGTAGAATCCCTGAACCTGCTCTACATCCTGCACAAAGTGGCCTAGGTTAGTAGTATTTCGGTGGCCTGTCCCGGTGGGTGCCGGTGGTTTGGGAGCCAAGTGCTTTCTTTGTGGGCTTAAACCCTATTCTATGGAAATTGTTGATTTCGTCCTGCACCTGGATAAGCACTTAGCTGCTCTGATTCAGGACTATGGTGCCTGGACCTACGCCATTCTGTTCCTCATCATCTTTGTGGAAACTGGCGTAGTGGTGCTGCCCTTCCTGCCCGGCGACTCTCTGCTGTTCGCGGCCGGCTCCTTGGCCGCGCTGCCCGGCTCCCCCCTGAATGTGTGGGTGATGATGGGCCTGCTTATCCTGGCTGCCGTGCTCGGCGATACCCTCAACTACCACATCGGCGATTATCTGGGGCCGCGCGTATTCACTGGCAGCTCGCGCTTCCTGAAGCGGGAGCATCTGGAAAAAACACAGGCTTTCTATCAGAAGCACGGTGCCAAAACCATCATTCTGGCGCGTTTCATCCCCATTATCCGCACGTTTGCGCCGTTTGTGGCCGGCGTAGGCACCATGAGCTACACCAAGTTTCTTTCCTACAATGTGGTAGGTGCCGTAGCGTGGGTGGTACTACTGACCGGGGCTGGCTACTTCTTCGGCTCGATGCCTTTCGTGCAGAAAAACTTCTCGTTGGTGGTAGTTGCCATCATCGTGCTGTCGGTGCTGCCGGCGGTGTGGGAGTTTTTCAAAGCCCGCCGCGCACCGGTAACGCGTTAGACACGGAAGTGGCCTAGGCCACTAGCTGGCTGGTTGCGAAACGTCGGACCGCCGTAACCAGCCACATAAACTGCAGAAACCACTCCGCTCGCCTTGGGCCGGGGTGGTTTTTTTTGTTGCTTTGAGCGGGCTCAACAACAGCTCTATTGTATGCGCGAATTTGGCCTGATTGGTCGCACCCTGCGGCACTCGTTTTCTCAAACCTATTTCTCTCAGAAGTTTGATAGCCTCGGCTTAGCCGATCATCAATACGGCCTTTTTGAGCTGTCTTCCATCCAGGAGTTTCCAGACCTGATAGCCCAGCACCCCAACCTGTACGGCCTGAACGTGACCATTCCGTACAAGGAAAAAGTATGGCCGTTTTTGAGTGAAGTAGCCCCCTCAGCCGCACGGGTAGGTGCCGTAAACACCATTGAGTTTACCGCCGATGGCCGCCTCGTGGGCCACAACACCGACATGATTGGCTTCCGCGACTCGCTCCGGAATTGGCTGCCAGCCGGCTTTCAGGGCCGGGCGCTGGTGTTGGGCAGCGGTGGCGGCTCCAAAGCCGTGGAAGTAGCCCTGCGCGACCTAGGCATCGGGTACTGGGTGGTATCGCGCAACCCTCTAGGCCAGGGCCTAACATACGACGACCTGACGCCCGAGGTCCTGCAGGAGCACACGCTCATCGTGAATACCACGCCGCTAGGCACCGTGCCCGACGTGCACGAATGCCCGCCCATTCCGTACGAGGCCCTCACCAGCCAGCACTTCCTCTACGACCTCATCTATAATCCCCGCGAAACCGAGTTCATGAAGCGCGGGCAGGCCATTGGTGCTCAGGCCAAAAACGGTTTCGAAATGCTCTGCATCCAAGCCGAAGAAGCCTGGAAAATCTGGAATCGGTGAAAGGTGAAGTTGCGAAATGATGAAGTTGTGAAATGGCCTACAACACTGTCATTGCGAGGAGGCACGACGAAGTAATCTTTCCTTTGCCTCTCACTGAATCCTGTATAAACAAGAAGCCCTTACCTCCACAGTGGAAGTAAGGGCTTTTCAGTGGGCCAGCAGTGGGCGCAACCGGAAGGAAAAATTGCTTCGACACTGGCTTGATGCGCCACATGCTCGCCATGACAGCAGGGTGGCCTAGGCCTGTCAACAGAACATCATCTCACCACTTCCCCTCCGCTAGCCGCCCTGCTGCCCGCCGCCGCTGCCGCCACCTTTGGAGTCGTCGTTGCGGATGGTTTTGCGCTGGCGCTGGCCGCCCTCGAGCTTGCCGAAGCGGTAGTTGAAGGACAGGCGGACGTTGCGCTGGTAGGAGTAGAAGCTGCCCTCATTGCGGAACTGGGGAGTGATGGTGGTGCTGGTAAACTCGCGGCCGGGTGCCAGGAAGTTGTTGGCCCCCAGCGTGAGGTCGGCCTTTTCTTTCAGTAGTAGCTTCTTCAGGCTAAGGCCGTAGTACACACCGCCGGAGTAGCGCGTCTGGAGCTGTACACCGCCGGTCCAGAAGCCGCCGTAGCCTTGGGCCGTGTAGGTTTTGCCCAGCTTCAGAGAGGAATTCACGTTCATATACACGCTGGCGCGGCTGGCCACACGGTCCAGAATGGGGCTGCGCAAGCGGGTATAGTCGCCGCTGAGGTTAGAGCTCAGGTCCCAGTTCTTAATTGGTTTCCAGGAGCCATACAGGTTTATACCGTAAATATTCACGGTAGCCAGGTTACCGTAGGTGGTTTCGTTGCGAGCCAGGGCCTCATTGAAAGAGCTGAACCGCTCGATGGAGTTGCCAGTGTGCCGCACGAAACCGGAGGCGTTAAGCGAGGTTTTCTCGCCGAAAGTGCCATAGGTCAGTTCCACCAAATCGGCCAGCTCAGGGCGCAATTCAGGGTTGCCGAAATTTACAGAGTTAGGCGTTACTTGGTTTATGTAGGGGTTCAGGAAGTAAATCTGGGGGCGCTGGATGCGGCGGGAGTAGCTCAGGCGCAGCGTCTGGCCTTCTTTCTTGAGTGTGCGGGTGGCGCTCAGGTTGGGCAGCACATTTAGGTAGTCGTTCTCGAATCGGCCAGCCTCGCCTTGAAATTCGCCGGCAATGGCTGTGCGCTCCAGACGTGTGCCTAGGCTAAAGGCGTTCTTCTTACCCAGCGCAAAGTTGTAGGTGCCATAGGCCGCCAGCACGTTTTGGCTGTAGTCGAAGCGGTTGGAGCGAAGCGCGCTGCGCACAAAGTCGGGCTGCACGCTGGTCAGCAACGTGTCCACGGTGTAGTCGCTGCTCACTTGGCGGCGGATGTGCTTGGCGCCGGTTTCCAGCGTATTCTTTTCTCCGAAAGGCAGCGTGTAATCAGTCTGAAAAGTGGTTTCCAGGTTTCGGGCCAGGTTTAGGCTGGCTTCTTGGTACTCAATGGCCGCACCGCGCACCTCGGGGCTCGGGAACTGGTCGAGGCGGTATTGCTCGTGGCTGCGGTTGCTGGTATGCTGGGCCAGCACGCTCCACTCGCGGCGGGGCTGCTTCTCCCCGAAGGTGCGGGTGTAGCCGGCGTTCAGGTCAAAATTGCGGCTCTCGTCCTGCCGGTTGATGTCGCGCGTGTAGAGCGTGTCAAGCGCCGACTGGCCTAGGTATTGATTGAAGAGCTGTTGGGGGGCACTGCTGTTGTAAAGGTTGCCGTTGCCGCTAAGCGTGAAGCTATGCAGGGGCGAAGGGTCGTAGGTGATTTCTACTTGCCCGTAGCCGCCCTGGCCCTGGTTGCGCGAGGTAGTGCGCTCCGTAAGTAGGCCCGTGCTGCCATCTGCCGCATAATTGGTGCGAATGGTGCTGCTCTTGAATGGGTAAAGGCTGCGGAAGCTGCTGAGCTTGGTATTGAGGCCCAGCTTGCCGCGCTTGGCATTCAGGCTGGTATTGATTCCCTGGTTGCGGTTGCCGGCGTTAGCGCCTACGCTGCCACTCATCCCCTGTAGGCTGTTTTTCTTCAAGACAATATTGATAACCCCGCCCGATCCTTCCGCATCATACTTCGCCGACGGTGCTGTCACGACTTCAATGGCTTTGATCTGATCAGCCGGAATCTGTTTGAGCGCCTCAGCCAGGTTGCCGGAAAGCAATGCCGAGGGTTTATTATTGATCAGGATACGCACGTTGCTGGTGCCGCGCAGTTGCACGTTGCCTTCCCCGTCCAGATTCACCAGAGGCGTTTTGCGCAGCACATCAGCTGCATTGCCGCCGGTGTTGCTAGCATCCTGCTCGGCGTTGTAGATGAGGCGGTCGGGCTTGGTTTCTACCATCGGCTTTTCGCCCGTTACGGTTACGCCCGCCAGGTTTTGGGCCGAAGCAGTAAGCGTGAGCGAGCCAACATCAGCCCCGGCGTCCGTAACCGTGACAGACTCCAGCCGCGTGGCATAGCCCACAAAGCTGAGCTGTAGCCGGTACGTGCCCGCCGCTAAGCTCTTCAGCTCAAAGCGGCCTTGCTCATCGCAGGTGGCGCCCGTGAGCGGCGCAGTGCCCGTGGCTGGGAGCAGCGCCACGGTGGCATACTCAATGGGCTTTTGGGTGGCAGCATCCAGCACGCGGCCTGTTAGCCGGGCAGTGCCTGTAGCAGTCGTAGAAGACGGAGCCGGAGAGGTGCTTTGCGCCTGAATAGCACACACCGGCAGCATCGCCAGCAACACTAGCGTAACGAATTGTTTCATCTAGAAAACAGAAAAAGGATAGTCGGCGAAGGATAAGGATAGCCGCAGGTAAGAGCCGCGCATACGCCGAATGGTGGCACAACGGCTCAAACTTACTGCTTCTTATGGCTGAGCTGTCTAAAATTCAACCAACTTCAACTTCATAACATACTAACCTGGATTTAGCCCCTACCAGTGTGAAATGTGGACCCCACCCCCGGCCCACCCTGGCTTGATGCGCCACATCCTCCGGGAGAGGGTCTCCAGCCGTGAGCCGTTCCAGAACGCACCCCTCTCCCAACGGGGAGGGGCCGGGGGTGGGGTCCACATTTCACTGATACCAAAACCTTATTGATTGAAGCGCACCTGAGGCTGGTTGAAAACCAGTGCCCGAGTGGCCTACGAATGGTTACTTTGGAGGCTAGGAGGCGTGTTGCCTCCGTTACTGCATGCCATTACTGTTTTCTGCTTCGCGCCGCCCTATACAGCTGCCCCGGTTATTGAAGAGCCTGCCGTGGCCGCATCTGGTCTGGCTAGGCCTGTTGCTGTACTTCGATGTGCAGCTGCGGCTGCTGCGCGTAGGTCCGTTTCTGCCGGCGCTGGAAGAGCACTTCTGGCTCAACGCCTTCCTGACGGATGTACTGGACTCCGGCCTGTTCTACCTGAACTGGCTCCTGATGCCGCACCTGTTTGTGCGGACCCGGCTGCCAGCGTATTTTCTGGCGCTAGGCCTAGGATTGGCCGCGTTTGCTGCCACCCGCATTGGGCTGAGCTACCTGTTTGAGGAAGTCAAAATACAGGGCATACCCCAAACACTGGCCTACTACGTGCAGGTGCTGCAGGCCTACTACCTGTTGCTGGGCGGTCAGATTCTGCTGCTGAGCTTTTTTCTGCGCCTAGCCGGCGACTATCTCCGCGAGCGGGACAACCGGCGTGAGCTGGAACAGCAGCACCTGCGCACTGAGCTGGCCCTGCTCAAAACGCAACTGCACCCGCACTTCCTCTTCAATACGCTCAACAACATCTATTCTCTCACGCTCAACGCCTCTCCGCAGGCGCCCGAAGCGGTGCTGCGCCTCTCGGAGCTGATGCGCTACCAGCTCTACGACAGCGCCGCCGACACCGTGCCGCTGGCCCGCGAAATCAGCCACCTCCAAAGCTTCCTGACGCTGCAGCACCTGCGCCTTCCACCTGATGAAGCCGATGAGGCCATCCAGTTTACGGTGCTGTTGCCGCCCGGTGCTGAGCACGCCTACCAGTTGCCGCCCATGCTGCTGCTGCCGCTGGTAGAAAATGCCTTTAAGCACGGTGACCTAACCGCTAGGCCCCACGTGGTGCGCCTTTCCCTGCAGCTGGCCGATGACGGGCAGCTACACTTCTCCGTCCGTAACCGACTGGCCTACGGCAGTGCACCCGTGGCACCCGGCGGTATGGGCCTTGCCAACCTCAAGCGCCGTCTCACGCTGCTCTACCCCGAGCGCCACGCCTTGGTAGTTGTAGAAAACAACGAAGAATACTCCGTGAGAATGACCCTGCAGCTTAGCCGAAACGCTATAAGTGCCCTCAAAACCATTAGCACGTCATCCTGAGAGAAGCGAAGGATGTTCTCACCTATCAACGACTGGCCTAGCGCTTCGTGCTATCGTGACAAGAACCTTCGCTTTTCTCAGGATGACGTGCTAATAGGTAAACGAACGTCAAACTGGGTAAAAGGACATCAAGCTCACTATTTTACTAAAGCACTAACCCACCTCCCATGGAGCCCAACGCACCGCGCCGTCCGCTTACTTGCGCCATAGTCGATGATGAGCATCTGGCCCTGAACGTGCTGGCGGAGTATTGCGGGCAGGTGCCGTTTCTGGAGCTGAAAGGGCAGTTTAGTGATGCGCTGGCGGCCGTGGCTTTTCTGCAGGATAACCCCGTGGATGTAGTGTTTCTGGATATTCAGATGCCGCGCCTGATGGGCCTACAGTTGGCTCAGCTGCTGCCCCAACCTGGCCCTCGCATCATCTTCACCACGGCCCACCCCGACTACGCCGTGCAGAGCTACGAGCTGCCCGCCCTGGATTATTTGCTGAAACCGATTTCGTTTGAGCGGTTTGTGCAGGCCGCGCACCGCGCCCGCGCCGCCCTAGGCCAGTCGGCAGTTACCATAGCTCCTGCGGAAGCACCTGCCGAAGCAGGCGAGGCCCTGTTCGTGCGTCACGATAACCGCTTGCGCCGCGTGCCGGTAGCCGACATTTTCTACGTGGAGGGCCAAAAGGAATACCTGATGCTCTACACCGGCGGCGGCAAAATCCTGACGCTGCAATCTTTCCGGAAGCTAGAGGAACTGCTGCCCCCTGGCCGCTTTGCCCGCATCCACAAGTCCTACCTCATCAGCCTGCGCCACCTGGAGTACGTGGAGCGCACCCGCGTGCAAGTGCACGGCACGTCCCTTCCCATCGGCGAAACCTACCGCGACGCCTTCATGGAAATGCTGCGGTATCATGGCAAAATGTGATTTGAGGTGATGAAGTAATGGGGTGACGAAGTGGCCTAGCGTGATGAGCCGGAGGCGAATCATATGGATGACGGTATAGCCAATTCTTACAAATCGACTTGCTAAGCCCTTGCAACGAAAAGCCCTTACCTCCGCTATGGAAGTAAGGGCTGTTAAGTAGGTCAGGACGACGTGCTATTTACCTCGTCACAAATTCACCTCATCACCAAAAACTACTGCTGTCCTTGGCCGGTGCTGTCGCCGCCTTGCTTGGTGTCGTCGTTTTGGATGCTGCGACGGCGCTTCTGGGGCTGGGCGGTGGTTTTGCCGAAGCGGTAGTTGAAGGCCAGACGCACGCCGCGCAGATAGATGTAGTTGTCGCTTACTTGGCGGAACTGGCCGGGGCTATTGAGTTCGAGGCTCAGGTTACGCGTGGCCGAGAGGAAGTTGTCGGCGTTCAGGGTTAGGTCGGCCTTATCCTTGAGCAGGTTTTTGCGCAGACCCACGGAGTAGAACGTCCAGGCGGCTTGCTTGCCCTGCAGCTGCACCCGTGGCGAGTTGAGGCCCCCAAAGAACTGCAGGCTCAGGCCCTTCTCGAATTTGTAGCTGGAGTTCAGGTTCAGGTTGTACATCACCCCATCGTTGTTGAAACCCAGTGCGGGGCTTTTCAGCGACACGTAGTACACGTTTACGTTGCCGCTCAAATCCCACTTCGGAATGGGCTTCACCGAGGTAAACAGCGACACCCCATAGGTTGCGTTGCGCCCAATGTTGCGGAAAGTCTGGTTATTGACGCCAAACTCATCCACAAAGCGGTACGACTCAATGGCCTTATTCGTGCGACGGGCATAGGTCGAGATGTTTACCACCGAGCCTTTGATGAAGGTAGTATAGTTCAGCTCGAAGCTATGCGTCAGCTCAGGGCGCAACTCGGGGTTACCGTAGCTCACGTTGAGCGTATCGGTGGTGTTGCGGAAGGGGTTCAGGTAGAAAATCTGGGGGCGCTGAATGCGGGTGGAGTAGGCTAGGCGCACGGTTTGGCCGGGCTTCTTGGGGTTCTGGGGCTGGTAGCTCAGGCTCACGTTCGGCAGCACGTTGGTGTAGATCTGCTTCAGGCCAGAGTTTTCGCTGAGTTGCTGGGCAAAGCGGCCATCGATGCGCGTGTTTTCGGCCCGTGCCCCGATGCGGGTGCTGAGCTTTTTGCTCAGGTTGAAGCCATACGTGCCGTACGCCGACACCACGTCCTGGTCGTAATCAAACACATTGGAGCGGGTGTTGCTCCGAATGAGCGGCCCGTTGCCAGTCTGGTCTTCCGACACGTCATAGTCGCTGCTCACGCGGCGCATGATGGCTTTGGCACCGGTTTCCAGCGTGGCCGTTTCCGAGAAGGGATGTACGTAGTCGGTTTGGAGTGTGGTCTCCAGATTTTTGGCCAAGTTCAGGCTCCGCTCGCGGTAATCGACGCCGGTTCCGGGACCATAGCCAAACCCTTCGTTGTTGAATTGGTCGAGGGCGTACTCCTGGTTGTTGCGGTTACGGGTGTGCTGGGCCAGCACACTCCACTCGCGGCGCTTCTGCTCGAAGGTGCGGGTGTAGCTGCCACTTACATCGTAGCTCTGGGTGTGGAACTTCCGGTCGAAGTCGCGCAGAAACTCTTGCCGTACTGGGAAGAGGCTGTTGTTGTAGAGGCTTTGGTCGCCGCTGTTGCGGAACAGGTTGCCCTGCACGCTTAGGGTCAGATTATGGTACTTGGCCGGGTCATAATCGAGGCCTAGGCGCCCAAAGCCGCCACCCCCGATGGTGTTGCCATCTCCGTTCTGCGTCAGAGCAAGCGTTTCCTCCCCACCAACTCCGGGCAGGTAACGGCGCAATTCGCTGCGGTTGGGGCTGTAGAAGGCAAAGCCGCTCACAGAGCTGCTCAGGCCCACTTTGCCTTTGCGGTAGTTGAGGGTGGCGTTGCCATTGGAGCTGCGCGTGCCACCTGCTAGGCCTACCGAGCCGTTCAGACCTTCGAGGTTGTTCTTCTTCAGAATGATGTTGATGATGCCGCCGGTGCCTTCCGCATCATATTTCGCCGAGGGCGTGGTAATTACCTCTACGCTCTTGATCTGGTCGGCCGGAATCTGCTTCATGGCATCGGCCACCGAGGAGGCCACAATGCCGGATGGCTTGTTGTTGATGAGCACGCGCACGTTGCTGGTGCCGCGCAGCTCCACGTTGCCATCGGGGTCTACATTCACCAGGGGCACTTTGCGCAGTACATCGGCCGCCGTACCACCCGAGTTGGTGATGTCCTTGTCAGCATTGTATACAATACGGTCGGGCTTGGTTTCTACCACGTCCCGCTCGCCGGTTACGGTTACTTCGCCCAGCTTCTGCGCCGCCGATTGTAGCGTCAGGGTGCCCAGATCGGTAGCGCCATCGGTAATGGTTACGTTCTCGGTGCGGGTAGTGTAGCCCAGGAAGCTCACCTGCACCCGATACGTGCCGGCAGCCAGGCCTTTTAGGTTGAAGCGGCCCCGTTCATCGCAGACTGTTCCATCAATAGGCGTATTGCTGGCCGCGGGCAGCAAGGCCACGGTGGCGTATTCTACTGGCTTTTTAGTGGTAGCATCCAGAATGATACCCGTCAGGCGGCCGGCTCCCTGCGGAGCTTGCGGCAGGAGTGGCCTAGCAGCGGGCGTCTGGCCAGGGGCGCTGGGCACACCAGCGGGGCGAGGGCCAGCCGCGGGCGTACCAGCAGGAGGCGTGGTGGTTTGGGCCAGAGTAGGCGCGGCCAGGAGGCCAGTTAGCAATACGGATAGCGGCAGATAAGCGTTTTTCATGATTCAGAAAGCAGATTGCGGTAGCAAAGAGCGGGAAAGGAGAAGTCGTAAAAAAGTAGAAGTGGCTGGACCGTCAGAAATGGGAGCTGAACGGTAGAATAGCCAGCCTGAAGCAGCGAAGTGGCCTAGAGGCACAGTTGAGCTTGCTGAGGTTGCACCAAAAGGAGCAGCAGTGGCCTAGGCCAGTTAATCGGCGCGGCGCAGGTGCAGCAGTACGTATCCGATGAGCAGTGCTCCGGCAAACCAGGCCAGGCTATACCACTCGTGCTTGGCTAGCTCGTGGGCCACTTGTAGGCCACTGGTTTTGTCCATTTTCATCAGCATGGTGGTGCCAATAGGGGCCGAATAGGGAATCTTATCTACATGCTCCCACTTCAGGAGCGCAATAGTAGCTACCACCGCACCCATGCCCACGCCCACTGGCACTACAAAGGAGCGCCAATACAGGCTCACGATGTACTGCACGGCCAGCAGGCCTAGCGTGGCCACAAACGTGTGGGCCAGCATCCAGAGCACTGTTTGCAGGGGCGGCTCATGCGTCTGAAAACCCAACCCCGGTTTCACTAGTCCCAGCAATGTGCCAGCGCCTATCAGCAGCAGCACAAACAGCACTAGCGCCACAGCATTTAGGCTTAGTAGTACCAGCAGCTTAGAAGTAAACACGGCCCCACGACCCACGGGCAAGGCATAGAGATGTTTCCAGGCTGCCGATTTGGTTTCCACATTCACAATCAGACTAGTAAGCAACACCACAAACAGGGGCAGCAACAAGGTACCCGCCGTTTGCCAAGCCATACTCACGAACTGGGGCCACGGATCAATGCCGCCTTTGATGATGTACTGACCCTTGAAGTAGAAAATGCAGAACGTGAGCAGTACCGGCAGCACCCCGCTAAATAGCGTCAGGCGTAAAGCAGCCGTGCGGCGCAGCTTTAGGATATCAGCGGAAAGGATGCGCTGCAACTGCAGCAGGGGAGAAGGGGTAGCAGGCAGCGCTACTAGCATCTCGGGAGTAAGGGTGGCGCTCATATAGCGGCGTTGGTTTCGGTGAGGTGGAGGAAGGTGTCTTCGAGGCTAGGTTGCTCGGGGCGCAAGCCGTAGATGGGCTGGCCTGCTGCTACCAGCGCTTCAGCCAGAGCGGCCACTTGCTCGCGGGAGTGGAAGGGGATGCGCAAGGTGCCTAGGCCTGTCACGGTAGCCTCAGAGAGCAGCTGAGGCAGTAGGTTGCGGCAGGTATCGGCGCTTTCGGTTTCCAGCACCAGCTGGGCCCGGCCGCTCTGCAGACGCTGCAAATCGGGGAGGCTGCCTTGGAACACCAACTTGCCTAGTTGTATAACGCCCACATGCGTGGCTACTTTCTCAATCTCACTGATGAGGTGGCTGGACAGCAAAATGGTTTTGCCCTGGCTTTGCAAACGACGCAGCAGCTCACGCATCTCCATAATGCCGTTCGGGTCGAGGCCGTTGGTGGGCTCATCCAGCATCAGCAGATCGGGGTTGGGCAGCAGGGCCAGCGCGAGCCCTAGGCGCTGGCGCATGCCCAGCGAGTATTCCTTGGCCGGGCGCCGTGCCGAGTCAGGGCTTAGGCCTACCAGTTCCAGCACCTCAGCCGTACGGCTAGCGGGCAGGCCCCGCAGCTTCCGAGTGGCTTCAATGTTTTCGTAGCCCGTGAGGTGGTCGTAGAGCGAGGGGTTTTCGATGAGGGCGCCCACGCGGCTGAGCAGGGCCACGCGGTGCCGGGCGAGGTCGTGTCCGAAGAGCTGCACCGTGCCAGCCGCCGGCCGCAACAGGCCTAGCAGCAGCCGCATGGTGGTGCTTTTGCCGGCTCCGTTAGGCCCCAGAAACCCGTAGATGCTGCCGACGGGCACCTGTAGGTTGATATCGTGTAAAATAGGCCGCTTGCCGAAGCGGAAGGATAGGCCCTGCGTTTCCAGCAGGAGAGCTGTTGTTGTCATAGCGCAGAAAGAACAAGTCAGATATGCAGCAAACGTAGGGGCTGCACTATATCTCTATCCTGCTATTCAACCAACCCAAAGTACCAGCCCCGTAACGGCCAGATTTCGCTCCCAAACCCGACGGTAGGCTACTTACACTGGCCTAGAACAGGTTAACCCGAGCCGCTGGCCCGTTGGCGGGTGTGGCAGCCGTGTTCATTGAATAGGAAGTGGTTTGGAAGGGGGCAAATCGTATTTTTCGGAATGGAAGTATCGTCCGTTTCTCTTAGCGCCTTGGATGCAGCAGAACCCATAGCTCGGCGCGGCTGGCGGACGCGGCTGCGTTCCTTCCTGCGGCCCACCAACTGGTCGGCGGCGCCGGAAGCCCGGCAGGTGCCGCGCTGGGTACATATACTACTCTGGGTGTGGCTGCTGGCCATTGATGCTCTGAAGCTCGCCAGCCCGGTTTCTAAGTTGCCCCACTTCCTGGGCACTGCCTCCGATTGGCAGCCGCTGCTGCCGCTGCTAGGCCGCCTAGTACTAGAAGATGCCGCAGCCGCCGCGTTGTTTTACCTCACGTGGCGCTGGCTTATTCCGCGCACACTGGGTCGGGCGCAGGTAGGCCAGTATGTGCTGCTCTCCGCTTTCCTCGTGATTCCGTACGCACTGATAGTAGGCGGCATCACCTACCAGACTTCGCCCAAAAAAGCAACCAACCGCACTATTCGCGTCACGGAAACGGCTCCCGGTCAGAAAAAGCCCGTCACTACGGTCATAAAGCCTACGGATTCGTCTATTCCGGAAGCCTGGATGCGGGTGCTGGCCGCTGGGTTTGTGGGAGCCTTCATTGTGGGCAGTAGCTCGGCCCTGCGCGTCACCGGCGACTACATTCGGGGGCAGCGCAACCGCCGCGAAATGGAGCGCCAGCAGCTGCTCACGGAGCTGGCCATGCTTAAAACGCAAATCAACCCGCACTTCCTGTTCAATACACTCAACAATATTTACTCACTCACCAGCCGTAAGTCGGATAAGGCCCCGGAAGCAGTGCTGCGCCTCGCCGAGATTATGCGTTACCTGCTCTACGAGAGCAGTACTGACACGGTGCCGCTGAGCCGTGAAGTAGCGCACCTGAACGCGTTTCTGGACCTGCAGCGCCTGCGCCTGCCGGCTTCGGCTCCCGATGCTATCCGGCTAGATATCACGGGCACGCCGCCTGATTGTACGCAGCCCATTGCACCGCTCATGCTGCTGCCGCTGGTAGAAAATGCCTTTAAGCACGGCGACCTGGCCGCTAGGCCTGTAGCCGTGCACATCAAGCTGGATTTGGCTACTGATGGCATGATTCGGTTTTCGGTGCACAACTTCGTGGCTTCTTCTGACGCTACCCGCGACCTACCCAAGCAACCTGGTGGCGTAGGCCTCGTGAATCTGCGCCGCCGCTTAGAGCTGCTCTACCCCAACCGGTACTCGCTGGAAGTAGAAGCCTCTGCGGAGCAGCACAAGGTCACGCTCACCTTATTAAGTTGAGGCCCAGGCAACCCAAACCAGGATATTGTCATCCTGAGTGAAGAGGCCGCTTATTGACTGTGATGAAGAGGTGTATTTGCCTTTGCAGGAACAGCTATCTACTATAAAAGCCCGGCATGACTTGGCATGACGGCCCCGTACTCACTATTGCCCATTGCTCATTCCACTACTACACCACTACACCTCATGACCTGCGCAATTCTGGATGATGAACCGCTGGCCCTTGATCTGCTGGCCGATTACTGCGCCCAAGTGCCGGGCCTAGAGCTAAAAGGCCAGTTTGATGATGCCCTGGCTGGCTTGGCCTTCCTGCAGGATAACCCCGTGGATCTGGTGTTTCTGGATATTCATATGCCGCGCCTGACTGGCCTCCAGCTGGCCCAGCTGTTGCCCCAACCTGGCCCGCGCATCATCTTCACCACGGCCTACGACCAGTATGCCGTGCGCAGCTACGACCTGAACGCCTCCGATTATCTACTCAAGCCCATTGCTTTTGAGCGGTTCCTGCAGGCTGTACAGAAAGTGCGGCAGCAGCTGGCTGCCCCAGTTAGTGCCGCGCCAAGTGGCCTAGCGCCCGCACCAGCCGCTGCCCCGGAGCAGCCTCAGCCTGCTTCTTCCGATGCCATGTTCGTGAAAAACGAGCACCGACTGCAGCGCGTGGCCTTCAATGATATTCTATACATCGAAGGCATGAAGGAGTATCTGATGATTTACACCACCACGGGCAAGGTGCTCACGCTGCAATCGTTCCGGCGGGTAGAGGAGGTGCTGCCACCCGACCGCTTCGCCCGTATTCATAAATCGTTTCTGGTGGCCCTGAGCCGCATTGAGCATCTGGAGCGCGGCAAAGTGCAGGTAGCGGGCCGCCTCCTGCCCATCGGCGACACGTATCGGGAGTCGTTTGCTGGCCTGATTAAGGCATATAATCAGCTGTAGGCGAGTGGTGATTTGGCCGTGCTGACTGGCCTAGATCGCCCTGTCATTGCGAGCAGCGCGAAGCGATCTTTCCTCCTAGCCGCGCCACCTGCTGGCTTAAGAAAAGCCCTTACTTCCACTTAGGAGGTAAGGGCTTCGTGTTTCTTCAGGATTTGGCGAGATACGAAGGAAAGATTGCTTCGCCCTTCATCCTCGCAATGACAGGGCTATCTAGGCCAGTCAGCACGGCCAAAGCACCACTTCACCGCTTACCGCGCCAGCTTGCTGGCAATTTCGGCGGTGTGGCGGCCTTGGAAACGAGCACCTTCCAGCTCGTTCTCGCTGGGCATCCGCTCGCCCTGGCCACCCGTGATGGTGGAAGCGCCGTACGGTGAGCCGCCCGTAATTTCAGCAATATTCATTTGGCCCTGCCAAGCGTAGGGCAGGCCTACGATGACGAAACCGTGGTGCAACATGAGCGTATGGGCTGCCCGAATGGTGGTTTCCTGGCCGCCGTGTTGGGTGGCCGTGCTGGCGAATACGCCGCCCACTTTTCCAATAAGTGCGCCTTTGGCCCATAGGCCACCCGTGCCATCCCAGAACGACTGAATCTGGCCGCACATGTTGCCGTAGCGGGTAGGCACGCCCAGAATAATGGCATCATAATCCGTTAGCTCCTCAATAGTAGCCACCGGCACATGCGCGAAGGCTTTCTGCGCCTCGGTAGCCCCAATCTGGTCGAGGATGGCTTGCGGGAGGGTTTCCGGCACGCGCTTTATCACTACCTCGTTACCGCCTACCTGGCGGGCGCCTTCAGCTACGGCCTCCGCCATTTTCCAGATGTGACCATAGGTGGAGTAAAACAGAACGAGAGTCTTCATACGAATGCTGGTTTTATGGGTGAGGGTAATAAAAGTAGACTTGCCAACGGCCCAGCTACCTCCAAGGTTTTCTAGGGGCAGGGGCCGATAGAACTACTAATGTATGTACATGATACAGGTAGTTAAGGTTGTGGTTTGTGCTATCTTTCAAGGAGTAAGGGAAAGATAAGGATTGCCTCGATGCAGAAAATGAAAATTCTTGATAGGACTGTGCAACCAACTGAGCCCCGCTTGTCCTCTTGCTATCAGAATGCCGGCACCGGCGTTCCATCTATTAAGGTATTACTCTAGTTATCTGACTTGCGGCATATGCAGCATTCTACCCCAAGCGAAACCCAGGCCTTCGGGCACAGCGGCGCCGCTCATGAGCTACTAAATACCGGCCTGCTGGGTCGGCAGGCCCGATGAGCGCGCTATCGGCGTCGTTGGGGATGGAGGGCGGATTGCGCAGCCTGTTGCCAGGCAAAAGCGCAGCTCCGGCGGCCCAGGCCCAATCTTACTCGTCGTCGTTATCCGCTCCTGTGCGTACTCTTACCCCGCCTTCCCAGCTCTCCGACATCGAGCTGATTGACGGTTGCCTGGCTGGTAGCCGCTTGATGCAGAAATACCTCTACGAACGGTTTGCAGGCCGCATGATGGCCGTGTGCATGCGCTATGCGCAGACCACCTTCGAGGCCGAAGACGTGCTACAGGATGGGTTTCTGACGGTGTTCAAGAACCTGAGCAGCTTCCGGCGGGAGTGCCCCCTGGAATTCTGGATTCGCCGTATCATGGTAAACGCGGCCCTGCGCCAGCACCGCCGCAATGCCCCGTTGGTGGCCGTCAGCGACGGAGGCGAATACCCCGAGGACCTAGCCGGCGAAGAATTCACGCTTTCCAACTACAATTTCGAAGAACTACTGGCCATGATTCAGGATTTGGCGCCGCGCTACCGCATGGTGTTCAACCTGTTCGCCGTAGAAGGCTACGGGCACAAGGAAATCGGCGAGATGCTGGGTATTTCCGAAGGCACCAGTAAGTCGCAGTACTCCCGCGCGCGGGCAATTTTGAAAAGCAAACTGGAGCGTCTTGACGCTCATCGTACTCATGGCAGCTTCCGCTCCTAACAATATGCCCCACGACCCGCGCCCCACCGGCGACCTGGAACACCTGTTCCGGCAAACCTTTGCGGAGGCCGAGATACAGCCGCGCACCAGCCTCTGGGAGCAGCTCGACCACGAATTGGTAGTACAGCAGAATGATACCTACCGCAAACGGCTGGTGGTGCACCGCTGGGTAGCCGCGGCTTGCCTGCTGCTGGCCCTGGGTTTCGGTGGCTGGGCCGCGCTACGGCAGCTCGGCAAAGGACCCTCTGCTGAGTTGGCTGTTGCTACCGGCAGCGCTGGTTCGCGTTCAACTGATTTTGGCGCTACTACGCAGGCTGAAACTTCAGCAGCAACTCGTCGTGGCACGTCCTCATCTGCTTTGGGTGGCCTAGGCCAGTCGGCAGCAGCTACGGAGGAAAGTGCTGGCATGCTGGCCGCAGCGCTAGGCCAGTCGGGTGCCTCTGCTTCGGCTGAAGCAACTGCTCCTGGCTCCCGATACTCGCACTACTCCTCTGCTGATGGCTACACGGCGGCTGGCGCTGGCAATGAAGTGGCCTACGAAGGCGGGCGCTTAGGTGGCAGCTATACGTCGGCAGCGGCAGCAAATGGCTACAGCGGCAGCCAGCACGGGATTAATTATGGTTTTGCTTCCCAAGGACAATATGGCGCTGGCACTTCTTCCACTGATATTTTAAGTCTGGCTTATCTGCAGGCACGGCTGCGCAATTCGCTTGGCTTGGGCCTACCCGATACGCTAAAGCCCTCTTTGCTGGCCCGGCCGAATTCTGCCGCAGCACAGCTGGCCTCCGTAGCAGCTCCCACCCCAGAGCAGCCTCAAACTACCCCCAAGCTCTGGCACCGCCTGAAGTTGGGAGGTACTTACGCGGCTTCTTCTTACAATCCCAATATCAACTTCTCGCAGGCTGATGGCCGGCAGAACGCCGATGCTGTGACGATGGCTCTCAACCGCTACTACCGCGAAGATGCCGAAACCGAGTACCGTAGCAACCTGCGGCCGGGCCTGGGCCAGCGCCTCGCCCTCACGGTGGACTATGCCCTCAACAAAAGCCTGCGCCTGGGTAGCGGGATAGAAGTAGCCGAGCAGCGCTCCACTTCCGCCACGTCCTACGGATTCCTGGATGGCCAGCAGCCCGCCACCAGCAGCAGCAATTTGTTCCGGGCAGCCCCCAGCAACTATGCTGCCGCCCCGCAGGTGGCCCGCGCCACCTCCTTCCGCTACCGGAGCGTGGGCGTGCCCGTAACGCTGCATTATGGTTCTACCAAGGCTGGCGCCTCGCTCTACGCCAAAGTAGGTGCCGCCGTCAACCTGTTGATGAGCACCCACTCGGAGCTGGAAGGCTCGCCGGAAGCCACCCGCACCTACACCCGCTCATCTTCCGATTTGCCTTACCGCAAGGTGATGGCCTCCCTGCGGGGTGGAGCTGGCGTACGGTACCAGCCCGCCACTGCCACCTGGAGCATGGCCATCGGCCCTGTAGCCGAAGCGGGCCTGACTACGCTCAACGCCAACCCAAACCAGGCCACGCTGCACCAGAGCCGGCCCTACAGCTTCGGTATTGAGGCCAGCGTAGAGTTTGGCGCCACACGGCCGGTGGTAGCGCTGCATTAAACAACTGCCTGGCGTGCCTGGGAGCAAGGCGCTAGGCCTCTTATCTCTGAGTATCGGAGAGTGGCCTAGGCCGGTGCCTGCGCTCTTCCCTCAATCTGCTTTTCTCCGTCGAATGAATAGAATTTTTACCCTATTGGCAGTCTTGCTGCTACCTTTTCTGGCGGCTTGCAGCGGTGTCCTCAACGACAACGACGCCAAAGTATGCCCCAGCGACTTCTCCACAGTTCTCATTGAGCAGCTCAAGCAGCAGCCCAAGCAAACGCCTGCCGCCGAGGTAACGCAGTATACGTACCAGGGCCGCACCGTGTACCTCGTGACGGGTGGCTGCTGCGACAACTACAACTACCTATTTGATACGTGCGGCAACGTACTGTGCGCCGCCAGTGGTGGCCAGTCGGGCAATGGCGACGGCCGTTGCGCCGACTTCTCCAAGAACGCCTCCAACCCCGTGCTGCTCTGGCACGACCCGCGGTGAGCTGGTGAACGGGTGAGCTTACTGTCAGACTGGCCTATGCTAGGCAGAACGACAAACGCGCCATTTCACTATATCACCGAACCAGAAAGGTAGTTTTGCAGTTATCATAGGCTAGCTTTTTCGGCCTATATTTCCCTGCATGAACTATCAACTTACTTCAGAGTTCAAACCCACCGGCGACCAGCCCAAAGCCATTGCGCAGCTCGTAGAAGGCGTCAACAATGGCGAGCCGGCGCAGGTGCTGCTGGGTGCTACCGGCACGGGCAAGACCTTTACCATGGCCAACGTAATTGCCGAAACCGGCAAGCCGGCCCTGGTACTTTGCCACAACAAAACCCTGGCGGCCCAGCTCTACGGCGAATTCAAGCAGTTTTTCCCGAACAACGCCGTCGAGTACTACATCAGCTACTACGACTACTACCAGCCAGAGGCCTACATAGCTAGTACCGATGTGTTCATCGAGAAGGACTTGGCTATTAATCAGGAGATTGAGAAACTGCGGCTGCACTGCACTTCCACGCTGCTCAGCGGCCGCCGCGATGTGATTGTGGTGGCGTCGGTGTCGTGCATTTATGGCATCGGCAACCCCGAGGAGTTCAGTAAAAACGTGATTTATCTGGCCCCTGGCCTGCGGTATTCGCGCAACAACCTGCTCTATTCTTTCGTGCAGATATTGTACTCGCGCACCGAAATGGAGTTTACGCGCGGCTCGTTCCGGGTGAAGGGCGACACCGTGGACATCTTCCCGGCCTACGCCGACCATGCCTACCGCATTTTCTTCTACGGCGACGAAATCGAGGCTATTCATAAAATTGATCCGCAAAGCGGCAAGAAGCTCGCCGACGAAAAATCGGTGACGCTGTACCCGGCCAACCTGTTCGTGACCGGCAAAGACACCTTAAACCAGGCCATCAAGGAAATTCAGTTCGATCTGGTGCAGCAGCACGCCTACTTCGAGAAAGAAGGCCGTGACTCTGAAGCCAAGCGCATCATGGAGCGCACGGAGTTTGACTTAGAGATGATCCGGGAACTGGGCTACTGCTCCGGCATTGAGAACTACTCGCGCTACTTCGATGGTCGGGAACCCGGTTCGCGTCCGTTCTGTCTGCTCGATTATTTTCCGAATGATTACCTGTTGGTAGTCGATGAGAGCCACGCTACCATGCCCCAGATTCGGGCCATGTGGGGCGGCGACCGGAGCCGCAAGGCCGCGCTCATTGAGTACGGTTTCCGTTTGCCCTCGGCCTTCGATAACCGCCCGCTTACGTTCAACGAGTTCGAGAGCATGTACCGGCAGGCCGTGTTCGTGAGTGCCACGCCCGCTGACTATGAGCTGACCCAGGCCAACGGTGTGGTAGTAGAGCAAATTATACGCCCGACTGGCCTACTGGACCCCGAAATCGACATTCGTCCCAGCGGCAACCAGATCGACGACTTGCTGGACGAAGTAGACAACCGCGTGAAAATGGGCGACCGGGTGCTGGTAACGACGCTCACCAAGCGCATGGCCGAGGAGCTGCAGAAATACATGGAGCGCCTGGGCATCAAATCGAGCTACGTGCACTCCGATGTGAAGACGCTGGACCGCGTGGAAATCCTGCGCCAGTTGCGCCTCGGCGAAATTGACGTCCTGATCGGCGTAAACCTGCTCCGCGAAGGCCTTGACCTGCCGGAAGTAAGCCTCGTGGCTATTCTCGACGCCGACAAGGAAGGCTTCCTGCGCGACCAGCGCAGCCTCATCCAGACGATGGGCCGCGCCGCGCGTAACGACCGGGGCAAGGTGATTATGTATGCCGACCGCATGACGGGCTCGATGCAGCGCGCCATTGATGAAACCAACCGTCGCCGCGCCACCCAACTGGCCTACAATGAGGAGCACGGCATCACGCCGCGTACGGTGCGGAAGAGCCATGCCGAAATCATGGGTCAGACCTCGCTATCCGATTACCGCGTGGTAGAAGCACAAGGCTACGCTGGTCCCGATGGGGATGTGGCCCTAGCCATTGCTGCCGAACCGGTGGTGTCCATGATGAACAAGGTGGATCTGGAGAAGCTCATCAAGCAGACCGAAAAGCAGATGGAAGCCGCCGCCAAAGACCTCGACTTCCTGACCGCCGCCAAGCTCCGCGACGAGCTGGCCGCGCTCAAGCAAGTGCTCAAAACCAAGCGCGACTAGTGGCCTAGGCCACTTCTGAAGGAGAATTGGGCTTATATTGGTGTGTTTATTTTACCTAACACATCCATAATGAACCCAATTCTTCGTGCGTTTAGTGTTTTGCTAGTTGTAGCTGGCTTGCTCCAGACAAGGTCCGTGCAAGCGCAGAAGGCCGGTGAGTATATGCAGCTGTTTTACTATGGTCCGCAAGCTGCTCTTACTGGTCCGATTGGTCGCTTTAGCCCGGCGTTTAAGGGCAAGTCAGAAATTAAGCTGGCCAATCAGGAGGAGTATATGAAGCAGATATCGCCGATGACTACCCTTTCATTGCCCAGCGGGGTAATAGAGGCAGAGTCGGTGGTGACGACCGACACGGAGTCAGGTGAATCAATACTATATGTCAAGGGTAAACGTCTGACACCTGCTGAAGCAGAAAAATATCATAAAGAGCAAAATGCCAAGCAAACCGCTAATCAGCAGGCCTACCTCAATAAAATTTCTCAGTATGTAGACAAGGTGACCAACGAGGTAAGCAAAGCTTTGAATGAGGCGGCCGCCGACGGCTGGGAAGTAACACAGATGGCCTCCTTACCGAACGGCGGGCTGGTGTATCTGATGCGCAAAGGCAAGTAGCCAAACAGGCCCACGAGAAAACAGGCGGCGACTATATAGCAGTAGTTAGGTGTTTCGGCACGAAAGTAGAACAGAGGTACGGGCCGATGGGTAGCTGCAACAGCTGCTCGTCGGCCCGTACTTCTTATCTATCTGGCTCTACCAACTTATGAAGTTTCCGTTACGCCTCTGCCTGTTTCTGCCCGCCATATTGGGGCTGAGAATGGCGGCCGCCCAACAAGGGCCGCCCGCTTCCAAAACGCAGCCGTCCCCGTTAGCGCCGCTCCCCGAAATGGCCCTGCAACCCACCATGACTACCTCGGTGCTGCCGGCTGCGGGTGGCCTACGGTACCGCTACCAGCAGGTGCGGGCCTACAATGATGAGTGCGTGTATCTGGCGCCAGCCTGGCACGGACAAAGCAAGCTACAGCCCCGTAAACAGAGCCTATTTGCGGGACCAGACCGGGCCGAACTGGATGCCTTGCTGCTGAGCACTCTGAATGAGCTGGCCGAAGACGGCTGGGAGCTGGTAGAAATCCAGAGCTCCGCGCTGCCCATTCGGGCCACTCAAAAAGTAGAAACCGAACTGGCCTACAACGACCCAAACCGGCCGGTGTACACCGGCACCACTTCCATCGAAACGCGCACGCAGACTCGCTATCTGTTTCGCAAACCGTTGCCTAACCAGCGCTAGGCCACTCACCGGAATGGTCTGGCCGATTTCAGGCTGATTTTTTGGGTTGTACACTGATACTGCCGTTACGCTCCAAATAGGCCTGTTGCACCTGCTCGGTATCGTCGAGGTTGCCATTGTTGCGCAGGCCTTCGTGTAGGTCTTTTTCTGAGATGCTGGCCCGCTGCAGATTGGCGTGCAAAACGGTGCCGTTTTCTATCAAAGGCAGTGCATCGCCCTTCACAAGTTGGCCGAGTCCATCCCATAAAAACGTAGCGTAGGCCAGTAGCCGGTAAAGTGCTATCAGAACGGCGCCGGCTAGCAGCGTAGCGCCAAAAGGGGAAGCCGCTACAATGGCACGGCTCAGAACCGCTCCGAATATCACTTTCAGAACCATATCCAGGGCGCTTCCGCTGCCAAATGAACGGTTTCCGGCCAGCCGCAGAAGCAGCAGCGCCCACAAGAACACGATAATAGCACGCATGCACATCTGCAGCGCGCTGATGTTGTGGGAGCTGGCGTGCAGGCCTAGCAACTCGTTCAGAAAATGCATAGCGGGAGGGGAGTGTTGAGCAGAGCGTATACCGGGTTTTATACCCCGCTTTATACCCGCAAGTTGTGCCTGCTACTCCTTGATTTCCGTTGTTTATAGTGTATTCGAGAGAAGGGTGAAGCTTGCCCAACACCAGAGTGGCCTAGGCCGGTAGTTGCGCCGGATACGGGCCGCTACCGCTGGAAACTACGGTTGCGGTGCCACTGGCGGCGCCGAAAGGTAGACGCACGGAACGCCATAGTAGTGCGCCAGTAACTGGTTGTTTTTCTGCGTGTAGTCGGTGGAAAGCTCCAGGTTCACATCGGCACGCTGGCGCGCCGACGGTATCGGAACCAGTACGCCAGTGGCGTCGGGCAGCTGCAGAGGCGCCAATATGGCTTGCGGGGCGTGGCGGCGGCGTGCATCATCCAGTATTTGGTAGCGGCTGTGCATCTGCTGGTTGTAGCCTGGCGCTACGAGCAGCAGCTCCTGCCAGGCCCGGCGCGTCTGGCCCGTGAGCAGAAGCAGCAATGCCAAGGCCGGTAATACCACGGCGGCGCGCAACTTGGGCGGCAGTGGCGGTAACCACGGGCGGGCCCACAGCATCAGTGCGGCAGTCGAAATCAGGAGTTGCAGCACCAGATAGTTTACTACCCGGCCTGGCAGCGCTTCCACCCATAGGTCGCGCATAAAGGTGATTTTTAGGAAAGCCACCCCCAGTGAGTTAAGCAGCACAAAGACCCCGAGGACCCCGGCCAGTTCCCACCGCTTTGGCCGTGGTATGGGCGCTCCGGCAGTCGTGAGCCAGATAGAGCCTACCAGTATCACCAACGCACCCGCTACGGGTGGCCTAGCCGCCAGGCGCGCGGTGGCCAGGGCCGTGCGCGGAGCCAGCAGTGCCAGCCGATGCGGCCACGTCCCAAAATCTGCGCCGGAATCAACCAGCACAAAACCGAGGCGGTTCCAGTTGCCAGGGGCACCCAAAAAGAGCCCGGCCGCTACTAGGCCTGCTACCATCCAAATCCACCATACCCTGCGGGCGGCCAGCTGGCTAGGCCTATCGGAGATATATACCCAGACCCCCAGTCCTACCAGCAGCAACCCGCAAGCCAGCAACGACAGCTCGCCGCCACCCATTGCGCCCACCAAGCAGAGGCCAGCAACCAGTGTCCACTTCCTACGGGTAGGCTCACCGGGAGGCAAGTGCAACGTACGCAAAGCCCCCGCACAAAAGCCTAATACGAAGATGAGCGGCAGCAGATAATTCAGGACGCCGCTGTACCAATAGAGTAGCGTAAAGGGCTCTGGTAATGCATTCAGGCCCAAGGCCAGCACGGCCAGTGCAAGCGCCCAGGCGAGGCGGCTTGGTGGGAATGCTGCGCCCTCAGGTTTAGGTAGCACTAACAGTAGCGCCTGAAAGAACTGCTGCACGGAGGCAATCAGTACGGCCCCCGACAGCAGCAACATGCCACGCAGCACTAGCAGCCCCGCTGGTGCTGCCCCTGCAGAGGGCGCGTAGGAAAGCGGATTCAGCCACGTAGAGAGCCCAATGGTTACGTAGCGCCCCGACCAATGCGTGTACCAGTACCATAGGGCGCCCCCACGTCCCATCTTCGCTGCCGTAGCTGCATTGTCAAAATCATCAATAGCCGGATGCGCATAGCACATCAGCCCCAAAAAGGGTAGAAGAGCCAGCAACAGGACTCCAACGTAAACCGGGCGAGTGAAGAGAAAACGGGAGTTCTGGGGCATACTGCCGCAAAGATGGGTGGCCTAGAGCAGATTGTGCTTTAAGATTCCTGGATGCTAGAGCACCGAAAGTGATTATCCTCAACAAAAAAGCCACTCACCTCTACAGGCAAGTGGCTGATTCTGAATGAGCGAGAAACGAGGCTCGAACTCGCGACCCTCAGCTTGGGAAGCTGATGCTCTACCAACTGAGCTACTCTCGCGGATAAAGGTTGGTAAGTTGGTAAAGCAAAAATACGCGGGCTAAATCAATATGCAACTGCAATTGGAAAGAGGGATGGTTACTTTTCGCTGCGAAGACCAGAATCTTCGTATTAGATAAGGCCTGGGGGTGTTCCAACTACTGCTAGGCCACTTCCTTCCAACGTCAACGTCTTTGCTTATGCCTTGGCCGCTTTCGCCCGCTACACGTCGCCTCGTGGGGCTGATGTTTCTGCTTTCTGGTGCCCTGCTCGTGATAGGGCAGGTGCTGCGCATGTATGTGATGTACACGCTCTACTCCGAAAGTGGGCCCGAGTCCGTGACATCGGTGCAGTTGGTCATAAACCTGAGTATGCTGGTGCTTGGGCTGCTGCTGTTGCGTTATGGGTGGCGCGAACGGCGCGGAAATGATACCGTGGACTAAGGCCTGTTACCTTTGCGGCTCTTCGTCGATTCCGTTTTCTTATGACTTCTCCGCTCCGCATCATTGTAGCCAAGCGCTCTGCGGCCACAGCTGCTCAACTCGCCGCCTTGGGCCGGCAAACTTTTCACGAAACCTTCGCGGCCCAAAACAGCGCGGCGGACATGACGGCCTACCTCGACGCTAACTTCAGCCCGGAGGCGCAATTAGCCGAGCTACAGGATCCCAATACTATTTTCCTGTTGGCCCAGATGGTGCAGGAAGTGGTGGGCTACGCGAAGCTGCGGCTGCACTCAACGCTAGGCCTAGAGCCGGACAAAACGCCCGAAGACCGACTGGAAGTGGAGCGCCTGTATATACTGGAAGACTGGATCGGGACTGGCCTGGGCGCCACGCTTATGCGCCGTGTTATCGAAGAAGCTCGGCAGCAAAAGGCACGGGCCGTGGTGCTGGGAGTGTGGGAGAAGAACACGCGGGCCATCGAATTCTACCGCCGTTTCGGGTTTAAAACCATCGGGCAGCACGAGTTTGTACTGGGCCATGATGTGCAGAATGACCTGATCCTGCGCAAAGGCCTGTAGCCCAAGCGCCCACTGCCTACCTTTACGCCTTGTACCTCTTAGCTGCTTGCTCTTGAAATCAGTGTGGTCCACTTGCTTAGTAAAGCCTGCTGCTGCTTCGTCAATGATGCAGGAGTGCCGATGGTGGGTGGGCGCGGCAGCCTTTCTGCTGGCTTCTTGCTCCTCCGAAACCTCCCGCAACGAGTCGGCAGTACCGCTGCCAACCGGCCACTATGAAGGGCCTATCAATTACCGGGGCTCGCAACTGCGCGTCGCGCTGGATCTGCGAGAAGCCGCGCCGGGGCAATTGCAAGGGGATGTGAGTTTCCCGGAAAACCCAGGGATGTCGTTTCCGGCGGAGCAGTTGCGCTACAAAGAGCCGCAGTTGCGGGTAGATCAAGGCCTAGGCCAGTCGGGCGGCATCAGCCTCCAGGCCATCCGAGAAGGAGATTTTCTGCGCGGGGTGCTGAGCTGGGATAGTGTGCAGGCCGATTTTGTGTGGGTGCGCCGGGGAGAAGCTGCGCCGCGCGGCTACCGTGAGCAGCGCCTGAAGCTAGGAAGCCAAACGGCTACCCTGCGCCTGCCCGAAGACACCCTGGCCACGCATCCGGCCGTTGTGTTGCTCAATATTCCGGCTGGTCAGGCGGCACGCCTGACGCAACAGGGCTACGTCACGCTTCTGCTGCCGCTGCCCGCCGCTCCCGATTCATCTTTGGTGCAAACGGTAGGTACCGCTCTCACAGCGCTTCGAGCACAGCCCGCCGTTGATTCCAGCCGCGTAGGCCTCTGGAGCCGGGGGCGGGTGGCACCGTGGGTGGTGGAAGCGGCTACGCAAACCCAGCCCCAAGCCGCGTTTGTAGTGCTGGAAGGAGCTCCCGCGAATACTATGGCCGAAGCAAAAGTGTACCGGGCGCTCAGCCAGCAGCGCATCCCGACGCTAGGCCTATATGCCGCCCTCGATACAGCAGTAAACGTGCGCGAAAGCTCCCGCCGCTTGCGTACTGCCCTGGCTTTCCGCCGCAGCGGCATGGTGCGTACTTACCCCAAAGCCACCCCTGATTTTACAGTGCCCGGCCGCGCCGATAGCAACGGCCAGTGGCAGTGGCCTACGCCTGCCCCAGGCTATTGGGACGGCCTCACCGACTGGCTGCGACTGGTAACAAAGTAAGGACGCCGGAAGTGGCCTACAGAATCAGCAGGCCCTTCTCGCGCAACGTTTGCCACGCCTGCGACTGCAGAAACTGCTCGAACGACTGGCCTACCGGGAACGTCCGGGCCGCATCTTTCAACAGAATTTTCGTGTCGTAGTCGTGGGTCAGGCTACTCAGCAGCTCCTGGAGCCACGGGCCAAGAGCGGCAGGTACTTTCACTTCAAAGTCCTCGGCCTGCTCATAAAACGTCAGGACCGCGCGTGAGCCTTTTTTATTGGCTTCAATAGTCAGTTCCGGCGCATTGCCCAGCCAGAACAAACGCTGATTCTGCTTCGCGAAATCGGGCTTAACGGGCTCCTGCAGGGCCTGCTGAATCAGGTGGCGCGGTACCGTGGGCTTGGGTACCCGGAAATCGAACCAGAAGCTGAGCGGCTCATTGAGCGCCACGCCGTGCAGATAATTGTAGAGCGCCTTCGCCAAGCCGGGGCCGAACAGCTCGTGGTCGGTGCCGGTGGGGTCGTCGTGCCAGAGGTCGTTCCAGGCAAAGGGGCCGGGCTCGGGGCCGATGGGCAGCACCTTATATTTCTCGGGGTTTTTGCCGACGGGCGAGTGGGCTGTCATGGAGAACCGATGCCAATAGCCGCTCTGCACAATACCGGCCCCGAATAGCTGCCGTACGATTTCCAACGAGTCCACCGTTTCCTGGGTGGTTTCCGTCGGGAAGCCATACATCAGGTAGGCATGCACCATGATGCCCGCCTGCGTGAACCCATCCGTCACGCGCGCAACCTGGGCAATGGTCACGCCCTTTTCCATCAGGGCCAGCAGCCGGTCAGAAGCTACCTCTAGGCCACCCGAAACTGCTATGCAGCCCGAAGCGGCCAGCAGGCGGCACAGATCGGGCGAGAAGGTTTTCTCAAAGCGGATGTTGCCCCACCAGGTAATATTTACCTGCCGTTTCAGGAGCTCGATGGCCAAATCGCGCAGGGCCAGGGGCGGGGCGGCCTCATCCACGAAGTGGAAGCCGGTCTGGCCGGTTTGCTGCACAATCTGATCGATGCGGTCCACTAGCAAAGTGCTAGGGGCGGTTTCGTAGCGCGAGATATAGTCCAGCGTCACATCGCAGAAGGAGCAGCGTTTCCAGTAGCAGCCGTGCGCCACCGTGAGCTTATTCCAGCGCCCGTCGCTCCAGAGGCGGTGCATAGGGTTCAGCACTTCAATCACGGAGAGATATTCCGTCAGCGGCAGATCAGAATAGTCGGGGGTGCCTACTTCCTGGTGCGGAACATCGGGGTAGGGCTGATTGATGTAGGCCACTTCGCCGGCCTCGGTGCGCAGGAAAGTGCGCTGGAAGGGTAGCTCAGAAAGCGAAATCGGCTGCGTAGAGTCGACTGAAGTAGCTTTAGTTATGACGTTATCTGCATAACCGTCATGCTGAGCCTGTCGAAGCATCTCTATCGCTTCGCCTGCCAAATTGGAGTTAGCCAGCGGTAGAGATGCTTCGACAAAGTGGACGCCAGATAGAGCATGACGTTCTACTACTGGAGCAAACTGCCGTTCTTTTTCCTCGCTCAAGTACTCAAGCAGGCGCAGCCATGGGCCTTCGCCATCATCCAGCGTCAGGAAATCAATGTAGTTGAAGAAGCGCGGCTCCTTGATTTGGCGCAGTTCCGTGTTGGGGTAGCCGCCGCCCATTAGCGTTCTGGCGGAAGGGCGCAACTCCTTCACGCGCCCGGCCAGGCGCAGAGCGCCATAGAGGTTGCCGGGGAAAGGTACCGTGAAGCCCACCACATCGGGTTCCGTGCGTGCCACCAGTTCATCCAGCAGCTCCAACAGCATCTGATCCAGTAGGTTAGGGGCAGCATTCAGCGCACCTTGTAGGCCATCAAACGTGGTAGCCGACATAGCTAGCTTCTCCGCGTAGCGCGAAAAGCCGAACTGCGGGCCTACGGTTTCCTTGATCAGGTCGCCGAGGTCTTCGAGGTAGAGCGTGGCGAGGTGGCGCGCCTGATCTGTGAGGCCCATCGTGCCGAAAGCACTTTCCAGATCCGCCACGTTATCAAACCGGCTGGCTTCGGGCAGGAAGCGGCTGTGGCAAATGCGCGGGGCCAGCGTGTTGTCCTTGTTCTGCAGAAACCGAATGACCGGGCCTATGGTGCTCAGGTAGCTGCGGCGCAGGCGCACCATGCGTTTGGCATTGTCGCTGAGGGGGAAGTTGCCGGTCTCAATAGCATCGAAAACCCGCGCTAGGCCACTCCGCGAGAACAGCTTCAAGACCAACTCCAGGCCCAGGTCAGCCTGCGTGGCTGCGTAGCCGCGCGCACCCAAAAAGCCCTTTAGGTAGGCTGTGGCCGGGTAGGGCGTGTTCAGCTGCGTGAGCGGCGGAGTAATGAGCAGAATGCGAAGGGCAGAAGACACAGCAACACGAAATCAGAAACGAACCACAAAGATACGGCGCCTGACAACGAAGGCTAACGCCTGTGTGTTCCTTTGCTCTTACATCCGCTTCATCAGGGAAGGGTTCAGCCGCAGGTACACCTGCGCCGATACGGGCGTACGGCCGTAGAAATAGCGCAAATCAGAATCCGGGCGGTACACGGTGGCCTGGGCCCCCAGCGTGAAATCGGTGTTGGCTACTTGGGCCACGCGGTAGTTGGCACCGACGGTCAGGCCATGCACGTTATAGTTGGCCGTAACTTCTTCATCAGCGGGCCCGAAGAGTGGAATGCCCAGCTCCTCATTGGATTTCTGCACGAACTCGTAGCGGCCATACACGGCGGGCTTGCCCAGCTGCACGTTGGTTTCGGCCAGTACCGAGTGCGAGGCTTTGCCGTGCTGATGGCCGTCGGCCTCCTGGTGCTGGTTCATACCCCACACCAGTGCCGAGGTGATATAACGGTAATCACCCCACTGGTTGCTCTGAATAATGGAAGCCGTAGTGCGCTTCACGTCTTCATCCAGGTGCAGCTCTTCGGGGCTTTTGATGAAAGCGCGGCTTACCTGCAGGGCCAGCGCCGGCGTAGGGTTCCAGTTCAGGCGACCCGCCCACGAGTCGGCGCGGGGCTTATCGAAGCCGTAGCGGTGCTCATCGGGCTCACGGCCCGTGAAGTTGGAGCCTTCCAGCTTGAACTGTTTGTAGCGTAGGCCTATCGTGGCTACCCCGAAGGCAATGTGCGTGGCATCCTGCCAGTGGTGGCCTAGCGCGGCATCAGGGTTGGGCATGGACGAAATCCGGTGCATGAAGGCCACCGGCCCGATGGCTGGCTCGCCGGGGTAGCCCACGTAGGCCGTCAGGTCGATATCTTCCGTGAAAGCGTGCGTGTAACCGATGCTCAAAGCCGAGAACAAGTCGTGTGGGTGCTGGCGGTCTACTAGTGGGCGCCCCTTGTAGGCCTCTCCACTCTGGAAAAGCAGCGGGTAGCCGTTGCCGCCTTCCGTGAGCGGGTCCAGGGAAATCATGGCCGTGAGGTTCAGCAGGCCTTTCTGCCCAATGTTGCGTTGGGCCATAGTCATAAACCAGTTCGGAGCATCAAAGGTGCTGCCACCGCGCTGCCCGCTGCTACGCCCGATATTCTGGTTGGTGTAGCGCAGGTTCAGGGCGCCGTGGTTCATAATCATCCACTGCCCTTTGTGGTGCATCCACATGAACATGGGCGTATTGTCGGGGTTCCAGGCGGTGCCGGAGCCGTTGCGGCTCATGGGCAGATTGCGGGAATAGGCATGGCTCATGTACATACCGCCGTGGTCCATGCCCGCCATGCTGCTCATATCGTGGCCCGAGTGGTCCAAGCCCGGCATCGGCTGGGTCTTGCGGGTGGTATCGGGCGCGGCCATGCCGGGCATAGAGTGGCCTACGTGTTGGCTATGGTCAGCTGGTTTTTTGGCGCGGGCCGTATCAGCGGCGGGCGTTGCCATTTTGTGCATATCGTGCTGGGCCTGGGCCGTGGCAGATAGCAGCAGTAAAGCGGGCAGGAGTAAACGGGCAGAACGCATATAAAAACAAGTCGGGGTACTACAGCAGAAGTGTTCTGCAATAGTACCCCGACTTGGGCGGCAAAGTTTTACACGATTTGCGCCGGGCGCGTGCAAGGTTGTGCCTCACGGAGTGGCCTAGGCCAGTTGATCCAGAGATAAGCGCTTCGGCATCAGGTCGCGGCGGAACTCGCTTACGGAGCGGCCCGTCACTTGCCGGAACTGGTTGCTGAGGTGCTGGCCGCTGCTGTAGCGCATATGCTCAGCTATTTCACTCAGCGTCATTTCATTGTAGCTCAGCATCTCTTTCACGCGCTCAATTTTCAAGCGAATGAGGTACTTCTCGATGGTGAGGTTTGCCGTGCGCGAAAATACCTTGCTCAGGTGCGAGTAGGTGGCCGCAAACCGCTCCGTCAGAAACGCCGATGTCGTCAGGGGCATACGAGCCGTACGGAGGTGCTCCAAGTATTCAACTAGCGCGGCTTTGATTTGCTCCGTGAGCTGGTCGGCGCGGCCGAGAAGTACATCGAAGCCCGCTTCGCGCAGGATAGGGGCCACAGAAGCCGGATCAACGGGGGTACTCTGGTCTAGTTGGGCCTGGCCGAGTTTCACGTCGGTAGCATGGTAGCCAGCTTGCTCTAGGAGGGTGCGCACGGCATCAATGCAGCGTGGGCAAACCATATTTTTGATGTGGAGGAGCGTCGTTTTCACCGGTTTTTAGTTGAGTCCAACCGCGTAGCGGTCCGCGTGGGTTTACGAGTAGGAGAAGCGGCAACACGTGGCTTAGGCCGCCGGATAGGTTCCGTCGATTCCTCTGCCCATGTCTTGCCAAACCAACTGGTAGCTGCCCAACTTACAAAAGGCATAATGCCCAGGAAAGTGACAGCCAACAGCCAGAAAAATACGAAAAATGCGCCAAACAGGCGACCGAAGAAATGGTCTTGTACGCCAAACAAATATGCTACCAGCAACAGAGCAAGCCCCAGGCTCACAGCGGCCAGAATTCCCGTTTGTCGGAGAATTGGTTTGTACGTAACAGGCCAGGTGGGGGTACGGTTCATAAGCAGCCCAATGAGGGGCAGCAAATATATTAGTTACACGACTTTCTGCAGAACACGTCGGGTGGAGCGTTGGGCCGGAGTGGCCGGTGAGCGTAGAGTATAGACATGGCTGTGACGGGTTAAATAAGACAAATCAGAACGGGAGACCTAGGTATAGCCGGCAGCCGACCGGGTGGAAGACGGGCTGTTTTACCGAGGAACTGATTGTACGCAAAAACCACGGACGAGGTCAGCCGTACAGCAGAATTGTTTTCTGTCTTCCTGCTTCCTACCACTTCTCCATGAAAACCCTTCTCTCCCTCCGCTCAGCAGCCGTTGCGTTGCTGCTCAGCACAGCCCTTTTCACTACGGCCTGCGATACTGGCACCGGCACCGGCGAAACCAACGTAGAGCGCGGCGACAACAAGCGCAAAGACCCTGACCCCGGCCAGACTACCAACTCAGATTCGGCTACCGCTGGCCTACGCCGCGACACCACCGGCCGCCCTACAGGCCGCCAGCAGTACGAAGCCGCCAGCGAAGCCAAAGACCGCAACCGCGATGGCCTAGCCGATTAACGCTATTTCCGCCGCCACAACCTCGTGGCACTTAAAAACAAAAAGGCCGACTCCAGAAGAGCCGGCCTTTTTTGCGCACAAAAAATTACTTTATTGATTAATAAAATACGAAGCCATTCGGGGAGATACCGACCGCTGCGGAATCAAGCGCGACCCCGCTGGTATTGTAGCGGACCATGCGGCCGGGCCCGTTGTAGGAGAGGGCTAGGCCACCATAAATAGTGTTGTCGTTGGGGTCGATATCGAGACCGTAGAAGCCGCGCCGGATGAAAGGCGTAGTGGGCACGGCCGCATCGGCAATGCCCATGCGGAACACGCCGCTGCCGCTTTTGATGTAGAGCTGGTCGCCGGTGCCGTTGCGGCGCAGGCGGGAGCCGAAGCCGGGCGTGAAGCTCAGGTCACGCTTACGGGCCGTATAGGGCGCCACGTTCAGGAAATCAACTAAGCTGCCTTTTATGGATTTTGTGGCGTCCACGTAGTCGGTTTTGCCGGCGCACAGCACCCACACGCGCCCGTCGCGGTCCAGCGCAAAGCTGGAGGGCGAAGCACCTACCGTGAGCGTCGTTTCTACCGCATCCGTAGCGGTGTTGATAACCGTTACGGTGCTTTCCTCGGCGTTTGCCACGAACAGCTTGCCATTGGCCACCAGCATTTCCTCGGGGCCTTTGCCCACCGGAATAGTTTTGGTGATGGTATTCGTCTTCAGATCCAGCACGGCTACCCGCCCAATTACGGGTGTGGGGTACGTCGGCTGCACCCATTCGCTGATATAAGCCTTATCAGCGCTGGCGCCCACGATATAGCGTGGCTGGGCCAGCACGTTCTCGATGGTCGTTACCTTCTTGAAATCGGGCAACGATACCACGGTCAGCTTGCTGTTCTGGTTGCCCACAATGTAGCCCCGGTTGCCCACAACGGTCATCGACTGGGCCACATCAGCCAGCAAAGGTTGGCTGTTGGCCGCCTGGAATACATCGAGCGCTGTAATTTTCTTGCTCGGCACATCGAACAAGCTCACGGTGCCATCGGGCGTGCCGTAGCTGCCTTCGTTTACCACAAACACGCTGTTGGTTTGCGCGGCGGGTGTGGGCGTATTCGGATTGTCAGGGTCGCAGGCAGTCAGAAAGGCGAGAGTGCCGGTCGTTAGGAGTGCGGCCCGTTGCCACTGCTTCAATAAGAACAGATTGGAATACATAAAATGGAATGAAGGAAAAGAAAGAAAGACGTTAGTGCCAGGCTACACGCACGCTCAGCTGCGCCGAGCGCGGCGGCATAGCTCGGTAGAGGTAGTTCTGGTAAGATTGATTGGTGAGGTTGCGGCCCTGCGCCAGCACCGTGAGGGCCAGCGAGCTGCGGAGCATGCGCCAAGTGTAGCCCAGGCGGGCGTCGAGCAAGCCGTAGGAAGGCAGAAAGTTGTTGCCCTCATCTTCCACGTAGCGGAATCCTGTCAGGGTGAAAGAGGAGCCAGCCTGCCACTTGTTCCAGGTGCCATCGAGCGTGGCGGCGCCTGTGTGCTGGGGTGTGTACACCAGCTGCCGGCCGGAAAGCGTGGCTGTCGTCAGCTCGTCGCGGGTTTTGTAGGCGCGGGTATAGCCGTAGGCCACTCTGCCCGACACAGAATAGGCCGTGGTGCGCCATTTCAGCTCCGAGGTTGCTTCCAGACCATAGGTGCGCACCTGCCGCAGGTTGCGCGGGCTCACGAAGTTTTGCCCCGGCTTCGGCCACCACATCACCCAGTTATCTACTAGCTGCTGGTAGCCGGTTACTTCGCTGTGCAGCGTGAGGCTGAGTTGCTCTAGGCCAGTCCACTCGTGGCGTAGGCCACCCTCGTAGCCAAAGCTGCTTTCGGGCAGCAGGTTTGGGTCGCCGCCGGGTTGGTAGTAGCGCTCATTGAGGGTAGGAGCCCGGTAGCCGCGCGCCGCGCTGGCCTTTAGCAGCCACTTGTTGGTAGCCGATTCGCGGAACTGCCACTCCGCGCCCAGCACCGGCGTAAGCGGTGGCCGCCGCCCCGGCAGCAGCGCCTGCCGCAAGGTGCCCGACAAATGCAGGGTAGGCCACGGGTCGTAGCGCAGGAGGGCATAGCCGGCAAAGCGGTTCTCCGCCAGGTCGCGGCCATAGTCCGACATCTGCACCGCGAAATGCTGCGCTTCGGCTCCTACCCGCAAGCTAGTGACGGGCCCGAACCGAAGCGTATGGCTGGCCTGGGCCTGGGTGGTGCGCACGCGGGAGTCGCTGCGGAAAGCGTCGGTGCTGTAGTTCAGGATGTCTTCGAACCAAGCCACCCGCACTGCCGACTCATGACGGTTCGTTACGCGCTCATAACCTAATAGTAGCCGGCGGCTCTGGTCACGCTGGCGGGCATGGTCGTTTTGGGTGCCGATGGCGGGCTGAATCTGGCGGTCGGAGTCGGTGAGCCAGGCGGCGGCCTGTAGTTGGCCCTGCTGGCCTAGGCGCCACGTTACGTCCTGCGCCAGGCTGCCTTGCCAGAAAGCCGCGTTGGTTTGGCGCGGCCGCCCGCCGCCGGGCAAATCAAACGGGAAATCGTTGGTGGCATGCCGGTAGGTGGCGCTGGTGCGCACGGCTACCCGCTCGTCGCTGAAGCCGCCTTCCAGGTTGCCGGCCCGTAGGCCAAAGCTGCCCGCATCTGCCTGGCCCGCAGCCGTAAAACCAGCTCCCCAGCGTACCGGCGAAGACAGCAAAATAGAGCCGCCTACCGCCCCCGAGCCGTACAGGCCACTTGTGGGGCCCGGCTGAATATCTATCTGCGTGGCGCCGCTCACGGGCAGCAAGGCAAAATCGTTCTGCCCCAGCGTAGGCAGCATAATATTAAAGCCATTCCAGAGCACAGCTGTATGCTGGGCCGAAGTGCCGCGCATGGTGATGGTGCTGAGCTGACCGGGGCCGTAGTTTTTCAGGTACAGCGGCGTACGTGCCGCCAAGGCCTCCGAGAGCATACCCGTGCGGTAAGGCGCCAGCGCTGCAGAATCCAGGGTGATGATGCGGGTGCCGGTGGCAAAGCGGTTGGGCCGCTCCACCTGAATATGCACCGCGGGCAGCGCCTGCACCGAGTCGGTGGCGTGCGTAGTGGCCTGCTGGCCTAGCACGGCGGCAGGCAGTAGGAGCAAACCCATGGACCCCAGCCGGCTGAGGGTACTCAGGGAGGTGGTAAAGGGCCGCTTGGCGAAAAGGGTACTGATGAGAACCAAAATTTCCGGGATAGGAAAAGTCAGTTCAAAACTTCTGGCACTGCCTTCCGAAACCGGAATGCCCTACCGAAGCCGAGTCCGAATACAGGAAATCAAGCCGCCCGAGGGCCGCTTACTGCAATCGTTCTCCGCCCTTCCTCCGAAGGCGCTGAACATAGGAAATGCAAAGGCAGGTCTCCTGGCTTGCTTCGGGTCGGTCGCCTTCCCATTTCTTTGCCGGCTACTAAGTGGCCTACATCAAAACAGTGGCAGGGGGAATGACCGCCTGGTAAAAAGAAGCGTACAGTTGCGGGGACAGCTCCGGAATTAAACCGGATTCCCTTTTCAGCCTCGCCCCCCAATCGGAGTCCGGCCACCTTTACGCAGGCAAAGATAAGGCAATTATCGATGCGCTGAGGAAGATGAGCCGCAAGTGGCTAGGTCAGTAGTGGCCTAGCGCCGCTATTTCTTCTCCTGCCCAACAACCGCATGAAACTCCCCCTCGACTTTTACCGCCGCCCCGACCCCGTAGGAATTGCCCGTGAGCTAATCGGGAAACACCTGTTTACGCGCATTGATGGTGTGCTCACGGGTGGCCGAATCGTGGAAACAGAGGCCTACGCCCACCTCAACGACCAAGCCTGCCATTCGCATTTGGGTCGCTACACGGCCCGCACGAAAATCATGTACGAGCCCGGCGGAGTGGCCTACACCTATCTGATTTATGGCCGCTACACCTTGTTTAATATTATCACCAATGAAGCCGGCAAAGCCGATGCCGTCCTGATCAGAGGGCTAGAGCCGTTGGAAGGCATTCCGGAAATGCTGCTTCGCCGGGGTATTACGGCAGTGCAGCGTAACCTCACCTCCGGCCCCGGCCTGCTCACGCAAGCCCTCGGCATCACAACCGCCCATTACGGCACAGACCTCACCGGCAATTTTATCTGGATGGAAGACCAAGGAGAGAAAGTGGCCTACGAAGACATAATAGCCTCTCCCAGAGTCGGCATCGATTACGCCGGCGAGGATGCTGCCTTACCGTGGCGCTTTCGCCTAAAAGACAGCAAGTGGGTAAGCCCGGCGAAGTGAGGTAGGAACTATTGGATCAAGTGGCCTAGAAGGGTTGTCATTGCGAGGAGGCACGACGAAGCAATCCTTCCTTGGCGTAGGCAGTACATCTGTCGAAAATGAAAAGCCCTTACTTCTCCCATGGAAGTAAGGGCTTTCAGTTATTCAGTATTTCGTGCAATGTTAAAGCAAAGATTGTTTCGTCGTGCCTCCTCGCAATGACAAGGCAGGCCTAGGCCAGTCAGAACGACCAACTCATTAGTTCACAGCTTCTCACACACCAGCACCATTAGCTTGCCTTCCAGATTGGTGGTAGCAAACAGGTACAGGTCGCCGCCCTCCCGAATGCCGGTACGGTGCCGGAACTCCGCTACAGTATCGGGGAAGTTGCGGGTAGTGACGTGGGCCCGCACCTCGGGGCCTAAGTAAGTGCGCAGGGCTTGGCCATCGTATTTCTCCGTGCCCCGAATCCGGAAAATGCGGCCCGGGAACTGTGGGTGCAGTGTGTCAGAAGTATAGAGGTGGCTGTGCTGGTGGAGCTTCAGCATCTCGAAGGCAGTACCGATGCTGCGGAATCCGCCGGCTTTCAGCACGGCCACGTTGGGCTCGTAGAGGTACTCCTGCGGCAAGGCATACCGCGCAATGGCCCGGCTTTCCCGGGCGCGGTTCAGCCGAAACTCCTGCTGCTGCCCGTTGCGGAGCAAATTCACCGTGAAACGCTCGGGGTCTACAGCCGGCTCGGGGCCCAGTTCATACAGCACCTCTTTGCACTCATTGTCTACGGCTACCACCCATAGGCGGCGTACGTGGCGCAGCTCCTGCAAGGCCTGCTCGATATCGAGCATGGGCGAGGTTTTGAGTAGTACGCTGCGGCTTTTGTGCAGCAGGAGCGGCATAATGCGCAGCACATCGGGCTCACAGTCCTGCAGCCGGAAAATCTTGCGGGCAGCCGTGTCGCGTCGGGCCGGGTCGAGGTAGATCCAGTCGAACGTATCGGGCGTGCTGCGCAGGAAGTTCACGGCATCGTCGTTGTGACACTGCACATTCTCGATACCGAGTTGCTGCAGGTTGTAGCGCACTACCTCTACCAGGCCCAGGTTGCGCTCCACATAATGAACCTCGGGTACAGTGGCCGCAAAATGCGCCGCATCTACTCCGAAGCCGCCTGTAATGTCAGCCAAACGCTGCCCGCGTACCAAACTGGCTTTGTAAGCCGCCGTACGGTCAGAAGAGGCCTGCTCCACGGAGAGAGCAGGCGGGAAAATCAGGTCCGGATTTTCGGCCCAGGCCGGCAGTTTGGCGCGGGCTTTCTGGCGCGCCTGAATCTGACGCACGAGGTCCGGAACGGGTAGGCCAGGATAACGGCGGGCCTGCAGCGCCAGTTGAGCGGGGTCGTCGTGCAGATGCTCGGCTACGTATTGCCGGGCCGCTGCCGGCAGCGGGTATTCCATGTAGGGTTCCTACGAAAAAACAATGGCCGCAGTCAGCAACTGCGGCAGAAAGTATCCTCAAACGTAAGAAGGAATCCGGCAGCCGACCCCAACATGGGGCACCAGCTGCCGGATTCCTTCTGAAAAGTCGGCTGAAAAAAGGAAACGCGAACAGGCCTAGCGTAGGTTCCAGCGTAACGCCAGCAGCGGCTGCCCTGTCTGGCTGGCCGATAGGCCTAGCGCGCTCGGGCGCAGCTGCTGCAACATACCCGTACGGGCAGCCGGCAGGCCAGCGTTGTGCGCTTCTATAGCCCGCTGTATGTGCTCGTTGGTATGGCGAGAAATGAAAATGTTTGAGAGCAAGCTTGCTGCCGCCACGCCAACGGCCACTTTCTGGGTGTTGTTGTGGTACTGCTGATACTCCGTTTTGGCAAGAACCTGCTGGCTGTACAGGCCTACAGCACTCACAAACGTGAGGCGCTCGGCGAGAAACAGCCACTTCTGCCGGCGATACCGGTTCAGATTGTCAAGAGCTTCTTCGTTGCCAGCCAGATAAGGGCGTAGCTTCTGGCCAAAAAATCCAGCGCTCTGATAATCAGATGGTTTTCCCTGTAGGCCAGTCGTGAAAAAGAAATTCTTTTGCACACCGTTCAGGCCCCGCTCCCTGTCTTCAGGGCTGAGGCGAATGATAGTAGTAGGTGCCTGCTGCGCGTGGGCCGCCAACGAGCCAAACACAAACGGTAAGACAAAAGCAAAGCGGCGTGCAGAACCAAAAATAGCACTCTTCATCAGTAGGGGCATGGGTACAAAATTACCATTCTAAGCTACAGCACCCTAAGCCTCTTACCGAGAAAAAAGTGCAATCCATCGACGAAAAGTTTAGTTCGTCGTCCAACAAAAAGCGCGGGGGTTACGTTGTGTCGGCATCTTACCCGAGTTTTTTCCATTCAACCCGCTTGTCTACTATGAAAACCCTGACCTCCCTGCTCCGCCGCTCCGTGGTATTCGCGGCTCTGCCGGCCGCCCTGGCTTTCAGCTCCTGCTCCAACGACGATAAAGCCGACCCAATCCCTGATCAGGGGCGGGTGTTAGCCGTGCATGCAGCTCCAAATGCTAATGTGAAAGTATCAGTGCTTGCCGACGAACAAGCTATTAAGGATCTGAACTACGGCGAAAATTCCGGCTATCAGGTACTCAATGCCGGCAGTAAAGTGTTTAAGGTAAATGTGGCTGGCACCACTACCACAGTAGCTACGGCAACCCAAACAGTAGCCAAAGACAAGAATTACTCTCTGTTTGCTTACAGCCCTTCCAACCAAGCTAACTCAGTTGCCCCTCTATGGGTAGAGGATGACCTGACGGCTCCAGCTGCTGGAAAAGCTAAAATCCGGGTGGTGCACGTAGGCCAGGGTGCCGCTTCGCCCCTTACGCTATATCGTACTGAGTCCACTGGTACTGCTACCCTACTGATTCCGAACATTTCTTTCGGTAATGCTTCGGCCTTCACGGAAATTGACGCCAACACGGCAAATCTGTACTTGTCGAATTCCAGTAATGTGCCGGTTATTATCATTGGTAGCAAAGTGCTGGCTGCTGGCAAAATCTACACATTGGTAGTTCGAGGCTCCTCGACAGGCTTGACGACGGATCTGCAGGTGAAAGCCGATTTCATTGAGAATAATTAGGCCTAACTAGCCCAGCAACATGAAAAACCCGTTTCGGCTTCGGCCGGAACGGGTTCTTTGTTTAAGGCGTTGGGCTACAACCGTTGATAGCGAAGGATAACAAATCAACTATCTTTGTGGTTGAAACGCCACACGCACTTGCTACCTCTATTATGGTTGAGACGAAGACCACGGCATACGTTCCGTACAAAGTAAAAGACATGAGCCTCGCTGCCTGGGGCCGTAAAGAAATCCGCTTGGCCGAGGCTGAAATGCCGGGCCTGATGGCACTGCGCGAAGAGTTTGGCGCTTCTAAGCCGCTCAAAGGCGCTCGGATTGCCGGCTGCCTGCATATGACCATCCAGACCGCTGTGCTCATCGAGACGCTGATTGCGCTGGGTGCTGATGTAACCTGGTCGTCGTGCAACATCTTCTCTACCCAAGACCACGCTGCCGCTGCCATTGCTGCGGCTGGCATTCCGGTTTACGCCTGGAAAGAGATGACGGAAGAGGAATTCAACTGGTGCATTGAGCAGACGCTGTTCTTCGGCGAGAAGCGCGAGCCTCTGAACATGATCCTCGACGACGGTGGCGACCTGACCAACATGGTGCTGAACCAGTTCCCGGAGCTGGCCGCTGGAATCAAAGGCATCTCGGAGGAAACTACAACGGGTGTGTTGCGCCTGCTGGACCGCGTAAAGAACGGTACGCTGCCCATGCCTGCCTTCAACGTAAACGACTCGGTTACCAAGTCGAAGTTCGATAACAAGTACGGCTGCAAAGAGTCGGCGGTAGATGCTATCCGTCGGGCTACCGACGTAATGATGGCCGGCAAAATTGCGGTAGTAGCCGGCTACGGCGACGTAGGAAAAGGTACTGCTGCTTCGCTGCGTGGTGCAGGTGCCCGCGTTATCGTGACGGAAATTGACCCTATCTGCGCTCTGCAGGCCGCTATGGACGGCTATGCGGTGAAGAAGATGGAAAACGCCATCAAGGAGGCTGATATCGTAGTAACTGCTACCGGCAACTGCGACATCATCACGGAGAGTGCCTTCCGCTCCCTGAAAGACAAAGCCATTGTCTGCAACATCGGTCACTTCGATGATGAAATTGACATGGCTTGGCTGAACAAAAACTACGGCGACACCAAAGACACGGTGAAGCCACAGGTTGACATCTACAACATCGACGGTAAAGAGGTCATCATCCTCGCCGAAGGCCGCCTCGTAAACCTGGGCTGCGCTACGGGCCACCCCTCGTTCGTAATGTCGAACTCGTTTACGAACCAGACGCTGGCGCAGCTGGAGCTGTGGCAGAACGCTGCCAATTACGAGAACAAAGTGTACACCCTGCCCAAGCACCTCGATGAGAAGGTAGCCCGCCTGCACCTCGCCAAAATTGGTGTGGAGCTAGACGAGTTGAAGCCTAAGCAGGCAGATTATATCAACGTGTCAGTAGAAGGCCCTTTCAAGTCGGACCTGTACCGTTACTAGGCCTCTAGGCCACCCCATACAGAAAAGCCCCGCCTGCAGTTTGCAGGCGGGGCTTTTTGCTGTTAGTGCCACTTCAGTCTTGTAGAGGTAATAGACCCCTGTATTCTTCCATATCGGTATTTATGGTCGTGCCTAACAAGAGCCGGTCATGCTTCACAAAACAGCAGTAACCCGCGAAGGCGTAGTGCGATACACGGGAAAGCTGTCGATTTCCGACGCGTAAAATTCCCGCAACTGCCTGGCATCAAACCGTACCCGAGTGGAATCATTGATGAGGTTTCGGTAGCGCACTAGCTCGGGAAATCTACCTTGCTTAATGGCCTGCGATAAATCCGACATCTGTTCCCAACCGGAAGCTAGTCCTTGCACCTCGTTGCCGCGGATCCGGATGGCATGCACCCAGCAGCCGGCCTTTGGTTGCTCCTGCACCAAATAGTAGAGCCGACGGTAACGCAGAGCGGTAGCTTCTAGAAGCGTGTCGCCGGTAGCAGTATAGGTGATGATATTGCGCTGAGTAGCCGCGTCAAAATGCACGCTTAGATTCAGCGTATCGGTAGCAGAAAGCAACTGAAGCCGGGAGCCTAAATGCCGCTCCAGGTTCTGGGGACGAGCAATGCGGAAAGCATCGAATGTGGCACTTGGACTCTCGCAGCCCGTGAGCCCGCCCAACACCAATCCACTGAGTAGCAAAAAACGGAGCTGGTGCATAAGAAGCAGCGGATAAGATGTTTGAGCGTTCTTTTGATGCCTGATTTGGCCAAAAAGTAACCCAGGAATTGCTCTTGGGTAGGCAACTGCATCACCGTGAAACCGATTAGCGGTCAAAATCCGGATATTTGTAGTTCCTATGCCTGCCATTCAGCTATCCGTCGTCATCATCACCTACAACGAAGAGCGCAATATTGCCCGCTGTCTGGAGGCCGTGCGTGGCGTGGCCGATGAGGTGGTCGTCGTCGATTCTTTCTCTACCGATGCTACCGTGGCTATCAGTCGGCAGCACGGCGCCCGTGTGGTGCAGCACGCGTTTGAAGGCTACGTGCAGCAGAAAAACTTTGCTACTGCTGAAGCCCGATATGAGCATGTGCTACAGCTCGATGCCGATGAAGTGCTAACGGAAGAGCTGCGCCAGAGTATTCTGGCAGCTAAAAACGATTGGCAAGGTGCCGGCTACACCTTGGCTCGCCTAACCAATTACTGCGGCTCCTGGGTGCGCCACGGTGGCTGGTACCCCGACCGCAAACTGCGCCTCTATGACCGGCGCCTAGGCCAGTGGGAGGGTCTGCTCCTGCACGAGCGGTATGAAGTAGCCGCAGGCCAGCCCGTAGGCCAGTTACGTGGCGATGCCCTGCACTATTCCTACGACTCTGTGGAGCAGCATGTGCAGCAACTAAACCGCTTCACGAGTATCGCGGCCGATGAGCTTTGGCTGCGCGGCAAGCGCAACGTCACGGTCTTTCATTTGCTCCTGAAGCCTTGGTGGAAATTCGTGCACGGCTACTTCTTCCGGCTGGGTTTCTTGGATGGGTTTGCGGGGTTGAGCATTGCCACGATATCGGCCTGGGGAGTGTTTCTGAAATTCGCGAAGCTGAAAACCAAAGCTGCCGCATGAAAACCTTCCTGATCAGCCGTACCGATGCTATCGGGGATGTCGTCCTCACGCTGCCTGTTGCGGGCTGGCTCAAGCAGCTGTTTCCAGGGTGCCGCGTAGTGCTCCTTGGGCGTACCTATACTGAGGCTGTTGCCGAAGCCTGCCCGTGGGTTGATGCGTTCCTGAATCTGGACGAGTTGCTGCGACTAGTGCCCGGCGAGCAGGTAGCCACTCTTCAAGCCCAGCAGGTCGATGTGATTTTGCACGTCTTCCCAAACAAAGCAGTTGCGCGCTTAGCCAAGCAGGCCAAAATCCCGGTGCGTATTGGCACCCGCAACCGCATCTTTCACTGGTTTACCTGCAACCGATTGGTGGCCCTAAGCCGGCGCCACTCTCCTTTGCATGAGGCGCAGCTTAACCTGGAGTTGCTACGGCCCTTAGGCCACTTCGAGGCCCTAACGCTTCCCGAGGTTGCTGCATTAACCCAACTCCAGCCTTCTGCTGCCTTACCTAGGCCATTAGCTTCCTTGCTGGCAGCTCGGCAGCCTGGGCAGCTCAATGTAGTGCTGCATCCACGAAGCCGAGGCAGTGCCCGGGAATGGGGCCTTCCACATTTTGGGGCGCTGGCTCGTTTGCTCCACCAAGCCGGGCACCGCGTATTCGTGACCGGTACTGCCGCCGAAGGGGAGGAGCTGCACGAGTGGCTTTCGGAATACAAGGCTTTCATTACCGCAGAGTTTACCGGCCAGCTTAGCTTACCCGAACTACTGGCTTTCATTGGGGCTACTGATGGCTTAGTGGCCGGGAGTACCGGACCTTTGCACTTGGCCGCCGCGCTGGGCCGGCATGCGCTAGGCCTCTATCCGCCCATCAAGCCAATGCATCCCGGCCGGTGGGCTCCGCTTGGCCCCCATGCCGAGTATCTGGTATTCGACAAGCCCGACTGTCAGGATTGTCGGGCGCAGCCTGCGGCCTGTACGTGTATTAAGGCACTGGAACCTTTGCAAGCTTTGGCCCGCATTCAGACTTGGCAGCCGTTGTCTGTTCCTTTACCTACTCGCCCGGATTAATGGGTACTCCCGCAATGGAACCGCAGCGAAATGCATCGGGGTGGCACTGGTGGTGGCGTACGGGCCGTTTGTCGCAATATTTGCTGCTGCTGGCCTGCGCGGCAGGAGTTGCCGGGCTGCTGGCGTCGCGCGCTTTGGTAGCCCTGAGCCCAGTGGTAGGCGTGTTTGCTGCTCTCGCAAATCCGGCGCTAGGCCAGTCTGTAGCTAAGTGGCTGCGGTTGCGCACCGTATGGGCACCGGCCGCGCTGTACGCCTTGCTGATATTGAGTGGCTTCTATACCCAGGAGTGGGCCGTGTGGCGCCACGAAACCTACCGCTTACTGCCTTGGCTGGGCGTGCCGCTGGCCTTTGGCGTGGCCGTGCCCCTCAGTCGCCGCCAGCGTTTCGGAATTGGCTGTCTATATGTAGGAGGCACTGCCCTCGTTGGGCTAGCCACGCTAGGCCAGTATTTCGTGCACCCTGCCGCCGCCAACGAGTCGTTTGGGATTGGCCAAAGTATGCCTTCCATCACCGGTATCTTTCACATCCATTTCGGGCTGATGCTCGCCCTGGCCGCCTTCTTTGCGGTGTTGCTGCGGCGCAATGCACAAGCCACTCCTTTCCTGAAAGTACTGCTGGTTGTGGCGGCAGCTAGCTGCGTTATAACGTTGCATCTGCTAGCCTACCGTACGGGGCTGCTGGTATTCTACGTTATGGCTTTGCTGGATGTGGTGCATCTGCTTCTGCGCCGCCGTCTGGTGCTGGGGCTACTGGCGCTGCTCCTGCTGGGGGTAGTGCCGTGGGTGGCCTACCAGACTTTGGAGCCGGTGCAGCAGCGCGTGCATGCCACCATATGGGACCTATTCCAGTTCCGCGATGGGAATGATATCAACCAGTATTCTCTGTCCCGCCGCATTGCCGCCTGGCAGAACGCGCTTGCAATAGCTCAGCAGCATCCGTTGCTGGGAGTAGGCCCCGCGGATACCTATCGAGCCATGATGGAGCAATACAGCTGGAAAGATTTCGGTCTTCTGCCCGAAAACCGCGTAATGGTGCATAACCAGTATCTCCACCAGCTCATTGGTGGCGGTATTGTGGGGCTGGGTTTGTGGTTGCTGGTGCTATTTGGCCCTTTCATGAAACCCGCCTTGCGTCGCAATCCGTACGTGTATCATTTTCTATGCATGCAGGCTACCGCAATGTTGGTAGATTCGCTGCTTGAATTACAGATCGGGTTCAACTTGTTTGTGTTCTGCTACGGCTTCATTGTGGTGGCCGCCGAACGATGCGCAACCTCACCTATAGAAACGGGTAAACCTTCCGCCTTGCGGATGGTATAAACCTTAACATTTGTCTACCGGCTGTATTTTTTTGATATTCAGCCGCAATTTTCAGCGTTTATGAGCGACTCTCCCGAACGGGTTCCCAAACTGAGCAAAGAGGAAAAAGACCGGCGTTTTCAGGCCGAACTGATGCCTGTGCTCGATTCGCTGTACAACTTCGCCTTTCGCCTCACGCTGGACGAAGATGACGCAAATGACCTCGTACAGGAAACTTATCTGAAAGCATATCGCTTCTTTGAGTACTTCGAGCAAGGAACAAACGCCAAAGCGTGGCTGTTTCGCATCCTGAAAAACTCGTTCATCAACGATTTCCGCAAAAAAAGTAAGCAGCCTGCCAAGGTTGATTACAGCGAAATCGAAGGGTACTACAACTCGGAAGATGTGGAGGCCGACGGCGACGCCGGCAGCACTTCCTCCGACATGCGGCAGCAGTCCGTGCGCGACCTCATCGGCGACGAGGTGGCCAGCGCACTCAACTCACTGCCCGTGGATTTTCGCACCGTCATTATCCTCTGCGACCTGGAAGGGTTCACGTACGAGGAAATGGCAAAAGTGCTCGATATCCCTATTGGGACGGTGCGCTCTCGCTTACACCGGGCGCGTAACTTCCTGAAGGACAAGTTGGAAAGATACGCCAAGTCGATGGGCTACGGCTCCGAAGACGGCGACGATAGTAATTCAGACGAAACCGAATAATCTCCTGCCAGGACTTAGCTATGGAAACTACTTCTACAAAAACCAACCAGAGCGGGGCTACTACCAGTGCCCCCGACTGTGAACGCGTGAATACAATACTTGACCAAATTATCGTAGGCCAGGAGCCCACGGCCGAAGACGAAGATTACTTCGTTAGTCATGCCGAAGACTGCTCACCTTGCTTCGACAGTATCGATAAGCAGCGCATTTTCGTTGACTTTTTGTCGCAGCATGTGGGCCGCAAAGGAGCCCCTTCTTCACTCCCTAACGCAATTCTTGCGCGCGTTCAGGCAGAAATGGCCTAATTTTACCCCATGCAGGGTAAAATCATCGTTTTTTCGGCTCCCTCCGGAGCCGGTAAGACTACTATTGTTCATCGGCTGCTGGAGCGTATTCCGGAGCTAAGTTTCTCGATATCAGCCTGTACGCGCGACAAGCGCGGCCGGACTGAAGCAAACGGGAAAGACTACTACTTCATCTCCGTCCAAGAATTCCAGGAGAAAATCCGTCACGATGAGTTCGTGGAGTGGGAGGAAGTATACGAAGGTGCTTTCTACGGTACGCTTAAGTCAGAAATTGAGCGCATCTGGGAAAACGACCACCATGCCGTGCTCGACGTGGATGTAAAAGGTGGCCTGAGCATCAAGGAGTTTTACAAAGACCGGGCATTGGCCGTGTTTGTAAAACCGCCTTCCATAGAAATACTGGAGCAACGCCTGCGCAAGCGCGCTACCGACTCAGCAGCTAGTATCTCGTCTCGGGTATACAAAGCAAACTTCGAGCTCACGTTTGAAGACCGCTTTGATGTGACCATCGTCAACGACGATCTGGAACAGGCCATTGATGAAGCCGAAAAGCTGGTGCGCAAGTTTATCATGGCCGATTCTGAGCTACTGTGAGCAGCCCTGCTTCGGAAATGAAGATAGGCTTGCTGTTCGGCTCATTTAATCCTATCCATACGGGCCATCTTATCTTGGCAAACTTCATGGCTACGCATACCGATCTGGATGCTGTGTGGCTAGTAGTATCTCCTCAAAGCCCCTTCAAGGTGGGACAGGAAATGCTACCGGAAGCCGCGCGCTATGAGTTGGTGCAGCTAGCCATAGCGGGCAACGCACGTTTGCGCGCGTTGGACATTGAGTTTGCTATGCCCAAGCCCAGCTATACTATCAATACGCTGGATGAGCTGCGTCGTCTGCACCCCGCGCACCGGTTTGTGCTCCTGATGGGCGAGGACAATCTACCTGGCCTCCCAAACTGGAAAAACGCTGACCGCATCTTGGCTGAAAACGAAGTCTATGTGTATCCGAGGCCAGGAGTTGACGCTACTGCCGTGAACGCACATCCTGGTGTAAAAGTGGTAGATGCGCCACTGCTAGATATATCCGCTACGTTTATTCGGGACTGCGTACGGGCTCACAAGTCTATCCGCTACTTGGTTCCGGAGGCTGTTGAGGCAAAAATTGAACTTGCTGGATACTGGCAATAGGCCTAGCGAAATGCTTATTACAACAAAAAGCCCGCTCAGTATACTGAGCGGGCTTTTTGTTGTAGTTCAGTCGAAATCAGATGGTCATGATTTCTGATTCCTTCTTGCTTAGCAAGTCATCTACTTTGATGATGTAGGAATCTGTTGCCTTCTGCACTTTCGCTTCAGCATCTTTGATGGCATCCTCAGAAGCACCTTCCTTCAGGAGTTTGCGTAAGGCCTCATTCACATCCTTGCGGATACCACGAATGCGAACTTTACCGCCTTCTGATTCCACTTTCGCTTGCTTTACTAGTTCGCGGCGGCGTTCCTCAGTCATGGCCGGAATATTCAGGCGTACGCCTTCGGCATCTGATTGCGGATTGAGGCCTAGGTCACTGTTTTTAATGGCCTTGGCAATCTCGCTGATCATGTTTTTCTCCCACGGCTTGATGAACAGCGTACGGGCATCTGGCGCCGATACGTTGGCCACCTGCGCTACAGGAGTAGGCGTGCCATAGTAATCTACACGCAAGGAATCGAGCATAGCTGGTGAAGCCTTGCCTGCCCGGATGCGCGTCAGCTCCACACCAGTGTGCTGCAGGGCCTTGCCCATCGATTCTTCCGCCTCGTCCAGATAAAACTTAATTTCTTCGTCCACTTCTGAAAGGTTAAGTGTTGAAAGTTGAGTGTTGAAAGCTTGGTAAGACAGGCTGATCAAGAAACTAATTATGATGCATCAGCCTGCCAGAAGATGTTTATATCTGCTCGCCAGGAGTCTCTTTGCTGACGGGCTGTAGGCCACTATGCTTAGCTTCTAACGCCGCAGCTGTTGAGCTGCTCATCGTCACGAGAGTGCCCACAGTTTCGCCCTCAATGAGGCGCTGCAGATTGCCTTCCTTGTTCATGTCGAATACAATGATGGGCAGATTATTCTCCTTGCAAAGAGTGAAAGCCGTCATGTCCATTACGTTGAGGTTCTTTTCCATTACCTCATCAAACGTAATTTCCGGATAGCGCACTGCCGACGGGTCCTTCTCGGGGTCGGCGGTATAAATGCCATCAACCCGGGTGCCCTTTAGCACTACATCGGCCTCAATCTCGATGGCCCGCAGCGAAGCAGCCGAATCGGTAGTGAAGTACGGTGAACCGATGCCGGCGCCAAAAATCACCACACGGCCCTTCTCCAGATGGCGTAACGCTCTCCGCCGAATGTATGGCTCGCATACTCGCTGGATAGTTACTCCGGAAAGCAGACGTGTGTTTACGTTCAGCTTTTCGAGCGCACTTTGCAAGGCCATTGAGTTGATGACCGTGGCCAGCATGCCCATATAGTCACCCTGTACGCGGTCTAGGCCAAACGCTTCCGCCTGTACGCCCCGGAAAATATTGCCGCCACCAATGACTACCGCTATTTGGGTACCAGTAGCCGCTGCTGTCTTAATTTCCTCCGCGTACTGCATCAGTCGGACGGCATCGATACCGTACTGTTGCTGGCCCATGAGAGCTTCGCCGCTCAACTTTAGCAGGATTCGTTTGTACTTCAAAACAAATGGGGTTAAGCGTTAAACGCAGTATTGAAAGCTGTTCGTAGGCCACTACCTGCCCAGGAGGCAAAGGTACCGGATACCTGTGTCTGCAAAAAGTGGCCTAGCTGAACTGAATCAGTACTTGGCCCTTCGTTACGTTGTCGCGCAGATTTACCTTGATGGCGGAAATGGTGCCTTCACCGGGCGCTTTCAGGATGTTCTCCATCTTCATAGCTTCCAGTACCAGCAATGGGTCTCCTTTCTGCACAACTTGTCCTTGGCTTACGCGGATATCAACGATAAGGCCAGGCATAGGGGCTTTTAACTCATTGACTTTGCTGGCCGCCGTATTGCTCATGCCCAACTTATCGAGCAGCAGATCAAACCGATCTTTGGCCTGCAGCTCCATGCGTTGCCCGTTCAGTTTTAGCACCAGCGTTTTGGTCTGGTATTCCACGGAGAGCAGCTCTGCGGCAAACGATTTTCCCGCGTACAGGATATGATAACAACCATCTCCCAAAGCAGCCAGGTCCCACTCAAAGGCTTGGCCATTCACGGTAATAGGTCCGCCGGAGCGGTAATCGATGTCCCAGAGTTGATCGGGACCAGTACGTACCTGTAGCATGGGAGAGAGGGCAGGGTGGGGCGGAAAAGGGCTTAAAGATAGGTCAAATCTGAAATAAATTCGGAACTTGACCCTTCAATCCCCTATTGATTTCCTACATGAAATATCCGGTCCTCGGTGCTCTCAGCCTGATTCTGACCTGTTATGTAATGGCTCCGGCTCAAACGGTTAAGCCGTCGGGCGCAGCTACTGCCAAACCAGCAGCCCGCAAAAAAACAGTCGCTCCTGCCCAGGCAGCTCCATCTTCGATACCCGCTCAGCTACCCGTTCCTAACTGGTTGCCTCCTACCAATCCTGTGCAACCGGCTGCTGCCATCGTTCATGATCTGCTGGATACCAAGCTGGATGTTCGCTTCGATTGGGCCAAGCAGTGGCTGCTAGGAACTGCTACCCTCACTGTAAGGCCTCACTTCTATCCTCAGTCACAGTTAACGCTCGATGCGAAAGGCTTTGACATAAAGAGCGTGGAGCTGGTAAACGGCCCCTCCAAAAAGGGCAAAGACCTTAAATTTAGCTACGATAAAAAGCGTCTGAACATCGCCCTAGATCGGTCTTACACCCGCACGGAGCTTTACCAAGTCCGCATTCAGTACATAGCAAAGCCTAATGAGTTGCCCTCTACTGGTGGCAGCGAGGCCATCACCGGCGACAAAGGGCTATACTTCATTAACCCGCTCGGTACCGATAAGACCAAACCCCGGCAAGTCTGGACACAAGGAGAATCGGAAGCTAGTTCGTGTTGGTTTCCAACTATTGACAAGCCCAACCAGCGGATGACGCAGGAAATCAGTATCACGGTAGAAAGTGGCCTAAAGACCCTTTCTAATGGCCTACTGACTTCTTCCCAGCGGAATCCGGATGGAACTCGCACCGATGTTTGGAAGCAAATCTTGCCAGCTGCGCCCTACCTAACCATGCTAGCCGCCGGCGACTTTGCCGTGGTTGCCGACACTTGGCGGAATAAAACGGTCAATTACTACGTCGATCCGTCATATCAGCACACAGCCAAGCAGATTTTTGGCAATACACCCGCCATGATGGACTTCTTCTCCAAGAAGCTTGGAGTTGATTTTCCTTGGGAAAAGTACTCGCAGGTGGCCGTGCACGACTTCGTGTCGGGGGCCATGGAAAATACCTCTGCAACTACAATTCAGGAACAATTGGTGCAGTTTACTAACCGCGAGCTGCCTGATGTCACCTACGAAACAGAAGCCGTAATTGCTCACGAGCTGTTCCACCAGTGGTTTGGCGACTATGTCACCTCGGAGTCATGGTCTAACCTGCCCTTGAACGAGTCGTTTGCTGACTATTCAGAACTTCTCTGGGCTGAGCAAAAGTATGGTGCCGATGCAGCTGGCCTAGTGCAACAAACCAAACTCCGCAATTACTTGCAGGAGGCCCAAACTAAGCGTGAGCCACTAATTCGGTACCGCTATGCCAATAGGGAGGATATGTTTGACCGTCACTCCTACGATAAAGGAGGGCGAGTGCTGCATATGCTGCGCAATCAAGTTGGCGATGAAGCCTTCTTCGCGGCGCTTAATCGCTACCTGACGCAAAACAAGTTTTCGGCTTCTGAAATAGCTAAGCTGCGTCTGGCTTTTGAGGAGGTCACTGGCGAAGACCTCATGTGGTTTTTCGACCAGTGGTTTATGCAGCGCGGCCACCCAGAGTTGCGCGTCACCCATAGCTACGACAACGGCCAGGTCGCTCTACGGGTACAACAAGTCCAAGACACGTTGTTCCAGCCCGTGTTTCGCCTGCCAGTCACCGTTACTACTTGGGCTAACAACCAGCCCACCGACCACCGTATAGTAGTAACGAAGGCCGACCAAACATTTCGTCTGCCTGCTATGCAGAGGCCTAGCTTGGTGAAGTTTGATAGTGATGGTATTCTGTTGGCCCAGATAGACGAAGAGCGTACCCAAGAAGAACTGGTTTACCAGTATTATCATGCCCGCAACTATTTGCAGAAATACGAAGCCATAGATGGCCTACGCAGCAAAACAGCTGACTTGGGTGTAAGCGCACTATTCCGAAATGCTCTGACTGATAACTTCTGGGCTATCCGGCAAGCTGCTCTGGAGGGCCTACGCCGGTACAAAGGCTCTGAAGGCAACGCCATTCGCAAGGAAATTCAGCGAGTAGCTCTGAATGAGAAAAAAGGAGTTGTTCGGGCTACGGCAATTGGCACTTTGGCTTCCTTCCCAAATGAAGATTTCAATGAAGTGTATTCTGCGGCGCTGCGAGATAGTTCTTATCTGGTAGTTGGAGCTGCAGTAGACGCCTTGGCAAAAGCCCCTACTGTAGCAACTCGCGAGTATATCAATGCCCTTCAGGATACCAAGAATGCGGCACTGCTAACGGCTCTCTCCAATTATTACGCGCTCAATGGCACTGCTGATCAGTACCAATGGTTCCTAAATAAGAGCAAAGATGCCCCAAGCGAAGTGTTGTACACCTTATTAGAAAACTTTGGCACCCTTATGCAGCGGATGCCGCCCATTGAGCGGGAAAAAGGAATACAACGGCTCGAAACGCTGGCACGTACCCATCCTATGTACTACGTGCGCTTGGGGGCCTACAAAGGGTTGAACGAATTAGTAGGGAGTATGCCAGTCCTGAAAACGACCCTGCAAGACATTAGAGCAAAGGAAAAGGACGAGCGACTGACTTCAATCTATAGCTTAATTCAGTAAACTAGATTTTTTTTCGTGGTGAAGTTAGGGAGGCCTAGGGCTTGCTTTTCATAGATAATCAGCTGTTTGTAGTGCAAAATGCGGTTTGTGCATCAAGGCAATGAAGAAAAAAGTAGAAACCTTTTTGCCGGAAGGCTTGACTTACATCATAAAGCCCCTAATTTTGCAGCTCCAATCACAACCCGAACGGCCTATGCCACTGGAATGATCGGAGGGTTTCTTTGCAACAGGCAGAGGAATACATAAACTGGGGGCGTCGCATAGCGGCAATTGCGGGTGACTGTAACTCACCTCCTTCGGGTTCAAAGGTTCGAGTCCTTTCGCCCCCACAGCATATGAACGAATAGAAAACGGCGGGCAAGACGTATGGCTTGCAGATTGTTTTTGTTGGTTCAGTTACGCGGGAGTAGCTCAGTTGGTAGAGCGGCAGCCTTCCAAGCTGCAGGTCGCGGGTTCGAACCTCGTCTCCCGCTCAGTGTAAGGTTTCACTGGTGTTAGATTGTCCATCCGGGATAAATATCTTTCGCTGGCGTATCTTTGCCTAAATTCAAAGCATAAGCCGTTTTAGCTCAGTGGTAGAGCACTTCCTTGGTAAGGAAGAGGTCATGGGTTCAAATCCCATAAATGGCTCAGAATTACGAACACCAACGGAATAGCTAGACTATTCGGTTGGATCTGTCAGACAAGTAAAGCGACGTGCAGTCCTCACTAAACGGAGCTGCGTTTCGCTTTCTTGCAGTATAGCCACATTACGTTTTTCCCCCTCTTTACTTCAAAGTCTCTTAATCTCTGTTACAATGGCCAAAGAAAATTTTGATCGTTCCAAGCCGCACGTGAACATCGGTACGATCGGGCACGTCGACCACGGCAAAACCACCCTGACCGCTGCAATCACCATGGTTCTGGCGAACAAAGGTCTGGCCGCTAAGCGTGACTTCTCGTCGATCGACAACGCTCCCGAAGAAAAAGAGCGTGGTATCACGATCAACACCTCGCACGTTGAGTACGCTACCGAAAACCGTCACTACGCTCACGTTGACTGCCCTGGTCACGCTGACTATGTGAAGAACATGGTGACGGGTGCTGCCCAGATGGACGGCGCTATCCTCGTGGTTGCTGCTACCGACGGTCCAATGCCCCAGACTCGTGAGCACATCCTGCTCGCTCGTCAGGTAGGTGTACCTCAGCTAGTAGTGTTCATGAACAAAGTGGACATGGTGGATGATCCCGAGCTGCTCGAGCTGGTGGAAATGGAAATCCGTGAGCTGCTCTCGTTCTACGACTTCGACGGCGACAACATTCCAGTTATCCAAGGCTCGGCTTTGGGTGGCTTGAACGGCGACGCTAACTGGGTTCCCAAGATTGAGGAGCTGATGGCTGCAGTTGATAGCTATATTCCAATTCCTGCTCGTCTGACTGACCTGCCCTTCCTGATGCCAGTAGAGGACGTGTTCTCTATCACGGGTCGTGGAACGGTTGCTACCGGCCGTATCGAGCGTGGTATCATCAACTCGGGTGAGCAAGTAGAAATCCTCGGTATGGGTGCTGAGAACCTCAAGTCGACCGTAACTGGTGTTGAGATGTTCCGCAAAATCCTTGACCGTGGTGAAGCTGGCGACAACGTAGGTCTTCTGCTCCGCGGTATTGAAAAAGAAGCCATCCGTCGTGGTATGGTTATTTGCAAGCCGGGTTCAGTTAAGCCTCACCAGAAGTTCAAAGCTGAGGTGTACGTGCTGTCGAAAGAAGAAGGTGGCCGTCACACGCCGTTCTTCAACAACTACCGTCCCCAGTTCTATTTCCGCACCACCGACGTAACCGGCATCATCTCGCTGGGCGAAGGCGTGGAAATGGTAATGCCTGGCGACAACGTAACTATCTCGGTTGAGTTGATCAACTCGGTAGCTATGGAGAAAGGTCTGCGTTTCGCTATCCGCGAAGGTGGCCGTACCGTAGGTGCTGGTCAGGTTACTGAAATCCTCGACTAGTTTCTGCTAGAATAAGACAATCCGCCCTCGATATTTTTCGGGGGCGGATTTGTTTTGTCTAAACACTTCAGTACATTTGCAGTCCCAATCCAGCACCTTGACGGGTAGGGACGCATACACGGGCGTAGTTCAAGGGTAGAATAGAGGTCTCCAAAACCTTTGATGGGAGTTCGAATCTCTCCGCCCGTGCCATAAATAAGGCTGCCAGTGCAGCCGCACCTACCAAGCCTAACCGGTGCCGCATCATGAGTAAGCTGACAAACTATTTCCGCGAGACCTCTGAGGAGATGCGTTACAAAGTAACGTGGCCTTCTCTTGAAGAACTGCAAAAGAGTGCTGGCCTAGTATTACTAGGGTCTCTTCTGTTTGCTGCGGTAGTTGGCGTTATGGATGTGGCGTTCAGCAAAAGCCTAGAGGCGTTTTATACTTCGTTCCGGTAAGCGGCAGAATACACGACGACAATGGGCGAATTAAAGTGGTATGTAGTCCGCTCAGTTAGCGGACAAGAGAAGAAAGCCAAAACTTACTTGGAAACAGAAATCGGCCGTCATGGTCTTTCTGATTTAGTGCCTCAGGTACTGATTCCGGTAGAGAAGGTGTTCGAAATGCGCAACGGCAAGAAGCGTGTACGCGAACGGAACCTGTATCCTGGCTACATCATCATCCATGCTGATCTGACCCACGGAGAAGTAGACCACATTATCACTAGCACACCTGGTGTAATCGGTTTCCTGAGTGATAAAGAAGGCAAGGCGGCCAATCAGAATACTAAGCCTGTTCCACTGCATATTTCAGAAGTGAACCGAATACTCGGTATCGTGGACGAAGCAGAAGAACAAACAGCTACTCTCGAAACTCCTTTCGTAGTAAACGAACTGGTAAAGATTGTAGATGGCGGTTTCGCCGGTATGTCGGGTACAGTTTCAGAGGTTTTCGAAGAGCGTAAAAAACTCAACGTTATCGTAAAAATATTTGGCCGTAGTACTCCAATGGAGCTCAGCTACACGCAGGTCGAAAAAGAATCATAAGCTGAAGATAGAGCGTGAAGCTTAGCACTTAGAATCTTCTGACTCTGAGTGCTAAGCTTTAAATCTAAATTTTGCGCAAGCAACGTCGCCAGTTATCCGCTCCGGATTGGCGGTGCTTCCACTAGGAGCAATCAAAAACTGAGGATGCTGCGTGTTACGATGCAGGGTCCGAAGCCTTTCAAATTCAATGGCCAAGGAAATTAGAGGTTATCTGAAGCTTCAGATAAAGGGAGGCGCCGCGAACCCCGCGCCGCCGGTTGGACCTGCACTTGGTAGCAAAGGCCTTAACATCATGGAATTTTGCAAGCAGTTCAATGCTCGCACCCAAGATAAGGCCGGCCAAGTTTGTCCTGTACTCATCACCATGTACACCGACAAGTCATTCGACTTCGTTGTAAAAACTCCTCCGGTGCCAGTTCTCCTAATGGAGGCTGCTAAGCTTCAGAGCGGTTCAAAAGAGCCTAACCGTAACAAGGTTGGTTCTGTGTCATGGGACCAGGTACGCACCATCGCTGAGACGAAGATGCCAGACCTGAATGCTTTCAAAGTGGAGTCGGCAATGCTGCAGGTAGCCGGTACGGCTCGTAGCATGGGCATCACTGTGTCAGGCACTTCTCCTTTCGCTGAATAATTTAACGACGGAGTAAGACATGGCACAAGTAAGCAAAAAGCGCAAGGAAGCCCTTGCCAAGCATGACCTAACCGAAGTTCGGAATCTGGTAGAAGCTGCCAAAGTGGTAAAGGATATTACCTATACCAAATTTGATGCTTCTGTAGATATCGACGTTCGTTTAGGCGTGGATCCCCGTAAAGCTGACCAAATGGTTCGTGGCGTAGCAACGCTGCCCCATGGCACTGGCAAAACCGTTCGTGTTCTGGCCTTGGTTACCGCTGACAAAGAAGCCGAAGCTACTGCAGCAGGTGCTGATTTCGTTGGTCTGGATGACTATATCGCCAAGATCGAAAAGGGTTGGACTGACATTGACGTAATCATCACTATGCCATCAGTAATGGCTAAAGTTGGTCGTCTGGGTCGTGTACTTGGCCCACGTGGTTTGATGCCTAACCCTAAGTCGGGTACGGTAACAACCGATGTAGCTAAAGCTGTTCAAGAAGTGAAAGCTGGTAAAATCGACTTCAAAGTTGACAAGACTGGTATCATTCACTGTTCAGTTGGCAAAGTGTCGTTCGATGATCAGAAGCTTGCTGAAAACGCTATTGAAGTAATTCAGACGCTGATTCGTCTGAAGCCTTCTTCTGCTAAAGGCACGTACATCAAGAGCATCACGTTGTCGAGCACGATGTCGCCTGCCGTTCCGGTTGACACGTCGGTAACTTCCGCATAATTTTAATCAACACGACGATATGATCCGGGAAGACAAACAAGCCCTCGTCGACGAGTTGAGCGAGAAGTTCCAATCGCACAACGCGTTCTACATTGCCGATGCTTCGGGAATGTCGGTGGCGAAAATCAACGAATTCCGTCGCCTGTGCTTCAACCGCGGCATGGAGTTCAAAGTTTACAAGAATACGTTCATCCGTAAGGCACTTGATACCCTCGGTACCGACACTTCGGAGATGGATGCTGCTCTTGTAGGCCAGTCGGGTATCCTGTTCTCAAAAGAGTCAGGTAATGCTCCGGCAAAACTGTTGCAAGACTTCTACAAGGCGCAGAACTACGGTAAGAACGTAGAACCCCGCCCTGCACTGAAAGGTGCTTATGTAGATGCTGGCATCTACATCGGTGCTAACCAGCTCAGCAGCCTCAGCACGCTGAAAGGCAAGAATGAGCTCATCGGTGAAGTTATCGGTCTGCTTCAGTCGCCTGCCAAAAATGTTATCTCTGCTCTGTCGAGCGGCGGTACCAAACTGGCTGGTATCCTCAAAACGCTTTCCGAAAAAGAAGAGGTTGCAGGCTAACCGCTGCTCATCTTTTTCAAATTCAATTTCCTTCAACAACCCCCTTTTTAACAATCTACAGAAATGGCAGATTTGAAAGCATTCGCCGAGCAGCTCGTTAGCCTGACGGTAAAAGAAGTAAACGAACTGGCTACTATCCTGAAAGACGAGTATGGCATTGAGCCTGCTGCTGCTGCTCCGGTAATGATGGCTGGCGGTGGCGCTGCTGCTGCTGATGCTCCTGAGGAAAAAACCACGTTCGACGTGATCCTGAAGGCTGCTGGTGGTCAGAAACTGGCTGTTGTGAAATTGGTAAAAGACCTGACCGGTCTTGGCCTGAAAGAAGCCAAAGAGCTGGTTGACGGTGCTCCTAAGGCCCTGAAAGAAGGTGTTGCCAAAGACGAAGCTGAGTCGCTGAAAAAGCAACTGGAAGAAGCCGGCGCTGAAGTAGAAGTTAAGTAATTTCTGCTGCCTGCTCTTAAAACCAGCAAATAAGGAGAGGCCTGGCAACTAAGCCAGGTCTTTTCCTGTTTGTAGGCAACAAACTAGTCGGAAGTTCGTTTGCACGCCGCTTTGCGGCTTTTCGTGCCTACGGACGCCAGAAGCGCAAGGTTCTGCTTTGCGCTTTCGTGCGCCCAATACTTCCAAATATTTTTCAAGGTAGCGGCTCTGCATCTACCCTGTTATGGATTCTCTCTGTATCCATTTCCTAACCCCACATACATTGGCTACACCGAAAGCAACAGGTCTGCAAAAATTGCAGGCGGCTGACGAGCGGATCAACTTCGCCAAGATTAAAAAGGTTATTGAGTACCCGGATTTCCTGGACGTGCAGGTTCGCTCGTTCATGGATTTCTTCCAGTTGGAAACGGCTGCCGAGAACCGTACCGATGAGGGTCTGTTCAAAGTATTTGCCGAGAACTTTCCGATTTCGGACTCGCGCGAGAACTTCGTGCTAACCTTTCTCGACTATCACGTTGACCCTCCGAAGTACTCTGTAGACGAGTGCATCGACCGGGGACTGACGTATTCGGTACCACTGAAAGCTAAGTTGCGTCTGGTCTGCAATGACTCGGACAACGAAGATTTCGAAACGATTGAGCAGGAAGTGTTCTTGGGAAATATTCCCTACATGACCGAGAAGGGCTCGTTTGTTATCAACGGTGCTGAGCGCGTTATCGTGTCGCAGTTGCACCGTTCGCCGGGTGTATTCTTTGCTCAGAGCAAGCACACGAACGGTACTAAGCTGTATTCGGCTCGTATTATTCCGTTCAAAGGCTCGTGGATTGAATTTGCCACGGACGTGAACAACGTGATGTACGCCTACATTGACCGCAAGAAGAAATTCCCGGTTACTACGCTGCTTCGCGCTATCGGTTATGGTACTGACAAAGACATACTGGATCTGTTCGGTTTATCGGAGGAAGTAAAGGCTGATAAGAAGAATCTGAAGAAAGCAGTAGGCCGTAAGCTGGCTGCTCGGGTACTTCGTACGTGGACAGAAGACTTTGTGGACGAGGATACCGGTGAAGTAGTATCTATTGACCGGAACGAAGTTCTATTAGAGCGCGACTCTACAATTGAGGAGGAGGACATCGACGTGATCCTGAATGCCGGGGCCAAGTCGGTAATTCTGCACCGCGAGAACGTAAACATTGCTGACTACGCAATCATTTACAACACGCTGCAGAAGGACAACTCTAACTCGGAGAAAGAGGCCGTGGAGCAAATCTATCGTCAGCTTCGGAATACAGAAGCTCCTGACGAAGAGACGGCCCGCGACATTATCCAAAAGCTATTCTTCTCGGATAAGCGCTACGACCTTGGTGACGTAGGCCGCTACCGTATCAATAAAAAGCTGGGTATCGATACTGGTTGGGACGCCCGCGTTCTGACTAATGAGGACATTGTTCTCATCGTGAAATACCTAATCGGTCTGATCAACTCGAAGGCCATTGTCGATGACATTGACCACTTGAGCAACCGTCGTGTGCGCACGGTAGGGGAGCAGCTATATGCCCAGTTTGGCGTAGGTCTGGCCCGTATGGCGCGTACTATCAAGGAGCGCATGAACGTGCGCGACAACGAGGACTTCAAGCCAGTTGACCTGATCAATGCCCGTACGCTTTCGTCGGTAATCAACTCGTTCTTCGGTACGAACCAGTTGTCGCAGTTCATGGACCAGACCAACCCGCTGGCTGAGGTGACGCATAAGCGTCGCGTATCGGCACTGGGGCCAGGAGGTCTGTCGCGTGAGCGCGCTGGTTTCGAAGTACGTGACGTTCATTACACGCACTACGGTCGTCTTTGCACCATCGAAACGCCGGAAGGACCAAACATCGGTCTGATTTCGTCGCTTTGCGTGCATGCCCGTGTGAACTCAATGGGCTTCATTGAGACGCCATACCGTACGGTAGAGAACGGCAAAGTGGATACCACTGAGCACGTGAAATACCTGACGGCTGAGGAAGAAGACACTCACCACATCGCACAGGCCAACGCCCGCATTGATGATGAAGGTAACTTCATCAACGAACTGGTGAAAGGTCGTTTCGAAGGTGACTTCCCGGTTGTAGGTCCGGATGAATACAGCTACATGGACGTAGCCCCGAACCAGATTGTGTCGGTGGCTGCTTCGCTGATTCCGTTCCTGGAGCACGACGATGCTAACCGTGCCCTGATGGGTTCGAACATGCAACGTCAGGCAGTTCCGCTTTTGAAAGCTGAGGCGCCTATTGTAGGTACTGGCCTAGAAGGTCGTGTAGCTACTGACTCGCGTACTCTTGTAGTAGCAGAAGGTGACGGCGTGATTGACTACGTGGACGCTAACCGCATCGTCGTGAAATACGACCTGACGGAAGATGACGTGCTCGTAAGCTTCGACGCGGAGAAGATTTCTTATGATCTGATCAAGTTCCGTCGTACTAACCAGGACACCTGCATCAACCTGACGCCACTCGTTAAGAATGGTGAGCGAGTAGTGAAGGGCCAGGTTCTATGCGAAGGCTATGGCACCAACAAAGGTGAGCTGGCCCTGGGCCGGAACATGCAGGTGGCGTTCATGCCGTGGCAGGGCTACAACTTCGAGGATGCTATCGTAATCTCGGAGAAAGTAGTTCGCGACGACATCTTCACTTCGATTCACATAGAAGAGTTTGAACTGGAAGTACGTGAGACCAAGCGTGGCGAAGAAGAGCTGACCTCGGAAATTCCGAACGTGAGCGAAGAAGCCGTGCGTAACCTCGACGACAACGGTATCATCCGTCTGGGAGCTGAGGTGAAGGAAGGTGACATTCTGATTGGTAAGATCACGCCAAAAGGCGAGACCGACCCAACTCCGGAAGAGAAGCTGCTCCGCGCCATTTTCGGTGACAAAGCCGGCGATGTGAAGGATGCCTCACTTAAGGCGCCGCCATCATTACAGGGTGTTGTTATCGGTACTAAGCTGTTCTCGCGTCCGAAGAAAGACAAAAACCTACGGGCTAAGTCGAAGAAGGAAGTAGAAGAGCTAAAGGATTCTTATGCGAAAGAGCTTCGTGGTATCAAAACCGTGATGATCGAAAAGCTGATCCAACTGCTGGAAGGCAAAACTTCGCAGGGTATCAAGCATAAGTTTGGCGACGAAATCCTGACCAAGGGTGTGAAATTCGGGAAGAAGAACATCACGGAAGCGTTGTTCCCCGAAAAGAACCCTTATAAGGACGAGAGCAACTATGCCGTACCTGAGGAGGTGAACATGTTCAAAGACCTCGTGCTGGAAGGCTGGACAGCCGACGCCCGGGTGAACGGGATGGTGCTGAGCCTAGTGAAGAACTACGCCAAGAAGCGCAACACTATCACGGCCCGCTTCAAGCGCGACCGGTTCACGCTGGAAGTTGGTGACGAACTCCCCGCTGGTATCGTACAGCTGGCCAAAGTATATATCGCCAAGAAGCGCAAGCTGAAGGTGGGTGATAAAATGGCAGGCCGTCACGGTAACAAAGGTGTAGTAGCCCGCATCGTGCGCGATGAGGATATGCCTTTCCTGCCCGACGGTACTCCGATGGACATCGTGCTCAACCCGCTTGGTGTACCAAGCCGGATGAACATCGGTCAGATCTATGAGACGGTACTGGGCTGGGCTGGTCTCAAACTGGGCCGTACCTATGCTACCCCGATTTTCGACGGTGCTACCGAAGAGGAGGTATCGAAGGAGCTGACGGAAGCTGGCCTACCAACATTCGGTCGTGCTTACCTACACGACGGTCTGACTGGTCAGCGTTTCGATCAGCCTGTAACTGTTGGTGTGATTTACATGCTGAAGCTAGGCCACTTGGTTGATGACAAGATGCACGCCCGTTCAATCGGACCGTACTCGCTCATCACCCAGCAGCCGCTTGGTGGTAAAGCCCAGTTTGGTGGTCAGCGCTTCGGTGAGATGGAAGTGTGGGCTCTTGAGGCCTTCGGTGCTTCCAACGTCCTCCAGGAAATCCTAACGGTTAAGTCGGATGACGTGGTAGGCCGTGCCAAAGCGTACGAAGCCATTGTAAAAGGCGACGTACTGCCCAAGCCGAATATCCCCGAGTCATTCAACGTACTCATCCACGAGTTGCGCGGTCTGGCCTTGGAAATCACGCTTGACTAAGGTTTGAAAGTAGTGGCTGCTGATGCGCAAGTATCGGCAGCCACTTTTCAAGTCCTCTATAATTAGAACACCCGCGGTTCGGGAAACCGATAACAACATTTGCTGGCGTCGTTCCGAGATATGGTCAGAACGACACATAGGCCTAGAAGAAGTTGGCCGCAACTTGATTCAGGTTCTGAATCATTCGATTACTAGACCTGGCGGAAAACTACTGCGCGGCGTACCTATCCGACCCGCAGAGCACTTTTCGCAGAGTCGAACTGTTACGTTCTTTCCGACCACTCTTAAGACTGGCGGAACCAACGGACAGATAAAAGCCACCAGCTAACAACAGCTACTCTACATGGCGTTTGCAAAAAACAAAAAACTGGTACAGGACTTCTCGAAAGTTACCATTTCGCTGGCCTCGCCCGAATCCATTCTGGAGCGGTCGAACGGTGAAGTTGTAAAGCCTGAGACGATCAACTACCGGACCTACAAGCCCGAAATGGGTGGCTTGTTCTGCGAGCGGATTTTCGGTCCTGTGAAGGACTGGGAATGCCACTGCGGTAAATACAAGCGCATTCGGTACAAAGGCATCATCTGCGATCGTTGCGGCGTAGAGGTGACCGAGAAGAAAGTACGTCGGGAGCGGATGGGCCACATCGAACTGGTGGTGCCCGTTGCGCATATCTGGTACTTCAAGTCCCTGCCCAATAAGATCGGCTATCTGCTAGGCCTGCCTACCAAGAAGCTTGATCAGATTATTTACTATGAGCGCTACGTAGTAGTGCAGCCGGGTGTACTGGGCGAAGAAGGCGTGCAGCAGCTCGACTTCCTCACCGAGGACGAATACCTCGACATCATCGACAAGCTCCCCCGTGAGAACCAGATGCTGCCAAACGAGGACCCGAATAAATTCATTGCCCGCATGGGTGCTGATGCTCTGCAGCTGTTGCTGGAGCGCATCAACCTCGACGAGCTGTCGTACTCGCTGCGTGACTCTGCTGCGCACGAGACTTCGCAGCAGCGTAAGGCTGAGGCCTTGAAGCGTCTGCGCGTAGTGGAAGCTTTCCGCGACGCTGCAACCCGCGTGGAGAACAAGCCTGAGTGGATGGTAATCCGCATGGTGCCAGTTATTCCCCCGGAATTGCGTCCGCTCGTTCCGCTGGATGGTGGCCGTTTCGCTACTTCCGACTTGAACGACCTGTACCGTCGCGTTATCATCCGTAACAACCGCCTCAAGCGCCTGATCGAGATCAAGGCACCTGAAGTGATTCTGCGGAACGAGAAGCGCATGCTGCAGGAAGCTGTGGATTCGCTCTTCGACAACTCACGTAAGGTTAACGCCGTGCGTGCTGAAGGTAACCGTGCACTGAAGTCGCTGTCTGACATGCTGAAAGGCAAGCAGGGCCGCTTCCGTCAGAACCTGCTCGGTAAGCGTGTTGACTACTCTGGCCGTTCGGTTATTGTAGTAGGCCCCGAGCTGAAACTGCACGAGTGCGGTCTGCCCAAAAACATGGCAGCTGAGCTGTTCAAGCCGTTCATCATCCGTAAGCTCATCGAGCGCGGTATCGTGAAAACGGTTAAATCAGCTAAGAAAATCGTTGACCGCAAGGACGCCGTAGTATGGGACATCCTGGAAAATGTGCTGAAAGGCCACCCAGTGCTCCTGAACCGTGCTCCTACGCTGCACCGCTTGGGTATCCAGGCGTTCCAGCCCCGCCTCATTGAGGGTAAAGCTATCCAGCTGCACCCACTGGTGTGTACGGCCTTCAACGCTGACTTTGACGGTGACCAGATGGCTGTGCACGTTCCGTTAGGACCGGCCGCTATCCTGGAAGCCTCTATGCTGATGCTAGCCTCGCACAACATCCTGAACCCTGCCAACGGCGCGCCCATCGCGGTACCGTCGCAGGACATGGTTCTAGGCCTGTACTACGTTACCAAAGGCAAGCGCAGCACTGAAGAGGAGAGCATTCAAGGCGAAGGCCGGATCTTCTACTCCGACGAAGAAGTTGTTATTGCTATCAACGAAGGTCAGCTTTCGAAGCACGCCTATATTAAGGTGCGCACGAAGGTTCGTGATGAGGAGGATAACCTCGTAACGAAGATCATCGAGACGGTTGCCGGCCGCGTGCTGTTCAACCAGCTCGTACCAGAAGAAGTAGGTTTCGTGGATGAGCTGCTGACGAAGAAGAAGCTTCAGCAGATCATTTCGATGGTATTCAAACGTACGGGCATGGCTCGCACGGCGCAGTTCCTCGATGACATCAAGACGCTGGGCTTCCAGTCGGCTTACAAAGGTGGTCTGTCGATGGGTCTGGGCGACATCCAGATTCCGAAAGAGAAAGATGCTCTGGTTCTGCAAGCGCAGAACGACGTGAAGGCCGTTACTCAGAACTACCAGATGGGTCTGATTACCGACAACGAGCGTTACAACCAGGTTATCGATATCTGGACCCGCATCAACAACCAAATCACTGAAACCCTCATGGGCCGCCTCGAAAAGGAGAACCAGGGCTTCAACTCGATTTACATGATGATGCACTCCGGTGCTCGTGGCTCGCGTGAGCAGATTCGTCAGCTCGGCGGTATGCGGGGTCTGATGGCTAAGCCACAGAAGTCGCTGCAGGGCTCGGTAGGTGAGATTATCGAAAACCCGATTCTGTCTAACTTCAAAGAAGGCCTAGACGTAATCGAGTACTTCATCTCAACCCACGGTGCTCGTAAGGGTCTGGCCGATACCGCTCTGAAGACGGCTGACGCCGGCTACCTGACGCGCCGTCTGGTTGACGTATCGCAGGACGTTATCGTAAACGAAAATGACTGTGGTACTCTCCGTGGCATCGAAACCTTCGCTCTGAAGGATAACGAGGACATCGTGGAGCCGCTGGCTGAGCGTATCCTAGGTCGTGTAGCAGTACACGATATCATTGATCCGCTGACCGACGAAGTAATCCTGACGGCTGGTGACGAAATCACCGAAGAGATTACGCGTCGCATCGACAACACTAGCATCGAATCGGTGGAAATCCGTTCGGTACTGACTTGCGAATCGAAGCGTGGTATCTGCGCCCGTTGCTACGGTCGTAACCTGTCGTCGGGCCGCATGGTACAGAAAGGTGAGGCTGTAGGCGTAATTGCTGCTCAGTCGATCGGTGAACCCGGCACCCAGCTGACCCTGCGTACCTTCCACGTAGGTGGTACTGCCTCGAACATTGCCGTTGAAGCGAGCATCCGTGCTAAGTTCGCTGGTGTGGTTGAGTTCGAAGATATCCGTACTGTAGAAACCGCTAACGCTGATGGCGAGCCGGTGAAAGTGGTTATGGGTCGTTCGGGCGAGATTCGTATCGTGGAGAAAGGCACTGGCAAGGTGTTCATCTCGAACCACGTTCCTTACGGCTCGTTCCTGCTGGTTGAAGAAGGCCAGGAGGTAGAGAAAGGCGCTGAACTGAACAACTGGGACCCCTACAACGCCGTTATTTTGGCCGAGTTTGATGGTACCATTCAGTATGACGCCATCACCGAAGGCATTACTTACCGTGAGGAGTCAGACGAACAGACTGGTCACCGCGAGAAAGTGATTATCGAATCGAAAGCCAAGGATCAGAACCCCTCGATCATCGTGCGCCCCGGCAAGAAGGGCGACATGGAAGGCTCGAAGGGCTACAACATCCCGGTAGGTTCGCACTTGAACGTTGAGAACGGCGAGAAAATCAAGGCTGGTCAAATTCTGGCCAAGATTCCGCGTGCCGTGGGCAAAACCCGCGACATTACCGGTGGTCTGCCCCGTGTTACGGAGCTCTTCGAAGCCCGTAACCCTTCGAACCCAGCTGTAGTAGCTGAAATCGACGGTGTGGTAACCTACGGTACCGTGAAGCGTGGTAACCGTGAGATCTTCGTGGAGTCGAAAGACGGCGTCAAGAAGAAGTACATGGTGCCGCTGTCCAAGCACATTCTGGTGCAGGACAACGACTTCATCCGGGCCGGTATGCCGCTTTCTGATGGTGCTATAACGCCGTCCGATATCCTGAGCATTCAGGGTCCTGGCGCGGTGCAGGAGTACCTCGTGAACGAGATTCAGGAAGTATACCGTTTGCAGGGTGTGAAGATCAACGACAAGCACATCGAGGTGGTAGTTCGCCAGATGATGCAGAAAGTGGTGATCCTCGACGCCGGCGATACGACCTTCCTGGAGCACCAGGTTATCGACAAAATCGTGTTCATGGAAGAAAACGATACCATCATCGACATGAAGGTGGTAACGAATGCCGGCGACTCGACCAACTTGAAGCCTGGCCAGATTGTGAGTGCTCGTCGCCTGCGCGATGAAAACTCCAGCCTGCGTCGTCGTGACTTGGCACTGGTAGAAGTACGCGATGCTCAGCCATCCGTATCTCGTCCTACGCTGCAGGGTATCACGCAAGCGTCGTTGGGTACGCAGTCGTTCATCTCGGCCGCTTCCTTCCAAGAGACGACCAAGGTGCTGTCGGAAGCTGCCATCCGTGGCAAGGCCGACGAACTGCTGGGCCTGAAGGAGAACGTAATCGTAGGTCACCTCATTCCGGCAGGTACCGGTCTGCGCGAATACACGCGTCAGATTGTGGGCTCGAAAGAGGACTTCGAAGCCGCTCAGGCAGCTGCGAAGGCCGACGAAACCGCTGCTCCTGCCAAGCGCCCCGCCCGGGCCTCGCGTCGCGAGTCCGTATCGGAGTAGTTCTGAAATAGCGTAAACAGGAAAAGCCGGTCGAAGCAATTCGACCGGCTTTTTCTGTTAATTGCGGGATATAAAACGAACGTCACTCAACAGCCTACTAGATTCATTGCTGGTAGGAGTTAACACTTAGATCGTCCGAATGAACCAGCCCAACCAACCTTCCGACCCCAACGCCCCACAGCAGCCACAGGACCCAAATGCCATCAGCATTGAGCTATCGGAGGAAATAGCCGAAGGGCAGTACGCCAACCTGGCGATGATAGCGCACAGCAGCAGCGAGTTTGTGGTAGACTTTATCCGGCTGATGCCAGGTCTCCCGAAAGCCAAGGTGAAAGCGCGTATTGTGATTACACCCGAGCACGCCAAGCGTTTGGTTGCGGCCTTGTCGGAGAATATTGAGAAGTACGAACAGGCTTACGGACCTATTAAAGTGCAGCCAGATGCCCAAGGTTACCCGATGGGTTTTGGAAAAATGGGAGAGGCCTAGAAGGAGAATAATCCAGCGCATGAAGCGGCTTTTACCGGGTTGGTAGAAGCCGCTTCTTGTTTATGTTCTATCGTAGGCCAGTCGTAACACCGATTTCCATCTTCTACCTTCGTGATATGAACTACCTGATTTATCTGGCTTACGGCTTGGCCGATATTCGCAATGAAGCATTCTGCAGCATCCTTTCTTATGATGAGGTAGCACCTCGACGAGCAGATACCAGGCTACTCATTTATACCGATGATGCCGCGGCCTTTCAGCAAGTGCTAGGCCACCGGGAAGACATAATCTATCCGGCGGTTGAGCCTGAACAATGGCAGACTTGGCGCGGTGCAGTGAACAAAGTGTATCTGCTGAAGATAGGAATACTGGAGCATGCCGCTACTCACTATCCTGGCAACCTGCTTTTCCTCGATACCGATACAATCTGGCGGCTAGACCCTAGGCCACTTTTTGCGCAGATTGAGGCAGGTAATTTTTTCATGCATCAAAATGAGGGTCGCTTAGCCATTGGGAACACACTCAGCCGCAAAGTATATAAACATTTGGGGGGCTTAGAGTGGCCTAGCGGAGGGCACATACTGCGCGTGACGCCCAATACGGAGCTGTTTAATTCCGGGATTATTGCTTTCCGCAGTGATAAGGCATATCTATTACAGCAAGTTATGACGTTGGCTGAACAGCTCTACGCGGCGTACAACAAGCACATGATGGAGCAACTGGCGTGGAGCTTACGCTTCGCCGCGGAAGGGCCAATTGCAGATGTTCCAAACTACTTGTGGCACTATTGGAATCTGAAAGACGCTAGGCCAGTCATTACGCAGGTAGTGAGCAAGTACGCCGAGAGTTCACACCAGGAATTGTTGCGCCAACTCCAGAAGCTAAACTTGCCAGCTTTGCATCAGCAGGAGCTGGCCTACCGCAATCTGCCGGGTTGGAAGCGGACTCTGCGCAAGCTCATCGGGCGGCGCTGGAAGATGCCGGAGTTCGATATTTAGTTCCACATTAGGGAAGGAGCGAGTTGAAGATGGATGGGTAAGCGTAATGAAGTGGCGCTTGAGCTCCACCATTCCCTAGGCCAGTGTGGCTTCAAAATGCCGTATTCGCTGCTCTAAAATTATCTATTTCAACCCGTTTGCTATTTCACCCCAACTTCTATACCTTTGCAAGCCTAATTTTTGGGAGAGAACCCTCCTTGACAAAACATTCCATAAATGCCTACTATCAACCAGTTAGTACGAAAAGGCCGCGAGAAGCTGACGACGAAGTCGAAGTCGCCCGCCCTTGATTCGTGCCCGCAGCGCCGTGGCGTTTGCACCCGTGTGTATACCACCACGCCTAAGAAGCCGAACTCGGCTATGCGTAAAGTTGCCCGCGTGCGTCTCACCAACGGCAAAGAAGTTAACGCCTACATCCCGGGTGAAGGCCACAACCTGCAGGAGCACAGCATCGTGCTGATCCGTGGTGGCCGTGTGAAAGACCTTCCCGGTGTGCGTTACCACATCATTCGTGGTGCTTTGGATACTGCCGGTGTAAACGGTCGTACCCAGCGTCGCTCGAAGTATGGCGCTAAGCGTCCGAAGCCAGGCCAGCCAGCAGCAGCTGGTAAGGGCGGCAAACCAGCACCCGGCAAGAAAAAGTAATTGAAACCGAGTGAGGTAGTGCGAAGTGCTGGATAGCACATGGTTCTTATCCCACTTCCCGCTACCGAACACTCATTTCTATACCCATGAGAAAGTCAAAACCAAAGAAGCGCATCCTCCTGCCCGACCCTAAATTCAAGGAGACGCTGGTTACCCGTTTCGTTAACTACATGATGTACGACGGGAAGAAAAACCTGGCCTACACCATTTTCTACGATGCTTGCGAGCTAGTAGAGCAGCGCACCAAAGAGAGCGGTGTAGAGATGTGGCGCAAGGCCCTGAACAACGTAATGCCAACTGTAGAAGTGAAGAGCCGCCGCGTAGGTGGTGCTACCTTCCAGGTGCCTACCGAAGTTCGCCCCGACCGTCGTATTGCTGTAGGTTCGAAGTGGTTGATCCAGTACGCTCGTCGTCGTGGTGAGAAAACCATGAAAGACAAGCTGGCTGGCGAAATCATTGCCGCTGCAAAAGGTGAAGGTGCTGCCGTTAAGAAAAAAGACGACACCCACCGGATGGCAGAAGCCAACAAGGCCTTCTCGCACTTCCGCTTCTAATTAAGACAGACAGGGGCTTTAGAAGTTGAGCGCTCCGGGAATGAGAAAAGAGATTTTCGCGTTCTGCCAGCTCAACTACTGAAGTCCCTACGTCACAAAAAAAGCAATGGCTGTTAACAAAGACCTGCAATACCTCCGGAACATCGGGATTATGGCGCACATCGACGCTGGTAAGACCACGACGTCGGAGCGCATTCTCTACTACACCGGAAAAACCCACAAAATCGGGGAAGTGCACGAAGGTGCTGCCACGATGGACTGGATGGAGCAGGAGCAGGAGCGTGGTATCACTATCACGTCGGCTGCTACTACTACCTTCTGGAACTACCCTACCGATGCTAACGGTGATCCGACTTCGGAGACCAAGCAATATAAAATCAACCTGATTGATACTCCCGGCCACGTAGACTTCACCGTAGAGGTGGAGCGTTCCTTGCGTGTTCTGGACGGTGCCGTTGCTCTGTTCTGCGCCGTTTCGGGCGTTGAGCCGCAGTCGGAGACCGTATGGCGTCAGGCTGACAAATACAAAGTGCCGCGCATCTGCTTCGTCAACAAGATGGACCGCGCCGGTGCTGACTTCTTCAAGGCTGTAAATGAGATTAAGGACAAATTGGGTGCAAACCCAGTGCCTCTACAAATCCCAATCGGTGCTGAAGAAACCTTCAAAGGTGTTGTCGATCTGCTGACCGGCAAGGCTATCGTATGGGATGATGCTACCCAAGGCAAGTCGTACCACGAAATCCCGGTTCCCGAGGATCTGGTGGATACCGTAGCCGAGTGGCGTCAGAAGCTCATCGAAAGCGTTGCTGAGTATGACGACCGTCTGTTGGAGAAGTTCTTCGAAGATCCAGAGAGCATCACCCGCGATGAAATGATGGTTGTTATCCGCCAGGCGGTTATCGACATGAAGTTCTCGCCCGTAATGTGCGGATCGGCCTTTAAAAACAAAGGTGTACAGTCGATGCTGGACGGCGTAATGGCCTACTTGCCTTCGCCACTGGACATGCCTGCTATCATCGGTACCAACCCCGACACTGGTGAGGAAATCGAGCGTCACCCTGACAACTCGGAGCCCTTTACCGCGCTGGCATTCAAAATTGCCACCGACCCGTTCGTAGGCCGTCTGTGCTTCTTCCGCTGCTACAGCGGTGTGCTCGACGCTGGCTCGTACGTGTTCAACAACCGCACCGGCAAGAAGGAGCGTATCTCGCGCCTGATGCAGATGCACTCCAACAAGCAGAACCCGATTGATAAAATCCAGGCGGGTGATATTGCTGCAGGTGTTGGTTTCAAGGACATCAAGACGGGTGATACGCTGACCGACGAAAAGTCGCGCATCGTACTCGAGTCGATGTCGTTCCCTGAGCCTGTTATCGGTTACGCCATTGAGCCCAAAACTCAGGCTGACGTTGACAAAATGGGTATGGCTATTGCCAAACTCGTTGAAGAAGATCCTACCCTCGTAGTTCAGACTGACCCCGAGACGGGCCAGACCGTACTGAAAGGTATGGGCGAGCTTCACCTTGAAATCATCATCGACCGTATGCGTCGTGAGTTCAAAGTGGAAATCAACCAGGGCGCCCCAATGGTGGCCTACAAGGAGATTCTGACTAAGACGGTTGAGCACCGCGAAACTTACAAGAAGCAGACCGGTGGTCGTGGTAAGTTCGGCGACATCGTATTCGAACTCGGTCCGAAACTGACCGATCCGGAGAAGCCAGGTCTGGAGTTCGTAAACGATATCACCGGTGGTGTTATCCCCCGCGAATTCATCGCACCAGTTCAGAAAGGTTTCGAAGAAGCCATGAAGAACGGTCCTCTGGCTGGCTTCCCCATTGAAGGCATGCGTGTACGCCTGTACTACGGTTCTTACCACGATGTTGACTCGGATGCTCTGTCGTTCGAACTTGCAGCGCGCGGTGGTTTCCGTGAGGCAGGCCGTCAGGCTGGTCCGAAACTGCTCGAGCCAATCATGGCGGTAGAAGTAGTTTCTCCTGATGAGTACACCGGCTCGGTAACGGGTGACTTAAACCGTCGTCGGGGTATCATGAAAGGCATGGACACGAAAGGTGGTGCTAACGTGATTAAGGCTGACGTTCCGCTGTCGGAACTGTTCGGTTACGTAACCACGCTGCGTACTATCTCTTCGGGCCGTGCTTCAGCTTCGCTGACTTTCTCGCACTACGATCAGGTTCCCAACAACCTTGCTGAAGCTATCATCGCCAAGCAAAAGGGTAACGCCATTCGCTAATACCGCTTTCATTCAAAAGACATGAACCAGAAGATTCGCATTAAACTCAAATCCTACGACCACAACTTGGTTGACAAATCGTCGGAGAAGATTGTGAAGGCGGTGAAGGCTACGGGCGCTATCGTAAGCGGCCCTATCCCATTGCCAACCGACAAGGAGAAGTTCACCGTACTTCGTTCGCCCCACGTGAACAAGAAGTCGCGTGAGCAGTTCCAGCTCTGCACCTACAAGCGACTCGTTGATATCTACTCGACTTCTTCGAAGACGGTAGATGCTCTGATGAAGCTGGAGTTGCCGAGCGGCGTAGACGTTGAAATCAAAGTCTGAGGACTGATTTCCCGACTAATTAGGAAAAACACCCCATCGATTCTCCGGAATCGGTGGGGTGTTTTCATTTTTATCGATGCAACTTGTGCCAAAAGATGAAAGCTCTACTGTAGAGTAAAAGCCTTTTAAGGTCGTCAGCTTTGCCTGCGGCCTGTACATTCCGTATTCGCTTGCATGCTTTCTTCACTCAGTTCACTACTGACTTTACCCAGGCTTCTAATAGCAGCCACTATATTTTGCGCCTGCATTATCACGGGGCTTTTCACGAGCACGTTTTTCCGGATTTTACCAAGTATTGGAATTGTAGGAGTATTCCTGACTGGCCTACTCAGCTACCTGTTACATCGCTCTGCCTACACGCGCAGAAATACAGCAGCCTACTTGTCTTTCGTCCTTGTATATGTGATTCACCTCGGGTCAGGCCTGTTGACAAACACAACGAACCTGAGCGATTATAAGCGCGATGTGGTATTGCAGCTGCCTTTTCTGGCTTTACCTCTTGGCTTTTGGCTACTTCCTCCAATCCCTACACAGCATGTAAGGCGGCTCTGGCTTCTCTTGGTATTAGTGACGGTAGTAAGCGCCTTGCTAAGCACCGGAAACTACTTGCTACACATGGAGGAGATAAATGCTATGTATCTCCAGTCGAAAGTAATGCCAACAGAGCCCGACCATATCCGATTCAGCCTCATAATCACACTGGCAGTCGGAGCAGCTACACTTTTGGTAAGCAACCCTGGACTCGGGAGTAAGCTTAGGCCTTGGTTAATAGCTGCCATTATAGGCCTAGCGTTTTATCAGCATCTACTGGCAGTACGTAGTGGCCTAGTAACGCTTTATGCCCTGGGAGGTCTAGGAATACTATGGCTGATCTTTCGCCTACGTCACTATAGAAAAGCAGCAGCACTGGCACTCGCCCTGATTCTATTGCCTCTGTTCAGCTATGTCTTCTTTCCTACTTTCCGGAATAAATCGGCAAATACAAGAGAAGACGTAGGCAGAGTAAGCCAAACATCCTCCGCCAACAACTATTCATTAGTAGGACGAGTGTACTCCTACAAAGTAGCCTTAATGGTTATTGAAGATAATCCATGGTTTGGCGTAGGAAAAGCCGATATGGAGCAGGAACTGGCTACCCATTATGAAAGTGAATTTCCTAACATCCAACCCGAAGCCTATATACTACCGCACAACCAATACCTGTATGTAGCGGTAGCGTTCGGTATTGTAGGCCTATTGCTATTTATCGTTAGCTTCTATTATGCGGGGTTAACTACTTGGCCTCGCTACTCGCCATTATTATTCATACAGTATCTGATTGTGACTTTGTCATTTCTGGTTGAGTACACCTTGGAAACTCAAATTGGCATTGCTTTTTCGTTATTCTTTCTGCTTTTGGCTCTAGAAGGCCCCAAAGAGCAAACACAAAATGCAGACAGCACATTCTGGCGGCCTGCGTAGGCCACTCTCCGATAACAGCGAATGACCCCGCTAGAATATTAGGAGGGATATCTAGTTGAGCCTATAAAGACAGAATAAGATAGGGGTATGCAACTCAATTCAAGAAGCCGCTGATTTGCAAGAGAGTAAAATGGAGAGAAGCTAACCAAGTGAGTTTTAAAATATTTCGAAACACAGGTAGCTTACTACCAAACAATTTCCTAGCTTTGCACTCCATTTCCGAAAACGCCACTCGGGCGTTTTCAAGTGTGTCTTTTTCTAAAACCCCAATCGAATGCCTGGCATCATCGGTAAAAAAATCGGTATGACAAGCCTCTTCACTCCGGACGGGAAGAATATTCCCTGCACGCTCATTGAAGCGGGTCCGTGCGTAGTGACGCAGGTTAAGACCATCGAAACGGACGGCTATACGGCCATCCAGCTCGGCTACGGCGAGAAAAAAGCAAAGAATACCACCAAAGCAATGGCTGGTCACTTCGCTAAAGCCGGAACCACCCCCAAGAAAAAACTCGTTGAGTTCCGTACCGACGAGGTTGCCAATTTCGCCGCTGGCGCTACCATCGACGCTACTCTTTTCGAGGAAGGCGAATTCGTTGACGTAGTTGGTACCTCAAAAGGTAAAGGTTTCCAGGGCGTTGTGAAACGCTACAACTTTGCCGGTGTTGGTGGCCAGACTCACGGTCAGCACAACCGTCTGCGTCACCCCGGTTCTATCGGTGCCTGCTCATGGCCTTCGCGCGTATTCAAAGGAATGCGCATGGGTGGCCGCATGGGTAACGACCGGGTGAAAGTGCAAAACCTGAAGGTAATGCGCGTTGTAGCCGACAAAAACCTCATCCTGGTGAGCGGCTCGGTTCCCGGTGCCAAGAACTCTTTCGTGGTCCTGGAAAAATAACCTAGCAAATGGAACTGTCAGTATATAACATCAAAGGCGAAGACACAGGCCGCAAGGTTACCCTGTCTGACGCCATCTTCGGTCTGGAGCCGAACGAGCACGTGATGTATCTCGACGTGAAGCAGTACTTGGCTAACCAGCGCCAGGGCACGCACAAGTCGAAGCAGCGCAACGAAGTGCACGGCACTACCAAGAAACTAAAGAAGCAGAAAGGCACCGGTGGTGCTCGTGCCGGCTCAATGAAGTCGGGTGTATTCGTAGGTGGTGGCCGCATGTTCGGTCCTCAGCCCCGCGATTACGGCTTCAAACTGAACAAAAAGACTAAGCGTCTTGCCCGTCTGTCGGCTCTCTCGAGCTTGGCTAAAGATGGCAAAGTAGCGCTGGTGGAAAACATCACGCTGTCGGCACCCAAGACCAAGGATTTCCTAGACATCCTGAACGGTCTGAAGCTGAACAACGGCAAGAAGACGCTGCTCGTAACGGGCGCAGTTGATAAAAACGTGGTGCTGTCGGCCCGCAACATCCAGAAAGTAAGTGTTTCTACTCCGGTAGCTTTGAACACGCACGATCTGCTGAACACCGACACGCTGCTGCTGTCGGAGGATGGCCTGACGGCATTGGAACAACTCTATACCACTGCTGAGTAATGAGCATCCTGAAGAAGCCCATCGTGACCGAGAAGGCCACGGCTCTGAACGAAAAAGGCCAGTATGCCTTTGAAGTAGCGATTGACGCTAACAAGGTTCAGATCAAAAAAGAGATTGAGCAACTGTACGGTGTAACGGTAACGGGCATTAGTACGATCCGCACCATCGGCAAGCTGAAATCTAAGTTCACGAAAGGCGGATCAGTATCCGGCCGTCGTGCACACGGCAAGCGTGCCGTGGTAACCGTGAAGGAAGGCGACGTTATCGACTTCTATAGCGGCCTGTAGGCCTCGCCTTTTCGCAAAGAGCATTTTCTAAGCTAGAGTAATGGCACTCAAAAAACTAAGACCAACATCACCGGGTCAGCGCTTCCGCATTGCACCGGCCTTCGACGAAATCACTTCGTCGACGCCGGAGAAGTCGCTGTTGGCACCCATGAAAAACTCCGGTGGCCGTAACAACTCGGGCAAAATGTCTAACCGCTACATCGGTGGTGGACATAAAGCCAAGTATCGTATCATCGACTTCAAACGTGACAAAGCTGGTGTTCCAGCTACGGTGAAGACAATTGAGTACGACCCTAACCGTACGGCGCGTATTGCTCTGCTGAGCTACGCCGACGGTGAAAAGCGCTACATTATTGCTCCCGCCGGTGTTACCGTAGGTGCAACAGTAGTGTCGGGTACGGGTGTGGCCCCGGAAGTAGGCAATGCCCTTCCCCTCCGCGAGATTCCGCTGGGAACTATCGTCCACAACATCGAGTTGATGCCCGGCAACGGTGCAGCAATGGCTCGGTCGGCTGGAACGTACGCTCAGTTGGTAGCCCGCGAAGACAAGTACGCCACCCTGAAACTGCCTTCCGGCGAGATGCGCATGGTACTTGTTACCTGCATGGCTACAGTAGGTACTGTGTCGAATGGTGACCACATGAACGTACGTCTCGGCAAAGCCGGTCGTAACCGTTGGTTGGGTCGTCGTCCACGCGTTCGTGGTGTTGCAATGAACCCTGTCGATCACCCAATGGGTGGTGGTGAAGGTAAATCGTCGGGTGGTCACCCGCGTAGCCGTAACGGCATCTTCGCTAAAGGTCAGAAGACCCGCAACAAGAACAAGTACTCCGAGCAGCTCATCGTTAACCGCAAAGGCAAGAAGTAATCAATGGCACGTTCACTAAAAAAAGGGCCGTACATTGACTTCCGGCTCGAGAAGAAAGTAACGGCAATGGAAGAAACCGGTAAAAAATCGGTGGTGAAGACTTGGTCTCGCCGCTCGATGATTTCTCCGGACTTCGTAGGCCACACGTTCGCCGTTCACAACGGCAATAAGTTCATCCCGGTATATGTAACGGAGAACATGGTAGGCCACAAACTCGGTGAGTTTGCTCCTACTCGTAACTTCCGCGGTCATATCGCCAAGAAAGATAAAGGCAAGCGCTAAGATGGAAGCAGTAGCTAAACTCCGTAATGTGCCTACCTCGCCTCGCAAGATGCGCATGGTAGCCAACATGGTGCGCGGTCAGAAAGTGACTCGGGCGCTAGGCCTGCTAAAGTTCGAGGCTAACTCGGGCGCCGCTCGCATCGAAAAACTGCTCTTGTCGGCTCTGGCCAACTGGCAGCAGAAGAACGAGGATGAGCGCATTGAAGATGCGAACCTCTATATCAAAGAGATTTTCGTGGATGAAGGCCGTCAGCTGAAGCGTCTGCGTCCCGCCCCCCAGGGTCGTGGCCACCGCATCCGCAAGCGCAGCAACCACGTGACGTTGGTGATTGATTCTAAAGTAGTACCGCTGGGTAGCAAAGCTGCCACTCTGCAGGCTGCTGAGAGCAAGCCCGCCGCCACTACTGCTGAAGCCGCTCCGAAGAAAACTCGTCGTAGCAGCGCAGCCAAGAAATCCACTGAAACCACGGCGGAAGCCACCGCATAAGCACTATGGGACAGAAAGTAAATCCGGTTGGCTTCCGTTTGGGCGTCATCAAAGGATGGGACTCGAACTGGTACGGCGGCAAGGACTTTGCCGACAAACTGGTGGAGGACGAGAAAATCCGCAAATACATCAACGCTCGTATCCCGAAGGGTGGCATCAGCCGCATCGTTATCGAGCGTACACTGAAGCGTGTCACTATCACTATCAACACGGCTCGTCCGGGTGTAGTAATCGGTAAGGGCGGTGCTGAAGTTGACAAGATCAAAGACGAGCTGAAGCAGATCACTGGCAAAGACGTTCAGATCAATATCTTTGAAATTAAGCGTCCTGAACTCGACGCGAAACTGGTAGGTGAGAGCATTGCTCAGCAGCTACAGGCTCGTATCTCGTTCCGTCGCGCTATGAAGATGGCCATCCAGGCTGCTATCCGCGTTGGTGCCGAAGGCATCAAGATTCAGTGCGGTGGCCGTTTGGGCGGTGCTGAGATTGCTCGTTCCGAGCAGTACAAAGAAGGCCGCACTCCGCTTCACACGCTGCGCGCTGACATCGACTATGCTCTGTCGGAAGCTCAGACCGTGTATGGTAAAATCGGTATCAAGGTGTGGGTAATGCGTGGTGAAGTGTTCGGCAAGCCCGACCTGTCGCCAAACCAGGTTCCTGCTAACCAAGGTAACGACAGCCGTGGTGGCGACCGTGGTCCACGTAATGACCGTGGTGGTGACCGTGGTCCTCGTCGTGACCGCAACGACCGTGGTGGCGAAGGCCGTGGCGGTGATAACCGTGGTGGCCAAGGTGCAGGTGGACAGCGTCGCGGTGGCGGCGGTGCTCCAAACCGTGGTGGCCAGGGTGGCGGTGCTCCCCGTCGCTAGCCTTTTTCTCTTTCCCCGAATTTCAATTCAAGATATCTCATGTTACAACCGAAAAGGACCAAGTATCGCAAGATGCAAAAGGGTCGCGTGCATGGCCTAGCCCATCGCGGCAGCTCCATTGACTTCGGTTCGTTCGCTATCAAGTCGCTGGAACAGGCTTGGATTACGGCTCGCCAGATTGAGGCTGCCCGTATTGCCATGACCCGCGCCATGAAACGCGAAGGTCAAGTTTGGATCCGCATTTTCCCTGATAAGCCGATCACTAAGAAGCCTGCTGAAGTGCGGATGGGTAAGGGTAAAGGTTCGCCCGAGTATTGGGTGGCCGTAGTTAAGCCCGGTACCATCATGTTCGAATCAGATGGCGTTAGCCTAGAAGTAGCACAAGAGTCGCTGCGTCTGGCCGCTCAGAAGCTGCCGGTTCGGACTTCATTTGTTGTTCGTCGCGACTACGTAGAAAGCAAGTAAGATGAAGAACGCTGAAATCCGCGCCCTCTCTCTGGAGGACCTCAAAAATCAGATCAAAGCTGAACAGACCAACGGTCAGAGCATGCGTTTTGCGCACGCTATTTCTCCCCTGGAGAATCCGATTCGTCTGAAGCATGCCCGCAAAAATGTCGCCCGTCTGCTGACCGAGTTGAAGCGTCGCGAGAACGAGCAGGCAACTAACACTGCTAACTAACGATGGCAAGCAACGAAGAACAGCAGGCAACGACCGCAACCGAGCGGAACCTGCGTAAAGAAATCATCGGCCGCGTTTCCTCCTCCAAGATGGATAAGTCCATCACGGTAGTAGTGGAAAGCAAAATGAAACACCCGATCTACGGCAAGTTCGTTACCAAGTCGACCAAGTTTATGGCTCACGACGAGAACAACGAATGCGGCGAAGGCGATACGGTTCGCATCATGTCGACCCGTCCGCTGAGCAAGAACAAGCGGTGGAGACTGGTAGAAATTGTAGAACGCGCCAAATAAGATGATACAGCAAGAATCCCGTCTGACCGTCGCTGATAACAGCGGCGCCAAAGAAGTTCTCTGCATTCGTGTCCTCGGTGGCACGGGCAAGAAATACGCCAGCGTAGGCGACAAGATTGTAGTAGCAATCAAGTCGGCTATTCCTTCCGGCAACGCCAAAAAAGGCACTGTATCGAAGGCTGTTGTAGTTCGCACGAAGAAGGAAGTACGTCGTAAGGACGGTTCCTATATTCGTTTCGACGACAACGCCGCTGTACTGCTCAACAATAACGACGAGCCCCGCGGTACCCGCATCTTCGGCCCCGTGGCCCGTGAACTTCGCGAGAAGCAGTTCATGAAGATCGTTTCGCTGGCTCCTGAAGTTCTCTAAGCAATGGCAACGAAAACGAAAGCAACGCCCGCGAAACTGCATGTGAAGACTGGTGACACCGTTCTGGTGATTGCCGGCGACGAGAAAGGTAAAACCGGTGTAATTAAGTCGGTGAACCGTTCTACGCAGCGTGTTATCGTGGAAGGCCTAAACCTGGTCACTAAGCACAACAAGCCTAGTGCTAAGAATCCCCAGGGCGGCATCACCAAGATCGAGTCACCTATTCACGTGAGCAACGTGAAGCGTGCTGATTCGACGAACGCCTAATCCGCTCTACGACCATGGCTCGACTCAAAGACAAATACAAAAAAGAAGTAGTACCAGCGCTCCAGGAGAAATTCCAGTTCAAGAGCATCATGCAAGTACCGCGCATCACCAAAATCTGCATCAACCGCGGTATTGGTGCAGCTGTTGCTGACAAGAAGCTTGTTGACAATGGTGTAGATGAGCTGACGACTATCACTGGTCAGAAGGCTGTCCCTACCATCGCTAAGCGTTCGGTTTCAAACTTCAAGCTGCGTGAGGGTATGCCTATCGGCGCACGTGTTACCCTACGTGGCGAGCAGATGTACGAATTCCTGGACCGTCTGTTGACAGTAGCTCTGCCCCGCGTTCGTGACTTCAAAGGCATTAACGATAAAGGCTTCGATGGCCGTGGTAACTATACCTTGGGCATCAAAGAGCAAATCATTTTCCCAGAAATCTCGATCGATAAGATCAAATCGATTTCGGGTATGGACATCACCTTCGTAACGACCGCTGAAAACGACGAGCAGAGCTATGAGCTGCTGAAAGCTTTCGGTATGCCGTTCGCTAACGCTAAGAAACAAAGCTAATGGCTAAGGAATCCATCAAAGCCCGCGAGCGGAAGCGCATCGCAATGGTTGCTCGCTACGCTGAGAAGCGTAAGGCCCTCAAAGCTGCCGGCGACCTCGAAGGTCTGGACAAGCTGCCCCGTAACTCATCGCCTGTGCGTCTGCACAATCGTGACAAGATCGACGGCCGTCCTCGTGGTTATATGCGTAAATTCGGTATCAGCCGTGTGCGTTTCCGCGAAATGGCTTTAGCCGGTAAGATTCCCGGTGTAACGAAGTCTAGCTGGTAAAACAGTTATTTGCTGTCGAATGAATTTCATCAAACAGCATCATTTGGCAGGTTGCCGAAAGAAACCATTGGCCGAGCCTAAATAAGTCGAGCCGAGTAGTCTTAACCGAAAATTTCGTCGCCACTTTCCGTGGCGGCGAAATTTTCCTATCTTTGCGGCTCCCTAAAAATGGGCGCCTCTTTTCTACAGAAATGAATACAGATCCAATTGCCGACTACCTGACCCGGGTACGCAATGCCATCAAGGCAAACCACCGGGTAGTAGAAATCCCGGCCAGCAACATCAAAAAGGAGATTACGAAGGTACTCTATAAGAAGGGCTACATTCAGAGCTACCGTTTTGATGACAGCGCAGTACAAGGCACGATCAAAATCGCGCTGAAGTATAACCCTGCTACTAAGCAGCCTGCTATCACAAAGCTGGAGCGTGTAAGCACGCCTGGCCTGCGTAAGTATGCTCACGTAGAAAACCTTCCCCGTGTACTGAGCGGTTTGGGTGTTGCAATTCTGTCGACGTCGAAGGGCGTAATGACAGAGAAAGAGGCGAAAGCCGAGAACGTGGGCGGCGAAGTGCTGTGCTACGTCTACTAATCTGAAAGGAAAACGAGACTATGTCACGCATTGGTAAACTGCCCATCAGCCTGCCCGCCAACGTGCAGGTTGAAGTGAGCAACGAAAACACGGTAACCGTGAAGGGCCCAAAAGGCACTTTAGTGGTTCCAGTTGACCGAGACATCACCGTAGCTACCGAAGATGGTCAGCTGGTGGTATCACGCCCAACCGAACAGAAGCGTCACAAGGCTATGCATGGCCTGTACCGCTCATTGCTCAACAACGCTATCAGCGGTGTTAGCAACGGTTTGGAGGAGAAACTGGAACTGGTAGGTGTAGGTTACAAAGCCGCTATGGCTGGCACAACCCTTGAGCTCTCGTTAGGTTACTCGCATAATATCTTCTTGGCTCTGCCTAAAGAAGTAACTGCAACGGCAGTAACTGAAAAGGGTAAAAACCCTATCGTTACGCTGACTAGCATTGATAAGCAACTGCTAGGCCAAGTGGCCGCCAAGATTCGCTCGTTGCGCAAAGTTGAGCCTTACAAAGGCAAAGGCGTGCGCTTCGTGGGTGAGCAAATTCGTCGTAAGGCTGGTAAAACGGCTTCGAAATAACATCACACCATGGCTTTCGATAAAGCAACTAGAAGAAAACGGATCCAGCGCATCATCCGCACCAAGGTGGCTGGCACGTCCGAGCGTCCGCGTTTGTCGGTATTTCGCAGCAATACGGGCATCTATGCTCAGATTATTGACGACACGACAGGTCACACGTTGGCGTCTGCTTCCTCGAAGCACGTTTCGGTGGAAGGGGGCAACGGAGTAGCCCTCGCTGCCGCAGTCGGCAAAGAACTTGCTGCCCGTGCTACAGGAAAAGGAATTTCGAAAGTGGTATTTGACCGTTCCGGTTACCTCTACCACGGCCGCGTAAAATCATTGGCAGAAGGAGCCCGCGAAGGCGGCCTCAATTTCTAAATCATCATGGCAGAATTTAACAACGGCCCTCGTGGTGGTAGCGGCGATAACCGTGGCGGTGGCAATGACCGTCGTGGTGGTGGCAATGACCGTCGCGGCAATGACCGTAACAATGACCAGTCGCGCACTGGTGATTCCGATCTCAAAGAAAAAGTTGTTGCTATCAACCGCGTAGCCAAAGTAGTAAAAGGCGGTCGTCGCTTCAGCTTCTCGGCTATTGTAGTAGTAGGTGACGGCAACGGCACTGTTGGCTATGGCCTAGGCAAAGCCAATGAAGTAACGGACGCTATTGCTAAAGGCATTGACGACGCTAAGAAAAATCTCGTGAAAGTGCCGCTGTATAAGCACACTGTTCCTCACGTGATGGAAGGTAAGTACTCGGGTGGTTTTGTGCTGGTTCAGCCGGCAGCCGCTGGTACTGGTGTAATTGCAGGTGGTGCTATGCGCGCCGTTTTTGAAAGCGCTGGTATCAAAGATGTGCTTGCAAAATCTAAGGGTTCTTCTAACCCACACAACGTGGTTAAGGCAACCTTTGATGCTCTTCTGAAAATGCGTGATCCTATGCAGATCGCACAGGCTCGTGGCATTACTCTCTCCCAAGTATTTAACGGTTAAGAGAAGATGGCGCAGATCCACATTAAATTAGTAAAGAGCGTTATTGACCGCCCTGAGCGTCAGAAACGCACGATTAAGGCCCTAGGCCTAGGCAAGATCGGCAGCAGCAAAGAAGTAGAAAATACTCCTCAGGTTGCTGGTATGGTAAATGCCGTGAAGCACCTGTTGGAAGTAACCGAACTATAGGAATCTCCCGAAAATGAATCTCAGCAATCTCTCACCCGCCGTTGGCTCTACTCGCAATGAAAAGCGTGTAGGCCGTGGTACGGGTTCAGGCCGTGGCGGCACATCGACGCGCGGTCACAAAGGTGCCAAGTCCCGTTCGGGTTACTCTAAGAAGTCTGGCTTCGAAGGTGGCCAGATGCCTTTGCAGCGTCGTATTCCTAAGTTCGGCTTTACCAACATTAACCGTGTTGAGTACAAAGCTGTAAACTTGGACGTATTGGCTGCTCTGACTGAAAACGGTAGCACTACTACGCTTGACAAAGATTTCTTTGTAAATGCTGGTCTGGCTTCTAAGAATGCCAAGATCAAAGTTCTAGGCCGTGGTGAAATCACCAAAGCTTTAGAAGTACATGCCCATGCTTTCTCTAAGTCTGCTGTTGAAGCTATTGAGAAGGCAGGTGGTAAAGCTGTGACGCTGTAAGCCTGATTGGCAATGAACAAGTTCATCACTACGATTAAGAACATTTTTGCGATTGAAGATCTGCGTATGCGGATCTTCAATACGCTTTTCTTCATTGCCATATATCGGCTGGGTTCTTACGTGGTGCTGCCCGGGGTAGATCCGAATCGGTTGACAAATAACGCAGGCGGTGTGCTCGGTATCTTAGATACTTTGCTAGGCGGCGCGTTCAGTCACGCTTCGGTTTTTGCTCTAGGCATCATGCCTTATATCTCAGCTTCTATCGTGCTGCAGCTGCTCACGATAGCAGTGCCTTACTTCCAAAAGCTACAGAAGGAGGGAGAATCGGGACGTAAGAAGATAAACCAATACACGCGGCTCCTCACTATACCTATCGTTGCCTTACAATCCGTTGGATTTATCGCAACCATTAATGCTGAGGCTATCACTAATCCGGGCCTATTCTTTACAATTTCGACAGCCATGATTGTCACGGCTGGCACATTGTTCTGTATGTGGCTCGGAGAAAAAATCACTGACAAAGGGATTGGTAACGGTATTTCCATGATCATCATGATCGGGATTGTATCGCGACTCCCCGGTGCTTTGATTGGAGAAGCAACAGCTCGTACTATGCGTGGCTCGTTGATTTTCTTGATAGAACTAGCCGTACTGTTCCTGGTCGTAATGGCCGTGATCATTCTTACGCAAGCAGTCCGTCAAATACCAGTACAGTACGCCAAGCAAGTTGGAGGTGCAGCGCAGCTTAGTTCGCAGCGCCAGTACATTCCAATGAAAGTAAATGCGGCTGGCGTTATGCCCATCATCTTTGCTCAATCATTGATGTTTGTGCCTGCTATCGCAGCTTCAGCTTGGAATAAGGACAGTGAGACTGCTGGTCTTATTGGTACTTGGTTTCAGCCGAATCACTGGGTATACAATGTGGTATTTGGTCTGTTAATTATCATCTTCACGTACTTCTATACTGCTATCAGCGTCAACCCCAATCAGATTGCGGATGACCTGAAGCGTAGTGGTGGCTTCATTCCTGGGGTTAAGCCAGGTCGTGACACGTCAGAGTACATTGATGAGGTATTAACGCGTATCACTTTGCCTGGTGCAGTTGCTTTGGCTGCCATAGCTATCTTGCCTTCCCTAGCAACTGTAGCTGGCGTTACTCGTCCTTTCGCTCAGTTCTATGGTGGAACTTCGCTGATCATTATGGTTGGTGTTGTACTAGATACCATGAACCAGGTGAAAAGCTACTTGCTCATGCGTCATTACGATGGCATGATGAAATCAGGTAAAGTACGAGGCCGTTCACAAAACATTGCTCTTGCTTCGTAACCAAGATGATTGTTTACAAGACAGAGGAAGAAATCGAACTCATGAGAGCTAGCGCGAAAGTGCTAGCTCAGGCCCACGGAGAAGTAGCTGGCATGATCCGAGAAGGTGTTACAACGCGAGAGCTTGATAAGCGCGCAGAGGAATTCATTCGGGATCATGGAGCACACCCTTCTTTCAAAGGGTACAATGGGTTTGAGTATAGCCTGTGTATTTCACCTAATGCAGTTGTAGTACATGGCTTTCCTGGAGACTACACTCTGAAAAGCGGTGATATTATATCGGTAGACGCTGGGGTTTTACTCAACGGCTATCATTCCGACAGTGCTTATACCTACCCTGTGGGGGAAGTAGCACCAGAGGTAATTAAGTTGCTTGAAGAAACCAAAAAGTCGCTGTATCTGGGCATTGAACAGGCAGTGGCAGGCAACCGGATGGGCGACATCAGCTTTGCTATTCAGGACCATGTTGAGAAGCAGGGTTATGGAGTAGTGAGGGAACTTGTAGGTCACGGAATTGGTAAGAAGCTGCACGAGCGGCCAGAGGTGCCTAACTACGGTAAACGTGGTTCGGGACTTAAGCTGCAGACAGGGTTGACTCTTGCTATTGAGCCTATGGTGAATCTTGGCACTAAGAGTGTGGTACAGGAAAAGGATGGCTGGACTATCCGGACCAAAGACCAAAAGCCCTCAGCGCATTTTGAGCATACAGTAGTTGTTCGCAAAGACAAGGCGGAAATACTTACCTCCTTCGAATACATAGAAAAAGCCTTACAGTAGCCTTATGGCCAAACAAACTTCCATTGAGCAGGACGGTGTCATCCTGGAAGCCCTTTCCAACGCCATGTTCCGAGTGGAACTGGAAAACGGTCACCAGTTGATTGCCCACATTTCGGGTAAGATGCGGATGCACTATATTAAAATTCTGCCGGGAGATAAGGTTAAGTTGGAAATGTCGCCCTACGATCTGTCGAAGGGCCGAATTGTGTACCGTTACAAATAACCCGACGACATGAAAGTCAAAACCTCGGTTAAGAAGCGTAGTGTTGACTGCAAGCTGGTCCGCCGCAACGGCAAGCTCTACGTTATCAACAAAAAGAACCCTCGCTACAAACAGCGTCAGGGCTAGTCAACTGGAAGTTGGGGACTTCGGGTCCTAAGGACTTGGTTTTTGAAGGAAAACTGTCCTAACCTAAACCAGGTCCCCAAGACCCTAACTCGCCAAAAACCCAAACTCAACACATGGCTCGTATTGCAGGGGTAGACATCCCAGACAACAAGCGCGGTGAAATCGCGCTGACCTACATTTTCGGCATCGGTCGTCCTTCGGCCCAGCAGATCCTAACGAAAGCAGGTGTAGACCTGAATAAGAAGGTGAAAGACTGGACAGAAGCAGAGGCTGGTGAAATCCGTAGCGTAATTGCTGCTGAATTCAAAACCGAAGGTGTGCTGCGCTCAGAAGTGCAGCTGAACATTAAGCGCCTGATGGACATCGGTTGCTACCGTGGTCTGCGTCATCGCAAAGGTCTGCCAGTTCGTGGTCAGCGTACCAAGAACAACTCGCGTACCCGTAAGGGCAAGCGTAAGACCGTTGCTGGCAAGAAGAAGGCTACTAAATAAACCTTAACGGGAATCGAAGTGCAGTTTTTCAAAGCTGCACTTCAACAACTCCTGTAGATTTTGCGATAACCAAATGGCACAAAAAAGAAAAGACAAAGCCAAGAAGCGCGTTGTCGTTGTTGAGCCAGTAGGCCAGGTTCACATCAAGGCCTCGTTCAACAACATCATCATCTCCATTACCAACAACAATGGTCAGGTAATCTCCTGGGCTTCGGCTGGTAAGATGGGATTCCGGGGTTCTAAGAAGAACACCCCCTATGCAGCTCAAATGGCTGCTACGGACTGCGGCAAAGTAGCTCATGATTTGGGCATGCGTAAAGCCGAGGTATTCGTGAAGGGTCCGGGCGCAGGCCGTGAGTCGGCTATTCGTACGCTGGGTAACGTGGGTATTGAGGTAACGACCATCAAGGACGTGACGCCGCTGCCCCACAATGGCTGCCGTCCTCCCAAACGTCGTCGCGTTTAGTTAATTGAACAGGCCTACGTTGTAGGCCACCGGTGTCGGATTTCTGATGCGCTTTTTCTCCTTTGTAAGGTGCGCCTCCGAGGTCCGACACACGCGGTTCAACCCCCACATCACACAACATCCCCGAAATGGCACGTTATACTGGTCCTAAAACCAAGATTGCCCGTCGCTTCAATGAGCCGATCTTCGGCCCAAGCAAGGCACTCACCAAGAAAGCATACCCCCCCGGCCAACATGGTCGTGGCCGTCGTAAGAAACAGAGCGAGTACGCTGTCCAGTTGATGGAGAAGCAGAAAGTGAAGTACATGTATGGCGTCCTGGAAAAGCAGTTTGAGAACCTGTTCCACAAAGCTGCTACCATGCCTGGCATCACCGGCGATAACCTGCTGGCTTTGCTGGAGGCTCGTCTGGACAACACGGTATACCGTTTGGGCATTGCTCCAACACGCCGTGCTGCTCGTCAGCTCGTTCTGCACAAGCACATCACCGTTAACGGCGAGGTAGTAAACATTGCTTCGTACAAACTCCGTGCTGGCGACGTTGTTGCCGTTCGTGAGAAGTCGAAGTCGTTGGAGGCTATCGTTACCAGCCTAAGCGCCCGCAATGCCCGTGCTTTCTCGTGGCTGGAGTGGGACGGCAAGGATATGGTGGGCAAGTTCCTCAACGCCCCCTCGCGTGACCTGATTCCGGAGAAAATCACGGAGCAGCTCATCGTCGAGCTTTACTCGAAGTAATAACGAAAGCGGCCCAGGATCCTGGGCCGTTTTCCTGCTTCGACTTTTTTCCTTGTTATAAATGGATTTGGGTAGCAGGCGGTAAGGAATTAGGCTAGATTAGTCGCATTCTTACCACCTGCTATTCACTACTTCAAACCGCCCCACTTATGTCAATCTTAGCTTTTCAAATGCCGGAGAAGGTCGTGATGGAGAAATCTGACGACTTCTACGGAACGTTTGAATTTAAACCGCTGGAGAAAGGCTACGGCGTCACGATCGGCAACGCTTTGCGCCGCATCCTGCTGTCGTCGCTAGAGGGCTACGCCATCACGTCGGTCCGCACCAGCAGCGTTCTGCATGAGTTCATGACCATCGAAGGGGTGATTGAGGATATGTCCGAGATCATTCTGAACTTGAAGCAAGTGCGCTTCAAGAAGGTCAGCGACGCCATTGAGGACAAAATCACGGTTCGTATCAAGGGCCAGGATACATTCACGGCGGGTGAAATCAACAAGTTCACCAATGGTTTCCAGGTGCTTAACCCGGACTTGGTAATTTGTAACATTGACCCCAATATCGAACTCGAGTTTGAGTTTACGGTACAGAAAGGTCGTGGCTACGTTCCTGCCGAGGAAAACAAGCCTGCTGACCAGATCTTCGGTCAGATTGCTATCGATGCCATCTTTACGCCTATCAAAAACGTAAAGTATAGCATCGAGAATACTCGCGTGGAGCAAAAGACTGACTATGAGAAGCTCTTGATCGAGATTCACACAGACGGTTCTATCCACCCAGAGGATGCGCTGAAAGGTGCGGCCAACATTCTCATTCAGCACTTCATGCTGTTCTCGGACAGCACGATGACCTTCGAAACAGCAAAAGCTGAAGAAGAAGAGACGGTGGATGAAGAGACGCTGCACATGCGTAAAGTTCTGAAGACGCCACTGGCGGACATGGACTTGAGCGTACGCGCTTACAACTGCCTCAAGGCCGCTGACATCAAGACGCTCGGCGACCTTGTGCAGCTGGACATGGCGGACATGATGAAGTTCCGCAACTTCGGTAAGAAGTCGCTGACTGAGCTGGAAAACCTCGTAGAGGAGAAAGGCCTAACCTTCGGCATGGACCTGGGCAAGTACAAGCTCGACGAAGAATAGAGTTCTTTAAAGAAAGGTGCTGAGAATGAGAAGGTGGCCTAGCGCACTATTTCATCTCAGCACCTTTTTTGTGTCTGGGTATTCTGTACCTTTGCACTCCAATTTCATACTTCCCTTAACTAGTGAGCCCAAGGGATGACGGTTCTAATGAGAAAGTGGCCTAGCGCCTTGCTTTCCGCCGTGGTCGTCGTTCGCAAGCCCACACATTCTTTTTTTTATGCGTCACGGTAAAACCATCAACCACCTCGGCCGCACGGCCTCGCACCGCAATGCCATGCTTTCGAACATGGCTTCTTCGCTGATCATGCACAAGCGCGTGACCACGACGGTTGCTAAAGCTAAAGCTCTGCGCAAGTTCGTTGAGCCCCTGCTGACCAAAGCCAAGAGCGATACTACGCATTCACGTCGTCTTGTTTTCTCAGTTCTGGAGAACAAAGAGACCCTGAAAGAGCTGTTCGGCACGGTATCCGCTAAAATCGGTACCCGTCCCGGTGGCTATACCCGCATCATCAAGCTGAGCGCTACCCGTCTGGGTGACAACGCTGAGATGTGCATCATCGAGCTAGTAGACTTCAACGAGACGTTGTTGGAGACTAAGACTGCTGGTGAAGCTAAGGCTACCACTACGCGTCGTTCGCGCAGCAAGAAAAAGGCTGATGCTCCTGCTGGCGAAGCGGTAGCTCCGGCTGCTGTAGTTGAAACTGCTGCTCCCGCTGATACTGCTACCACTACGGTAAAAGAAGGCGAGACTCGCGACGAAGCTAAAGCTGACGAGGAAGCTGCTTCGTAAGGTTAGCAATTCTTAAGAAAGAAAAAGGGACGTGCCGTGAGGTACGTCCCTTTTTCTTTCTAGGCCAGTTATACCAGCACGGCGCCCTATCGATATCACTCAAAATACCTATTGCCTAGTTATGCAGTAAGGAAAAGGCCGTCAGCGATAGTAGAGGGAAGGACAGGTGGACTACACTGTGCCCTCTTGTCTTTTTCTGATGCTGGCTTTGCACTACCCGGATTTCGTACTGGGCAAAAAGGTCCAATTGAGTACCTTGCCGCCCCAACGCAACCAGGCTAACATAGTCGTGGGTTGTGAAAATTCCCAAGCCACTCTATTCTTCCAATTCAACCCATTTCTCATGAGCATTATCACCGAAATCCACGCCCGGCAGATTTTCGATTCGCGCGGTAACCCAACCATTGAGGTGGACGTGACCACTGAAAGCGGCACCGTAGGCCGTGCTGCTGTACCCTCTGGAGCTTCTACTGGCAAACATGAAGCCGTAGAGCTGCGCGACGACGATAAGTCGAAGTACATGGGCAAAGGGGTGCTGAAGGCTGTGGAAAACGTGAACAGCAAAATTGCTGAAGAGCTAATCGGATTCTCGGTGTTTGAGCAAGGCTTGCTCGACAAAATCATGCTGGAGATGGACGGTACGCCCAATAAGGCGAACCTGGGCGCTAACGCCATTCTAGGTGCTTCGTTGGCTATTGCCCGTGCTGCTGCCGCTGAGGCTGGCATGCCGCTGTACCGCTACGTGGGCGGCGTAAATGCTACCACGCTGCCCGTTCCGATGATGAACATCCTAAATGGTGGCTCACACGCTGACAACAGCATCGACTTCCAGGAGTTCATGATTATGCCGGTGGGTGCTCCATCGTTCTCGGAGGCGCTGCGCTGGGGTACCGAAATCTTCCATCACCTCAAAAATGTGCTCAAGAAGCAAGGCCTAAGCACGAACGTGGGCGATGAAGGCGGTTTCGCTCCGAACATCAAATCCAACGAAGACGCTATTAAGATTGTCATCCAGGCCATTGAAACGGCTGGCTACAAGCCCGGCGACGACGTGATGATTGCCATGGATGCAGCGGCGTCTGAGTTCTACTCTGATGGGCATTACCACTTCAAGAAGAGCACCGGCGACAAGCTGACGTCATCGGAGATGGTGGCCTACTGGACCGACTGGACCAAGAAGTACCCCATCGTGAGCATCGAAGATGGCATGGACGAGGACGACTGGAGCGGCTGGAAAGACCTCACCAACAGCATCGGCTCGACTACGCAACTGGTAGGCGACGACCTGTTTGTGACCAACGTAAACCGCCTGCAGCGGGGCATTGATGAGCAGATTGCCAACGCCATCCTCATCAAAGTAAACCAGATCGGTACGCTGTCGGAAACTATCGACGCCATCAACCTGGGCCGTCGCAACGGCTACAAGAGCATCATGAGTCACCGCTCGGGTGAGACTGAAGACAACACTATTGCTGACCTGGCAGTAGCGCTGAACACGGGCCAGATCAAGACAGGCTCGGCTTCGCGTTCTGACCGGATGTCGAAGTACAACCAACTCCTCCGCATTGAGGAGGAACTGGGTGAAGTGGCCTACTTCCCAGGCCGCAAAATGTAATTCGGCGGCTTACCGAAGTCACTGATGTAAGCGGTGCCGTTGCCTTCGGGTGGCGGCACCGTTTTGTGTTGCGGTGGTATTGGCCGAAATCATGATATTTGTAGAGTCAGGCAATCGAAACGCCGCAACTTCTATTCATTCCGTCCTTCTTGCTATGAGCTTCTCCGATGCATTCAGCCGGGTGCCGCGCTTTCTGCGCAGCTTCTACTTCCTGGCCGGTCTGGGTTTTCTGGTCTGGATGTTCGTGTTCGATGCCAACGACTTCGTGAAGCAGTACGACATGTACGCCAAATGGCAGGAGCTACGCACGGACAAGGAGTACTACCTGCGCGAAATCGACAAGGTGAAAAAAGACCGGGCGGAACTGCTCAGCAGCCCGGAACTTCTGGAAAAGTTTGCCCGGGAAAAGTACATTATGAAGCGCCCTGGCGAAGACGTATTCGTGCTGGTGCCACAGGAAAAGCAAGACTAGGCCCCCTTTGCTTGTGGCGTGGTAGTTGCCCTCCGTGCTGGATGATTGTATTTCGAAAAAGCGCTGCATGGCTGATCGTACTAGGGCTGTTCTCGTTCGGGCCTCTACTGGCACGACCGGTGCAAACGCCCGCCTCACAAATACAGGTGGCCCGGCAGTTTCTGCTGGCCGTGGCCCGTGGCGAATGGGCAGTGGCCTACGGCTGTTTGGCGCCTGAAGTACGGCAAGGCCTATCCGTGCAGCAATTTCGCGTGGCCGCCGATCCGCTTTATCAGCAGGCGAAGCAGTTTGGGCCTACCATTAGCCTGTATAAGCTAGGCTACCGCCTCCGCGATACGCAAAAGCCACAGCCATTTGTAGCGTTTTCTTTCAAAGCAGATACGGTGCAGGCATATCCACACTTCCAGCTTGACGTTACCTTCCGCGACTCTACAGCCCGGCAAATACTAGGCTTCGGCTTAGTGCCGCTGGTAGCGCCACCGAAGTAAATTGTAGCTTTCTAGGCCACCTCTTCTAATGACAAGGCCCTTTCCAAATTGCTGGGAAGGGCCTTGTGGTGTAGAGGAAGCAACTCGTTAGATGGCAGGGTCAGCTGGCGTATTGGGGTTGTTGACGCGCTCTTGCTGCGGATATGGGTAGAAATTGCGGGTGCGCTCAGTGAGCGTAGTCGGTGGGGCCGGCCGGCCAAAGCGGCGGCTGTCGTCCAGGCGTAGGCCACTCAGGAACAGCTCGGCGCTCCGTTGCTTGTACACTTCCAGCAGCAGGGCATCTACCGTTTGCGGGCCCGAATAAGCGGGTAGGGCAGCATACACGCCAAATGGGTCGCCGGTAGTTTGGGTGCGCACGGCATTGATGTCGGTGAGGGCTGCCGCAATATTGGGCGTAGCGGCCCGCAGGTTCGCCTCTGCCCGAATCAGGCGCATTTCGTCGGGCAGGTAGGCTGGAATGGGGCTGGTCTGGCTGGTGAAGAAGCCAGCGAGGCTGCGGATGTTATCTGTGCTACCGTTGTTGTTGTCTGCTACTACGGGGCCAGTCAGGTAAAACGCCAAGCGGCCGTCGCCGGACTCTACGAGGCTAGCAGGCAGGCCAAACCGGTCGCGGGGGCGGAAGTTGGTGCCGGGCAGAATAGTGAACTGGTAGACCGGATTTGGGTTTTGCGTGGAATAAGTGAAAGCCGAACGCACTGTCAGGTTCACCAGGTTGGCAGCAGCCAAGGCAGCTGTGTAGTTGCCGGCCATCAGGTTGAAGCGGGCCCTGTAGGCCTGTACCGTATTCGGTAGGTTAAAATCGGGCCCTATTACCTGCGTGTTAAATTCTGCAGAAGGTGGGGTAGTGGCCAACTCCTGGGCCGCCAAATCAAGCAGGCGAATAGCTTCCTGCAAAAGCTGTTGCCGCGGCACAAATGTGGGCGCTGCTTCGGCGCTTAGCGGCCCCTGCTCAAAGCCCAGTGCCACGCCGGCCAGGGCCGCCGCTTTAAACAAGTAGGCATGGGACAGTACACCGCTGCGGGCCGCAGCATCAGCCGAAAATACTATGGGAGCGGCCGCAATCAGTTGGTCTGCAATGAGCACAACCCGGTAATTGCGAGCGAACAGGGCCGAGGTATTCGCGTTGCTGGGGGAAAGCTGCGCCCCACCTTGCTCCAACTCGGTGATATTGAAAAAAGTGGTAATGCCTTTTACCTCCCGGCTGGTGGTGCCAGTAGTCAGGATGATGGGCTCCAGGGCTGCCGTAGAGTAAATTTGGCGTAGGCCTACACTCAAGGCAAAAAGACCTTCACGCGTGGTGAGCGTTTGCGCGTCGGTGGCAGCGTTAGGGTTAGCAAGTTCTAGGTCGCAAGCAGCGGTGCCCAGCAGCAGCCCTCCGAGCAGTAAGGCGGCCAGCAGGCGACGTGGCCTAGGTAGAAAGTGACGCATATCGGTAGAAAAGCAAAGTCAGAGAATTAGTTAAAACGACGCGTTGAAGCCCACCGACACGGAGCGGGGGATGGGCACCTCCACGAAGTCAAAGCCACGTACGGCATTGCTCTGGCCGGCGGCACTTACTTCGGGGTCGTAGCCGCTGTAGTCGGTAATCACCCACAGGTTGCGGCCGGCCACGGAAAAGCGCAGGTCCCGCATGCCCAGAAATTTGGGCTTGAGCAGGTAACTGATGGAGGCTTCACGCAGCTTGATGAAAGAACCATCTTCAATCCACCGATCGAAGGTGTTGTAAGTGGCCACGCTGGTACCCTTCGGTACGTCGCCGCGCAGCTCTGGCTCATACTGAGCTAGGCCTCCGAAAATATCACGGCTGCCCACGCGCTGGGTGAAGTTGAACACGTCGAAATCCTGCTGGGTATCAAACTGCACCCGTAAGGAAAGGCGGCCATTGAGCAAGCCCACCTCGTTGATGAGCGAGGCCACGTAGCGCGGGTTCGGGTCGCCGAGCACGCCGTTCAGTAGCGCGCCCGAGGGCTGGCCATCGGCGGCCCGCTGCGGCGTGTTGGCGGCCCCGAAGGTGCCTTGTACGCCTCGTTCGCGCTGGGGTAGGCCGCCCGGTGTGAGCAACAGAGACCCATCGGGGTTGCGGGCCGAGTAAGTGCCGTAGTAAGTGCCCAGCGGATAACCCTCAACTCCCGCCACCAGTCCGAACCCGTTGGGGAAAGTCACGACCCCGCCTGGAATGTTGGTGATGCGGTTCTTATTATGCGTAAACGTGCCCGTAATGTTCCAGGTAACGGCCTCCGATTTTACGGCCGTAGCGCGCACCAGCAGTTCTACGCCCCGGTTGCGCATGTTGCCAATATTATCGAAACGGTTGAGAAAGCCCGAGCTGAAGTTCAGGTCGCGCTGCAGCAGCAGGTCCTGCACCCGCTTATTATAGTAAGAAAACTCAATGCCTATCCGGTCGTTGAGCAAACTCAGATCGGTACCGAATTCAAACTCTTTCTGGCGCTCCGGCTTCAGGTTGTTGTTGCCTTGCAGGGTAGAGGTGCCCAGGCCCGGCAGCGTCCCCTGAATCAAGGGGTTGAAGTTGGTGAAGCGCTGGTAAGAGCCAATGGCCGTGAGGTTGCCGGCTTCGCCGTAGGAAGCGCGCAGCTTGAACTGCGGAATGAGGCGGGCTAGGCCACCTTCCTTCCAGAAATTCTCCTCCGATACCACGTAGGAGCCGCTGAGCTTGGGGTAAAACTGCGTGCGGTTGTTTGCGCCGTACACCGAGGCGGCATCCACGCGAGCGGCTGCAGTCAGGAACAGCCGGTTATAGAACCCAAACGTCTGCTGGATAAAGGCGCCCTGAATGGTACGCTCCGTGCGCTCTTCCCCGGCTACTGTCGTGCCATTGATGACTTCTACCACCGGCGCCAGATTGATGGACTGAATACCGGTAGAAAGGGCCCGCTCATACTGCAGTGTGCCGCCGGCCGTGGTAGTGCTGGCCAGCCACTCCGTAAAATCGCGCTTGTAGCTGAAGGTCAGGTCATTGTTGACAAGGAAGGAGGTGCGGTCGGCGCGGCGGGCTAGGCCAGTGGTATAGGTCGGCGCCGTGCTGTTGGTCGGGATGAAGCCGGTAGCTACCTGGGTGCTGGCGTCATAGCCCAGCACATAGTCGATGGTGAAGCCGGCGAAGGGCGTTAGGTTCAGCTGCGCATCGCCGATGAAGCGGGAGGTGCGCTGGCGGAAGTTGAAGCGGTTGATGGCCTCTAGGGGGTTCGTGCGCGCAATGTTCAGCGCGGTGCTGGGGTAGCGGCCGGTAATGGGGTCGGGGCTGGGGTCAATGAAGTTGTTAGAGAAGATAAAGCCCGTGAGGGCGCCATAGGCCTCATTGATGCCGCCGTTCGGCACTTCCCGGCTTTGGCTCAGCGAATAGTTGGTACCTACGCTCAGGCTGGCTTTCGAGCCTAGCGTTTGCTGTAGCCGCAGCCGGCCGCCCCCGCGGTTGAAATCGGTGCTCTTGACAATACCCTGGTTATTGAAATAGTTGCCAGAGGCAAAATACTTAGTGCCCGTACTGCCGCCCGTCACCGATACGTAGTTATCCGTGCCGATTGCGGTGCGGAAAATATCCTTTTGGTAGTCGTAGCGCTGCACCGGCACTTGGCTCAAATCAGTGGCAATCGTGTTGGTGAAGCGGAAGGGATACTGGTTGTAGTCTAGGGTTTTACGGATTTGGGAGGTCAAGAACTGCGACGATACCGTGACCTGAGGCTTACCTTCCTTGCCGCGCTTCGTGAAAATCTGCACTACCCCGTTGGATGCCCGCGACCCATAGATAGCCGCCGCTGCCGCCCCCTTAATCACCTCAATCCGGTCAATATCGTTGGGGCTGATATCAACGAGGCGGTTTTGGGCGTAGCCGCCCAAGTCGAGCAGCTGAGGCGAGTCGTTGTTAATGATAACCCCGTCGATTATGTAGAGTGGGTCGGAGGAGCCCGCCACGGTGCTAGGCCCACGCAGGCGCACCGAAATGCCGCCGGCCGGATTTCCCGAGTTCTGGGTAATCTGCACTCCCGCAAACTTACCCTGCAACGCCTGATCAATCTGGGTGGGCACCGTCGTGCGTAGTTGTTCTCCCGAAACGGTGGCAATGGTATTGCCGAGCTGCTTCTTGCTGGTGGCCACAGAAGTGCCCGTCACTACGATATCATTGAGCTGAACCAGATCTTCGTTCAAGGTCACGTCCGGAACCGTGACGGTGGTTTCCGTGCCTAATGTCACTCTCCGCCGCACGGGGCTGTAGCCCACCGAGCTGATTTCCAGCTGGTAGTTGCCGGGTGCCAGGCTGGATGTCACCTCAAAGCGGCCCTCTACATCGGAGCTGGCCCCCAGCACCGTGTTGAGCAGGCGCACCGTAGCGCCTGGCAGCGGTTCAGAGCGAGCATCCAGTACGCGGCCCCGAATGGTGTAGCGGGTATTCTGCGCTGCGGCTGGCAGCACCAGTCCAAGCAAAAGCAGGAGCAGAGCTAGCCGCCAAGTCCAATGACTCTGGCGCCCGGCAGGAGGGTAGGCGTGTGGCATAGGGAGAGAGTTACGGTGAAAAAGAACGGCTTGCTACTGGCCTAGAAAAGCCGGCAGCAAGCCATTAAACATAGTAAAAAGAAGGATTAATTGTGCTTTATAATGTAAGTCTTATCCAGGAAAAGAAATTTTGCCCATACTCACGGCCGGCACCCGTTGCCGACCGGCACCTATACTCACGGGCTGGCCGGCTACAGCTTCATTGGCTAGCAGCGCAAACAGAATGGCCTCCTTGGCATCGGGCAGCACGCCCAGCACGTCGGTAGTAGCAAATCGGCAGGCTGGGAGATGCCGCCGCAAGGCTGACTGTAATGCCGGGTTATGGGCACCGCCTCCACTGGCATACACGGCCAGCGCGGGCTTAGAGCCAAACACTTGCTTGGCTGCCTGCGCTACCCCGTGGGCGCTCAGCTCCGTGAGAGTCGCCAGCGTATCTTCCAGCCCTAGGCCAGTGGTGCCGGTGCGTTCCTGCGCCTGTTGCAGATAAGCGGGGCCAAATAGCTCCGGGCCGGTGGTTTTAGGCAGCGTGGCCGCGAAGAATGGGTGGCCTAGCAACTCGTTCAACAGTCCCTCATGTACCTGGCCTAGGCTGGCTAAGCGCCCGTCCTCATCGTAGGCCAGTTCGGGACGGTGGGCACGCACGGTGGCATCAAGCAGGGTATTGCCGGGGCCCGTATCGGTGCTGAAGGCGGTGCTGGCATCCTGGCCAGCGCGGGGCAGGTAGGTGAAGTTGGCAATACCGCCGAGGTTGAGCAACAGGCGTTCTTCCTCGGCGCTGCTGAGGAGAAGGTAGTCGCCGTAAGCGGCCAGCGGGGCCCCTTCACCGCCAGCGGCAATGTGCTTCTGCCGAAAGTCGCTGAGCGTAATGATGCCGGTGCGCACCGCCACCTGGTCTCCGTCGCCGATTTGCAGGGTGGCATTCAACGGAAAGTCAGGGTTCTGGTGCTGATGCTGGGGCGCGTGGTACACCGTTTGGCCGTGACTGGCTACCAGGTCTACTTCCTGCGGGGAAATATGCCACTTTAGCAGGCATTGCAGAATCATATCGGCGTGCAACTGGCCTAGCCACGGGTTCAGCAGCGTCAGGTATTCCAGGCTCACCTGCGGCCGCGCAAACACCTGCCGAATGCGGTAGCGCACATCTTCATCGTAGGCCACTGTCGCAAACTGCTCTAGCTCCAGCCGCGTATTGGTGCCGTGCCCATGCAGGCGGCACAGCGCCACATCCAGCCCATCCAGGGAAGTGCCAGACATGAGCCCAATAATGCGCCGACTTGGCTGCTGAGCAATTTTATACAAGCGGGCGAGGTGCTGGTTCATATGTGAAGCATTGATTTGTGCCGTTTACTACTGGGTTCCCTAGCCTAAAATATATTTTGTACCACTTATTACTAAATCGGGGCTTGGTAGGGGCATAGCAGAACGTAAAGAAAGCAAAAGGGCTCTACCAGCATGCGGTAGAGCCCTTCCGTATAAACGCGCTATAGTGAGTGGCTGTGTAGCCTTTTGCTCACTTGTTATCAATTATTCGATCTTCTTACCGGCCATAGCCTGGCTGATGCTGATGTTCATCACACGCTCAGCAAACGGACGAGTCAGTTCTTCCAGTTCATCCACCGCCTTCAGAATGGTGTCCTTATCCTGCGTGGCAAGCGCAGCCTTAAGTTTTTCCACGCCGGCATTGGTTTGGGTAGTTTCCTCAGAAGTGAGGTGCTGGCCGTTTTTGCTCACGAAGCGCTCTACTTGGTAAAGCATCTGCTCGGCCACGGTGCGGGCCTCAATTACCATGCGGGCCGCAATATCCTCGCGGGCGTGGGTCATCGAGTCCATCAGCATCTGCTCCACCTGCTCATCGGTGAGGCCATACTGCGGCTTGATTTCCACGGCCTGGCGCGTATTAGAGCGTAGCTCGATAGCTTCTACTTTCAGGATGCCGTCGGCGTTCAGGATAAAATTCACGTCTACCTTCGGAAGGCCAGCCGGCATAGCCGGAATGCCGCGCAGGTCGAACTCGGCCAGTTTGCGGTTTTCCTTCACCAAATCCCGTTCACCCTGGTACACCGATATCTTCAGGTTCACCTGTCCATCTACCGAGGTAGTGTATTGGCGGCCGGCTTTGGTCGGGATTTTGGAGTTGCGCGGGATGATGGGGTCCATCAGGCCACCCAGCGTTTCGATGCCTAGCGTCAGGGGCGTTACGTCGAGCAGCAGCACGTCGCGGCGGTTGCCGGCCAAGATGTCGGCCTGGATGGCTGCACCCAGGGCCACCACTTCGTCGGGGTTCAGGGAATTGTTGGCCGGCTGCTGGAAGAACTCCGAAACAGAATCGTACACCAGCGGCACGCGGGTAGAGCCGCCTACGAGCAGCACGGCATTCAGGTCTTGTGGCGTCAGTTTGGCATCGGCCAGGGCCTGCCGGCACGATACCAAGGTGCGCTCCACCAAGGGCCCTACCAGCTCATTGAACTTGGCCTTAGTGAGCGGCAGCGTAGTGCCGCCAAACTCCGCCGAAAAATCTTCATTCTGGCTCAGGTGCTTCTTAGCTGACTCGGCCAGCAGCCGCAACTCCTGCTGAGCGCCACCATTATTGAACAGCACTGTGGAGAGCTGGTATTCGCCGCTCCAATAGTCGATGATGGCGCGGTCAATATCATCACCGCCGAGGTAAGTGTCACCGTTGGTGCTCAGTACTTCAAAAATGCCCTGCTGAATCCGCAGAATGCTTACGTCAAAAGTGCCGCCTCCCAGGTCGTACACGGCCACAGTTTTCTCCTCATCCGGCGAAAGACCAATGCCGTAGGCCAGTGCCGCGGCGGTAGGCTCATTCACAATGCGCAAAACCTCCAGGCCAGCCAAGCGGCCGGCATCGCGGGTGGCTTGGCGCTGGGAATCATTAAAGTAAGCCGGCACCGTAATCACGGCCTTGTTCACGGGCGTTTTGAGGGCGTGCTCGGCGCGGGTGCGCAGCTCCTTCAGGATCTCCGCCGATAGCTCGATAGGAGAGTAGAACTTATCACCGACCCGGATTTTCACTAGGCTTTCGGAGTTGTCGTCGATGACCTTATAGCCCAAATCAGCCGCGTGCTGGCCTAGGTCCTGGTACGACTTGCCCAACAGGCGCTTCACAGAATAAATTGTGTTCTGTGGGTCGGTGAGCAGGTAGCTCTTGGCATCGGTGCCCACAATAGGGTCTTCGCCACCCTGCGGAAAGTGCACCACCGAAGGCACGATGGTACCGCGTCCCTGGTCATTGATGGCCAGCGGCTGGCGGGTGTCGGGGTGGATGTAGGCCACCAGGGAGTTGGTGGTGCCCAGGTCGATACCAACGATGATTTCTTCCTGTTGCAGGCTCCCGGTAGAAAGATTAATTGCGACTTTGGCCATAGGTGAGCGGCGCGCAATAGCACGCGGAATAAGCGAAATGAGGGGCGAAAAAAGCTACAACAGCCAACCCGCCCGGAAAGCACAAAAGTAGCGAAGAAAACGGCCTGCCGGGCGGTGGGTTTCGAGCGGCCTAGGCCTATCGGGCCTGGGTGTTCCTGTCCGTCGCCTCCTTTCCTACAACACCTAAGCTGCTTTCTAGGCCACTCTGATGCCTTGCATCGGCAATCCGGAGTCAGCAGGCTTGTATTCGGACAGGCAAATCCGGACTTTCGGGCAGAATCGTGTTGCGCGCTATGAACCCACTGCTCCGTTTGCTACCCGCTAGGCCTGTACAGTGGGCCGCTACCCTTAGCCTGTTATGCCTCTTGCCAGCCTGCCAGACTTCAGTAGGCGAAACTACTGCAGGAACTGCCGCTGCCACAAAAGCCTATAGCACCTCGGCAATAGCCCCCGATTCTGTTGCTACTGCGTCTTCAGACTCGTTGCAGCCTGTGCCTGTTGCGTTGCTGCCCAATGTTCCTGGTGCCGTGCATCAGCAAATCCAGGAGCTCTACAGCGCTTTCGGTGCAGAGGCTACTGGCCTACGGCTAGCTGTATTCGAGCGGGCCTGCATCGGCTACCTGAATCTGCGCAAAGCCGGCCGCCTGAGCCAACCCGGTATCCTGGCCGTTGCCGATATGGACATGCCTTCTTCTGAAAAACGCTTGTGGGTGCTGGATCTGAAGGCCGGTAAAGTCCTGCATCGGAGCCATGTGGCGCATGGGCGTGGTTCCGGCAAGCTGCGCGCGGAGCGCTTTTCCAACGTAATGAAATCGGCCTGCACCGCCATGGGGTTCTACCGCACACAGGATACCTACCACGGCAAGCATGGCCTCTCGCGCCGGTTGCGTGGCCTGGATGTAGGCCAGAACGACAATGCCCTGCGCCGCTATGTGGTGCTACACGCCGCTGACTACGTGAGCCAACAATACCTGCAGCGCTATGGACAAGCAGGGTACAGCCGCGGCTGCCCTGCCTTGCCACCTGATAAGTACCGCGCCATTATTGAGACAGTAGGAGAAGGAGGATGCCTATACTTGAGCGGTCCAAGCGTTGTGTCTAAATGGTTAGATACAACCATAGCCGCTGAGCAGCTTGCTGCGCACGGGTGGCACTAATGTGCTGAGCTCAACAATAAATAGTAGCATTCCGATGTATTATAGATTATTCTCTTGTTCGAGCAAACCACTTACTAGCTATTACCCGTATATAGTACCATTTTATAATATCATAACTAAATGATAATCAAGTAGTTAACTTTTTTAATTAATACTATTAAATAAAATATTGAAATAATTATAATTCATCTAATGTATGTTCACAGCGAAGAAGTATTACTTCACCGTGTGAATTATACAGTTCAGCTAAAAAAACTGGAATATTTAGGGTCTGGGAAGCGGAGGAATTAGCTTTGATAATCAATATGGGAAGTGATATTACCAAAACGAGTCTTACTCAAACAATTTTTGGTAAAGGACTGTATTACTCCAAAATAGCAATATACAGTCTTTAAACCTGCTTTTTGGTGGGCTCAATAGATTTTAGAAGTGCCCTTTTGTAGGATGATTGTTTCAGCAAGAATAAAAGTTCAATTATTTATTCCCGTTTTGAAACAAACAATCGACACAGTTGTATTTATGACCCAACCGTTGTAAAAATCCGGGTTGGTTCACGGGAAGCTAGCTATAGCTAACCAGTGAAAAGTACCAGTTTCACCCGAAACAACTCCTTCATTTCTCTCAACTAGACCATCAGCCTGATGGCCTGTGTAGCACCTGTGTGCCTTTGCTGAAGCACAAGGGTTCTATTATCTAAACCACCGCTCAATGATTAAAGCCTTTACCCGCCTGTGCGCCTTATTGAGTATTCTGTTAAGCAGTTGTGCCTATGAAAAGGCCGACGAAATAGCTACTCCCAAGGTGGTATGCACCACACCCAGTGTGGTTTCCTATAGTATTTCCATTTCGCCTATTCTGGACCGGAACTGCCGAAGCTGCCACAATCCGGCCCTGCTGACCGGAGGCGTAAACCTGGAAGATTTTGCTGTCATCAAGCAGCACGTAAACTCAGGTGTGCTGATGGGTAACGTGAAGCACCTGCCCGGCTACATGCCCATGCCGCAAAACGCCGCCAAGCTTTCAGACTGCGATATTGACCTGTTGCAGAAGTGGGTAGATGCTGGCGCGCCCAATAATTAATAGGGCCATGCGCAGTTTGTATCACTACGTACGCCTGCTGTTTTGTGTACTGCTGGTTCTGGGCGGAGGGGGCATTTCCTCGGGGCAGGCCCAAGGCAAGTACATGACCCAGAAGGGCCTGGTGAGTTTCTTCTCTACCAGCATCATCGAGGACATTGAGGCGCATACGGAGCAGGCCGCCGCCGTCCTCGACCTGCAAACTCAGCAGCTGGCCTTCAGTATTCCCATCAAGTCGTTCCAGTTCAAGCGCAGCCTCATGCAGGAGCACTTCAACGAGAACTACATGGAGTCAGACCGCTTTGCGAAATCTACTTTCAAGGGCCATATACTGGATTTTGATGCCAGTGCGCTGGCAAAAGGGCTTCCGCAGCGCATAACCGTGGAAGGCGACCTGACCATTCATGGTGTAACCAAGCACGTAACCGTAACGGGGGGCCTAGAACAGCAAAAAGGAACACTGCTGGTAAACGCCTATTTCAGCGTAGCTCCCGCCGATTACAATATTGAGATTCCGCTGCTGGTGCGGGAAAATATTGCCAAGACCGTCGGCATCAAAGTAGCCATAAGCTGCGACCCGGTTTCGCAGCTGACCATCAATAAATAAGCTTTCTACAGATCTGCTGGCTTCGGAGCGCCCGAGGCTGTTCCCTCTCTTGCTTTCACTCGTTTCTATGCCCTTTACTTTTCCTCCATGTTCGGGCCGGTTGGCCCTTTTGCTCAGTACCCTTTTAGCCCTGTGGTCGGCACCGGCGCAGGCCCAGGACGATCTACTAGGCCAGTTGGAAAGCCAGGCGCCCAAAGAAGCGCCGGCGCAGGTGGCAGCCACCTTCAAAAGCACGCGCCTGATTAACGGGCACACCGTAGAAACGCCCGGCCAGGGCACCATGGTGTTCCTGATTTCGCACCGGTTCGGTACCCTCAACAGTGGGGCGTATAACTTCTTTGGTCTCGACCAGGCCAGCATTCGCCTAGGCCTAGAGTATGCCCTCACCGATCAGCTGGAAATAGGCATCGGGCGCAGCTCGCTGGAAAAAACGCTGGATGGCTTCGCGAAATACCGGGCCGTGCGCCAAAGCTCGGGGCCTGGCGCCATGCCAATCAGCGTGACGCTGTTTGCCAGCTCGGCCCTCACCACGCTGCGCTACAATGATAACGTAGACTATACAGTGCCGCGCCGCCTCAACTTCACGTATCAGGCCCTGCTGGCCCGCAAATTCAGCTCCGATCTGTCGTTGCAGCTCATGCCTACGCTGATCCACCGCAACTTGGTGGCTACCAAAACCGACCCGAACGATGTGTATGCCATCGGGTTCGGCGGCCGCCAGAAGCTCTCCAAGCGCACCTCGCTGAATGCCGAATACTACTATCTGCTGCCGGGCTCTAGGCCTACCGGGGTGCGCAATGCGCTGGCCCTGGGCTTTGATATTGAGACGGGCGGCCACGTGTTTCAGCTGCACGTCACCAACTCGCAGGGCATGATTGAGAAGTTCTTCGTGGCCAACACGCGTGGCAACTTCTTCGATGGCGACATCTACTTCGGCTTCAATGTGAACCGCAATTTCACCGTGCGCCCCAAAGAAGGCTTCCGCAAATAATTCTATATCAACCCACTTTCACACACACCACAGTATGAACCTGAAAATTACTGCATTGGCTTTGCTCCTGATGGGCTCCGCCTCTTTCTCCGCCTGCAAAAAGGACGATGACAACAAACCGGCCGCGTCCAATACGGTACAGCTGAAGGCTACCATCAACGCGCAGCAGGAAGTACCCACCAACAACTCCACCGCTACCGGCGCCATGACCGGCAGCTACGACAAAACCACGCGTGTCCTAACCTACACCGTTACTTACCAGGGCATCACCCCACTGGCTGGCCATATTCACCAGGCAGCACCCGGTGTTAATGGCGGCGTAATTGTGCCATTTGCCAGCGTGGCTTCTTCGCCTATTACGGGCACGGCTACTCTTTCAGAGGCTGATGGTGCCAAGCTGCTGGCCGGCGAAACGTACGTGAACTTCCACACGCAGGCTAACAAGGACGGCGAAATCCGGGGCAACATCTCGGTTCAGTAGGCCTAGGCCACTCCTGAGCGCTTTCTCGTCTGACTACAGAGGTATTTTTCTGCCTGACTAAGTGGGCAGCCTGGAAAGTGTGTGTCTCTTTCTAGCGAACTATGAAAAAAGGCAAGAGAATCATCCGGGTAAGCCTGGTGGTACTATGCGTCTTACTGCTATGGGGAAGCTGGGAAAATCCTAACCTGCACGAATATGCCCGCCCGGTAACTATGCTGCAGCTACAGGTAGAAGGTCTGCAAGATCCCAAGCAGAGTGCTACTGCTCAGCAACAGGTAGCTGCCATGGAAGGCGTAGCCGCCTGCGTTATCAATGTTAAAACGCAGGTGGCTACCGTGCTTTTCCACGAAGCCGATATATCGGAGCAGGACATAGAACGGGTACTATCCGTGGGCGGGACTTTCAAAGTGACTCGCCCGGTAATGGTGGCGCGCGTTCCTACTGGCCGCGGGTGCCCGGTGCCGGCCAGCTACCTGGAAATGCTGGAGCGCATTCGCTTCGCATTTAATCTGCGGCGGCTCTTCATTACGGTCTGATCAGCTTATCACGGCCACCTGATTGCAGTAACTGTCCGTTAGCTTCCTCTAGGTTATTCTTCCCTTCACTCAGTACTTTATGCAATTACCTCAACTCAAATTTGCCGTCGCGTTGCTCTTGGGCGGTACCTTATTATGTACATCAGCCTGCGGGTCCAAGGAAACCGACCCGGCGACGCCTACCTTATATGAGCGGATGGGCGAACTAAAAGGTATAGAAGGATTCGTGGACGTGCTGATGGCCAATGTGGCCGCCGAAACGGCCGTGCAGAACTCTTCCATGCTACGCACACACAGCCCGCTGCTCAACGACCCCGACAAACCCGCCCGCCTGGCTCGCCTGCGCAACAACTTCATCAATCAAATGGGGGAAGCCACTGGCGGCCCATTGAAGTATACCGGTCTCTCCATGCTTTCGGCTCATAAAGGCATGATGATTACCGAAAAAGAATGGTCAGTGTGGCGCCAGGCCGCCGATGCTTCTATGGAGACCAATAAGCTGGGCGCCAAAGAAAGGGCCGAGCTTGCTACCATCTTAGATGAGATGAAAGCTGCCACGGTAGGCCACTAGGCCACCCCGCATTTTTACTGGAAAAGCTCCGCTGCTTAAGCAGCGGAGCTTTTTGTTTTGGGTACTACAAAGTGGCCTAGCAGCCAGTGGTGCTTACGGTTTCGAAACAATTGGGAATCAAAATTCTAGCAACTTATAGAGAGGAGAATATATTTTTTAGATACTATTTCATCAGATAATACGGATAAGTAAATTTTGACGTTCTTATCATCGGTAGCGGGGGAGAGCAGCTCTGTTGAAAGCCCGCCGGGAACTCTGGAGTGCTAGTACAGGGTTAAATACATGGAAGTCGCTATGTCTGGTAGGGGATATGTATGTATCGTTTGCTGAAATAGCGCGTATACTTCTTCGGATATGGGCCTGCTAGCAGGCCCATGTTCACAACTGAAACCTTTCGTGTCAATGGAAAAGAAGAGTGTAGTTAGTCGTCAGCGCCTGAAGCGCCGGGCCCGCAGGATGGCCCGTCGGGTGCTCCCGTTTGTGGCTTCTTTGTTCTTGGCTACGCCGTTAGCGGCTCCTATTGCCCGTACCCAGGCCGCTACGCCCAAAACCACCGCGCGCATGCCGGTAGCACCGGTTGTGGCGACTGTTCTTACGAAAGAAGCGCAGTTTGATCAGCGAATGGAAACGCTGTATCGTGAGCTGAACCTAGCCGAACAAGGCCTGCGTTACGATGTGTTTGAGAAGGCCGTAACCGGCTATCTGAACCTGGAAAACGCTGGTAAGCTCAACAACGATAAGCAGCTGCTGACCGTGGTTGACTTCAGCCTGCCTTCTACTCAAAAGCGCCTCTGGGTGCTTGATCTGGGAGCCAAGCAGGTGAAATTCCATACGCTAGTGGCCCATGGCCACAACTCCGGCGAGAACATGGCGACGAACTTCTCCAACAAGAACGAGTCGAATATGAGCAGCTTGGGCTTTTATGTAACTAAAGGCGAGTACAACGGCAAGCACGGCCGCTCCCTCAAGCTGCAGGGCGTAGATGAAGGCTACAATACCAATGCACTCATGCGGGCCGTGGTTATGCACGGTGCCGATTATGTCAGCGAGGACTTCATTAAGCAGTATGGCCGCCTCGGCCGCAGCCTGGGTTGCCCCGCGCTTCCTATGGATCAGAAAGATGCCATTATTGAAGCTGTAAACGGTGGCACCTGCCTGTTCCTGAATGGCCCCGACACGCAGTACTCGTCGAAATACCTGAACGAAGATGTGGCCATGAGCAAACTGCTCGACGATGCCCAGATGATTTAACTGGCCTAGGCCAGTCCGGAAAAACAGAACGCCCGACCAATTGGTCGGGCGTTCTGTTTTTCCGGGAAGATGATGCGTTATAGCTTCACCCCGAATTTGGCGCCTACCGTTTCCAAATCCTGAATAACGGGGTCGAGCAGCGGAATGCCATCGAGCAGTCTTACGGCCGATACTTCCCGCTCCGGGTCGCCGGGGATGAGCACGTGCTGGCCTTCCACGGCGCGGGCATTGCGGAAGGTCGTAATCCAGTTGTCCATGTGGGCCTTGAACTCGGCGGCCGGGCGAAACGCATCGACGCGCATGGCCCCAAAAAAGTGGCCTAGGCCCTGGCCCACCGGATTAGCCGAGGGCTGCAGGAACGCCACGAATGGCGGAACCCACGGACCATAATTTGCCCCGCTAAGAACCGCCGAGAAAATATCGACCACCGAACCGAGCCCGTAGCCCTTATGGGAGCCGGTGGCGCCACCAAGCGGCAGCAGAGCACCCCCGTTTTTTACAGCATTCGGGTCAGTGGAGCCTATACCTTCGGCAGTCTGGGCCCAACCTTCCGGGATAGGAATGTTCTTGCGTTGGGCAATTTCCAGCTTGCCATTAGCCGCGGTAGTAGTGGCCATGTCCAGCACGAAATCGGGCTCGTCGCCGGCGGGTACGGCCACGGCAATGGGGTTGGTGCCTAGCAGCCGGTCCAGGGAGTACGTGGGTGCCACCAGGGGAGAGGCATTGGTCATGGCAATGCCAATCATATCGTGGGCCAGGGCCTTCATGGCGTGGTAGCCCGCAATACCGAAGTGGTTGGAGTTCTTCACCGAAACCCAGCCAGTGCCTACCTGCTGCGCTTTCTCAATAGCCACCCGCATAGCTTTCGGGCCTACCACTAGGCCTAGACCACCATCACCATCTACCACGGCCGTACTGGGCGTTTCGTAGGTCACGCCCACGCGTGGCGTGGCATTGATGCGGCCCGCTTCCCAGAGGCGCACATATCCCACCAAGCGCGCTACGCCGTGTGAGTCTATGCCGCGCAGATCTGCCGACAGCAGGGTTTCGGTAGCCAGAGTGGCATCTTCCTCGGAGCAGCTCATGCTGCGGAAAACGGCTTCGGTAAAGGAAAAAAGCTGGGTGTAGGAAAGCGTAGTGGCCATAGGAAGAGGAAAGCCAGCAGGAGGTGTGGCCTAGTGTTGGGGAATAGAGCGGCTGCCAAGCAACACGCGCGGCGTATGCGTTGTGGTGCTGCCGGTTTAGTGGCCTAGCATCTCGCTCAGCAGGCCTTCTTTGAGCGCGTAGGCGGAGGCCGTAATATGGACGAGTCCGTACGTTGTCAGCACGAAATCAATCAGCACGCAGGCCACCACAATCATATCGGCGCGCATGGGCGTCATGCCGGGCAAGGCGAGGCGGCCGGCGTGGTCCAGCGTCAGGAGCTGCTCATAGCTGGTGCGGAAACTATCGAAGGAAATGCGGGTTCCGGGCGCCTGGTGGCCTACCAGCTCGGGCTGGCCAGCGCGGGCCGCTTGCAGGTCGCAGAGCGTATCGAAGGTGCCAGATGCGCCCACCAAGGCCACGGGTTGCCACTCGCGCACGGCGGCCGTAAGCGGAGCCAGAACCTCGGCGAGGTAGGCCTGTTGGGCCTGCACGGCGGTTGCCGGAAGTGGGTCGGCGGTGTAAAACTTATCAAGAAGGCGTTGGGCGCCAATCTCGAAGCTCTGTTTCCATAGTGTGTTCTGTTCATCAGCCAGGATGAACTCTACCGAGCCGCCGCCAATATCCATCAGTAGGTGTGGTGCATTGCCCAGGGGCACGGCCTGCCGGATGCCCTTGGCAATAAGCTCCGCCTCCCGCTCACCCGGAATCACCTCCACCTCAATACCCGTTTGCTCGAAGATTTCCTTCACGAGCTCCGGTCCGTTTTTGGCCACGCGCATGGCGCTGGTAGCCGTGGCCCGCACTTCCGTTACCTGGTGTAGCTCAATCTCCTCCTTGAAGCCCGTAAGCGTGTGCAGGGCGCGGGCGTAGGCCTCCGGTGCAATGTAGCCGGCACTGATGCCGCCTTCCCCCAACCGCACGCCCACTTTGGTGCGCAGCAGCGTTATGGGCTCCTGATGGCGGGGCTCGGGCAGCTCCACAATCAGCAGATGAAAGGTATTGGTGCCCATGTCAATAAGGGCCAGGCGACGGTGGCGGGAAGAAGGCAGCGACACAGGAAAAAGTGATGAGGTGATGGGTGATGAGGTACTGAACGGTAATGAGGCGAAGGAAGAACAGCGAAAGGCTACTATTTTTTCAGCCCGTCACTTTTCATTATTTACCTCATCCTGTTCACCTCAGGTAGCAAACCGGCAAAACGTACCGAGCGGGAGCTTGCGCGCACCGGCATCGTGCAGATAGATTTCGCCGATTTCGCGCTTTTGCTGCATGCCTGGGAAGATTTCGGAAACCAGGTTGTCCAGAATAAGAGCCGAGAACCCCAGGGAATACAGGTTCACGAGGAAGAAATGGTCTTCGGGGTCGAGGAGCTCTTTGCAGAGCTTGAGCATTTCGTTCAGCTCATCTTCCAGCTGCCATTTTTCGCCGTTTGGACCACGCCCGTAGGCCGGAGGGTCGAGGATGAGGCCTTGGTATTTGCTGCCGCGCTTCACTTCGCGTCGCACGTATTTCATGGCATCTTCCACCAGCCAGCGCACCCCATCAATTCCGGAAGCTTCCATGTTGTCGCGGGCCCAGAAGTTCACCTGCTTCACCGAGTCGAGGTGCGTTACGTCGGCGCCGGCGGCGCGGGCGGCCAGGGTGGCCGCGCCCGTGTAGGCAAACAGGTTGAGCACGCGCGGCTGGGCGGCTTTGCGCTTGCGGGTCTGGTTGTAGATGAACTGCCAGTTGGGGTCCTGCTCCGGAAACAGGCCTACGTGCTTGAAGGAGGAAAGCCCCAGCCGAAACCGCAGATTCAGGCCCTCAGGCCGCTCATAGTTAATCAGCCACTGCTCGGGCGTGCCGGGCTTTATCTTCCACTGGCCACGCTCCTGGCTGCCCTTCTCGCGGGTAAAAGTGGCGTGGGCGCGCTGCCACTCGCTTTGCGCCAAGTGCGGGTCCCAGATAGCCTGCGGCTCGGGCCGGGCCAGAATATGCGTGCCAAAGCGCTCCAGCTTTTCGAAATTGCCGGCATCAAGCAGCTCGTAATCGGCCCAGGGGCTGGTCGTCAGGAAAGTATACATGCAGTTGGAATAAGGCTGCAAAGGTAGGAGGGGAGAGGTGAAATGGTGAACTTGTGCAATAGCGAGCCGATGGCTGGTGGCCTAGCCCTATATACCGTGGCATTGCGAGGAGGCAGAACCCAGTAAAATAGGCCTAGGCCACCAGAGCGTCACTTCCCAACTTGCCATTTCTCCCAGTCGCCTACCCGTATCTTTGTAGTTACTTATGAATACTATGCTGCACTTCCACAAATACCAAGGCACCGGCAACGACTTCGTGATGGTGGACGACCGCGCCCACACCTTCGACGAGCATAACCACCAACTCGTGCGCTTCCTCTGCGACAGGCGCCGCGGCATCGGGGCCGATGGCCTGATTCTGCTGCGCCTGCATCCGCAGTACGATTTTGAGATGGTGTACTTCAACGCCGATGGCTACCTGGGCTCCATGTGTGGCAACGGTGGCCGGTGCACGGTAGCCTTCGCGCATCAGCTGGGTGTAATGCAGCAGCAAACCAAATTTATGGCTGCCGATGGCCCACATGAAGCCAGCATTGAGGCCGACGGCACCGTGCACCTGCGCATGCAGGATGTGCTAGGCCAGCAGGAAGTAGACGAATACGGCATTTTCCTTAACACTGGTTCGCCGCATCTGGTCCGCTTTCAGCCGATGAGTACGCTGGCCGAGCTGAACGTTTTCGCCGAAGGCCGTGCCATTCGCTACAATGACCGTTTCCGGGAGAAAGGCACCAACATCAACTTCGTGGAAGCCCCTGCCGTGCCCGGCCAGCCTTGGCAGGTGCGCACCTATGAGCGCGGCGTAGAAGACGAAACCCTGAGCTGTGGCACCGGCGTAACGGCCGTAGCCCTGGCCGCTTCCCGCCGCGGCGCCGTAAGCCCCGTGCACCTGCGCACCCCCGGCGGCGACCTGCGCGTGTCCTTCGACTCCAAGCCCGATGGCTCCTTTACCAATGTCTTCCTGAGTGGCCCTGCTACGCGCGTGTTTGAGGGTACTATTGAGGTGTAAGCCTAAAGGTGTAAAAAGGACAGTTCGAAGGAAAAGACAACTTGGATATAAAAAGCCCGTCATGCTGAGCTTGTCGAAGCATCTCTACCGGAGCTAATCAAAGGAGTTAGCACTGCAGTAGAGATGCTTCGACAAGCTCAGCATGACGGGCTTGATTTAAATAGTAACTTGATATGGCTAGGCCTGCCGGTCGCCTTTCGTGAAGTCCAGCATCCAGCCGGGGTACTCCGGGGCTAGTTGGCTGATTTCGGCTAGCTTCTGAAGATCTTCCGGCGTCAGCTGTACGTCCACTGCTTTCAGATTGTCTTCGAGTTGCTCCATTTTCTTGGCGCCAATAATGACGCTCGTAACTACCGGATGATGCAGCAGCCACGCTAAGGCCACTTGCGCCACCGAAACTCCTTTCGCTTCAGCCATCGGGCGCAACACATCCAGAATATCAAAGGCCTTGTCTTTGTCCACGGGTGGGAAGTCGAAGCCCGTGCGGCGGGCGCCTTCCTCGTTCTGACTTTCCCGGGTGAATTTGCCGCTCAGGAAACCACCGGCCAACGGGCTCCATACCATCAGGCCTACTTTCTGGTCTTGCAACAGCGGCACCAGTTCCCGCTCCAGGTCGCGGCCGGCTACGGTGTAGTAGGCCTGTAGCGAGACGTACTTCTCCACGTGGTTGTAGGTAGAGTAGCTCAGGGCCTTCATGAGCTGCCAAGCCGCCAGATTGCTGGCCCCGATGTAGCGCACCTTGCCGCTGCGCACCAGGTCATCAAGGGCGCGCAGAGTTTCTTCCAGCGGCGTGAGTGGGTCGTAGCTGTGCGTTTGGTAGAGGTCGATGTAGTCGGTTTTGAGGCGGCGCAGGCTGTCATCTACCTGCTGGAAGATGTGCTTGCGCGTGAGGCCGGCATCGTTAGGGCCTTCGCCCATTTTGCCGCGCACTTTGGTGGCCAGCACCAGGTCGTGGCGGGAGAGGCCTAGGTTGTGAATCGATTGGCCCGTAAGCTCCTCCGACAGCCCTTCGGAGTACACATTAGCGGTATCAATGAAGTTGATGCCCGCCTCCACGGCTCGTTTTACTTGTTCATCCACGGCTTGCTGATCCAGATTACCGATGGCAGCGGCCCATCCTTTGCCGCCGTAGGTCATCGTACCCAGACATAATTCCGATACTTTAAGGCCCGTGTTGCCCAGTAGGTTATATTTCATCTTGGCAGGTAGTTAAAAGCGTGAGCTTTCTTAAACCTGCTGATGGAAGTGAAAGTTGACGTAAAATTGTGGGGTCCTGCTCTGTGTACTCCAACTGCCAGCCGCGCTAGGCCTGTTCATCGATACCTTCCGCCATGCTTTCTTCCGACCTCGTTTTTCTGCGCCCTCTCGAAGCCGACGACCTCGACTTTCTGTATGCGCTGGAAAACGACCCAGCCGTGTGGGGCGTTTCGGACACGCTGGCGCCGGTTTCCCGGCACACGCTACGCCAGTACCTGGATAACGCCGGCGCCGATTTCCATGAGGTGCGGCAGTTGCGGCTGGTGCTATGCGCCCAGGCTACGCGGGAGCCTGTCGGCACCGTTGATATTTTTGACTTTGACCCTTTACACCAGCGGGCCGGCGTAGGCATCATGGTGCTAGGCCAGTTCCGACGGCGCGGCTATGCCCGCGCTGCATTGGATTTATTGGTGACCTACGCGTGGCAAGTGTTACGTCTGCATCAGATATATTGCACTATATCGATATTGAACCGGTCGAGTGTAAGATTATTCAAAACGTCTGGTTTTACGAAAATAGGCGTACGGCGAGAGTGGCTCCGAACGGCCGAGGGCTGGCAGGACGTGGTAGAAATGCAGCGACTTTTAAGCCCGGCCTAGTGGCCTACGACAGGACGAAACAGGACTTATAGCACTTGCCTCAGCTCGACTATATCCTTTTGTAGATAAGGGCGTATAGGCATAAACCAGATGCGCACTGCCAATTATTGCTGGCTTGTACGGGGCAGTGTCATCGGTTTTACGTCTTATTCTGCCTCTTTATGTCGCTGTCGCCACCAGCGGAGTCACCCGCACGTGCCTCTGCCTCCCCTTCCTCCACGACCTCCGCTTCTGCCCAATCCATACGCTACACCCTGCCCGATCTAGTCTGCTTTGCTCACTTGCACTGGGACTTTGTATGGCAGCGCCCCCAACACCTATTGTCGCGCTTCGCCCAGCAAGGCCGCGTATTTTACGTAGAAGAAGCCTTTTATCACGCCGACGACCTGATTGAACCTCACATGGAGGTGAAGGAGCGGCATAATGGTGTGAAAGTGCTGGTGGTCCATCTTCCAGATCGGTTACGCCATCAGGAAAAGGAATCGGAGCAAATACAGGAAGCTGTATTGAGCGACTTCTTTCAAGAAAACAACATTAATCAGTACATTTTTTGGTATTACACGCCCATGGCTCTGGGCAAGTCGCGCTCTTTCACGCCGCAGCTTACCGTATATGATTGTATGGATGAGCTGGCGGCGTTCAAGTTTGCCCCGCCAATGTTGCGCGAGCGGGAGCAGGAGCTGTTTGGAAAGGCCGACTTGGTGTTTACAGGCGGCCACACGCTCTACGAGGCCAAGAGCCAGCAGCACGCCGATGCGCACCCTTTTCCCAGCAGCATCGACAAGGACCACTTTGGTCAGGCTCGCCAGGAAATGCCCGAACCCGCCGATCAGGCCGGTATTGCGTACCCACGAGTGGGCTTCTTCGGGGTAGTGGATGAGCGCTTGGATATCGAGCTGCTTCGCCAGCTGGCCGATGCACATCCGGAATGGCAATTTGTCATTATCGGGCCAGTCGTGAAAATCGATCCGGCTATTTTACCACGTCAGCAGAACGTGCATTATCTCGGCAGCAAGGACTATCAGGAACTGCCAGCGTATTTGCGGGGTTGGGATGTAGCTACGTTGCTCTTCGCTGATAACGAGAGTACAAAATTTATCTCGCCCACCAAAACACCGGAATACCTGGCCGCTGGCCGACCCGTGGTGAGCACCCCTATTCGCGATGTAGTGCGGCCCTATGGTGAGCTAAACCTCGTCCAGATTGCGGCCACGGCCGATGAGTTCGGTCAGGCCATTGGAAAGGCCCTTACTCAAACGCAGGATGCCGACTGGCGCCAGCGTACCGACGATTACCTGGCTACTATTTCCTGGGACTTAACCTGGGAACAGATGGTAGCCCTGATGCAGCAAAAGTTGACGGCGAACACGAGTCCGTCGCGTTCCGCCTCTGGTGCATAGTTCCCGCTCACGACCCTACCCATTACTCCCTCAACCTTCCTTCTAAACTTCTCTTCGCTATGTTCGATTATCTCATCGTAGGGGCCGGCTTCGCTGGCAGCGTGCTGGCCGAGCGGCTGGCCACGCGTTCCAATAAAAAGGTTCTGGTAGTTGACAAGCGCAACCACATTGCGGGCAATGCCTACGACCATTATAACGAGGAAGGTATTCTGGTTCACAAGTACGGGCCGCACATCTTCCACACCAATTCCAAGGACGTATTCGAGTATCTCTCCGACTTCACGGATTGGCGCCCGTATGAGCACCGGGTTCTGGCTTCTGTAGACGGCCAGCACGTGCCGATGCCCATCAACCTAGACACTATCAATATGCTCTATGGCCTCTCGCTGAACAGCTTTGAGGTAGAGCAGTTTCTGGAGTCTTTGGCCGAAAGCATTCCGGTTATCAAGACGTCGGAAGATGTGGTGGTGAGCAAAGTAGGCCGGGAGTTGTATGAGAAGTTCTTCCGCAACTACACCCGCAAGCAGTGGGGCATGGACCCCTCGGAGCTGGACAAGTCCGTAACGAGCCGCGTGCCCACCCGCACCAACCGCGACAACCGTTACTTTACGGATACTTACCAGGCCATGCCGCTGCACGGCTATACGCGCATGTTTGAGCGCATGCTGGACCATCCGAACATCAAGGTGATGCTCAATACCGACTACCATGACATCATGGATTTCATTCCCTTCAAGGAAATGATCTTCACGGGTCCGGTAGATGAGTATTTCGACTTCAAGTTTGGCAAACTGCCCTACCGCTCGCTGGAGTTCAAGCACGAAACGCTCAGCACCGAGCAGTTCCTGCCCGCTCCGGTAGTAAACTACCCCAACGAGCACCTCTACACCCGCGTAACGGAGTTCAAGCAGCTTACGGGCCAGCAGCACCCCAAAACGAGCGTGGTGTATGAGTATCCGAAAGCCGAGGGCGACCCTTACTACCCCGTGCCGCGCCTGGAAAACGCTGAGCTGTACAATAAGTACAAGAAGCTGGCCGACGAAACCCCCAATGTGCACTTTGTAGGCCGCCTAGCTACCTACAAGTATTACAATATGGACCAAGTGGTAGCGCAGGCTCTCACGCTTTATAAGAAGCTCACGGAGAAAACCGAAGAAGCCCAAAAAACAGTTGTGAAACCAGCCATTACGGGCTCGGCTTCTATTCTGGATAAGCTCGTGCCCCGCGACCCGGCCAAAAAGCCGTAAGCCATAGGCCAGCTATTTCGTTGAGTAAGTTTATCAGCCATCCTGCGCAAGCGTAGGATGGCTGTTTTGCGTTTTCAGCGGGCTGCTAGGCCACTTCGCTCGTTGGTGGTCTTATAGTACTACCATGAATGCATGCAGTAGGAGTTGAGGCAAGCGCGTATTTTGCACCTCCTTTTCTCCAAGCCTCTCGCATGCAAAACAACTTCGACGCGGTGCGGCTAAGCTTGGCACTGATTGTTGTATTATGTCATTTAGCGGTGCTGTCCGAGGTGCCGGCCTTTCAGCCTTTCCTCACCTATCTATCGGCTGATTTTGCCGTGAAAGGATTCTTTGTCATCAGTGGCTGCTTGGTTACTCGCAGTTTTCTGAGTAGCGCCTCTGGCCTGGAGTATGCCGAAAAGCGTGCGCGCCGTATTTATCCGGCTTACTTCGTGACTATATGCGTGGCGTGGCTGATAGGCCTAGCTGCGACAACGCTGCCTGTAAGGGAGTTTTTGCATACGCCGGCAACCTACAAGCACCTGTTAGCCAACGCCAGCTTCCTCAACTTCCTGCAGCCTACGTTGCCGGGAGTATTCGAGCAGCATCCGGTGCCCGTCATGAATGCTTCGCTCTGGACTATCAAAGTGGAGCTGTGCCTGTATGGCTGCGTGCCCGTACTGGTGCTGCTGTTCCGCCGGATGGGGCCATATGCTACGATGCTTTTAGCCTTTGCCGTAGCCCTGTCCTGGGAGCTTCTGTTGCCGCATATACCGGGCCTCAGCTCAAAAATGCAGGCTGAACTGGGCCGGCAATTTCCAGGAGCGTTGCACCTTTTTGCGTTAGGAGCCTTGTTCACCATAGAAGAGCAGCGTCTAGGCCACTACTTGGGCCGGATTGCGCTGGCCTCGGTTCTGGCGTTCTGGTTGTTGCATGATAGTGGCCTACGCCTAGTAGTAGAGCCGGTGTGTTACGCCGCCTGTGTGCTGTTTTTAGCCACTAGATTGCCTTTCCGTATTCCGGTAGGGCAATGGGGCGATTTATCGTATGGCACCTATTTGCTGCACTTTCCGCTTATTCAGTTATTCATTGCCCTAGGCTCGTTTCATCAGCAGTCGTGGGGCGGCTTAGCGCTGTTGCTGCTGGTGGTGCTAGGGGCGGCTTTCTTGCTGTGGCACAGTGTGGAAAAGCCTTTTCTGAAACGAAATTCGCACTACGTTCCGGCAGAAAATGTTACGGCATCAGCCAAAATTTAAGCGCCGAAAGCAATTTCTCGGTTCTGGGTGCTATTCGGGAAAATCGGCCAGATTGGCGGTGCGTTATGATATGGGGCGGTTTTGGCTAGAAATCTTGTAAATTTGGGTTGCGCCCAGGCGTTTCAATTAAGGTAAACCAGCATGTTTGATTTTCTAGGGAAAACTGTCGCCAAGATTTTCGGTTCTAAATCGGACCGGGACTTGAAGGAGATTGTTCCGTATGTGGCGTTGATTAATGCCGAATATGCCAATCTGGCACAACTCAGCGACGATGAGCTGCGCGCCCGCACCAATGAGGTTCGGGCCCGGATTGATGCCCACCTCAAGGGCATTGATGACCAGATTGCCGCCCTACATCAGCGTGTGAACGAAGATGCTTCGCTGGATGCTATCCAGAAGGAGCAACTCTTCGACCAGATTGATGCCCTGGAAAAGCAGCGCAACAAAGAGTTGGAGGTGGTGCTGATGGAAGTGCTGCCCGTTTCCTTTGCCATCACCAAAGAAACTGCCCGCCGCTACGCCCAAAACGGCCAGTTGGTAGTAACTGCTACTGACTACGACCGGGAGTACGCTAGCCGCAAAGGCAACGTAACCATTCAGGGTGATAAAGCTATCTGGAGCAACAAGTGGCTCGCGGCCGGCGCCGAAATCACCTGGGATATGGTGCACTACGATGTGCAGCTGATTGGCGGCGTAGTGCTGCACCAAGGTAAGATTTCGGAAATGGCTACGGGCGAAGGTAAAACCCTCGTTTCGACGCTGCCCGCATTCCTGAACGCCTTGGCTAAGCGCGGTGTGCACTTGGTAACGGTAAACGATTACCTCGCCAAGCGTGACTCGGAGTGGAACGCGCCGCTGTTCGAATTCCACGGCATCACCGTGGACTGCATCGATAAGCACCAGCCCAATACCGATGCCCGCCGCAAGGCCTACCTCGCTGATATCACCTACGGTACCAACAACGAGTTCGGTTTCGACTACCTGCGCGACAACATGGCCCGCGACCCCGAGGAGCTGGTGCAGCGCAAGCACCACTACGCCATGGTCGACGAAGTAGACTCCGTACTGATTGACGATGCCCGTACGCCGCTCATCATCTCCGGCCCCGTGCCGCGCGGCGATGTGCACGAGTTCTATATCCTGAAGCCCCGCATTCAGATGCTGGTGGACGCGCAGAAAAAGCAGGTACAGAACTACCTGGTAGAAGCGCGTAAGCTCATCAAGGAAGGCAAAGACGGCCCGAAAGAAGGGGAGGGTGGCCTAGCGCTGTTCCGCGCCTACCGCGGCCTTCCCAAGAGCAAGCCACTCATCAAGTTCCTGTCGGAAACTGGCATGCGCGCTGTGCTCCAGAAAACGGAGAACCATTACCTGCAGGACAACCAGCGCCAGATGCCCCAGGCCGATATGCCGCTGTTCTTCACCATTGATGAGAAGAACAACCAGATCGAGCTGACGGAAAAAGGCATTGACCTGATTACCGGCCAGGGCGAAGACCATCAGTTCTTCATCATGCCCGACATTGGCTCGGAGTTGGCGGTTATTGAAAACAACAAGGAGCTGAGCGGCGAAGACAAGCTGCACCAGAAGGAGAAGGTGATGGACGACTTCCAGGAGAAGTCGGAGCGGATCCACACCATCAACCAGCTCCTGAAGGCCTATACGCTGTTTGAGAAGGATGACCAGTATATCCTCACCGACGACGGCAAAGTAAAAATTGTAGATGAGCAGACCGGCCGTGTCATGGAAGGTCGTCGTTACTCCGATGGCCTGCACCAGGCCATTGAGGCCAAGGAAAACGTGCGCGTAGAAGACGCCACGCAGACCTACGCCACTGTAACGCTGCAGAACTACTTCCGCATGTACCACAAGCTGGGCGGCATGACGGGTACGGCTGAAACCGAAGCCGGCGAGTTCTGGGAAATCTATAAGCTCGACGTGGTAGTAATTCCTACCAACCGCGGCATTGCCCGCAAAGACGAGCACGACAAAGTATTCAAGACCGTTCGGGAGAAATATAACGCCGTAGCCGAGGAAATTCAGACGCTGGTGCAAGCTGGCCGCCCCGTGCTGGTAGGTACTACATCGGTAGAAATTTCTGAGCTGGTGAGCCGCATGCTGAAGCTGCGCGGTATTCCTCACCAGGTACTGAATGCCAAGCAAAACCAGCGCGAAGCTGAGATTGTGGCAGGTGCCGGCTACCCTGGCACCGTGACCATTGCCACCAACATGGCTGGCCGTGGTACCGACATCAAGCTCAAGGAAACCTCCAAAGAGTCGGGTGGCCTAGCCATCATCGGCACGGAGCGCCACGAGTCGCGGCGCGTTGACCGCCAGCTGCGTGGTCGGGCCGGCCGTCAGGGCGACCCAGGATCTTCGCAGTTCTTCGTGAGCTTGGAGGATAACCTGATGCGTCTGTTCGGCTCCGACCGGATTGCCAAACTCATGGACCGTATGGGCCTGGAAGAAGGCGAGGTGATTCAGCACTCCATGATTACTTCTTCTATTGAGCGTGCTCAGAAGAAAGTAGAAGAAAACAACTTCGGCACTCGAAAGCGTTTGCTGGAGTATGATGACGTGATGAACGCCCAGCGCGAAGTGGTGTACAAGCGCCGCCGCAACGCCCTGCACGGTGAGCGTTTGGAGCTGGATATCTGGAACATGATTTACGATGTTTGCGAAGACATCGTGGTAGGCCACAAAGGCACCAACGACTTCGAAGACTTCAAGCTGGCCGTTATTCGGGTGTTCGGTTACGACACCCACCTGACGGCGCAGGAGCTGAGCGGTATGCAGCCCGGTCCGCTCACGCAGAAGCTGTATGATGAGGCCCTCGGCTACTACCAGAGCAAGAACGACTTCATTGCCGGCAACAACATGCCGCTGATCAATGACCTGCTCAGCCAGAACTCGCCCTACGAGAACATTGCCATTCCATTCACCGATGGTCGTAAGCAGATTCAGGCAATTGCCAACCTGCGCCGCGCCCAGGCCACGGGTGGCCACGATGTAATTCGGGGCATGGAAAAAGTGGTGGTGCTGTCGGTTATCGATGAGGCCTGGACCAAGCACCTACGCGCCATGGACGACCTGAAGCAGGTAGTACAGAACGCGGTGTACGAGCAGAAAGACCCGCTGTTGGTGTACAAGTTCGAGTCATTCGAGTTGTTCAAGCAGATGATCGGGAAGGTAAACGAAGACACCATCCAGTTCCTGTTCCGCGCCGATGTGCCCATGCAGGCTGGCCAGGATGGCTACGACGAGCCCGAGTACTTCACCGAAGACGAGCTGCCCGTAGCGCCGCCCATGCCCAAGCTGAAGGCCGAGAAAGAAATTTCTTCCGTATCGCTAGGGGCCGGCCCCGAGGATCTAGAGCAGGCGGGCATTTCGCCACAGGTGCTGGAAAAGCAGCAGCCGGCTAAGTCGCAGAAAGTGGCGAACCGCAACGATAAAGTGAGCGTGCAGTACATGGATGGCCGCATCGTGCGCGACGTAAAGTTCAAGTCAGTAGAAGACGACTTGCTAAATGATCGTTGCGTGCTGGTCGACTAGGCCACTCGATTGTAAGTAAACGGGCCGCGTTTCCACTCCGGAAGCGCGGCCCGTTTGTTGTGAGGCAGTAGCGCTAACTTGGTGTTTGCGTAGGCCTGTCCGAAAAAGACGGCCCGCCAAGGCAACGACCAAGTACGTGCTACATCCAACTACCTTTGCCCTGTGAATCTAGCTTCCTACATCGACCACACCCTTCTGAAGCCTGACGCTCTGCCGGAGCAGATTACGCAGCTTTGCCAGGAGGCCGCCGACCAGCAGTTTGCCAGCGTATGTGTGCCGCCCTGCTATGTGCGGCTGGCGGTAGAAAACCTGCTGGGTACGGGCGTGCCGGTGTGCACCGTCATCGGGTTTCCGCTGGGCTACGGGTTGGCTAAGGTGAAGTTCTTTGAAGGTCACCAGGCTTTGACGGAAGGCGCCACGGAGCTGGACATGGTTATCAATGTCGGGGCTTTTAAAGCGGGCCGGCTGGAAGAAGTGGAGGAGGAAATTGGGCAGTTGGCGGAGCTTTGCCATCTGCGCGGTGCTATTCTGAAAGTCATTATTGAAACCGCGCTGCTCACGGAAGATGAGATAGTGCTGGCCTGCGAATTGTGCACCGAAGCCGGCGCCGACTTCGTGAAGACGTCTACGGGCTTTGCCAGCCGTGGCGCTTCAGTGGCTGATATTGTGCTGATGCGCCGCTCTTTGCCCCATCATATTCGTATCAAAGCATCCGGCGGCATTCGTACGCGGGTGGCGGCACTGGCCCTCATTGCGGCTGGCGCCGACCGGATTGGCTCCTCTAATAGTCTGGTTCTGCTGGAAGACAACTCCCATGAAACACTTGCTTCGTAACGTGCTGCTGCTTTCCACTCTGTTTTCGCTGGGCGCCTGCGCGTCATCAGGGCCTGGCAAGCCTGCGGCTTCTTCTGCCCCCGACACAGCCCGTCGAACCACCTCGTCGTCTGCTCCAGCAGAAGACCTGAGCCGCTACCGGCCCGTTTTTGCGGCGCCCAAAGTGCCTATGGTTGTGCACGTGGCCCCGGCTAGGCCAGTTGCTCCAACCAACCACGTAAACGCCCAGATTGAGCAGCGCCTGCGCGACCAATCCTACACAAATAAGAACGTGAAGTATGCGCAGGGTTTCCGGATACTGGCCTACGTGGGCCTGGAGAAGGACCAGGCCATGAGCATCCGGCGCACCATTATTAGCCGCTACCCCGAAGAAACTGACTACCTGGCCTATAAACAGCCCATTTTCCGCCTCTGGATTGGCGACTATACCACGCGCCTTGAAGCGGAGCAAGCCTTGCAGCGCATCCGTTCTTTGGCGCCTAAGGCGCAGCTGGAGTCGGCGCAGGTCGTGCTCAATAAAACGTCGTTTTAGCTTTTGCTGGCGTTTCCTGCCCACAGGGTGGATCAGCGCCAAAACAGATATTCTTCATGCAACACCTTATATCCCGCGTCCAGACGCTGGCTGCCGCCGCTGCAGCGGAAACGGTTGCGCTTCGTGAGCACCTGCACGCCAACCCCGAGCTTTCGTTTCAGGAGTTCAATACGGTGGCCTACGTCACGAATCAGCTGCAGCAGCTGGGCCTGCAAACGCAGCCCATTGCCAATACCGGCGTCGTAGCCATCATCGAAGGCCGTAACCCTGGTTCGTGCACGGTGGCGCTGCGCGCCGATATGGATGCGCTGCCCATCACGGAGCTGAACGAAGTGGCCTATAAGTCTACCAACCCCGGTGTGATGCACGCCTGCGGCCACGATGTGCACACTTCGTCGTTGCTGGGTACGGCTCGTATTCTGACGCAGCTGCGCGACGAGTTTGAGGGCACCGTGAAGCTGATGTTTCAGCCGGGTGAGGAGGTGCTGCCGGGGGGCGCTTCTCTGATGATTAAGGAAGGAGTGCTGGAAAACCCGAAGCCCGCCAGCGTGCTGGGTCAGCACGTGTTTCCGAGGCTGCCCGCCGGCAAAGTGGGCATTCGGGCGGGCCGCTACATGGCCAGCACCGACGAGCTGTACCTGACCGTGCGCGGCAAAGGTGGTCACGGGGCCATGCCCGAGCAAAACCTCGACCCCGTGCTGGTAGCGGCCCATATTATTGTGGCCGCTCAGCAGATTGTGAGCCGCCGTGCCAATCCGAAGTTGCCATCGGTGCTGTCGTTCGGCAAAGTCATTGCCCAGGGCGCTACCAACGTCATTCCAAACGAGGTGTACATGGAAGGCACCTTCCGGACGCTGAATGAGGAGTGGCGCAACGAGGCGCACGCCCACTTGCGCCGCCTCTGCGAAGGCCTGGCCGAGAGCATGGGCGCCACCTGCGAGCTGGAAATCCGGCGCGGCTATCCGTATCTGGAGAACGAGCCAGCCCTCACCAGCCGTGTAGAGCAAGCTGCTGTAGAATATCTGGGCCGCGAAAACGTGGTGGAACTGGATCAGTGGATGGCCGCCGAAGACTTCGCCTACTTCTCGCAGGCTGCCAGCGCGTGCTTCTACCGCCTCGGTACGGCTGCCGCCGATGGCAGCGGCCGGTTCACGTCTTCTGTGCACACACCTACCTTCGATATCGATACCAAAGCGCTGGAAACCGGACCAGGCCTGATGGCTTGGCTGACCTTGCACGAGCTGTCCCGGCGCTAGGCCACTAGTTATATTCTGCCATTTTACACCTACTTGATGCGTACCTCCGCTTATCTTCTATTACCCGCATTACTTCTGGCGAGTTTGACCGCCTCGGCCCAGCGCCGCATTGAGGCCAATACCGCCTTTATTCCGGAGGTGCAGGCTGAGTGGGCACTGAACGGCAACGATTACCTGATGGCGGGCTTCAATGTGGTAGCGCAAAAACTTGGGGAAAACAGCTCGGTTTTCGGTGGGCAGCTGCGCCTAGGCTACGAGCATTTCTGGAACGAGCAATGGAGCTGGGGAGGTACCCTGCGGCTGCTGCGCGGGATGGACCAGCGGTATGGCGACTTCCTAGGCCAGCCCGGCAACGTAACTCCGGGCCTGTTGCTGCGGCATTCGGGCAAAATTGGCTCCCTGAATTTCGGGCAGCGCCTGGGTGTGGAGTACGCCATATCTACCAGTGATGCGCTTTCCATTGCCAACCAAAACCGTGGGCTGGCCCGCTTACGCTTGGATCTGGAGCGACAGTTTCCGTTAGGTGCAACCATCGCGCTACGTCCCCGACTGGCCTACGAAGTTGGTGCCTATACGCGCCTGCAGCGAGATGAAACTGAGTTAAAAGAGCGGGTAGTCGATTTTGGCTCGCTCCGCGGCGAGGTAGGTATTCGGGTTTCATCCCATATAGATGTTACGCCCTGGGTGGCGTCGCAAACCAGCTACAACAACTTTTTGCCCCAGTATGACGCTGCCGGGAAGCAGGTCAGTGGCGGCCGCACTAATATCATCACCCCGGTTTTTGGGCTAGATGCCCGGTTTACGGTGTTCCGCGACGAGCCGTCGCCGGAACGTAAGCAGCTGCCAACGCAGCATTAAGAATCCGATAGGATTCGTCGGAAGTTACTCCGGATACTGGCCTAGGCCACTTGGTAAGGACGCGCAGCAGCTGCAGCCTCACTAAGTGGCCTAGTAAGTTTTAGTATTTAGTATAGTGTTACTGACATATTAGCGGCGCTTAATGCCAGAATGTCTGTTTGTGTTTAGCGAAGAAAAGGCGTGTTGGAGCTCGTAAATGCCGTTTATCCTCAATTAGGAAAAAATGACTCATAATCTAAATGACAAAATAATGACTTTTTGTCTTGATATAGTCTGATAAAATCGGTTGGTACAGAATTTACTAGGATAGGGTGTGTCGGCAACGACATTCATGTATAAGACTCTAACCTTCAAAACAGTAGTACCAACCATGGCAACGCTTCTGTATAATAACCTGCCCGCTCTCCGTCCTACTCGTGCTATCAACTCGGTACTGAATGAGATGCTGCGCGAAACGCTTCCATCTTCTCAAAAGCAGCCTTCTACTGCCTTTGTTCCGCAGGCCGATGTGCTGGAATCGGCGCAGGGCTTTGAGTTGCACTTGCTGCTGCCCGGCGTAGCGAAAGAGGCCGTAAAAATTGATTTCCAGGAAGGCCAGCTCACGGTAAGCGGCGAGCGGAAAGCGCCCGAAGCCTCGGAAGAAGCACCCAAATTCCGCCGGGTAGAATCGGGCTACGGTACCTTCTCCCGCACCTTCCGCTTGCCTGACACAGTGGATGTTACCGCCATTGATGCGCAGTTGGCCGATGGCGTGCTCCGCCTCACGCTGCCCTTCGACAGTAAAAAGGTGACCAAGCATCAGATTGAAATCCGCTAGGCCAGTCGAATCTGCAAAAAAGGCACCCGATTGGGTGCCTTTTTTCGTGGCGCGCGTGTTGTAGTAATAACTGCAGAAGGTCGGCCGTAAGGCCTGCTCGGGAAATACTCTACCAACGGGCTGTTTTCCTCCTTCAACAGGCATGCAACCGAATACCAGAGGCTTTGCCTCTTGCGTTAAGTAAGTAACAGCAGATTCATGGTGCATTCACCTTTCTGTTGTATTTTCAGTTCTGACTTTAAATTTCAATTCAACCTCTTTTACTACCCATGCAAGCAAAACAAATGATGCTCGGCCTGCTTAGCTCCGCCATTCTAGGTGGCGGTGTGGCCGTTGGTGGGTACAAGCTGCTGGAGCCGGAGCGCAATAACGCCCCGCAATCCGTAGCCTCTGACCCCAATGTCCGGTACACCAGTGAGTTGCGTAGCAGTACGTATGCCGTGCCCGAAGGCCTCAACTTCACGGCAGCAGCGGCTTCCGTGACGCCCGCTGTAGTGCACGTAATGACCGAGTACGCCCCAAAGGCCGGCGACAACAGCGCGATGCGTATGGATCCGTTCCTGCGTCAGTTTTTCGGGGATGATATGGAGCAATACCATGGCCGCTCCCAGGGTCCGCAGCAGGGCTCGGGTTCCGGCGTAATTATTGCCGCCAACGGCTATATCGTTACGAATAACCACGTGGTAGATAAGGCCGATAAGATTGAGGTGGTTCTTGATGACAAGCGCAAGTACAAGGCTACGCTCGTCGGTACCGACCCCAATACTGACTTGGCCTTGCTGAAAGTAGAAGCCGACAATTTGCCTTTCATCCGGTACGGCAACTCTGATAATGTGAAAGTAGGGGAATGGGTATTGGCCGTGGGCAACCCATTCAACCTGAACTCGACCGTTACGGCTGGTATTATCTCGGCAAAAGGTCGGAACATCAATATTCTGCGCCGCGAAGACGGTATGGGCGTGGAGTCGTTCTTGCAGACCGATGCCGTGGTAAACCCCGGCAACTCGGGTGGTGCGCTGGTAAACCTGAACGGCGACCTGATCGGTATCAACTCCGCCATTGCTTCGCAGACCGGCTCTTTCGTGGGCTACTCGTTTGCGGTGCCCAGCTCAATCGTGAGCAAGGTGATTGACGACCTGCTGAAGTACAAAGTGGTGCAACGTGCACTGCTAGGCGTACAGATTCGGGAAGTAGATGCCACGCTGGCTTCGGAGAAAAAGCTGAAGTCGTTGAATGGGGTGTACGTGATGGGTCTGGGCAAGAACAGCTCGGCGGCCGCTGCGGGCATCAAGGAAGGCGACATCATCACGGAAATTAACGGCGTGAACGTAAACACCTCCTCGCAGCTGCAGGAGCAAGTGGCCCGCTTCCGCCCCGGCGACAAAATCAAGGTGACGTATCTGCGCGGTACGGACAAGAGCACCGCGCTGGCCACCCTCCGCAACTCAACCGGCACCACCGATATCATTCGGGAGGAAGTAGCTTCTACGGTGAAGTATGAAGGTGCTACGCTGGTTCCGGTGGCCCGCCAGGAGCAGAACAAGCTCGGCATTGAGGGTGGGGCCAAAATCAACGGCATCAAGGATTCCAACTTCCGCGAAACCGGCATTGCCGATGGCTTCATCATCACCCGCATCGATAAGAACAAGGTGAGCAAGCCCCAGGACGTGCAGCGCTACCTCGAAGCCGCTAAGGAAACCCAAGGCGCGCTGGTAGAAGGTGTATACCCCGATGGCCGCAAAGCTTACTACCCCATTGGGCAGGCTGAATAACCCACCGACTGGTCTACAATAAAAAAGCCCTCTGCAGCTCTGCAGAGGGCTTTTTTATGCAAGGATGTGGCCGCGTTGTTAGCCGCTAGGCCAGTAGCCAGTCGTTGGCTTCGCCTTCGTTGTTGAAAATGGCTACATCATACCCACGCTCTGGGCTGGAAGCCGCCTGCACGCTGGCTTGCAGGGCAGGGCTGGCCTTTAGCGACTCTTCGCGGCTGGGCGAAATCAGGTAGGCCAGTCGGGGGCGACGCGGGGCCAGGGTGGCTACTACTTGCGGCAACCACACATTGGCGGCCCAATCGGCCATATCGGGAGCAGGGTGGGGGCGGCGGCGCACGTCAATAAGCCAGCGCGGCGTTTCATATGCCTGGGCTTCCTGCAGAATAGTCGTGTAGTCTTGCTGAAATTGGTCAGATCGTAATTCAGATAACCAGCGGACGGTGAGTATATCTAGGTCGGGGCGGTACTGAATATCGAGAGTAGGCGACGAATACATGAGGCAAGCAAGGAAAACAAGACAAGGCCGAATGGTCTGGCTGTGCATACTACAGCCAAGCGGCTCGGATGTTCTGTGGGCTCGGCTGGTTGCTTACATGCAACCAGCCGAGCGGTGCATCTGAAAGCAAAGCTACCCTTTTCCCTATAGGTAATGTTGAGCTTACCGGAGCCGGAATTTTGCGCACGCTGTTTTCTCTGGAGCAGCAACGCTGCCGCCAAGGCGGTTCTGGTGTAGTCTATAAGAGCCGCTAGGCCACTGCTACCTGCTAGCCCCCGATTTTAGTAGCTTTGCTTGCCGAGGCTCGCGGGCCCTAGGCCAGTAGTGCCAGCCTTTGGCTACCTCATCGCCATTCCACCCAATCCCATATTTTTCCATGAAACAAGCCTTCGAAGAAGCGGCCGCCACCGGCACCGACGTGCAGGACCACGACCACCACGGCATCCGGCAGGTCCTACGCGAACTGGGTGTAGAAGCCCACAACGCCGCCTGGAGCACTGGCCTACAGTGGGGCGGCGCCGACGGAAACATGCGCGCCATCCACTCACCCACCGATGGGCACCTGATTGGCTCCGTGGCCTTTGCTACAGTCGCTGATTACAACCATGTGGTAGAGAAAGCGCAGGAAGCGTTCAAAACCTGGCGCTTGGTGCCCGCTCCCAAGCGCGGCGAAATCGTGCGCCAGATTGGCAACAAGCTGCGCGAATACAAGGAGCCGCTGGGCAAACTGGTGAGCTACGAGATGGGCAAGATTCTGCAGGAAGGCCTGGGCGAGGTGCAGGAGATGATTGATATCTGCGACTTCGCGGTAGGTCTCTCGCGCCAGCTGACGGGCTTCACCATGCACTCGGAGCGGCCCGCGCACCGCATGTACGAGCAGTACCACCCGCTGGGCGTGGTGGGCATTATCTCGGCCTTCAACTTCCCAGTGGCCGTGTGGAGCTGGAACGCCATGCTGGCCGCCGTATGCGGCGATGTGAGCATCTGGAAGCCCTCCGAGAAAACTCCGCTGGTAGCCGTGGCCGTGCAGCACATCATCAAAGACGTACTGCAGGAAAATGAGCTACCCGAAGGCATCTTCAACCTGGTAATCGGCGACGCGGAAATTGGTGCCGCCATGGCCGCCGACGGACGCGTGCCGCTGGTATCGGCTACGGGTAGCACCCGCATGGGCAAAAAAGTGGGCGAGGTAGTGGGTGGCCGCCTAGGCCGCGCGCTGCTGGAACTGGGCGGCAACAACGCTATCCTGCTCACCGAGCACGCTGATCTGGATATGGCCATGCGCGCCGTGGTATTCGGAGCCGTGGGCACGGCCGGGCAGCGCTGCACCACCACCCGCCGTCTCATCATCCACGAAAGCATTTTCGAGGATGTGAAGGCTCGTCTGCTTAAAATCTACCCTAACCTTCCCATAGGCCACCCGCTCAAGGACGGCAACCTCGTAGGCCCCCTCATTGATAAAGCGGCTGTAGAGTCGTTCACAAAAGCCCTGGCTGCTGTGCAGCAGGAAGGCGGCAAGCTCCTCATCGGGGGCGAAGTGCTGGAAGGCACCGGCTATGAAACCGGTACCTACGTGAAGCCCGCGCTGGTAGAAGCCCAGAACGAGTACCACACGGTGCAGGAAGAAACCTTCGCGCCCATTCTGTACCTCATCAAGTACAGCGGTGGTGTGGAAGAAGGCATTGCGGTGCAGAATGGGGTTCGGCAGGGCCTCTCGTCCAGCATTTTCTCCCTGAATATGCGCGAAACCGAAACCTACCTCAGCCACGCCGGCTCCGACTGCGGCATTGCCAACGTGAACATCGGCACGAGTGGCGCCGAAATTGGCGGTGCTTTCGGGGGCGAAAAGGAAACCGGCGGTGGCCGGGAGTCCGGCTCCGACGCCTGGCGCATCTACATGCGCCGCCAGACCAACACCATCAACTACTCCGACCAGCTGCCACTGGCTCAGGGTATCAAGTTTGATGTGTAGAGTGGCCTAGCGCTGATAAATTCGAGTCACATAAAAAGCCCGACTGGTTTTACAGTCGGGCTTTTTATGTGTAGGCCTATAGGTTACATGCTAATCTGAATATCGCCGTGGCCTTTTAAATGCAGCGTTGCTGGAGATTTAGTATAAAGGATGTAGTACATCCGGTAAATAGTATTCGGTGTGAACTTATCGGCAGGAAATTCAAAACCGAATAGAACGTCGGAAACCTGAAAAGGGCCATATTCCAGCCGCTCCACTACTTTATAGTTTTTATCGACGAAGACCATCTGCCACATAGCGCCAAATGGGATGCCATAGAAGCCAAATGCACCATGTCTCTTGCTAGTAATTGGGTTAGGAAAGAGCCCACGCGGCTGGATGCTCCGCGGAGAAGGCACACTTAAATCGACCGGAACCGTGAAGAGCTTCTGTTCCTGTTTCGTCCAAGTCTCATCGGCGGTCCAGTCAGTAGGGTCAAGGGTGCCATAGGGTTGGTTGCTGTCATCGCGTTGCGTAATGCCCGTATTAGGGCCAAAATCGATAGTTGGCTCGGCCTCTCTCTTGCCGCATGCGCTTATAGCAGCTAGGATAGAAACACTGAGGAGAAGTTTTTTCATTGGTTGATAACAGTAGATAGAAAGAGAATATTTTGGATAAAGAAACAGAGATTGGAATAGAAAGCGTCATCACGTAACACAAAGACAACAGCTAGGCCTGTTAGCTGAAAAAGTGGCAATGCAACGTATTCATGATTAGGCGTTTCAGGTTAGTGAACATTCCCTAATTATCAGGTGTCTTGTAAGCGAAGTGCAACCCCACTGGCCTAGGCCTGTCTTTCACTTGCTTACCTGATAGCACGAGCCGTTTTAGCCCGGAAAAAGTTGGATATTTACGATTCACCCGTTTCCGAACCCCCGCCAACCCAGACGCAACCCATGGAGGCATTTGCATATACCGACATCAACGCCCCGCTGGTAGAGCGGTGCCGCCTCGGCGACCGAAGGGCGCAGGCTGAAATATATAAGCGCTACTCGAAAGCCATGTTCAACGCTTCCTTGCGCATCACCGGCGACTTTGCCGAGGCCGAGGACGTGTTGCAGGAATCGTTCCTGAGTGCTTTCCGGGAGCTGCACAGCTACAAAGGCGACTCGTCGTTTGGCTCCTGGCTCAAGCGCATCGTTATCAACAAAAGCATCAACTGCCTGCGCAACCGGCGCCTGCATCTGGTACCCCTGGCAGATCAGCATGATAACGCCGCCATCGACCACGATGACCACAGCGGTGGCTTAGACCCCGAAGATTTGTCGTGGCGGGCCGATGTGGTGCGGCGCTGCGTGCAGGAGCTGCCTGATGGTTACCGCGTAGTGCTGAGCCTGTACCTGCTGGAAGGCTACGACCACGCCGAAATTGCCAGCATTTTGCATATCACCGAATCCACTTCGAAGTCGCAATACAGCCGGGCCCGTAAAAAGCTCCTGGAACTAGCCCGCCAGCATGGCCTCTAGTTCGTATTTCGCTTAAGATTTACTTTTTGCCCCGATCTAACTCCGGGTTCTGTTTTTAGCCTCGCATCGCCCACCCCAACACCCCTGACGATGCCTAGCTACCTGGCCTAGAGCGTATCACCACCTGACATGAACGAGAAGAAAACCGGACTTGAATCCTTTGTTGAGCGTCATCGCGCCGACTTTGATGCGTTCGAGCCGCGCCCTAGTCTCTGGGACGACATCGAACAAGACCTTGCTGCCCCGGAGGCTTCCGTTGAGGAGGAGGCCCCGTTGCGCATAGTTGCTTTATACCCCGAAGATGCGCCGGCCCAGCCGGTGCCCGTCTTGCCCATCTCAACCGCCGAGGAAGTTCGTGCGGCCCGACCCTACGGCATTGCTGCCGCTGTGGCTACGCTGCTGTTGTTAGGCGGATACTTCTGGCAAAACCACCAGCCTGCCACTATCTGGACGCGCTCTGGTGCCGTGGCTACGGTACCTGCTCCGGCCTCCAGCCCGGCGCAGAACTTCTATACGGGCCCCGGCCTAACGGCTACGGCCGCTACCGATAGCCCGGAGCAGCGGCTGAAAAGCGCGGTAAAGCGCATGGAGGCTTACTATGCTACCCAAATTGCCGAGCGTCAGCAGGAGCTCTCCACGCTGGATGCTGAAACTACCTCCGCCGCTCCCCAGGCCGATTGGAAGCACGAGCTAACCTCGCTGGATTCAACCTACCGTCAGCTAACCGTGGAGCTTTACCGCAATCCGGAGCCCGATGTGGTGCTGGATGCCATGAACCGCAACCTGCAAATCCGGCTGGACTTACTCACGCAGCAGCTCCGCACGCGCGAGCGGATTCGGGATTATCATAACCAACCTTACATGGTGGCCGACAGCCGCCGGATGCCCTAGTTCTATGAGCTCCCGTCGTTCCTTTACCGTATCGGGCCGTTGGCCATGGCGTATGCTGCCGCTAGCAGGGTTGCTGGCAGCGGCCGTTGTGCCGGCGGGTGCTCAGGTAGTACAGGATCCGCTTGCCGGGGCGCCTGTGCAGTATTACCAGGGCCCCCGAGATACGGCATTGCCCCAAGGGCAGGCCGGCCCGAACGATGCCTGCCAGGGCAGCACCGCCCAAGGCCCTCAGGACGACGCTCAGGTACCAGCCGTAGAGAAAGTGCGCAAGCTGAGCCGCACGTTTGCGGCCAACGGCCGGCCTTTCGTGCTGGATACCCGCTATGGCCGGGTGCAGGTGAATGTGTGGAGCCGCAACGAAATTCGCACCGACGTCGACATCATCACGCGCTCCGACACCGAGGAGAAGGCCCAGCAGCTGCAGGAAATGATTCAGGTACAGGTGCAGGACAATGATCCTGTGGTAGAAGGCGTCAGCGCTAAGTCGCGCTTTGGCGCTATGCCACGGGAATGCTGGAGCCGCACCAAGCTCTACGAGGTAAACTACACAGTGTGGGTGCCCAAAAACACTCCGCTCAAGGTGTACAACACGTTTGGCGAAGTAATTCTGACCGGGGACATGAGTGGCGCTATGGAGCTAGCCGTGGAATACGGCAGTCTACGCACTGCGCGTCTGGAAGGACTGCGCAATCTGGTGCGCGTAGGGAACGGGCAATGTGCCATTCCGTATGTGCGCAAAGCCAGCATCGATGCTTCCTATTCCAAGCTGCGCCTGACGGCGGGCGAAATAGTGGATTTGCGCAACAACTCCTCCGATATCGACATTGGAACGGTACAGGATCTGACGGTGCACAGCAAATACGGCGACGTAGCGCTAGGCAACGTGCGCAACCTGCGCGGCACCTCCGGCTACTCCAAATTCAGCATCGATAAGCTCAGCAACCAGCTGGACATGACGGTGCAGTATTGCCCCAATTTTGAAGTGCGCAGCACCGGCAAAAACTTCCGTCAGATAAATCTCGATGGAGGCTACAGCACCTTCCAGCTTAACTTCCCCGATGAAGCGGCCTTCAAGTTTGATGTAAACACCGACCACGGCAAACTCCTGGTAGACAAACGTCTGGTGCGGGTAGCGTCTGAAGAAAGCAGTGCCTCTTCCAGTGATATGCAAGGCAGTTTCGGGGGCGCATCTGCGCGAGCCGCTGGCAACGTGAACATCAAAGTGCGCTACGGCAACGTGAGCTTCAATAAGTAAACGCCCTATTACATTCGCTAGGCCACTTAGCTGGCCTAAGACCCAACAGAAAGCCCTTGCTCTAACCAAGCAGGGGCTTTTTGTTGGGCCCTAGGCCAGTGTAGCTTTCTTTACCTTACCCGCATGATTCGATTTGCCTTATCTGGGCTTCTGGCCTTAACCGCTCTAGTAGCCCAGGCCCAATCTCCCGCTGTTATGTCTGATACGCCTGCTGCTGCGTCGTCCTCACTGCGCACGTACGCTCTCCGCCTCCGCCCCGGCGACGATCTGCGCAAAGAGCTGCTGCGCTTCACGGAGCAACACCAGATGCGCGCGGCCATGGTGCTTACCTGTGTGGGCAGCCTCACCACTACCAACCTGCGCCTGGCTAATCAGGAGGGGCCCACGGAATACAAAGGCCACTTCGAAATTGTGTCGTTGGTAGGTACGCTCTCCATCAATGGCAGTCACCTGCACCTCTCCGTCGCCGACTCCACGGGTCGCACCATCGGCGGCCATTTGCTGGATGGCAACCGCGTGTACACCACTGCGGAGCTGGTGATTGGGGAAATGCCGGAGCTGGATTTCCGGCGCGAGACGGATGCTACGTTTGGCTACAAGGAACTGACGGTGTATCCAACGGCGCCTAGGCCAGGCCAGGCCTCGCCCTCTCGCACCAAGCGGAAATAGTGGCCTACGGCGTATGTGCCAGGCTATAAAGTAGGCTTGCCTAACAAATTGTCGCAAATCGATATCTTTCGCCATGACCCCACACGCTCCCGCCTCCACCGATACGCCTCGCATGGTGCAGTTCCGCCGCACCATCCAGAACCCCCTGAAGCTGCGGCTATTCATGCTGAAGAGCCTGCCGATGGCCTACCTGGCAGGCCTGCGCGTGCGCGACCTGTCCGTGGAACGGGCTACTGTGACGGTGCCGTTTAAGTACCTCACCAAAAACCCCTTCCGGAGCATCTACTTTGCGTGCCTGAGCATGGCCGCCGAAATGGCGAGTGGCCTACTGGCCATGATGCACGTGCAAAGTGGTCCGCCGGCCTCCATGCTGGTAGTGGGGATGGAAGCGGAATTCACTAAGAAAGCCGTGGGTCTGATTGCCTTCACCAGCGAAGACGGTGCTGCAATAGGCCAGGCCATAGCGGAAAGCCGCGAAACCGGGGAGGGCCGGACGGTGGTGTGCACCAGCACTGGCCTAGACCAAGCCGGCGACGTCGTAGCCATCTTCCGCATCACTTGGTCGTTTCGGGCAAAGAAGGCTTAGCGCTGGTTATTTGAGCTTGTAGCTAATCAGCTCCCGGCGGCGCTGCAGCTGGGTAGTGTTGCGGTAATACACATCGGCGCGGGCCACGCCTATGTTGGGCACTACCCATTCTTCGCGCTTCTGCGTTTGCACGGAGGCCGGACTGCTGTAGTTGTACTGATACTCTACTTGATATAGGTTGCCCGAAAGCATCTGTCGGGAGTGGGGGATGGGTTTCCGGTCATGGGTAGGCACGGTGTACACCCACAGGTTATAGGTGGGATACACGTAGTTGTAGCCCACGCCTCCCATGTCTCCGCCTTGGTACACGAGCAAGCCCTGGTTGCTGGCGGCATTGTAATAGGCGTAGCCTTGTCTGGCATTCTGCACAATACTCCGGTCGTTGAGGATGTACCACGTGCTCTTGTTGATAACGGTATCGCGCAAGACCGAGCGGGTATAAATGCCCATGGAATCTGTCAGGGATCCATCTCGGTTGTAGAGGTATTCTCTATACTGCCATTCATTACCGACCTGCAAAGGAATGATTTGCTCAATAGGCGGTTGGAGTTCTTCTTCTTTTTGACAGGAGAAAAGCAGCCCGGGCAGGAGCAGGCTGGTAGCGAGAATAAATAACCGGTGATTCATGTAGTAGTAGTGGAATAGTAACTTTACTATCTACCTGAGAGAGTTCACCGCACAAGCGTTGCATGAGCTGCAGAAATAAGTTTTACACTAGTAAAACGGTCGTCGGGCTGGCACAACAAGGGTAGTTGTGCCAGCCCGACGACCGTTTTCAGTAATTCATATTGATTGAGCTTACTCCTCCCGCAGGCTTTCCTTCGTGATGACATCTACCAGGCCGTCTTCGCTTACCACAATGGCAATGCACGGATACGGCGAGCTATCCACGTAGCGAATGGCGGAGTTGTAGCGGGCGCCACGGGTGCTGTTACCGTGGCCCGAGGCTTTCCCATCCAGAATAACGCCAATGGAGTAGCAGTAGGACTCGGGGTCGAGGAGTACGGCCCCATCAATGGCCGTGACCAGACGCGTGATGAGGGGCGTGAGTGGTACGGGCTCAATGAGCGTGCACTGCAGCTTCAGGCGGTCGGCTTCGGCCAGCGCTTCCGTCGTGATGACGAGCAGCGTACCGTGTTTCTGGCGGCTGGCTTCCATCACTACGTCCCATAGTCGTTCAATCTTTTCAGGGTTCGTGAGCTGGAAAGTGCGCTTCAGGTCGCGGCGGAATTTGTTGCGGTTGAGGCGGGTGCGCGGTAGGCTGGGAAGGCCATAATGGGCGCGCATGAGCACCTGCCCATCATGCTGAAACTCCCAGGCATAGTGATTCACGAAGTTGATGACGAACAGGTCTTCGCGGGTGCCGTCGTAGTGGCCTACCTGGCGACCCAGGGCGTATACATTCTCGCCGTCGGCCAGCAAGCTGACATCCTGCGTGGTCATTTCCAGGAGCTTGCGCACGGCCCGATAGTCGGTGAGCGGCGTAGGGCAGGTGAGGGCAAATATCTCGCTGAGATTGGGGTGGCCCCGCCGGGCCAGCAGCAGCTTGCCTACTCCTTCGGCACCCTCGTAACGCAAGGAGGAAATAGTGTTGCAGGTGGTGAAGAGCTTGGTGGCCGATGGGTTCATGCCCACATCCTGCGCCGGGGTGTCCATAAACAGCTTGCCCGCGGCCCGAATCAGCTCGTCGGTGTCGCGGGGGCGCACCAACTGGCCCGAGCCGGGTTCCGGCTCCGTCAAGGATTTCAGGCACTCTTCGTTGAAGCGCACAATAGCCGCCGAAAGCAGAGAATGGGGCAGAATGCGGCCATCGGTGTAGAAGCGGTTGGGCTGCAGCGTAGGGTAGCTGCTCACGATTTTGCGGTTGAGCTGCAGCACCGGAATCACAAAGTGCCGATCAATCTGAATCGGGAAACCCGCGAAGGAAACGCGCTTGCCCTGGTTATCGAGCTCCTCCAGTACTTCCTGCACCGAGTAGCGCAGCCCAATGGCGTGGGCCCGCCGCTGAATCATGGGCTCCGTCATGAGCGTATTCTCGGGGTTCGTCCAGTCGGCCGTGAACTGGATGTGCTGTCCCCGGGCCATGGCCCCCGTGAAAGCCGCCGCATCGAAGCCGCAGTCTTCGGGTTCCAGAAACACATCGGTAGAAACCAGTCCACTTTCATCCTCCGCAGGCAGCGCCAGCAGCAGCACATAAGGGTCCAGGTCTTCGTCGAGCGCCTCAAAAATGCCGTTGGCCACTGCCTGAGCTGCCTGTCGGAACCGCGCCTGGTAAGGCCAGATAGTATATCTATCGGGGAGGGGTAACGGGTTGCCAAAAGCGACGGGCGGGGCCGAGATGAGGGGCAGGGGCGAAAGCATCAGAAAGAGTAGAATAAGTGACCCACATCTGGGGAGCAGGTAGGCCACTAACTCGTTGGCCGGGGTAACCAGGCAGACGATTACGGAACAGATTTACTTTAACGAGCCGCCGAAACGATTTCGCGTTGCAGCCAACACGTAAATTTTAGCTTCGGAACAGGGCTATAACTGGAACACAACAGGCAACACCATCTTTTGCTTCATGGCTTGCCCTTTATAAGTAGCAGGCTCCCATTTCGGCGCAGCTTTAATCAGCCGAATGGCTTCTTCATCGAGGCCCGAGCCCAGGCGCTTAAGCGGCTTGATATCAGTGAGGGTACCGTCTTTCTGAATCACAAATTCCATCATCACGCGGCCCTGAATTTTGCGCTGGCGGGCCAGCGCCGGATATTTCTGATTCTGCTGAATCCACTCAAAAAACGCATCGGTGCCACCTACTGGCCTAGCGGGCTTATCAGGCGTTACAACCTGCGTGGTAGGCCCGGCAGCAGTGCTAGGCGTGGTGCTGGCAGCGGCTGCGCCTTCTGTGCCAGCCGGAATCTGAAACGTGATGGGCACGGATACGCGCTGACGCACCACGCCGCCCCGGTGCTGGGCTGGCGTCCAGCGCGGGCCGCCCTTAATCAGGCGAATAGCCTCGGCGTCTAGCTCCGGGGCCACAGGCTGGGCCACGGCTACATTGGAAATGGAGCCGGTTTTCTCCACCACAAACGTTACGTTCACGGTGCCTTGGGTGCCGGCCTGCAACGCGGCCGTGGGGTACTGTTGCTTATCGGCCAGATACTGTGCGTAGGCCTCTAGGCCACCCAACGGCACGGCGGGTTTCTCTACAGCATCATAAATTTCGTTGGCCGCCGGCTGCTTGGGGTATTTCAGCTTTTGCTGGGCATAAACGGGCGCCAGGCCAACTGTGCTGCAAGCCAGGGCCAGGGCAAAATGGCGGAAAGTGTGCTTCATGGAGTAGCTGGAATGGGAGAATGATGGAGCCATGCCTGGACAAGAACCGCACCAGCTGGCCTAGCGTTCGGCTACAATACGAAAAGTGCCGGTTTTCGGTAGATTTGACGTATGTCGACTGAACCTACTTCCTCTGCCCACAACTCCTCCCGCGCCCCCGAGCCCGTAGGCCTGTATCCGCACGCCCGGCGCGCCGGTAACCTGCTGTTTCTCTCGGGGGTAGGGCCGCGCCAACGGGGCCAGAAGCACGTGCCCGGCGTAGAGCTGGACGAGGACGGCAACATCCTGCGCTACGATTTTGAGAGCCAGTGCCACGCCGTGTTCCAGAACGTGCGCTACATTCTGGAAGAAGCCGGAGCCCGCTGGGAAGACCTCGTGGACGTGACCGTGTACCTAACCAACATGCGCGACGACTTCCACGCCTACAACCGCCTCTACGCAGAGTATTTCCTGAGCAACCAGCCCTGCCGCACTACCGTGGAGATTAACTGCCTTCCCACCCCCATTGCCATTGAGCTGAAATGCATTGCGGTGATGAGGTGAGATGGTGAAATAGTAAGTTTGACGTGCTGACTGGTCTAGGCGGCGCAGTAGGCCACACTTCTGTCATTGCGAGGAGGCACGACGACGCAATCTTTCCTTCCTGTCGTGCCACCTACTGGCCTACTGAAAAGCCCTTACCTCCACAGTGGAAGTAAGGGCTTTATAGCTTCATCAACTGCATTGCTTACGACCAGGAAGGATTGCTTCGTCCTTCGTCCTCGCAACGACAATAGGCTAGGACCACGCCATCTGTGCAAGAGGTGCCGTCAGAACGTCAAACTCACCTCGTCACCATTTCATCCCCTCCCAGTTACCTTCGCAGCTTCACCGACTCTGTTGCTGTGTCTGCTTCTCCCGCTTTTCGTCCGCTTACCGTGCCACCTGCTGAGCTGTTTCAGGAAAACCTGACGCATCATTTAGCGCAGGAAAAATACTTCGCCAGTCGGCACCAGGTGGTGGCGCTGGTACGGCTGCTGGTGTTTGCGGGCGCGGCCATAGGCGGCTGGTTTCTGTTTATGGGCGGCCAGACCGTGGCGGGCTTTGTCCTGCTGTTTGTGGCCTACCTCGTGTTTCTAGGCCTGGTCCGGTGGCACAGCAGCGTGGGCTACCAGCGGGAACATCATCGCCTGCTGGCCCAGCTTAACCGCGACGAGCAGTTGCGGCTGGAAGGCAAGCTCACCGGCTTCGACCCTGGCCTGCGCTACCTCGATACCCAGCACCCGTACGCCGCCGACCTCGACGTATTCGGCAGCCATTCGCTGTTTCAGTTGCTGAACCGCAGCACCTCGCGGCTAGGCCAGGACTGGCTGGCCGGCTGGCTGCTTGAGCCTGGTCCCGCCGCCGCCGTGCGCGCCCGCCAGCAGGCTACCGCCGAGCTGGCCCCCGATGTGGCGTGGCAGCAGGAGTGGCAGGCCCGCGCCCGGCACTACGCCCGCCAGGAATCAGATCCGCGCCAGTTTGCGAGCTGGCTCCAACTGCCCGACTTTTTTGTGGAAAAAGGCTGGCTACTGCCGCTGATGGCGCTGTTGCCGCTCGTAACCGTAGGTGGCCTGGTGGCTGTTTTCAATAGCTACGGAGCGGGATATTTGCTCGTAGGCCTCTTACTGACGGGCATCCTGAATTCACGCTTCAGCACCCAACGCACCAACTACTTCGAGCAGGTAATGGCCATGCGCGACGCCCTTCGCGCGGCCCACGACCAACTCGCCCTTTTCGAGCAGCGCGATTGGCAAGATTCAGCGCTGCGCCGCCTGCACCGCACGCTGCAAGTGGCTGAAGACATTTCTGCCTCGCAGCTGCTAAGCTGGCTGGCCCGAATTGCTGGCTGGTTTTCGTTGCGCCAAAACCCCGCCGTGGCCGGCACCGTGAATGCGCTGCTGCTCTGGGACTTGTGGGGTATGTGGCAGCTGGAACGCTGGAAGCGTAGGCTTGGCGGGAAGCTGGAGCCGCTGCTGGAAGCGGCCGCCGAGCTGGATGCGCTGGTAAGCCTGGCTGCGTTTCGGGCTGCCAACCCTGCGTATTGCGAGCCGGGCCTGAGCACGGAAGCGCTGGAGGTTACTGCCGAGGCGCTAGGCCACCCGCTCATCTTCGACCACCAGCGCATCACGAATGATTTCAGCCTGAGTGGCCTAGGCCGCACGGCCGTGATTACGGGCTCCAATATGGCCGGCAAAAGTACCTTCTTGCGTACCGTAGGCCTCAATCTGGTGCTGGCCCAAGCCGGCGCGGTAGTAGCAGCCGGTAGTTTTCGGTGCAGTCCGGCACAGGTGTACACCGCCATGCGCACCAACGACAACCTTGCGGAAAACACCTCTTCCTTCTACGCTGAGCTAAAGCGCCTGCGCCTGCTGCTAGACTTGGCCGAAGCGCCCAAAGCCGCGCAGCTGCCGGTGTTTTATCTGCTTGATGAAATCCTGAAGGGTACCAACTCCCAGGACCGCCACCGCGGCGCCCGTGCCCTGGTGCACCAGCTGCACAAGCGCCCCGCCAGTGGCCTCATCAGCACCCACGATCTGGAGCTGGCGGCTCTGGAGCAGGAACTGCCGGGCACTGTCAGTAACTTCAGCTTCAACAGCTTCCTGGAGCCCGATGGCACCCTGCGCTTCGACTACCACCTTACGCCGGGCGTATGCCGGGCCTTCAATGCCAGCCAGCTGATGCGCCTGATGGGCATCATGCTGGAATAATCCAACGGCTGTGCAGTGACAGGCAGCCATTCGGAAAGGCCAACTGCTCCTACCAGCATCTGGCAGAAGTAAGCTCAAGCATAACGACAACTTCGTTTCTGATTTAGCCCGACAACTGTTGGGCCGGGTAAGCACGTAGGGTAGAAGCGGCGTACTGCGTAGGCCAGTTTAATGCGAGGTTAATATGGTGCTCGTACTTTGCAGGGCCGGGCTCAGTCTTGGCCTGTCCTTCTGTTCATTAACTGTCTCTTCGTGTACGTTCGTAATAATCTTCGCTGGCGCGTTATCTGGAAGTATGCTTGGAAAAGCCTGCTGCTGTTTACCCTCTATTCGGTAGTAGTGTGCTTTGTGTATGGGCCGCTGCGGCTGCATTCGGTATCTATTCCGTGGCAGCCGGTGTCGTTGCTGGGTACGGCGGTGGCGTTCTACATCGGCTTCAAAAACAACGGCTCCTATGAGCGTTTCTGGGAAGGCCGCAAGCTGTGGGGCGGCATCGTGAACAGCAGCCGCACCTTTGCCGTGGAAGCGCTGGAGTTCGTAACTTCGGTGGTAGATGCCCCCAATGTAGATGCGCCCGCGGCCTCAGCCCAGGAGCTTTCGGTGCGGCACCGGCGGATGGTGTACCGCCAAATTGCGTGGTGCAATGCCCTGCGCCTAAATCTGCGCCGCCAGCCCGAGCAATGGGACGCCGCCGTAGCGCCTTTCCTCGACGAGGAAGAATCGGAAAGACTGCGGAAAATGGGAAACCCTCCGGCCCACCTCATCCGGCAGCAGGCCGCCGACTTGCGCGTGCTCCGCGAGGAGCGTGGCCTGCTCAACGACTTCCAGCACGTGCAGATGATACGGACGCTGGAAATCCTCTACGATCTGCAGGGTGGCTGTGAGCGAATCAAGAACACGCCCTTCCCGCGCCAGTACGCCTTTTTTAGCTACGTGTTTATCTGGATTTTCGTGGGGCTGCTTCCGCTAGGCCTCATTGGCGAGTTTGCCAAAATGGGCCCCGATCATATCTGGCTGACGGTGCCATTTTCGGTGCTGGTTTCGTGGGTGTTCAATACTATTGAAGTGGTAGGCCACACCAGCGAAAACCCCTTCGAGAACGAGATGAACGACGTCCCGATGACGGCCATTTGCCGCTCCATCGAAATCGATCTGCGCCAGATGCTGGGTGAAACCGAGGTGCCGCCCAAGCTGGAGCCCGTGGATGATATCCTGTACTAAGTTGGCAAGCTGAACCTTAACCTGGTGTCAGGACCGGGCGTAGAAAAACGCTATTTCACCGTTTTCTTACTCCAGGCATATGGCTGATACTCCTCACCCAACCCGTACTTCCGGCGCTACCTTTTCCTCCTGGTTCGGCACCACGGAGGCGCTGCCCAAATACCCTTCACTGCGCAAGTCCATTGTGGCCGATGTGGTGGTGGTAGGTGGGGGCATTGCCGGGCTCACTACGGCCTACCTGTTGGGGCGAGAAGGCCTGGAGGTAGTGGTGCTGGAAGATGGAGAGCTGGCGAGTGGCGAAAGTGGCCGCACCACGGCCCACCTTTCCAATGCCCTTGATGACCGCTATACTACTCTGGAGCAGCTATTTGGCGAAGCCGGCGCCCGCCTGGCCGCCGATAGCCATGGGCAGGCTATAGACTGCATTGAAGAAATTGTGCGGCGCGAGCATATCAGCTGCGATTTTACGCGCCTCAATGGGTACTTATTCCTGCCCAAAAATGGGAAGCCCAAAGAACTGGATGAGGAGAAGGCCGCTGCCTACCGGGCGGGCCTCACCGACGTACAGCGCGTGCCCGATGCCGGCGCGAAAGGCTTCCGAACCGGCGAGTGCCTGGTCTTTCCAGATCAGGGCCAGTTTCATATTCTGAAGTATCTGCGGGGTCTTGCCGAGGCGATAGAGCGCCAGGGTGGGAAAATATTTACGCATACCCACGTAGCGGAAGTATATGGCGGCAACCAGGCGCGTGCTGTGATCAGTGACGAGATAGATGTGCAGGCCCGGGCCGTGGTAGTGGCCACCAACACCCCCATGAACGACCGGGTAGTGATGCACACCAAACAGTCACCGTATCGTACGTATGCACTGGCGGCCCGCGTGCCCAAAGGGGCCGTTACGCGGGCGCTGTACTGGGATACTTCCGACCCGTATCACTATATCCGCCTGCAGGAACAGCCCGACTACGACCTGTTGATTGTGGGAGGCGAAGACCACAAAACCGGACAGGAAGACAAGCCCGAGGAGCGCCTGCGCTGCCTGGAAGAGTGGACGCGGGAGCACTTCCCGGCAGTTGAGAGCATTGAGTACCAGTGGTCGGGGCAGGTGATGGAGCCGGTAGATGGCCTAGGCTATGCCGGCCGCAATCCGCTGGATGCTGAAAACGTGTACATCATCACCGGCGACTCGGGCCACGGCATGACGCACAGCACCTTGGGCGCGCAAATCATCACCGACCTTATCCTGGAGCGCCCCAACCCGTGGGCGCACCTCTACGACCCCGGCCGAGTGACGGTACGCCCGGAATCGGTGAAAGAGTTTGTGCGGGAAAACGTGAACGTGGTCGCCGAATACACGGATCTGCTGACGGGTGGCGACGTAAGCAAGCCGGAAGAAATAGCGCCCGGCACCGGGGCGGTGCTGCGCCGCGGCATCACGAAGGTGGCCGTGTACCGCGACGACGCTGGCAACACCCACGAGTGCTCGGCTATCTGCCCGCACCTGGGCTGCGTGGTGCACTGGAATGGCCTGGAGAAAAGCTGGGACTGCCCCTGCCACGGCTCCCGCTTCGACGCCTATGGCCACCTGATGAACGGGCCGGCCAACGCCAACCTCGCCCCCACAAATAGCGCTGAATAGTGGCCTAGAGGCCTGCTAGGCCACTGTCTGAGCTATGTATCTGCTGTTTTTACTAGTCTGAAATCATGCCTGCATCCCGCAAAAAAAGTACGGCCCCTCATCACCCCGCATCGGCTAACTGTCCGCATCCCAAAGGCATTCTGATTCCTATTGGTGGCCACGAGCGCAAAGCAGAAGTATCGGAGGAGGAAGCCGCTGACCGGCCCGATGTGGCGCCTGAGCTCATTTTGCAGCGTTTTGTAGATGAAGTGAAAGGCCCGATTCTGGTGATTCCTACGGCCTCGGAAGAAGCCGAAGCATCTGGCGAAGAGTACGTGGCCATTTTCCAGAAGCTGGGCGCTGGCCCGGTGAAGGTGCTCAATATCCAGGAGCGGGCGGAGGCCAACGACGAGAAGAACCTGAAGCTACTGGAAGAAGCCGGCGGTGTCATGTTCACGGGTGGCGACCAGCTGCGGCTTACCGCGCTGCTGGGCGGCACCATGCTGCAGCGCCGCATGAAAGAGCGCTACACCCACGAGCGGTTTGTAATTGCAGGCACCAGCGCCGGCGCTACCGCCATGAGCACGCCCATGATCTACCAGGGGCGCAACGATGCGGGCATGCTCAAGGACGAAATTCACATCACCACTGGCCTAGAGTTTCTGCACGACGTGGCCATTGACACCCATTTTGTGGCGCGGGGCCGCATCGTGCGCATGGCCCAGATTATAGCCACCAATCCGGCCTGCATTGGGCTGGGCCTGGAAGAAAACACGGGCGTGGTCATCACGAAGGGCCGGGAGCTGGAAGTGATTGGTGATGGACTGGTGGTGGTGGTAGATGGCATGAACTGCTCTTCTACTACCATCCACGAAGTCAAACCCGGCGAGCCATTTACCATCCGCGACCTGCGGGTGCACCTCCTCAGCCGGGGTCAGCACTACTCGCTGCCAATCGTCGAGCAGATGCATGTATAAGTGCTTGGCGGAGGTTGCATGAATATTGTAGTAACTAGGGTCTGCCAACGCAGACCCTTCTTTTTTTCTGGTAGCTTGGCCGCTAGCCCGTAGCCGTTCGTAGGCCACTTACTTTCGTATAGCCGCCCTGAACCCGCCCCGCAGCCCGCTGCAATGAACGACCAGACCCGCAACTTCCAGTACTTCTTCTCCAGCCAGGATTTTTCCGATGGCCTGCGCACTACGCTTTCCATTCTGATTCCGGGCGTTGCGCTGGGCATGATGGGCCAGCTCGAAGCCGGCATGACGGTATCGTTGGGGGCAGTCTGCCTCAGCCTTACCGATTCGCCGGGGCCGGTGGTGCACAAGCGCAACGGCATGCTGGCCGCTATTCTGCTGCTGCCCCTCGTGGCCTTCCTGACGGGAATGGCGGAGCCGAGTATGTGGTTGCTAGGCCTGGAGGTGGGCGTGCTCAGCTTCGTGTTTACGATGTTTCTGGTGTATGGCAACCGCGCCGCCTCAGTAGGCACGGCCGGGCTGCTGCTCATGATTCTGATGATGGACCGCTCGCTCACGCTTCCACAGCTGCTGCGCTACGCGGGCCTCGTGACGGCGGGTGGCATTTGGTACATGCTCGTGAGTTTGCTCACCTACCAGATTCGGCCGTACCGGCCGGCCCAGCAGGCGCTGGGGGAGTGCGTGCGCTCCGTAGCCGATTTTCTGCGCCTCAAGGCCGATTTCTACCGAACCAAAACCAGCCTGGAGGAAGACTACCGGCGCCTGATGACGCAGCAAGTAACCGTGAGTGAGAAGCAGGACGCCGTGCGCGAACTGCTTTTCAAAACCCGCCAGATGATCAAGGAATCTACCGGCAATGGGCGGCGTCTGGTCCTCACGTTCGTGGATGTAGTGGACCTCTACGAGCACATTACCGTCACGTATTATAACTATGAGGCCATTCGGTCGCGGTTTGGGCCGTCGGGGGTGCTGGAAGAGGTGGCCGATTTGGCCGAGCAGATGGCTGGCGAGCTGGAGAACATAGGGTTTGCCATTCAGGCCAACCACGGCTACCAGTCCCAGGTCCGGCTGGCTACTGGCCTAGAGAAGCTGAAAGCCCGCATTGATGCACTGGAAGACCCCGCGCAGCCCGGCCACACGCTGGTGCTGAAGAAGATTCTAGTGAACCTGCGCAACCTCAACCAGCGCCTCCAGGATATTCAGGCCTACTTCTCTGTGAAACCCGTGGCCAGCCTCAGCAACGAGCTGGATCTGGGTCGGTTTGTGGCCCACCAGAGCTTCAGCCTCAGCCAGCTCCGCGACCATCTGACGCCCAGCTCCGGCATATTCCGACACGCCGTACGCATGATGCTGGCCTCCCTGGTGGGCTTTGTGGTGGCGAAAGTAGTGCTGCCCGGCCACCACAGCTACTGGATCTTGATGACCATCACGTACATGCTCAAACCCGCTTTCAGCCTCACCAAGCAGCGTAATTTTGAGCGCGTGGTGGGCACGCTGGTAGGTGGGGTTATTGGGGGAGCGGTGCTCTGGCTGGTGCACGATAAGGCAGTGCTCGTAGGCCTATTGGCGGTATTTATGCTGACCTCATTCAGCTTCTCTCGCAGCAATTACATTATCACTGTCACGTTCATGACACCCTTCGTGCTGATTCTGTTTAGCCTGATGGGGCTGCACTATCTGCAGGTGGTGGAAGAACGCGTGGTAGACACCGTTATTGGGTGCTTGCTGGCTTTTGGATCGGCCTACCTGCTGTTTCCGCGCTGGGAGTCCGATCAGCTGCAGGACTATATGAAGGAGGTACTGCGCGCCAACCTGCGCTACCTGCAGACCCTGAGCGAAGCGCTGAGCGGTTTGCCCGTAGCAGTAGTCGATTACAAACTGGCCCGCAAGCACGTGTATGTAAGCTCCGCCAACCTGGCTGCCGCTTTCCAGCGCATGATGTCGGAGCCGCGGGCCAAACAGCACCGGCCCAGCGAGGTGCATGAGTTTGTGGTGCTGAACCACATTCTTTCTTCTAATGTAGCCTCTATCACCTCCGCCATGCTCACCAGCAGTCAGCGCGTACCCCAGCAGAGTTCCCTGCTGAAACCTGTGCGCCAGGCCCAGCAAGCCCTGCACCGCAGCCTGCGCATCCTCGACCCGGCCGAGCCCGATGTGGCTACGGCTGCCGAGCCTACCGCCCCGGCCGCAACCCAGGCTACTGCCGATGCGCAGCTAATAGAGCAGCTCGATTTCATTCAGAAAGTAAGCAGCGACATTCGCAAAGTGACGGAGGAAACTCTGCTTGCGGAAAACCCGCGGCCCGAGCGTGCCCGACAACTGGCATAAGGAGTGGCCTAGGCGCTTTAAGAATTGAGCCTCAGCTTTCAGCAGGGTAGGAGCACGACAATGCGCGTGCCTTGCGGCGAGCTATCAATGGTCATCTGGCCGTGCAGATACTCGGTGCGGGCGCGCACGCCGCGTAGGCCTATCCCGGTTTGCTGGGTGGGTTGCGTAAAGCCCCGGCCATTATCCTCTACCCTTATTTCCAGCACCGTAGGTTGCCGCTGCAGATGCACTTCTACCTCGGTGGCGCGGGCGTGGCGCACTGCATTGTTCAGCAGCTCGGCCACAATGCGGTAAGCTGCCTGCTGCACCACGGGCGGGAGGTGGTCGAGGTCATCGTCGCAATGCACCTGCACTTTGGGGTTGCCATAGAGATTCAGAAGTTCCCCCAGCGACGCCACCGACTCGGCCAATGAGTCTTGGCCGCGTTCGGCAGGCAGCAGGGCGTGGCTGTACGTGCGCACTTCATCGCGGAGATGTCGTAGCAGCAGCTCCGTTTGGCGGCCCGCCGCCGCCGCTTCCGGTGAGCTGGTAATGGCTTTTTGCACGGCAGGGCCCTGCCAGGCCAGGTGCAGCGCCGCCAGGTTGGGGCCCAGGGCATCGTGCAGCTCCCGGGCTAGCTGGGTGCGCTCTTCTTCCTGCGCCGCAATCAGGCGAGCCCCCAAGGCATTGCGCTGCCGCAGCTGCCGCTCCCGGAGCCGGGCAATCTGGCGCAGCGTATGGCGAAAACGGCCCGTGAGCAAGGCACTCAGTACCAGTAGCTCAAAAAACAGCCCCCAGGCTAGCGGGTTCGGGTAGATGGGGTTGAAGCTGCTCAGCCCCAAATGGTTGCTCCAGAATATTGCAAAACCGATAAAGAAGAGCAGATAGGTAAGTATGTAATAGGCCGCGAGCTGGCGCCGGTGTTTGGAGCGGGCCACCGTAAGTAAAGTAATCCAGCTATAGCCAAACAGGCACAACAACACCAATTCGCGGGTGGTATTCAGGATTTGTAGTAAGGCGAAATGATGGCGTGCGGCCCAGGGAAAGAGTGCCGCATAAATCACCACAAACACAACGGCTAGGCCAGTCAGCCAATTCCCAACCCGGTATAAGCCGGGCCAGTCATTGCGCAACCGCACAAATAGCTGCATCACCCGGATGCCTGCTGCGGCTGCCAGCACCATAAAGTTGAACTGGCCTACGGCCCAGATCAGTTGGTACGGGCTCCTGGGGAGCAGCAGGGCGTCCAGCCCGTCCTCCATCATCAGGAATATGGAAACACAGGCCACGTAGGCCACATACCACAGATAAATCCGGTCGCGCAGGAACGTGAACAGCACGAGGCTGAACAGGGCGCTGCTCATGTAAAACCCCAGCAGCCATACCCAGTGCCGCTCAAACGGAAACGTCATTTCCCAGGCCAGAAAATGCTCGGCCGTTTCTATGTAGGTAGGCAGGTAGAGCGCCCCCGCGTGCAGATCGATGCGCAGAAAGAGCGTGGCCGTTTCGCCGGGCTCCAGGGTAAACGGGAAGCTGAGAGAGCGGGCCTGAATGGGCCGCTCAGAAGCGGGTACCCAGGAGGTGGAAGTGGCCAGCTGCGTGAAACACGCTTCGCCCTGTCGGCGGCAGTACAAGGCAGCGCTATCGGTAAAGTTGAAAATGCTCCAGAAGTAGCGCAGCCGCTGCGCCTCGGTGTTGCGCACCGTCAGGCGCATCCACACGCGCTCATGCAACAGTCCCAGATTGAGGGTTTTATGCCAGGGGCCGGGTCGAAATTTGCCGGCTCGCCACTGGGCCTCTGCCTGCTCGGGGTCGGGGCTGGTGGTAAATGGCTCAGTGTAGTAGCGGTAGGCCTCTGATATGTGCGGGCCTTTCGGGTCTTTCAGCAGCAGCGTATCGCGTACTTCGCCTGCCGGGCTGGCTGCCTTAACCGACTGGCCTAGAGCAAGCTGTATACCCATCAGGAATACAATTAGTAACCGTTGCCACATAGACAGGTGTGTAAATTGAGGGCGTTGCTCTGCTAAATAAATACAATTTCATATAGTTATAAAAATACATTCCCCGGTACCTCGACTGTAGGAAACAGCCGGGGTACCGGGGAAACTGGTAAAGGGAAAATTTCCTGATTCGCAGTATGCTTTACGTGAGAATTCTGCTCAAGCCCTAGTAGTAAAAGTTAGTGTGAGCTATGCTAAAAGCTCACGGCATTAAAAACGTGTGTAATGGTGCTCGTAACGAGTGGTTCTAATGTGCTTAGAATTAATTTGGAAACTAGAGGTTTCATTCAGGAGCAAGCCTTTTGAGGAATAAACATTGTCTTTTACGGTTACCCAAGTATCAACAGTCTGCTTGTTCTCGCTGGAGAGAGATGGGAAAACTGCCGTACGTTCTTCCCGAATAACATTGCCTCGGGCGTCGTATCGGTATGATACCTGACTGGATTGAGATGCTGAAAGAGTCATAGAACCCTTCTCTGTCTCTTGGGTGCCTGATTTCCTTGATAATTCTGCTGGAACACTCATTTCAGAATGTAGCAACCAACCGTTTTTATCAAATAGTGAATGACTAGTGGCCAGGTAAATATCCCGTATCTTACTGCCTAAGCTTAATAGGATGGCAGCATCCGACATGCCTTGGCTACGCCACCGGCGTGCTCTGGCAGAAGTATCTAAAAGTGCCTGCAGCGGTTTCTGAAATGACACCACGCCGCTTTCAATAGCATTCCCATTCCGACGAATGGTATATGTGCTTTGATAGGCCTGGGGCTTATGGAACTCATCGTACCCAAAATGGTCCTGTCGGATAGTATCTCGGCCTACAGAATAGCGGCGGCATGTTACCTGAGTTAGCGTGTAGCCCTGCTGAGGAACTGGCTGATGCAATATCGCCAGACTACTGAGCGTATCGCCGTGCCGCTGTTGGGTCACCGTTAGAAGAGGCACATCCGGGGAGCCTTCTGGCTGCCGGAAAGACGTGTACAGCCCTTTATCCGGGTCCAGGACTTCCCGCATTAGATAAGGATACGATGGCGTTGGCTGTTGAATGCTTTCAAGTAGCCGGCTGAGCTTGTCGAAGCGCCGAACAGTACGGGCCTTAAAATCTGGATTGTAAAGGAGCGTTCTGTTTCCTTGGTGGTCGAACTCGGCGTAATCCACCGTATCAATTTCACCTGATTTGTCAACAACCCTGACCTTCGTTGCGCTACGTATTTTATTCTTTGCGTAGGCCAGACGAGCCAGAGAGTCTTGCTGGTTCAGGCGTAGATCGGTGCCCGGAACGTATGCCGACAGAGACATCTGTATCTGAGCCGACATAGTAACCGTGCGCTTAGTGTCGGGAGCAGAGGTTTGGGCTTGGGTATAACTCGTGAGTAAACACAGGCCAATGAGGCTGGTCAGTCGGAATAAGAAATGCATCGAAAAGGAAGGAGTTAATCAGATGATACTATAGCACTGCCTATAAAGGTAGTATTCAGTCTTTTTGGCTAAGTACTAAGTAAGAGGTCCTTCTGATAGAACAGAAGGACCTCTTACTTACTGTAGCAATAACTATTTGGCCGCCTGGACATCAGGCTTCAGCGCGCGAGCGAGCCAGTCAAAGAACACTCGGTTCCAGAGCATCGCATTCTGCGGCTTTGAAATCCAGTGGCCTTCGTTGGGGAAGTACAGGAAGCGGCTCGGTATGCCGCGCAGCTGCGCCGTGCCGAAGGCTTCCATTCCCTGGCCTTCCGGCACCCGGAAATCCTTGCCGCCATGTATCACCAGAATTGGCGTATCCCAGTTTTTGGCGAACAACTGCGGGTTGAAATCGGTGTAGCTTTTGGGGAGCGGGTTGTCCCAAGGTGCGCCGCCCATGTCATGCTTGGCGAAGAACATTTCCTCGGTGCTGGGGTACCAACTGGTGAGGTTGTAGAGGCCGGCATGCGCAATAAAGGTCTTGAAGCGACCCTCATGCTTGCCCGCCAACTGATACACGGAGTAGCCGCCGTAGCTAGCGCCCACGCAGCCGCGGCGGTCCTTATCCACGTAGGGCTCCTGGCTCACGGCATCAATGGCGGAGAGGTAGTCTTGAATGGGCTGGCCACCCCAATCGCCGGAGATGCTGTTGTTCCACTCAGTTCCGAAGCCTGGTAGGCCACGGCGGTTGGGGGCCACCACAATGTAGCCGTTGGCCGCCAGCAGCTGGAAATTCCAGCGGTAGCTCCAGCTTTGTGTAACGGGGCTTTGTGGGCCGCCCTGGCAGTAAAGCAGCGTCGGGTACTTCTTGCTGGCATCGAAATCGGGCGGATAAATCACGTACACCTGCATCTGCTTGCCATCGGTCGTCTTTACCCACCGGGCTTCCGATTTGCCGGTTTTCACGCCCGTCAGCTCCTGCTGATTGATGCTGGTTAGGGTGGTTTCGCGGCCCGTTTTCAGGTCGATGCGCACGAGGTCGGCGGGCGTGGCCTGGGTGGTTTTGTTAGCAATAGCTACGTTATTGCCAGCCAGCTCGAAGCTGTTGTAGTTCTGGGCGCCCTTGGTCAATTGCTTAATCTTGCCGCCTTTGCTCGGGATAGAAAACAGCTGCTCAGTGCCTTCCAGCACGCTCACGAAGTATATGGTTTTGCCATCTTGGCTCCAGCGGATGTTGCCGGCGGCCTGCTCCGAGCCTTTCGTGATGTCCTCGCGCTTCTTGGTCTTGAAGTCATATACCACAATGCCGTTGCGGTCCGACTCAAAACCCGGTGTGGCCATGCTTAGCCAGGCTACTTGGGAGCCGTCTGGCGAGAAGCTGGGCTCAATGTCGTAGCCGCCAAGGCCTTCGCTCAGGTTCTGGGTTTTGCCCTCCCGGATGTCGTAGAGGTAGATATCGGAGTTGGTGCTTTCGGCCTCGGCCTTGCCATAGAGCTTGCGCGAGGTGTAGGCCAGTCGGTAGCCATCCGGCGAAAACGCCAGCTGCTCCGAGCCGCCCAGCGGCGCCAGTGGAGCGTCGAACTTCTCGCCGGGCATCACGTCCTTACCGTAGCCGGTGGGCTTGCCATCTTCGCCAATGGGCTGGAAGAATACGTGCGTCGATTTGAAATCATCCCACGCATTCCAGTGGCGGTAGTTCAGGTCGTCGATGAGCTTGGCGTCGGCCTTCGGCAGATCCGGGTACCAGTCTTGCACCGATTTGCCGGTTTTAACGTCCTGCGTGTACAGAATGAACTTGCCGGTGGGAGCATATTTGAGGTTGCTGAGACCTTCTTCGGGAAACTCGCTGAGCTTCTGCTTACCCGAGCCGTCGGCATTCATCACATAGAGCTGGTCGGAGCCGCCTTCCCCAGAAAGGAACGTGAGCTTGCCATCGGGCCGCCAGTTGATGGTGCTTTCGGAACCAGACGTGTTAGTTAGCTGCTTCGCCGCGCCGCCCGCCACGGGCACTACCCAGATATCGGTGTTGCCTTTATTCTCGCTCAGGTTGTAGCGCGTGATGGTGTAGGCCACCTGCTTGCGGTCCGGCGACACCTGCATCTCACCCAGCCGGCCCAGTTTCATGAGCAGCTCGGGTGTATAAGTGGTTTGTTGGGCTGAAGCGGCCAGCGGCAGGAAAGCCAGCGCGGTCAGGAAGGTTTTTTTCATCGGGAGTAGGCTGGGAATAGAAAGGAGCAAGTTAGCCAGAAGTGGCCTAGCAGGAAATGTATTAGCCTAAGTGAACAGTTGGTAAAAAGAATGTCATGCTGAGCCTGTCGAAGCATCTCGCTGGAAGCTAACCACTGGCCTAGCAACCACTCGCTCATGCGTGAAAAGGTCCTTCCTGCGTCAGGATGGCGGACTAGGGTTACTGGCTAACTATTTCCTGGCGTCAAACAGCCGCGTACCTTGCGCTCATGCCCGATTTTCGTCTGCGTGTTTTTCAGTCGGTAGCCCGCCACCTCAGCTTTACCAAGGCTGCCCAGGAGCTGTTCATCACCCAACCGGCTATTACCAAGCACATCCGGGAGCTGGAGCGCAGCTACGCCCAGCGCCTGTTTGAGCGGCGCGGTAACCGCATCAGCCTCACCGAAGCAGGTAAGCTACTGCTGCTGCACGCCGATGAAGTGGAGAACCTGCACCAGCAGCTTACGGAGCAGCTGTATGCACTTCACGGGGCCGCCCGCGGGCGGCTGCGCCTCGGCGCCAGCACCACGCTCACCCAATACGTGCTGCCGCCGCTGCTACCCGGCTTCCAGGCGCGCTACCCTCACATAGAGCTGACGCTGCTCAATGGCAACTCCGAGCAGATTGCCGAGGCACTCCTGCAAGGCCACCTGGACCTGGCCTTCGTGGAAGGGCGCAGCAAAAGCCGCGACCTGCATTATGAGCTGTTGCAGGAGGATGAGCTGGTGGCAGTACGACGCCCAGATACCGCCTCGCCACCGCACCTGACGGTGGCCGAAGTAGCCCGGCACCCCCTGGTGCTGCGAGAACGTGGTTCCGGCACCCTGGAGGTGCTGGAGTATGCCTTGAAAGCACATCAGCTGAAAGTATCAGAATTAACAGTGGCCTTTTACTTTGACAGTACCGAAGCTATCAAGCTGTATCTGGCGGCGGCGCCAGCCTGTCTGGGGTTTGTGTCGAGGAGGGCGCTGGTGAAAGAGCTGGCCGCCGGCGAGCTGGAAATTGTAGAGGTGCCAGAGCTGCAACTGGCCCGGCAGTTCGAGGCCGTGTGGGTGCAAGGGCAGCCTCTTTCGGCTGCAGCTACTCGTTTTCTGGCTTACGCTCACCAGCATAGTGGCGGTAACACTCCTCATTCAGTATAACTTATAGTAATAAGGGATAACAATTATTGGTTATCCGTAGGGCAGGGAGTGGCGTACCTTTGGGGTAGAGTACCACCCGCCCCATGAAAACCTCCTTACAACGTCCGCCCGAAGCGGCCAAGCCCGGCCACCTGCTCACCCACTTCAGTCAGCACCTCGAACAACCTCACCGCGTACTAGGCCACTCCATTACGGGGCGGCAGGTGTTGTTTGGGGTTTTTCTGGTGTTTTGCCTCACGCCCTGGGCCTCACCGCCAGTAGCGCTGGCACTAGGCCTAGTGCTGGCCCAAACCGTTGGCAACCCCTTCCTCACCCAAACCCGCGCCCTCACCGCCAAGCTGCTGCAATACTCCGTGATAGGCCTAGGCTTCGGGATGAATGCCCACGCCGCCGTGCAGGCGGGCCGCGAAGGGGTATTGTTCACCGTAGCTTCTATCACCGGAACGCTGGTATTAGGGTTCTTTGCCGGGCGTTGGCTGGGCCTGGGCCGGCACGTGACGCACCTGATTTCCTGCGGCACCGCTATCTGTGGCGGCAGCGCTATTGCGGCCGTGGGGCCGGTGCTGCGGGCTAAGGAAGAAGAGCTGTCCGTAGCGCTGGGTACCGTGTTCATCCTCAACGCTATTGCGCTGTTCGCTTTTCCGCCGCTAGGCCACCTGCTCAGCATGACCCAGAACCAGTTCGGCCTCTGGTGCGCCATTGCCATCCATGATACCAGCTCTGTGGTAGGGGCCGCCGCTGCCTACGGCGACCAGGCCCTGCAGGTAGCTACCACCGTGAAGCTGGCCCGCGCCCTCTGGATCATTCCCGTTGCGCTGGGTACGGCCGTGGTGTTCAAGCAGAAGGATGTGAAGGTGAAGGTTCCCTACTTCATTCTGGGCTTCATCGGGGCAATGCTCCTGAATACGTATGTGCCCGCCGTGCATGTTGCCGGCCCCGCTGTGGTATATCTGGCAAAGCTGGGCCTCACGGTTACCTTGTTTTTTATTGGTGCAGGGCTCTCGGCAAAGGCTATCAAAGCAGTCGGCCCGAAGCCGTTTGTGCTGGGTACGCTGCTTTGGCTTGTTATATCGGTGGTGTCGCTCTATGTAATTCTGCACACGGTATAGGCCTAGGCCACTCCAAAACATAAAAAAGCGGCTGCCTCTTACAAGGAGGTAGCCGCTTTTTTGCGTGTAATACACTACTTACTTATCGGCTTTCTTACGGCCGGAGCCGCTTTTCTTGCCGCCGCCATCGGTTTTATTAACGGTGGCCCAGGCGCGCTTTTCGGCTTCTTCTTCCGGAACGCCGCGCTTCTCGTAGCTTTCTTCAATGTGTTCAGCCTGCCGTTTCTGCTTGTCGGTATAGGCCGATTTATCTCCTTGTGGCATAAGTGAAAGGGAAGGAAAAGAGGTGAAACAACGGATAGGAGAGAGGTATACTCTGTACGATGGTGGTGGCAAGGTGTTATGACGAGCTTGCGCCTACGGTTGGGCGGCCACTGCCTATCTTCGCGCCGTCATTCTACCTGCCGCCTGCTATGCGCCAACTTGCTATCATTCCGCACCCCGACGCCAAAATCACGCTTTTCTCTTGGAACGGGAAGTACCTCATCAAGCTGGAAAAAGGCCCGCTGGAGCAAACCTACAAGGTGAGCGAGCTGGACCTGACCGGCGAGGAGGATATCCATCTGCTCCTCGACGATGAGTTTGTGCAGGCGGCCGTACGGCGCTTTGCCGCCATGCAGCAGGATTTGCAGGCCGCCTTCGACCGGCACGGTATCTGATGGCCGCTTAATGGCCTTTCTCTCACTCCTGATTTTATGCCCATGAAACGGTTTACTACGCGCTTATTCTCCTTGCTAGGCCTGTTGCTTTCCACGTCTGCTGTGCAGGCGCAGCTTTATGAAGTGCGGACCAGCAGCGTCAATTACGAGCGCAAAGAGCGCGATGCCGTGAAGGTGCAGATAGACGGCACGGCTCAATGGACGCGCGACTACTGGCAGACCTGGCTCAAGGACACCTACAACATCCGGCTGAAAGGCTCCGGCGTGTTAGGCGTGGGCAAAAAGGATGTGCTGGTGGCCAAGCAGGCACCCATGTCGAGCGTTTCGGGCAAGCTGATTGACCTGTATTCTACCGTTACGGCGCCTTCTGATTCCGTGGCGGAGCTATCGGTGTGGGCAGCCCTCGGCCCCGATTCTTTCCTGTCGGCCGGTGGCACGCCTTCGGAGTTTAGCTCCCTGCGCAACATTACGCAGAGCTTTGCTGCTGCTGCCCGCGTAAAATCGTATCGGGAGCAGATTGAGGAAGCGGAAAAACAGTTCAAGGAATCGGAAAAGGAAAAGGATAAGTTGGAGAAGGAGAGGGCCTCGCTGGCCAACAACACGCAGAATAATCTGGAGAAAATTGAGCAGCTCAAAAAGCAAAACGCCGACAATAAGCTCAAGCAGGCCGAAGACTCCGTAAAGCTCATTGACAACGCGCGCCTGCTGGAATTGCGTAAAGCGCAGGTGGAGCGCCGCCGCGCCCGCCTCACCAACCTCGACCGCAAATAACTCCTGCCGCTGCCTGTTTTCTCCCATGGATAAAGATCCTTCTCCCCTCGATACCCTGCGCCAGCTGAAAGAGTGGCTGGATGCCGGTACCATTACCCCGCAGGAATTTGCCACGCTAAAGCAAAAGCTACTTTTCAGCGAAACCCCCGGGACCCCCGAGGTGCCTGCTCCGGCACAGCCGAAAGCCGAAGAAACGCTTCCCACGCAGACCATTTTATCGGATCAAACGCCCGCTAGGCCACCTGTTTCGTTCACGGAGCCTACCGTTACAAGCGGACCTGTCGAGGAGCCTCTGCTGCCTCCAGTAACACACCAGTTCACTTCTCCCGCGCCTGAAACGCCGCCTGCCCCCATTGCGCCAGGGTATTCGCATCCCATCGAAGTTGGTCGCCCCGGCGCCTCGCCTACGGAGCAGGAGCAAGTGGCCTACGCTCCGGTAGAAGAGCTTTATGAAGAAGAAATGCCGGCCGCGCCCTACACCGCGCCGGCCCGTAGTCCGCTCGCTACGGTCTTGATAGTGGGGGGGATTTTGGCTTTGCTGGCGATAGTGGCCTACCTGATGCTCGGCAACCGCGAATCAGAACGCCTCACCAGCACCACCCTGACGGCCGCCGATACGCTCACCTCGAAGCCCGAAACCGGCCCACAAGCGGAACAGATTGACCTGCCACCTGCCGCCGCCCCCGAAACCATACGGGTAGCTCCCGTGGTGCCGCCCACTCCCTCCTCTCCCGATTCGGTGGTGGAATCCGCTACTCCTGCGCCTGCACCTACTCCTGCCGCTACGGAACCTGCCGTACCCAATCCAGCTACCGAGGAAGCGGCTCAGACGCGTGTGCTAGGCATTCTGAATGCTTACTACGAGGATCTGAAAACCGCTCCATTTGCGGCTGCCACCTTTTTTGCGCCTCAGGTTGAGCGGTTTTATACCATGCAGAATACTACGCCGGCCGCCATCAACGACGAGCTGACCAGGTCGCACTTTCCGGAGTTTTTGGAAGCCGAAAGCCAGATCGAACCGGGCACGCTGAAAGTGAGTGCGCCCGTGAGTGATGGTTCGCGCGTGGTAACGTACACCGAGAAAAGCCGGGCCTTGCGACAGTCGCTGCAGAAGCGTCAGCAGACAAGGGCGCTGGTAAGGATACGTTTCGACAAGAATTTCAAAATCGTCTATCTGCGTCAGGAGAAGCTGCTCGAAAATACATTTAGCGAATAACCCTTTCCGTATCGGCCTCACAGTGATACTAAGTTCTGTGTAGGCCAGTTCTCGCCCTATGCCTGCTGATTTTTTTGTGTTGCGCGCGTGGCGTTTTGTCCTGCTGACGCCTCTCTTTTTCTTAAGTTCCTGCCTGGGCGTTTTGCGGCCCGCTCATCAGTTTGCCCCGGCCAAAGACGTATCAGAAGCGCCTGATTACCGGATGGAGGATAACTGGGCGGCCCTGCCAGACCGCCCAGATTCTGCCGATGCAGTGCCCCAAGGCACACTCCTGCACGATCGGCAGCGCGATGCCCCAGTTGATGTATTCTTCGTGCATCCCACTACCCATCTGGGCCGTGGCCAATGGAACGCTGACCTCACTAACAAAGCGCTGAACCACATCACGGACGTCACGACCATCCGGAAGCAAGCCTCCGTGTTCAATAGCACGGGGCGTATCTACGCGCCGCGTTATCGGCAGGCTACTCTCTATTCCTTTTTCGACGAGAAAACTAAGAACGGCGACGAAGCCATCGAGCTGGCCTACAGTGATGTGAAAGCGGCATTTCAGTACTATCTCGATAATTATAATCGCGGTAGGCCTATCATTCTGGCCGGCCACAGCCAAGGTACCCGCCACCTCACGCACATTCTGCACGACTTCTTTGATAACGACCCGAAGCTGCGTCAGCGCTTGGTAGCTGCCTACCTCATCGGTTTCAACGTGCCGGAAGATGCCTTACAAGTCATCCGGCCCTGCGAAGACTCTACCCAAACCGGCTGCTATGTAGCCTGGAACACCGCCGATTGGGGCCAGGAATATGCGCCGTACAAAAACAGCGTCGCCACCAATCCGCTTACCTGGACGCGCGACACCGTTACGGCCGAAGCCCGCCTGAACCTCGGCGGGGTACCTAGCTCCTTCAACCGCCGCGATACGCGCGTGGTAGATGCCAAAGTGCACAACGGCCTGCTTTGGGTGCACAAACCCATCCGCGACGGCTACCCGCGCTTCCTGCTGCCCGGCCGCCCCGAGCTGCGCCATTCGTTCCATATCGCCGACTACAGTCTGTTTTACTACAACATCCGCCAGAACGCCGAGGCACGAGTCAGAGCGTACCGGATGAAGATGAGTAGGGGGTAGGCACCCTATACCCATACAAAAAGCCCCGCCGGCAGTATGCCAGCGGGGCTTTTTGTTACTTAAACTCTGAGAGCTTAGCCTACAATGGCTACGCGCTTGAAGTCAGAGATGGTCAGACCCTTCTGCGTCTTCTCGAGCAGCTGAGCGATGGTAACCGAACCGTCCTTCACGAACTCCTGGTTCAACAGGGTGTTCTCTTTGTAGAACTTGTTCAGCTTGCCCTGAGCAATTTTCTCCAGCATAGCTTCTGGCTTGCCTTCTGAGCGAGCCTGCTCTTTGCCGATTTCAATTTCGCGCTCAACCGTAGCCGAATCCACGCCGTCTTTGTCAAGAGCAACAGGCTTCATAGCTACAATTTGCATGGCTACGTCGCGGCCTACTGCAGCTACGTCGGCACCGCCCACGTTCTTCATAGCTACTAGTACGCCTTTCTTGTTGTCGGAGTGGATGTAAGAAGCAACCTTCTCAGCGGTTACGTTCTCGTAGGCCACTACGTCCAGCTTCTCACCGATTTTGCCCATCAGGTCGGTGATGTGCTCCTGCAGGGAGCGGCCATCTTCCTGAACAGACGCCAACAGTTCTTCTTTGGAAGCAGCGTTCGACTTCACAGCCGTAGCCAGGATCTGCTGCGCCAGGTTTTTGAAGTCTTCTACTTTTGCAACCGGCTCAGTTTCGCAAGCCAAGGCAATCAGTTTGCCGTTGGTGCCATCTTCGCTAACGGCAGCCAGTACTACGCCTTCCGACGTAGCATTCTCAGCGCGCTTGTCAGCGATTTTCTGACCCTGCTTACGCAAAATGTCACGAGCGGCTTCGAAGTCGCCTTCGGCTTCCGTCAGAGCTTTTTTGCAATCCATCATGCCCGCGCCAGTCATGGTGCGGAGCTTATTCACGTCTGCGGCGGTAATTGCTGCCATTGTTGTGAGAGTATATGAGGGTGTGAGATGTACCGAGTTAAACACTGCCTGATGCAACTAACCACTAGTAGCTACTGGCCTAGCAGGATCAGGCAGGTAAAGAAAAAGGGAACATCGGAGCCGAGCGCTTCGCATGTTCCCTTTTTTCAATGAACAGGCAGACTATTCGTCAGCGTTCTGTTTTTCCTGAATGCCTTCGTCTTCAGCTTGCTTCTTGTCAACCTCCTCTTTGTCGACTTTCCGCTCTGAGAGGCCGTCCTCGATAGCCTTACCCATGGCGCCCACGATGAGCTGGATAGACTTCGAAGCGTCGTCGTTAGCAGGAATCGGGAACTGCACCAGCTCAGGGTTCGAGTTCGTGTCGCAGATAGCAAACACTGGGATACCCAATTTCTGGGCTTCCTTCACAGCGATGTGCTCACGCTTCACATCAATCACGAACAGAGCAGCGGGCAGACGGCTCAGGTCGGCAATGCCGCCCAGAACACGCTCCAGTTTCTCACGCTCACGCGACATCATCAGCTTCTCGCGCTTTGCGAGGGCGGCGTATGCCGTGTTCTCTTTCACCATCTTATCGATGGTGCTCATTTTCTTCAACGACTTACGAACAGTCGTGAAGTTAGTGAGCATACCACCCAACCAACGGTCGGTCACGAACGGCATTTTGAGACGCTTAGCCTCTTCCGTTACGATTTCCTGCGCTTGTTTCTTCGTAGCCACGAACAGAACCTTACGGCCGCTCTTGGCGATGTTGCGGATGGCCGCAGTCGCCTGCTCGAGCGAAACGAGGGTTTTGTTCAGGTCAATAATATGGATGCCGTTCTTCTCCATGAAGATGTACGGCGCCATTTTCGGATCCCACTTGCGCGTAAGGTGACCAAAGTGGGCACCGGCGTCAAGCAGTTCTTTATATGTGGTGGTCTGAGCCATGATAGGGGTTCCTCTGGAAGATTAGCGTTTCGAGAACTGGAACGAACGACGAGCTTTGCGCTTACCGAATTTCTTACGTTCCACCATGCGCGGGTCACGGGTCAGGAAGCCTTCTTTCTTCAATGCGGGACGAACCTCTTCATTGTCGCCTACGAGGGCCTTCGAGATAGCCAGACGGATGGCCTCAGCCTGAGCCGAGATGCCACCACCGTGCACGTTTACCTTGATGTCATACTGGCCGACTTGCTCGACAGTAGCCAAAGGCTGGTTCACGATGTTCTCCAGGAGTTCGTTACCGAAGTAAGTCTTCATGTCCCGGCCGTTGATAGTGATATTCCCTTGCCCGGCCTGCATGTAAATGCGGGCCACCGAGGTTTTTCTTCTACCAGAGGTGTTGGAAATTTCCATTAAATAGGATGAGTTAGAGAAATTGGACGGCCTTAGTGGCCTAGAGGTTGGTGAGTTCAACAGCTTTGGGCTGCTGAGCTTCGTGTGGGTGCTCTGCACCAGCGTACACGAACAGGTTGCGGAATTGCTCACGGCCGAGACGGTTGCCTTGCAGCATGCCCTTCACAGCGTGTTCAATTACACTGGCCGAGTTTTTAGCCTTCTTGTCGCGCAGGTTAATGCGCTTCTGACCGCCCGGGTAGCCCGAGTGCGAGATGTAAATCTTGTCGGTCAGTTTTTTGCCGGTTACGCGCAGCTTGTCAGCGTTGATAACGATAACGTTGTCACCGCAGTCGGAGTTGGGCGTGAAGGATGGCTTGTGCTTGCCACGCAGCATGTTGGCAATCTGGCTGGCCAGACGGCCCAGCGGCGCAACACTGGCATCAACCACAACCCAGGCCTTGTCGGCATTGGCTTTGTTGACGGATACCGTCTTGAAGCTCAGATGATCCATTGGGTAGGAGGATAAGCGTTTGGAAATGAGGAGAAACCGAACACGGGTCCGGGAAAAACGGACACAAAGTTACCGCCTTCACCCGAATATTCAAAGCTGGCTGGTAATAATTGTGCCTGAAACACTGACTGTTTCCTTAAGAACACCTGCGAAACAACCTCTGGTGTGGCCCGCAAAGTGGCCTAGCGATACTGTTGGAGATTCTCAACCAGCACCCGGAAATCTTTGGGATAAGGTGCCTCCACGGTCACTGAGTCGCCATTCAGAAGGCTGAACGTGAGCTGGCGGGCGTGCAGCGCAAAGCGCTTAATGAACGGCTGCTCTTCCTCGCCCTGCTTCATATTGAATTTCTTCTTGAGTGAAGAGAGGTAGAAATTCTCGCCGCCGTACATGGTGTCGCCCACGATGGGCGCCTGTAGGTAGGCCAGGTGCAAACGGATTTGGTGCATGCGGCCCGTAATGGGCTGGCACTCCAGCAGCGTGTGGCGCGTGTAGGTTTCCAGGGTGCGCACCAGCGTAACAGCGGGCTTGCCCTTGTAGGCCAGTCGGGCCTTGCCTTTGGTGGTGGTTTCGATGCTGCGGTCTACTTCCAGACCTTCATACTCATGCACACCCCACGACACGGCGTGGTACACTTTCTTCACCTTGCGGTCCTCGAACTGCATGGCCAGATGGCGATAGGCCTCCGGGTTTTTGGCTAAGGCCAGCGAGCCGCTGGTTTCCTTATCGAGGCGGTGGCAGGCCTGGATGTCGTCGTACTGCTCACGGGCCAGGCGCAGGATGTTGGGTGCGCCGCCAAATCGCTCGTCGAGCGTGGCCAGGAATGGAGGTTTGTTGATGACGATATAGTCCTCGTCTTCGAACAGAATCAGGTCTTTAAACTCAGGTAGCTTCATAGAGAGCTACAAAGGTACGGAAGGTGAAACTGTGAAGTGATGAGATAATGAAATAGGGAGTTGACGTTCGTTTGGCCTAGACTGCGCAATCCGGACCGACAGAAGGTCAAACTCACCACTTCACAAATTCACCCTTGCCCGCGGCTTCGGGAGCTTAAATTCCAGCGCAGTGCCCTGGCCGGGCTCGCTTTGCACCCGAATGCTGGACTTGTGCGCTTCGACAATATGCTTACTGATAGCTAGGCCTAGGCCACTCCCACCCGCCTCCCGCGACTCGCGGGTGCGGCTCTTGTCGATACGGTAGAAACGCTCAAAAATGCGGTTGTGGTGCTGCTTCGGGATGCCTTCGCCATCGTCCTGCACGCTCACCCTGATGCTTTTGCCACTTTCCGATAGCGCAACCGTTACGTGGCCGTTTTCCCGACCGTATTTAATTGCGTTATCGATGAGGTTGATGAGCACCTGCCGGATACGGTTTCGGTCAGCTATTACGTGTAGGCCACCTGCTGGAAAATCTGGCGGAGAAAGGGCCAACTGCACATGGCGGCGAGCGGCTTTCAGCTCCAACTGCTCAAAAATATCGTGCACCAGCTGTACCAGATCGAAGTTCTGACGGCGCATGCGCACTACGCCTTTTTCCAGCTGCGAAATCGAGACCAGGTCCTGCACCAGCGTATCTAAGGCATCAAGGCTGGAAGCAGCCTTTTGCAGAAACCTCTTGCGCGTGAACTCGTCTATATCATCGTCTTCCAGAATGGTATGAACGAAGCCCTGGGCCGCGAAAATGGGCGTTTTCAGCTCGTGCGATACATCAGCCAGGAACTCGCGGCGTAATACCTGCAGGCGTTTCAGCTCGTCAATCTCTTGTTGCTTGCGCTGAGCCATGTCCAGAATCTCGTCGCGCATGCGCTTCAATGGCTCCGGCCGGAACAGGAACTTGTTCGACATGCGCCGGAATTCCTTGCGCTTGATGTGCTCCAGGCCCTCATAGATGTTGTTGATTTCCTGAAAGATCAGGGCTTCAAACATCAGATACAACAGCAAGAAGCAGGCGGCAATGGTAATGCCCGCCGCCAGCGCGCCCTGCTGCAATGGCAACGATGGCCCGAGCCAAGCCAGTATTCCTAGTGCCGTGGCAACCAGCAGGGAGAGAATAATGGCAATGGTGCGGGAGGAAAGATTGAGCCGCATAGAAGGTGCCTACTAGTAAAACAGGTATATACTGAGCGGAGCCGAACCATCCCTATCATTCCGCTAGGCCAGTATAGGCACGGTAGAGATGCTTCGACTCCGCTCAGTATGACAAAAAATCTTCTTCTAGGCCACTAGTTATCGGTGTTGAACTTGTAGCCTACGCCTTTAATGGTCTGGATGTGGTGGTCACCGACTTTCTCGCGCACTTTGCGCACGTGCACATCCACGGTGCGAGCCAGCACAAACACATCATTGCCCCAGATGTTCTGAAGCAGTTCCTCACGGCCAAATACTTTGTGGGGTGAGGCAGCCAGGAAAGCTAACAGCTCAAACTCCTTTTTCGGAAGGTTGATTTTGCGACCATTCTGGAACACGGCGAAACCAGTGCGGTCAATCTTGAGGCCGTTGATTTCGATGCTATCCGTCTGGACTAATGGGTCTTTGTCGCGGCGCACGAAGGCGGCCAGGCGGCTCATGAGGGCGCGGGGCTTGATGGGCTTGGCAATGAAGTCATCTGCGCCCGCCTCGAAGGCGGCTACTTCCGAAAACTCCTCGGCGCGGGCCGTCAGGAAGATGATATACGTCTCTTTGAACTTGGGCATCTCGCGCAGCTGGCGGCAGGCCGCAATGCCGTCGAGGTTGGGCATCATCACATCCAGCAGAATGATATCGGGGCCAAACTGTGGCGCTATTTCCAGGGCCTTGCGGCCATCGGGCGCGGAGGCTACCTCGTAGCCTTCCTTGCGTAGGTTGTACTCCAGCAGCTCCACGATATCAGGATCGTCGTCGACTACCAGAATTTTGTACGCGTTGGGGTTGGCGGTTGGTTGCACAGAACGGGGAGGTTTGGGGTAAAACAGAATACGCGAAGACAAAAGTATCGCTGGCCGACGGGCCCGGCGTGTTACGGTTTCGTGACCACTCGTTTTGGAGGCTTGTGGCACTGAGGCTGCTGACTTAAACTGTAGAAGGCTACTCTGCATCTTCAGGAATCATTTGCGTAAGGTGTGCCGGGTGCTTGAGGAGACTGCTTGTGCAGGAGTGGAAAGGGTAGGAACAAAAAAAAGCGACCCACACGGAGTCGCTTTTCAACATCAATTTTTAGCTACCAGATTAAGACGGTTTCGCAGGCCTTGATATTTATACATATCAACTTTCACTGCCCCCAGAACCAGTTCGGCCTGAATCAGGACCGGAATTTTATTGCGGTCGTCGGAGAGGTACACCGAAACGGCGTTTTCTCCTCGGAACAGCTTGTTGTCGGGCAGTTTCGGGACAAGGCGGATGGCACGTATGACGCCTGCTTTGGTTTCCACAGTTTCGCGGCCTTTGTAAATCACGTCCAAGTTAAACACTTCTTCATCGAAAAAGCCCTGCACCTTGATGACTTCGCCCACGCGTCGGGAGTCATAATTGAGCGTTCGGAGGAAGTAGAAGCCGCTCACAATGTCTTGCACGTTGTTGGGCGTTTTGAACGTACCCCGCTTGATCTTATTCTTGTCCCGTTTGTGGCTTTCCACGCTGGCCACATCCTTCAAGTGGTCGAAGTCAACGGTTTCGTTCTTGCGGTAGTTCTTTTCCTCAATGTTGCGGAAAAAACGATGCGGCAGAATACTGGTGGTATCGATGTAGGAGCGCCACGTATCCCGGATGCGCAAGAAGTAATCGAAGGAGCCCGTGGTGCGGCCCGTGACGGTGGCCCGGTAGCAGGGCCGCTCATTCACGCGGTGAACATCGTCGGACAGCTCAATGGTAGCATCCGCCGCGTTTATCAGCCCATAGTGAACTCGGTACTGAAGTACTTCGCCTGTTTTAAAGCAGGTGTTCGGGACGGTACGCGTCGCATCGGAAGGGCCGAAAGCCGTAAGCAAGGCCGCCAGAGGCAGCAGCAACGAAGGAAACAGGAGCCAGCGGCGAGTCATGTAATAACGGCGAAATAGGGGTTAGCCGGTGCCTTCTCAAATGCGATGCCAGCAAATATACAGGATTCAGACCGGGCGCGGATGAGTCTGTACGGAAAGCGCCGAAAGATTGATTTGGTTGAAATTCAATCAGCCAGATATAATACAAAAAAAAGCTCCACCGGCTATACGGTGGAGCTTTCTGGTGAGCTTTAGCGAGTGGCCTAGAGCTCTATCGTATCGTCGTCTTCGTCAATAGAGCGGTCTTCCGGAATAGCAGCCAAGGCAGCTTCCGGCTCACCTTTCACCTTGGCACGGATTTGTGCCTCGATCTTGTCAGCCAGCTCTGGGTTGTCCTGCAGAATGGTTTTTACACCCTCGCGGCCCTGGCCCAGGCGGTTGCCATCGTAAGAGAACCAGGAGCCCGACTTGGCAATAATGCCCATGTCAACGCCCAGGTCGAGAATCTCGCCTACTTTCGAAATGCCTTCGTTGTAGATGATGTCGAACTCAATCACCTTGAAGGGTGGCGCTACTTTGTTCTTGACAATCTTCACCTTGGTGCGGTTGCCGGTCACGTTGTCCTTGTCTTCCTTGATCTGGCCAATCCGACGGATGTCGAGACGCACCGAAGCGTAGAATTTTAGGGCGTTACCACCGGTAGTAGTTTCGGGCGAGCCGAACATCACGCCGATTTTCTCACGCAGCTGGTTGATGAAAATGCAGCAGCAGCCGGTCTTATTAATAGTACCGGTCAGCTTACGCAGTGCCTGCGACATCAGACGAGCGTGCAGACCCATTTTGGAGTCACCCATATCGCCTTCCAGCTCTGCTTTGGGCACTAGGGCCGCTACGGAGTCAATAACGATGATATCAATGGCGCCGGAGGAAATCAGCTGGTCGGCTATTTCCAGGGCTTGCTCACCGTTGTCGGGCTGCGCAATCAGCAGGTTTTCGGTATCGATGCCCAGCTTTTTGGCATACAATGGATCGAATGCGTGCTCGGCGTCAATGAAAGCAGCCATGCCGCCTTTCTTTTGCGCCTCGGCAATGCAGTGCATCGTGAGGGTGGTTTTACCCGACGATTCAGGGCCATAGATTTCGATGATGCGACCTTTTGGCACGCCACCTACACCTAGGGCAATATCCAGGCCCAGCGAGCCGGTGCTGATGACTTCGACGTCCATCACCTTGTTGTCGCTGAGCTTCATCACGGTGCCTTTTCCGTAGCTTTTGTCGAGCTTGTCCAGCGTCAGCTGGAGGGCTTTCATTTTCTCGGCGTTGGCGTTGACGGCCTTGTCAGTGGTTGCAGCCATTCTATAGAGGGGTTATTTGGAAATGCTTACGTTTGGTGAATGTAGGCCTTTTGGCGGGCCTACACAACGGCGCAGGTGGCCTAGGAGCTCTACATAGCCGGGCCCTTTTGGGGTCGGCTCATGGTAACGCCGCCGGGCTATATTTTGTGCCCACAATGCTAAAAAAATTCGTCGGGTTTAGGATGTTTTTTCTGTGCTAAAATTTTTAGGAAAAGGACGAATTTCTACCGCCCTGATACTGACGTTGGTAGGGTGGTTGGGTGGCCTAGGCCAAGCGTGGGCCCAGCTCGATAACCGAGCCTTTACGCACCCACTGCCGCTAGGCCCTTCCTACGAGCACCAGCTTCGTCTGGATGTGCAGGGTTTCCTGTTCAATAAGGACAACGAGTATTTCAACAAGATTGATCCGGGCCTGACGTACTTCGGCGCCCAGTTGGCACCGCGCCTGGTGTATTTCCCTTCGGCCAATCTGCGCCTGGAGGCAGGCGTATTTCTGTGGAAAGATTACGGTACGCCCCGGTTGCGGCAAGTGCGCCCATTATTCACCGTTAAGTACCAGCAGGGGCCACACAGCCTGATTTTCGGCAACACGGAGGGCAACCTGCAGCACGGCTACATTGAGCCGCTCTTCGATTTTGAACGCGTTATTACCAACCGGCTGGAGGAGGGCGTGCAGTACCGCTACCAGACGCCTCGCACCACCCTCGATGCCTGGGTGAACTGGCAGCGCCAACAGTACCGCTTCAGCAATTTCCAGGAAGAAGTGGCCGGCGGCCTGACTACCGAGCACCGCCTGCTCGGCGACTCTACGGGGTGGTTGGTGCGGCTGCCGTTCCAGTTTACGGCCACACACCGCGGAGGCCAGCTCGATACCATTGATGTGCCTCTCCAAACGCTTTTCAATGTGGCCACTGGCCTACGCGTCCGGAAAGCATTGCCTTATGACTTTGTACAGGCTGTACACTTCGATGGCTACGTAACGTATTTCCACGATTACTCTTTCACTGACGTATTGCCTTTCGATAAAGGAACTGGCCTCTACCTGAATGCCGGCCTCGACACGCGCCTGTCGAACCTGCAACTGGCCTACTGGCACGGCAATGGCTTCATTTCGCCGTTAGGAGGGCGCCTGTACCGGTCAATATCCGTTTCAACAGCTGACCCTGATTACACCGAAAAGCAGCGCCAGCTCCTGATTCTGCGCGTGCTGCGCGACTACAAGCTGCCGGGCAACCTGATCCTGACCACCCGCTTCGAGCCGCTCTACGACCTCAACAACGGGCTGTTCGACTTCTCCTTTGCGCTGTACCTCAACTTCAACCAGAGCTTCTTGCTTTCCACCCTTCGCCGCGGCGCTGACTAATAGCAGCGCAAAACCAAAGAGGCGCTAGGCCACTCAGAGGGGTTCCTCGCGCTTGCGGATGTAGTACAGGATAGATTGATCAGTGAAAGCACGCAAAAGCTTAGGGCGTGGGGGCAGGGGAGCAAACCCCGCTGATTCGGCTACGGCGCAACTACGCGGATTATCGGCGCGGCAGCGGATAAGGAGCCGGCTGGCCTCTAGCATAGTAAACCCAAAGTGCAGCACGGCCTGCAGAGCTTCGCGGGCATAGCCCTGGCCTTCGGCAGAAGCGGCCAGATAGTAGCCTATTTCGGCGGTGACGGGCTCCGTCCAGTTGGGCTTGAGGCTGATGTCGCCGAGGTAGGCCTGTGTGTCGGTGTTCCAGATGCCCAGTACGTAAAGCCGCCCGCTCGTCCAGTCCTGCTCAAATACGGCAAGCACCTGGGCCGCATCATCGGGCGTTTGTACACTCATTTCGCGGGTAGGGAAAGCCGGGCGCAGGCGGGGGCGGTCTTCATCAATGAGCTGGAAAAAAGCGTTGACGTCGGAGGGCAGGTATGGGCGCAGCGTAAGGCGGGCGGAGCACAACGGCGCGCGGCTAGGAGTGAAGCGGGACGAAAATCTGGCGTACATGATTTTGGGCAGGCGCAAGCCAAACGTCAGGCTGCAAAGCTAGAGAAGGCGAATGGGTTCCTGAGTGGCCTACGCAAGAGAAACCTGGTGGGCTGCGCTTCGTTCAGTAAAACAGCTTTTCCGCCTTCGGGCGGCAGGCGCACACTGTGTAGGCGACTGGGCTACTGTTCTTTTTTTACTTATAATTCTTACTCCGATGAAAGGTAGACTCGAAAATAAGGTAGCTATTGTAACTGGCGGTGGTTCCGGTATTGGTGAAGCCATCAGCAAGAAATTTGCCCGCGAAGGTGCTTCCGTAGTAGTGGTAGGCCTGGATTCTGATCCGGTACGCGAAGTAGTAGATGAGATTCTGGCCGCCGGCGGCCGGGCCATTGGCTACCTCGCCGATATCTCGCTGCAGGAAGCCGCAGAGGCCTGCGTGAAAACGGCCGTGAAGGAGTTCGGCAAACTCGATATCCTGGTGAACAACGCGGGCGTATTCCCCGCCACCGCCGAGCTGGATAAATACCCCGTAGATGCGTTCGAGTACATGATCAAGAACAACATCTACTCGGTATTCATGATGTCGAGGGCGGCTTTGCCGGAACTGCAAAAAACGAAAGGCAACATCGTGTCGGCGGGCTCCGAAGCCGGGCAAATGGGCTCTCCCATGATTACGCCCTACGGTGGCACCAAAGCCTGGGTGATGACCTTCAGCAAAGGCTTAGCCGTGGAGCAGGCCAAACACGGCGTGCGCGTAAACTGCGTAGGACCGGGCCCCATCGATACGGCCTGGACGCACAAGGAAACCGGCCCCATGAATCAGAAAATGGAGAAAAACACGGTGGATGGCGTACCGCTCGGCCGTCGGGGCACACCAGAAGAAGTAGCCAATGTGTACCTGTTCCTGGCCTCCGATGAAGCCAGCTACGTAACCGGCGCTACGTATTTCGTAGATGGCGGCGTCACGGTTTCCAAGAGCTTAGCGGGCGAGGAAGTGCCTTCCCGCCTGAAGCAGGAGCCATCCGGCGAGTTGCAACTGAGCCACTCCAAAGAAGGCAACACGAAAATACGCGAAGCCGCTGCGGCCTCCATGTCGTAGGCCAGTCTAACTTAGCACAAACAAGAAAGAGCCTCCTGGTATCAGGAGGCTCTTTCTTGTTTGTGGCCTAGGCCACTAATTATGCGTCCGGAGAAGTTATTTCTGCAGCGCTGCACCGTTGCCGGAGCGCGACTGGGGCGGGCTGCCTAAGGCGTGCTGAATACGCATCACGTTTACCAGGCGAGCTGCCTCATTGAAGAACTCCAGCCGGCGAATCAGCATTTCCTTAGTCAGAACGCGGCCTTCGGGCGTGCGCATCACGGCCTTCTTGTCGTCAAGGATGCGGCGCATCGTGGCTTCTGTGGCCGACTCATGCTGCAGGTACTGTGCTTCGAACTCCTGCAGACGGTCGAGGCCCTCCGTAGTGAGGCGAAAATGCTCGCCGCCCTGGTTGAGCACTTCGCAGAGCACATATACCTCAATGGGGAGGGAGGTGCCCAGGTGCGTGGTGCGAATGTCGAGGCCCGCGCGCAAGGCATCCAGAATGATTTCTACGTTGCGCTCAAACTGCTGATAGTAGCCGGCTGCTTCCATTATATAGGGTATTGGGGACTTAAGTTTTAGGTCTCGGGGACGGAGACAAGCACAAGCAGGCTTGGATTGCCCTTGGGCTGGTCTGGCCTTACAACAACTCTTTTACAATTTGCTCCACCGTGATGCCTTCGGCCTCAGCCTTGAAGTTGCGCACCAAGCGGTGGCGCAGAATAGGTAGCGCTACGGCTTTCACGTCTTCAATATCGGGCGAGTACTTGCCGTTGAGCAGGGCGTTGCACTTGGCGCCTACAATCAGGTGCTGAGAGGCCCGTGGGCCAGCACCCCACTCCAGGAGCTGCGTAGCGCGGGCGCCAGCCCGCTCAGTGCCGGGGCGCGTCTTGTGCACGAGGCTTACGGCGTATTCCACCACATTATCCGCAACGGGCACACGGCGCACCAAATGCTGGTAGGCCTGTATCTCGCTGGCGTGCAGGATTTTTGACACCGAAGGCTTTGTGTCCGATGTCGTGTTCTTCACTATTTGTAGTTCCGCCTCGTAGCTCGGGTAGTCCAACTCAATATTGAACATGAAACGGTCCAGCTGCGCTTCGGGAAGCGGGTAGGTACCTTCCTGCTCAATGGGGTTTTGGGTGGCCAGCACGAAAAACGGCCGCTCCAGCGGGTAGCGCTTACCGGCCACCGTTACGGCGTATTCCTGCATGCTTTCCAGCAGAGCCGCCTGGGTTTTAGGGGGCGTCCGGTTGATTTCGTCGGCCAGTACAATGTTGGCGAAGATGGGGCCCGGCACAAAGTGGAAGTCACGCTGCTGATTCATCGTCTCGGAGCCCACAATGTCAGAAGGCATCAGGTCAGGCGTGAACTGCACCCGGTTGAACGACAGATCCAGCGAGTCGGCAATGGTCTGGATGAGCAGCGTTTTGGCTAGGCCAGGTACGCCCACCAGCAAGCAATGGCCCTGCGAAAACACGGCCGTCAGCACCAACTTCACTACTTCGTCTTGCCCAATAATTACTTTGCCGATTTCCTTACGCAGTGCCTGGTAGGCCTGCGCCAACGAGTCGGCCGCTTCTTTATCAGATGAAAATTGTATAGCCATGAGTAGGGAGATAGAAGAAGTGAGACTGACGCTTGAGGCGGCCTAAAGCTGCATCAGGCGCTTAATGCCAGAAGACACGAGAAGGCCTGCTTCTCGTGTCTTCTGCTTCACTTCTGCCTTAGTTTACGGTGCTTAGCACTTTGCAGTCGGCGTACTGCGGGTCTACCTCTAGGTAAACGGTGCCGCGGTTCTGTGCAAACCACTCATCCAGCGCCTTGGTTTTTTTCTCGTTGAGCGCGGCGGCCGCAATCTTCTGATAGTCGTCGGTGAGGTTGGCTTGGTGCGGCGGCGTGTTCGACTTCAGCCACAGAATACGCATAGCATCCTTGCCATCATCGGTGCGGTAGGGCATGGGAGCCGTGATGCTGCCCACCTTCATGGTATCAATGGCGAAGAAGATAGCCGGATCGAGCTTGTCGAGGGGCAAGTAGGTGCTGCCATCCTGGCGGTTTGCAATCAGGCCGCCGTTGCCGCCCGACGTCTTATCGTCAGAGTTATCCTTTGCGGCTTTGGCAAACGTGATGCTGTCGGAGAGAATTCGCTGACGCAATTTGGTGAGCTCCTGAGCGGCTTCGCTCACATCGTTGGCACCGGTTTCAGGCTTCAACAGAATGTGACGGCTGCTGAAACTGTCGCCCTTGCGCTCAATCAGCTGAATCAGGTGAAAGCCAAACGGCGACTCTACTACCGGGGAAAGCTGACCAGGCTCGAGGCGCAACGCAGCGGCTTCGTATTCGGGCACCAGCTCGCGGCGCTTAAAGAAGCCCAAGTAGCCACCTTCAGCGGCCGAACCGGGGTCTTGGGAAAACTGCTTGGCCAGCGTAGCGAAATCTTCGCCGCCCTGAATGCGGGCACGTAGCTCGTTGAGCTTGGCCTGGGCGGCCTGTTTGGCCTTGGAGTTGGTTTTGGCGAACCGGATGATCTGCCCTACCTCTACCTCCGTGGAGTAGTAGGGAAGGCTGTCCTTGGGGATACGGCTGAAAAACTGGCGCACTTCGCGGGGTGTCACGGAAACTTTGCCGGAAATCTTATCCTGCATTTCCTGCTGCACCAGCTGCTCCTTCACCTGAATGCGCAACTCTTCCTTGAGTTGCTTCACGGGCTTGTTATAAAATTCTTCCAGCTTCTTCTCCGAGCCGATTTGCTGGATGAAGTAGGCCATGCGGCGGTCCAGCTCGCTTTTCACGCGGGTATCTTCCACCACCACGGAGTCGACCTCCGCTTTGGCCAGCATGAGTTTATTGAGGGCCAAGCTCTGCAGGATGCGGCAGCGCAAATCGGGCGGCAATGGTTTGCCTTCGGCGCGGGCTGTTTCCTGAGCGTACAAGGCCTCTACGTCGGAGCGCAGCACAATCTGGTTATCGACCTTGGCCACAATGCCGTCCAGAATCTGACGGCCCTGCGGGCGGGTCATGCCTAGCTGAGCGTAGCTGGCCGTAACCGAAGCAGTCAGTAAGGCGGCACCCAAAAGCACCCCGCGCACCGACGTATGCAAAAATTGAATCATGGAATCTTTACCAGTAATGCCCGCATCAGCTCCAAAGCTCCACAGGCCAGACAGCAGGCAAAACGCCAAAAGCTGCCCGTAAATTTCATCATAAATACTTTCTCCGGCAAAAACCGCCGGCATGCCCTGAGAAAGTGCTGCTTTAAATCGTAGAGCCCGATGAGTGGCCTAGCGTTGCATAGCCCGCAAAAGAAGCCCGGCGCCAGAGGCCAGAATGGCACTGTGTCCATTCCAGCGCCTGACGCCGGGCCCAAAAGGTGGCCTAGGCCACGCTATTTCGTAATCAGCTTATCTACTTCTGCCTGATTAATGGTCACCGGATATTTCTCGCGAAGCTGCTCAATCCACTGCTTTTCCAGGTAGTTCTGGTAGTCGGAAGTAGCTTGTCCGCGGGCCTCCGCCAGGGTTTTGGGGCCGGCCGGCAGCGTTTTCTCGATCTGAACGGAGTAATAGCGGCCGTCTTTTTGGGTGGTGTAGGTGCCAGGGCCGTTGGTCATGAACTCATCCACTGCCTTGTTTTCGCCTTTCTGGAAGCCGCGCTGCTGAATCTGGACAGCCAGCGGGTTCTTCTCGTTGAGAATGCCTTCCAGTACTAACGGGCTGGTAGTTGTCAGCTCGAACGATACGGTGCTGGCAGCGGCGCGGGTCTCGGCGGCTGCCGTAACCCGATTGGCCGCTACGCCTTTGCCACGCAGGTACGCTACGGCGCGGTCGGCACGGCGGCGAGCCAATGCAGAGGCTTCACCTTTCTTCACGTGGCCTACGATTTTCACGGTCAGCGTTTCGTCGGCGCCCAAGCGGTAGGCCAGTTCGTCAAGCGCTGGCACAGAGGCCGGCAGCTCCACCGAGTTGGCGCGGAAGGCAATAGGGGCCGGCAGGTTGTTCTTCAGCTGGAAGCGACCAGCTTTCTGCAGCTGCAAGGCCTGCTTCAGCAAATCCGGCGAGGCGGCGCTGATAACGGTGCCCTGCACGCGAGGTTCCCACTGATACTTGGCCTGGTTAGCCGCGAAGTACTGCTGCAGGCCTACGGTATCCTCAATGGCTTTGCTCCACACTTTCTCGTCCATGAGCTGGAACAACAGAATACCGTCGCGGTACTCCTTCACGAGCATGCGGTAGTCCTCGTACTTGGTTTCCAGATTGGCCTTCTCGAACTCCGTCAGAGTCTCATCCACATACTGGTCGTAGAGTTGTTGCATCGTGAAGCGGGCGTCGGAGCCGGGTCGCGCTTTCTGGTGCTGCTGCGCGTAGGCCAAGAAGTCGGAAACCAGATACGGTTTGCCTTGCACCGTAAACAGCGTCTGGGCATCGCCGACGGCGGCTTTCTTGCCTTTGGTTGGCGTTGCAGGAGCAACTGGCGCTACATACTTGAAGCGGCCATTCACCAGCGCCGTATCAGCCTTCGTGAAGGCGTACTCTTTGCCGGCGGTATTTTCCGTGAAGTTGTTCTCAGTGCGCACGCGCTTCAGGAAAGCCGCGCGGTTGAGCTCCGAACGGGAATCCTTGGAAACCTTGCTTTTCAGCGTGGGCTCCATGGCCTCAAATGTCGGGATAGGCTGCTTCTCAATCAGACGAATGATGTGCCAGCCGTACGGCGTTTGTACTGGCCTAGACAGGTCGCCGGGCTTCTGCAGCTTGAAGGCGGCTTCCTCGAAGCTCGGAATCATGCGGCCCGTGCCAAAAGGGGGCAGCTCGCCGCTATTCGCCGCCGAGCCGGCATCTTCCGAAAACTGCGCTACCAGCTTCTCCCAGTTCTCTTTGCGCTGAGTGAGGCGGCTGTACAGCTCGTCGATTTTCTTCTTAACCGTAACAGAATCTGCCTTGGGCATGCCGGGCGTAGCCCGAATCATGAGGTGAGCCACCTTGATTTCTCCCTGCGCGGCACGCACATCATTGACCTTAATAATGTGGTAGCCGAAGCGCGTGCGCACCGGCTGCGACACCTGGCCTACGGGCGTGTTGTAGGCCACCGACTCAAACGGATACACCATCTGCATGGCCGTGAAGTAGCCCAGGCGGCCGGCATTGTCGCGGGCTGAGGGGTCTTCGGAGGTCTCGCGGGCTACTTTGGCAAAGTCCTCGCCGCCAGTTACGCGCTGCCGCAGTGCTGTGGCTTTCTGGTAGGCCGCCAGCGTGTCTTTGGGGTCGGCATCGGGTTGCACCCGAATGAGGATGTGGGAGGCGCTTACCTCCTTGCTCATGCGGTCGTAGGCCTCTCGCACCAGTTTATCTGTCACGCTTTTCTCCGTGAGGTAAGGCTGAGCTAGTTGCTGCTTGTAGCCGTCCAGCTCGCGCTTGAACGCCTGCGTGGTATCAAGGCCGCGCTGCTCCGCTTCCAGCACCTTCAGCTTGAAGTTGGTGTACAGATCCAGGTATTCTGCTACGCTGGCTTTAGTCCCAAATTCCGGGGCTGAGCTGTTGTTCTTACGATAAACATAGCTGAACTCCGACGCCGGTACCTGGGTGGTTCCCAGCGTTTCTACAACGGGCTGCTTGGCAGCTGAAGTGGTAGGTTTTGTGGACTGGCAGCCGGCTAACAGCGCGACAGCGGCCGTACCAGCAAACAGAAAGCGGTTGTGCATACAGGAGGAAAGGATTCTACTAAGCGCTTCAGCCGGCCGGAGTGTGCCCCGGACAGGAACAGCTGACAAACGCAATTTTACGGATTTTTTTCCGCCAAGCGGTTTCCGTACTACTGGCCTAGAGACACTAAAAAAGCACCCTAGGTTCAGGGTGCTTTTCTGGTTTCTTCTAAAGAACGATGGCCTAGGCCAGTTTCTTATATAACCGGCAAACGTTGTGGTGGCCTACCGTGGTAAACTCTACCCGGTCCATGATGCGGTTCACGAGCATCATGCCCACGCCGCCTTTCTTCCCGATGCGCACGAACTCCTGCAAATCAGGCTCGCGGTAGCTGGTAGGAGAGTAGCTGGTGGGGCTGTGGTCTTCTATCTCAATTCCGAACTCGTGGTCGTGCATATTGAGGCGCACGTCTAGAAACCGCGATTCGTCCTCACTGTTGCCATGAATGATGAGGTTGGCCACTACTTCATCCACGGCCAGCACTACCTGGTTGATGTGTAATTCTGACAAGCGAAAGCCTTCCAGAAATTCGCTCACGAAGTCACGCACGACCTTGAGGTTGCGGCGAGTGCAGCTGACTCGGATGGCGTTTTTCATTCCCTACTGATAGCCCTGTGAAGTAGTTTAGATAGCCGTGGCCTCGGCTTCCGATGGCACGATAGTTAACAAAGCATCCAGACCTAGAATCTCAAATACGTTGTGCACTTTTTCCTGCATGTTGAAGAACACCAGCTTCACGTTGGCATCCTGAAACCGCTGCAGGTGCGAGATAAACACGCCTAAGCCAGCGGAGGAAATATAGTTCAGGCGCTGGCAGTCAATCAGAACCTTCTGGTAGTTCAGAATGGTGGGCTGGTTGAGTTCGTTATCAAGTAAAACAGACGAGCTGGCATCCAGTTCGCCATCAAGGATGAGCGTAAGCGTATGATCGGTGGCGTGTTGCGTTATTTTCATATCCCAAGGCTACGTTAAAGGGGAATATCGGGTTGGGACTCTTTGAATTTAATGACGAGCAAGGTTTGGTCGTCGTGCATGGGCTGGCCGCGGCTGAACTCCTCCAAGTCGCTGAGGATGCGCTCCTTGATGGCGCCAGCATCGAGGTAATACGTCTGCTCCAGCATGTATTTAAGTCGGTCTTCGCCGTACTCATCTCCGGCCGCGTTACGCGCCTCCACAATGCCATCGGTGTAAATCACCATGACGTCGCTGGGGTTGTAATCGTAAAACTGGTTCTTGATGTGCTTCTCGTAGGTATCGTTCCGGATGATACCCAAGCCTAAGCCAGCCGTCTGGAAGTACGATACTTCCTCCTTGATGGAGTGATAGTACAGCGTGTGGCAGTGGCCCGCGCGAGCAAACACAAAGCCGCCATGCTCATAATCAATAATGTAGAGCGAGGCCGTAATAAAGGCAGATCGTTCGAGGCAGCGCGCCAGGGCATTATTGGCTTGGGCCATGAACTTGCTGGGCACCGGGAATTTCTCCCGCTCATTTCGCGCCAGAGGGTTTTCCTGCATCAGGGCATGGAAAATGCCTTTCATCTGGGCCACGTGGAACGCCGCCGTGATGCCCTTGCCGGATACGTCGCCGATGAGCACGGCCAAGCGCCGGCCGGGTAGGTGCAGGAAGTCGTAGAAGTCGCCGCCTACTTCCTTAGCCGCCATAGCGTGCGAGCTAATTTCAAACCAGTTGTCAATCGGCAAGTCCTTCGGAATCAGGCTTTCCTGGACTGAGGAGGCAATTTTAAGCTCCTCCTGCACTAGCTGGTTCTGAATAGAGGCCTGCATCAGCTGCAGATTCTCGATGCTCAGCACGGTCTGGCTCGTGAAAGTCTGCAGAATGCTTAGGTTTTCGCGGTCGAAGCCCTGGCGCTGCTCCTTCAGCATAAACAACGAGCCGTAGGGCCGCTTGCTGGAGCGGAGTGGCATCACGATGAGGGAGCCGTATGGGAGATTTAGGCTTCGAAAACCGGCGCTGTTCGGTAGGTCGTTGTTGAGGTACTCAATGTGGCCCAGGTTATACTCCGTGAGGAGTTGCTGAATGGCCGATGCCTGCTCAAGGCTGATGTGGTAGTACTGGCCCTTGTAGTCTGTATCAGGGGTTTCTACCTCCAGCCAGGCAGCATCGGCATCCACGGTCTGAATAGCCGAGTCGAAGAGCATGCTGTACACCTCCTGCGGCGTCTGGCTTTTCTGGATAAGCTGGGTGAGGCGCTGTAGGCTCAGGATTTCTTCGCGCTTCTGCTCAAACACGCTGGCGGTAGGTAGGTTGAAGAACGTCACCATCAGCCCCATAAACGCATAGAAGCCGGCGAAAAAGGCGTTCAGCACCAGGAAAGCGTGCTGTGGAGCCGGCGCCACCAACAAAGGGTCTTGCTGGGTTTGCAGGAAATAGGCGGCAAAGATGGCCATGGCCATAATCACGCTGATTTGTAGTACCACTGCCTGCACCTTCTGGCGACGGTTGAGGTAGGCCACCCATTTCTGGTGGCTGCTGATATACACGCCAAACACCGCTAGGCCACCCAATAAAGCTGTGGTAAGGCTATAGGGCAACGACCGTGGTATCAGGCTCAGCAGCAGTGTAGCGCCCAGCATCAGCTCAAACCATTCCCACACCCGCCGCAACCGCGCCGACGACCGGAACAGCACCAACGACCGCCACGTGTAGTTTGTGCGGGCCAGGAACAGGATGAATAGGCCTACATTAAGTGTGTAGAGGACGGTGAAGAACAGCGGATGGGTGGTAGGAGCTTCGGCCCTTACTATGCGTTCTATCAGGTGCAACGCCACACAGATAGTGGCCAATAGGCCCGGGCCCAGAATCAGCTTGCGCAATAGGCCCACGAAATCCAGACCCCGCAACCGATCGGGGCGGGCACGTTCCTGCAGAAAGACCAACGCCGCAAATACTGCCTGAGCTCCCAGCAGGAGCCCGCCGGATGGTGTGCCCACGCCGGGCGCCAAATCAGGGCGCGCGTAAAGCAACGTACAAACCAAGAGCCCTACCCAACTAAGCAGAGCTAACGGCGGCATAAAGGAAGTTAGCTTCCGAAGGAAGGACATGAAACCGGTTTAGGTGCGGGTGCTTTGCTGACGGATGCAGTAGTCAAAAAGGACAGCCAAGATACACGGCGAATTACTAATTCCAGCTCTTTGCTAACGGAATTAGGGAAGCGCACAAAGCTAATAGCCTGTGTATGCGCTAGCAAAAAACAAATTTGCCGATGACCTTCTGTAGGCCACCGGCAAATGATGTCAGGCAGCAAGGGGGCTGCGCTTAGCGGCTGCTGTAGTTGGGCGCCTCGCGGGTAATCTGTACATCGTGGGGGTGCGACTCGCGTAGGCCGGCTCCCGTAATACGCACGAATCGAGCGGTTTGCAGGGCCTCAATGCTGCCGGCACCGCAGTAGCCCATACCGGCCCGTAGGCCACCCGTGAGCTGATACAGCACCTCAGCGGCCAAGCCTTTGTAGGGCACACGGCCCACAATGCCTTCCGGCACCAGCTTCTTCACGTCGTCCTCGGCATCCTGGAAGTAGCGGTCTTTGGAGCCGTCTTCCATGGCTTCTACTGAGCCCATACCGCGGTAGCTCTTGTATTTGCGGCCTTCGAAGAGCGTGACCTCACCCGGAGCTTCTTCGGTGCCAGCCAGTAAAGAGCCAATCATGATGGTACCGGCGCCGGCGGCCAGGGCCTTCACTACGTCGCCGGAGTATTTGATGCCACCGTCGGCAATCAGCGGTACGCCGGTGCCTTCTAGGCCACGAGCCGCTTCCATTACGGCCGAAAGCTGCGGAACCCCAATGCCCGCAATGATGCGGGTAGTGCAGATGGAGCCCGGACCTACGCCCACTTTCACGGCATCGGCACCGGCATCGGCGAGGGCGCGCGCACCTTCGGCGGTGGCTACGTTGCCGGCAATTACTTCGAGGTTAGGGTAGTGCTTTTTGAGGTTGCGCACGGCATCCAGCACGCCTTTGCTGTGGCCGTGGGCGGTATCCACGCTAACCACATCTACGCCGGCTTCTACCAGAGCGGCTACGCGGTCCAGCAAATCGGGCGTTACACCTACTGCGGCTCCTACGCGCAAGCGGCCAAACTCGTCCTTACAGGCGTTGGGCGTACGGCGGCGCTTCCGGATATCCTTATAGGTAATGAGGCCTACGAGGCGCCCTTCAGTATCCACCACCGGCAGCTTCTCCACCTTAGACTCCTGCAGAATATCCTCGGCCAGGCTCTGATCCGTACCGGCTTCTGCGGTTACGAGGTTTTCGCTGGTCATTACCTCCGAAACCGAGCGGGTCATGTCTTTCTCGAAACGCAGGTCGCGGTTGGTCAGGATGCCTTTCAGGCGACGGTCTCCGTCCACAATCGGGATGCCCCCGATGTTGTTGTTACGCATCAGCTTCTTGGCATCGGCCAGGGTAGCGGTTTCTTCCAGCGTGAAGGGGTCGAGGATCATGCCGCTCTCGGAGCGCTTCACACGGCGCACAAGCTCGGCCTGGGCCTTGATGCTCATGTTCTTGTGAATCATGCCGATGCCGCCCTCCTGGGCCATGGCAATAGCCATTTCGGCTTCGGTCACGGTATCCATAGCCGCCGAAACGAAGGGGAGCTTAAGCCGGATGTTGCGGGTGAGCTGGGAGCTGGGGTCGGCGTCGCGAGGCAGTACTTCCGAGTAACCGGGCAGTAGCAGGACGTCGTCGTAGGTGAGGGCCTCGAAGGCAATTTTGGCAGCGTAGTCGGCCATGGCAACAAGTAGGTTAGGTTCCGCTTATTGCCAGGTAAAATTACGGCGAATATTTGGGTTTACGATTGTACGCCTGCTTATTTCCACATTGTGCTTGTGTTACCGCACCTCTGCACACTGCCCCGCCCTTTTCCACCGGGCCACCTAAACCCCTAGGCCACTTCCCGAGTTATACTTCCCAGCCACCCGAAACCGGGTCGGCTTCTTTCATCATTCCCCTCGATATATGGCAACCACTAAAAACTGGTTCATTACCGGCGTCAGCACCGGTTTCGGCAAAGAGCTGGCCGAATACTGCCTCAGCCAAGGCGACAAAGTAGCCGCTACTTTCCGCAAGCAAGAGCAAGCCGACGAATTCACGCAGAAATCGGGAGGCGAAGGCCACGGCTTTGTCTGCGATGTGGTAGATGAGCAGCAGGTAAAGCAGGCCGTAGAGGCCGCTATTCAGCAGCTAGGCCACTTAGATGTGATTGTGAACAACGCCGGCTACGGCTCCCTGGGCAGTATCGAAGAAATCGACGACGCTGAGGTGCAGCGCCAGTTCGATGTAAACGTGTTTGGCCCATTGCGCGTGCTGCGGGCCGTGTTGCCTCACCTGCGCGAGCGGAAAAGCGGCCATGTGCTCAACATCACCAGCATCGGCGGCCTCAAAACCTTCCCCGGCGTGGGCGTGTACAACGCCAGCAAATTTGCCCTCGAAGCTATTGGCGAAAGCCTGGCCCAGCAGGTAGCGCCACTCGGCATTAAGGTCACGAACATTGAGCCCAGCGGCTTCCGCACAGAATGGGCCGGCAGTTCCGCTACGTATGTGGATACAAACATTGAGGATTACCGCGCCACCGTGGGCGAAAACCTCAAAGGTATTCAGGGCTACAGTGGCCGCCAGCCCGGCGACCCACAGCGCGCCGCCAAAATTATGTTTGATGTAGTACGGCAGGAAAATCCGCCGCTGCACCTGCCCCTCGGCAAAGCCGCCGTGAAGGGCGCCCGCGAGAAGTTTACTGGTCTAGTGAAAGACCTGGAAGCCGTTGCCAGCCTCGGCGACTCCGCCGATTTTCCGGCCGGCGAATAGTTAAATCAGCCTCAGCCAAAAAAAAGCCCCGCAGCTACGTGCTGCGGGGCTTTTGTTGCTTTTATGAGGAAAAGCTAGGCTCGTTAAAACTTAGCCCCGATACCCAGCTGAAACTCCCGAATCCGGTACTCTGCGTCGTACGTGTAGGGGCCGTTGAGCACGCCTTCGAAGTGCGAAGCACCTGGGATAAGCACGTTGTAAGGCGTGTCGGAAACGGTAGCGGAAAGTAGGAGCCGGTCGGTGGTGAAATAGAGGCCAGGCTGTATGAACGTGTAGCTGTAGCCATCTTTGCTGAGGTTCACCATCTGCCCCACCGATACGCCGGGCATCAGGTGCCCAGAGGCACCTATATTGAACTGATAGTGAATGCCCCAGTCGGCGCGGGCCCGGGTTAGCAAGCGGCTGATGTGCTGATTGTCGTAGGCCGTAATGGTGTTGTTGACAACCGTTTGGGTGTAGCCCGTTTTGTAATTCAGGTGCTGCATATCCAGCCCCAGCGTACCCGAAAGTACCACATGTTCCGATAGAGGCTTGAAGGCTTTCACCTGCATAAAGCCCGAAAACGTGTTCCGTATGGTGACTCTGCGGTCAGCTTCTGAGAAGGAGGGAGAAGCTGACTGCGGACGGTAAGTTCCGCCGTAAGACATGGCGCGGAAGTCGCTGATTTTGGGGCCGGCCTCAAAAAAGAATTGCCACTTTGTAGGAGAGTCCTGGGCGGCACTCTGACGGCCCAGCAGGGTACCAGCTAAGGTCAGTAAAAGAGCGGGGATATAGGTTTTGATCATAAAATGGAAAGGATAAGAAAAACAAAAAGCGGTTGGATGGACACCGTAAACTCAAGTATAATGCCGGAACATAGGCTCCAAAGACTATTTTAGAAAATAGTTCCCGACGGTAATAAAATTTCAACGCTCCGGCTATTTAGGAACTTAGGAAAGTGGCCTAGGAGCCGCTGTGCCGTGGCCTACAGTCCGTTCTGCTTTTTAGTGCCTCGTATGGCTTGGGCTTCCAGCGGATTTTCGGGCCAGTAATGCTTGGGGTAACGGCCGCGCAGCTCCTTGCGCACCTCAAAGTAGCTACTGGTCCAGAAGCTGCGCAAATCGCGCGTTACCTGGGCGGGCCGGTAGCCGGGCGAGAGCAGGTGCAGCGTGAGGGGCACGCGCCCACCGCCTACCGTAGGCGTATCCAACAGGCCAAATACCTCCTGCAGGCGCACGGCCAGCACGGGAGTAGCGGCATCGGAGTAATCGAGGCGGATATTGGAGCCGGTGGGTACTTCCAAGTGCGACGGGGCGAGGCGGTCCAACTCCTGGCGCTGCGCCCAGCCGCCCGGCAACTGGCCTAGCAGCGCCTCTCCAAAATCAACGCGGCCCAAGTCGGCCAACGACTTAACGTTGGTCAAGTATGGCCCCAGCCAGTCTTCCAGGGTGTTCAGCAACTCTGTATCTGAGACGCTAGGCCAGTTTTCGGGTAGGAGATGATGGAGAAAGGCCAGCCGCTCCCGTAGCTGGGTTGCACTTTCGCTCCAGGGCAAACGGGCAATGCCCGTAGTCCGAATTCCGTCCAGCAACGCGCTCATCAGCAATGCCGGATCAGGGGCGGCCAGAGAGGTGTCGGAGAGGACCAAAGCGCCAAGCCGCCGCAACCGCCGCGCCGTGACGCGGCCCGCTGCCTCGTCCCAGCGCACTTCATCTCGGTTTTCGAGCTGCTCCGCGAAGTATTCTTCCAGCTCTGCCCGGCTCAGAGGAGCGGCTAGACTGGCGCGTGGCTGCGCCGCCAGGCCATCAAGCGCCGCTACCGCAAAAAACTGGTCTTGCTGCCCGAAGAACTCGGCTGGGAGGGTAGCGCGCTGGCCGCTTACCAGGCGTACTCTTTCGGGCGTTTCGCGCTGGGCGAGGCGGTCGGGGTAGGCCAGGGCGGCCAGTAGGCCAGCTACATCCGGCTCAATCTCGCCCTGGGCTCCGGCGCGGCGGCGCAATACGGCCGCGGCCTCCCGCACGCGCCGAACAGCAGCGGCATCAGGCACCAGACCAGGCAGCGGCGCCCGGCCCGTAGCCAAGGCCTCTAGGCGCAGGCGCAAATCAGGCGGCCCGAAAGAGCCATCGGCAGGGCGCAGAATATCGCGCTCCGTGAGCAGGGCCGCTAAAGCGCAGGCGGTAGCGCCGTGCCCGATTTCCTGACCACGCGCTACCAAATGTGCCAGTCTTGGGGCCAGGCCCAGGCCTGCCAGGGAGCGGCCGTGAGCGGTAGGGTGGCCAGCAGGCGTGAGGGCTTGCAGGCGCACCAGCAGCTCACGCGCCTGAGCCAGGGCCGGAACAGGCGGTGCATCGAGCCAGCGCAGAGTGGTTGCATCTTGGGTGCCCCACAAGGCAAGTTCCAGCGCCAGTGGGCTGAGGTCGGCGGTGAGGATTTCGGGGGCAAGATGATGAGGCAACTCCCGGTACTCTGCTTCGGTCCAGAGGCGGTAGCAGGTGCCGGGTCCGAGGCGGCCAGCGCGGCCCCGGCGCTGGTCGGCGGCGGCTTGGCTTACGGGCTCAGTGCCCAGCGTGGTGAGACCCGTACGCGGCTCGAAGCGCGGCACGCGGGCATAGCCGCCATCCACCACAATCGTGACGCCTTCAATGGTTAAGCTGGTTTCCGCAATGCTGGTGGCCAATACAACCTTGCGTCGGCCTTGCGGGGCGGGGCGTAGGGCGGCGTCCTGCTGCTCGGCGGGCAGCTCGCCGTGGAGTGTGTGGATATCAATATGGGCTGGCAAGGAAGCCAATTTATCAGCCACGCGGCGCTGGTCGGCGAGGCCCGGCAGAAACACCAGCACGTCGCCGGTAGCATGTTCTTGCAGTGCCTCCCGGATGATGGCGGGCGTGAGGTCCTGCAGTTTTTCATGTGGCCTACGGCTTACCGTGGCAGCCCGCTGGGGGCTTAGGTAATGAGTTTCCACGGGGTACATGCGGCCCAGACTCCGCACTACGGGCGCGCCCAGCCAGGCTCCCAGCCGGTCAGCATCCAGCGTCGCTGACATCACCAGAATCCGCAGATCGGGCCGGAGCACGCTTTGCGCATCCAGGGCCAGGGCTAGGCCTAAGTCGGCTTGCAGACTGCGCTCATGAAACTCATCAAACAACACCGCCGCCACGCCTTCCAGCGCCGGGTCTTCCTGGAGCTGGCGAGTCAGGATAACTTCCGTCACTACCTCAATGCGCGTCTTGGCCGACACCTTGCTCTCCAGTCGCATCCGGTAGCCGACGGTCTGGCCGACGGGCTCGCCCAGCAATTGCGCCATGCGCGTTGCCGCGGCCCGCGCCGCCAGCCGCCGGGGCTCCAGCACAATGATGCGGCCATCCTCGCGCCACGCCGCCTCCAGCAAGGCCAGCGGCACCACGGTGGTTTTGCCGGCGCCGGGCGGGGCCTGTAGCACGGCCACATTGTGCGTCTCCAGCGTGTGGAGCAGCTCGGGTAGCGCGTCTGTTATGGGGAGGGCGGGGAGGAACATATCAGATGTTCAGGCAGTTTCAGCCTGCAGAGGGCGCGGTGTTTTCGCAGAGGGCGCTGAGTTGTTCTTGGCAGGGAAACCCGACTGGCCTAGTATATGGCTACCGACGGATCGACGCGCACACTCCAGGCGTGAATGCCGCCGCGCAGGTTCAGCAGGTTCGTCATTTCGTGGCGGTGCTGCAGGTAGGCCAGGGCCTGCATAGAGCGCACGCCGTGGTGGCAGATGAGCACCGTAGGCCGGTCGGGGTCTATTTCCTGGACCCGGCTGGCCAGCTCGCCCAGCGGAATCAGCTGGCTGCCTTCAATGCGGCAGTAGGCGTACTCCTCGGGCTGGCGCACATCAATGAGCTGAAGGTCGTCGCCGCGCTGGAGGCGGGCGTGCAGGTCTTCGGGCGTGAGTTCGGGGAGCATAGAATGGGTAGAAAAAGAGGAAGCTGCCGCAAAATTAACCCGTTGCTCGTTAGCTTTGACCTTTGCTTCACTGCCCGGCAGCTTCAGGGTGGCCTACGTTGTTCTTTAGCGCTTTCTGTTTTGTCGCAGTCGTTGTACGAAGTCCTGACCGCCGCCATTGGCAATACGCCGCTGGAGTGGGTAGCCGTGCTCACGGGATTTGCCTGCGTATGGTTGGCGGCCCGCGAGTCGCTCTGGAATTTCCCGGTGGCCATCTTCAGCTGCACGCTCTACATTTTCATCTACCACGGCGCCAAGCTCTACTCCGACCGTAATCTACAGGTGCTCTTTATTGCCTTGAGTGTGTATGGGTGGTATGAGTGGCTGTACGGAGGCCGCAGCAAGACCGAGCTACACGTGTCGCGCACTTCGCGGCTGGAGTGGATTGCCTGCGCCTTGTTTGTGCCGCTGTTTACGCTGGGTTTCGGCTACTACCTCACGCATTTCACCGATGCGGTAGTGCAGCACGCAAGCGGCTCTACTACGCTCTTGGCCCGCCTGATGCCCTTCATCGACAGCTTTACCACTGCTGCCAGCTTGGCCGCACAATTTCTGCTGATGCGTAAGCGGCTGGAAAACTGGTGGATCTGGATTATGGTCGACATCATTTATGTGCCCGTGCTCTGGTATAAGGAGCTTTTCCCGACCTCCGGGCTGTATGCGCTATACCTGGGCCTGGCGGTATACGGCTACTTGGAGTGGCGCCGTGCAATGCAGAAACAGGCCGCTTCGGCCACTTTACCCGTTTCGGTCTAATGTTGCGCGTAGCTCTTACCGGTCCCGAATCGACGGGCAAAACTACCCTCAGCCGCCAGCTGGCCGAACACTACCAGACCGTGTGGGCGCCCGAGTATGCCCGGCAGTATCTGGAGGTACATGGCCCCAACTACACGCTTCCCGACCTCGAAAAGATAGCGCTAGGCCAGTTGCAGGCCGAAACCACGGCCGCTGAGCAAGCTGCCCAGCTCGGTAGGCCAGTCGTGTTCTTCGATACTGATTTGCTGGTGATAAAAATCTGGTCGGAGCACGCCTTTGGGCACTGCCCCGATTGGGTATTGCACCGCATTGCGCAGCAACACTACGATTTGGTCTTGCTGCTGGGCGTGGATTTGCCCTGGGAACCAGACCCCTTGCGTGAGCATCCGAATCATCGGCAGTACTTTTACGATCTGTACCAGCGGGAATTACGCAGTCAGCTCTCGAACTTTGCGGAAATCAGTGGCACCCCGGCCCAACGGCTGGAGCAGGCCTGCTTCCATATTGATGAGGTCCTGGCCGCCACCGCATCCCATGGCGCTCATCTGTCGTAAGGCCGCTGAACGCTACTTGCTATTGAATGACGTATTTCCTCGAAAACGAACAATGCCGTGTGGGCATCAACTCCCACGGGGCGGAGCTCAGCAGCTTCATCCGCAAAGACCTCGATAATCTGGAGTATATCTGGGCCGCCGACCCCGCCGTGTGGGGCCGCCACGCGCCCGTGCTGTTCCCCATTGTAGGCCGCCTGCCGAACGATGCGTTTACGCACGAAGGCCAGACGTATGGCCTAGGCCAGCACGGTTTCGCCCGCGACCGGGAGTTTACGTTGCACAGCCACTCGGGCACCGCCATCGCCTTTGAGCTACTCGCCGATGCGGAAAGCCGCAAGATGTACCCCTTCGATTTTGTACTGCGCATCAGCTACCGGCTGGCGGGCACCATGCTCACTATTGGTTGGGATATCGAAAACCCCGGCACCGATGAGCTGTTGTTCAGCATTGGGGCACACCCCGCGTTCCGCTGCCCGTTGGTAGAAGGCGAAACCTTCGAAGATTACGATTTTGTCTTCGATCAGCCCGTCACGGCCGAGCGGTATTTGCTGGATGGTGGCCTGCTGAACGGCCTAACCGCGCCGCTGCTGGAGCAACAAGACACCCTACCGCTGAGCTACGAGCTATTTGCCCAAGATGCCTTGGTGCTCCAGCACTTCGACTTCACGCACGTAACGCTGCGCAGCCGACGCTCCGGCCGCGGCGTGCGGGTGCGCTTCGATGGTTTTCCGTACCTGGGGCTCTGGACGAAAGGCCCGCAGGCGCCTTTTGTGTGCATTGAGCCCTGGCACGGTATTGCCAGCTCTACTTCCGAAACCGGGGAGCTAGCCGACAAAGAAGGGATTCTGACGCTGGCTCCTCACCAACAATTTTCAACCTCCTACAGCATCACTGCGGAGTAATTTTTTCAGGTCTGAATGTCAACCATAGTGCAAATTCGTCCCATTACGGCTACCGAAACGTATCCACTCCGTCATCAAGTGCTCTGGCCCCAGGAAACGCTTGAATATGTTAAGCTGAACTCCGACGACCAGGGCCACCATTTCGGGGCTTTCAGCAATGGCCTGCTGGTGTCGGTTATTTCCCTGTTCATTGAAGGCAACGTGGCCCGGTTCCGCAAGTTCGCCACCCGCCCCGACTGCCAGGGTAAGGGTATTGGCTCGCAGCTCTTGCGCCACGTAATGGAATATGCCCGCACTAAAGGCGCTAAGCGTATCTGGTGCGACGCCCGCGCCGTGAATGAAGCCTTCTACCGCGCCTTTGGCCTGGAGCCGGAAGGCAACCGCTTCCACCGGGGTACCATTCCCTACATGCGCATGGCCCGTGACCTGAACGACCCGATTATCTAGCCCTAGGCCTGTGGGCCAGCGGCGTGTGGTATAGGTAAAAACCAGACCGTCATGCTGAGCTTGTCGAAGCATCTCTACCGCCGTGCTAACTCTTTTGATTAGCCTCGGTAGAGATGCTTCGACAAGCTCAGCATGACGGTCTGGTTTTAACTGTTTCTACGCTTCTCCGAAGTGGCCTAGAGCAGCATAGGCTCGGTGGGGCGGACGGGAGTAGGAGGGCGCCGGCCGTAGTCTGGTTCCCAGTCGTTGATGGGGCGCGTAATACCAGGGGGGAGGTCGAGGTCGGGTAGGCCATCATCGAGCGGTTCGCCGCCATCGTCGTCGTTGTCGGGGGAAGGAGGCTGCCGGAAACGGCGGCGCGGCGACAGAAGGAAGTAGACCAGAATGGCCAAAACCACGAGCATATAAACGATGATGTTCATGGCGGTTAGAGGTTAAAAGTCGGACGGATGGGACACGACGCGCTATAGCAGATTAACGCAGACGCGGGGATAGTTGTTTATCTGTGGGCTGGTTTTCTGCGTAGGAGAGTGTCACCTAAGGTACATGATTATCAGGCGAAAGTAAAGTAGATAGGGCCTAGGCTTGCAAGTGGCCTAGCAGCGGCTACCTTTGCGCCAGAAGTTTTAGGGGTGCCTCCAGGCCAGCAATGGCCCCGGCGGCTGAGATCATACCCATTGAACCTGCCCGGGTAATGCCGGCGAAGGGAACAAACGATCCGCGAGCGAAAAACCGAAGGTGCCGACCCCTGGCATCTGGTCCGTTCCACTTTTTCCATTTTTCACCGTTGAAAAATTTCCTGACTACCGGAGTGGCCCTGCTGGCTCTCTCCGGCACGGCATGGGCGCAAGGGCCTGTGTCCGGCACCATCCTGGATGCCCGCACCGGTACGCCCCTGCCCGGCGCCACCGTGCTGCTCGATGGCGCTGCCGTAGCTGCTGCCTCAGATGGTTCCTTCACGCTGCCCGCCGTGGCCGCTGGCGCGCACGAGCTGCGCATTACGTTTGTGGGCTATGAGCCACTGGTCAGCCGGGTGCTAGGCCAGGAAGCACCGCAACAGCTGCGGCTCACGCTCCAACCCGGCGGCATCCTGACGGGTGAAGCCCTCGTAACGGCTTCCCGCGCCAATGAGCGTACCGCCACGGCCTACACCAACGTGAGCAAGCAGGCCCTGGCCAAACGGAATTTCGGGCAGGATCTGCCGTATCTGCTGGACCAGACGCCTTCAGTGGTAGTGAATTCCGATGCCGGCGCGGGCGTGGGCTACACCGATATCCGCATTCGCGGCACGAGCAACACGGGCATCAACATGACCATCAATGGGGTGCCGCTGAACGATGCCGAGTCGCACGGCTCCTTTCTGGTGAATCTGCCCGATCTGTCGTCGTCCATCAGCAGCCTGCAGGTGCAGCGCGGCGTGGGCACCAGCCAAAACGGCGGGGCAGCCTTTGGCGCTAGCATCAACATTTCTACGCTGGAAAGCCGCCAGGAGGCCTACGCCGAAACCCAGAACACGTTCGGCTCCTTCAACACCTGGAAAAACAACGTGTCGTTCGGGACCGGCCTACTAGGCAAGCACTTCACGGTAGATGGCCGGTTGTCGCGGATTGCAACGGACGGCTACATGAACCGCGCTTCCTCGGATCTGAAGTCGTATTACCTCTCGGCGGGATATCAGGCCAAGAACACGTTGCTCAAGTTCATCACCTTCTCGGGCCGTGAGAAAACCTACCAGGCCTGGAACGGCGTGCCCGAGCCTGCCATTACCGGCGACCAAAAGTTGCTGCAGCAGTACATCGATAACGGCGAGCTAAGCGAAGCCGATGCCCAGCGCGTGCGCCAGGAAGGCCGCCGCTACAGCTACTATACCTACGACAACCAGACGGACAATTACCAGCAAAACCACTACCAGCTGCACCTCTCACAGGGCCTGGACCAGGACTGGAACATCGGTGCGGCCTTGCACCTAACCCGGGGTTTTGGCTACTACGAGAGCTACCGCGCGCGGCGCAAATTCGTGGATTACGGGCTGGAGGACGTGGTGATTGGCGGCCAAACCATTACGCGCACCAACCTCGTTGACCGCAAGTGGCTGGATAACTACTTCTACGGCGGCACCTTCGCGCTCAACTACCAGCCCAAGGACAACGACAAGCTGCAGGCCACCCTGGGCGGCGCCTGGAACCAGTTCACCAACGACCATTACGGCGAGGTCATCTGGGCGCAGTATGCGTCTAACAGCAACATCCGCCAGCGCTACTACTTCAACGATGCCCTCAAAACCGACTACAACGCCTACGCTCGCGCCACTTGGCAGGTGCTGCCCAAGCTAGGGGTGTACGGTGATGTGCAGGTACGCCAGATCAAGTATGATATCAATGGCGTAGAAGACGACCAAAACGACGTAACCACGCGTGCGCGCTACACCTTCATCAACCCCAAAGCCGGCGCTACCTTCACCCTAAGCGAAGGCCAGCAGCTGTACGCCAGCTATGCCGTAGGCCAGCGCGAGCCCGTCCGGTCCGACTTCACCGACCGCCCCTCCGGTGACCAAAGCGCTAAGCCGGAGCGCCTAGATGATTATGAAGGTGGCTACCGCCTGTCGTTGCCGAATACCAATTGGCTGGGCTCCAACACGGCCGTGCGCTTCGAGGCCAACTATTTCTACATGAACTACCGCAACCAGCTGGTAGCCACCGGCCAGCTGAACGATGTAGGAACGGCCCTGCGCACTAACGTAGCACGCAGCTACCGCACGGGCCTGGAGCTAACCGGCTTTGCCTCCGCCGATGATAAAATCAGCCTGAGCAGCACGCTAACGCTCAGCCGCAACCAAATTCTGAACTACCGCGACGTAATCTATGATGCCGACTATAACCCCGTTATAGCCTCTGAGGCCCGCACCACCACGGTATCGTATTCGCCGTCGGTGATTTCGGCGCATACGTTGGAAGGACAGCCGCTGAGTGGCCTACGCGTGGCCCTGCTCTACAAAACCGTGAGCCGCCAATACCTCGATAACTCGACCAGCGAAGACCGCCGCATCAAGCCCTACCAAGTGCTGGATTTCCGGGTGCGCTATGCCTTGCATCCGGTGTTCGTGAAGGAGATTGAGCTGGGCCTGTTGGTGAATAATGTGCTCAACCGCCGCTACGTGGCCAATGGCTATACCTACGGCTACCCCGGCGCCGATGGCCAGCAGCAGACCTTCAACTGGTATTTCCCCCAAGCCACCCGCAATTTTCTGGCCTCCGTGGGCGTGAAGTTTTAGGTAGTTGATGTGGCCTAGGCCAGTTGTGTCATTACGAGCAAGTGGCGCATCAAGCCAGTGTCGAAGCAATCTTTCCTTCCAGTCGCGCCAATTGTTAGCTAACTGAAAAGCCCTTACCTCCACAGTGGATATAAGGCCTTTTTAGCTTCTTGAGAAGTCGTGCTTACGACAAGGAAAGATTGCTTCGTCCTTCGTCCTCGCAATGACAACTGGCCTAGGTTACTGTGTGCCTTCTCGGAATGACAACAACGGCCTAGGCCTCATCAAATGATCAATCGGACGCCGCCCAGCTCAGAAATTTGGTAGGGAAACCGGTCGCCGGGGGAGCCGATGAACATAAAGTTTTTCGGGATTTGCCACTGCTTTGAGAGTTTGTCAATGAGTTCCGGGCCGAAGTGGCCAACCATGGGCACAAACTCTACCTCAATCTGCTCATAGGCCCGGTCCAGCACTTGAATATCTTTCAGCAAATCCTCCGGAAACGTTTCGCCCTCATTGAGTAACGTCACGATTTTGAGGCGGTTGGTAAACTCGTTTTCCACCACGTAGGCCATCACCTTGTTGAGGTTCGAGACGTTGTCGCCTTTCGTGAAAAACACGAATTCCTGCTGGTGCAGCTGCTGGAGCTTGCGCTGCACCATAATGCGGCCCAGACGCGAAAACCGGGGCGAATGCTCGGCAAAGGAATTGATGGCGGCCAGCCCCAGGTTCAGAATGGAAATCCGGTTCAGCATGACGGACACCAATAGCATCGTCGGCAGGAAATACTGCAGAAACACAATCAGGTAGTCGGGGTGCAGCTTGATGTTGCCGTACAGAGCTAGCAAAATACTGATGAGCGCCACCGAAACCGTCAGGACGCCCGCATATACTGGCCTAGGCAGGAAAGGTCGCTTGCTCTTCAGCAGGAAGTTGCCCAACGCAAAAAACGCCATTACTGCCAGAAACGAAATGGTATACACGCCCGACAGCGGCCCCAGCTGCCCGTTGGTAATCATGAGCACCGACACGCAAAGCAGGAAGAAGACAATGAGGATGAGGTAGTTGCTGCCGCGCTTGTTCTCTTTCAGAAATGCCTGCGGCAGAATGCGGTCCAGCGTCATGCGCTTCATCAGGCCGCTTACACCCACGAAGGAGGTAAGCACGGCGCCGCTCAGTACGGCCACAGCATCTACTGAAATTAGGGTGCCCAGCCAGGTACCGCCGGTTTTCGTGCCCAGGTAAGAGAGTAGAGTTTCGGTGTTGGGGCCTACTTCGGCCAGCGGCAGCGCCGCCACGGCCAGAAAGGCAATAACGGGATTGAAGAAGCTGACCACCACCCACATGTTGCGCAGGGTTTTGCCGAACACGCCCGGCGCTTGCTCCTCCACGAAGTTGGCGGAACTCTCAAACCCCGAAATACCCAACATAGCCGCGCTAAACCCAAAGAATAGCGCCGTGAGCAAATGTCCGCCGGGTATCGGCTGCTGAAAATTGAACGACAGCGTGCTGATGCCGTTGTTGAACAAGAACCAGATGGTAGCTCCTACCAGCAGCGTAAGTGAAATCAGATGGACCAGAAAAATACCTACTGCCACCTTCGCCGATTCTGATATGCCCAGAATGGTGAGGGCCAGAAACAGGCCTAGCAGCCCCAGCGTAGCCCCAATAATGGGCAGTCCGTGCCAGAGTGTGTGCAGATAATGCATGGCCTCGCTGGCCGAAATAACCGCCGTGGCCATGTACGACAGAATGGTAAGGCAGGCGGCCAGCGCCGCATTACGCTTGCTGGTCGTGTTCAGGAGTACGTTGTAGGCCCCGCCGTTTAGTGGCAAGGCTCCCACCACTTCGCCGTAAATCTTGCGGAACAAGAACAGCACGGCGCCCACCAGTAGGAGGGCCATCCAGGCGTACTGCCCCGCATAGGCAATGGCTAGCGCCGATACATACAGACACGAGGAGGAAATGTCATTGCCGCAAATGGCCGTGGCTTCCAGTTCATTCAACTTTTTCTCGTGGCTCATGGCAGGTGGTGGGAGTGAGGTGGGCCCGGGTTCTACGGAAAGAATTGAATTCTATGTAGCAAGGTGGCTAAAGTAGTGGTTTTGCTTACGTAATACAGCGCAACTGAGTGGCCTACGGAATGCCTTCACTAGGCATGATACCCAGCGGAAATACTGCGGCGCTTTTTAGAGCTGTATAAAGTGTAGCGCGAAGCTTATGCTGCGCGTATCGTTGCTCAACTGGCCTAGAGCCGGGCCTAGCGAGACCCTAGGCCAAGGTTTTGCGCCATACTTTATGGCATGCTGAAAACCGTTGGTAAGTCGGAAGCTGCTGAACAGTGGGCGTATTGTCAGTGTTGTGGAAGTGGCAAGTAGAGCAGCTTTTTAAGCGTTAACCTCAACAGTTTGTAAGGAATTTGGTAAAAAGGTACTTTATTTATAAAAATTAGCGCAAAGCTATTTTCCGGCACACACTTTGCCAGATATCTCTGTTCGACATGTCCCGATCAGGAATCTGCCTCCTGGTCTTTTTTGGTGCTTATCCCGGTTTGGCTAAGGCATTCCCACTCTGGCAGCTCGCACCACAAAGCCCTGACTAGTCCCCTTTCTGGTCAGGGTTTTTTGCGTCTGGGCCAGTCAGGCCGGTGGGATGAGCTTCCTGCCTGAAATGCCTATCTTTGGAGAGTAAACCCCACCCACTTTTCACTATGTCTTCGCAAGCTGACGTTCTCTCGCCCAAGGCTCAGGTACAGCAAAACAAAGGCTCCCTGAATGCCGCTGGCTTCACTGATTATTACGACATCGACGGCCTGCTCACGGAAGAGCACAAGCTCATTCGCCAGAGTATCCGCGACTTCGTGAAGAAGGAAATTTCGCCTAATATCGAGCAGTGGGCCCAGCAGGCGCACTTTCCCTCCGAGATTGTGCGCAAGTTTGGTGAAGTGGGCGCGTTCGGGCCTACCATCCCTACGGAGTACGGCGGCGGTGGCCTAGACTACATCAGCTATGGCCTGATTATGCAGGAAATTGAGCGCGGCGACTCCGGTATGCGCTCCACGGCTTCGGTGCAGGGCTCCTTGGTCATGTTCCCGATCTATCAGTACGGGTCGGAGGAGCAGCGCCGCAAGTTCCTGCCCAAGCTGGCTTCCGGCGAATGGCTGGGCTGCTTCGGCCTCACGGAGCCTGACCACGGCTCCAACCCCGGCGGCATGACCACCAATATCAAGGATATGGGTGATTATTACCTGCTGAACGGTGCGAAGCTCTGGATATCTAACTCGCCCGAGTGCCAGGTGGCCGTGGTGTGGGCCAAAGACGACAACGGCCGCATTCGCGGGGTTATCGTGGAGCGCGGGATGGAAGGTTTCACCACCCCCGAAATCCATAACAAATGGAGCCTGCGCGCTAGCACCACCGGCGAGCTGGTGTTCGAGGACGTGCGCATTCCCAAAGAAAACATCCTGCCCAACATCGACGGCCTCAAAGGCCCGCTCTCCTGCCTCGATTCGGCTCGCTACGGCATTGCCTGGGGCGCGTTGGGGGCGGCTATCGACTGTTACGAGTCGGCACTGAAGTACTCCTTACAGCGCGAGCAGTTCGGTAAGCCGATTGCCTCGTTCCAGCTGCAACAGAAGAAGCTGGCCGAAATGATTACCGAAATCACGAAAGCCCAGCTAATGGTGTGGCGCCTGGGCATGCTCAAAAACGAAGGCAAAGCCACCTCGGCCCAGATTTCGATGGCCAAGCGCAACTCCGTAGAAATTGCCCTGCACATTGCCCGCGAAGCCCGGCAGATTCACGGCGGCATGGGCATCACGGGCGAGTACCCCATCATGCGCCACATGATGAACTTGGAGTCGGTAGTGACCTACGAAGGCACCCACGACATCCACCTGCTCATCACGGGTGCTGATATCACCGGTATTCAGGCGTTCAAGTAAGCTTGAGAAATACTACATTGAAACGGCCGTTCTGGAAGCAGAGCGGCCGTTTTCATTTATGTTTACTGCTATGAAGAACCTGCTCATGATAGGTTTGCTGGTGCTATGGAAAGTTAGTGCTTGCTACGGACAGAAAGTGCCAGAAGCTCTGCAGTATCAGCTTGCTTCTACCATCGTCGAAGATTTACGTCCAATATCCGTTTTAGTACCTGCGCAATTGCCCGATACGTTAGGGGTAAGAGTATATCTATCGGCTCATCCAAACTCATACTATTTCACGCAAACTGAGAAGTTTATGCTGTCTGGTAAAGAGACAGATCAATTTAATTCTTTGCTTCGCTACTTCAAGCCAGCTGATATACTCTATATGCAACAGCAATTGCCAGCTGTTCGAGAGTTTAAATTTAAACTAGGCCGCTTCCCGCAAAACTGGGTGCATATAATTACGAAAGATACTCTTACACCACTTGGTGCCCAGTATAACAAAAGACTGGAGTCGAGTGAAGAGTATAAGCGTTATGACTCCCTGCTCCATCTATACGGCTCTAACCGTAGGTTCGAGATTTGGGGAATGTTGTTCTCACGCGACTTCAAAAGCGCAGTGGTGTCGGTGAGTTACTATGATGGATGGGACATATGGGTTTATAAAAAAGGCCCAAATGGATGGCGTCGAGAAGGTAAACTGTATTCTGTAATCGAGTGATTAAACAGATATAGTATAACGATTCATGGGACTTGATTCAGTCGAGCTGCTTGTAGCTTTTGAAAGATTCTTCGGCCTGTCGGTGCCTGACCGAGTAGCGGAAGGACTCTCGCAGGTGGGAAAAGTTGCTGCCTACTTTACGCAGCAACTTGGCTGCAACTCCAGTCCAGCACGAACTAATGCGCACTCTCTTTTGCTGGCTCAGGTAGTCCAGTGCATAACGGATGAAAACAACCCAGTATCCGGGGCCTCCTCTCTGCAGGCTTTGTGGCCTATGCCCAACCGGCGCGCCATACGCCAACAGCTTCAGACTTATACAGACTTAGAGGTTCCAGATCTATCAGAGCCTGTAGCCACACAGGTTAAGTCCTGGTGGCATCGGGTGCTGCATTCCACAACCGTTCCGGCCCGCCCACATAAGCATACAGATTACACCCTGGATGACCTAGTAGACTGGCTGCTTTCTGAAAACTACCAGCAGTTGCTTTCTGAGCCCACGAGTCTGTACGAGGTGCAACGGGTAGTAGTAGGTATCACTGCAGATAATTGCGGCATTGGTGTACCCAAAATTCTGCTTACGGATAGCTTCACCATGGATTTGGGTATTAGCTAAGTGGCCTAACGCAACTCATCAAACGCGTATTGGGCCGTGCTCCAGAACTCATCCAGGGCTATCAGGCGGGGTTTGAAGAAGGAGATGAGCCTAGGCCAGTCGTCGCGGCTGAACAGGTTGGCAGGGCGCAGCTCTTGGTAAATCCGGCTGATGGAGTGGCCGTTGGCATCTTCCGCAGCGGGCTCCCAGATCCACTGCTCTCCTACAGTTTCGTGCAGCACCAACTTCAGTGCCTCAAACTGCTCGAAAAACAGCTCCCTGATATCGGAGTCAGGATGCGTCAGCTCGATGCCGATGGTGGCGTGGCGGCCGTCGGCGTGCAGGCGGAAGTACACGTGCTTGAGGCCGGTTTTGTAGTTAATCCAGTTGGTGGGTACGCCTTCGGCCGAAGGCACTGGCTGCATATACTGCCCAAAGGTGGTCCAGAAGGCCTGGCGTAGTTGGGTGACTTCCGTTTTGCTATACATAGAACACACAGGTACTTTGACCGCGAAAATAGGTTGTGCAGCGGGGCCTAGAGTGGCCTAGAACAGGCCGACGAAGAAATTGTGGCGAGTAGGCGTATTTTACGGCCTCAATCTTCACTTGCACCCTATGTCCACGTCTACGCCCGAGTCTTTGGTTTTGCTTGAATGTCTGGTGGCCGGTACTACCCACCGTACTGGCCTACGGGAACTGGAGCCGCAGTTGCAGCCCAATCAGCCGCTGATGCTGCAGCGCGAAGCTGACAGTGCCTACGACGACTGGGCTGTGCGGGTGTACACTGCCGGCCCCGACGCCTTCTGGCTCGGCTACCTGCCCGAAGGCCGCAACGAAACCGTGGCGCGCCTACTCGATGCGGGCTACCCCGTAGCGGCCCGACTCACGCACAAAGCCTGGGAAGACGAGTGGCTGCATCTGGAGATAGAAGTGCTGCTGGAGCGCGCCTAGGCCACTTTCTACTGGCCTACAGCAAATCGGCCAGGGCCAACACTTCCTCGCGAGCTTGCGCAATTTCGGGCGAATCGGGGAAGGTATGCTGCACCCAGCGCGTGAAACCGGTCACCATTTCGCCCACGGCCTGGCGGTGGCTGGCGGGCGCGGCTTCGGTGGTAGCGGCGTCGGCATCGGCGGGCAGCGTCGGAAAAAGCTCTTCCAGGCCAATGCGCGCCATCACATCCGATACGAACACCATCCCGCACACCTGCATGCCCTGGTACAGCTGAATCAGCTCGGGCATAGTGAGGGTAAGCTGCTCCTGTGCGTGAGCCCGGCCCAAATGCTCCAGCAGCGGCTCCAGCGCTTCGGGCTGCAGGTTCTTGAACTGGCCTACGGCACGCATAAATGGGTGGTCGGCGGCTTGGGGCAGGCTATGTACCAACAGTAGCGAGAGGCGCAGCATCTGCAGCTGCGGCTCCGTCAGGCGCAGGTTAGCCGCTGGCGGCACCGGCACGGGTATCTGAGCCACGTACTCGGCGAAAATTTCCTCCACTCGCAGCCGATGCAGGCCTAGGGAAGCCGCCCCCGCCGGAGCAGGCAAATGCTCTTCCAATGTCGTCAGGAAAGCGCCGCTGAGCTCCAGGCAATAGTTGTTCAGGGTGTGCAACTGCTCTTCTGAAATGGTCATCTGTTGCTGCACATAGGCCAGTACAGGCGTCGCCAACGACGTTTCCAGGGTGAGTCGGCCCAACAGCAGCAGATGATACAACGCCAGCGGCTCGGTGCGGAGCGCTGCCAGCAGCTGCTCATGGTTCTGAATTTCGTTAAGCCGCTGCACATCTGCGGAGCGTAGGCCAGTCAGGTCCGTCAGTTGCTGCGTGAGGGCTGTGGCCGGGCGGCTAAGCAGCTCGGCGGCCGCCATGCCGTGCAGGCTCAGGCAGTGCGCCAGCTGGTCGTAGAAATCAAGCGGAAGGGTATCGAGCCAGGAAGGGGAAGCGGATGAGGGCATGCAACAGAAACTGATGGAGGCGCAAGTTACGGGCCGACAGTTAGGGAGCTACTGACGCTTGCGTAAAGCCAAAAAGCTGTTCTGCCAGTCTAGGCCACTCTTTTACTACTTCAGGATGCTGTAGGCCACCCGTAATGCTAGGGCAGGATGCACGGTTTTCTTCACGCCAGGGTCGGGTGTTTTGCTCAGAAAGTTCTGCTCCGGCGCATCGTAGAGGTAGTCGCCGGCGCGCTCGTTTTGGGTAGTATACACGGTTTCAATGCGCCGGAAGCCCAGGCCCAGGGCCGCATCCAGCCAGAAACGCTGACCCAGGCGGCGCATCATGCCGGCTTTCAGGGCGCCGCCTTCAATCGTTTTTTCGATGTGGGCCTGCTCGTAGGCGCGGAACTCGCCGTTGCGGTAGAAGTTGCTGTTGCGCAGGTCATATTCCTCGGGCACATAAAAGCCTTCGGCCGCTATGTACCATTGTTTTTGCTCGGTGCGCGGGAAGTAAAAGCGACCTTCAGCTTTAAACTTCTGGTAGCGCATATTTTCTTTCTTGATGTTCCAATTGAATACCCGCAAAGGCGTAAACCGGAAGCCATAATCCAGCTCCAACCCAACGCGCGGCACCGGCCGAAACTCCACGCCCAAGAGCAATGCGCTGGTATTAGGATCAAAGAGAGTGAGCGGTGCCAGTTTCAGCAGCAGCCGTTCAGTAGGCATGAGGCGCGGCGTTACTGATTGTGCCGAAACCCGGAAAGAAACAGCCAGCAAAACCAAAAAGAACAACAGACGACGCATCAGGAAAAAAGTAAGCATGTGCAGGCTTAGAAAGCGAATCAGCCGCTTAAAATAGACAAAGCAAGCCATCGAGCCTATTCTTACAGGCATTGCAGTTGAGCTAAAAACCACTATTGCTAATGATATTAGTTTAAATAGCTATTGGACAATATTTTTTGCTAAAAAAGGCACAAACCCGGTGCTTCGGGTGTTACCTTTCGACACACACAGAACCGACTTACGCTTATGCGCGAACCGTATATGACGGGTGGTAACGAACACTTCGACGCCACCGACAAAGACATTGACAAGGCCTTGCGCCCGCTTTCCTTCGATGACTTCACGGGGCAGGGCAAGGTGGTCGAGAACCTGAAAGTATTCGTGGCGGCCGCCAAACACCGCGGCGAGGCCCTCGATCACGTGTTGCTGCACGGACCTCCCGGCCTGGGCAAAACCACGCTTTCGCACATCATCGCTAACGAGCTGGAAGCTGGCATTAAAATGACCAGCGGCCCGGTGCTCGACAAGCCTTCCGACCTGGCCGGCCTGCTCACCAACTTGGAGCCGAATGACGTGCTCTTCATTGATGAGATTCACCGCCTGAACCCGGTGGTGGAAGAGTACCTGTACTCGGCCATGGAGGACTACCGCATCGACATCATGCTCGATTCGGGTCCGAATGCGCGTTCCGTGCAGATTTCGCTGTCGCCCTTCACGCTGATTGGCGCCACCACGCGCTCCGGCATGCTCACTTCACCGCTACGGGCGCGTTTCGGTATCAGCTCCCGTTTGGAGTATTATGATTCCAAGCTGCTGACTAGTATCGTGAAGCGCTCGGCTGAGATTCTGGGTACCCCGATTTACGACGACGCGGCCTTTGAAATTGCCCGCCGCTCGCGCGGTACGCCGCGTATCGCCAACAATCTGCTGCGTCGTACCCGCGACTTTGCCCAGATCAAAGGTACCGGCACTATCACGCAGGACATTGCCCACTTCGCCCTGAACGCCTTGGACGTAGACCAGAACGGCCTCGACGAAATGGACATCCGCATCCTGACCACCATCATCGATAAGTTCAAAGGCGGCCCCGTAGGCCTATCCACCATCGCCACGGCTTGCGGCGATGAGGCTGAAACAATCGAGGAAGTGTACGAGCCATTCCTGATTCAGGAAGGCTTTATCAAGCGCACCAGCCGCGGCCGCGAGGCTACGGAAAACGCGTACAAGCACCTCGGCCGCCCCATGCCCCAGCACCTGCGCGGTAATGTAGCCGGCGACTTGTTCGAGTAGGCCTAGGCCAGAACTAAAGCCATAGTAAAAGATCGTCATCCTGAGCAGAGCGAAGGATCTTATAACGTAAGCACGAGAGGCTAGGCCAGTCGTTCAGTTGTTATAAGTTCCTTCGCTCTGCTCAGGATGACGTATTTTTGTAGATAGCCCGCCGATAGTACCATGCTTCCCACCGCTCATTATACTGCTTTCATTAAGCGCCGCGCGGCGGAGCTGGGCTTTATGTACTGCGGTATCTCGAAGGCGGACTTTCTGGAGGAAGAAGCGCCGCGGCTGGAGAACTGGCTGAATGGCCAGATGCACGGGCAGATGGCCTACATGGCCAACCACTTCGATAAGCGCCTTGACCCGCGCCTGCTGGTAGATGGGGCCAAGTCGGTGATTTCGCTGCTGCTCAACTACTACCCGCCCGAAGAAACCCAGCAGCCCGACGACACGCTCAAAGTCAGCAAATACGCCTACGGCCGCGACTACCACTTCGTCATTAAAGACAAGCTCAAGACCCTGCTACATGATATGCAGGAGGAGATAGGAGAGGTAGGCGGGCGGTGCTTCGTGGATTCGGCGCCGGTGATGGATAAGGCGTGGGCCAAGAAGAGTGGCCTAGGTTGGGTAGGTAAGAATAGCAACCTCATCCGGCCCGGCGTAGGCTCGTTCTTCTTCATTGCCGAACTGATCGTGGATGTAGAACTGGCCTACGACGGTCCCATTAAGGACTACTGCGGCACCTGCACCAAGTGTATGGACGCTTGCCCGACCCAGGCCATCACGGAGCCCTACGTCGTCGATGGCAGCAAGTGCATCAGCTACTTCACCATTGAGCTGAAGGACCAGATACCGCGGGAAGTAGAAGGCAAATTTGGGAACTGGGTGTTCGGCTGCGACATCTGCCAGGACGTGTGCCCCTGGAACCGCTTCTCGAAGCCCCACCAGGAGCCGCAGTTCAACGCCCACCCTGGCCTCAAGGACCTCACGGCCGGCGACTGGCGCGAAATCACGCACGAGTTGTTCTCGGAGCTATTTCGGCAGTCGGCGGTGAAGCGTACGGGCTACGCGGGCCTCACGCGCAACATCAAGTTCGTGACGGGCGAGGATGTGCCCGATAGGACGTTGTAGAAGTGGCCTAGGCCTGTCCCGAAAGCATCTGAAAAACGGAACCCCCGTCCGGTTCGCCCAGAGCTGCCGTGGCAACTGGAGCGAACCGGACGGGGGCCGGTTGTTGGTAGAGCTTTGCTGAAGCCCTACGCCGTCTGCACAAACACGCGGTTCAAAATGCGGCTGTACACCTTCGAGAATTGCTGGTAGCACCAGGATTTCAGCTCCGATAATTCCATCGGAACCAACATCCGCAGGGCCTTACGCAATTCCTTTTCGAACAAGATTTTGTCGAAGCTCACTTTGAGCAGGATGGTTTTGGCGTACTCAAGCATGGTGAAGTTGGTTTTCAAAAAAGCGGGTTAGAACAGAACGTTTCATCCGGAATTGGGCCTCTATACGGATAAGCTTAAAAATGGCTTAAGTGTATAAATTCCCTTTTGCCAAGATGAATGAAAGATACAAAAGTTTGTTTGATGAATACAAACTAACGGGTGTTAGTAGTTCACTTTCTTTAACGGATAAACAAAAAAAAGAGACGACTTAGTCGTCCCTTTCTTTGGGTAGGCCACTTCTTATTTCTTGTTATGAAATGATGAAATGTTGAGCTAGTAGATAAACTGACCAAGTATGGTGCCTGCTGCCTGGGCCGTGATGGGCTCATCGAAGGCCTCGGCCACCTTTGCCAAGATAGCGGCTTGCGAAAGCGGCGGCGTGGCAACGTTAATCGGCAGCGAATCGGTGAAGGGAACCGGGTTGTTGTTGGCCAAGTATTGCACGGAGCTTTCTTCTCCGGCGTAGGCCGTAGCGGCAATGGTGCCGGCCGCTCCAAGAGGAGTGTCAGAGGGGCTTACCCAACTCTTAACCGTGGCGCCGCGCTGCCGCCGCATGGTCCGGATATGAGAAGAATGGCGCGCCTCCGTAGAGTGAACGCGCAGGGCAGTTTCCAGCAGGTAGTTGTCGTACTGAATATATTCTACCTGGCCTTTGTAGGCCCGTACGCCGGCATCTTCTAATAGCTGGGCTACTTTCAGAAAGGTATCGAAGTTCGTGAAAACATCGGGGAACAACGTGGCCTGGGTGCCGTTCTTGCTGCCTGTAAAATCAAAACGAGGCACTGCATCCAGGGTACCACCCGAGTTTTGGATCAGGCGGGTGAATAAGGCTATGTGCTGCTGCTCGTGGAGCTGCATGGTTTGGATAGCGGCCTTGTTTTCGGCAGTCCCCAGGAACGCATCAGCATTGGAGAGGCCTAGCGCCCGGGAATACAGCTCATTCTCTAGCTGGCTTAGCGTAAGTCCTAGTTTCAGGACATCGAGTACTGTGGGCACGTCGCGAGCTACCACTGGCTGGGGTAGGACAGTAAGCACGGCCGGCAATACAGCCGTTCCGGCCTGCGCCAACCGGCGCAAGGCAGTGCGGCGCGGACCGGCCACGTTCAGCTGCTGCGGATTTAGTTCGGCCAACTGGGCCAGGAGTTTCAGCAATTTCATGAGCAAGGCAGCTTAACTAACGGGAAGGCCCGTGGCCACAAGGGTAACCGGCAAGAACTTGGCAATCAGCTCGGCTACTTCAACAGGAGTCTTTACAATATCAAGGCCGGCAGAGTCGCCGGTGGTAGCCACCACATCGGAAGCCGCGAAGGAGCCGGGCTGGGCCTGGTCGCGCACAAAGGCGGCGTGGCGCGCTTCTACGGAAGCAATTTTGCCTAGCAAACGAAGGTTGGTACCTTCACTGATGAGCTTACCAGCGCCATTGTAAGCCGCTACACCTACATCCTCTAGGGTGCGCGCGGCGGCATACACACCAGCGCGAGTGGTAAGCGTAAACGACGAGAAATCAAAGACCAAGGCAGTGCCAATGTTCGCATCATAAGCAGTGGTACCCAGCGCATACCGCAGAAACTCCCGGTGGATAACCTCATGGTCGCGCAGGTCTACGAAAGCGGCTTTGTCGTCGGCGGTGAAGTCAGTGGGGAAGGCATCCACCACTTTCTGGTAGAATGCGGCTTCTAGTTGCTCCAGTAGGTAGGCGTAGTTCAGTAGCCCACTGTCGCCGCTGCCCAAATTGAGGGTATTGGCAGTTGTAACCGGCGTAGGGTCGGGGTCATCGTTGCAACCGGCCAGCACCAGCGTGGTAGCGGCAGCAGTGGCCCCCACTACCCGAAAGAACGAGCGGCGGCGCACCGTGCGGGCCAGAAAAGAAGTAGAAAATAGTGGCTCAGACATGCGTAAATTACTCAGCGGGCTCATCTCGGGAACCCGGCAGCGGGCCCCTACTAACAAATGTACTCCGATAAACCGGGATGCACTACCTACCAGAGCCATAGGCCACCCGAAAGGTTGCCAGGCAGGTAAGCGCTACCCGAAACAACATAAAAAAAGCTGACCCGCGAACAGGTCAGCTTTTTTGTATTTACAGCAAGTGGGCTGTACTAGCCTACTAGGCCACCAGCACGTGAAGCATCTAGTACTTCGGGCTTGGTCAGGATTTCGTCGAATGCTGCGGCAGCATCGTTGGCACTGTAGCCAGCACCCAGCTTGGTGATGTCTACACCCGCTTGCATAACGTTGCTTTCGGGAGTAGCACCCGTGTACACTGGGCCAAGCGGAGCGGGCAGGCTAGAGTCCGAAGCCGGAATCCAGGGAGCCTGCATACGCATAGTACGAATGTGTGCCGCGTGACGAGCTTCTACTGAGTGAATCTGGAGAGCTACCTGAAGCAGGCTGGTGGTGCCAGCCATTGCGCCAATCAGGTTGCCGGCCTGGCCTTTGTAGGCCCGTACGCCAGTATCTTCCAGTGCCTGCGCTACTACCAACTGGGTAGCATAGTCGGCTGGGAATGCCGAAGCTTTGAACTTGGTGCCGCTTACAGGCATGCCTTGCAGCGCCTTGATGGTATCAGTCAGCAGTTTTACGTGAGCCGTTTCATGCTTTAGGATCAAAGCAATAGCGCCCTGAGGTGCACCAGTTGGCACCTTGCCAGCAGCTGTCATTTGCTTGTAGAAGTCTTCCTCAAGCTGCTCCAGCGTCAGGGCGTAGTTCAGTACGTCAAGTACAGCCGAGTTGGTCGTCTGGCCATAGGCCTTCTGGAACAACGAAGAGACAAAAACAGGAGCAGAAGCCAAGGCACCCATTTTGGCAGTGTTGCCGAGGGCCTTGAAAACGGAGCGACGGGAGTCGAAACGTCCCAGGACGTCGGCATCTACCTCCGACAGTTGCTCGATAATGCGAAATATATTCATGATGGAGTGTCGTTAAACGGAGGAGAATTACTTGCCTACGCTGGTAGCATCAAGCTTTTGTTGAACAAACGGCTGAGCGGCAGCAATTACGTCTACCGGCTCCATGGCCTTGTCTAGGCCAGTAGTGGCATCGATAATGGTGTCATCGGCGAAGCTACCGTTCGCAATCAGGTCGCGTACATAGGCGGCGTGGCGAGCCTCAACAGAGACAATCTTACCAGCTACTACCAGGTAATCGGCCGTCTTGATGTATTTGCCTGCTCCGTTATAAGCAGCTACTCCCAGATCTTCGAACGTTTTGGCGGTAGCCAATACCGAAGCACGCTTGGTGAAGTCGATGCTAGTGAAAATAGGGGTCAGGTCCTGAATGATCTTGCCAGGGGCATCGCGGTTGATGGCTGCCTTGAAGAAGTCGCGGTGAATGGCTTCGTGGGCGGCTACCTGCGAGAAGTAATCCTTTTCAACGGCCGAGAAATCGGCGGCTGGGGTTGCCTTTACTTGTGCATAGAAAGCGGCTTCCAGCTGCTCCAGTGCATACGCGAAGTTCAATACTCCTACATCACCTGAACCCAGGTTGACCATGCCGGAGTTATTGTCCGTGTCGTTGTCATCGTCGTCGCAACCCGAGAGCAGCAGAGCGGTAGCACCAGCAGTAGCGCCGGCATACATGAAGAAGGAGCGGCGCTTAATGGGCGTATACAGCGGCTTTGCGAATTCCGCGTCGTCTCCACCAGATTGGGTGATTTTAGACATAGGAAAGAAATGATTAGGGTGAGAAGAAAGTAAAGGCAATACCCAGCCAGCCCACTTCAGAAGTGGTTTTTCGGGATTTTAGAATGATCTTGGAGGCTAACTGTGGAGAATTACGGGGCGCGTGCCAAAGCGGATTTAAAAAGGCCCAAATCTTGTAACAATCATTTTTGATAGACTGGTAACCTCAGCAGTAAACTAAACCAGCGTCAAGCTTTTATGTAGCTTTGGCGCTTTCCCCTTGCGTGCTGCCCATGCAGACTTTCTTGCGACTATCCGGGCTCTTTCTGCTCTTCTTACTTTCAGTTTTTATAGAGTTGCCGGCCACGGCGCAGCCAGTAGCACCGGTGGCAGAGGCCGAAATCGTGCTCGGCCCGCCCAGTTTCTCCATCAATGAGTACTTCACCATCAGCTTTTTGCTGCGTGGGGCACCGCTGGAGCGTTACTCGGCTTTTCCGGAAATTGAGGGATTCAAAAAAAGTGGCAAATCCAGCACCACTACCACGCGCATTGTGGCCGGCGCCCGCTCCACGGAGCTTACCATCACGCAGCGCTATGCGGCGTACGCCGAAGGCGAGTTCGCGCTGAAGCCATTTACCATGACCATCAATGGCCTGACCGTGCGCTCCGCTGGCCTGGCGCTGAAGGTTGGGCCCGCCGCCGCTGCGGCTCCTGCGCCTCCGGGTGGGGTCACGCCGCCCGGCATAGGCCTACTAGATCAGCTATTTGGGAAGCCCAAGGTGCAGGACTATGTAGAACCCAAGGACCAGGCATTTTTGGCGCTGGTGCCCGATAAGGAGAAAGTATATGTGGGCCAAGGCCTGCACATTGGGCTGTACTTCTATCTCACGCCCCAGGACCAGGGTATCCTGGAGTTCTACGATTTCGCGGGGCAGCTGCCCAACATCATCCGGCAGCTACGGCAGCGCACCGTATGGGAAGAGACCTTTGATGAGCAGGAAATTGTGCCCGAAAACGTGCAGGTAGGTGGCAAGCCATTTCTGCGCTACCGCCTGTATGAAGCAGAGCTGTACCCCTTGAATGCCCAGCCACTCAGCTTTCCGGTAGTACCGCTACGCATGGTGAAATACCGCGTCGCGAAAAAGCCTGAGGCAGGCCTAGACAACCGTATGGAGGGCTACAAAACGTATTTCACGGCGCCGCGTAATATTGCCGTGCTACCCTTGCCGCCGCACCCACTACGCGATGTGGTGCCGGTAGGGAGCTACCGGTTGCGCGAAGCCATTGACCGCACCAGCTTTCGCACCGGGCAGGCGTTTACTTACTCCTTTATATTAGAAGGCGAAGGTAACCTCTCGGCTCTCACGCTGCCGGCCCCGGCGCCCTACACTGGCCTAGAGGTGTACGGGCCCGATGTGGAGCAGAACCTGACCCGCCAGGGCGGGCGCGTAGGAGGCCGCAAAACCTTCCGCTACCGCCTGATTGCGCGTAGGCCAGGTGCGGTTCCGCTGGATAGCCTGTTTTCGCTGGTTGCGTTCAACCCCGCCACAGCCCGCTACGATACGCTGCGGGCCACCCTGCATCCGGTAGTAAAAGGTCCGGTGCGGGAAGCCGCCACGTTCCGCCCGCGCCCCACCGATCCGTTTTATCAAGAGGCCCTGCGCGACGCCGACAATACTCCGCAGAAGATTACCGTGTACCAGGATGTGCGCCGCTATGCCAATGTGTTGCTGCTCGTGTTGCTGGTCGGCGCAGGAATAGGCTGGTGGCGAGCCAAACGGTGAAGTGGTGAAAGGTGAAGCGGTGAAAAGTCTGGTCTTGCCGGAACCAGCTATACCTTTACGGCAGCGGCCCGCCCGCTGTGCTCTGCAAAAAGCCTGTTAGCAATTCTGTAGGCCACTTCACAACTTCACCTTTCACCACTTCACCATGTCTAATACCTTCGGCACCCTGTTTCGCATTACCACATTTGGCGAGTCGCATGGGCCGGGAATTGGGGTCGTGGTTGATGGGTGTCCGGCAGGCCTGGCGGTGGAGGTGGCCGATATTCAGGCGGCGCTGGACCGCCGTAGGCCAGGGCAAAGCGACCTGACCACGCCGCGCAAGGAAGCCGACCAAGTGGAGGTACTGTCGGGCTTGTTTCAGGGCTACACCACGGGCACGCCCATCGGCTTGTTCATCCGCAACCAGGACCAGGCCAGCCACGATTACTCGCACATCGAGCACGCCTACCGGCCCTCGCACGCCGACTACACCTACGACCAGAAGTACGGCCGGCGCGACTACCGGGGCGGCGGCCGCAGTTCGGCCCGCGAAACGGCGGCGCGGGTGGCTGCCGGCGTTATTGCCCAGAAGCTGCTGGCGCAACACGGCATTCAGGTGAGCAGCTACGTTTCGCAGGTAGGCGCCATACAGGTTCCGGTCGGGTATGAAGCCCTTGACCTAGGCCTCATCGACTCGAACCCGGTACGCTGCCCGCACCCCGAAACGGCGGAGCGTATGGCCGACCTCATCCGCCAGACCCGCGACCGGCACGATACCGTAGGCGGCGTGGTAACGGGCGTCGCGAAAGGCGTGCCTGTAGGCCTGGGCGAGCCGGTTTTTGATAGGCTCCATGCTGAGCTAGGCCACGCTATGCTGAGTATTAATGCCGTAAAAGGCTTTGAGTATGGCTCCGGCTTTAGTGGGGTGTTGCTGTTCGGCTCCGAGCATAATGATGCGTTTTACACCGATGAAGCTGGGCAGGTACGCACGCGCACCAATCACTCGGGCGGCATTCAGGGCGGCATCAGCAATGGGCAGGATATCTACTTCCGGGTGGCGTTTAAGCCAGTAGCCACCATTCTGCAGCCGCAGGCCACCATCAACGACCAGGGCGAGGAAATTACGCTGGCCGGCAAAGGCCGCCACGACCCGTGCGTGCTGCCCCGCGCCGTGCCCATCGTAGATGCCATGACTAGCCTAGTGCTGGCCGATATGCTGCTGCGGGCCCGCAGCAATAAGGCCTGAGCGGTGAATTTTCTGCGCCAGAATATAGTTTACAGGATATGCTACGGTGGTTTCTGAGGAAACGAGTGGCCTAGCGCAATGCAGGCCATACCCTTCGGCAATGCATACTTGCGTACTTTTGTAACTTCTACCGCTTTCCGCGGTTTTACCTACCAGCCCGGCGCCTCAGCCGACTGATCTTCTCCCGCTTGTCTCCAAGTCTTTCAAACATGGCTGAACAACTCACTGCCCCCGCTGCGCCGGTTTCTATCTACGCCGAAGCCAGCCCCAACCCCGAATCCATGAAGTTTGTGCTCAATACCCATCTGCTGGCAGATGGCGTGAGCGTAGACTATCCTAACGCGGAAGCCGCCGCCAACTCGCCGTTGGCCCAGGAGCTTTTCCAGTTCGATTACGTGAACCGCGTATTCATTGCCCAGAACTTTGTTACGGTAACTAAAGGCACTGACCATCAGTGGGCCCAGCTTATTCCTGAGCTGCGCACCTTCCTGAAGTCGTACGTAGAGGCCGGCGGCCCAATCTTCACCGTTGACCCTGCTGCGGAGCAAGCTGCTGCTCAGCAAGCTGCTGCCACCGGTAGCTCGTCGGAAGCCGACCAGCAAACCAGCCAGAAAATCATCGACCTGCTCGATAACTACGTGCGCCCCGCCGTGGAGCAGGACGGTGGCAACATCACCTTCAAGAGCTACCATGATGGCATCGTGACCGTGAACCTGCAGGGTTCGTGCTCGGGCTGTCCATCAGCTACCGTTACGCTGAAATCAGGCATCGAAAACCTGCTCAAGCGCATGGTGCCCGAGGTGAAAGAGGTAGTAGCAGAAGGTATCACGGCCAGCTTCTAGTATTTGCTGGAGCGTTATATCAACACAGAAGCCCGGCCAATTGGTCGGGCTTCTGTGCGTTTAGGGGGCACTAGGCCACTTTGCATTGGCTGGCTATTTCACCGTAATGTTGCCACGTATCTCGCCGCCCGGAAAGGCAGGTGTGTGCAGATTAGTGTACGTTTCGCCGGCCAGTAGCTTGACCGCATCTGCTTCTGATAGCGTAGCGGTGCCCGAAATGGGGGAGGTGGCTACGCTAGCAAAGGGCACGATGATGGGCCCGTTTACGCCAGGTGCTGCCTGATGAATGTGTCCTGCTGAAGGCGTGATGCCTTGGTACGTAACGGTGTACGTAAGCAGCCGCGTTACTTTATCGAAGCTACCGGTCATGGTGCCGGTGGCGGCAGAAGGAGTAGCGGGCACTTCCTGCTGGGCATTAAGCGTGGCCTGGAGCTGCACGGTGGTGCTGGGTGTGGGGTTATTGTTGTCATCGTCGTCATCATTGCAGGCGGGCACGGCGGCCACTACAAAAAGCAGCATAAACAGGCGAAAGAGGTTGGTTTTCATGATAGGGGTTGAGAAAGGTGAAAGAAGTGCCGAAGCCTGTTGCTAGCGGAAGCTATCAGCAGGCTGCAGCGTGAAGTTGCGGGCTACATTAAAGCCGAAGTAGATGTCGCCCTTGAAGAAGTCGCCGCTGGTGCGCGGTACAAACAGGGGCTCAATCATGCCCTTGGAATTCGTGACGTGCAGCTGAAAAACATGGCCACCGGTCTCGATATCTATGCCGGCCGCCAGGGCGTCGCGTAGGCCACTGGCGCGGGAGTTGGGCAGCCGGTAGTAGTATTCCAGCGTGAAAGCCAGCCGTTTGGTGAGCTTCTGTCGGCCCGCAAACCCCAGCGCATACACGTCGTTGTCATCCGCCTCAGCATCTACCAGATTGCGGTGCACCACCGTGGGGCTGAGTTGCAACGAAAGACTGGAGTTGATTTTGCGCGCCACCAGCGCCTGCCAGGTGTAAGTGAGGCGCCTCGGGAAGGAATGGTCAAACCCCTCATCAGCGTAGCGCAGACTGGTAAGAGCCGTAGCACTCAGCAGCGTAACGCTCACCGGCGAGGCCGCTCGGCCAGTGCTTTGCCGCAGCGCCCGGTATTTCAGGAAGCCATCGAAGGTTTTTTCCAGGGAGCTACGCCCTACACCTACCGTCAGGCGGTCGGTGAGGCCATATTCCAGCCCAAGCCGAATGGTAGCTTGGTCGAGCCCGAAGAAGTTGTAGGCACCACTGTTGAGGGTTCCGAAGCGGTGCGAAATCAGGAAAATCAGGGTGCCTGCGCCAGGCGTTTCTACGGAGTGCCCGTTTACCACGCGCGTGCCTTTGAAGGTGGCCGCTACTGGCTGACGCTGGAGGCTGTCGGTGGTTTGCTGCTCTAGGTCGCGGAGCAGATTATCCTGCGCTAGGCCAGGTTGGGCCACCCCGAGCAGGCCTAGCAGCCCCAGCAGCCGATGAATGGGAGCGTAATGCATAAGGGCTAGGGGTTAGGGTTTGGCAGCTGTATCGCGCACAGGCGCGGCAGCCAGGCGTACACTCACCTGCACGCTTTTGGCAATATGGTCGCGCACGAGGGCCGGAATCTCAATCTTGTATTCGGCGGGCGCTACCGTAAAAGTGGCCTGCACCAGCAGCTGCCCGTTTTGGAGCTGTAGCGTACCCGGTACCCGCACGTGTCGCGTCACGCCATGAATGGTTAGGTCGCCGTCGGCCGTTACTGTTTGGGCCGCGGCAGTTTCGCGCAACTCGGCCGGTTTAGCATCCAGCAGGTGGCCTACAAACGTGGCCTTCGGGTAGCGCTCCGACTCCAGGTAGTTCTCATTGAAGTGCTCCTGCATGAGGCTGCGCTTGAACTGGAAAGACCGAATAGGCAGGCTAAACGCCAACTGACTGGTTTGCAAATCGAGCAGCGCCGAGGTTTGCTGGCTGCGGGCCTCTATATTTTCCAGCGGGCTGGCCGAAAAAAACGACGTGGTGCCGGTGCGCGTCTGATACCGCGCGTCCTGGGCCCAGGCCGTAGTAGCGCCCAGCAGCAAACAGCCCACAAGTGCGAGAAAGCGGGAAAGCGTTTTCATAGGCCAGTTAGTTGTTAGGCATGCCGGAGCGCACCCACTGCCGAATGCGTGCTATTTCACAATCGGAAAGCTTGGGGCCATTCTGGGGCATGGGCGGGTAGCCTTGGGCATGCGTTATCACGCCTACCAGCCGACCATCGGTGGCCACGCGCTGCACCTGGGCGTAGGTTTCCAGGCTTACATCGCCGTTGCGCAGGGCCGTGTTGTGGCAACTCACGCACCGCTGCTGCAACAGCGGTGCGACGGAGGCGGCGAAGGTGACGGCCAATGAATCGCAGGCGGGAGCTGGGGGCGCCTGGCTCAGCAGCTCTTCTGCGCTATCGTAGGTGCAGGCCGACAGGGCTACCAAAACGGGTAGCAGCCATCGGCAGTGGCGGGCTACAGGCGTCAGGGTCAAACGCCTGTTGGCTTGCCAGCCAGCTGAAACGGGTTGCGGCCTCATGGGGTAGCTACAAACCAAACGTCTCCTTCACTTAATAAGCCGTGCCCCTCCACTTGTCCGCGAGTCTGGTTGTCGCCGGCATAGTAGTACAGTGGCTTGCCCTTGTAGGCCAGTTGCTGATTCGTGACGGTACCATCGCCATAAGGGCCTGTATTGTTGGTTGTGCGCGTGATGGTGGTAAAGTCGCTGCCTTTGAGCGCTGTGTGCAAGGTGCGGCTAGCCGTGTAAAAGGGCGGCCATATGGTGGCGCAATTATCCACACAGTTAGTAGGCAGCGTGGTGGGGTTGCGGGCGTCTTTCTGGAACGTGTACAGCGTGCGTCCTTTCGAGTCGATCAGGAAGTTCTTGGTTTCCGATTGGTTAGTGGTTTTGTTGAGGACACTCTTGGTAGCCACCATCAGGGAGTAGGTCGGGTTGACGACATACCACACGTTGCCTACCCCGTTACCGGTAGTCTGGCCGGTGGCTTCGCGGGCATTCTGGCCGTTCACGAGGGGGGCGTAGTAGTACAGCGGCCAGCCTTTGTACACGGTCTGGGGTTGGCCACTAGGCGTTGTATGGGTAGTAAAGTCGCTGGCCTGCAGGTCGCCGCTCACCTGAATGTCAGGCTCATAGAAAATGGGCCAGACGGGCGCGTAACCGCCCGTACATACGTTTTTGCCTTCTACATCCCGGGTGAAATAATACAGGGTATTGCCATCCTTATCGGTCAGGAAAGAGCCCAGATCAGCCGAAGAAGCCAGTTTAATCGTCGGATCAGGCGCGACGGTTTGATCATCCTTGGAATCACTTCCGCAACTGCTCAGCAGTGGTGCCCCACAGAGCAGAAAAAAGGTGAGGAGCCCGGCGGCCCTGCGGGCCACCCGAAGAGGGGAGGAGTAGAACATGGCTGTGCTGGATAAGGGTGAAAGAATAGCGCGAGCTGGCGGCATGAGCAAGCCAGGAAAAGGCATAGTGAGCCTGGGACATCGGTTTTTCGAAGTCAGGCAGTTGGTTTTGATCGGGTCAAAACCTGTTAAAAAGGATGGAAGTGGCCTACGGGGCCAACTTGGAGGCCGGGGCGCGGCCTAGGCCATAGCGTAGGCCAAACAGCAGGCCGGTGCTGCTCAGGCGCATGCGCCCAAACCCAACTCCGCTCAGCGGAACATTCACAAACGGCTCAGCTTGCAACACCCATCGGGGCGCCACGCTGCGCTCATAGCCAGCCGCCAACCGCAGCATTTGCAGGGCTTGGTTGCCGCCATTGGGGCGGCTCCAGGTGCGCTCCAGATACTGCCCGTTTAGCTCATAGTGGTACGTGTACCGCTCGTTGCGCAGAACCAGGGAAGTAAGGCCGGCGCTGGCGTAGAACGAATACGTAGCGCGCGGCAGCAGATCGTAGCGGAAATCCAGCGGAATTTCCAGGATGCGGCAGTTGGCATCTACCTCTTCAATGGGAGTTTTCCAGGTCCAGTAGCCAGCCGGTGGCCGGTAGTCGGAGCCCCGGGCACCATAGCGCTTCACGCTGCGCAATAGGCCAGTGCGCACCCGTAGCCTATCGGTAAGGCGGTACTCCACCACGGCGCCCACCGTACCGCCCGTGCGGAGGCTTGGGCTCGGTAGCACCGCCGATAGCTCAGGGCCGCCCACTACGCCCACCAGCAGGCGGTAAGCAGGACGTTTTGGCCGGGGCGGTGGCTGGCTAGAATCAGCAGGAGAGGTGAGGACGGAAGGCACTGCCGGAGCTACCTCTTGGCAGGCAGCTGTGGCAGTAGAATCGGGGGCGAAGGGAATTGCAGCCGAAACGGGTGGTGCCTCCGTACGTGATGGGATATCTGTCATCGGTACTGCTAGGCCACCAGCCGGTATAAATTGCTCGCCAATTTGTACAGCAGTGGGCTTCTCAGCTGAGGATACAACAACCAAACGGTAAGGGCGGGAGCTGCCCGCTGCCAGACTGGCAACTCCCGCAAACGGCATCTTCGCGCGTGAAATTCGAAGAGGCCGACCTGACCGGACACTGCTGTTAGCGGCAGTGCCAAACGCTTCTGATGTAGCTACTCCATGCTCAGCAACCGACGCTAACTGGCCTAGAGGTATTTCGTGGCTCGCTAGGCCAAGTTCCGGATGCCGGTTGGAGCGAGACGGTGAGGAAGCAATATGAGCTTCATTGCGCGGGTTTATTACTTCGTTGGATGTGGTTGTGGACGATGGCTCTGGCCTACCGGACTGGCCTAGGCCACCGGCATCGGGCATAAGCCATATAGAAAGGAATAGCACCACTACGGCCAGCTCAGCCACAAACAGGCCGGCCACGCGCTGCCACAGTTGCCGGCGCTGGAGCTGCTGGCGCGTTATTTCTTCCAGTTGCGTTTCCAGGCGCAGCCAGCCAGCCATCGGGGCCTCATCAGGGAAGGCCTCGGCACCGCGCTGAAACAGCCGGTCTAGCTCTTCATCTGATATATCCGGCGTACGCATGATGTTGTTGGTGTTTGAGCAGCAGTTTGAGCTGAGCTCGGGCTTTAAATAGATTTGATTTGGAGGTGCCTACTGAAATGCCGAGTTGCTCCGCAATTTCCTCATGAGTGTAGCCATCAATCACAAACAGGTTAAAAACCGCCCGATAAGCCGGCGGCAATTGCCCAATGAAGCCTAGCAGCTCCTCGAAAGAAAGGGTGTCCAGCGGCGAGCAGGTAGTATCGTGCAAATCAGGAGCAGCCTCCAGTTCCGTTTGAAACGCGTGGCGGTTGGCTGCCCGGAAATGGTCGATGGCGGTATGTACCATTAGGCGCCGCAACCAACCCCGGAAGGAACCCACCACATCAGGGAACCGGCTGGCATCAAAGCGCGGCAGCTCCTGCAGCACTTTCAGAAAGCCGTCGTTCACGGCTTCCTGGGCGGCGTCGCGGTCGTGGAGGTAGCGCAGGCAGATACTGAAGGCATAGGCATAGTAGCGCAGATACAGCTGCCGCTGACTGGTCCGGTCTTGCTCCCGGCATCGGGCGAGCAACTCGGTAAAGAGCGCAAGTTCTGAGTCGGGAGTAACCACGGCAACGGAGCGTCTATCTACTAGGCCACTCGGAGCAGCCCACCAAAAGGTTGCCTGAGTATTCAGAAAATTTAATAAAAAAAGCCCGGTCCTCAGGACCGGGCTTTTTACTGGAAAGCAGAGTGGCCTAGGCCACCTGATTCTTATTAACTGTTTGCTGTCGAGAGCTTAGGAGCACCCGCATCGGTAGCGGTATTAAGGTGGGCCTTCTCCTTGCGGCCGTACGTGTCCAGGATCAGCGGAGCCGCAATGAACAGCGAAGAGTAGGTACCGTAGATGATACCGATCAGCATGGCGAAAGAGAACGAGCGCAGCGTTTCACCACCGAATACATACAGTACGCCTACTACTAGGAATACCGTCGTGAACGTAATCATGGTGCGGGAGAACGTGCTGTTTAGAGCGGGGTTTACCACCTGCGCAAACGTGAGGTGCTTATTCTCGCGCAGATATTCCCGTATTCGGTCATAGATAACGATGGTATCGTTCATCGAGAAGCCGATTACCGTCAGCAGAGCAGCTACAAATACCTGGTCCATTTCGTAGTTGACGCCCAAGGCGCGCGCAATGGGGTAAGTTGCCAGCACGAGCAGAGCATCGTGGAACAGTGCCACAACGGCTGCCATGGAGTACTGCCACTTCTCGAAGCGGAACAATACGTACACGAAGATGGCCAGCAGCGTCAGACCCAGGCTTACTACCGAGGTCTTCTTGATGTCATCAGCAATGGTAGCGCCTACTTTGGAAGTGCTCTTAATGGTTGGGTTATTAGCCGCGTATTTCTTGGCTAGGCCAGTCTCCAGCGCGGTACGCACTTGCTTGTCCGCATCGGTGCTTTCGTCGGCTGCCAAATAGCCCGTCGTGATACGCAGACGGTTGGCGTTGCCGTAGGTTTTCACCTCCGTACCGGCTCCGCCGAAGTAGTCCTTGGTCAGCACGTCGCGCACATCGGAAGCCGGAACGGCTTTGTTGAAGTCCACGATAAACTCGCGGCCACCGCGGAAGTCAACGCCCAAGTTCGGGCCGCCTTGCATAGCCATCAGGGCAAAGCCCGTCACGATAACGATAGTGGAAGCGATGTAAGCATACTTGCGCTTACCCACAATATCGAAGTTGGTGCCTTTGAACAGGTGACGCGAAATAGCCGTGTCGAATGTCAGCGAGCTGGCAGACTTGCCTTTGGTCATGCGCTCAATGATGAGGCGCGACACATACACCGCCGACAGGAATGAGGTGAATACACCAATACCCAGCGTGATGGCGAAGTTCTGTACCGGACCCGTACCAAAGAAGCCCAGAATCAGGGCAATGATCAGTGTGGTAACGTTGGAGTCGAAGATAGCCGAGAAAGCACGGCCGTAGCCCTTGGCAATGGCATCTTGCGGCTGCAAGCCGTGGTCGAGCTCTTCCCGGATACGCTCAAAGATCAGTACGTTGGCATCTACCGAAGTACCAATTACGAGCACCAGACCGGCAATACCCGGCAGCGTGAGAGCAAAGGAGAACTGGGCCAGAATGCCCAGAATCAGGAACATGTTGAAGAGCAGGGCAGCATCGGCCACCATACCAGCGCGGCCGTAGTACACGGCCATGAAGATCATGATAATCACGAGGCCAGCCAGCGAGGAGTACAGACCCTGGTTGGTAGCTTCCTGACCCAGCGAAGGGCCTACAACGGCTTCTTCCACAATGCGGGTAGGAGCGGGGAGCTTACCAGCCTTCAGGATGTTGGCCAGGTCTTGCGCTTCTTCAATAGTGAAGTTGCCCGAGATGCTGGAGTTGCCACCGGCAATTTCAGCCTGCACCACCGGAGCGGAGTACACATAGTCATCAAGCACGATAGCTACCTGACGGCCAATGTTGGCCGCCGTCAGCTTCTGCCACTTGCGGCCACCGCCGGGCGTCATTTGCATCGATACTTCGGCGCGGCCACTCATCTGGTCGAAGTCGCCGCGAGCATCGCTGATAACTTCACCGCCAATGGGCGCATCAACACCACCAGCTTTGCGAATAGCATAGAGCTGCAGGTATTCCTGGCCCTCAATTACGTCAGGCTTCACGCCCCACAGGAAGGTCAGGTTTGAAGGCAATACCGCGCGGGTATCGGGGCTGCGCAATACAGCATTTACACGGGCTGTGTCGCGCACATTGGCACCCAGCGTGCCAGGCATCGTGAACAGGGTAGCCAGTACGTTTTTCTTAGGAGCAGCCGAATCGGTTTTGGCCGTAGCGGCGCCTTTCTTGGCGAGCTGGCTGGCCAGGGAAGTTGAGTCGCCGGCTGCAGCTTTCGTGGTGTCGGTAGTAGCGGTAGTGTTGGCAGCAACCGGAGCCGTAGTGGCTTCCTTCGCGCTCAGCACGTCGTTGAGCTGGTTCAGGTAAGGGGCAAACTCATCGGTACGCCACACTTCCCAGAACTCCAGCTTGGCCTGGCCCTGCAGCAGCTTACGCACGCGGTCGGGGTTATCGACACCGGGCAATTCTACCTGGATGCGGCCCGTGCCTTTCACCCGCTGAATGTTGGGCTGGCTGGTGCCGAATTTGTCGATACGGGAACGCAGGATGTTGAACGAGCGGTCAATGGCTTCCTCAATCTCCTTGTTGATAGCGCCCAGTACTTTCGCATCTGTCGAGTTGATGTCGATGTTGCGGCTCTTGTTCAGCGTGTTGGCAAAAATAGAAGCCAGCTTGCCGTTCGGCGCCGCGTCGCGGTACGTCTGGGCAAACAGGGTGGTGAAGGGTGTAGAAGGGTTGGTCTTCTGCAGCTCCTGGGCCTGGGCAATAGCCTTATTGAAGGCGGGGTCTTTGGAGTTGGCCGACATAGCCCGCACAATTTCCACTGGCGATACTTCCAGCGTCACGTGCATACCACCGTTCAGGTCAAGGCCGAGGCCTAGCTCCGAAGTGCGCACATCTTTATAGGTAAGCGGGCCGAACACGGGCGCGCGCCATACCGAGTCGAGGTAGTGCTGGCGCTTAGGTTCCACGAGTTTGCCCCCGCGGCTGGCGTAGGCCACCGCGTCGCGCTGCACCCCTCGGGATACGAAGGTGAGCGTCAGGAAGTAGATGCACAACGCCGACACAAGTAATGTCAGCGTAATGACGAGTCCTTTATTTCGCATTAGTTAAAAAGTAGGTATTCTAAAATCCGGTGAAGGCTGATGCGGCGCGGCGGAGCTACTGAAAGCATGGGTTGATGCGGCTGTAGGCCAGTAGTTCCGGGCCGCATCAGCTACGGCAGGAAAGCAAGGTGGCCTAGAAATACATCTGCTACTCAGCAGATCAACTCCGCACTAAGGCGCGTGCGGCGACAGGGCGGCAACAAGCAGCCGGCTACGGAACAAATCCGGTACGGCGCTGGGACGGGGCTGCGGCGCTACTAAGAGGGCTCGGAGCGAATGAAATCCTACCTGCGGAACGGGTAGGGGAAACCAGGCATCAACCGCCGGCGCCAGGAAAACACCCAGCGGCGAAGTTGCTTCGAATGTTACACGCTGCTTTACTACCGCGGCCCGCGGGCCAGCATCTACCCGCGTAGCCTTGCCGGCCGGCACCATCCGCAGCGTGGCTACGGCTTGGTGGTTCAGCGACAGCACAAACAGCACCGTGGCTGTGAGCAGCGCGAAACGCAAGCGAGGGAAAAAAGCGGATAGTAAACGCAACAGTTCAGAGGTAAGGAATACAAATATACCTTTTTGACCCTCCCGGCGCAAAGTATCCTGCAACAGTGGCCTAGATGATAGGTTTGAGGTGCTCCTTGGAGCGTAAATGAAAGTGCGTGAAAGCAACTAAATTGTGCAATCAGCTAGAATAAAAAAAGCCCTGCCGCTACCCAAAAGGCAACGGCAGGGCTTTAAAATCTTAGAGCGCTAGGCCAGTATTAAGAGGCGTTGGCGGCTATTTTACCCTTTAGATATCCCACCAGCACATCCAGACCGCGCTCGAAATGGCGGTTGTTAGGGATGATAATGTCGGCGTCGTGCTTGAAGGGCTTGATGTATTTCTCGTAAGTGGGCGCTACGTGGTTGGTGTAGCGGTACAGCACGTCTTCCAGGTCGTAGCCGCGCTCATCCCGGTCGCGGACGATGCGGCGCTGCAGTTTCACGTGCTCCCGCGCATCGATATACACTTTCAGATCCAGCAACTTGGCTACCGCCTCAAAGTAAAAGACAAAGATGCCTTCTACTACTACAATAGGAGCGGGCCGGAATACTAGCTCGGAAGGCGCTACATTGGGGTTGTTGAACGTGTACTCCTGGCGGCGCACTTCCAGGCCTTGGCTGATGCGCAATACGTCGGCTGCGTAGGCCTCTGAATCGATGCTGGAAGGGAGGTCGAAATTGGTGACACCTTGGGAGTCAACCTGCTGGCTTTCACGCGGATGATAGTAGTTGTCCTGGGAAATCAGGCAAATATCTTCTTCGGGAAACGAAGCCAGTAGCCGGCGCAAAAAAGTAGTCTTACCGGAGGCGCTACCGCCCGTGATACCGACGATGAAAGGGTGTTGCATTGGGGGTGGGAATAGGCCCGTACCGGCGGGGCCAACCCTGCAAAAGTAAGAAGTTTGGCGCTCAGTCGGTGAAAACCCAGGGAAACCAGCCCGCTAAAAGTCTATTTCAGGCGCAGGTTCAGGAAGCGCACCAGCTTCTGTACGGCCCGGCTACGGTGGCTAATACCGTTTTTTTCGGCCAGCGTCATCTCTGCAAAAGTGCGCCCGTTGCCCTCAATCGGACAAAAAACCGGGTCGTAGCCGAAGCCCTCGTGCCCGCGCACTTCTCCTACAATGGTGCCTTCTACCACGCCCGCAAATTCCTGCACTTCCTCGCCCGGCAGCACCAGCGCTATCACGGTGCGGAAGCGGGCGGAGCGGTCGGAGCGGCCCATGAGTTCCTGCAGCAGCTTCTGCACATTATCCTGGGCAGAGCGCTGCGGCCCCGCATACCGCGCCGAGTACACGCCGGGCTCCCCGTTCAGGGCCGTCACTTCCAGGCCCGTATCATCGGCGAAGCAGGCCACCCCATAATGGTCCCACACATACTGCGCCTTCTGGCGGGCGTTGCCTTCCAGCGTATCCTGCGTTTCTGGCAACTCCTCCTCGCAGCCAATATCCGCCAGACTAAGCAGCTCGATAGAAGCTGGCAAAAGCGGCTGGATTTCGTCGAGCTTATGGGCATTGTTAGAGGCGAAGCAAAGGCGCATAGGAGGGAAGTGGGGAGAGAAGTAGAACGTCAGAGTATCGGGTGTAGGCCACTTACAGGCTACCGGAACATCGATTTGATGGTGCTCCAGGAGCGTTCTACGGCACCCGGTGTACTGTCTGGGGAAGTTTGAAATGGCTCCTGCCTGGCCTTGGGGCGCACCTCCAAGCGGTGAGAAAAGGGGCTGCTCAAGCCATGGTAGGTGCTCTGGCCTCTGTACTCGTACTGCGACTGGTTGGTGGGCTCCAGGCTGGCCAACATGTGGAACGCAGGCGAGATGGTGGCCTTACGCAGCACGGCATATTGTTGCTTGTCGCTGTCACTGGGTGCTTTCCAGCCCAACCTAGTAGTGCCAGCATAACCGGTCTGAAATAGGCCAGTTAGGGCGCTGTAGGCCAGTAGGCCACTACTGCCAAGCAGCAAAAAGCACACAAAGCATAGGCGGATCATAGGCAAAGCAGGGTAGTAGAGCCGGGTAGATATAGATAAAGTAGCGGCCCAAACATAAGCAATTCCAAGAGCCTGGGCGGGGGTAAGAGGTTGCATAGGCGGAAAAGTTGGCTTACATTTTTGATATTCGAGCGTAACATGTACTTTTGCAGTCCCTTCCGCAAAATCGGCAGGCACTCAGGTACAAACGGTATTATACCCATGAAAAAGGACATCCACCCCGAGTATCGCGAAGTTGTGTTCCAGGACACTTCCAGCGGCTTCAAATTCGTCACCCGTTCGACGATGAACTCTAGCGAGAACATCACGTTGGAAGATGGCAAGACTTACCCCGTTATCAAGGTGGAAGTTAGCAGCGAATCGCACCCCTTCTACACCGGCAAAAACGTGCTTCTTGACACGGCTGGCCGCGTAGAGAAGTTCCGCAACCGTTACCAGAAGAAGTAGTCTTCCCTGACTACTGGCTGATAGCCGTTTGCTTGTATAAAGAAGCTCCTTTCAGCAATGGAAGGAGCTTTTCTATTTTCTGCTATACGTACCTCGCTAGTCGTATTTTTGCGGGGTACTACCGCGTATGCGTGTAGCTTCGTGCTGGTAAGTGGCCTAGGCCACTGCTTTTGCGCTGTACCTGCTAATCTCCTTGTTTGCTATGACCATCCTGCTTTTCGACGACCCAGCTATCCGGCCGCGCCTGCTTCCGTTCACCTTCACGCGCCCGGTGGCTGCGTTGCGTTGCGGTATCCTTACCATTGCCGAAAAATGGCAGATCCGGTTGGGCAGCGAGCAAGTGGGTTACCTAACGGAAACGTATCTGCAAGCCAAGTTCCCGGCCGGCCCTACGCAAGGCCCCGCCCTGATTATCAATGGCGCCGTGTGCCCCGATGACGTACTGGCGCAGCAGGTACAGGAGCTGCAGCCCGGTGAGGCACTGTTTGACGAAGAAATGTTGGTGGCGGCTCACCTCTTCGATGCCTCACAAGTAGCAGAGCTGATCCAGGATGGCTTCCAGAAAACGCGCGACGTGGTGGAGCCCGTGACGGTTATCCGGGAGGTGTGGCACCTGTTTCTGCGCAACGGCGCCGAAATCCGCCGCGACTTCGACCTGCTCACGAAAGGCCGTCAGTCGCAGCCCGTGAACGATGCGCATACCATCGTGTACGCGCCGGAAAACATCTTTATTGAGGAAGGCGTGAAGATTCGGGCCGCCATTCTGAACGCTGAGGATGGGCCCATTTACCTCGGCAAAAACAGCCAGGTGCACGAAGGCGCCATCATCAAAGGCCCACTGGCCCTGTGCGAAGGCTCCCACATCAACTCCGGCGCCAAAATGCGCGGCGACAACACCGTAGGCCCCTTCAGCAAGGTGGGCGGCGAAGTCGGCAACAGCATTCTGCTTGGCTTCAGCAACAAAGGCCACGACGGCTACCTCGGCAACTCCGTGATTGGCGAATGGTGCAACCTGGGCGCTGATACCAACACCTCGAACCTGAAGAACAACTACGCCCCCGTGAAAATCTGGAGCCATTCTTCGGGCCGATTTGTGAATACCGGACAGCAGTTCTGCGGCCTGATGATGGGCGACCATAGCAAGTGCGGCATCAATACCATGTTCAACACGGGCACCGTGGTAGGTGTGGGCGCCAACATCTTCGGGGCCGGTTTTCCGCGCACCTTCATTCCGAGCTTCAGCTGGGGCGGTGCGGCCGGTTTCGAAACATTCCGCCTCCCCAAAGTAGCCGAAGTAGCCGAGCGCGTAATGGCGCGCCGCCACCTGGCCTACGATCAAACGGAACAGGAAATCATGCGCCATGTGTACGACGCCACGGCCAAAGACCGGGTGTGGGAGCGAGTGGCGCCTGCCGCGCCAGAAGCAGGAGTGCAGCTTTAGAAATTTATACGAATGCGATTTTCTGATATTCCCGGCCAACAAGGTGTGAAGCAGCTGCTAGTGCAGTCGGTGCAGCGGCAGCATGTGGCGCACGCGCAGTTGTTTCGTGGGGCCGAGGGCTCGGCGGCGCTGGCGCTGGCACTGGCCTACGCGGCATTACTCAACTGCGAAAACCGGCCGGCGGAAGCAGAAGACTCCTGCGGCCACTGCCCGAGCTGTCAGAAAATAGATAAGCTGATTCATCCCGACCTGAACTTCATTGTGCCCGTCACGAGCACGAAGGCAGTGCCCAAGGATGCCGTCAGCAGCAAGTTTGCGGCCGACTGGCGGGCTTTTGTGCTGGAGAATCCCTATCAGGGCCTCAACGACTGGATGCAGCACATCGGCGCCGATAACAAGCAGGGCAGTATCTCCAAGGAGGAAAGTCTGCAGCTGCTGAAGCTGGTTTCGTTGAAGGCGTTTGAGGCCAAATTTAAGCTGGTGGTAATCTGGCTCCCGGAGCTAATGCACCCAGCGGCCTCCAATGCGGTGCTGAAGCTGCTGGAAGAGCCGCCACCGGCCACCGTGTTTCTGCTGGTGAGCAATGCGCCGGAGCAACTCCTGCCCACCATCATCAGCCGCGTGCAGCCCGTGGTAGTGCGCCCACTTTCGGAGCCGGAGCTTACGGATTGGCTGTACCAAGAGCACCAAGTGCCCGAAGCCAAGGCCCGCCAACTAGCGCAATTAGCCGAGGGAAACCCCGGCGCAGCGCTAGCCGCCAAAGACGCCGCCAGCGCCGACAACGACTACTTTACCTTCTTTGCACGCTGGATGCGCTTGTGCTACAGCAACAACGTAGGCGATATGCTCAGCATCAGTGACGAATTTCAGAAGCTGGGCCGCGAGAACCAGAAGGAGCAACTGCAGTACTCTCTGAGTCTGCTGCGCAAGGTGCTGCTGTTTGGCCTCGACCCAAAACTGGTGCCGCACCTGCCCGCCAGCGAGCAGCAGTTTGTGCAAGGCTTCAGCCGCTTCGTGACGCCCCGCAATGCCGACCCTATAACCCGCGAGTTGAATGAAGCGCACTATCATGTAGAGCGCAATGCCAACCCGCGCATGGTCTTCATCGATACCTCGCTACGGGTAGCCGAGCTGCTAAAAGTGGCCTAGAAAGCGCGTATGGGTCAAAAATACAGCTTGGTCAAAAGCTATAGTAGGTGCTAAATGTGCTATAGTCGCCTGTAAGGAAAAGCACCTTGTATCTTTGTCAGGGCGTCTTTTGCCAAGGCCATTTTCTGCTTGCTTCTGGAAGGAAGTAATAAAGGGATTCCCCAAAACAAGCTGTGGAACCTGGCCTATGAGAGCGACTGTTGCCAGTCGGTTATCCAAATAAACACGACTTTTTTTAATTTCTAACGCGAAATTCTCTCTTGAAAAAGCCCATCCGCATCGGAACGCGCGGCAGCAAGCTGGCCTTGTGGCAAGCGCACCACGTAGCCGCTCGTCTGGAGCAGGCCGGTTTGCCTTCTGAAATCGTGATTATTACTACCCGCGGCGACGTGGTGCTTGACCGCTCTCTGGATAAGATTGGCGCGAAGGGCGTATTCACGGAAGAGCTAGAGGAAAGCCTGCGCACGGGCCATATTGATATTGCGGTGCACAGCGCCAAAGACGTACAAAGTTCTATTCCGGATGATTTGGAGCTGCTGGCTTTCATGGAGCGTGAGCAGGTGAACGACGTCATTGTAAGCTTCGACGAGAGCCTCGACCTGCAGCGCCCAGACCTGATATTGGGCACCAGCAGCACGCGCCGCAAGGCCATGCTCAAGCGCTTCCTGCCCCACGCTGCCACCGCCGAGGCCCGTGGCAACCTGCAAACCCGCCTGCGCAAGCTAGAGGAAGGCCAATACCATGGCCTGGTACTGGCCTACGCGGGCGTGCACCGCATGGAATACGATGGTTTGATTCGCTACATCCTGCCCGAAACCCAATACATTCCGGCCACCGGGCAGGGCAGCGTAGCCATTGAGTCGGCGCGCAACCTGGAGCCCGCTTTAAAAGCAGAACTGAAACGAGTACTCGACCATCCGGCTACGCACATCTGCCTGGCAGCCGAGCGTGCTTTCCTGCGCACGATGGAAGGCGGCTGCAGCATCCCCTCTTTTGCACTGGCTACTCTTATGGCAGACGGCAAAGTGCATCTGCATGGCGGCCTCATCAGCCTCGATGGCCAGCAGTTCATTGAGGAAAAGCAAACGGCACCAGCCACAGAGGCAGAAGGCTTGGGCATCGGCATTGCGGAAACAGTGCTAGCGCGCGGCGGCCAACGGATTCTGGATGATATCCGGCAGGTCCGGGACGCCGAGAATGTGGCCTAGACGCCAATGGTAATCAGCTATAAACCAGAAGAGGCCTACGCAATTTGCGTAGGCCTCTTCTGGTTTTGATGGAATAGAAAAGGATAAGCCTAGGCCACTTCCCGGCGCGGGCCACGCCCGAATAGCGCATACAACACCAAGGCGATGATGGCGCCGCTGGTATCAGCCAGCATGTCTTTCTGGGCATCCCAAATGTCGCCCTGGCTACCCAGGAAGGCCGCGCCAGCTTCGCCGCCGGCTTTCACGGCATAAATCCACTCAATGATTTCGTAGGTCATGGCGATGGTACCGATGACGCAGAGGGGAAAGGCATAGCTGATGAAGCGGCTACGGATGGTGCCGTTGCGGTCAGTCAGCTCGATGATGGCGTAGGCGTAGAACCCCACCGTGACGTGCGCTACCCGATCATACATGTTGCGCTTGAACCCAAAAAGATTGTTAAACCAATCGAACGGCACTTTCTCAAAGGTGTAGTGGCCGCCGATGGTGTGCATGAACAGCAGCACGCTCATGAGAGCGTAGGCCAGGTTTGAGAACCGCACGCCCCGGATATAGAGTACGGTAAGGGCCACCACAATCAAAAAAATCGGAATGTTCTCGGCCCACCACGTGCCACGTTCTGCCGGGTGCAGGCCTAGCGCCACAAACTCAATCAGGTAAATTACCAGCAGTAGCTTCGGAAACCAGTGCGGGGGAGGGGTAGTAGTAAGAGTGTCGGGCATACGAAAAAAGTAAGGAAATAAGGAGGAGCTTGGGCCACATACGCGAAGCCCGCAAAATGGCTGAAAATTGTGCAGGAAATTTCCGCTCTTCGTGGCTGTTAGCGTACTTATAGATACTTATGAGCTTGCCCGATGTATCTCCCGAACTGCTGCTGACTACCCGGCGGCTGCACCTGCGCACCTGGCGTGCTCCTGATGCCCTACCGCTGCATGTGCTGCTGCAGAAAAACCACGAGCGGCTGCGCCTCAACTTCCCGAAAACATTGGCGGCCAACCGTACCCTGGAAGATACCGCCAGCTTTATTCGGGAGCGGCAGCGCGAGTGGCAGCAGCGGCATGCTTTCCAGCTAGGCCTCTGGCACCCCGAAACGCAGCAGTTGCTAGGCCTGGTAAGTTTGCGCAATGTGGCCTGGGAAATCCCGAAAGCGGAGCTGGCCTACCTGCTCGATGCCGAAGTAGAAGGGCAGGGCCTGATGCAGGAGGCCTTGCAGGAAATGCTGGAGTGGGCCTTTAAAGAAGTGGGGCTTACCCGCATTTATTGCCAGCTGCGCCCCGAAAACCGGCGCAGTGCCCGCTTGGTGCAGCGCGCCGGTTTCCGACACGAAGGCTGCTTCCGCCAGGATTACCGTGGCGCCGATGGTCGCCTCCACGACCTGGACCAATACGCCCTGTTGCGCGCCGACTACCTATCCTTAGCCCCCGAAACCACGTAACTTCGCTTTCACATCCGTTTTCAATCCTGTTTTTGCATGAAGGTATTATCTCGCCTCACGCTGGTGGTGTGGGCTTTGCTGCTTTTCGCCCCTGGCCTACAAGCCGCCAAAGGCCCTCGGAAAAGCAAAAAAGATCAGCTCGTTACCATCAGTACACCCCAAGGTGATATCCGTCTGATCCTGTTTGACCAAACGCCCCGGCACAAGGCCAATTTTCTGAAGCTGGCGGAAAGTGGCTTTTATAACAGCACTACGTTTCACCGCATCATCCCCAACTTCATGATTCAGGGCGGCGATGCCAACTCCAAAGATGCGGACCCGAACAACGATGGCGCCGGCTCGCCCGATCAAAAGATGATTCCGGCCGAAATTCGGCCCGAGCTACTCCACAAGTACGGAGCCCTAGCCGCCGCCCGCAGCGGCGACATGGTGAATCCCGAGCGAGCCAGTAGCGCCTCCCAGTTCTACATTGTGCAAAACCACAACGGCACTCCGCACCTAAACGGCGCCTATACTGTGTTCGGGCAGGTAATCAGTGGCTTGGAGGTAGTGGATAAAATTGCTCAACAGCCCGTAGCTGACCGCAACCGACCGACTACCGACATCAGGATGACGGTGAAAGTGGAGAAGCTGAAGAAAAAGAAAATCACGGAGCTATATGGCTACCAGTATCCATAACCGATAGGCCTACACTCCATGAAAATCCTTCTGACTGGCTCCAACGGGCTGCTGGGCCAAAAGCTGGTGGCACTACTGCGCAAGGAGCCCGGCGTGCAGCTGGTAGCCACGTCGCGCGGCGAAAACAAGCTGGCGGCGCTCTATCCAGAGGTGCAGTTTGTGCCCCTGGATGTGACAGACCGCGCCCACGTGCAGCAGGTAGTGGCACAGCAGCGGCCTACGCACCTCATCCATACCGCCGCCATGACCAACGTGGACGAGTGCCAACTTAACCAGGAGGCTTGCTCGCAGCAGAACGTGACGGCTACAGAATATCTGGTGGAAGCCTGCGAGCAGAATGCCGTTCATCTGCTCCACCTCAGCACCGATTTTATCTTTAGTGGCGAGCACGGCCCTCTGGCCGAAGATGCCTTGCCAGGGCCCATTAACTTTTACGGGGAAAGCAAGCTGGCCGCTGAGAAAGCCGTGCAGGCCTGCCGTGTGCCCTGGGCCATTCTGCGCACGGTGCTAGTATATGGCACTGCCCACGACTACGGCCGTACCAACATTGTGCTCTGGGTGCGCGACTCGCTCCGCGCCGGTAGGCCTATCAAAGTGGTAGATGACCAGCTTCGGACGCCAACCCTGGCCGAGGATCTTGCCCAAGGGTGCTGGCTGGCCGCCCAAAAGCACGCCACCGGCATCTACCACATCAGTGGCCGCGAACTGCTGACGCCCTACCAGATGGCCCTGCAGGTGGCCGATTACTTTGGGTTGGATAGCGGCCTGATTGAGAAGGTAGATGCCAGCACCTTCACGCAGCCAGCTAAACGGCCGGCCCGCACTGGCTTTATCATCAGCAAAGCCGAAGAGGAACTGGCCTACAGTCCCCATTCTTTTTCGGAAGGAATTGCGTTGCTGGCCCAGCAGACGGAAGGAGTGGCCTAGGCTACTGCTGAGGGTTGAGGTAGACGCCCGCATAAAAGCATAAAAAAACCCGTAGACAATGCCCACGGGATTTTCACACACCTATTGCAACAACCTGTAGATTCGGGCCGCACCACGAGCAGCTGCAGGGGCACCGAATCAAAATTTCTATGTTAATCTATTACGTCTTGCGACAGAACCGCTCCGACGAGCAGTCCACCAATTAGCACCGCCGTTCCGTTGCGGATGGCAGCTTCACCAGCCACATACGATACGACTTCTCCATCTATAGTCGTGTAGCTTTCTGCTACCGCAACTGTTTGATGAAAGGCTACTTCTAGCATTAAAGCTCGAAAAGCCTGCGTTCGACGACGCTGTAAAAAAAGGGAAGCCATACTCAACGCACCTGACAAGCAGCTGTTTAAAACGGGTTCTCTTCTCCTATGTGCCGTTCCACATATCAATATTAGCACCCTAATAAGGCGTTGTAAAGGACACTTTGCTCTAAATTGTGACTTGTATTAATCCGATATACTGTATAAAATAATTGAAGCTTAAAACTGACTTAAATTCTTCTGTTCAGTTTCATCCGCTTTTAATCAGGAATCTAGAGAGAAGAGTTGCCGGCTGGGGAAGCGTTTGCTACTAAGTTGCCTGTGAAAAAAGTGCTCATTTTGTGACATTATCTCTAGTCATACTCCGCACTTTATTTTCCTGAGCCAGCCGTTGCAAACTCCATATAGTGAGGAATAGAGTGGTTCCGGGGCATACAACCAGCCACCAGGCCGTAGGAGCCAGCCGCGAAGAAGCAAGCAGCCGCCCCCAGCTGGGAGTTTCAGGCGGCATGCCTATACCGAGGAAAGACAGGGTGGTTTCCAAGCCGATAATAAGGGCAATGCTAAGGGGAATCCGGACCAGCAGCACCGGCCAAACCATGGGCCACACATGCCTGCGCACAATGCGGAGCGGAGGAAGCCCAATTGCCTCGGCCGCCGCTATGAAAGGCAGTGGCACTACGCGCAGGGTGGCGGCACGAAGCACGCGGGCGGGCGTAGTCCAGCAGGTAGCCGTGAGCAGAACCACCAACCCAAGAGGGGAGGGCCGCTGAATAGCTGCTACCGTCAGGACCAGGACCAGCAGCGGCACAGAGTCTAGTAGGCCAATAAGCGCCTGCACCACGTCATCTAAGGGAAAGAATACAGGTTTTTGGCCCCACCGCAAGTGGCCTAGCAGGCGGCCCAGCAAAGCCCCCAGGAGCAAAAGTGCCGCTACCCCTAAGCCAGGGGAAGCCCAGAAGTGGCCTACAAAACTTCCGGCCGCTACCACCGATAGAAGCGCGGCTACTACCCAGCCCCGGAGTATCCGGATGCGAGTGTTTCCGAAAAAACCTGCCAAAACGCCTAGTAGGCCACCTAGTAGGTTAGCGCACAAAGCAGCCGGCAGACTAATAAAGATGGCCGAACGGGCACCACTAAGCAGGCTCGTCAGTACATCGTAGCCTACCGGATCGGTGCCGAGCCAGTGTTCTGCCTGGAATGGCGGAGTGGTGGTTTGCAGCAAATTGGGTGAGGGAAGGGTAGTAGGAGCCAAAAAGGCAGCCAGGAGCACCAGAAGCAGCCAGCATACTGCAAGGAAAAAACCAACGGAGCGCTTCCAGCTCATACGGAAAGCCGAATGCGTGGATCGGCCCATTGGTACAGCAAATCGGTAAGCAATTGGCTAAGTAGGCGGACCAGCGCAACCAGCAGCACGGCGCCCAGCAGCACGGGAAAATCCTGGGTAGAGGCGGCTTCTGCCAACAGGCGCCCCATACCGGGCAGCGCATAAATCATCTCTACCACTACCGAGCCGGCCACCATATTGGGGAGGAGCTCCGTAAGCAACGGCAACACTGGCAGCAGGGCATTGCGCACAATATGCTTTCTGATGACGACCCGAGGAGGTGCGCCCTTGGCCCGAGCGGTGGCCACATACAGGGACGGCAACTCCTGCTGAATAGAAGCATCCAGCTGGATAATCAGGCCCGGAATACTCACCAGCACCAAACTGAACAGAGGCAGCGCCACGTGATACAGGTACTGGCCTAGGTCATGTGCCCACGGGCTGGCCGCCTCATCATTACCCAGCCCGTAGGCCGGAAACCACGCCAGCACATCGGGGTTGGCCAGCAACAGAAGCAGGCCTAGCGCAATAACGAACAGCGGCAACGACTGTATCGCGTGCAGAAAGGCCAAAACCGGCTGTCGCCAACGCGGATGATAGCCCAACCAAATGCTTAATTCCAACGTGATAAGAAGCGAAAAAAATGCGGCCAGCGCAGTAAGAGGCAGGGTATACTGCAGGGCAGCGGCCAGTAGGCCAGTCACGGGTGCGTCTTCGCGGTAGGACGTGCCCAAATCTCCCCGAAGCAGGTTGGTCAGCCAGCGGTGGTACTGATTGGGAGTGCCATGCCATTGCCAAGCCGGTGGAATCTGGCCGTGGGCAGGCGAAATGGAAAAGTAGAACAGCGGCACATCCAGGCCATAGCGTTGCCGAAGCCGGTTTTCTGCCTGCGCCTTCTCGGTGGCTGAGATAGTGGGGCTAAAGGTGCTTCCGTCGAAGGCTGCACGAACCACATCGTCCTGGGAGGTCAGGCGGGATAGTAAGAAGATGCAGGACAGAATGGCCCAGGCCGCCAGCCCCACGAGCGCCAGCCGTAGCAGGAGGTATCGGCTCCACTGCATCAGGGCTTGACAGGAGTAGGTCGAATATCCGTAACAATATACCCCGGCATAAGCCCCGATACGGGAACAGTACCCAGCCGGCGGGCCGCTGCAATGCGGTATTGCAGGAAATACAGCACGGCCAATGGCCTCTCCACATACAGCACCCGCTGAAACTGCCGCAGCAGCTTGGCTTTCTTGGTCAGGTTGTTTTCCTGAGCAATGGCCTCAATCAGATGGTCGCTGGCAGGAGTGCCAAACCCCGTGGTGTTGTACAGCTTGGTGCTGCCCGAGTGCAGAATGGGTGTGAAGTCGTAGGCAAACGGCTGGCCATTCATATTGCGCAGGCTGATTTCGGTTTCGCCCTGCAAGAGCTGCCGACTGAGCAGCGAAGCTTCCGTTGGGCGCAGCTCAATAGGAATACCCAACAAAGCAGCGGCCGACCGAAATTGCAAAGCAGTGGTTTCGAAAGCGGGCTCTCCGGCGCGGTAACTGATACTCAGGCGCAGTTGCTGCGTGCTGCCTCCAGAAGCCCGGGTCCAGCCTTGCTCCGACTGTTGCCAGCCAGCTTGCTTGAGCAATCGGGTGGCCTGTGCTGGGCTATAGGTCAGGGGAGGGAGGCTGTCGTTGTAATAGCGCTTGATGCGCGGACTGATGAGGCCTATGCTTGGTGTTGCCTGGCCTAGCTGCGTAGCTTTAATGAGGGCCGAGACATCAAACAAATAAGTAAGTGCCTGCCGGGTTAAGCGGTCTTGCAGCTGGGGCTTGCGGGTGTTGAAGTTTGCCGTAAGGCACTCGTAAGAGTCGGCGGTGGAAAAGCGCAGCTGCTCACGATCTGTTGGTGACTGTTGCAGACGGGCAAATTCCGGCGCCGGCATCAAGCTATACAAGTCGATATCACCGCGACGCAACGCCAGTACGGCGGTAGCAGCATCAGGAATTATCTGGAAGTTGATGCGACGCGGGAAAGCGCGCAGAGCGGGTGGTGGCGTAAGCAGTTTATCAGCCCACCAATTGGGTTTGCGCACAAGCGTAAGCTGCCGGCCCGGTTGCCAGCTTTGTAGCTGGTACGCGCTACAACCAGGCACGCGCTCGGGGTGTCGGGCCAGCTGCGCGGCCAGGTAGCGCTGCGCAAATTGCTGAACTACGGGCAAATTTTTGCCCATATCGGCTACGGCCAAGCCCCGCAAAGTGGCCTGGGGGTCCAGTACGTATTCGGGCAGAATACTGAAGTCGCCGGAGCTGCGCACAAAATCGATGGACTGGCCGCGACACAGCAGGGAAAAACGGCGCGGATCAGTGGAATCGGGCCGCAGATCGAGCACAAAGCCAAAGCGAGCCTGCGCCATTTCGGTCGGCAAGCCCGCGCAATGCATCGTTTTCAGGGTGAAGGCCACGTCGCGGGCCAGCACAGGGGCGCCATTGTCCCAGGTAGCCTCTGGCCGAATGCGGTAGGAAACCAGCATAAGCGAGTCGCCGATGCGCGTTACGCCTGGAAGTGCTTCTGCCAGCCAAGGCGTAAAGTCGCCCTTCTGCTCATCGGCTCGCAACAAACTGCAATGCAGCAGATTGTTGATCTCAAGCGAGCCGGAAGTTTTAACAATAAGAGGGTCTAAGTTTTCCGGATCTCGGGCCCACCGGATGCGCACGGCATCCGGAGCCGATGATACCGATGCGGAGCAAGCAGCTAAAGCGCTCCACAGTAGTAAAAAAAGACCAGATTGGATTCGATTCATGAACGGACAACTGCACAGGCATTGCTACCAGGCAAGTTACCACGTTTTGATACTAGATAGTTGAGTTGGAATAAAAGTGGCGCTTTCATACGGCTGCCAGAGGATCATATTAGGCCGTCAAATATCCATCGCCCCAGCCGCTCGTGCCATGCTCTGCGGCTGCCAAATACCCATCGCCCCAACCACTCGTACCGTGGTCTGCGGCTGCCAAATATCCATCACCCCAGCCGCTGGTGCCGTGGTCTGTGGCTGCCAGGTAGCCATCACCCCAACCACTCGTGCCATGCTCTACAACTGCCGTTAAGTAACCGTCGCCCCAACCGCTGGTGCCGTGGTCTGCGGCCGCCAGGTAACCATCACCCCAGCCGCTCGTGCCGTGGTCGGCAGTAGATAGGGCCTGCTTGGGTGCCTGCTTCTCAATAGCGGTTTCAATAGTAGCAACAGAAATAGTCAGGCTGGAAACTTGCAGCAGAGCAATGGCGATGAAGTTTAACATGGTATGGGAAATATTTGTGGTTCAAGTGATTGACTGACACAAATGTGGGGACCAAACCAGCCGGCGTAAAGGAAAGAAACCGGGTAAACGTGACGTGAAAAAGCGCCCTGTTTCCCAGGAAACTCTTTGGATGAAATGTCATCTAATAGCAGAAAATGCCATTTATGCGCTCGAGAGCGGAGGAAATACAGGTCGTTTTATAGCAATATTGTGACATAATAGAACCTAAATAATTATAATTTATCGTTTACAAAGATGGGCCATGAGAAAGAAGAGGTAAAGGATATTCGTCTCGTTTTTGTGACATAGATATTAAGTCGGCAGATATTAGTATAATGGGCTTAAATACCTCAAAAAGGCCATTATTAGATGGATGAACTGACTACATTGGTGAAAATTGTGACAGATCGCCGACTGGCGGTGTTACCATTTCTGGATTTTTCTGACCGCAATGCGACCAGCAAGGACCTGCAGTTGGTGCGTCTGTTGGAGGGTGACCCAAACATTACGCAGAACAAGATAGTCAAAACCTTATATGGTAGCACAGAAGCGAAAAGCCAAACCACTTTTCGAAAGCTAAAATCCAGGGTACAGCAGAAGTTACTGAACCACTTATACTTCCTTGATCACACGGATGAGCGCCATGTGGTATCCCGGCGCCATGAGCAGCACTGCCTAGGCCTGTTGCATCAGGCCAAAATTCTAAGCGGCGAAGCGGAATATAAGCTGGCGGAGAAGCTCTATAGAAAAGCGCTGACGGTGGCTACTGAGGCCGAGCTGACGCAATATGCCGTAATGTGTGCCCGAACCCTACGCATTCTGTATGCCGAAATGCGAAATCCGGCGCGGTTCAAGGTGATGAACAAGCAGCTGGACGAATGGCAGAAGCTACTGGCTCTGGAAGACGAGGCCGAACAGCTGTACTACGAGATAAAAGTATTCTCTCAGCACAAAGTGCGGTGGCGCCAGTTTATTCTAAAGCAATTGCCCAGCTATCTGGAGCGGCTGGAGGAGCTGCACAAAAAGGCCAAGAGCTACAATACATTTTACTTCCTGTACGTGACCAAAATGTCCAGGGAAGAGCTAACGGGTAACTACGAAGAGATTATCCGGCTCACGACGGCCACCGAAAAGGCCCGTAAAGCTGGAAAAATCAACGAAAAGCGTTTCGATAAGCGTTTCAATAACTACATGAGCGTGTATGCACACCTGCAGTGCCGCCGCGCCCAAAAAGGTCTGCAACTAGCCGAAGAATACTTCAAGGATTTTCATTACTCTTCCGGCAACTGGTTCTATTACCTGGAGATTTATCTGCTGCTGGCTATGCACGCCGCGCAGTATGGACAGGCCTACGACTTGCTGCAGCAGGCGCGCCGCAACCCCTATTACCGCAAGCAGCGCCCTGCGGCTCAGCAGCGCTGGGAGTTATATGAGGCCTATCTGCAGCTGATGCAGCCGGAACAGTCGCCGGTGAAAATGCGCCACTTTGCCCAATTGGTGCAAACCGTACCAGACTACAGCCGCGACAAACAGGGCTACAACGTCGCCATCCTGATTCTTCAGTTTCTGTATTTTCTGCAGCGCCGAGATATTGAGGGTCTCCTGGCGCGCCTGGAGGGTTTGCGCAAATACGAGCAGCGGCATTTGCGCAACCCCGCAACCTTGCGCAGCCAATTGTTCTTCCGGATGCTGCTGCTCACGGTAAAAGAAAACTTTGTTTCGGGTACCTGCGAGCAAAAGGCTATGCCCTTGCTGGAGCGCCTGAAAGTGGCACCGCAGCCAGGAGAGGCCTACGGCGAGATTGAGATCATTCCCTACGAAAATCTGTGGCAGTTTGCTTTGGGCATTCTGCGCAAGCTGGAAGCGGAGCAGCAAGCCGCCGAACAGGCTCAGCGCAACCATGTAGGCTAACAGCAAACCGCCCTAAACGCCCAGAGGACCTGGCCTAGAACCGCTTGCGTGCAGTTTCTAGGCCAGGTCCTCTGGGCGTTTAGGGCGGTTTGCCGGTGCTTAGGGACGAGTGTTTCCTGATACCAGAGCCTGGTTTTCGGGAGCCACAGCCAGCTGGGCTAAGTAGCGCTGATACTGCGAATCTGTAAGGACAGACTTAAGCTTTTCGCTGTATTCCTGTTCCAGCACGCGCGCCTTGTTTTGGAGCATGCTGGGGTCGTTGGCGTACAGCTGCTGCAAGTCACTTTCCTGCGTTAGGCGTTCCAACGTCAGGCGGCGCACTTGCATGGTACGCGCATCATCCAGCGAAATGCGGGCGGCAAGCTTTTGGGTAGCTTCCATTGCTTGGCTTTTTAGCGTGGCAGGGCTTTGCTGGGCTAGCGCAGTGTGCGTGCAGCCTAAGACAACCATCGTAACCAGAGCAACAGAGAGCTTTTTCATGAGCAGCAACAGGATTTTGTTTATGAGGGGAGAATGAATAGGCGAATGTAAAACAAAATATTGTATGTTAAATACTATATTATTGAAATTGCTATAAATATCCTGCTATATGTTCAACCAATGAAAAGTGGCTTTCTGAGGTATGTAAAAACGCACAAGAGGCGGCCGCACAGGAATCGTTTTCCTTGTGCGGCCGCCTCTTGTGCAGTGCTAAATCTTCCCTAGGCCTATTTGCCGGTCACTTTGAACTCGGTGCGACGGTTAAGCTGCCGTCCGGCTTTGGTAGTATTTGGTGCGACAGGCTGCGTGTCGCCGTAGCCCGCAAAAGTCAGGCGGTCTTTACTGATGCCATTTTGCACCAGATAATCCACTACCGCTTTGGCTCGCCGCTGGCTCAGGTCTTTGTTGTAGGCAGCGTTACCGACGTTATCAGTGTGGCCCGAAATCTCCAGGCGCAGAGCCGGAGTTTCCGTCAGGAGTTTCTGCAGGCGCTCTAGCTCACTGGTGCTTTCCTTGCGCAGAGTAGCCTTATCGAAATCGAAGAAAATGTTGTTCAACACCACTTTCACGCCCACATCCAGCTTCTTCAACGCAATGTCTTTCACTACCTCGGAGTAGGCAGCGCCGGCTGGTAGGTCAAAGTTTTCGGAGTGGAACAAGTAGCCTTCCTGCCGCACCACAATGCCGTAGTTGATACCGGAAGGCAACGACACCAGATAGCGGCCCGACTGTGCATTGGCCCGGAAGGAGGCAATTACCTGATTGCGGGAGTTATCAATTACATCAATGGTGGCCTCCAGCGGCTCCTTGGTTTTATCGTCCGTTACGGTGCCTTTCAGAATGGTTACCTGGGCGGAAGCAATGGCTACCGGCGGCGCCAACAGCGTCTCCTTCACGGGCTGCACCCGCGATGCCAATAACTGGTCTTCCTGGCTTAATAAAGGCTGTTTCTCCGCTCCCAGGAAAGTAATCTGGTAGATATCCTTGGAGCCTAGGCCATCATCCCGAAACGAGGAATAATAGCCATGCCGGCCCGAAGCCGAAATCACGAAGAACACGTCATCATCGGGCGTATTGATAGGCCACCCCAGGTTTTCGGGGGCACTCCATTTGCCGTTTTCGTATACCGATTTAAAGATATCGTAGCCGCCCATCGAGTTATGGCCCTCCGAGGAGAAGTACATCGTTTTGCCATCGGGATGCAGAAAAACGCCTTCCTCGCCGTACTGGGTGTTGATGGTGGAGCCCAGGTTTACGGCTTGCCCACGGCCATCAATCTCAATTTTATAGATGTCGCGCGAGCCTAGGCCACCTTCCTTGTCCGTGACGAAGTACAGACTGCGCCCATCGGGCGTGTAGGCCGCCGACGACTCGTGGGAGCGGCTGTTGATGCGGGAACCCAGTTTCTGCGGTTTGCGCCATTGCACGCCACGCAAGTCGGCCTCGTGCAGGTCGCCGCCGTTGTCTTCCATGTACACCAGCATGCGCTGCCCATCCGGAGCGAGGCCCACGGTGGCGTCGTGGCCATCGGTATTCACTGGGTCGCCGAGGTTGCGCGCCGCCGACCACTCGCCTTGGCTGTTGCGGCTGCTCTGGTAGATGTCCTCGAAGAAGCCACCCGTTTCGGGGTCATGCTGGCCACCGGTAGAGTTGTCGCGCCGCGAGGTAAACAGAATCACCGATTCATCGGCCGTAATAACCGGGCCGTAATCGGGATAAGGCGAGTTTACCCCAGGTCCGGCGTTATCAATAAACACGCGGCTGGGCTTAGCCGCCAGTTTCTTGCCGTTTTCACACTCCCTTATTTTCTTTTGAATATCAGTGGTGAAAGCTGCCGTGTTTTTGGAGCCGCTGGCCGGAGTAGCGCGCTTGTATTCCGCAATGGCCTCGGTCCACTTGGCATTCAGGTGTAGGCCACGGCCCAACAGGTAATGAATGCGCGGGTCTACATCGGGGTTGAGTTGGTAGGCCTTCTGCAAATACTCCAGCGCGCGTGGCTTAAAGCCGGAGTGCAGGTAGCTGTCGCCGATGCGCAGGTTGAGCTCGGCATTATTGGGGTTGAACTTCTGCGCCGCGAGGTAGTGGCCTAGCGCCTGCTCATAGCGCGGTGGGTCCATCTCGTACCACTCATCACCAGCCTTTATTTCCTTAAGAGCGGCTTTCAGTCCGTCCTTGTCGTTGCCAAATCGGTCTTTGCTGAACTCAACATTCTGGGCCTGCGTAGCAGAAGCCAGGAGTAGAAAAGCGAGTAGGTATTTATACATGTACCGGTCAATCTGAAGTTGATGCTACCGGGCCAGCTCGGGGAAGAGCGGGCCCAGAGACGTATGCTGTGCCTGTCGGCTATTCGGCGCCGCAGCCCGAGTTGGCCGCGTAAGTGGTGCCTACTTCCAGGCCTAGCTCGGCGGCTTTGCGCCAGTCCTGGCAAGCCTGGTCTGGGTGGCGCAGCATTTCGCGGGCGTGGCCCCGGTTGAGATAAGCCTCAGCATACTGCGCATTCAGGCCAATAGCTTTGGAGGCATCGGCTTCCGCTTTGGCATAGTCTTCTAACTTGAGGTACGCCGCGGCCCGGTTGTTCCAGGCAAAAGCGTAATCCGCTTTCAGGGCAACTGCCTTCGAGAAATCCTCTACGGCACCTTTATAATCTCCCTGCTCGAAACGGGTGCTGCCGCGGTTGGTGTAGGCCAGGGCGTTGTCCTGCTTTTTGCTCAGATAGTCGCTGTAGTCCTGTAGGGCGCCTTTTAGGTCGCCGGCGCGGCGCTTCGTGGCGGCGCGGTTTAGGAGCGCGGGCAGCAATTCCGGCTGTAGGCTCAGGGCTTTGGTGTAATCCTGAATAGCGGCCGGCAGATTATTGAGCTGGCGCTGAGCACTGGCGCGGTCGTGCCAGGCATACGCATAAGCCGGGTCGGCCTTAATGGCCTGATCGAAATCTGTTTTAGCCGCCTGATAATCTCCCTTTTCGAAGCGCAGTGCTCCGCGGTAGTACCACGAAGGCGCATAATCGGTCTTCAGCTCGGCCGCTTTACCATAGTCCTGCTCTGCCTCCGCCGACTGGCCTAGCGCCTCTTTAGCCTGCGCCCGCCCAAAATATGGCCCGAAGGTGGCGGGGTCGAGCTTGATGGCCTGGTCGTAGTCCTGCACGGCTGGCTGATAGTCTTTCAGCTCGTAGCGGGTGGTGGCCCGGTTGTAATAGGCTTTGGCAAAATCAGGCTTTGCCGCCAAGGCTTTATCAAAGTCCAGAATGGCAGCTCGGTAGCTTTTTTGGTTGTACTTCGCCACCCCGCTATTGTACAGCTTCTCCGCCAACTGAGCCGGCGGCAATGTAGAGGCCCGGACAGTATCAACCTGTGCCTGGGCAGATGCGGCAGTAAGGCCCAGGGCCGTAGCCAATAGTAAGGTTTTATACATGATAACACGCCAGTTTCATTGACGCGGTTTAAATATAATTTTAATTGAGCGATACCCGACTGATTAATCTATTAATTATTATATAGTTGGATTATACTAATTTGGAATAGGCCTACTGCAAGCTGCTGAGTTGCTTCCTCAAGGCTTAGCCTGCAAACTGAGACCTGACCATGGCCTGCCATTCCTCGCGTAGGCCACCCGTGTGCACCGGCTGGCCCGCCCGCCGATACCAATACGCGGCATTGCCGGCATCACCTTCCTGGCGATGCAGAAACGCGTGCAGCCAATTATGTAGCGGGTCGTGGTCATTGTCCTGCGCAATGGCGTGGGCGTGGTGCCACTCGTCGCGGCCGGCATACCACAGCGCCTCCAATAGCGGCGAAAGTCCGGCCGGAGCTTGTGGCTGGGTCTGGGAAGCAAGAAACTCAGAATAGGTCATGGAATAAAAACTAAAGAGTAAGAGGCTGCCAGCTACACCATTTTTACGAAAGTTAATGGTTGCTGGCCATTCGCTATTGGCAGAAAATCAGGTATCTAGGCCAGTCGAAAGGCAAACCAATTAGGTCTGAGCGTAATGCTTCGCTTGAAAAAAGAGGCCAACCGCAAACTTCCGGCCGCAACTTAAGGTTGATGGGCTGACTGATGGTTGGGCAGCAGGATTTGCGTAATTTTGCACTTCCGACAGGCCTAGCTATCTAGCCCTCGTTTTTCATTCAAAGCCTAGCTTTCTCCTATGGCCACGTACCCAGAATACATGGTAGCGCCGATTCGCCAAGACCTCGTAGAGGCCGGTTTCGAGCAACTGATGACCCCCGAAGAAGTAGATGCCGTGCTCAATGAGCAGAGCGGCACCGTACTGGTAGCCGTGAACTCGGTGTGTGGCTGCGCCGCTGGCAAAGCCCGCCCAGCCCTTAAAATGGCCGTTTCCAGCTCCGACAAAAAGCCCAATAAGCTCGTGACGGTATTTGCCGGCATGGAAACGGAAGCCGTAGCAAAGGTGCGCGAGCATTTGCTGCCCTATCCGCCTAGCAGCCCCTGCATCGCCCTGTTCAAAGACGGTGAGCTGGTGCACATGATTGAGCGCTACCACATTGAAGGCAATGACCTGATGCGCATTGCTAATAACTTGCAGGGCGCTTTCGAAGAGTACTGCTAAGTTGTGAAAGTAAGTGGCCTAGGCCACTGGCTCTAGCTCAGAAAGCCAGCCATAACGATTCGTTATGGCTGGCTTTCTTGCTTTCTGTACCTTGCTTTTCTGCAATTATGCTGGATAGCCGATACATGTGTTATGAGTTTTGTGATTGAACATCAGGCGTGGGATAGTAAGCTGATGGGCTTTCCGGTGGGCCGCTTAGTGGGTTTCCGGTTGTCGGAAACAGAGTTGCGCCCTATTCTGTGTGGGGCCCAGCAAGAGGGCTGGCGGCTGCTCTACTGGTCCGTGGACCCCGACGATAGTATTTCTAACCGCAGCGCCCGAGCCACCAAGGCCTTTCTTGCCGATCGGAAGGTGCGCTTTGTGCAGGACGTGCTCCTCCGGCCCCAACCCTTGCCTCCCACCATTGTACCCGCCCAAACCCTTACTCCGCGCCTGCTGGAGCTGGCCTGGCAAAGTGGCCACCAGTCGCGCTTTCGCCTCGACCCCGGTTTCGCTCCTGGCGTGTATGAGCAGCTATATGAGCAATGGCTCCGCAACAGCCTCAGCGGCGAAAAGGCGCGCCTGGTACTACAGCACCCGGCCGCTCCCGATGCTGAAGCTACTGGCCTAGTAACGCTGGAAGTACGCCCTGGGCGCGCCGACATTGGCTTGCTGGCCGTGCATAGCTCCGCCCGTCGCCAAGGCATCGGGAGGCAACTGGTACAGGCGGCCCGGCATTACGCTCGCGCCTTGCAACTGCCGCAACTGCAGGTGGTTACGCAGCGTGCAAATCAGGAAGCCTTCCAGTTTTATCAAAAGGAAGGCTTTCGACTGGAGCATGAAGAAGTGGTGTATCACTTTTGGCTCTAGCCTACTGGCCTAGACGTAAAAGAAAAGCCCTTCCTGCAGGTCAGGAAGGGCTTTTCTTTTACGTCTAGGCCAGTAGCAGCGGTTAGTTGGCGTATTCGCTCAGGAACTTGATGCGCATAAGGCGCAAGTCTTCCTCCGTGTACTCATCGGCGCCCAGCTCTTTTAAGGCTACCGCAATGTTGTCGGTGCTGGCCTGCAGGAAGTAGTCCGTAATTTCTTCCTGGCGGTCCTGGTCCAGAACACCATCGATGTAATAGTCGAGGTTGAGCTTGGTGCCGGAGTAGCAGATGTGCTCAATCTCCTCCATTAGCTCCCGCATGTCAATGCCCTTGGAAGAAGCAATTTCTTCCAGATCCATCTTCTTATCGATCTGCTGAATGATGTAAATCTTGATTTTTGACTTGTTAACGGCCGATTTTACTACCACATCGGCAGCCGTTATAATGTCGTTATCCTCAACGTACTTCTGAATGAGGGCCAGGAAGGGCGCCCCAAACTTCTGCGCTTTGCCCTGTCCTACGCCACCCACATGGGAGAGGTCGTCCATCTTCACGGGGAAGGTGGTCGCCATTTCCTTCAGCGACGGGTCCTGGAAAAGCACGTAGGGCGGCAGGTTTTTCTGCTGAGCAATTTTCTTGCGCAGGCCCTTCAGCATCTCGAACAGCGCTTCGTCGTGACCGGCGGCTTGCTGTACTTCCTCTTGTTCCTGTTCCTCTTTCACCTCTTCCTCGTAGTTGTGGTCCTTGGTGAGCTTTATTGAATGCGGAGCCTCGATAAAATCGATTCCCTTTTGCGCGATTTTAATTACGCCAAAATTTTCAATATCCTTCTCAAGATAACCCGCCAATAAAGTTTGGCGCAACAAAGAATGCCAGAATTGGGCGTCGTGGTCTTTGCCTTGGCCATACACTGTAAGCTTATCATGGCCGTAGCTTTCCACGTGCGGGTTGTTCATGCCCATCAGCACCGTCCCGATGTGGTCTAGGCCAAAGCGCTCTTCCGTTTGCACCACAGCCTTGAGGGCCATGAGCACTTCATTCTTTGCCTCGAACCGCTCCTTCGGGTGCTTGCAGTTGTCACAGAATCCGCAATCAGTAGGATACCGCTCACCAAAATAATGGAGCAACTGCTTGCGGCGGCACACAGCCGAGTCGGCGTAGTTGGCCATTTCCTGCAGCAACTGCTTGGAGTTGTCGCGCTCCGTAACCGGCTTGTCTTTGTTGAATTTCTCCAGCTTCACGATGTCATCGTAGCTGTAGAACATCAGACAGTCACCTTCTAGGCCATCCCGACCGCCGCGGCCGGTTTCCTGGTAGTAGCCTTCAATACTCTTGGGCGTATCAAAGTGAATCACAAAGCGCACATCGGGCTTATCGATGCCCATGCCGAAGGCGATGGTGGCCACAATTACGTCGCAGTCCTCATTCAGGAAAGCATCCTGGTTGGCCATGCGCACGTGCGGGTCCAGGCCGGCGTGGTAGGGCAGGGCGCGCACATCGTTTACGCGCAGCAGCTCGGCTATTTCCTCCACCTTCTTGCGACTGAGGCAATACACAATGCCCGCCAGGCCCTTACGCTGCTTCACGTACTGGATCAGCTGCTTCTTGGTGTTGTGCTTTGGCCGAACCTCGTAGTAAAGATTAGTGCGGTTAAACGACGTCTTGAACACCGAGGCGTCGTCCATCTGCAGGTTCTTCTGGATATCCTGCTGCACTTTGGGGGTGGCGGTAGCCGTGAGGGCAATAACAGGCACCTGCACGCCTAGGCCATCAATAATGCTGCGGATCTTACGATACTCCGGCCGGAAGTCGTGGCCCCATTCCGAGATGCAGTGCGCCTCATCAATAGCCACGAAGCTGATAGTTGCTTTATTGAGAAACTCGATGGTTTCTTCTTTGGTCAAGGACTCAGGCGCCACATAGAGCAGCTTCACTTCGCCGCTGATTACGTCCTTCTTTACTCGGTTCATCTCCGACTTCGATAAGGTCGAGTTCAGAAACTGAGCATTTACCCCAAAGGCGTTCAGCTGATCCACCTGATTTTTCATCAGGGCAATAAGGGGCGAGATTACAATGGCAGTGCCTGGCAGCACAAGTGCCGGGAGCTGGTAGCACAGGCTTTTGCCCGCGCCTGTAGGCATAATGACAAAGGTGTTATGCCCCTGAATGACGTTCTGGATAATGTCCTCCTGCACGCCCCGAAACTGACCGTACCCGAAAACTTCCTTTAACTTGCCTTTCAGATCAGCCCCTTGCTTCACTTGATTTTTCACGGCTGGCATAGACATCCTCACTTACGCTGATTGGGGTTGCAGACTGGAGCACACACTCTGGGAGGTGCATTCCTAATCTAGACAAATTTAAGATAGATAGTACAGAGTAGCGCGAGATAATACCAAATGCTTCCTGCTTGCTTCTCTCCGCTGTCTATTTGATATCAAATTTAGATTGAAACAGCAGAACGACCCCATCCTGATTGCAAAAAAAGTGCTTCAGCAAGAAGCTGAGGCTATTCAGGGGGTAGCCGATGGTCTCGGTAATACTCCCGATTTTGCACTATGCATAGCTGCTATACTCTCTTTACGGGGTAGGGTAGTAGTTACAGGCATCGGCAAGAGCGCCCACATCGCTAACAAAATTGTGGCTACTCTTAACTCAACCGGTACTCCGGCGCTTTTCATGCATGCTGCCGACGCTATTCATGGCGACTTGGGCATGATTCAGCCGGAAGATTTTGTCATTGCCATCAGCAAGAGCGGCGACACTCCCGAGATAAAAGTGCTGGTTCCGCTGCTCAAGCGCAAAGGGGTACCGCTGGCAGCACTGGTCAGCAATGCCGATTCTTACCTAGCTGTGCAAGCCGATTACGTGCTGCATGCTCCTGTAACGCGCGAAGCCTGCCCCCATAACCTGGCCCCAACCACCAGCACCACGGTAGCACTGGCCCTGGGCGACGCCTTAGCGGTATGCTTGCTGGAAAGCCGGGCCTTTAGCCGCCAGGATTTTGCGCAGCTGCACCCAGGAGGCACGTTGGGCAAGGAGCTCTACCTGAAAGTAGGCGACCTGAGCCGCCAAAATCAGCAACCCCAGGTAGCCGACGATGCTCCGCTGAAGGATATAATTCTGGAAATATCCGGAAAACGCCTGGGTGCTACTGCCGTGCTCAATGCGGCCGGGCAACTTATTGGCATCATCACCGATGGGGATTTGCGCCGCATGCTGACTACGTTTGAGGGCCGGCTGGACAGGGTAACGGCACGGGATATTCTAACCCCAGCTCCGGTTACCATTGATGAAGATGACTTTGCAGTAGAAGCGTTAGCACGTATGCAAGCGCGCAACATTACCCAGCTGGTAGTAACAAATGCAGAGCGCTTCAGCGGCTTCATTCATCTGCACGATTTACTACGGGAAGGTCTGGTTTAATGAAAATTTAATAGTTAATATTGATTATTTTACATTTATTGTTACTTATTACGGTAAGTGGAATTGGGTCAGGTTTCGGGTTTAACTTGTAATACCAGGTGCTGATGCCTTTTATCTCAGTAGTACTCTATATTTCTCTCCAACTCTGTAGGGCCTCGCGTCTATTCTCCTAATGGAACAGCATACATATTTAGTGGTGATGGCAGGCGGTATCGGTAGCCGGTTCTGGCCATTTAGCCGCACACATCATCCCAAGCAGTTTCATGATGTGCTTGGGATGGGCCGGTCTATGCTGCAACTCACAGTCGATCGGTTCCGGGGGATTTGCCCGCCCGAAAATGTATTTGTGGTAACCAACCGCGACTATACCGATCTGGTCCAGCAGCATCTGCCGGAACTGCCGGAAAATCAGATTTTGGGCGAGCCAATTGGGCGCAATACGGCTCCCTGTATTGCGTATGCCAGCTACCGTATTGCGCAGCGCGACCCAGAGGCCGTGATAGTCGTAACGCCCGCCGATCATGCGGTAATGCATGAGGAAACTTTCCGTGAAGCAATTCGCACGGCTATTGGCGCGGCCAGCAAGCATGATGTCCTCATTACGCTCGGAATCCAACCCTCTCGCCCTGACACGGGCTACGGCTACATTCAATATATCGATGAAGATATAAAGCCGCAGAATGTGAAAATGGCGGCCGGAAACGAGCCCAGCGACTTTCCAAACAGCTTGTTCAAAGTGAAAACCTTCACGGAGAAGCCCAATCTTGAACTCGCCAAGATGTTTGTAGCCAGTGGTGATTTCCTCTGGAACTCTGGTCTGTTTGTTTGGCGGGCCGATGCCATTATCAATGCTTTCCACCACTATCTCAGCGATATTGCCGAGGTATTTGATGAAGGATACAAGGAACTAGGCACAGACCTGGAAGAAGGATTTATCACGAAGGCCTACACCCGCTGCCGCAACATCAGCATTGATTATGGGGTGATGGAAAAGGCCGACAACGTGTATGTACTGCCCGCCGACTTTGGCTGGAGCGATCTGGGTACATGGGACTCCCTGCACCGCATGGGCCAGCACGATGCCGACGAGAACGTAGTGGACGGTAACGCCCTGCTCTACGACACGAAAGAATGCGTTATCAAAACTCCATCGGAGCGGCTGGTGGTAGTGCAGGGGCTGGAAGGCTACATTGTGGCCGAGTACGACAACGTGCTGCTCATCTGCAAACGCACGGAAGAGCAGCGTGTGAAGGATTTCGTGGCCGATGTCAAATCAAAGAAAGGCCTGGGATACAATTAACTGGTAGCACGCAGCAGCCTATTTCTGGCCTAGGCCTGTAAAGAAAGCCCCTACTTCCACACAGGAGGTAGGGGCTTTCTTTATAGGCCTAGGCCAGAAAATCGGACAATAAGACCAGTTAGCTTTTTACCAGCCGCTGACGCAGTACCTCGTAGAGCATAATGCCGCTGGCTACGGATACGTTGAGGGAGCTGATCTGGCCGGCCATTGGAATGCGCAGCTTGTGGTCGGCGAGGCGTAGGTACTCGGGGCTGATGCCATCTTCTTCGCTGCCCATCAGGATGGCAAGCGGGCCAGTGAGGTCTACTGAACCGGTTTCCAGGCTGGTATCTGTTTTTTCGGTACAAGCCACCACCTGCACCCCCGATTCGCGGAGAAACGTGAGCGTGTCTTTCAGATTGGCCTCGCGGCACACTGGAATCAAGTTAAGAGCACCAGCCGAGGTTTTGAGCGCGTCGCCGTTGATTTGGGCTGCTCCGTTACTGGGCACCACAATAGCATGCACGCCTAAGCACTCCGCATTCCGGGCAATTGAACCAAAGTTGCGCACGTCCGTGATGCGGTCCAAGACCAGCAGCAGCGGGGTTTTGCCTTCCTCATACAGACCGGCCAGAATGCTGTCCAGCGGCATGTAATCGATGGGCGAGACGTAGGCCACTGCCCCCTGGTGGTTTTTCTTCGTGATACCGTCGAGCTTTTCCACGGGCACCATCGACATAGGAATGTTGGCCGCTTTGGCCAGCACCTGAATGTCCTGGGTCATGGAGTTCTTCGTGCCGCGCAGCAGGAAAATCTTATCCAACGTCCGACCCGCGTTCAAGGCTTCCAAAATCGGGCGCAGACCAAAAATCATATCAATGCTGCGGTCGGCAGCCGGGCGGTGGGGGTAGCGCGGACGGTCGTCGCGGCGGCTGCCTTCCTCGCGGCGCTCGGGCCGGTCGTCGCGGCGTTCTGCACGTTCCTCCCGCGACTCGCCCTCGCGAGCGGGACGGCGCGGCGTTACGGGCCGATTTTCGGAATCAAAAAATTGGCGACGCTCATTTAGCGGCCGGTCCGGACGGTTATTCCTTTTCTCCATTGCTCGACGGCGGCATACCAGAGACGTTCGTACTCGGGGCGGCGCACCAATTCATAGTGTTCGGGAGCAAAGGTACTGGGTTTAGCGCGGAACGTATACGTGGCTGCGCGGTCTGGGTCGCTGCGATACACCCATTGCTCCTCGCCGGCCGCGCGGTATACTGATTCCGGCGGCCCCATCACCAGATAAATCAAGCCCCGATCTGTGAGCCAGCCGGCTTTGTGGGCGGAGAAAAGGCGGTTGGCTTCCATCACCCGATCATAATACGTGCGGATCAGGTTACGCGCTATCGGTTGGTTGCCGCCGGCCAGATCGAGCCAGAATTTATCCACGGCCTTCTTCGGGTCAGGGGCCTCAAACAGCTTTTTGCGCTCGGCTGATGTAGTCAGGAACGTAAGCGGGGCAATCAGCTCATCGGCGCTGGTGAGTTCCGGAAACTGGTTTTCCTCAACCAGTAGGCCACTCCAAACCGCTGTACTGCCGGCCCGCAATAAATACAAGCCGGATGTCAGGCGCAGGAGCTGCCCCGCCTCGTAGGTGGCAGAGTCTAACAGGCCTAGCGTGCGGGGCTGGGTCCGCGCCGCTGGGTTCGACATGGGCGGTAGGGACGGCTGGGAGCTGAGGGGGTAGCGGCGGACCTGTACCGGCTGATCAGTGCCGTAGCTGGCCACCCCAAATACTTCATTTGCCCGCACAAACCGGCGCAACAAAGGCTGGCCGAGCGAATCGGTCAGGATGTAAGGCTGTTGAAGCCGGGCTGTTGTGATTTGTAGCCACAAGGCGCCATCCGTATAATCAGAAGAAGGTGGGGGTAAAAGGGGAGGACCGTCTGACTTTGTGCCGGCGGCAGAAGCCAGAATGGTGCTGGGCTGAATGCTGATGAGTTGCCCGGCGGGCAAGCGGCTGCTCAGCACGGCAATATCTACCCAGGCGCCGTCCGTTTGCTGGCGGAAGTGGCCCGGCCGGAGCCGCACCGGCAGCTGCCAATTAGGGCGCTTGGCTGCATAATTGGTCCAGGAAGCCACGTATAGTAGCTGGCCCGGTTGAAAAGCGCGGCCCGGAAACCGCAGAAAAAACCGCAGACTGTCGCCTTCCCGGCGGGTATCAACCAGAATCTGTCGACCAGCCCGATACTGCTCTGCAAAGTCGCGGCGCGGCGCGGCATCAGCACCATATCGGCCGCATAGAGTCAGCAACAGGACCAGAAAAAGGCAAGTAGATTTCACAGGCGGGAGAGGAAAGGGCCGATACCCAAGATACGGAATCACGGAGTTGAGGGGCAATGTACAGGCAGAAGGCTAATTGTACACTGGTTATCACATCAGGGTGTTTAGAAGTAAGAAAGACTGGCCTAGAACTCCCGTAATCCGGAAAGGAAAAGGCTTTCCTGCTACGCTTTAGCTACGCCAGGCTGCCGCCGGCTAAAACGCAAAAACGCCAGCTCCGAATTTAGAGCTGGCGTTTTAGAGTTGATCAGTAAGCAGGCGAGTGGCCTAGCGCTGCGGCATATACTGCTGCAATAGGCCTAGCGCTTTAGTAGCGCGTTGCTGGTCACCGATTTGTTGGGCGGCGCGGCCTACGCTGTTGAGGGAAAGCAAATAGGTCTGGAATTCCTGATCGAACATGGAGCTGTTGTGGGTGCTGTAGTAGGCCAGTGCCTGCTCCGCGCGGCCTGTCATGGTGTCCATGATTTCGTTGGCGCGCTGCTTTTCTCCTACTTCAACCAGGGCCGGGATGAACTGCGGCACATAGTAATCGTAAGGCACGGCCTTGTCAGGCATCACTTCGAAGCACTTGTCAATCACCTGCTTGGCGCGAGCTTTGTCGCCGGAAGCCAGTAGGGAATTTGCTAGGCGCGAGAACTTGTCGCGGTAGTTGGCCGGGAAGCGCAGGTTGTTTTCGTCGTAGAAGATGTTGGGGTCATTCAGCCCACGGTAGGCGAAAGTTTTCATTAGCTTCTCGTACATCAGGTCGTTGGTCACGTAGCCTTCTTCGCCACGCTCCTCGTAGTTGGGGTCTTTGGCGGGCAGAATGCGGTAGGCCATGCCTTCTAGCTGGAAGTAGGGCTGCAGACCCATAAAGTCGCGCGAATCGACGGTGCTGGAGAAGTACACCGGGCGCTGCCAGTTATTGGTGGCCAGAATGTCCAGAATCACGAGGCTTTTCTTCTCGATGGCGCCCTTGCTTACATCCCACTCCATGCGCGGCACCAGCTGCTTGCGGCGCTCAGCCGGAATAATACCCATTTTTTCTACGGCAGCCGTGTCAATTGGCAGGTAGAATTTGCGGGAAGGAAAGGACAAGAGAGACTTCGAGCCGTCGCCGTACGATACTTTCAGCAGGTCGCTGTTTTGGTTTACCAGCTGCATGAACTGACGCACATCAATTTCCTTTACCGCCGGGTTTTCAGCGTAGGGCAGGTAATCGTTGGTGCCCTGCGCGTAGTTGGCATTTTCCATCGAGATGGGCAGCGGCTGCGACTTGTAAGCGCGGCGCTTCATCTGGTCGATGTACCAGTCGGTGTTCAGGTAGCTGAGTACCGCCACGCGCACGTCGGTCCGGATGCCTTCTACTTCCTGGGCATACCAAAGCGGGAACGTGTCGTTGTCGCCGTTGGTGAACAGAATAGCGTTCGGGGCGCAGGAGTTCAGCAGGTTTTTGGCCGAATCGACGGAGTTGTAGCGGTCGGAACGGTCGTGGTCGTCCCAGCCCTGCGCCACCATGATGCCCGGTACCACCAGGCCCAGCAGCGTAGCGACGGCCGCCCGGGAGGTATCGGTTTTGAGTACGTTCTTGAGCAGATCCGCCAGGGCCAGTACGCCGAGGCCGATCCAGATGGCGAAGGCAAACGTGGCGCCGGCAAAGGTATAGTCCCGCTCGCGGGGCTCGATGGGCGGCTGGTTCAGGTAGAGTACAATGGCCAAACCCGTGAACAGGAACAGCAGGCCTACGATGAAGGCGTTGCGGCCATCGCGGCGTACCTGATAGAACAGGCCCAGGATGCCCAGAATCAGGGGCAGAGCGAAGAAGCTGTTGCGGGCCTCGCTATCGGCCATCCGCTCGGGCAGACCGGTGCTGCTGGCACCGGGCCACAGAATACCGGCTTGTTGAATGTCACTTTCGCGGCCCACGTAGTTCCACAGGAAGTAGCGCCAGAACATGTGGCCCATCTGGTAGCGCGTCAGGAACGAGAGGTTCTGGCCCATCGTCGGCTTCACGCCTTCCTGAATATCCACCCACTTTTTGTAGTAGGCCATGTGCATCGGGTCGCTGCTGTAGAGGCGGGGTAGCAGCATCTTGTCCTCGGCGCGGTACTCCAGCTCGGGGCGGTACTCGGCCACCACGTATTTGTCGCCTTTGCGCACGTAACGCGGGGCGCCTTCATTCTGGGCCACGGGCTGCGCATTGAACTGCGGGCCGTAGAGTAGCGGCCGGTCGCCGTACTGCTCCCGCTTCAGGTAGCTTACGAAAGACAGGACATCCTCCGGATCGTTTTCGTTGATGGTGGGGTGGTAGCTGCTCCGGATAGGAACGATGAGGTAGGAAGAGTAGCCAATCAGGATGAACACAAAGGCCAACATGGCCGTGTTCAGCAGGCGGCTGCGGCGCTGGAACGATTGGCGGAAACCAAACCAGATTAGGCCTACAAACACCACCAGGAAAATCACGAGGCCCCAGTTGAAGGGCAGGCCTACCGTGTTCACAAAGAACACCTCGAAGCTACCGGCCAGCGTGGGCAGGCCCGGAATGATGCCGGCCAGAATCAGGCCTACAATCACGCTGCTAATGGCCAGCGTGGCAATACCGCCCGTAAGCGTAGGGTTTTTCGTGCGACGATAGTAGTAGATGAAACCCAGCGCTGGAATAGCCAGCAGGTTCAATAAGTGAACCCCTATGCTCAGACCAATAACGTAGGCAATGAGTACCAGCCAGCGGTCAGAATCGGCCTCGTCGGCGCGGTTTTCCCACTTCAGCATCAGCCACACCACGGCCGCCGTACACAACGACGACATGGCGTACACTTCTGCCTCAACGGCGTTGAACCAGAACGAATCGGAGAAGGCGTAGGCTAGGGCGCCTACGGCGCCAGCGCCCAGTATCAGCCAGGTTTGGCCGGTGGTAGGCTCCAGGTTGCGGTCGTCGTTCATGCCGGGGCGGTGCAGCACCAGCTTCTTGCCCATCATGGTGATGATCCAGAACAGGAACAAGACGGTGAAGGACGAGCTCAGGGCCGAGAGCATGTTCACCAGCACTGATACTTTGGTTACATCCCCAAACGAAAGCAACGAGAACAGGCGGCCTAACAGCAGAAACGTAGGAGCCCCAGGAGGGTGAGGCACCAGTAGCTTGTAAGAGCAGGCGATAAACTCGCCGCAGTCCCAGAACGAGGCCGTGGGCTCCAGTGTGAGGATGTAGGTGATGGTGGCAAGGGCAAATACCAACCAGCCGACTAGGTTATTCAGGCTTTTGTAACTCCGCATAAGGATTGAGGTGGGGCGGGGCGAGGTCCGCCCGTCGTAGCACGACGGGTTTTTAAGTCAGAGATAAGAAACCAGTGAAAGACCAAAAGTAGACAATAAGTAGCTAGACAACTCCTATCTAATCAACCAACGCAGCAAACGCTTTCAACCAACCCATTGAACTTCCTCAACCAACTGGCGTGGCATACGCTGCGCTGGTCTGCCTCTTGATGAAAACAAGTAATTGATAACCAGTTACAAGAAAAAAGCAGCCCCAGGATGGAGCTGCTTTTCGAAAGCAAATCAGGAAGTGGCCTAGGCCTAGTTCTGGAGCACCAGGCGGCGGGTGCTCATGACTTTGTTATCGAGCACCAGGCTGTAGAAGTACATACCTGCGGGTAAATCGGAAAGATTGAGGGCCATGCCACCATCAGCGGCTTCGGGGCGCAGCGAGATGGTGCGCACTTCCCGGCCAATGATGTTGTTGAGGCGCAGCTTATAGTCGGCAGTGAATTTCTGGCCTAGCGAAACCGTAACCAAGCCACGAGCCGGGTTAGGATATACTGAAAGAACCGGAGAAAGGGAGCGAGTCGCTGCAGTAGGCGCTACCGTAGCCGAGGCCGCTCCTACACCCTGCTCTACATTCAGGAAAGAAGTAAAGCGAGGCATGCCATAAGCCGAAAATGAGTACCAGTTACGGTCTAGGCCAGTAGTTAAAAAGGTAGTAGTCTGCTTCTTGTGCCAGGAGGCAACGCCCCCCTGCTGTAACCTGACGGTGGCAGCCACCATCGGAAACTGCAGGAGTAGCAGCAAGGCCAGAGAAAGTAAACGAGTAAATATGTTCATGGCATTAAGTCAGGAAAAGCGGGCCATGAGAAAGACAGGCCGTTATGGAAAGGCAAATTACTTTAAAAATGGCAGCTAGGCCACTCTACACTCCATAACGCAAGCACCATGCCCGTTTTAGGAAGTCAATTAGCCCCGTATTGCGCTACAGATACCTATTTAGAGCAGAAAGTTGCCCGAAGGTTTAAAGCAGTACGAGCGGCAGTAAGGATCGTTGAACAAATATATAGATAAAATCTTGTTGTTGAGCCGAATAGGTCGAGGGCAAGTGCTGATTAATCAATGGGTTATAAATAACGGATTTCTTTCAAATCGAAATGGCGTAGCTGCCCCGCAATCTGAACAGCCAGGCGACCGGCATCATCTACGCCCAAGATTATGCCCCGCACGCGGCGGCCATCTACCTCATAGTCGTGCTCTTCTTGGTACCGATATAAGGCCTGTAGGTAGTCAAAGCGGAGCGTCCCCACCTTGCCCGCTCGCAGTTGCAGATAGCGCCGTTCTAGGCTTTCCAACAGTCTCGCCACCAAGGCCGGGAGCGAATATTTGCGGCCCGTAAGCTGCGCCATTGAGGTAGCGGTTGGCACGCCAAACTCTTGCTGGTTGATATTTAATCCTATTCCGACGATGCTATACTGAATCTTCGGGCCGTTAAGTGTGTTCTCAATCAGGATGCCGCCCAGCTTTTGCGTGCCGAAAAAAATATCGTTCGGCCACTTAATACGCAGGACCGGATCCGGACCTAGCAGCGCTGTGGCCCAATCGTGCACGGCCAGCGCTACGGCTTGGCTGAGTTGAAACTGGTCGGGAGCTGGCAGAAAGGAAGGCTGCCAAACCACTGACATCGTCAGGTTTTCGCCGGGTGCGGCTTCCCATTGGTTGCCGCGTTGGCCCCGGCCGGCGGTCTGTTTGTCGGTTATGACGCAGCAGCCATCCGTGGCCCGGTTTTGGCCAATTAACATCTGTGCCTCCGTGTTTGTAGAGGCACATTCGGGCAACCAGACAAGCTGTTGGCCCGTGAAGAGAGTTTGGGGGGATATAGCGTCCACCTGATTTTCGTACTTTGTGACGTTCAAACCTAACAATACCCCATGAAAAGTACCCTGGTTCGGCAGGATTCGGACAAGTTGGCAGATGTAGTAGTACGCGGCATGCAAGAGAAGAAGGCAGTCGATATCGTAGTACTCAATCTAAAGGAGCTAAAAAATGCTGTGGCGGATTATTTTGTTATCTGCTCTGCATCCTCAGATACACAGCTGGACGCTATTGCGCGCTCAGTAGAAGAAGAAGTTGAAAAGCTTACCGGCCAGAACCCCTGGCAGACTGAAGGCCGAATGAACCGTGAGTGGGTGCTGCTCGACTACGTAGATGTAGTAGTGCACGTATTCCTGCGCGACCGTCGGCAATTCTACTCGCTCGAAGAGCTGTGGGGTGATGCCGAAATTACGCACGTGGCAGAAGAAACTGCGGTTGCCGTAAAGTAAACGTCGGCTGGTTGCGTCTTGGTAGCTGAGAGGGATCTACGCCAACAAACGCACATGTGGCGTGTTCCGCTTTTGTTTCTCGTCTTAGTAACTACTATTCATGTCTGATACGACTCCCAAAAAGAAAAAGCCTATGCTGCCCAACCCGGCGCCTAAACCGGGGATGCAGCTATGGGTGCTGACGGGGCTGGTAGTATTCATCCTCGGGATGATCTACCTGAACCGCAGCAATACCCTAACTGAAATTAAGCAGCGGGATTTTGAACAGATGTTGGTGGCCGGCGACGTTTCTGACGTTTCGTTGGTGAACGACCGGCAGGTGAAAGTCTCGCTTAAGCGCGAGGCCCTCACCAAGCCGGAGTACAAGCAGAAGCTGGCACCCCGTAGCCCCCTAACAGTTCCTAACGAGCCCGGTCCTCAGTTCAGCTTCCGGGTGGTGGACGGTAAAACCTTCAAGGCCGACCTCGACAAGCTACAGGCAACACTTCCCGCCGACCGCCAGGTAGGCCTACGCGTGGCCGATGAAACCAGCTATGGTGACTACGTGACCACGTGGGGGTTCATGATTCTGCTGTTCGTGGGTTTCTGGTTCCTGATGCGCCGCATGAGCGGTGCGGGCGGACCTGGCGGCCAGATCTTCAACATCGGTAAGTCGCGTGCTGCGCTTTTTGAAGGCGGCGACAAGGTGAAAATCACTTTCAAAGATGTAGCTGGCCTAGAGGAAGCCAAGGAAGAAGTACAAGAGATTGTAGAGTTTCTGAAGCACCCAGCCAAGTTTACCATCCTCGGCGGTAAAATCCCGAAGGGTGCGCTGCTGGTAGGCCCTCCCGGCACGGGTAAAACATTGCTAGCGAAAGCTGTAGCCGGTGAAGCTGATGTTCCGTTCTTCTCGCTTTCGGGTTCTGACTTCGTAGAGATGTTCGTAGGTGTGGGTGCTGCCCGTGTCCGCGACCTGTTCAAGCAGGCCAAGGCCAAGGCGCCTTGTATCATCTTCATCGATGAGATTGATGCTATTGGTCGGAGCCGCTCACGTGGCAACGTACCCGGTGGCAACGATGAGCGCGAAAACACGCTGAACTCGCTACTGGTGGAAATGGACGGTTTCGGTACCGACTCGGGTGTTATCATCCTGGCCGCTACCAACCGCCCCGATACGCTGGACTCGGCCCTGCTGCGTCCTGGTCGTTTCGACCGTCAGATTTCTATTGACAAGCCGGATATTAATGGCCGCACGGAGATTTTCAACGTGCACCTGAAGCCACTGACGCTGGGCCCCGATGTGGAAGCTAAGAAGCTGGCCGCTCAAACGCCTGGTTTTGCCGGTGCCGAAATTGCCAACGTCTGCAACGAAGCTGCCCTGATTGCCGCCCGCCGCGACAAGAAGATGGTGACTATGCTGGACTTCACGGACGCTGTTGACCGTGTCATTGGTGGCCTAGAGAAGAAAAATAAGATTATCAGCCCTGGCGAGAAACGCATAGTGGCCTACCACGAAGCTGGTCACGCTATTGCTGGCTGGTTCTTGGAGCACGCTGACCCGTTGGTGAAAGTGAGCATTGTGCCACGCGGCGTGGCGGCACTGGGTTACGCCCAGTATCTGCCCCGTGAACAGTTCCTATACAACACCGAGCAGCTCATGGACGAAATGTGCATGACGCTGGGTGGCCGCGCTGCCGAGGAGCTGGTGTTCGGTAAAATCTCGACTGGTGCCCTAAGTGACCTGGAGCGTATCACAAAGATGGCCTACAGCATCGTGACGATGTACGGCATGAACAACAAGCTCGGCAATATCTCTTATTACGACTCTAAGGGGCAGAATGAGTACGGTTTCTCGAAGCCGTATTCGGAAGCTACCTCGCAGATGATTGATGAGGAAGTACGTGGTATCATCGAAGGCGCTTACATCCGCACGAAGGAGCTTCTCACGGAGCGCCGTCATGAATTGGAAGTAATTGCCAAGGAGTTGCTGGAGAAAGAGATTCTGCAACAGGATGACTTGGTTCGCCTAGTAGGTCCTCGTCCTTTCGATAGCCAAACGACTTACCAGGCCCACATGGCCGGTACTGACCGTAGCGAAACCCTCAGCGAGCTGAAGCAGGAGCACCCGCTGCCCCTTGGCAACGACCTGCCGGAGCTGAACCTGCCCGGGGTTGATAACGGACAGCAAGGAGCCTCGAATGCACCTACGGAGCCAAGCGGCAGTGCCGTAACGCCAGTATAGCTGCTCCGCTTATAGAAATTGAAAGCCAGCCCTTATGGGCTGGCTTTTTTTATGCCATATGTTCTAACTACTTACTAAAGCCCTTTGATGTTGGTGTACTGTTTCTCGTTCCGGCGCCCCACTCGCACTATGTTGCGCTCAAAATCTTTCGGATCATTCAGAGTCTTGTAGAAATCTTCCAGAAACCGGGAAGCAAATAGCTTTTCATCCTTGCTTAGATAAGGACACAGCTCATATATGTTGTAAAAGGCCTTTTGATGATCATTGAACAGTGTGCGCGTTTCTTTGTAAATCTCTTCTGAGAAACCATAGCCCCGAAAAAGCCGCTGCCGCACCGACGTGATACCGAGTTGCGGTGGAGGCTCGGCGTAGGGCGTCATCACTAGGCCACAATAGTCAAAATCGTAAGGTACCGGAATGCAGGTAGCATTTTTATCGGGGGAGAGCAGTCGGATATTATGCCTATAAGGTACCGACCAGTCTGTATTCCCGATCATATATTGGAAGAAGGCTACCATTGCCATCTTGCGCTGGTCGGTGTGCTGCATGCCAATAAAGAAGAGCTTGGGAATGATAGTCGCCTTGTTGCGCAGAGCCATAGCCGAGGCCTCTTCCAGTAAAAATGATTGATGCTCCGCAGATTTGCGCTTGCCGTTGGCATCCTGGTAGGTAACCCGGCATAGCCTGGCCCGGAAACTCATGGTAGTAAGCGCATTGTAGAGCTTATACACCAGGTACTCCCGCAGCACATAGCTGTCCTCCAGGCAGTGGGTCGTCATTTTGAGCTCCTGCACTTTCCCGAAAGGAGTGGAGGCACTAAAGGCTTTTGGAAAGCTGATGAGTAGTGGTGGAAAATCGCAGACGGTAGGGTCTTTTCTTCGGTTTCCTCGAACCCGAACCTGCACGGGTAGCGAGGTCTTTTTACCGGTTTCGTCCTGATACAGGAGTGTAGCAGCGTGCAATGCAGGATTGGCTCCCCGGTCACGCAGAATATCATCTATCGGAAGCACGAGCGTGAAACGGAACTCTTGCTCGCTGGTGAAAAAAGGATTTTCGCCGGCGAGTTCCTGGGCCAGAGTACCTTGGGCAGGCGCACTCTGCATAGTAGCCCGGACTGGCCCAGGCAGCCAGAACAGCCAAAGCAGAAAGCCAAGGCGAAATGCAGAGTAGAGCACCCTTGTCATGACAAGAGAAGTAAAGAAGTTGCCTTTGAGCAGATAGTCTTTCGGCGCACCACGCTGGGTGCCGCACATGCAACTCCGCCTTCTCCGGGCGCGAGGCTAAAAGGGTTAGCGCTTCATCAGGCTCTGCATTGGCTTTCCTTGGCTTTGCTCAAACGGAAAACCCAGTAGGTAGGCCACGGTAGGAGCCAAGTCTACCAATGTATGCTGTTCTGCCAGCGTGAGGCCACTCCTGAAATCGGGGCCCAGGGCCAGGAGGCTAATATGCCGGCAGCCCAGGCAGTCGTCGCCGTGCTCCATGTAGCCCGAGTCGATGCCATTGAGGTGGCGGCCATGGTCGTTGGTAATAAGTAGGGTGGTGTTGTTTCGGTAGGTCTTGCTCCGGCGCAGGAAGTTGTAGAGCTCCATCACGTACCGATCATCGCGCGCAATGCCGCGCAGATAAAACGGCCAGTTGCCGGCATGGGCAAAGCCATCGGGCTCCATGAAATTGATCAGGACTAAGTTGGGTTTGTGCTCCGTCAGGATGCGCTTGACAGCTATTAGCGTCAGGGAGTCGGAGCGGTAGCCGCTGCCAGGACCGCTAATGCCACAATCAATGGAAGGCATGTACTGGTCTTTCCACTCCGGGTTCAGGGTATTGGCCAGAATATGCAGCTTGTCTTTGCTGGTAATAAGCCAGGCCGCCGTGGCGGGCTTGCCGGTAGCTTTGCGCCAGCACTGGAAGATGGACGGCTGCTGCGGCAACTCCTGGCCAAAATTATCGATGGGCTGATTGATACCCGTAGTGATGGCCGCATGGCCGGAGTTGGTATACGTAAACCCGTTGTTGAAGAAGTTAGGCAGAAAAACCCCTCTAGGCCTCAACCGGGTGGCCATATTTGGAATAAGCCCCGGTATACTGTCCCAGGTTTCGGAAAACCGCGGCCCATCAATAACAACAATGATAACGTTGCGCGTCTTGAGGCCTTTTTTAGGGGCATCAGGTGGGGCTGGCGAAAATGAAAACAGCAGCAACAGCCACAAGCCCCAGACATACTGCCGCCTGCCGGTGCCAGAGAAGAGGCGGCCCCGCCGCCCGAAGGGTGCGAAGAATGGCATGAGACTGAGCGGAATAGAAAGCAGTGGCTGCTATCAGGTGTTATTAAATATACAATAAAAAATATATAATTTCCTGGATGCTTTCCGGGTAGCCTAGGCTTATAAGCAGAAGGGCCACCCAAAGTTGGGCGGCCCTTCTGCTTATAAGCCTAGGCCACTTAGTTGATCGTAATCTGGCTTACAATTACTCCATTAGGCGTATCAGGATTGAGCGTAGCCGACTGCGTGACGGGAGCAGTAAGCGTTAAGGACTGGCCCGTGGTCAGGGGCTTATCGGCTGTTACGTACACCCAAAGCTTCTCACCTTTAACTCGGTTCAGCAACTGAAATGTTTTGGGCTCTTTGCCGCCGCCTGTTTCGGCCCACGTGATAGTGCCCGTCAGCTCACTGCCGGTTTTGGCTTCCGCTTCTGCCTGCGTTTTGGCTACTCCAAAGCTGCCAATGGTGCTGGACTGTGCAAACCCCTTCATCGAGAAGCTCACAATAACATTTTGCGTGGCCTGTACAACCGGGGTAGGAGTAGGAGAGTTGTCGTCGCAACCCGTAAAGCTAAAGGCAAGGAGGCCTAGAAAGGCCAGAGGATATAACCGCTGTAGTAGCATGGAATAAGAAAGGAAAGTTTGTCGAAGATAAGCAAACCAACCCTTACTAAGACTAATGCTGCAACCACCGCGGCTTCTTCCTGCCAACTGCTACCTTTGCGCCATGGCCGATACCTCCCGCGACATCATCCTGCGCCGCATCCGCGAGTCGTTGCAGAAGCCGGCGGAGCAACCTGCCCGCCCCGATTTCAGCGCGCCCCTGCATCCTAGGCCAGGCCCCGAGGATGATCTGGCCATTGCCTTCGCCCAAAGCTTCGTGCGGGTAGGGGGTGTGTTCTACTTCTGCGAGTCAGAAGAGCACTTCTACGACCAACTGTTCACCTATAAAAAGGAGAAAGGCCTGGAGCGGTTATTTGTGTGGGAGCCGGAGCTGAAAAAGCTGCTGCACGCAGGAGACTTAGTATTTCAGGGTGATGAAACGGAATTTCTGGCTCACGCCGACGCCGGCCTGACTTCCTGCGAAGCCCTGGTGGCGCGCACTGGCAGCGTGCTGGTAAGTGCCGCCAGCAGTAGCGGCCGCCGCCTCAGCATCTACCCCGATCAGCACCTGGTGCTGGCCCGAACTTCCCAGGTAGTGGCCGACATTGGGGACGCGCTGAAGCTGGTGCAGCAGAAGTATGGGGCCGACCACCTGCCTTCTATGATTTCCCTGACTACGGGGCCGAGCAGGACGGCCGATATTGAAAAAACGCTGGTACTCGGAGCCCACGGCCCGCGCAGCATTGTGTTGTTTTTGCTGGATGACGCGCCCGCCGCAACTACCTGATCTTGCGCTGCCGCCCGGCCGCAAAGTGTATTTCGCTTCCGACTTTCACTTAGGCGCCCCCGATGCCGCCCGCTCCCTGGAGCGGGAGCGGCGCATTGTGCGCTGGCTAACCGAAGCGGCCAAAGATGCCGCCGCCATTTACCTGCTGGGCGATATTTTCGACTTTTGGTTTGAGTACCGGCACGCTATTCCGCGCGGCTTTATCCGGTTGCAGGGCAAGCTGGCCGAACTCACCGACGCTGGCATTCCGGTTATCTTCTTCACCGGCAACCACGACATGTGGATGTTCGATTACTTCACGAAGGAGCTCGGCATTCCGATTCTGCGCAACCCCATCAGCCAGCGGATTGGGGGCCACTTATTCCACATCGGGCACGGAGACGGCCTGGGCCCCGGCGACCATACCTACAAGCTGCTGAAGCGCGTGTTCACCTCGCCGGTGGCGCAGTGGCTGTTTGCGCGAATACACCCCAACGTAGGTATTGGGATAGCCAACCGCTGGAGCCGCCACAGCCGCCTGCAAAATGGAGCAGCCGACAGCACCTATTTCGGGGAAGACGAGTGGCTGCTGACCTATTGCCGGGAGATAGAGCAGGCCTACCACCACGAGTATTATATCTTCGGCCATCGGCACCTGCCGCTTGATGTATCGGTGGCCCCCGGCAGCCGCTACATCAACCTAGGCGAGTGGGTCAATTATTGCTCCTATGGTGTCTATGATGGTTCTGAACTGGTTCTGCGGCATTTCGATAAAGAGAACGGATAAGCGCAAGTTCCGCCGCCTAAGCCAGTGGCCTACAGACCGCGTCCTGCGTTTGGCCCTGGCGGCTGGCTTGCTAACGGTGTCCGTTAGTGGCCTAGCCCAAACCACAGCTCCCGCGGCCGGCTCGGTGGCGCCGGCTGCGCAGGCCTCGCCGGTCCTGACGGTTCCCGCCGATACCAAGGCCGCCCAGCCTGGCGCCTGGCAGCTGGTGCGCACTGTGGCCCTGGCCCAGCCTGGCCCCGCCTCCCTGGACCGGCGCGGCAACCTTTACGTAACCGATGGGCAAAACAACCTCCATCAATACGGCCCCGATGGGCAGACCCTGAACACCTTCTCGCCACCGCTACCGGGCCACACGGCGCAGGTAGAGGCCTGGAATACCACCAAGGTGCTGGTGTTTTATGACGACCGGCAGGAGCTAGTGCTGCTCGATAGGTTTATGGCGCCCATCACGAAGCTCACGCTGCTCGATTTTTTCGATGGCATGGTGCGCGCCGCCACCCTGGCCCCCGACGACCGGTACTGGCTCCTCAACGAATCGGACCTGACACTGCGCCAGTTAGATGCCTCGGTGGGGCGCTTCACCATCACCACGCCGCTCGATATTCTTATCGGGCGCAGCCGCCCCGACTTTCGATTTCTGCGCGAATACCAGAACAACCTCTATCTCGTCGATCATAACAACGGGATCTATGTGTTCGATAACCTTGGTAATTACCGCAAGAAGCTGCCTTTTTCCGGCCTCAGCACCATCGGCTTCCGCGGCGACGAGCTGTATTTTCTGGCCAACGACGGCATGCACTTCTTTCACCTCTACAACCTCACGGAGCGCACCGTAGCGTTGCCGGCAGCACAGCCCGGCAGTATCCGGCAGGTGCTGATGGGCGAGCAGTATGCCTATGTCTTCACGGGCAGTGGCCTACAGGTGTATCATTTATAAAATAACCGGTTTAGAGCCCGGCTCCATCTTCGGAAAAACTAAGTCAGGCTCGAATATTACGCCCAAAAGGCAGTTGTGCAGTAACCCAGACCCGGCTTGGGCCGTTAGGGGGTAAGCCTGCAAGGGCTCAATAGCTGATAAATATATTCAGGTAAAAGTGGAGTTGAAGCCGTGAGTAAGGGCTTGACTCCGTGCAAAAAGGGCTGGCTTTTTAGTCAGCCTTTTTTGTTGTGTGGCCGAGAAGCGGCATCTGCGCCGAAGGGCAATTATGTCTATATTTGAAAGGATGACCTTGGGTCATCTGCCGCCCTGTCCTTGCCACAACTAAACTCCTGCTATGTCTGCTGCTTTTCCGGCTTGCCGGGCTTTTCGTCGTATTCTGGTTGCAGTGGTTTGCAGTATTGCCGTGAGCTCCTGGCCCGGCATCAGCAAAGCCCAAACTACCCCCACGCCGCCGATAAGCCGCCGCATAGCCCCAGGAATGTTGGCCGGACGAGCGCCCCACACAGTACGGGTAAGCGTATCTGACGCAGCCGCGTTTCGGCAGTGGCTGGCCCGTGAGAAACCCGAAGCCACGGTAACCGCTGAACCGCATCATCCGGCCCTGTTGCGGGTGCAGGGTGCGAGCCCGTCAGTATTAGCCGCCTGCCCCTGGATAACTTTTGTGGACAAAGCCAGCCGGCAGGCTCACGACGAAATCCGGCTCAGTGGCTCCGATTTTGGTCTCAATAAGGTGAGCCCCGTGCATAGCCGCTACCCCAGCCTAACGGGCAGTGGCCTAGCGGTTTCAATAAAGGAAAACCCCCTCGATATCCAGGATATTGACTTTAAAGGGCGGTTACTGAACCCCGACCCGAAGGCCGCTATGCAGTCGTCGCACTCCACCATTATGGCTACCCTGATTGCTGGTGGCGGCAATTCCTCTCCGGATGGCAAGGGAGCCGCCTGGCAGGCCCGCATCGCGCAATCAGACTACAGCAATCTGTTGCCTGATGATGGCGCTGTGCTGGCGCAACAGGGCGTAACGGTACAAAATCACTCCTACGGAGTCGGCATCGAAAATTATTATGGTCTAGAAGCCCAGGCCTACGACGAGCAAACCCGGCAGTATCCGGCGCTGCTGCATGTTTTTTCGTCCGGCAACTCCGGCAATCAAACCAGCTCCAGTGGCCCCTACAGTGGCCTAGCTGCCGTGGCCAACCTGACGGGGCAGTTTAAGATGGCCAAAAACGTGCTGCTGGTAGGGGCTACCGATGCGCTAGGCCAGGTCTCGCCCCTTAGTTCTCGGGGTCCGGCGTATGATGGCCGCATAAAGCCGGAGCTGGTGGCCTACGGCGATGGTGGCTCCTCGGAAGCGGCGGCCTTAGTATCGGGCATCAGCCTCCTGGTGCAGCAGGCCTACCGCGAGAAGCAGGGCAGCGTGCCGCCCGCCGCGCTGGTGAAAGCCGTACTCCTGAACAGTGCCGATGATGCTGGCCGCCCGGCCGTTGATTTTGAGTCTGGCTACGGACAGGCCGATGCGCTGGGAGCCGTGCAAACCATGCTGGAAAATCGGTTTATGCAAGGCAGCGTAGGCCAGGGGCAGGAGCAGGTGTTGCAGATAACGGTGCCAGCGGGCACGCAGCACCTGAAAGTTACGCTGGCATGGGCTGACCCCGCAGCTGCGGCCAATGCCTCACGCGCCCTGCTCAACGACCTCGACCTTACCCTCGTGCGCCCCACTGATGGGCAGCGCTGGCTCCCCTGGACGCTGAGCAGCTATGCGCACCCAGATTCGTTGCGCCTACCGGCCCGCCGCCGTCCCGACCATCTCAATAACGCCGAGCAAATCACGCTGGACGTGCCGGGCCCCGGAATTTATGAGTTGCACGTGGGTGGCAACCAAGTGCCGCAGGGCCCACAGTCTTTCAGTGTGGCCTACGAGTTTGGGCAACTCTTTTCCTGGACGCAGCCCACCTCGGCGCGTAACCTGCCCGCTGCCTCTATTGCCTTGCTCCGCTGGCAGTGGGCCGGCCCGGCCACGGCCGCCCGACTGGAGTATCGGCCGATAGGCCAGCGCCAGTGGCAGGTGCTCAGCCCGTCTATAGATCTGGCGAAACAATACTTCAGGTGGTCTACGCCCGATACGACGGCTCCCATGCAGGTTCGGCTACTCACCGGGGCGGCCTCTTATGAGTCGGATACGTTCTTTGTGGCCCGGCCGCTGGCCCTGCAGGTCGGCTACAACTGCCCCGAAGAAACGCTCCTGACCTGGGCCCGTGTGCCCGGCGCCACGCACTACCAGGTATATGTGCTGGGGGAAACCCAACTGGAGCCTTTCCGAACCTTGCCAGACACGGTGCTCTTCCTGACACCCGGCGAGGTGGCCCGCGGCTACTACGCTGTGGCACCCGTGGTGCAAGGCCTAGTGGGAGAGCGTGGCAGCACGCCCAATATCCGGCAGGAAGCCTATGGCTGCTATATCCGGTCCTTCATTCCACAGCAGCTGGTGTCCGATACCGTTCGATTGCAATTGCAGCTGGGCACTACTTTCCGGCTGAAAACCACGCAGCTGCAGCGCCGCGAAGCTGATGGCACGTTCCGCACCGTCCAGACTGTGCCCGCTGCCCTTGCCCAAACCCTCACCGATGCTTCCCCGGTACCTGGGCGGGCTGAATACCGCGCTAAGCTGGAGGCCGATGGAGGCCGCGTGTACTATAGTGCCGTAGAGGAGGTGTTCTTCGTGCGCCCCAATGATGTGCTAGTGTACCCTGTGCCGGCCGCGCAAGGCGCCCCGCTCACGGTGGTAGGCCCCAAAGACAAGGCTTTGCGCGTGCGCGTGTTTGATATGCTAGGCCGCCTTCGGGGCGAAGTGAAGGCCGACGGGACCATTAATTCGGTGGTGCTGCCCATACTCGGCAAAGGAACTTTCCTGCTCCGGATAAGCGCGGGCAATGGCCCCGAGCAAACGCGCCGCATCCTAGTGCTGTAGGCCACTCTATACTTGGTGCGAGACGGCGGAAGGTAAGTCAGGCCTGCCACTGATGCGGTTTAGAACGGGCCATAAGTCCACGGTTAATATCATGCGGAGCTTGCCGATGCTTCTTGCGTGCTGGCGTTCTGTGGTCAGCTGGCTAGTTTCTGGCCAGATGCTTCGGCTGCGTTCAGCATGATGGTTTTCTTGCTTGTCTGAAGTAAAAGACATAAATAATAGGCCTACAAGCCCCTCCAGCTTTGGCAGATACGGCCCATCAGCCCGCAGGCCCACGAGTATAAGGCACAACAAAAAGCCCCGCCTCAGCTGAGGCGGGGCTTTGGGTAAGCAGTGGGCCAAGTGGCCTAGGGCTTAGTACAGGTAGTTGAGAGCCGTACGGTCGTTGGTGTTGAACGGACGGTTTACACCCGTACCGATGCAAGCCAGCATCCAGGAGTTCGGGTCAGGACCGGAAGGAGTACCGGGGACCAGGATAGCGCCAACCGTGCTGGCACCTTCGTTTACTGCCGAGCCACCGCAGCTATACTGACGGCTCATGTAGTCGGTGTGGCGGAAGCCGATGCAGTGACCGATTTCGTGGGCCAGTACCGAGGCGATAGTAGTAGTAGCGTAGCTGGTGCCCAAAGCATCAGAGTTTACCAATACCTGGTTGTAAGGATTGCCACCCGATGGGAAGCCAGCCGATGCCAGGTAGCTAGCGCCTGATGGAGATTTTGTCAGGACGATGCTGCCACCAGAAGTTACCCGAGAGAACTTGATACGGAGGTTTTCAGCGTTGTAGCGGCGAATAGCCTCGTCGGCGGCGGTAACGTACGCCGAAGGCAAGGTAGTCGATACACGAACCGTGATGGTACGGGGCAAGCCAGTTACTAGGTTCGTGGTGCGGTACTGCTCATCTTCACCAACGCGCATCATCTTGTAATCGGGGGTGCTGGCGAGCATTTCGTCGGTGAGCATGATGTCACCTTCTACTAGTACACCGCCCTCTACCTTCTTGGCTTCTGTGGCCGAGAAACCTAGCGCCTTAATCTGGCTGACGGTCGATTCTGATACTTCGTTCTTTACTTCAACATTGGCTTTTTCCTGGCAGGAGGAAAGCGAGAGTGCCGCGACGGCAAACATCGCGAGGGGGGCGAGTAGTCTTGTGGTTTTCATGTGTTTTGGTTGTGGTTAGTGAAAAGATCGATGAAAAGGTAGGTATTTATTGTTGAATCATCAAAATGGCTGAGGTTATTTTGCCAAAATTATATACTAATATTTAAAGGCAGGTAGGAGATAAAGATGGGTTGAGTCATTCTGGGATATTGAATTTTTCCGTTTTGAGAAAAATTCGAAAAAGTGAAACCATAGCCCATATTATTTCCGTTTAAGGCCGCTGTATTTTGGAGAGGTGAGCCGGCCGCATGTTCCTTCTGTAAGTAGAAATGCCTCTATAAAGAGCAGTCGGCCTTGCGCCGCCTAATTCTGTATCTTTGTACAAGACCCTTTCCGTGCGGAATCCCTTTCCTCCGCCTTACCTATAGATTCTACAAGCCGTGGCTTGCACATCCTGCTCCTCCGGTGGAGGCTGCTCCACTACTTCTGCTTCGGGCTGCGGCTCGAAAGGCAGCTGTAGTAGCGGCTGTACCCGCCTCAATGTATTCGACTGGCTTCAGGACCTCGACCTGCCCAGCGACTTTAAAGAATTCGACATCGTCGAGATCCGCTTCAAAGGCGGCCGCAAAGACTTCTTCCGCAATACCAGCCGCCTGCCCCTCATCACTGGCGATGCCGTGGTGGTGGAGGCTGCCAGCAATGGCTGGCACTTAGGCCATGTTTCGCTGAAAGGCGAGCTGGTGCGCCTGCAGATGAAGAAGAAGAAGGTGCCCCTTGATTCCAAGGACATCAAAGGCATTCTGCGCGTGGCCACCGACCAAGATGTGGAGCGCTGGAACGCCGTCCGCGACCTGGAAACGGGCACCATGTTCCGGGCCCGCTCCGTGGTAGATGAGCTGCGCCTCAAAATGAAGCTCTCCGATGTGGAGTATCAGGCTGACCGTACCCGCGCTACTTTCTTCTATTCTGCCGAAGACCGGGTGGATTTCCGGGACCTGATCAAGCGCCTGGCCGATGAGTTTCGGGTGCGCGTAGAGATGCGTCAGATCTCCCTGCGCCACGAGGCCGGCCGCCTGGGCGGTATCGGCTCCTGCGGGCGGGAACTGTGCTGCTCCACCTGGCTCACCGATTTCAAGAGCGTAAGCACTACTGCGGCTCGCTACCAGAACCTGAGCCTGAACCCCGCCAAGCTCTCGGGACAGTGCGGCCGCCTCAAGTGCTGCCTCAACTACGAGCTGGATACATACCTCGATGCCCTCAAGGACATTCCGCAGGTGCAGCGCCCCTTGCTCACGGAGAAAGGCGACTACGTACTGCAGAAGACCGATATCTTCAAGCGCAAAATGTGGTTTGCCGTGCGCGGCGACAACAACTGGGTGGTCCTCCCGACCGAGCGCGTGCGCGAAGTACAGGAGATGAACAAGCGCGGCGAAAAGCCCGATAACCTCTTGGCGCCGGTGCGCGAGGAGGAGAAGGCGCCCGAAGTAACCGCCATTGTGGAAGGTTCATTAGAGCGTCTCGACGATAAAATAAAGGGTTCGAAGCGTACCAAGCGCAAAAAGACCAAGGAGAAGCCTGTCGCTTCGGCCGCCGCTCCAGCGGGCACCAAGGCCCCGCGTCCTGCAACTCCTAAAGCCACTACTGCCGAGCCGGATGAATCGGTTTCGTCGGAAGCGGGTGAAGCGGCCGAAGGCAGCAGCGGCGAAACCCGGCGCCCGCGTGGTGCCGCAGCTCGCCCCCTGAACCGCCGCGGCCGCGGTCGGGGAGAAGGCAAACGCAACGACGCCCCCCGGGCGGAAGGCGAAGCACCAGCCGGCGACGCTAGGCCACCTCGCAACAGCGAAGGCCGCCCACCGCGCAATGCTGCTCCAGGCTCCGATGCCGCTAAGGGCACCGGCGAGCCGGGTGGTGAGCGGCGTGGCGGGCGTAACTCCCGGCGCGGGGGCTCCCGCTCCGGCGGGCCAGCGGGTGGGGCCACTCCTCCAACCCCTGCTTCTTAGCCTATGCGCGCCGTATTCCGCTTTCTGCCGGTAGCAGGCCTGCTAGGCCTGTTGCTCACGGCCTGCGACTCCGGGCAGGTGTATGAAAAAAACACCGACCTAAAATCGCCGTCTGGTGAGGCCTACGTGTGGGCTGTGCAGGAAAAACCCACGTTTGAGTTTGATATTCCGGACACCACGCAGCGCTACGATGTATATTTCAACGTGCGCAATGCTTCTGCCTATGAGTACTACAACTTGTATGTGAAGCATACGCTCACGGGCCCCGATGGGAAACCCATTTCGCGGCTTCTGCACGAGATGCTCCTGATGGACCCTAAAACCGGAGAGCCGCGCGGCCAAGGCACCGGCGACATATACGACCATCAGTTTCTGGCCCTACCGAATCAGCATTTCAGCCAGACTGGCACCTATAAAATTATGCTGGAGCAGTATATGCGCCAGGATCAGCTGCCGGGCATCATGGCCGTTGGGGTGCGGGTTTCCAAGCACGAAGGCGCCAGTAAATAGGCCTAGAATATAGCAGCAGTGCCCCATTTGAACGCCGGTGCCAGCAGTATCTTCGGATGCGGGCTGCCACCGGCGTTTTCTATTCTGGTATGCCCGAAGGAAACTAGGTCTGACAGGCCGGGTTGGCTACGGTCTTTCCTTGTTCTGCGCCGATAATCCTAACCCCGTCTCACACAATAAGAACGGCCGTAGAGGTGGCCTAGGCCACTCAAAAAGAAAGCTCCATCCTGAAACTGGGGTACAGTTTCGAGATGGAGCGAACAATAGGCGGATGCAGAGTGGAAAAGCTAGATACGCTCTACTTTAACAGCGTTTTGGCCTTTTTTGCCGTCAATAATTTCGAATGATACATTATCATTCTCACGGATTTCGTGAATCAGGCCGGTTTGGTGCACGAAGATTTCCTGACCATTCTCATCCTGCACGATGAAACCGTAGCCTTTGGATTCATTGAAAAATTTCACTTTGCCAGTTTTCATAGCAGGTGTTGATAGTTGTAGGGTGAAAGAATACGGTAAAACTAACGCCTATTTCCAAACTTTGGAAACCTGGCACTTGGTAGAAAGGAACATGGCGCGCGGCAGTGCGTATGAATTTAAGCATCCCATTCTAATGCCTACTATCCATGCCAGAGCAACCTACTTCCCCCAACCAGAATTCTGCGCCCGATACTGACCCGCAAAAGCCCGCTTCGGCCCCGGCCGCTTCCGGTCAGTTTGTGGACGAGTCGGAGATGAGACAGGAACTCCCTCATAACCAGGCGCCGGAAGAGCAGCCAGACCAGGAAGCGGCTCCTCATAATCTGCAGACGCCGGCCAACACCGTAGCGCAGCAGCCTTTCGCCAACGATTTCAACCACGATGAAAACGAACTGCAAGGCCCGAGCCGTGGTGAGTTTGGCCGCCAGTCGGGCCAAGGCTACACGCAGGGCGGCTACGGCAACGAGCGCAGCCGCGGCCCCGAATCCTATGCCGGAGCCCTGAACACGCCGGCTGCTACCACGGGTTATGATGGGGAGCGGGAGCAGAAACCAGCGGGTTTTGTGGAGCCGATGGGCAGCCGCTACGGTTCGGAGTTACCATCTTCGGAAACCCAGAAGCCTTCCTCCGTGAGTTCGGGGTTTGCCAATGATAATGCCGCCCCCAAAGGCCCTGATTCAGGCTACAGCGAGAATTACGGCACGTCGTCGTTGGGTGGAGCCGGGGCCTCTAGCGCAGAAGCACAGCCCGAGGCGCATCATCGTAATCAGCGTGAAGACTACACTCCAGGGCACCCCGAGGGTGGCCCCGGTGGCCTACACACTGGCCTAGGAGCCAGCGGCCCGGCTACCGGAGAGCAGGAGGCGGGCACCAGCGAAACCCAAGGCAACCGCAGCGGCTACAATGCCACCGGCAACAGCGCCCAGGGCAGCGAGCAAAAAGGTTTCGGCACCAAAGGCGGCTCCTATAATGATGAGTACGACTCGGCTAACGATGCGGCACAAGCAGGCTCGCCCTCCCGCGGTGACTATGACAAGCAGGATGCCGCCCAGAACTACGGCGGCGCTGCCAGCGACCGAACGGACAACCCCGACTCGCCAGACTACGGCGCCGCCCCGCGCCGTGCCGAATCGCATACCGGCGGAGAAGATCGGCCGGAGTAATCACTCAGGCTAATAAAAAAGGCCCTTCGCTTATACCAGCGAAGGGCCTTTTTTATGTGCTCAGGCTTTCTAGGCCACTACTTCTTTTTGGTAGCGCGGTAGAGGCGCCCTTTCTCATTGCTGAAGATGAAGTCCTGGTTATTGACGAAAACCAACGCCTCGGCCTGGCCTGTGGTAGCAGTGGGCAAGCACGTTTTCAGGCCATCGAAGAGGCGGCGGCCGGGCAGGCGCTGAAACAGGTACACGTGCCCATAGCCCAGCAGCGCTACCTGGCGGCCATCGGGGCTGATATCGGCTGCGGTAATCCAGGTATTTATTTTCAGGCTATCTGCGAGGCGGGCGGTATGGCGGCCGGGTTGAGCTGGTAGCACGTACTGCTTTACCCAGTGACTTTTGCTGCGATTTTTCGTGAACAGGTACAGGCTGTCCTGGTAATAATAGAACGCCTCACAGTCGAAATTGCGGTCTGCTTTGCGTGGCGGAAAGGCCCGCTGATCCGGGTAGTCGAAGCGAATGGTATCTACCTGTCGCAAATCGGGCCCGCTTAGACGGTAGATGCAGAGGTTGCGGCGCTTGTTCTGGTTGTTGCCAAAGTCGCCGATGTACAGCCGTTGTTCATCATCCTGCGCAATATCTTCCCAGTCGATATTCACCAGCGGCGAAAGTTCCAGCGTTTGCAGCAGGTCGCCCTGGGGCGTGACTTTGTAGAGGCGGGCCGTATTGCCGCCGTCGCCGTGGGTCCATAGGTCGCCTTCGGCATCGGCCAGCTCCAGACCCGAGTTTTCCACCACCTTTTCGCGGTCTAGGCGCCCTACCTGCTCCACCTTGTACTCCTTCTGCACCTGCCGAAACTCACCCCGGCCCTGATCGGAGCTACAGCCACAGATGACGGACTGCAGAAAGACGAGGATCGGGAACAGCTTATCGCGCAGCAGAAATAACATAGGCAGATGGGTGGCCGCTGCTTCAGATCAACGGAGAAGATGGTTGTGTACCGAGTGAAAGAGCATTGCCGACAGCAAATACGGGCTTTTTGCCGGAACGGCAGACCAAAGCCTCTGTAAACCTACTATCTTGTTATTGGTCAGCTAGGCTACTTTATTTCCTGGAAATGCGTTTTGTCTTTTGCTTCATCCTGCTAGCCTCCTTGTCGGGGCAGTCTGTTTTTGCTCAACAACTGCTTTCCCCGGCCACCCCAACAGACAGCACAGGAACAGCTGGCTCCGTGCCTGCGCACCGGCTGGGTACGTGGCTGAAGCGGCCAGTAGTGTGGCACACGGCCGTTCCAGTGGGGCTGATAGGCCTAGGCTACCTCAGCCGCAATGAAAATGTGCTGGACGAGGCCAAGGAAATGATGCGCGAGGAAACCACCGAAAACTTCCCCCGCTTCCATACTTCCCTCGACGATTACAGCCGCCACCTGCCCATCGTAGTGGCCTACGGGCTCTACGCCGGCGGCATGAAGGGCGAGCGAGGCGTAGTGCCTTTCACTATCATCTACGGGTTGTCGCATGCGCTGAGCACGGGCGTAGTGAGCCAGCTGAAAAGCACCAGCCACACCAAGCGCCCCGATAATGCCCAAGACTTCAGCTCATTTCCCTCGGCGCATACGGCAGAGGCCTTCATGACGGCGACCTTGTTGTATGAGCAGTTCGGGCGCACGCGCCCTTGGCTGGCGGTGGGCGGCTACACCATTGCCACGGCCACCGGCGCCATGCGGATGCTTAATAACCGCCATTGGGTTACGGATGTGCTGGCCGGAGCCAGCATTGGCGCACTTTCCGCCGAAGCCGTTTGGCGGCTGTACCCGGCCGTAGCCCGTTTGCTGCCGGGCCGCGTAGGTCAGAAGCTGCTGCTGGTGCCCACCTACGCACCGGGCGGCGCGGTAGGTTTCGCCCTGGCGGTTAAGAATATCTGAGCAGGAGTGGCCTAGTCGAACCGCAGATAGGGGCGGAGCTTTTCCACGGTAGCCTCATCCATGATTCTGATCTGCCGTAAGTCGTTGGCTTGCTTGAAAGGACCGTGCTGCTGGCGGTAGGCCACTACCACGCGGGCCAGCCGCTTGCCCATGTACGGGTGCGCCTGCAGCACCTCAAAGGGCTCCGAGTTTATATTGATGGTGGCGGGAGCAAAGGCCGGTCCCACAAACGTGTATTTGCGCAGGCTATCTACCAGGTCAGGGGCATCGCGGAAGCTGTAGATTTCGGCCAACTGAACTTCACGCAGGAAGCCACCCAGCCGCTGTCGGTACTCTACTACGCGCCGCGCATAGCCGCGCCCAATGCCCCGAATCTGCATGAGCTGCGTCGTATCGGCCCGGTTCAGGTCGAAAGAGGCCAGATGCGTGGGCTTGCGGGCAAAGTGCCCAGGGCCGGTTTCCTCAAAGGGTCTGCGGGCCGGAAAACGAGAATTAGAGTTGGCATATTGCCTAGCTTCGCGGGGCGGCAGTTGGTCGGGCAACTGGATGTAAGGCGCCAAACGCGCATACACGGAGTCCTCTAGGCCATACGTGCGGCGTATTTGCTCCTTAGCTTTGAAGCCGCCGATTACGGTGCCATAGTGCACAATGCGGCGCGCCACGTACGCTGGTAGGCCACGTGCCTGCCAGTCCAGTTCAGTAAGCGCATTTGGGTTGAAAGGGGCCAGGGCTATCTGAGGCACGCTAGGCCGGGCCGCATAGGGCCGGCGGGGGTAGCGCGAGGCATAAGTGCGCGGCTGCCGCTGGGCCGCCAGCTCCGCCGCCAGGGCGTCGAGGCGGGCTTGGTCGGGGGCGGGGTCGTAGTGGGGCAGGGCCGGACGCAGCAACGTAGGCAGCCACAACCATATCACCATCAGCAGAAGCAGGAGAACAAAGCCCGACGTTTCGCGGCGCGAGAAGCCAAACCGGCGGCGCATAGCCCGTTGAAAAGACGCCAGCAGCGAAGAGTTGCCCGCAGGAGGTGTGGCAGGCTTCGGACGGGTAGTGCGGGGCGCGACCATCAGGGGAAAGCGGATAAATAGAAATAAAGGATATGGACCGAGGCAATACTGTTCTGCTTCTTCAGTAAAGGGCAGAAATAAGGGGTTAAGTATAAGGAGAAAAGCAGGAATATAAGGTGATAACGCCTGCTTGTTTCTTCGATTTTTACCAGTGCCTCGTAAGAGTACCACAGTAGCTAGTCAAGTGGCCTAGCGCCTCATTCAGGCTGTTGTCGAAAGGTTCTGTCTAGGCCGACTGCCCAGAAAGCTTAGGTGAATGAGAGGCGCTGTACTGGCCTATTTATATAGTCTAACGGCAGGTGGCGTTGGCTAAACGGCGCTATCGGCGTATCATTACATCTGCAATCCGACTTACTCCCATCCTTGCCATGTCTGCACCCGCCCGCCGTACTACCGAGTTTCTGGATTCTCTGGTTGCTGATTTGCGCCAGGTGCGCGAAACGGTAGACCAGCGCTTCCGGCCTCTCACCGACGACCAGCTCAACCGTGGGCCCGGGCCCGGCAAGTGGAGCGTAGGCCAGTGCCTGGAGCATCTCAACATCATTGGGGGCTTGTATCTGCCCGTGATGAGCAAGAAAATAAAGGCCGCGAAGGAGCGCGGCTCCGCGCCTGCTGAAACCGTGGTACATGGCTACTTTGGCAAAAAGATGACAGAAGCCATGCGGGTGCCGGCCTCTGAAAAAGCCGTAAAAGCGCCGCAGCAATATGCGCCCAGCGGTATGCGCCTGCCCCGCACCGTGCTGGAGGTTTTCGGCCGCCAGCTGGATGAGCTGGAAGGCCTCATTGAGCAGACGCGCAGCGTCAATGCCAACACCATCAGGATTCCGAACCCCATAATTCCGCTGTTGCTGCCGCGCCTCACCGATGCGCTGGAGCTGTTGGTAGTACACATGCAGCGCCATATTGTCCAGGCCGAGCGGGTGCTGGAAGGGCAAGGAGCTCTGAAGAACGTAGCCGAATAAACCACCCTAAAGGTATCGTAGGCCACCTTATTGGGTTTAAAACCCAGCAAGGTGGCCTACTGCATTGTAGACTATTGGTTGCTGATTAGTGGTGATGCAATTTCTCCGGGGGCGCCGGAAGCTCGGCAGCTGCGCGGTACAATAAGGCAGTAGGCACACGGGGGTAGTGGTGGTGCACGTGGTGAAAGGCAAACGATGACACCACCGGCGTCCAGAGCTGGGCAACGGCGGCGGCGGCGCGCGCCGCGGGGTTGCGCGAAGCTACGTGGTGCGGAATATAAGAGGCCCAAACGGGCATAGTGGCGCTCATAAAGAAAGCTACGCCCCAATAAACCAGGCCAGCCAACGAGCCCGTCAGGAAATACAGCGCCACGAACGCCGCCAGTAGCAGCACCGTGAAGGCGGTTTCCAGCAATTGAATTCGGCGGGTGTTGGGCGCAATGCGCAATGATTCTCGGCGGAGCATGAGAATATGCCAAGGGCCCTGCCACAGCACCCGCGAGAATTTCCAGGTGGCCGGGGCGCCTTCGGGGTCATCTTCGGTGAGGCAGCGGCCGTGGTGGCGCAGGTGCGTGACCTGCAGGGCGTGGCCGCTTTTCAGAATGAGCAGGCCGCTCATCGTCAGGATGCGCTCATTAATGGGCTTGGATAGGCCTAGCGCATTGTGCATGGCATCGTGCATCTGCACAAAAGCCGCCAGGCACACGGCCACCGCCACCGGCACGGCCAGCCACCACCAGCCGACCATGGCCAGGCCTATATAGAGGGCGGCCAGTACCCAGGGGCGCGCCAGCTCCACGTAGCGCTGGCTGGGCGTAAGCTGTAAATGAGCCGATATGGCAGTGCTTTTCATCCGGATAGTGTTAAAAAAGATCGATAGATTATGGAAGTGTCTGACGCTGACCACAGCTCAGTCCTGGTTATTCATCCGGAATCGTGAGCAGGCCTACGGCGGCCAGCGCCATCATCGAAAGGTTGAGCGAGAACGGGTTGAAAGGGGCCGAAAACACTGCCGGCTGACTAACCAGCACTCCTATACCTAAGCCCAGTAAGCCCACTATATTCAACCAATAGGCCACTTGTAGGCCACCTCGCGGCAGCACCCAGAATAGTAGGCCAAAGAGTATTTCGCCTATTCCTACTGCAAGCGCAACGTGGTGAGTGGCGGCTGGTGAAAATCCCAGGCTCTGTACCATCCGCAACTCACCAGTGTCTGGAAACAGCAGCTTGGGCACTACGCCCTGATAGATCCAGCATAGGCCTAGCACCAGGCGCATCAGCCGTTGCGTGAGAGCCAACCGCATAGCAGCGGCGCGCGGCAGGGCCTTTCCCGGATGCCGCGGTGGTTGTGGCACGTGCGCCACAAGCGCTTCGTTGGCGCTCTTCAGGTGCACTTGGCTATAGGTAAGAAGATTTCGCAAAAGTATAGGACTACCCAGAAATTAGTAGCCAAGAAAGGTACTACTGCCTCGGTGATAAGCCAAGCCATAAAGCCGATTTTAGCCTTGACTAGCAGGAGGCTATACTATTTTTCAGGAGCTAGCGTGTGGAATCGGGCAGGGTAAAGCATCTATGTTTTTACCAACTTGCTCCCATCATCCTCTCCACGCTATGCGCTCCTTCCTGTTCAGCTTACTGCTCCTGCTGATGTTGTTCTCCTCCGGCTCCTCTCAAAACACCCCACCCGGCGACGGAAAGGGCAACCACGCGGCTACCTGGAAGAAGATTGATCTGCTTCTGGCCAAAGATCAAACGGCCTCGGCTGCCAAACTGCTGGAACCCATCTACCAGGTGGCCCGCCAGCGCCAGGATACGCCGGAATACCTGCGGGCACTGCTCTACAAGCTGCGGCTGCTGGAGGCCAAGGAAGAGGAAGCCGACGAAAAAGCCATTGCCTTGGTCGAAGCTGATCTGAAAACGGCCAAATTTCCGGCTAGGCCTATCCTGCACAGCCTGCTAGGCCAGCTCTACGCGCAGTATTATCAGCAGCACCGCTACCAGCTCTACGACCGCACCCGCGCCGCCGCACCTGACCCCGACGATGCCAGCACCGCCGACATCCGCACCTGGGATGCCGCGCGCCTCGGCAGCGCCGTGGTGCAACACTTCCGCGCCTCTCTCCAAGAAGAACCCCAGCGCCAGCAGCAACTCAAGCTGGCCGCGCTGGGTTACGCCGTGCGGGGCGGCGATGCCGAAGGCCTTGCCCTGCGCCCCACGCTCTACGATTTGCTGGCGCACCGCGCCGCCGACGGCCTGCAGAATGAGGAATTCTATGTCACGCGTCCGGCAGAGCAGTTCGAGCTGACGCGCCCTGCCTTGTTCGGGCCTGCCGAGGAATTTGCACGCCTCAAGCTCACCGCTCCCCAAGCCGATTCGCTGAATGGCCAGTTTCATGCGCTGCAAATATTGCAGCAGCTCACCCAATTTCGGCTGCCGGATGCTAAGAACCAAGCCGCCCTGGCCGATGTGGAGCTGCAGCGCCTGCGGTTCGTGCGGCAACACAGTCGCTTTGCCAACGCCGATTCGCTTTACCGCCGGGCGCTGGCCCGCTCCGCCGAAACGTTCCGGGCGCTGCCCATCAGTGCTGAGTTTGTAGTGGAAGAAGCCGTAACCTGGGAAGCAAGCCAACCTGCAAAAGCCCGCGAGCTGGCGCTGGAAGCCGAAAGGCGCTTCCCCAAATCGCGCGGTGGCCAGCAGGCCGCTACTTTGCGGCGGCGCCTTGAGCAAGTAGCCCTCAGCTTTACTACCGAGGAGGTTGTGCTGCCCAACCAGCCGTGGCTCCTAAAGCTGGAAGTGCGCAACGCGCCGAAGCTTTACGCTAAAGCCTATCGCCTGACCACGGCCCAGGCTGTGCGCCAGCTTGAAAGCCCTCGTGAAACAGATGGTACGGCGGCCAGCTTCCGCAAAACCTACGCCCGCGCCCTGGCCGCCGCTCCCGTGGCTTCCTGGACCCTGGCTGTACCCGGCCCCCCCGATTACAAGACGCACGCGGTGCAACAGGCAGGTCCTGCGCTGCCGCTAGGCCACTATCTGATAGTGCTGAGCACCTCAAATGACAACCCCACTAAAGAACAGCCTGACCTCACAACGGCCTACACTCGGTTGGCGGTGAGTGAGCTAAGCCAAGTGCGGCGCAATGCTGCAGCTACCGATGGCCCTGAGCTGCTCGTGTTGCATAGGCAAAGCGGGCAGCCGCTCTCTAGCGTGCGGGTGCTGCCCTTTTTTCAGTATTATAACCAAACCTCGCGCAGCTACGAGCAACGGCGCGGTAAGCTCCTGACCACTACCGCAGAAGGCCAGGTGCAGATTCCGGTAGGCCTGACCTCGGGCCAGAATACCATGCTGCGGGCGGTACTACTTACCCTGGGCCAGGACTCGTTGCTCAGCGAAGGCGGCGGGTATTACGGCTCGCGCCAGTCCAACCGCGACCAGGAGCAGCCCCAGCGCCGCACGTTTCTCTACACCGACCGAGCCATCTACCGGCCCGGCCAAACGCTGTACTTCAAAGGCATCCTGACCGAAACCCGCGCCGGCAAGTCGGAGCTGCTCCGGAAGCAGTCTGTATCGGTTCGCCTCGTGGACGTGAATGGTCAGACGGTCCAGACGCTGCCTTTCACCACTTCCGATTTTGGCTCCTTCCACGGCTCTCTGCTGCTCCCGACTGGTCTACTGAATGGCGAAATGAGCCTGCAAACGGACGACGGCAGCGCGAGCTTCGCGGTGGAAGACTACAAGCGCCCCACGTTCCAGGTTACGTTTGAGCCCGTGAAGGGCACGCCCGTGCTAGGCCAGTCCGTGACGGTACGAGGCAAGGCAGTGGCCTACGCTGGCCAGCCTGTAGATGGGGCTACGGTGCAATACCGCGTGGTGCGCCGCACCTTCTGGCCTATGTTCGGGCGCGGCTACGGCGGTGGGCAGCCTGAAGTGGAAATCCTCAACGGCACCGCCCAAACGGATTCCGTGGGCGGCTTCAACATCACCTTTATGGCGAAAGGGGAGGCGCTAGGCCAGTCGAAGCGCGGGCCGTGGCTGCCCGGCTACGTGTTTGAGGTGACGGCCGATGTAACCGACGCGGCCGGAGAAACCCGCACCGGCCTGCAGCACATCAGCCTCGGCACCAACGCCCTGACCCTGCATCTGGAGCTGCCGCAACTGCTTAACCGTGAGCAAGTGCCTACGCTGCGGTTGCTCAGCACCAATGCTACCGGCGAAGCCCTGCCCGCCCGCGGCCAGCTAAAGCTTTACCGCCTCACGCCGCCCGCTACTGGCCTACGTTCCCGCGTCTGGGAACGGCCCGAGCGGGAAGCCCTCAGCAGCGCCGAATTCAAGCGTCAGTTTCCGCTCGATGCTTATGGGCAGGAAGACAATGACAGCACCTGGACCCGCACGCTGGTGCTGGAACAGGCCTTCGATACTGAGAAAACCACCGCGCTACTTGGCCTACAAACTGCGCTAGGCCAGCAGCAGCCCGGTCGCTACGTGCTGGAAGCCACCGCCCCGGCAGCCGGGAGCGCGCCGCTGGTTACGGCGGAAGCGCGGTTTACGCTATACTCAGCTACCAGCAGGCAGCTGCCAGTACCCACGCCCGACTGGTTTGTGAGCCTGCAGGATAGTGTACTGCCCGGCCAGCCGGCGCGATTCTTGGTGGGTAGCTCCGAAGCTGGGGCCCGCGTACTGCTACAGGCCGAAGCCAAAGGCGAAACATTGCGCCAGGAGTGGCTCACGCTGGCTGCCGGGGAGCAGCGCGTAGTGGAAATTCCCGTTCCAGCCGCTCTAGATGGTACCCATCTCTACGTTCACCTCACGCAGGTGCGCGACAACCGCCTGTACCTGCACTCGGCCACCGTGCAGGTGGCCACGCCGCCCGCGCCGCTGGTGCTCAGCATTGCTACCTTTCGAGACAAGCTTCAGCCCGGCCAGAAGGAAACCTGGCGCGTTACCATTCACCAAACCGGCGGCAAGCCTGCCCAAGCGGAACTGCTGGCCACGCTGTATGATAAGTCGTTGGATGTTTTCCGGCCACATTCTTTCACGGGTCTGGATTTCGCGAAACCGTATTACCCGGCTGTGCTCGCCTGGCAGGGGCGCTTCGGGACAGAGGAATCGAATGAGTTGTTTGGAACAACTCTGTCTGACCCAGATAGTGAAATGCTTTACCCTCATTTGAATTGGTGGGGATATTCACTTGGAGATGGGGAAAGCCAGAATGACTATAAGCTACTCCCCAAAAACACGAGCATAAAATTTACGCCTCCTATTATTAAAAGGGACGAAGAATCAACGGCCGGTACGCGAGTAACACTTCGGGGCAGCAGAAGTGTAGCGGCCCCTGCCGCCATGAAGATGGCTGACTCAAGCCTGAGCGAGGTAGTAGTAGTAGGCAACAATACACAACAGCGCCAGACTATAACAGGAAGCGTTGCAACGGAAAAGCAAGCCCAACCTGACCTCTCCGCCGTGCAGGCCCGCTCGGATTTCCGCGAAACGGCTTTCTGGATGCCCGCGCTACGCACCAATGCCCAGGGGGAAACCGTGCTGGAATTCCAGATGCCCGAGGCCGTGACGCGCTGGCAGCTGCTGGCCCTAGGCCACGACCAACAGCTGCACAGTGGCCTACTGGCCAGGGAGTTAGTAACGCAGAAGCAGTTGCAGGTAACGCCCAACGCCCCGCGCTTCTTCCGCGAAGGCGACCAACTGCGCCTCACGGCCAAGCTCAGCAACCTCACCGCGCAACCCATGAGCGGCACGGCTCAGCTCTTCCTCTTCGATGCCCGCACCCAACAGCCGCTGGATAGCAAACTGCTGAAAAGCGCCGGTCAGGTTAAGTTTGACCTTAAGGCCAACCAGAGCAGTGGCCTAGGATGGGATATTGCGATACCGGAAACTGCCGAAGGACAAGTGCCGCTGGAAGCTATAACCTACCGCGTGGTAGCGCAAACGGATGCGCCGAAAAAGCAGCGTCGCAAAGCCAAAGCAGCACCTATTGAAGTGTTTTCTGACGGTGAGGAGAACACGCTGCCCGTGCTGCCCAACCGGATTCTTATTACCGAAAGCCTGCCGTTGCCCATTGTGGGTCCAACTACGCGGGAGTTCGAACTAAAGAAGCTGACGAGCACCACCTCGGCCACGCGCCGTAACTACTCGCTCACGCTGGAAATGACCCAAAACCCGGCCTGGTATGCCGTGCAGGCGCTGCCCTACCTCACAGAGTACCCCTATGAGTGCTCGGAGCAGGTGTTCAGTCGTCTCTACGCCAACCTGCTGGCCGCCAAAATTCTGCAGAGTAACCCGCGCCTCAAAACCATGCTGGCTGAGTGGCAGCGCGCCGCCCAGGCCGGCGACAAAACGGCCCTAACCAGCAAGCTGGAGCAAAATCAGGAGCTCAAAAACCTGCTGCTTCAAGAAACGCCTTGGGTGCGGGATGCCCAATCAGAAACCGAACAGATGCGTCGCCTAACGGAGCTATTTGATGCGCCCCGTCTCGAGGCCGAAACGGCCCGCGCACTCACCAAGCTGGCCAAAATGCAGCAGCCAAACGGTGCCTTCCCGTGGTTCGAACGTATGCCCGACGACCGGTATATCACCCAACTCATCTTGGCCGGCTTCGGTAAGCTGCAGAAGCTGGGCGCGCTGAACCTGAAGCAAAACGCCTCGGCTCAGGAAATTTTGCGGAAAGCTCTCGGTTACCTTGATGGGGAGCTGGCGCGTGACTACACCAATCTGCGCAAGCAGCCGAAAGTTGATCTGAAACAGCAGCATCTATCGGATCTGCAGATTCAGGCTTTGTATGCGCGCAGCTTCTGGTTGGAGCAAGCCGTGCCCAAAGCCACGCAGCCTGCCCTGGCCTACTACCAGCAGCAAGCCGCCACCTATTGGAAAGACCAGACCCGCTACCTCCAGGCCCAAATTGCGCTAGGCCTGCATCGGCAGAAAACCCAGCCCGTCGCAGTACGCACCATTCTGCAGGCACTCAGCGAAAACGCCTTGCACTCCGCAGAGCTGGGCATGTATTGGAAGGAAGTGCGCGGCGGCTACTACTGGCGCGAGGCGCCCACCGAAACCCAGGCCACCCTCATAGAGGCCTACGACGAAATTCAGCAGGACCAAAAGTCGGTGGATGAAATGAAGCTGTGGCTCCTGAAGCAGAAGCAAACCCAAAACTGGGAAAGCACCCGCGCCACCGCCGATGCCTGCTACGCCCTGCTGCTGCGCGGCTCCGACTGGCTCCAGCCCACGCAGCCCATTCAGGTAACCGTAGGCCAGTCGGCAGTGGTGCCGACCGCCCAGCAGGCTGGCACCGGCTACTTCAAAACCACCTGGACTGCTGCCGACGTCAAGCCCGCCCAGGGCAAGGTAACGTTGCAGAAAACCGATGCGGGAGTGGCCTGGGGCGCGCTTTACTGGCAGTATTTCGAGCAGATTGATAAGATAACGCCCGCCGCCACGCCCCTTAACCTGGAGCGCCAGCTCTACCGTGAGCAGCGCACCGCCGGCGGCCCCGTGCTGGAGCGCCTTACGGCCGCCACCCCGCTACGGGTGGGTGATGTGCTGGTGGTGCGCCTCGTGTTGCGCTCCGACCGCGACCTGGAATATGTGCACCTGAAAGACCAGCGCGCCGCTGGCCTGGAGCTCATCAGTCAAACATCGGGCTATCATTACCAGAGTGGCCTAGGCTACTACGAAAGCCCCCGCGACGCGGCCACCAACTTTTTCATGAGCTATTTCCCCAAAGGCACGCACACCTTTGAGTACCGACTGCGGGCTGCCCAGAGCGGAAAATTCAGCGGTGGCCTCTCGCAGTTGCAGTGCCTCTATGCCCCCGAGTTTACGGCCCACTCCGCCGGCACGCGCGTACAAATTGCCTCGCAACCATAAGAAGTACGTCGGCCGGAAAGAGCTGGCTGGTAAGTAGAATTATTGCTTTTATAAATTGTAACAAGCGGGACCTGCCTCGGGGCGGGTTCCGCTTTTTTGCTGTCGAAATGCCGTTTGCAGCTGTCCAATAGAGGTTTATGGACGTCAAATGTTTTTTAGGGTTGAGTCTGAGCCCAACAGCTTGTACCTTTGCAGCCCGTTTTACTGCTTAGAAAGATGATGATGCGTAAGCTATATGTGTTGCTGGTAGGCCTGCTGTTGGGAAGCGCGCCGGTTCTGGCGCAAGGTGAAAAACAGTCTTCGGTTTCTGCTACCGTAACGCCTACTGCCCTGCCGGGTGAAGAAAGATTATCTGCTCAGGAAAGAGCGGAGCGCGATTTTCTGATGCCGGTGCGGCGCAAACAGGCGGCGGCGTTGCGCACCCGTTCGCAGGAAGAAGGTACCACCCAGCCTGCGCTGGAAGCAGTGGTCCGGACCCTGGAAGAAGCTACTGCCCCTAAGCCCGAAGTTGAGGAAAAGACTGCCGCTTCCCCCACGTATCACCGCCGGAGCACTTCGTCTTCCTCGCGCCATCGTACCACGCACCGGAGCAGCTCCAGCCACAAGACAACGAGCAAGCGGAAGACCACTTCCTCCAAGAAGAAATCTACTCACCATCGACGGCGTTAGAAAAGCCTGCCACTGGCCTACAGTATAGTGGCAGCGTAATTAGCTAGGCTTGGTGCCGCTACAGATACTGTACGGTCACTTTAGTAAGATTAAATAAAAAAGCCCCGGCCCAAACCAGTTAAGGTTTGGGCCGGGGCTTTTCGCTTAGGCTGCTTGCGGAAGCAGCAGTGGCCTAGGCCAGTTGGGGCATCAGGCGCAGCACCAAGCCATCGAGGCGGGGCGTTACGCGCACCTGGCAGGAAAGGCGGCTGCCCTGGCTCATTACTGGCAGGCTTTCCAGCATGTACAGCTCTTCATCGGAAGGCTCGTCTAGGGCTGGGCCCGCCAGAACCTCAATGTGGCAGGTGCCGCACAAAGCCATACCGCCGCAGGTAGCCTGAATATCGTAGCCAGAGGCTTTCAGAACTTCCATCAGGCTCAGGCCCATATCGGTGGGGGCCACTACTTCGCGCCGGTGGCCGGGCGACTCTTCCACATAGATGCGTACTTCGTCGGTCATATATTTTTAATTGCCTGTTATCAGTAGCCAGTTATGGGTTGCCAGTGATTGTTCTTACTGGCAACTGGCAACCCATAACTGGTAACAGAATTACAGCGTAGGAACCCCGTTTACGGTGGTGTACTTGAGCACGTACTTCTTATCGGGATTGATGTATTTGAAGGCACCCTGGCACATCAGCGCGGCCTCATGGAAACCGCAAAGGATGAGCTTGAGCTTGCCGGGATACGTGTTGATGTCGCCGATGGCGAAGATACCGGGCTCCGAGGTGGAGTAATCCATGGTATTCACCTTCACCGCATCATCTTCCAGCTCCAGGCCCCATTCGCCGATAGGCCCCAGCTTCGGCGTGAGGCCGAACAGCGGAATAAACGAATCGACGTGCAGGGTTTCGGGCTCTCCGCTATTTGGCGTAATGGTCACGGCCTCTAGGTTGTCGGGGCCGTGCACATGGGTCACGTTCGAGGATAGCACCAGGCGTACCTTGCCGGCATCGTGCAGGTTTTTCACTTTCTCGGCCGAGTCGGCGGCGCCCCGGAACGTGGTGCCGCGGTGTACCAGCGTTACTTCTTTGGCCACATCAGCCAGGAAAATAGTCCAGTCGAGGGCCGAGTCGCCACCACCGGCAATAACCAGGCGCTTATCGCGGAACGTTTCGGGGTCGCGCACCATGTAGTACACGCCTTTGCCGCTTTCGTAGCTTTCTAGGCTTTCGATAGCCGGCTTACGCGGCTCAAACGAGCCTAGGCCACCCGCGATGGCAATAGCCTTACACAGAATCTCGGTGCCATCGGTCGTGAACAGCTGGAAAGAGCCGTCTTCGAGTTTGGCAAAGCGCTCCACCCGCTCACCAAGCGTAAACGTGGGGTGGAAAGGCTCAATCTGGCGCATCAGGTTCTGCACCAGGTCGCCGGCCAGCACCTCCGGGAACCCCGGAATATCGTAGATAGGCTTCTTAGGATATATCTCGGAGAGCTGACCGCCTACCTGGGGCAGTGCATCTACCACGTGGCAGCGCAGCTTCAGCAATCCGGCTTCGAATACGGCGAACAGCCCCACCGGGCCGGCCCCGATAATGCAGATATCGGTGGAAATGGAATTCATCAGCAAAAAGTGAAAACAAACAAACGGCCGCACGGCCTAGTAGGCAGATAACAGCTAACCGGCCTAAATCGTTGGGCCTATACGCCTACGCGGGCGCAAAGATAGGCACCCGGCGCCAGTGGCACACGCTCCGAAGTATATATGCTAGCTAAGATGCCGCTGTAGTGCTGTAACTCTGCAGAAAACCCTCAGCGTCGGCCAGATCGGTGAACTGGCGAGTGGGCAGCGGCGACAATTGCCGCAGCTTCTGGCTCACAGCCATCCGCGTTGGCCCATCGGGATATACTTCGGCCATTACCGCTATGCCCGCTGCCAGCATCAACTCGTAGGCGCGTAGAAAAGTGGGCAATACTGTGGTGTTCGGGCCCAACGTTAGGCGGACATCACAGAGGACCGTAAAGCCCGGACGTACTTTCGTCAGAGCCCGTTGCCAGTCAAGTAGATAGTAGGGTAGTTCGGTGGCAAACGTCAACTCCTCCAGGCGCTCATACAAGAGCATATTTCGGGACTCGTCAAAATAAAGCCGGTATTCAGATCGGTAAGCAATAAGGTGCATGTGAAGGTAGCCTCAGAAACAGAACAGGTTCAGGCTAACACACATATTGGGAAATAAGTCCCAAGCCGGGAAAATCTGCAACACGAAACGGCAGTGGCCTAGGCTAAGCTATCTGCAGACAGTTCTGTGCACGAACGCAGATAGTATTAGATATAAAAAAAGCCCTTAGCAGAAGCTAAGGGCTTTTTGGTGGTCGTGTAAGGAGTCGAACCTTAAACCTTCTGATTCGTAGTCAGATGCTCTATCCAATTGAGCTACACAACCATTTTCGCCAATTCGAGGAGCGTTTCTTCGTTTTGGTTGTGCAAAGATAGCGGGTAAATTTCTGGCTGTGCAAGTATGGGCCAGTATTTAGCCCTCAATTTTTCTGGAAAAGACTGCAAGGTGCTGAAATTCAGGGAAATTTTTTTAGCCTTTTCCTACGCCTTTGTTGAGTGCACGCTGCAAAGCACGGTTGAAAAGGTAATAAAGGCCAAACAACGAAACGGCGACCAGACCAATGACCAGTAGCTTGCCCGTCGTACCCGTATCGGGGTCCTGGAGCAGAGAAAATACGTCCTGCGCTTTGGTGCCGAGCCAATAGAAGAATAGGCTGCGCGGCAGCATCCCGATGATGGAAGCTATCAGAAAGCGCCGCTTATCCACGCGCATCACGGCCAATACAAACGTCATGAGGGCAAACGGCAGCACCGGCGAGATACGCGTCAGGATGATGAGCTGCCAGCTTTGCGTTTTCAGCTCCTGCATCACGGCATCGGCCTTCGGGAAATGGTGCAGGAAGTGCAGCATCTTGCCGTGGTCGAGGGAGGCGGCAATTCGGTACCCAATTAGGGCTGCCAGTCCGTAGGCCACTACCATGCCCGGAAGGCCACTCCACCCCAGATAAAAGCCCGTCACGAGGGCCACAAAGGTGGTGGGCGTGAAGGCAAAGGCCATGGTAAAGGCAATGACTACAAAGTAGAAAATGCTCTGTAGAGGCGTCAGGTGCTCCAGCAGCTCGCGGTTGTTGTAGAGCAGCAGGCTCAGCGAGGAGCTTCCCAGCACCGGCAGCGCCACCAGCAGAAACATGGAAAGCAGGGTGGAGGTATTCTTCTGAAAAAGCTCTTTGAGAAACGCCATAGGCAATAAAAAAGAATCGGGCCGGCTTTGTGCAGCCGGCCCGAAGGTAAGAACGTAAGATGGCTCCGGAAGGCTACATTATGAGAGTGGCCTAGGTCACTAGCTGTACAGCGCCGCGCACATGCCGTACATTCCTACCTTTGCGCCAGTGTTTTCGAGACGTTAACCTCTCCGTATCCTGCCCTATGAAATTCGGAACCAAAGCAATTCATGCCGGTGTGCATCCTGACCCTACTACCGGGGCCATCATGACGCCTATTTACCAGACTTCAACCTATGTGCAACGCTCGCCCGGCGACCACAAAGGCTTTGAATATTCCCGCACCCATAACCCCACTCGCTCGCAACTGCAGGACGCGCTGGCAGCCCTCGACAATGGCAAGCACGGCTTGGCCTTCGCCACGGGCATGGCGGCTATTGATTGCATTGTGAAGCTGCTGCAGCCCGGCGACGAGGTGATTTCGACCAACGACCTGTACGGCGGCTCGTATCGCCTCTTCACGAAAGTGTACGCGGCCTACGGCATCAAATTTCACTTTGTGCCGATGCACGATATGTCGGCCGTAGAAGCTGCCGTGACGGAGCGCACCAAGCTGATCTGGGTAGAAACGCCTACCAATCCGCTGCTGAACGTGATTGACATTGCCGCCGCCTCGGCCGTGGCCAAGAAAGCCGGCGCCCTGCTGGTTGTCGATAACACCTTCGCGACGCCTTACCTCCAAACCCCGCTGGAGCTGGGCGCCGATATGGTGATGTACTCGCTCACCAAATACATGGCCGGCCACTCCGATACCGTGATGGGCGCCGTGATTGTGAACGATGACGAGCTGCACCAGCGCCTGAGTTTCTACCAGAACGCCTGCGGTGGCACGCCCGGCCCCCAGGACTGCTTCCTGGTGCTGCGCGGCCTCAAAACCCTGCACGTACGCATGCAGCGCCACTGCGAAAACGGCCGCGCCGTAGCTGAGTTCCTGAAAAACCACCCGAAAGTGGGCAAAGTGTACTGGCCTGGCTTCTCCGATCATCCGAACCACGACATTGCGGCCAAGCAGATGCGGGGCTTCGGCGGCATGATTTCCTTTGTGCTGGAAGGCGACCGGAAAGAGGATGCCATTGCGGTGCTGGAAAAATTTGAGCTGTTCTCGCTGGCCGAAAGCCTCGGCGGCGTAGAAAGCCTCTCGGGCCACCCCGCCACCATGACGCACGCCAGCATTCCGGCCGAAGAACGCCGCAAAGCCGGCCTCTCCGATTCGCTGATTCGCCTAAGCGTGGGCATTGAGGATGTGGAGGATTTGATCGAAGACCTGAAGCAGGCTATTGGCTAGGCCACTGGCAATAAAATTTGTAACCGCCCGGCCAGATGGTCGGGCGGTTCTGTTATAAGGGCAGGCATGTACGCTAAAAGTGGCCTAGCGCAGAAGGAATGCGTGCGAGGCAATCTGTGTTACGGCTCTATCCCGTAGATGCTGGCCTCTCTTCTTTCTGTTTGTTTTCGAATGCGGATTCTCCTTTTTCTTTCCCTGCTGCTGAGCTTTGGCTGCGCGCAGCCTTCTGATGATCCGACTCCGAAAAGTAGCCCGACTACGCCGGCTCCCGCGCCAACCCCTGCGGCTGCCACCGTCAGTATTTTATCCCTCGGCGACTCCTATACCATTGGGCAAAGTATAAGCGAGGCCGACCGCTGGAGCGTGCAGCTGGCTCGCCTGGGCCAGCAAGATGGCTTGCAGAAGCCCGATATCATTGCCCAAACCGGCTGGACTACGGCCGAGCTGCAGCAGGCCATCAAAACCAGCAACAACCAGAAAACCTACGAGCTGGTGTCGCTGATGATTGGCGTGAACAACCAATTCCGGGGACAGCCTCTCATAGTGTACCGCACGGAGTTTCGGGAGTTGCTGCAGACTTCTGTCCGGTACGCTGGCAACCGGCCGGGGCGCGTGTTCGTGCTGTCTATTCCCGATTGGGGTCAGTCGCCGTACGGCGTAAGCTTTAGCCGCACCCAGATTTCCAGCGAGATAGATCAGTTCAATGCCGTTGCCAAACAGGAATGCACGCAGGCGGGAGTGGCCTACATCGATATCACGGACCTCACGCGGGCCGCGGCCAACGATGGCACCCAGTTTGCCCCCGACGGTCTGCATTATTCCGGCAAGCACATGCAGCAGTGGGCCGAGCGAGTTTTGCCCGTTGTGCGACTGCTGCTAAAGTAAACGGCCCGCCAGAACGTCTGCCATAGAGCGCGGCACAGGCTCGCCTTCCTATATCATGAAAACTCCTTCCCGCTTCGACGGCAAAAAATACCTGAACACTGTTCCCACCAGCATGTCGGGAGACTATGGGCTGATGCTGCGCCGTTGGCTGACGGGCAAAGAAGAGCGCGAGCCCCGTAGGCCACTAGGCCCCTTCCGGGCTGATGCGGCCGCGTTGCAAGAGCCCGTGCCAGCTGAGGCGTTGCGCGTTACGTGGTTCGGCCATTCTTCCACGCTCATCGAACTAGATGGCCTGCGCTTCCTTACAGACCCCGTGTGGCGCCTGCGTGCCTCGCCGGTAGCGCTGGGCCCGAAGCGGTTCTTCGCGCCGCCTTTACCCTTGGCAGAATTACCGAAGCTCGATGGCGTCATCCTTTCTCACGACCACTACGACCACCTCGATAAAGACGCCATTCGAGAACTGGCCCGCACGGGCGTGCCGTTTTTTTGCCCCTTGGGCGTGGGCGGGCACCTGCGCCGCTGGGGCGTGGCAACTGCGCAAATTACGGAACTCGACTGGTGGCAGGAAGTGCCTGTAGGCCACTCGCACCGGCTGGCGGCCACGCCGGCCCGCCACTTCACCGGCCGCGGCCTCACCCGCGACAACATGCTCTGGGCCTCCTGGTGCATCCTCGGGCCCAAGCACCGCGCCTTCTTCGGCGGCGACTCTGGTCCCTATGAAACCGGCTTCCGTGAGATAGGAGAGGCCTACGGACCCTTTGATGTGGTGATGCTGGAAATAGGGGCCTACGACGACCAATGGGCCGATATTCATATGGGCCCTAGCCATGCCCTGGCCGCGCACAAAGCCCTCGGCGGCGGAGCATTGCTGCCCCTGCACTGGGCCACCTTCAACCTAGCTTTCCACAGCTGGCACGAGCCCGCCGACCGCTTGGTGGCCGAGGCAGACCCTGGCACAACACTGCTGCTGCCAGCCCCCGGGCAACGGGTGAATGTGGCCGATGGCGTGCTGCCGGGAAGGTGGTGGGAGGCCTACCGTGGAGTAGCAACAAGTGCTCCTGCGGCAGGGGTATTCGCAGCTCGGTGAAATACTGCAAAACAAATTGTTAGCTTATCTGTAGTTGATAACCCGTTCCGAAGAAACGCCGTGTGCTTCTTCGGAACGGGTTACTTTACTTTTGCCGCGTGAAAAATACTTCCTCAGCCGCCTGCTACGCGCAGAAACGCCGGCTGAATGCTACCTGCTTTTTTCCTCTCAGTACTGCTCAGTTGGCGCTTTCTTGCGCAGCGGTGGCTGGGTGTTGTTGTTGCTAGTGTGATGGGCTGCCGATGCGCAGCAAGGGCGTAAACACGCCATGTATTCTCTTCTTTCCGGGGTGCCATCAACAAGCTAGATGCTGTCAGCTTTTATGGGCTGCTGTGCGTATGTGCCACTAAACTAGTTGTGGAACTCCGGGATGACACTTGCAGAGTAGGCAGGTGCAGCGCTGCTGATGTGGGAAGAGGAGATTAAAACAGTCTTGAAAATTCATCTTCTATTGCTAGGCCAGTCTAGAGTGGCCTAGTGACTTGCGTAGTCGTTTCTTTTTTGCTTTTGATATGAAAAACTTGTTCTCCGCCCAATTAGGGCTGGTTACAGCCTTGTCGCTGACCAGCTTTGTGGCAGTAGCCCAAAACGTGACCGTAACGGGTCGCGTTATGAATACCGCTGGCCAGGCTCAGCCCGGCGTAACGGTGCTGGAGCGTGGCACCACCAACGGCACCAGCACCGATGCGGATGGCCGCTTCAGCCTAAGCGTTTCGCCGACGGCTACGCTCACGGTATCGGCTATTGGCTCCACCACGCAGCAAATTCCGGTGAACGGCCGCACCAACCTGGATGTACGCCTGGCTGATAATGAAACGACGCTGAATGAGGTGGTTGTAACCGGCTCACGCGCCACGGAAGGCCGCTCCAATATCCTGACCACCTCGCCCGTCGATGTTATTTCGGCCCGCGAAATCAAGGCCTACGCCCAAACCGATGTCACGCAGATTCTGACGTACATCGCGCCTTCCTTCCAGAGCACGCGCCAAACCGTAACGGACGGCACCGACTTCGTGGACCCGGCAACGCTAAGAGGCCTAGGTCCCGATCAAGTGCTGGTGCTGGTGAACGGCAAGCGCCGCCATACTTCAGCCCTGGTGAACATCAACGGCACCCCCGGCCGGGGCTCGGTGGGTACCGATATGAACGTGATTCCGCCGGCGGCCATCAAGCGTATTGAAGTGCTGCGCGAAGGCGCAGCGGCCCAATACGGCTCCGATGCCATTGCGGGCGTTATCAATATTCAACTGAAGGATGACACGACGGGCGTAAACGCCAGCAGCACCGTAGGCCAGACGGTAGAAGGCGACGGCGAGCTATTTCAGGCCGATGCCAATGCCGGTTTCGGGCTAGGCGGCCGCGGTTTTGTGGATGTGAGCGGGCAGTTTAGCAACCGCAGCTACTTCGACCGCAGCGGCCGCGACACGGCCCCGCTCATCTACAAAGGCACCAGCGGTGGCAACTACCCCGGTGGCCTTTCCAACGACCAGAAGCTCGCCCTCAAAGCCCAGGACGACGCGCTGATTGCGCAAAACGGCTTCAACCGCCGCGATATTCGGGTGGGTGCTTCTGATACGCGCACCTACGGCGGCTTCCTGAACGCGGCCTACACCCTGGCCCCCGCGAGTGGCCTAGAAGCCTACGTGGCCGGCGGCATCACGCGGCGCACCGGCCGGGGTGGGGCCCTCTACCGGCTGCCCACCCAAACCACCCAAATCGACCTGAGCATCTACCCGAATGGCTTCTTGCCCTTCATCAATAGCACCGTCGATGACCAGTCAGTTATTACTGGCCTACGCGGCAAGGTGCTGGGTTTTCAGGCTGATCTGAGCAACACCTTCGGCCGCAACAGCCTGCGCTACGACATCACCAACACGCTCAACGCCTCGCTGCCGCTGGGCACCAGCCCCACGGAGTTTTACGCCGGCACGCTCGTGTTTCAGCAGAACACCGTGAACTTGGGCTTCTCGCGCAAATTCACCAGCGTGCCTGTTCTAAGCACCCTGAACGTAGCCTTTGGCGGCGAGTATCGGGTAGATAATTTCCAGATCAAGGCCGGAGAGTTGGGCTCATATGCCAACGGCATCAATGAGCAGGGCCGCGTGATTACGCCCGCCAGCGGCAACACGGCCGCTACCTTCGCGTCGGCAGGCTCGCAGGGCTTTGCAGGCTACCGGCCTTCCGATGCCACGGACCGCTCCCGCAACAACGTGGCCGGGTACGTTGATCTGGAAAGCGACATCACCGAAAAGCTGCTGGTGAGCACGGCCGTCCGCGCCGAGCGCTACAGCGACTTTGGCAACAACGTAAGCGGCAAGCTGGCGGCGCGCTACAGCATTTTGCCCGATCTGGCCATCCGGGGCAATATTGGCAATGGCTTCCGGGCGCCCTCGTTGCAGCAGCGCTACTTCACCAACTCCAGCACCCAGTTTACCAGTGGAGAGCTGCGCGAAGTGCTGACCACCAACAACGACAACCCGCTCACGCGCGCCTTCGGTATTGGCTCCCTGAAGCAGGAGAAGTCGAAGAACTACAGCCTGGGCCTCACGGCGCGGGTGCTCCGCAGCATTACGCTCACGGTGGATGCCTACCAGATTGATATCGACGACCGGATTGTGCTCAGCAGCCAGTACAACCGCGACAACGCTACGGTAAACCAGATTCTGGGCACGTTGCCAGTGCAGGGCATTCAGTTCTTCGCCAACGCCGTGAATACCCGCACCCGCGGCCTCGATATTGTGGCCAATGAGCGCTTGAACCTGGGTGCTGATAGTCGCCTGACCCTGACAGCGGCGGCCAACTTCAACGAAACTACGGTGCGCGGCTTCAACAGCTCCGATATCATCGACAACAATCCTACGCTGCAAAACACACTGTTTGACCGTGCTCAGCGCGCCCGCCTCACGAATGGCCAGCCCCGCAGCAAAATCAACCTGAGTGCCGACTACGGCTACAAGATTTTCAGTGCCAATCTGCGGACGGTGCGCTTCGGGGAGGTGCAAACCAAGGACAGTAACCCCAACCGCGCCTTCATTGACCAGACCTTCTCAGCCAAATGGGTGACGGACCTCGTGCTCAGCGCCCAGGTAATCAAGAATCTGGGCGTAAGCATTGGCGTGAACAACCTGTTCAACGTGTACCCCGACCGCCTCTACCAGGACCCCAACAACAACGAGCAGAGCCTGGCCTATAGCACCCTCGATGCCACTAACCGCGGCCGTTTCCAATACAGCTCCAACCAGTTCGGCTTCACTGGCTCCTTCTATTTTGCCCGCTTGAATTTCACGCTCTAGGCCTATCGGCTACTAGAAAAGTTTACGAAAAAGCCGCCTCTGCAACAGCAGAGGCGGCTTTTTTCGTCTAGGCCACTCTGGCTCATGTAGTACCCAGAGCGGGTGCTACTACTCGCGCGAGGCCCTCACCCAGATTGCTCATTGGTTAATGCGTGACATATTCCAAGGCAAACGAATGGTTTGTAGAGGGTTAGAAATATTAAAATATTATTTATTACTATTCAATGATTATATTGACTCGATTCCTGCACTCCTCATTCTGCTACAACCCACCGATAGTTGGTGCCATCTGATTTCTCATTGATTCCTCTATTCACTTAAGTATCTCCTTGTGGTATGCAGAAACTTCTACTTTTCCCCGCAGTAGCCTTTGCTCTCGTGAGTCAGGCGCAGGCCCAAAACACCACCGTAACGGGGCGGGTGGTGGATAGCAATGGCACCGCCCAACCCGGCGTGACGATCTTGGAACGCGGCACTTCCAACGGAACCAGTACCGATGCCAGCGGCCGGTTTAGTTTGAGCGTTCCACCTACCGCTACGCTGGTTATTTCGGCCGTAGGTTCTGCTACCCAGCAAATTCCGCTGAATGGACGCAGCACGATTGATGTGCGGCTGGTGGACAACGAAACGGCCCTGAATGAAGTGGTGGTAACGGGCTCCCGGGCCTCGGAAGGCCGCTCCAATATTCAAACCACTTCGCCGGTCGATGTTATTTCGGCCCGCGAAATCAAGGTCTTTGCCCAAACCGATGTTTCGCAGATTCTGACGTACATCGCGCCGTCGTTTCAGTCGTCGCGGCAAGCTATTTCCGATGGCACCGACCACGTAGACCCGGCTTCGTTGCGCGGCCTGGGTCCCGACCAGGTGCTGGTGCTGGTGAACGGCAAGCGGCGGCATTCGTCGGCGCTGGTGAACATCAATGGCACCGTGGGGCGCGGTTCCGTGGGTACCGACCTGAACACGATTCCGAATGCCTCCATCAAGCGCATTGAGGTGCTCCGTGATGGAGCGGCGGCCCAATACGGCTCCGATGCTATTGCGGGCGTTATCAACATCCAGCTGAAAGACGACACTACCGGCGTGCAGGCCAGCACTACCATCGGCGAAACGTATAAAGGCGACGGCGAGCTGTACCAGGCCGACGCCAACGTGGGCATTGGCCTGAACGGACGCGGCTACCTCGACCTGAGCGGGCAGTTCAGCAACCGCAGCTACACCAATCGTACCGGCGAGGATACGGCCCCGCTCATTTACCTGGGCGGCAATAGCGGCAACTACCCAAGCAGCGCCAATACCGAGCAGCTTCGGCGTAACCTGAAAGCCCAGGATGATGCGCTGGTGGCCCAGAACAGCTACTACCGCAAAAACCTGCGCCTAGGCCAGTCGGAGGCGCGCAACTACGGCGGCTTCCTGAACTTCGGCTACAAGGTGCTGCCCGCCATAGGCCTAGAGGCCTATGCGACGGCCGGCGCCATGCAGCGCACGGGCAAAGCGGCTGGTTTCTACCGCCTGCCCAACCAAATTACCCAGACCGACGCCACGCTCTACCCAAATGGCTTTCTTCCCTTCATCAACACCCTGATTAATGATCAGTCGATTATTACGGGGCTCCGGGCGCGGGCTTTGGGGTTTGATATTGACCTGAGCAACACCTTCGGGCGCAACGAAATACGGTTTGATATCAGCAACACGCTCAATGCGTCGTTGCCCGTAGGTCTGAGCCCCACCAACTTCTACGCCGGTACCATTGCGTTTCGGCAGAACACCAGCAACCTGAACTTCACGCGGCGCTTTACCAACGTAGCTGCCCTGAGCACGCTCAACGTGGCTTTCGGGGCAGAGTACCGCGACGATAACTACCAGATTCGGGCTGGCGAGCGGGGCTCTTATGAGAACTATGGCCGCATCATTACGCCGGGAACCCCGCCTACGTTTGCTGCCGCCGGCGCCCAGGTTTTCCCCGGTTATCAACCTTCCGATGCCCTGAACCGCTCCCGCCACAACGTAGCGGGCTATGTAGATCTGGAAAGCGACATCACGGAAAACTTTCTGGTAGGCATAGCCGGCCGCGCCGAGGACTACAGTGACTTTGGTTCGAACGTGAGCGGCAAGCTGGCGGCGCGCTACAATATTCTGCCTGATTTTGCGGTGCGCGGCGCTCTTAGCAATGGTTTCCGAGCTCCCTCTCTGCAGCAGCGCTACTTCACCAATACCAGCACGCAGTTTGTGCAGGGGGCGCCCAACCAAGTGCTCACCGTCAGCAACGACGACCAAATCGTGCGCAATGGCTTCACGTCGGGCGGCACCGGCCAGCAGGGCTTTGGAGTGGCCGCTCTAAAACAGGAGAAGTCTACGAACTACAGCCTGGGCCTCACGGCACGCATCCTGAAATCGGGCACGGTGACGGTGGACGCCTACCAGATCGATATCAAGGACCGAATTGTGCTTTCGTCGCAGTTTAGCCGCGCCAATGCAACCGTGAATCAGATTCTGGGCACGTTGCCGGTAAGTCAGGTACAGTTCTTTGCGAATGCCGTGAACACCCGCACCCGCGGTATTGATATCGTGGCTAACCAGCGCATGCTACTTGGTCCCGGCAACCTCAGCCTGACAGTGGCTGCCAACTTCAACGAAACGGAGGTGCGCAAAGTGAACAGCTCGCCCACCATCGATGCCGACCAGACTGGCCTACAGAACACCCTGTTTGATAGGCAGCAGCGTGGCCGCCTCGAAACAGCGCAGCCCCGCAGCAAAATCAACCTGACGGCTGGTTACTCATTGGGTATTTTCAGCGTGGAAGCGCGCACGGTGCGTTTCGGGGCGGTGCAGTACAAGGATGCCCGCCTGGGTAGCCCGGCCGGCAACCCCAACTTCCTATACTCCTCCATCGACCAGACCTTCTCGGCCAAATGGATAACGGACCTTACGCTCAGCGCCCAGGTAAGCAAGCAAATCGGCCTGACGATAGGCGCCAACAACATCTTCAACGTGTATCCGGATAAGTTCAAGGTCGATCCGAGGAACAGCGCCACCAACTTCTCCGTCGACCCCTTGCTCAACTACAACTCCAGCCTCGACAACACCAACCGCGGCCGGACAATCTACAATCCCAACCAGTTTGGCTACAATGGCGGCTTCTACTTCGCCCGCCTCATCGTGAACCTGCCCACGTCAAACTAGACTGGCCTAGGACACTTCACAAACCAACAGCGCCGACTCCTGGGAGTCGGCGCTGTTGGTTTTAGCCAGTTCGGTTGTACTACTCGCGCACTAGCCGCACAAGTTGCTTGCCGTCGGCGGTGCGGGCGAAGTACAGGCCGGGCGCTACGGCGGCGGCAGGCTGCCAGGTTACGGTGCCATCGGGGCGGCTCTTCAGGTGAGCAATGGCGCGGCCTAGGCCATCGAACACCACTACGGGCTGCGGCTTTGCTACTTGGAAAGACACTTGGCTTTGGAAGGGATTGGGGCTGGCCGAGAGCAGGAGTGGCCTACGGGGGCCAGTAGCCAGCACCTGGTTGGTTACCAGGAACGTGATGGTCCGCACTTCGCTGGCATTGGTGGGGCAGCCATTGTCGGCCACGCCTACCGTGAGGCGGTACCGGCCCAGCGGAAGCGTGCTGGGTACACTCCAGGTCAGGCGGGCCTGGGTAGCGTTTAAGGTTTGCAGGGTGGTGCCCGGCACAACATCCGGTACATCACTCACGAAGCGTAAGGCTTGCCCGGCGTCGGGGTCGGTAGCAGTCAGCGTCAGGGCCACGGTCTGGCCCGGATTCACCCGAATAATCTGCTCAAGGGGTTGCGTAGTGGTGCTGCTATTGACGGTGAGGCCTGTGAAGGTAGGGTTGAGGTTGGTGCTATTGTAGGCCCTATATACTTGCTCACGGGTTACGCTGCCAATCTTCGTCCAGACACTGTTGAGCTTCCGATACTCATCTACCCGAATAGGCATTACATAATCACCAAGCTCTACGGCCGCAGAAGTTGAGCGCAGCGCGCCCGTTGCAGCATCTACCGTAAAGTTAGGAGCCGGTATGTAAAACGAGATTTCATTGCTGCAACCGAATTGCTGTATGGCCGCTGCCTTATTTTCTCTTGGCGCTGCCACTTGGTAGACCAATGAGTCACCGTCAATATCAAAGGCGCTGGAGCTGTATTGGTGAGCTTGGTTGCTACTGAGATACGGCAGCTTGTAAGTCGTGAACTTGGGGGAAGAGTTCACTAGGCCACTAGAATTATCCAGAAAGGACTCTATATGCAAATTGTGTGAGTCTGACAGGCTAATGTTGCGAATACTTATTGAGCGATTCTCCTGCAAAGTACTCAGCAGCCAACGGCTGGGAGGCAGCGTTACATCTCCCTCGTACATATTTATTTCATTCACGACTGCTCCACACCTGATAGCATCAGGATCAGTGCGCTTGGTACGGGTCAGTTGTACCACAAAGCTTCCGGCAGAAGCAACATCGCAGCCGTTCTTCGCGCAAAACAGCGGAATAGACTCGGCAAAGTCAACGGTCGTAGCTTCTGTGCCCCTGAACAACCGGACGGTGATGTGATAACGATCTGCTGAGCCCGTGAGAGGCGCATATAGAATTTCACCTCCAGCAGCATGCGAGGCCCAGGCTTGGGTAGATAGAAGTAGCCAGCCCAGCAGTAGTGACCAGAATCGGAGGGTAAGATTTTTCATAAGGCACAGATAAGTAGAGGAATAAGATGGGGCAATATACCAAAAGAGCGGGGCCAATATAGCTGGCCCCGCTCTTTTGCATGGTGAAGTGGCCTAGGCCTATTGTCCGCTCGAGGAGTTCGTGTCGAGAATCTTGAACAGCTCGTCGAGCTTTGGCGTCAGAATGATTTCGGTGCGACGGTTCAGGGCCTTGTTGGCAGGCGAGTCGTTGGGCGCTACAGGCACGTACTGGGAGCGGCCCGAGGCCGTTACTCGCTGAGGCTGAATGCCGCCCGTAGTGAGCAGACGCGCAATTTCGGTGGCGCGCAGCACGCTCAGGTCCCAGTTGTCTTGCATGGCCGCGGTAGGCCGCGTGAAGGCTACGTTATCGGTGTGGCCTTCTACTACCACGTTCACATCGGGCTGGTTCTGGAGGGCGGCGGCTAGCTGCTTCAAAGCCTCTTGGCCTTTGGGGTCTACTTTAGTTGAACCCGTTTTGAACAGCAGCTGCTCCGAAAGCGACACGTACACTTTGCCGTCCTTCATCTTCACCTCTAAGTCGGTGCCTTTGAAGCCGCGCAGCGCGTTGCTTACGCTGGCTTTCAGGTCGTTCACGGCCTTGTCTTTCTGGGCCAGCGCTTTCTGCAGCTCCGCCAGGCGAGCCTCGCGGGCCGTGAGGTCGGCGGTGAGCTTATCGATATCGGCGCGGCTCTTTTTCAGGTTGGTATCCAGCTCGCCCAGCTCGGCCTCGCGGCGGGCCAGGTCTTTGGCTATCTTGTTATAGTCGGCGTTTTTATCGGCAATGGTGCGGTCGGAGTTCTTCAGCAGCTTGTCGTAGCTATCGGTGAGCTGCGTGTTGAGCTGGCGGGTGCGGCGCAGGTTACGGCCGGTTTCGGTAGAGTCGTCTACTAGGCGGCGCGCCTGCAGGCGCAGCTCAGCCAGCTCATCAGTGGTCTTTTTTAGCTCCGAAACGGCCTGGCGCTGCTGGCGCTCGATATCGGCTTTGGCCTGCTCGGTGGCAGCTTGGCGAGCCTTGAGGTCGTCGTATTTTTTGGAAGCTACGCAGCCCGGCAGCGCCGTGGCAGCCAGCAGAGCGCAGAGAGCCAGAGAAGAAAATTTTTTCACGAAAAAGACACGTTTCAGACCGAAATTCGGGGTGCTAGGCCACTCGGCGTCGCTTGCCCCCAGCAAGGTAACGCACTACCGGCAGATGTTGCAATCGGGGCCGTGCCCCAATAGCCGTTCGGGTTATCTTTGGTGTAGTTGCTGTCCATCCTAACCGCTTGTTTTTATGGCTTCTATCACGGAAAATCTTTCGGCCGAAACGGCTCCCCTCTTAGCGCACGAGTGCAGCACCATTCCCAAAGAGCAGCTCCACGCGCCCGGCCCCGATTTCATGGACCGGTGCTTCCTTCCCTCCAGCCGACCGCCGCAGGTGTTGCGCAGCCTAGGCCAGTTATACAACCACGGCCGCCTCAGTGGCACCGGCTACCTCAGCATTCTGCCCGTCGATCAAGGTATTGAGCACACGGCCGGCGCTTCCTTTGGTCCAAATCCCCTGTACTTCGATCCGGAAAACATCATCAAACTAGCAGTAGAAGGTGGTTGCAATGCCGTAGCTACCACGTTCGGTACCTTCGGGACGGTGGCGCGGCGCTATGCCCACAAAATTCCGTTTCTGGTGAAAATTAACCACAACGAGTTGCTGACGTACCCCAATAAGTACGACCAGATCTTGTTCGGCTCGGTGGAAGAGGCCTGGAACCTGGGCGCAACGGCCGTAGGAGCCACTGTTTATTTCGGCTCGGAAGAATCGGGGAGGCAGCTGCAGGAAGTAGCCCACGCCTTTGAGCGTGCCCACGAGCTGGGCATGGCCACGGTGCTCTGGTGCTACACGCGCAACAACGCCTTCAAAACCCAGGACAAAGATTTTCACGTTTCCGCCGACCTTACCGGGCAGGCCAACCACCTGGGCGTCACCATTGGGGCCGATATCATCAAGCAGAAGCTGCCCGAAAACAACGGCGGCTTCAGCACCCTGAAATTCGGCAAAACGCACCCTGCCATGTACGACAAGCTCGCCACCGACCACCCCATCGACCTGACGCGCTACCAAGTGGCTAACTGCTATATGGGCCGCATCGGGCTCATCAACTCCGGCGGCGAAAGCCTGGGCGCCGGCGACCGGGATGCCGCCATCCGGACGGCCATCATTAATAAGCGCGCCGGCGGCCAGGGCCTGATTTCGGGTCGGAAAGCCTTTCAGCGGCCTTTCGCGGAAGGCGTTGATTTGCTGCACGTCATTCAAGATGTGTACCTGGATAAGGCTATTACCCTGGCCTAGGAAAGGAAAAGTGAGCCGATAGGTGTGAAGTATATTCGCTCGAATTCGTGAGCACCGCGCAGAACCTGATTCTGTCGGAACGTGATGCTCTAGGCCAGTTGCGCTGGCGTGATACGGGCGTTGGTTATGCGCCGGACGACAGCCGGATTCAAGTCCTTTACTTTCCAACTCACTAAATCACCCCCTCACCTTTCACCACTCCTGGAATCTACCGTAACTTGCACCTTAGAAGAAGCCCGACAGTGGCAGCAGTTTATGGTCGCAGACCGGCTTTTTCGTCCCCTCACGTCTCATTTAAGAAGAAATATGTCTTGGTTTAAGCGCGTAGAGAAAGGCATCGTCACCCCGACGGAGCAGAAGAAAGAGACGCCCGACGGCCTGTGGTATAAGTGCCCCGAGTGCAAAACCGTAGCCACCATGGCTGAGCACAAGCGCCTGCTCTACACCTGCGCCAAGTGCAACCACCACGACCGCGTTGACGCAGCCGACTACTTCGACTTTTTGTTCGATGAACAGGCCTACACGGAGCTGGATGCCGATATGCACTCCGCCGACCCCCTGAATTTTGTGGATACCAAAGGCTATCCGCAGCGCGTGGCGGCCACCGAGAAAGCTACGGGACTGAAGGACGCTGTACGCTCAGCCCACGGCCAGATGAACGGCCAAGGCTTGGTGGTAGCGGCCATGGACTTCAAGTTTATTGGGGGCTCGATGGGCTCCGTGGTAGGGGAGAAGATTGCCCGGGCCATCGACTATGCCCGCCACAACCGTCTGCCCTTCCTGATGATTTCGCGCTCCGGTGGCGCCCGCATGATGGAGGCTGGGTACTCCTTGATGCAGATGGCGAAAACCTCCGCCAAGCTGGCTATGCTTTCGGAGGCTGGCATTCCGTATATTTCCCTGCTCACCGACCCCACTACGGGCGGCGTAACGGCTTCCTTCGCCATGCTCGGCGACTTCAATATTGCCGAGCCAGGCGCCCTGATCGGCTTTGCCGGGCCGCGCGTAATCAAGGAAACCATTGGCAAAGACTTGCCCAAGGGCTTCCAGAGTGCCGAGTTCGTGCTGGAGCACGGCTTCCTCGATTTCATTGTGGACCGCAAAGACCTCAAGCAGAAGCTCACCGATTTAATCACGATGCTTAAGCCAGTGGAAGTGCCTGTGAAAGAGGCAGCCAACTCTGCTTCTCGCATTTAGTCGAGCGCCTGAAGGATATTCGGCAAGCTTTTTGAAAAAGGCCTAACAGAAGTGTATTTCACACTTTCGTTGGGCTTTTTTTCTTTTGGCGCAAAACGCTGGAGCCGCCAGATCAGGAATAGGGATCTGGCTATATTTCTCCAACTTTTTACAACAAACTTCAGTAAAGAAGCCCAACCGTCTGTTTCTCTTTTTTTCTCTCCACCTAAAATCAATCAGATGAAATCTCGTAGTTCACTTCTTTCAGTGCTGATGGCCTTGTTGCTTTTCGTAAGCTCTTGCGCTTCTACCAGCACTCGTAACCCTAACATTCCGGAGGCTGATACAAACGGCACGGGTCCGCGCAAAACGGGCATGAGCAAGACCGCTAAAGGTGGCCTGCTGGGTGCTGGTGGTGGTGCCGTAGTAGGTGGCGTACTGGGCCGCGTAATTGGCGGTAAGAGTGGTACAGCTGCCGGGGCTATTATTGGTGCTACTGTGGGTGGTGCTGGTGGTGCCCTCATTGGCCGCAAAATGGACAAGCAGGCTGAAGAACTGCAGAAAGACATGCAGAACGCCAAAGTTGAGCGCGTAGGCGAAGGCATCAAAATCACCTTCGACTCGGGCATCCTGTTCGACACCAACAAATCGGATCTGCGTGCGGCTTCGATGACCGAAATCACGAAAATGGCTGAGGTACTGAAGAAGTACCCCGACACGAACGTATTGGTAGAAGGTCACACTGACAACAGCGGTTCGGATGCCATCAACCAGCCTCTTTCGGAGCGCCGTGCTCAGGCTGTAGCCAACTACGCTCAGCAGCAAGGTGTTGATGCTTCGCGCTTCACGGTTTCGGGCTACGGCTCTACGCAGCCTATTGCCGACAACACGACTGTAGAAGGTAAGCAGGCAAACCGTCGGGTAGAAATTGCTATCTACGCCAACGACAAAATGAAAAAAGCTGCCGAAGAAGGCCGTCTGTAGGCTTTCAGCGAGTTTCTGATGAAAAGGGCTGCCCACCATGGGCAGCCCTTTTTTGTTTGGCTGGAAGTGGCCTAAACAGCTTCTAGGCCTATAGTCTGATGGGAGGGAAAGAGGATTTTTTGTAGAAAGTAGCAGCTCATGCTTCAACTAGAAACCTGCTGAAAAAGAGCTTGTTTTGCTGACGGCTAACTCCACTGTACAGGGCGAATGCTAGGAAGAAATGCCCTCCAGAATAATTTTTATGCAGTTTCATCGTTTTTGGCAAGATGGTTGCAAAATGCCGGGTAGCAGTCCAGTTGTTTTACGTGATATTTGCACCCGGCAACTATACAGACTGCCATTTCGCATTTTCAACCCAAGACACCCCAAACTCTTTCCATCATGACGAATCTTCGTTCGTATTTCACCCTGTTGCTGGCCCTGCTCTTGTTTGGTAGCAGCTTCGCTCAGGCCCAAACCACTACCACGACTACTACCACTACCAAGAAGCCAATGAGCAAAACCCTGAAGGGTGGGCTGTTGGGTGCTGGCGGCGGTGCCGTAGTGGGTGGCGTATTGGGCCGCGTAATTGGTGGTAAAAACAGCACCGCTGGTGGTGCTATCATCGGAGCTGCCGTAGGTGGTGGTGCTGGTGCCCTCATCGGCCGCCGCATGGATAAGCAGGCTGCTGAGCTGAAGAAGGAAATGGCTGGCGCCAAAGTAGAGCGCGTAGGTGAAGGCATCAAGATCACCTTCGACTCGGGTATCCTGTTCGCTAAGAACTCTGCCGCGCTGACCGCTACGGCTCAGGACAACATCAATGAGCTGGCTAAAACCCTCATTAAGTACGGCGACACCAACGTGATTGTGGAAGGCCACACCGATACCAGCGGTTCGGATGCCATCAACAACCCGCTTTCGCAGCGTCGTGCGCAGGCCGTGGCCAACTATGCGCAGCAGAAAGGCGTGGAGTCTTCGCGCTTCACCGTAACGGGCTACGGCTCGACCCAGCCTATTGCTGACAACTCGACGGAAGCTGGCCGCATTGCCAACCGCCGTGTAGAGGTAGCCATTTTCGCCAACGAGAAGCTGAAGAAGGCTGCTGAGAAAGGCACCATCTAAGCAAGGCTGCCCCTCAGCGCAATCTTAAAGAAAACCGGCGGTGCTCCTGGAGCACCGCCGGTTTTTTTGTGGCCTAGGCCAGTTCGATTAGTGCAACCCGAAGCTAGGCCAGTAGGTACAACCGCCTATGGCTACAACCTACACCTCGCCGCCCGCCGAGAAAACCTGGCAGGATCATTTGCTGCTAAACGAGTTTTTTGAGCCGCTCACGCTGGAACAGCCACGTCGCACGCCCATGCGGGAGCTGATTTCTACCATTCTCTCGCACCGCACCACGCACGCCGATGAGGAACTGGCCTACGACCGGATGCTGGAAGCCTTCGGCGACTGGCAGGGCGTTCTGGATGCGCCCACGGCCGACCTGGCCCACGCCATCCGAACTACGCGCTGGCCCGATACGCAGGCGCCCCGCATTCAGGAAGTGCTGCGCCGCATTAAGGCTGAGCGGGGCGAGTTTACCCTTGATTTTCTGGCGGAGTGGCCTACAGAGCAGGGCCTGCAGTGGCTGACGGATATGCCCGGCATTGGCCTGAAAACAGCCTCCCTGGTGCTGCTGTTCAATTTTCATAAACCCGTGCTGCCCATCGATACGCACGTACACCGCATTGCCCAGCGCGTAGGCCAGATCGGCCCGAAGGCTTCGGCCGATAAAGCGCATAAGGTGCTGCTGGAGCATCTGCCCAAGGATGCCTTGGTGCTGCTCAACTTTCACAAGCACAATTATTGGCTAGGCCAGCGTGTGTGTCTGTTTGCCAAGCCCGACTGCCCCCGCTGCCCCCTCAAAGGCTTCTGCAACTATTATCTGGAGCATTATGGACCAGCTACTGCAGAAGCCCTGGCCGCTACGCCCCGCAAATGGGATACGGCTTGGGGGAAGCTCCCTCACTAGCCTTTCTAGACCTAGCCAAACCATACGCAGCCGACGGGCAAAAAAGCCTTTGTAGCTTGCGGCGGTTAGCTACTACTCATCAGCCGACGCCCTTCCTATGCGCCTTGTTCGTCATCCGGTTCTGTGCAATTACTACGTTACCTACCGGTGTAACGCGCGCTGCTCTTTCTGTGATATCTGGGAGAAACCCTCACCTTATATCACGCTGGAAGATGTCACCCAGAACCTGCGCGACCTGAAAAAACTGGGCGTTTCGGTGGTGGACTTTACGGGTGGCGAGCCGCTGCTGCACCGCCAGATTCATGAGTTTGTAGGCCTGGCCCACGATATGGGCTTTATCACAACGCTCACCACGAACTGCCTGCTCTATCCCAAGTATGCTGAAAGGCTGCGCGGCAAGGTCGATATGCTGCACTTTTCGCTGGATGCTTCCGAAAAGGAAGTGCACGACAAGGGGAGGGGAGTGGCCTGCTACGATTTTGTGCTGGAAAGCATTCGGGTAGCAAAGGAGTTGGGCGAGCGGCCCGATATCCTGTTCACGGTATTTCGGGAGAATCTGAAGGACCTGGAGGCCGTGTACCGCGACATCACGCAGCCCAATAAGCTGGTTCTGATTCTCAATCCGGCCTTCGAATACAACACCGTGGCAACCGGCGAACAGCTCACGGAGGAAGAACTGGATTACCTTTCGGCGTTCGGTAAGCGCAAGGGCGTATATCTCAACGAAGCCTTTGTGCAGCTACGCCGAGATGGTGGCAACCATGTAGCCGCACCCGTTTGTCGGGCTGCCAGCACCACGCTGGTCATTTCGCCTTCCAACGAGCTGGTGCTGCCCTGCTACCATTTAGGCGAGCAGAAATTTCCGATTGAAGGCCGCCTGCACGAGCTCTACCACTCTGAGCCGGTGCAGCAGTTAGCCGCCCTGGAAGGCCGCCTACCCCAGTGCGAAGGCTGCACCATTAACTGTTATATGCAGCCCAGTTTCGCCGTCGAGACCAGCAAGTACTTCTGGCAGGCGCTGCCCAGTACCCTGAAATATAACTGGGACAAAGGCACCTGGAAGCGCATGCTGACGCGGTAATGCAGAAGCAGTTATAGTACTTTGGGTCAGTGGGCCACGGCTTTGCGCGCTTGAAAAGCTTGGCTGGTAGCCGCAGTATCCGTGAAAATCTGGAAACGGCTGACCTTGCCTTCGCGCATGACAAAGGCATGGGCCCACTCTTCCTCGTGTGGTTGATCATTGGCCCGAACCCGTGCTTTAGAGTAGCCCAGTACCACTACTTTGTCTTCCTGAACGATATAGTCGACGGGTTCAAATCGATCAAATACAATAGCATCGTGTACTTTAGAGAAGAAATCGGCTACCTGCTCTAGCCCCCGATATACCCCGGCATAGGGAATAATATCCGATGGGCCGGGCACGATAAACTCAACATCTTCTGTGTAGAGTTTCAGCAGGTTCGGAATGTTTCCCTGGTTGAAAAGCGCATATCCTTCCTGCACTACCTGGACGTTTTGCTGCTCATTCATGGCCGTAGCAATTCTGCACTGGTGAAGGGCTGCATGTCAAAAGTCATCCTTTGCATCAGCCCTATCCGCAAAAGGTGGCTTATGGGTAGGCATTATGCTGTAAATGAATAAGATGCAGCATTAATTGGCCTTGTTTAATATAACGAATTACTGGTAAACTTCATGCCTCCACTCATACTGCCTGTGCAAGGCAAACACCCTGAAATTGCGCCTGACTGCTACCTAGCAGACAATGCCACCGTTGTAGGCGATGTTACGCTTGGGGCCAAGTGTACCGTGTGGTTCAATGCCGTAATCCGCGGTGATGTGAACAGTATCCGCATCGGTGAGCAGACCAATGTTCAGGACGGCGCCGTTATTCATTGTACCTATCAGAAGGCGGCTACTACTATTGGCGCCCGCGTGAGCATCGGCCACAAGGCCATTGTGCATGGCTGTTCCTTGGAAGATGATGTGCTGATTGGCATGGGCGCCATCGTGATGGACCGGGCTGTGGTGGGCCAGGGCTGCATTATTGCGGCCGGCGCCGTAGTGCTGGAAAACACCCAGTGCGAGCCCGGCTACCTGTATGCGGGTATCCCGGCTCGAAAAATCAAGCCCGTAACTGAGGAGCAGCGCGCAACCATCCAGCGCACCGCAGATAACTATGTGCTATACGCCAGCTGGTTTACACACGAAGTATAGCACTAGGCCACTAAGCATAACAAAAAAGCCCTCCAAGTGAGGGCTTTTTTGTTATGCTTAGTGGCCTAGCACCTGAGCTACTGGCCTAGAGGCTCAACTCTTCATTGGCTTCTTCTTCGCGCTCAGCCTGCGTGGTTACGCGGAGCTGTACCAGCTCTACGGCCCGGCGGGAGCGTTTCAGCACCCGGAACTCGTAGTTATCGAGCACGGCCACGTCGCCTACTTCCGGAATGTTACCGTAGATAACGTTCAGTAGGCCACCTACCGACTCATAGTCGTCGCCTTCGGGTAAGGGGAAGGGCAGGTACTCGTTGGCGTCGGAGATAGGCGTGGCCGTGTTTACGCGGTATTCCAGGTCGGAGACCTTTTCTACCACGGGTACTTCGTTGTCGTACTCATCCTGGATTTCGCCTACCAGCTCCTCCATAATATCTTCAATCGTCACGATGCCCGACACGCCCCCGAACTCGTCGCTGACCACGGCCATGTGCATGTGTTTGCGCTGAAACTGGCGCAGCAACCGGTTGATCTTCTTGGTTTCGGGCACGAAATAGGCCGGCCGCATGATCTTCTCCACCAGAATCGGCTCGTTCCGACGAATTATCTGCAGCAAGTCCTTCACATACAGCACTCCCACGATGTTATCGATGTTGCCTTCGTACACCGGAATGCGCGAGTAGCCTTCGTTGTACACGGTTTCCAATAGGGCATCCTGCGACAAGTTCACATCGATGGCGGCAATCTTGGTGCGGGGCACCATGATCTGCTTCACCATGCGGTCGTTAAACTGAAAGACGTTCTCAATCAACTCGTGCTCGGAGTCCTGAATCTCGCCGCTCTGCTTGCTTTGATCCAACAGCAACCGCAGCTCATCGGCAGAGTGGGCTTCGGAGCCGTGAGTAACCTCACCGCCAAACATACCCGCCACCATGTTGGAAAGCTTGTTCAGCACCCAAATGGCCGGAAACGTGATAAAGGCGAAAGCCCGCAGCGGAATGGCAATGGCCATAGTGGTGTTTTCGGGCTTCTGAATAGCCAGCACCTTAGGTGCCTGCTCACCCAGCACAATGTGCAGAACCGTAATAATGGAAAACGATGTGACCAGCGAAATCTGGTGCACGGCCGTAGCCGAAAGTGTGATGTGAAACTGATCAATGAGGGCCATGACCACTTCGGCCACCACGCTTTCACCAATCCAACCCAGCGCCAGTGAAGCCAGCGTAATACCCAGCTGCGTAGCCGACAAATAATAATTCAGGTCTTGCAGCATGTTCTGCACGAGCTTAGCCAGCCGGTTGCCGCTCTGTGCCTTTATCTCAATCTGCGAGATACGAACCTTGACGAAAGCAAACTCTGCCGCCACAAAAAAGCCGTTCAGCAGCACTAGCAGAACGGTAAGTAAGATATTTAAGATCATAGATGCGGGGCACGGCTCGACCGGCCTGGCTCCCTTTATGTAACAAAAGTACGAGAATCCGGACAAGCGGTTCGGATGAGGTTCTTCCAACGCTTCTGCAAGCCCCGAAAACCTGCCGGCGCTGGGCCGGTTGGAGGAGCGGTAGGTGGGAACTATGGCGGGTACTAACGTACTTTGTCAGCTTGCTGCCTTCCTTGTCCAGATTCTTCTCTGTCTCATGCAATATTTAAAAATTCTTTTCCTGGTTCCTTTGCTGGTGCTCTCCGGTGCGCTGCGTTCGGTAGGCCAGGTGCTCACGCCCACCAAGCTTAGTGTTGCCGTCGGTAAGACCGCCCTGAAGGTGGGCGAGGAAACCGACCTCATCGTGAATGCCACGATTCAGAACACGTGGCACCTCTACGCCACCGACTTCGACCCCGACCTGGGCCCTACGGTATTTAGCTTCACGTTCACCAAAAGCCCCGCATACGAGTTGGTGGGCAAGCCCAAATCAGTAGGTGCGCAAAAGCATTTCGATGAGGTGTTCAAAGGCGACGTCACGTATTTCGAAAAAACCGGCCTCATTAAGCAGCGCATTCGGGTGCTACAGCCCGGTGCCCTCACCATCAAGGCCGATGTAGAATACCAGAGCTGCACGGATGTAGATGGCCGCTGCATTCCCGGCAACGAAACGCTCAGCTTCGGGCCACTGCAAGTAACCGGCACCGCAGCTGCTCCAGCGGCCAACCCGGCCTCGGGTACTGGCCTAGGGGCCGCGCCTGCCACTGCTCCAGCCGCAACAGCCTCCTCGTCTTCCCCAGCTACTACGCCAGTGGCTTCAGCAGAGCCGCTAGCTACGCCTGATACCGCTACTACTGCAACAGCCGCAACCTCCGCCGAGGCCACTGTGGTGGCGCCGGCCACTTCCGCAGCGGTTGGCACGGCAGCTGTGGCTGTGCAAAGCAACCAGGCGGCCGGTACGGCCATCAGCCTCTGGAAATACCTGCTGCTGGCCTTTGGAGCTGGCCTAGTGGCTGTGCTGATGCCGTGCGTGTACCCCATGCTCCCCATGACGGTGTCGTACTTCACCAACAACAGCCGCAGCCGCGGCGAGGCCATCAGTAAGGCCTTGGTGTATGGCCTTTCCATTATCAGCATTTACACGGGAGTAGGAGTAGTGCTCAGCTTGCTTTTCGGGGCCGATGCCGCTAACCTCATCAGCTCACACTGGCTCCCGAATCTGCTGTCGTTCGTCATCTTCATCATCTTCGGGATGTCGTTCCTAGGGTTGTTTGAAATCAACGCACCGAGTGGCTTAGTGAACAAAGTAGATGCCCAGGCCGACAAAGGTGGCTGGTCGGGTCTGTTCTTTATGGCCGCTACGCTCGTGCTGGTGTCGTTTTCCTGCACGGTACCTATCGTTGGCTCGGTAGCTATTGCTGCCGCCAACGGGGAGTTGCTGCGCCCTACGCTGGGCATGCTGGCCTTCTCTACCGCGTTTGCTTTGCCCTTCGTGCTGTTTGCTCTGTTCCCTACCTGGCTGAAGTCGATGCCCCGCTCGGGCGGCTGGCTGAACACGTTGAAAGTGGTGCTGGGTTTTGTAGAGTTGGGCATGGCCTTCAAGTTCCTGAGCTCCGCTGATTTGTCGTACCACTGGGGGCTGCTGCCGCGCCCCATTTTCCTGGCCATCTGGATTGTGCTGGCGGGCCTGCTAGGCCTGTATCTGCTCGGTAAGTTCCGCCTTTCCCACGACAGCGAAACCACGCACGTAAGTGTGCCGCGCCTGCTGATGTCGGCGGTGGCGTTTTCCTTTATGCTGTATATGGTGCCCGGCCTGTTTGGGGCGCCGCTCAACGGCCTTTCGGCGCTGGCACCACCCGCTACTCGCCAGGATTATGCCTGGCTGAATGCCAATGGAGCACCGGCCGTTTCGACGGCTTCTACGCTGTGCACCAACCCCCGCTTTGCCGATGAGCTGGAGCTGCCCCATAACCTAAGCGGTTATTTCACGCTCCAGGAAGCGCTGGCCTGCGCCCGTCAGCAAAACAAACCCGTATTTGTTGACTTCACAGGGCACAATTGCGGCAACTGCCGCGTGATGGAAGCCACCGTCTGGAGCGACCCCCGAGTGCTGAAGCGCCTGCAGGAAAACTTCGTGATAGTGGCCCTTTATGCCGATGACAAGACGGAGCTGCCCGCCAGCCAATGGTACACCTCCACCCGCGACCAGCGCGTGAAAAAGACCTTAGGTGAGCAAAACCTGGATTTCCAGATCAGCCGCTTCAACATGAACGCTCAGCCCTACTACACCCTCCTGGACCCCAGCAGCACGCTGGAGAAACCCGTTGCCCTGGCCTCCGCAGTTGCCTACGAGTCCGATGTCAACAAATTCATAGAGTTCCTGGATGCCGGGGTGGCTCGCTACAAGCAGCAAAACCAGTCCGTAGCTCAGCAATAAGGCTTTGCTGCCACCGGGAGTGGCCTAGAGCAATTAAGTAGCTCTAGGCCACTCCCGGTGGCCAAATGAGACGCAATGTCTGTAGCTTTGCTGTTGTGCTACAAAAGCCAAAAATCCCGCTAAGCCTCTTTACTGGCCTAGCGGGATTTTTTATGATGATAAGGCAAAGGGCCGCAAAAATGGCGTTCTTTGCACCCGATTTGCAAATCGTTGCGAAGTAGAAACTGTCCTGATAGAAACAACAAAAGGCGGCACCCACCCAGATGCCGCCTCTCACGTTAGGAACGCACCCACCCAGATACGTCCCGTTTTTCCCTCCTCACGATAATCCACCCAAAGAAGAAAAAGCTGTAGAAGAAGGATTCGAACCTCCACGGAGTAGTTAGCCGGCCGCCGGACCAGTTTTTCCCGAATCTCCACCCCCGAGAGAGGAGGGTATGTCTGCCAGTTTCATCATTCTACAGTGTAGGATTCTGCTCCTCTGCCGTTCGCATTGGATTATGACAAATGTAGGTTGTTGGTTAATATTATAAAATAATTTCAGACATTTGAGGGAAAATTTACATTGTTTTTAATATTATAATCTCAGGATTGAAATATTTTCAATCAAAATACTGAAAAATGGCTCGTAATTACGAACTTGACGACACCGACCGCAACATCCTGGCGCTTCTCATTGATGATGCCAAAATGCCTTACACCGAAATTGCGCGCAAAGTGCATGTATCGGGCGGTACAGTGCACGTGCGCATGGCGCGCTTAGAAGAACTAGGCATCGTACAGGGAGCTACTCTTAAAATTGATTACCAGAAGCTGGGCTATGGTGTGCGGGCCTTCCTGGGGATTTACCTGCAGAAAAGTTCCGTGTATGAAGGCGTGGTAACTGCCTTGCGCCAGATTCCAGAAGTGGTCAGCATTGACTTCACCACCGGAGCTTACGGCATTTTCGCTCGCATTATCTGCCGCGATACCAACCATTTGCGGGATGTGTTGCACGGCCAGATCCAGCTCATTGAAGGTATTGAGCGCACGGAAACCCTGATTTCGCTGGAAGAAGCCTTCAATCGGCCTATCCAATTGCTGTAAAGCAGCAGCGCGTAGCTCAACGTGGAAAGGCCGTTTCTTGTGGGAAACGGCCTTTCCACGTTGAGCTACGCGCTGCTGCTAGCGGTGCGTAACCGTAGTTTTGGTGGCAGTGGTCTTATTGGCCTTATAGCGCATATCGGCGGTTCCGTCCGCTTTCTTTGGCCCGGTGGTTTTAGAGGTCGTCGTCATCTTGTTCTCCTTGTAACGCCGGTCCGGGGTGCCATCTGACTTCGTTTTGACGGTTGCAGTAGACTTGGCTGTTGTTTTCTGGGCGCTTGACTTGGTTACAGTAGCGCTAGAAGTGCGGGCAGGAGCCGTTTGAGCCTGCGAGATGCTAGCCATTAATAGGCTTAGCAGGAATAAAAGGGGAAGGAGCTTTCTCATGGGAGGGTCTGAAAGAGAGGGGAATGAGGCGAGTAATTGACTGAGATTCAGGAAATATAGTACTTTTCAAGCCTTAGCGCAATAGGGTTTGGGACGAGGGAGGGAAGTAGGTATATTTCGTGGAACCCGCTGCATGCGGCTAAGCCCAGAACCTATGAAAGCTCGTTATAGTGCGTTGCTCGTGTTGACCTGCCTTCCGTTCTGGGCCGCTGCCCAAACCCTGCCCGCAGTCTACCTCAACGACCATGACGAGGCAACGGTGCCGGACAGCGCCACACACTACCGCCTGATAGAACGGAAAAACGAGCTGCTGGGTACTTATGCCATGCGCGAATATGCCCTGAACGGCACGCTGCTGCTGCGCGGTACACTCACCTCCATCGAGCCGCCCGTTAAAAATGGGCTGCTCACCTGGTACCACCCGGCTGGCGCCAAGGCCGGGCAAGTGCATTATCGAAACAATGAAGCGAATGGCCTCTACGTAGGCTGGTACGAGGATGGCAAAGTCAGTCAGCGCGGGGAATACAATGATGGGCAGCGCGTAGGCCGTTGGATTAGTGTGCACCGCAACGGGCAAAAACGCTCTGAGGGCCGCTACAACGCCGGCCGATCAGTAGGTGAATGGCATTACTATTACGATACGGGCCAGCTAAGCGCCATTGAGTTGCCTGACCGCCAGGGGAAACCGCTGGCATTGGCCTTTTTCAATGAGGATGGCTCTCCTTATATGGGCAAAGTGCAGGCCCGGCAGCTGCCTCAGTTTCCGGGCGGCCAGGAAGCGCTACTGGCCTACGTAGCCCGGAATACCGCTTACCCCAAAAACTCCCGCCGCAAAGGCATCACGGGCACGGTGCAGGTAAGCTACACTGTAGACGAGAACGGACGTGTAGGCCAGGTGCAGGTAGTACGGGGCCTCTCGCCCGATGTCGACCAGGAAGCGCGGCGGGTGGTAGCCAGCCTGCCCACGTTTGAGCCGGGCCGGGAGTACAACCTACCCACCGCCATGACCTTCACAATGCCGATACACTTTGCGCCCAACTTCACGCTGTTCGGCGGCATCAAGCCCCCCGGCAAGGCCTCGCCCACCGAAGCCCGCGCCAGCAACCCCGACGACGAGCCTTAAGCCACTCCAGGTAGGCCAGTAAAGCAACAGCCCCGCTCTCCTTAAGGAGGGCGGGGCTGTTACGCTCAGTGAGCAGTCTTGATTACGCAGTGGTTACTTGCGCATCCAGTTTCTGAGCCAGTACGTGCTTCGGAACAGCACCTACCTGCTTATCTACAATCTGGCCGTTCTTGAACACGAGCAGCGTCGGGATGCTGCGGATGCCGAACTTAGCCGAGGTCTGCGGATTGGAGTCTACGTCGACTTTGCCAATGATGGCTTTACCTTCATATTCGCCGGCCAGCTCTTCTACTACCGGGCCTACCATGCGGCACGGGCCACACCATTCGGCCCAGAAATCCACGAGCACGGGCTTATCGGAGTTGATGATCTGGTCGAAGTTAGCATCGGTAATTTCGATGGCTTTATGTCCCATAACAGTAGGGGGTTTAATGGAATGTGTATGCTGTTTACGGTCAACCGGGCCGCAAGGTAGCAGATTGCGATTCAACAAGCCACGAGCCAGAAAGTTCATTCGGCCAGAGTGGCAGTTCCGTCGGCCAATAGAGTGTTAATACCAAGTGTAGCAGAACAGTGTGGTTTGGCTAGCGTGCCAATTTGCTAGGCTTCTTTGTGTTAGCTAGTTACTTGGCTTTCAAGGGGCTAAGCTTATCAATGGCATCAAGCTCTTTTTCTCCCTGCTCTGGCCGCACCAGTTGGATACTCGGGCGCAGAGAAGTTGCCGTATTCGTCATGATACGTACGTAATTAAGCTGGCTAGTATTCGGTATCAGGAGTTGCGCCGCCTGCTTGCCAGCCGTCTGTACACCCAAGCGCATTACCCGGGCATAGTAAGGCCACGGAATTTCTAGATACTCATTTGAGCGAAGCTGGCCTACCTGCCTGTCTCCCAAAAACACGGGCACCGGCTCCGCCAAGCTGTCGGCCGTGCGGTACACATATACATAGGCCGTATCGGTTTTAGCTGGATATGGGCGCATAGGGTCAGGGTAGGGGGCGAGGTGGCCTGTGCGCATATCCACGGCATAGCCGGTTGGCTCATCGGTGTGGTTCTGCTCTCGCACGGTAGCTACCCCAATAACTCCGGTTCGCATTTGAGCCTGGGAGCGGGCGCGCATATATTCCAGGTCAGGCTGAGCTTCTCCAACGAATGTGAAGAAGTTGCGCTGACGCACCAAGGGAAAATAGCGCCCTTGATATTGCACGTAAACTTGCTGACCGTCAGAAAAGCCCCAAATGTCCTTCGGAACCGAGCGCCGTTTCTCTGCTTCTACAATTTGTGGGCGAATCCTGGCAACGCCCTGCCATTGCTCTCGGGCCGTTGGTCCGGCAAGGCCTACATGTATTGTATCAAGTAAGATAGAATGCGTGGCATCTGCCTGGTTGGCGAGAAACTGTGCAAAGCTGTAATAAATGCCTCTGCGTGGGGCTTCGCGAATAATGGCAGGTGTTGATGAGATGCCAGTGCTTGTGGTAGTTACAAGGGTGGCATTCTTTGTAAGTTGGGCTAGTGTGAGAGGTGGCCTAGCGGTGGCTTCCTGCCAAGATGCCGACTGAAGTTGTTCAAGACATTGCTGTAGAAGCTGTGCCACTTGGTTATCGTGGCGGTAAGTAGTTTCGAGGGCCCGTTCGGAGGTGCGGGCCGCCACACTTTGCACAAAGTGGTAGCCATCGGGCAGATGAGCGTACACGTCCGCGGCTAAATCAGCGCTGGCTTCTTCCGTAAACCCGTTAAGAACTTCACTTATCCGGAGCTGACGCAGGCAGAGCACTATAGCTTGGTCAGTAGAACGAGCTGGAAGTTGCTTTTGCAGAAAAGAGGTTAGCTCCGTCTCTAGGCCATCACGGAATAGCACGGCGGCCGGGCGGTTGTCTAGACCTCTGTATACAAGGCCAATAGTAGGCTTGCCGGGGCGGCCATCAACTACCTTTCCCACATAATATGTGCGGTTGGGTAAGTTGATGTGCTGCTTCTCTAAACTCAAATAATACTGCTGCGCCTGCCCTGGAAGGGCATATAGGCCTAGAAACACGAAGGCAAGTAGAAAAACCTGATACTGCTTAGATAGCTGTTTATTCATGTAGGAAGTAAAGGTGTGTATAGCCGACAAAGCAAGCCGCTGATTCCAACGAAACCTATCGTTGAAATCAGCGGCGTTTAAGCTCTCGGTACTCTATTAAATCAATTGACAGGCGTCAATTTCCATCTCGCGCATCTTCCGGATAAATTCCTTTGGCTCGATGCGGTAGCGCCGAGAATACGTGTCCACGGCTAGGTGCTCGTGAGGCTCGGCAAACTTGATTTCAAGCTTCTTCGAGCCCGCGCAGCCTTCCACGGCTTCCATAAAGCGGTCCATGAAGGGCTCCGTGATAGTGCGTAGGTCCAGCTGCACCCGCACGCCGTTGGCGAGCTTCTCGGCCACGTTGAACAGCGGCTCCATGGTCATGATCTTGAACTCGAACTGGTCAGAGTCGCGGAAGCGCTGGGCATATTTGCCGCGGATAAACATGGGTGGCACCTGCTCCTTGTCGTAGTTCCGTGGGTTGATGATGCTGGAGAATTTCGTGTAGTCGTCGCGGAACAGCGCCAGGTTTAGGCTGCTTTCGTAGTCTTCAATATTGAAGCTCACGAAGGGCTGGCCCGTTTTGGTGGTCTTGAACAGCACGTTCGAAATCAAGCCAGCCACGGTTACGTCGCGGTTTTTGTAGTTCTCCACCTTGTCTAGGCCACAGGTGCAGTACGAGTCGATTTCCAGCTTGAAGTCATCGAGTGGGTGACCGGAAAGATAGAAGCCTACTACTTCCTTTTCGCGGCGCAGCTTCTCCGTAGGGCTCCATAGTTCCATGTCCTGGATCTTAGGCATCGGAATGGCCATCATGTCGCCGCCACCACCAAAGAGGCTCTGCTGGGCCGACTCCTTGGCAGCCTGATGCTGCTGGCCCACCTTCATGGCCTTCTCGATGACGTTTTGGTCGCCGGTGGGTGCCTCGATGTACTGGCGGCGGTGGTAGCGCTCGAACGAATCGAAGGCGCCGGCCTGGGCCATGCTCTCGAAGGTTTTCTTGTTCACGGCCCGCAGGTTTACGCGGCGCGAGAAGTCGAAAATATCGGCGTACGGCCCGTTTTTGTCGCGTTCCTGCACAATCTCTTCCACGGCGGCCTCGCCGGCACCCTTCACGGCGGCCATCCCGAAACGAATCTGGCCTTGTGTGTTCACGTTGAACTTCAGGATGGATTCGTTCACGTCGGGGCCGAGCACGGCTACGCCCTGCTTGCGGGCCTCCTCAATAAAGAACGTCACCTTCTTGATGTCGCCCATGTTGTTGGTCAGCACGGCAGCCATGTACTCCGCCGGGTAATGGGCCTTGAGGTAGCCGGTCTGGTAGGCCACTACGGAGTAGGCGGCGGAGTGGGAGCGGTTGAAGCCATAAGCCGCAAACTTCTCCATCACGTCGAATACCTCGTTGGCTTTCTTGGCCTTGATGCCGTGCAGCTTCTCGGCGCCTTCGCAGAATTTCTCCCGCTCCAGGGCCATCTTCTTCATGTCCTTCTTACCCATGGCCCGGCGCAGCAAGTCGGCGCCGCCGAGGGAGTAGCCGGCCAGAATCTGAGCCGTCTGCATGATCTGCTCCTGGTACACCATAATGCCCTGGGAGTAGTTCAGGATAGGTTCCAGCAGCTCGTGCGGGTAGTCCACCGTTTCGCGGCCGTGCTTGCGGTTGATGAAGTTCGGGATGAACTGCATCGGGCCCGGCCGGTACAGGGCGTTCATGGCAATCAGGTCCTCAATGTTGGTGGGCTTGAGGTCCTTGAGGTACATGCGCATGCCCTCCGATTCAAACTGGAACGTGCCGATGGTGTCGCCGCGCTGGTAGAGCTCGTAGGTTTTCTGGTCGTCAATCGGAATCTCGTCGATGTCAATTTTAACGCCGTGGTTGCGCTCAATCAGGTTGATGGCATCGACGATGATGGTCAGGGTTTTGAGCCCCAGAAAGTCCATCTTCAGCATCCCTGCCGACTCAATCACCTTGCCATCAAACTGCGTGATGAGCAGGTCCGAGTCTTTGGACGTAGAAACCGGAATGTACTTTGTGATGTCGTCGGGAGCGATAATAACGCCGGCCGCGTGGATACCGGTGTTGCGTACTGAGCCTTCGAGCTTCTCGGCGAGGCGCAGAATCTGGCCGCGCAGGTTGTCGGGCGCGTCGTCGCGCCGAATCATGTCCAGCTCCTGGTTCTCGGCAAAGGCCTTGGCCAGCGTAGTGCCCACCTGGTCCGGCACCATCTTTACCAAGTCGTTGGCCACCGGCAGCGGCAAATCCATGGCCCGCGACACGTCCTTGATGCTGGACTTGGCGGCCATGGTACCGAAGGTGATAATCTGGGCTACCTGAGTTTTGCCATACTTATCTACCACATAATCAATGACTCGCTGACGGTTCACGTCGTCGAAGTCAATATCAATATCGGGCATGGATACCCGCTCCGGATTCAGAAAACGCTCGAATAGGAGCGAGTACTTAATCGGGTCGATGTTAGTGATGCCAATGCAGTAGGCCACTGCCGAGCCTGCCGCCGAGCCCCGGCCGGGGCCTACGGCCACACCAATGCTGCGGCCATGGTTGATGAAGTCCTGGGTGATGAGGAAGTAGCCCGCAAAGCCCATCGTCTCAATCACGCGCAGCTCGTAATCCAGGCGCTCCTCAATCTCGGGAGTACGGTCGGAATAGCGCCGCTTGGGGCCTTCAAAAGCGCCTTTATAGGTAAGGTGGCGCAGGAAGGCGTCAGCGGTTGGGTGCTCGGGAGGAAGAGGGAAGTTGGGGAGCAGAATATCACGCTGCAGCTTGGGCGGCGTGATCTTATCCACAATTTCGTTGGTGTTGTCCACGCTTTCCGGCACATCGGAGAACAACAGGTTCATCTCGGCCTGCGTCTTGAAATAGAACTGGTCGTTGGCGAAGCCGAAGCGCGCCCGCGGCTTAGGCGACTGGGCTTCCTCGTCAATGCGCTGCAGCTGGCGGCGGATGGTGGCATCCTGGCTGGCCAGCGGGCGCAGGTTATCGAGGTGGTCGTAGTGAACCTTGCTGTCCTGGGAAATCAGGCGGAAATACTGGGTCTGGAAGTCGCCGACTGGGATGCTGTGCTCCTCACCCGTATTCACGCAGAGCAGAATATCGTGCGGCGCAAAGTCCGTCTGATCTACGTAGTGCGAGTCGTTGGTGCAGATGACCTTCACATTGTACTTTTTGGCCAGGCCTAGCAGTACTTGGTTTACGTCTTCCTGGCTCTTGCCGGTGCCATCGAAGTTCATCAGGCCATGCCGCTGAATCTCGATGTAGTAATCGTCCTCGAACACATCCAGCCACCACTTCAGCAGCTCCTCCGCCTTGGCCTCGCTCTCAAACAGAATGGCCTGCGGAATCTCGGCGCCAATACAGCAGGAGGTAGCAATCAGGCCCTTGTGGTACTTGAGCAGAATCTCCTTATCGATGCGCGGAAACTTACTATACACGCCCTCAATGAAGCTCATGGAGCAGAGCTTGCTCAGGTTGTGGTAGCCATCCTGGTCTTTGGCCAGCAGAAGCTGGTGGTAGCGCTTATCCCGCTCGCCTTTCTCGCGGCTAAAGGCCTTTTTGTGGCGGTCGGCCACCATGTAGAACTCGCAGCCCACAATCGGCTTCACGTTGTACTTGTTGGCCTCGGCCACAAAGTTGAACGCCCCGAACATATTGCCGTGGTCGGTGAGAGCTACGGCCGGCATCCCATCAGCCTGGGCCTTTTTCATGAGGGCGCCAATGCTGGCCTGGCCATCAAGAAGGGAATATTGGGTGTGGGAGTGAAGGTGCGAGAAAACGGGCATGGCAGGCGGGCTTCGCGCCGTTAGGGCGCGTTGCGAACAGTAAAGTTACCGCCGCTGGGCGGGAAAGGAAAGTTGTAAAAGCGGTGCTTTTTGCTTAATCAGATAGAAGCCTTGTATAAGAGCTTAGCCACCTACTACTGGGCTAATAAAATAATGGGGCCGAGTATTTTTCCTAGGCCTAGTGAGCTAATCGCCAAGTAAGCAGAACAGCTGCGTATATTTAGCCATTCTATATTTTATTACTGATTCAGCTCCATTCATATGGTCGTATGGTTACGCCGGTATTCTTTTCTACTCCTCTTCTTTTGCGTGAGTGGCTGCATCGAGCCCTTTGAGCCCAAGGTAACCGACAAATCGACGGATTATCTGGTAGTAGATGGCGCTATTAATAGCCAGGGTATGACGGTTATCCGGCTTTCGCGCACCACTGGCCTAGCCCAAAATGCCAAGGTGCCGATTGAAGGAAAAGCCCGTGTGTTTATTGAAGAAGAAGCGGGTAAGCAATATCCTCTCTTGGAAGGTCCGGTGGGTACCTACACTTCGGCGGCCCTTACGTTGCCCGCCGGAAAGGCAGTACGCTTGCATTTTACTACGGTAGGAGGACGAGAGTATGCCTCCGACTTTACCCCCGTCAAGACGACACCGGCTATTGATTCGGTGACGTGGAGGGCCCGGCAGGAGGGGGTACAGATCTATGTGAATGCGCATGATGACACGCAGCAGTCACGCTACTACCGCTGGACCTACGATGAGACGTGGGAATTTACCTCGGGCTTTCTATCGGTTATCAAATACGATCGGGGAAATATGGTGTACCGCACTGCCAGTGAGGATATCTACCACTGTTGGTCCAGTGCCGTATCCACGGCCATCAAGTTGGGGACTACTACGAAGCTAGGCCAGGATGTGGTGTCGCAGCAACCCATAACGCTTCTACCGCCAAACTCTACAAAGCTGCGCTACAAGTATAGCATCCTGGTAAAACAGTACGCTCAGACGCTGGAAGAGTACCAGTATTGGGAGGCTCTGCGTAAGAACACGGAGAACATCGGCACCCTTTTCGACCCACTGCCCACCCAAACGGTGGGCAACGTGCACAACTTGGCCAATAAATCGGAGGTCGTGATTGGGTTTGTAGGGGCACAGTCGGTAACGGAAAAGCGCATCTTCATCGACGAAGCCAGACTGCCCCACGACTGGACCTATATCACGGGCTACGAAAACTGCATCGTGCCAGACACTATGGAACGCCCCTTCACAGGTGGCGGGGCTGCGGTTCCGCTTACCCAGCAGCAAAAGATAGACTTCTTCAAGGCTGGGGTAGATATACCAATTGATGAATATGTGCGCCCTGGCACAAGTACGGTCAATTACCTGTACTCTACCGCTGAGTGTGTGGATTGCCGTCGGCGCGGCACCAATGTGCGCCCCAGCTTCTGGCGATAGGCCTAGGCCACTCTTTTGTGTTGTTGACTTGAATGCTACTAGGTGGCTCCTACTGATATGAATATGATTTTCACGAGCGCTAAGCAATGCAGTTGGTGGGTGGCGTTGTTGCTCCTGATGACGGGTTGTGTCGAGGCGTTTGAGCCAAAAGTTACCAGCAGCTCCAGCAGCTTTCTGGTGGTGGATGGCGCCATTAACACGCAGGGTATTACCACGATTCGGCTGTCGCGCACTGCTGGCCTAGTACAAAATTCCCAAGCTCCGGTAGAGGGCAAAGCGCGGGTGTTTATTGAGGAAGAAGGCGGGCGGCAGTATGCCCTGACGGAAGGCGTGAGTGGAATATATAAATCGGCTGTGCTGGCGCTGCCGGCTGGTAAACAGGTACGCCTCCGCTTCTCCACGGCCGGCGGCCGAGAGTACGTATCCGACTTCACCAGTGCCAAGGCCACGCCACCTATCGATTCCATTACCTGGCGGCCAACCACGCAAGGGCTGCAGATTTACGTGAATGCCCACGACGAAACGCAGCAGGCACGCTATTACCGCTGGACTTACGATGAGACGTGGCAGTTTACCTCCGCTTACCAATCGGTGCTGGAGTTCCGGAATGGGGTGTTTCTGCCGCGTCAGGAGGATATTTTTCACTGCTGGGGCACGGAGCAGCCCAGCGCCATAAAGGTGGGTACTACGGTAAAGCTAGGCCAGGATGTGGTGGCGCAACAGCCACTAGCCCTGCTGCCGCAGAACTCCGTGAAGCTGCGATACAAATACAGTATTCTGGTTAAGCAGTACGCCCTCTCGCCGGAAGAGTACCAGTATTGGGAGTCGTTGCGCAAGAACACAGAGAACATCGGTACACTCTTCGATCCGCTGCCCACCCAGCTCACGGGCAACGTACATGCCGTGCTAGATCCGGCCGAGCAGGTGATAGGGTTTGTAGGGGCACAATCCGTAACGGAAAAGCGCATCTTTATCGCCAAAACCGAGCTGCCTGCGAGCTGGAAATTTGCCACGGGCTACGAAACCTGTCTGCTCGATACTATTCCTAGGCCAAGTGCTCCGGCAATTCCGCCCCCACCGACGGAAGCACAGGTATTGGAGTTTTTCCAAGGTGGAGCGCCGTTTCCGGTGGATGTATTTAAGATATCCGGCGACCCGAATAATAGAAATTATTACCTGTTTTCCTCGCCTGATTGTGTAGACTGCCGCAAGCGCGGCACCAATGTGCGGCCCAGCTTCTGGAAGTAGCGCTAGGCTACTTTATGTTGTTATTGTCTTGAAAAATAATGGGTTTCAATTGATATGAATATGTCTTTTTGTAGTGCTAAACCGTGCAGTTGGTTGGTGGTATTTTTTCTGCTAACAACGAGCTGTATCGAAACATTTGAGCCGAAAGTAACGAAGGGCATACCCAATTTTTTGGTAGTGGATGGTGCCATCAACGCGCAAGGTATTAGTACTATTCGGTTGTCGCGCACTACTGGCCTAGCGCAGAATGGCCAGGCTCTGGTGGAAGGCAAAGCGCGGGCCTTTATTGAAGAGGAGAGCGGGCGGCAATACCTGCTGACAGAAAGCCCGGCCGGCACTTATACTTCCGCTTCCTTGGTGCTACCCGAGGGAAAGCCCGTACGGCTGCACTTCACCACCGCTGGTGGCCGCGAGTACGTCTCGGATTATACCAGCGCAAAGTATACCCCGCCTATTGACTCTATCACGTGGCGGCCAACAAGCTTAGGCCTACAGCTGTACGTGAGCACACACGATGCCAATGATCAGTTGCGCTACTACCGCTGGTCATATGATGAAACTTGGGAGTTTACCTCGGCTTATACGTCCACTTTCAAATATGAAAACGGGAAAATTGTAGAGCGAGACCCGCTGGAAGATATCTATCACTGTTGGACGTCTGAAAACTCAACGAGAATTCGTGTCAGTACAACACAGAAGCTGGAGCAGGCAGTGGTATCGGAATCTCCCCTGACTTTGCTGCCGTTTACTTCTACCAAGCTGCGCTACAAGTATAGCATCCGGGCAAAGCAGTACGCGCTTTCGCAGGAAGAGTACGCATATTGGGATGCGCTCAGCAAGAACACCGAAACCCTTGGGACCCTTTTTGATCCGCTGCCTTCTCAGCTGAGCGGTAATGTACATAGTCTAACAGATGCCTCTGAGGTTGTAGTGGGTTTCATAGGGGCTCAGTCGATAACGGAGAAGCGGATTTTTATTGACCGCAGCGAGCTGCCGAAAGACTGGGTAGCGGAAACCGGCTATGAAAGGTGCGGCGTCGATACCATGCTGCGCCCCCACGGTATCTATCCGAACCCACGGCCTACCCCAGCCGATGTAATCCAGTTTTTTGCCGACGGACAGCACATTCCGATTGAAGATCTGCAGCAGGATCCCCGCAACCCCGAGCGCTATTACCTCTACAGTGTGGCTGAGTGTGTGGACTGCCGGAAGCGCGGCACGAACGTACGGCCCAGCTTTTGGAAGTAGCGGTAGGCCACTATTATCAGAACAAGCCAGGGAATGTCGGCGTGGTAAGCTCGCGCCTGACCAGACGTGATGGTTCTACTTGACAGAAAGCAAAAAGGCTACCCGTACGGGTAGCCTTTGTTGTAAGGAAGTGGCCTAGGCCTATTTGGTGGCCTCAACCACCAATACTTCACCAGCCTTCACATCACCACTAGCCTTATCATTCAGGGCCTGGAGCTGGGCCGGTGTAATGCCGTAATGCTGGGCTATGCTATAGAGCGTTTCGCCCTTTTGCACGGTGTGCTTTGTTTGAGGCGTTGGGCTCACTGCCATGGCTGGAGCTGCCGCTGGTTTAGGCGAGGCGGCTGCCTGGCTTATGGTAGGGGCGGGGCTGGTGGCCGACCGGGCCGTTGTTGCCGCTGCTGCTACGGCCTTCGGGCTGCCCACAAACCCAGTGGCTTTTAAGCGGGTAGAGGCTTCCTGGAGAGCTGGGTTTTTAGCGGCGCGGGCATCGAAACCGCGAAACTGGGGGCTCCGCAATAACGTGCGGAGCTCTACTTGCCAGGGTTGCTGGCGGAGGCGCTGGGCCAGGGCGGCTTGCTGCTCCTGTGGAAGGCTGGCCGTGTAGTGGCTCAGGCGCTGGTTAAGTGCCGGAATGTCTTGCAGCGCCGTGTTGATCAGCTCGACGGCATGCGCATCGTTGGGCTCGAAATAGATGCTGCGCAACTGCCTGACACTGCTTTGCACCAAACCAGACATTACCCGAACAGAATCTTCGGATAGTGGTGCGGGAACCACCTGCTGCGCCCGCAACGACAAAGAGCCCAGCAGCAAACCGGCCAACAGCGAGAGAGTAAAAGAAAAACGCATTCGAAAAAAGCGGTAAAGTGTAATCAGTAAGGAAAAGTATAATGACAATGAAAAGTCATGCATATGCCTTACCTGTAAGCTTTCAGGTGAGGCAGGAAACTTAAAAGAAGTGGCCTAGGGCTGTTTCGTAGGGGTCACGAGGAGCACTTCCCCAATCCGGACACCACCATCTGCTTTGCTGTTCCACTCCTGAAGCTGGGCCGGCGTAACACCATAGCGCCGCGAAATGCTGTAGAGCGTCTCGCCTTTCTGCACGGTGTGGCGAATGGTTTGGGTGGCTGCCGGAACAGGTTGCGCTGCTTGTGGTTTGGCACTCGGCTGAGCAGCAGGCGTGGCGGGCATGGCCATATCTGCTGGCGCCGCCACGCGCAGTATCTGCCCAATGCGCAAAGCCGGGTTTTGCGGCAGGTTGTTCCAGAGCACGATATCGGCCGGCCGCAGGTTGAAGCGGCGGGCTACTGAATACAGATTCTCTTTGGGCTCTACTGTGTGTAGGCCACTCGCCGGCACCGGCTGCACCACTGTAGGTACTGGCACTACTGGAGTTGCGACAGGTGCTGCGGCAGATACTGGCGCTGGCTTAGTGGCCGGCGCTGTGTTGCTGGTAGCGGGTGCGGTGGTAGGTTCCGAAACCGTATCATCTTCCCGAGGTTCATCGGCAATGGGAGCCGCCGCTGGAAGTGGCTTTTTAGGCGTAGGAGCGGCCGGGCGCGTGGCGGCCGGCTGGCCGGCGTAGGTGCCAGCCGAAGCGGCTGGCTTAGTGGGCTGGGTGGGAGCCGGTGGCAGGTCGTTGAGGTTTTCGGTGTGCTCGTCGGTGGCACTATCGGGCTGCACGACTGTAGTGCTCGTGCTGGCTGGCTCGGTTTGCTCTTCGGTGGCGTCTTCCAGAACGCGGGTGGCACCGGCGGTGCGTCCTTTGTAGGGTTCCGGCTCATCATCCGTGCGGCGGGCCTTAGCTGGTTTGGTAGAGGTTGGTGCTGGTGTTGTAGAAGGGCGCTCGAAGGCGGCCAGGGCCGGGGCATTATTGCCATCGGCATATTCTACGGGTACGTTTTTGGGGCGTGTGTGCTGCAGCCATAGCACCCGGCCGGCGCGCAGTTCCTCGTTGCGGGGCATGCGGTTCTTGCTCCAGATGGCTTTTGCCCGGATGCCGTACTTCTGCGAAACCGTGGCTACACTCTCGCCGGGGCGGGCTACATGGTATTCCACGGCAGCCTTGTCGCGCTTCTTCTGCACGAAATAGGGCTGGCCGGTTACAATGTTGTCGAAGGCAAACAGGTCATTAAACTGCATGAACTTGCGCATCTTCAGCTTGCCACGCTTAGCCAGGATTTCCTTGGTGTCGCCGGGCAGAGCAATGAGGGCGCGTAGGCCATTCACCCGCACAAAATCCACATTCTCGGGGTCGGGCTGGGGCGCATTGAGCAACTCACCTGAGGCGGCGGTTTTCTGCTGAGAGGCCAGAGCCGTGAGTTGCAGTGGGTCCGTAATCGGGACCAGCATGGTGTACACGCGGTCGGTGGGTACGGTAGGGGCCAGGAGCCAGCGGTTGTATTTCGCCAGCTCGTTGGGGTCTTGCTGCATGGCCTGCGCCATCACGGAGAGGGGCCGGCCGGCGGGGGCCGGAAACTCCTGCAGCATCAGCGGAGGCTTGGTGTTCAGGCCAATAGCCGGTTCGTAGGCCAGTTTGTGGGCCAGAAACGTGAGAATATAAGCGTTGGTCTGCTCGGTAATCTCGATGTTCGTGGCATCATAATCCGTGGGCAGGGTGTAGGGCTTGGTGCCCGTGAGGCCCAGGTTGTAGCTCAGCAGCGAGTTGATCCAATTGTGGAAGGTCTTGTTGTTGCGCAGCAGGTATTGCGCCGCTGCTTTCGAGGAGGCCGTCAGGTGCTTGCGCTCATCTACGGCGTCGTTCATTACCAGCCCAAAATCAACCGCCGACTCCCGCTTAAACTGCCAGTAGCCTACGGCATCATGTATGCTCTGGGCATCGCCCTGTAGGCCACTCTCCTGCAAGGCCAGAAAGTGAAAATCGAGCGGGAGGCCTTCTTGCTGAAATACGCGGTCAATCAGCGGGAAATAGGCATCGGCGAGGGCCACGCGGGCCTGGAACGATGCCGGGTGGCGGCGTAGCGCATCTACTTTCTGCTGCACAGCGGTGCGGCCGGCTGGCGTAAAACGCAGGTGCAGACCTGCTACATCGAGGTTCGTGGGAACGGGAACAGACTGCGCGGCTGCCAGCCAGGGCAGCAGTCCACACAGGAAGAGTACAAGTCGTTTCATGAAGGGCAAGCAACATTTAGGGTCCCGAGTATTTGCTTCGCGGGCCGCTATGCTTACAAAGTAGGGGAAAAATTAAGTGAATAGTGCCCTTCCTGTAGCAAGTCCAAAAGAATGGCAGAATACTACTTGCGGGTTGGGCGCCTAAGCCAGTGCCTTCACCTTCGCAACCCAGGTCAGGAAACAACTCAAAACCAGAAGCGCCCGCAACAGGGCTGTTGCGGGCGCTTCTGGTTTAGAAAAGGGAGGCGATAGGGCGTGGGCAGTGGCCTACATGCCGCCACCGGGAGGGGTGCCCATGCCGCCCGGCGCGCCAAAGCCACCACGGCGTGGCCCGTCAGGGCGCTGGCGCTGTCCGTCAGTGGGCAGGGCATCGTTGCCGGCGCCCCCGAAGTTGCGGATGTTGTAGGTAAACATCAGCATCAGATACCGCTGCAGAATATTGGTTTGGGTGGTTTCGAAGTACGCTGCATTGGTGGTGGGCGTAATGTTGTTGTTCTGTTTCAACAGGTCGTAGGCGTAGAGTTTCACCTCAGCCTGCTGCTTGGCACCCAGCTTTTTGCCCACAGAGGCATTCCAGAGCACAAAGTTCTGATTGTAGCCCGCGCCTAGGCCAGTGTAGAGCTGGTGGCTGACATCCGACTGAATCGTGATGCCCTTCAGCACAATCCAGTTGAGGCGCAGGGCCGTGCTCTGGCGGAAGTATTGGCGGTTTACCTGCGTAGAGAGGCTGTTGCGCACGTAGCTCTGGCTGGAGTTGGAGGAAATAGTGAAATCCAGCTCCGGACTGATGTTACTGCTAAGCACCACGCCCAAACCCGCGCTGGGCGTGCGGCTGTAGTTCAACTCATTGAACACCAAGCCTGGTGTCTGGGAGTAAGTGGCGTTGGCGTTCAGGTTCAGGTTTGATTTGATAAAGGCCAGTGGCAGGCTGTAGTTCATGAACGAGCGCACCGAATACTGCTGATCCAAGTTGACGGGTCGCGTGAGCTGGCCGCCCGCCGGAATCACAATGCCATCCAGCGTAATCGGGCCGCCAGCGGCATAGATGGTGCTGTTGGTGATGTAGTTATTGGTGTAAGAGCCGCCAATCAGGGCAAAGAAGGATGTGGATTTCTCCGGCACCGCAGAGGAGTAGCGGAAGTTCAGGTTGTGCTGGTTTTCCTGTCGGAGGTTGGGGTTGCCGGTGGTCAACTGCAGCGGGTTGGCATTGTTCACTACCTCCTGCAGTTGGCTGATGTTGGGGGAGTTGGTGCGCATCTGATAGTTCACGCGCAGGTTTTGCTGCTTCGAGAAATTGTAGCGCACCATGGCGTTGGGCAGCACGTTCAGGAAGTTGCGCTCCGTCAGAGACGCCCGCGGAAACTCCTGGTCGCTGTGGAGCTGGGCGTATTGCACCGTAGCGCCTACCATCCACTGCACGTCTTTGTTCTGGAAGCGGTAGCTCAGGCCACCGGAGTTGGTCAGGTAGCGGCTGTCGAACACGCTGCTGAGTGTATCGTTGAGGATGGAATACCGCTGCTCGCCCGGCGAGAAGTTGTAGGTTCTTTTATCGGAGCTATTAGGCGTGTACGACACCCGATATTCCGCCTGCAGCTGGCTATACTGGCCTAGCGGCTCCGTATAGTTCAGGTTGCCGTTCCAGGCCCAGCCCTTCTGCGTCAGCTCCGAAAATTGGTTTAGTAGCGCGGTTTGCGTAGCCCCCGTAGTATCTACTGAGGAGGTTGAAGACAGCAGGTTATTGTCGCCGTCCTTGTTATTATAGGTAGTGTTGAGGCCTACCGATGCCGTGCGTCCGCGCTTCTGAAAGCGGTGGCGGTAGAGCAGCTGGTTGCCGGCCGTGATGCCCGTGAGGGCCGAACGGTAGCTGCTGGTGTTGCCGCCCAAGGTGTTTTCCTGATTTTCAAGCGCCAGCGCCTCAAAGGTGCGGCCATCCAAGGTGCTGTTTCCGGTGTTGCGCTGCACCGAAAGGCTCGGCCGCCACAGAACAGAGTTCAACGAGTCAAACTTGTGGTCGAGGCGCAGATTGAAGCGGTTGTTGATGTTGCGGCTCGTATTCAGGGAGTTCTCCGTGTAGCGCAAATCCTGCGGAGAGCCACCTTGTGCCACGTAGTTGCGCAGCAAGTTGGTGCGGGCCGTATTGTCGCTTAGGTTGAAGAAGTAGCTGCCCTGCACGTCGGTTTTGGTGCCCCAGGTGTCGGAGTAGTTCAGACCGATGGCGTGAGTTTTAGAGATACCGCCCTGTTTGCCCACCAGAAAGTCGCCGGCATTGCCGCCGCCGCCGCCCTGGTTACCACCGCCGCCGGCCCGGCCACCGCCGCCTCGCTGGCCCTGGCCACCGCCGCCCTGGCGCGAAGTGCCCACTACGCCTAGCAAATCCTCGGTTCCGAAGTTCTGCTCGTTCACGTTGTTGCTTTGCGCCACCACCGAGAGGCGCTGCTTGCCCTTAAACTGGTTGAGGTTGCCGCTGAGGCGGTACCGGTCGTCCTGGGGGCCGTAGCCAGCCAGTACCCGCCCAAACTGGCCGTTGCGGAACTGGGGCTTCGTGATGATATTGATGGTTTTCTGCTGGTTGCCATCGTCGAAGCCCGTAAACTGAGCCTGATCGGAGGCGCGGTCATACACCTGAATCTTATCAATTACCTCGGCCGGAATATTCTTGAGCACAGCATCGGGGTCGTTGCCGAAAAACTCTTTCCCGTCTACCAATACGCGCTGCACCTGCTCGCCCTGGGCCTGCACCTTGCCGGTGGTGGGGTCTACTACCACGCCGGGCATTTTGGTGATAAGGTCCTGGGCGTTGGCGTCGGGGTTGGTTTTGTAGGAGCCAGCGTTAAACTGAGCGGTGTCGCCTTTCTGCACGGCCGCCGCGGCTTTGCCCACCACTTCCACGCCCTTCAGGGTCACGCCGCCCGGGGCCATGGTCAGGTTGCCCAGGGCTACAGGCTGGCCGGCCAGTGTAAGCTGGCGCTGCAAGGTCTGGTAGCCCAGGAAAGAAACCGTGAGCTCGTAGCGGCCGGCCGGTAGGCCAGTCACGCTGAAATTCCCCTCGGCATCAGCGGCGGCACCGCTTTTTACCGAGTCGGCGGAGAGGCCGCGCACCAGCACGTTGGCCCCAATCAGCGGCGACTGGTCCGTGCCGTCAAGCACGCGCCCGCTCACCGATGATTGGGCCTGAGCGGCTCCCAGGCTCGCCCACAATAGCGCAATGAAAAATAGAAAACGTATAGGCATGAAGCTGACAGAATAGACCATTAGCCGGAATAGACGCAAAATGCAGCCCGACGTTTACCCGGCTCCCTAAAATATCTGAAATAATAGATAGTGTATAATGAATATACGGCGCTGTAGAAGGCGTAGGCCTATAGCTTGCGCACCAGCAGCAATCCGTCGCGCAGGGGCAGAAACACGTTTTCCACGCGGGCATCGGCCTGCACCTTGTCGTTGAAAGCGCGCACGGCGTGAGTGTCTTTGTCCGAAGGCTTGATGGGGTAGGAGGGCAGGACTTTGTCACCCCACAGCACGTTGTCAATCAGCAGGAAGCCACCGGGCCGCACGTGCGGCAGCACCAGCTCGTAGTAGGTGTCGTTGTTGATTTTATCGGCATCAATAAATACCAGGTCCCAGGTTTCCTGTAGGCCACTCACTACGGCGCGGGCATCCCCAATATGCAGCCGAATCCGGTCTTCATGACCCGCCTCCCGGATGTAGCGCCGAATGCGGGTTTCCAGCTCGGGGTTTTGCTCCACGGTGTGCATTAGGCCACTTTCCGCTAAGCCCTCCGCCAGACACAATGCCGAGTACCCCGTGAAGGTACCCAGCTCCAGCACCCGGCGCGGCCGAACCATGTGGCTCAGCATGCTCAGCAGGCGGCCCTGGGCGTGGCCGGAAAGCATGCGCGCATGAAGCAGCTGCACATGCGTTTCGCGGTTGAGGCGGGCTAGCAGCGGGCTTTCGGGCGTGGTGTGCTGGTCAGCGTAGGCCTGGGCTTCGTCGGAGGAGTACATGCAGAGTAAGAAAAATAGACACTAGGCTACTCCGCGCCACTACGCGGGAGCCACAGGAAAGGGAACGAGCCGGAACTTCCAGACCTTGAACCCAGACTTTCCGGCCTCAAAAGTAGCGCCTACCACCTGATATAAGCCTTCGTAACGGTACACCAAGTTGCCTTCGTGGGCTACTTTACGCACCACGCGCACCGGCAAGCCCGTAGCTTGGCTTTTCAGAAGGGCCTGATTTTTCGGGCTCAGCTCCTGGTCGGTTACCTGATGGCCGGTTTCACGGTCGCGGCCGCCGTGGCCGGCATACATCAAATAATCTTCCTCAAACACGTCGTCTTCATACTGATCGGCCAGTACAATGGAATCGGCGCCTTCCGCAGCGGAACCGCTGATGCCCGCCCGTGTAGGCCTATGCACCCCGGCCCGACTCAGGGCTATGCGGTGGTTGAACACGTCGCCGGGTAAGTAATAGCTGATGTGACCAAAAACGCGAGGAGGCATAAAATAGCTTGGCTGGCTTTACATAGCAGTGGCCTAGCCGATACGTAGCAAAGCCGCTGACGGTGAAAACGATTTATTGATGTGTGTAAGCTCATCTGTAGGCCGCCTGATAGGTGTTGCGTACGTAACACTATGCAGGAATCCGGTACTTTTACTTTCTGCTCTTCTACGTTGCTGGCCTACAGGTACACTTGATACACAAGTAGGCCAGATGCCGGCTCCAGCTTTTGCTGCCCCGCTTCGGCTTGCCGGAATGGTTTAGCCTGAAAGTGAGATTCTAACGTAAGCTGAACGGTCTGCACCAAGTGTAGGCCTGTGTAGGCGCTTTTCCCTGAATAGATTATTTGGGTCGCTCTAGTGCCCCACTGCGCGGCTCTGCGGCATAGTGGCCTAGGCCAAGCTTTCATTATCCGATACGGTTTCCTTGCATGCTTAAGAACAATCCTTCTTCCGCTATCAGCCTTCCCCGGTTGCCCAAAGCCCTGACGGGTATTGATGGGCTAGATGAAATTACGGAAGGCGGCCTGCCACTAGGACGCCCTACGTTGGTGTGTGGCAGCGCGGGCTGCGGCAAAACGCTTATGGGGGTGGAGTTTCTGGTGCGCGGCATCACGGAGTTCGATGAGCCGGGTGTGCTGATGGCCTTCGAGGAAACCGCCGAAGAGCTGGCCGCCAACGTCACGTCCCTGGGCTTCGATCTGCTAGGCCTGCAGGAAGCCGGCAAGCTCCGCCTCGACCACGTGCACATCGACCGCTCTGAGATTGAAGAAACCGGCGAGTACGACCTCGAAGGCTTGTTCATCCGGCTGGGCTACGCTATTGACTCCATTGGAGCTAAGCGCGTGGTACTGGATACTATTGAGGCACTATTCTCGGGCTTTCCCAACCAGGCTATCCTGCGTTCCGAAATCCGGCGCCTGTTCCGTTGGCTGAAGGATAAAGGCGTGACCACCATCATCACGGCGGAGCGCGGCGACGGCACCCTTACGCGCCAGGGGCTGGAAGAATATGTATCGGACTGCGTGATTCTGCTGGATAACCGTGTGATTGACCAAATCACGACCCGCCGGCTGCGCATTGTAAAGTACCGCGGCAGCACCCACGGCACCAACGAATACCCCTACCTCATTACGCAGGAAGGCATTTCCGTGGTGCCCGTTACGTCTCTCAAGCTGGCCCACGAGGTTTCCGACGAGCTAGTTTCTACGGGGGTGCCCGCCCTCGATGAAATGTTTGGGCTCAAGGGCTTCTACCGGGGCAGCAGCGTGCTTATAACGGGCACCGCAGGCACGGCCAAAACCACACTTGGGGCAGCGTTTGCCAACGAAATCTGCCAGAAAGGGGGGCGCTGTCTGTTCTTCGCCTTCGAGGAGTCGCCGCAGCAACTGGTGCGCAACATGGCCTCCGTAGGCATGGACCTCAATCCGTGGCTAGATCAAGGCCTGCTCCAGATTGAAGCGTCGCGGCCTACGCTCAATGGCCTGGAAAAGCACTTGGTAACCATCCATAAGCTCATCAGTGTACATAAGCCCGATGCGGTAGTAATCGACCCCATCAGCAACCTCATCACGGTGGGCAACATTGCGGAGGTCCGCAACATGCTCACCCGCCTGATAGACTTTCTGAAGGTAAATAACATCACGGCCGTGTTCACCTCCCTGATCAGTGGCCGCAACATTCAGCAGGAGATGACCGAGGAAGGCGTTTCGTCGCTGGTGGATACTTGGATAAGTGTGCGCGACCTGGAGGGGATTGGAGAGCGAAACCGCGGCATCAGTATTCTGAAGGCGCGCGGTATGGCCCACTCCAACCAAGTGCGTGAGTTTATCGTTACGAACCACGGCATTCAGCTGCTAGATGTCGTGATTGGTCCCGAAGGCATTGTCACGGGCGCCAGCCGCCTCACGCAACAGCTGCAGGAGCAGGCTCAGGCCTTGGCAATTCAGCAGGAGCTGGAGCGCAAAGACCGGGAGCTGGCCCGCAAGCGCCTGGTGCTGGAGGCCACTATCGCCAACCTACGCACCGAGTTTGAATCGGTGGAAGATGAACTCCGCAAAATCAGCTACGAAGAGCAAAACCGCCAGCAACTGCTGAGTGCCGGCCGAAAGCAGGTAGCCGGAACCACCGGCACCGGACAAGAGCACGCAGCCCCCACTGCCGAATAACCCTTTAACACAATCGGCATGATGACTGAAGTCGACCCTACTGCCTCGCCCTCACCCGCAGAAGAAACCTGGGAGCTGCGCCTATACGTTGCGGGCCAAACCCCCAAATCGGTGACGGCCCTGGCCAACCTGAAGAAATACTGCGAGGAATTTCTGAAAGGCCGCTACCAGCTGGAAGTGATTGACCTGTTGCAAAACCCCCAGCTAGCCGCCGGCGACCAGATTCTGGCCATCCCGACGCTAGTGCGGAAAGTGCCCGTCCCGATCCGTAAAATCATCGGAGACCTGTCGAATCAGGAGCGGGTATTGGTAGGATTGGATATTCGGGCGGTTGATGGGAAATAACTTTACCCCAGTAGCCACTGGGGAGGAGGAGACGCCAGCTGAGTATATATTTCATTTATATATTACAGGAGCCACTCCCAACTCTACCAGGGCAGTTCGTAACATCAAAGAAATTTGTGAGTTGCACCTGAAAGGGCGTTACGAGTTGCTTATCATGGATATCTATCAACAACCCGAGCTAGCCATGCAGGACCAGATTGTGGCGGCGCCCACGCTCATCAAGAAATTGCCGTTGCCTGCCCGGCGCCTGATCGGTGACCTCTCGGAGCGGACACGGGTATTGGCGGCCCTTGGTTTGCCAGAACTGCCCCCTTCGCCACAACCATGAGTGAGAAGTCTGCGGAGCTATATGCTGACTTAGTCAGGAAAAACGAGGAACTACGGCGGCAACTGGAGGAAGCGGAGGAGCTTATTTCCGCTATCCGGACCGGCGCCGTAGATGCCCTGGCCGTTCAGGGAGCCGATGGACCGCAGATTTTTACCCTCCAAAGCGCCGACCAAGGTTACCGCACCCTCATTGAGCAGATGAACGAAGGGGCGCTGCTCCTAAGCGATGATGCTACGGTTCTCTACTGCAATGCCTGCCTGGCCAGCTGGCTGCAGTACGCGCTGGAAGAAGTAATTGGTAGCTCGTTTGAAGCGTTTATTCCGGCTGCTTTTCACGCCTACTGGGCGAGCTTACTGGAAGAAGGCTGGGCTGGCAAAAGCCGCGGCGAGCTGCCGCTACAAACCCGAAATGCATTGTTGCAGCCGTTCTCCTTGTCCATGAACCGCCTGCAGTTTAATGATGCGCCGGTGCTGGCCGTGATTGTTACGGACTTATCGGCGCAACAAAAAATCAGCCACATACAGGCACTGGTAGCGGAGCAAAACGAGGTTATCGACCGCAAAAACGAGGAGCTGGAACTGGAATCAGCGGCCCGCTTGGCCGTAGAGCAGGCCGCCGCGGAAGCGCAGCGTATGCTGGAAGGCATTCCGCAGATAGCCTGGACTGCCAGCCCAACCGGGGAGAATACCTACCTCAACCGGCGGTGGGTTGACTACGCCGGCCTGAACGAGGCGGTACCTCTGGCGGCCTGGTTGCAGCAGTGCATTCATCCGGATGATATCAGCGCCGCAGAGACCACGTGGCGGAAAAGCCTGAGCTCTGAAGAAGCGCTAGAAGTGGAGTGCCGTATCCGCAACAAGCATGGCCAGTACCGCTGGATGCTGGGCCGGGCGCTACCTTCCCGCAACAGCGAAAACAAGATTATTCAGTGGATAGGCACCTACACCGATATCCATGAGCACAAGCTGGCCCAGGAGCGCATCGACCAGGCCCAGCAGCAGCTGCAGGAGAATAATGAGCAGCTCACCCGCGCCAATATCGACCTCGATAACTTTATCTACACTGCTTCTCACGACCTGAAAGCCCCCATCAATAACATTGAGGGCCTGCTGCATGCCCTTCTTTCGGAGCTGCCGGAGCATAGCCTCGAAACCGATCAGGTACAGCCTATAGTGGATATGATGCAGGATTCGGTGGAGCGTTTCAAGCGCACCATAGAGCACCTTACGGAGGTTACAAAACTGCAAAAGGAGAACGACCAGCCCGCGACCCTCATTACCCTGGCTAGCGTCATAGAAGATGTCAGCTTAGATCTGGTACCGCTTTTTCAGGCGTCGGGGGCCGTGCTGGAGGTAAATGTGCAAGGCTGCCCCACCATATCCTTCTCAGAGAAAAACCTACGCAGCGTGGTTTACAATCTGCTGAGCAATGCCCTCAAATATTACTCAACGGAGCGCCAGTCGTGGGTCCGCATCAGCTGCCATCAGGCCGACGAGTACGTGGTGCTAACCGTGCAGGACAATGGCCTAGGCCTCAATATGAGCAATAGCCAGAAGCTGTTTACCATGTTTCAGCGCTTCCACGACCACATAGAAGGCAGCGGCATCGGGCTTTACATGGTGAAGAAAATTATGGAAAATGCCGGCGGGCGGATTGAAGTGCAGAGCGAACTGGGGGTGGGCTCCACCTTCTCCGCTTACTTCAAGCGCTAGGCCACCTACAACCAACAAGAGCGCCTCTACTAATTGCAGAGACGCTCTTGTTGGTTGTAGGTGGCCTAGCAAGTGGCCTACTCTGGCAGGTACTGCAAGGTGCTCAGACGGTCTTCGTGCAGCACCTCGTTGGCCAGCTCCAGCAGCTCCGACGACGTGATGCGGCGCACCCGGTCAAAGATTTCATTGATGGACTCTACCCGGCCCAGGTCAAGGGTGCTTTTGGCCAGCAGCTGCATCAGGCCGCTGTTGCTTTCCTCGGCCATGGCCAACTGGCCCATGAGCTGCTCCTTGGAGGTATGCAGCTGCGCTGTGCCCAGCGCTTGCTCACGCAGGCGCTTGAGTTCCTTGTGTACCAGTGAGATAGTGCGGTTTACTTGCTTTTTCTCGGTACCAAAATAGATGCCGAACAGGCCGGAATCGGTGTAGGGTGAGTAGCTGGAGTCGATGGTGTACACGAGGCCGTACTTTTCGCGCACGGCTAGGTTGAGGCGCGAGTTCATGCCCGGGCCACCGAGCAGATTGTTGAGCAGGAAAAACGGAATCCGGCACTCGTCTTCCAAAGCGTAGGCCGGGCCGCCGATAAGGCAATGGGCCTGCGTGATGGGTTTGCGCTCCGTACGGTCCAGGCGCTGATAGGCCCCAAACGGCGTGCGCGGCCGCGCGCCCAGCTTGGCGGGCAGCGGCGCCAGGTATTTATGGGCCAGGCGCTTCACTTCCGAAAACGGCAGGTTGCTCACGGAGCTAAACACCAGCCGGTCGGTGCGCACGTTTTCGCCCAGGAACTTGAAAAAGTCTTCCTGCTGGAAACTGCTCACACTTTCGCGCGTGCCCAATATGTTGTGGCCTAGCGAGTGGTTGCCGAACACTACCTCGTCGAAATCGTCCACAATAGCGTCTTCAGGCGCGTCGTGGTACATCGACATTTCTTCCAGAATTACGCCGCGCTCCTTCTCTATTTCCTTTTCCGGAAACACGGAATGAAACGTGAGGTCGGTGAGCAGCTCGAAAGCCCGCTCAAAGTGCGTGCTGAGCAGCGAGGCGTAGAAACAGATTTTCTCCTTGGTGGTGTACGCGTTCAGCTCGCCGCCTACGGTTTCGAGGCGGTTGAGGATGTGAAAGCTCTTGCGCTTTTCGGTGCCCTTAAAGGCCATATGCTCCCAGAAGTGAGCCAGGCCCTGCTGGGCGGGCTTTTCGTCGCGGGAGCCAATATCCAGCAGGAAGCCACAATGCGCGATTTTGGTATGCGGAACGGTTTTATGCAGAACCCGGATGCCGTTGGGCAACTCGTACAGGTCGTATTCAGACATTAGGTAGGATCTTAGAAACGTAGGGCCACGGGCGGCTGCGTGCAGGTATCCCGGCCCTGTATAACCACATAGCTAGGCCAGTGGTTGCAAAGGTACGAGCCGGGAAGTGGCGAAGAGGTGAGATTGTGGTTTAGTGGCCTAGCGCGTGTCATTGCGAGGACGAAGGACAAAGCCATCCTTCCCTATCGTTGCGCCAACTACTAGCCTACAGAAACGGCCTTACTTCTATGGTGGATGGCTTTTGGTTTCTGCAGTACTTGACGCTAGAGGAAAGATTGACGCCGCTTAATGCGCGGAATGTCGTGCTTCCTCGCAATGACAGCGCAGCCTAGGCCAGTCTGAACATCCAGCTCACCATTTTACCACTTCACTATCTCACCGTTGCCACCTCACTTTCGGCCAAGGCCGCCAGTAGTTGGCTGGTCTGGATGCCGTGGGCGCAATGGAAGTGGCCTAGCGGGCACTTGCGGTAGCCGTGCAAGCCGCAGGGTTGGCATTCCAGTTCTTCCTCCAGTTGTACTACCCGCGAAAACGGGCTCAGTGGACCAAACCCGAAATACGGCACCGTAGAACAGTACACGGCACAAACCGGCGCGCCCACCGCCGAACATAAATGCATGGGTGCCGAGTCGTTGACGTAGTTGAGCTGGGCCCCGCGCATGAGCGCCGCCGAAGCCAGCAACGACAGTTTACCGGCCAGATTAATAACCTGCGGCCGGTTGCTGGCCTGCCTGATTCGCTCGCAGGCTGCCACATCGGGTGGGCCGCCGAGCAGGAACACGGTGTACTTAGGAGGCAGTGCCGCCAGCAGCTTCAGCCACTGCTCCTCCGGAAACTGCTTGGTAAACCAGACCGAGGTAGGCGCAATACAGATATACGTTCCGCCATTGGCGCTGCTGGCGGCCTGGGCCGCGGCAGCCTCATCGGTAGGAGAGGGGAAGAGGCGCGGGGGCACTATGGGGCCTTCGTAGGCCGGATCGAGCAGGTGCAGATTGCGGGATACCTCGTGTACCCCGGCCCCAATGATATGGTCAATGGCCCGCGTAAACCGAAACGCAAACGGATTTTTCCGGAATCCAATCCGCTCCGGCGCTCCTGAAAATGCGGTAAGAAAGCCAGTGGAGGCGAAGCGCTGCATCGTCACGACGCGGCCATAATCGGCCTGCCGGATCTGCTGAAGCAGGCGCCATAAGCCCTGGTATTTGTCCTGTTGCTTATCCCAGATCAGGAGCTGGCGCACGTACGGATGCCCTTTCAAAAGGCCCTCATTGCCTTTACGGACCAGAAAATCGACGGGCGTGGCCGGTTCCGTGCGGTGCAGGTACTCCAGCAGCGCCGTCGCCAGAATAACATCCCCGATAAAGGCTGTTTGGATAAGCAGAATGGCGGGGCGGTCGGCTACTGAATCGGGCATGGAGCAATTGTAATTTGCAAAGATATCGTGCCGGCAGATGCCTACCAATACATAGCCAGATATTAGCCTAGAGAGTGTGCATTAGCGAAGCAGGGCAACGGGAAAGCAGCGCAGTTGTACAACCCCAGATCGGTACTCTGCAGGAGCCTGCTATAGTGGCCTAGAAACCAGCTGTTGCCCACCCAGGAATTGCTGAATGATAGCCAAAGACGCGCGGAACTGCCTAACTTGCCCGGCCGCTTCGGCGGTTTCCTTTGGTTTCCGTTTGTGCCACTTTTCCTTGTTTCCGCCCATGCGCTACGGCTCTATTTCGCCCGATCTGTTTATTGAGAACCGCCGCCGCTTCACCCAGCAGCTGCCTGCCGCTTCCCTGGCTATTTTTCAGTCCAACGACGTTATGCCCACCAATGCGGACGGCACCATGGCGTTTCGCCAGAACAACGACCTGTTTTACCTCTCCGGGGTAGATCAGGAAGAGAGCATACTGGTCATCTTCCCCGATGCCGTGTTGCCCCAATACCGCGAAATCCTGTTTCTGAAAGAAACCAGCGACCATATTCTGGTGTGGGAAGGCTACAAGCTCACCAAAGAGCAGGCCCGCGAGCAAACCGGCGTTCAGACCATTATGTGGCTCGATTCCTTCAAAACGGTGTTGCCTGCCCTCATGAACGAGGCCGAAAACGTGTTCCTGAATGCCAACGAGCACATCCGCTCCGTGGTGGAAGTCGAAACCCGCGATGCCCGCTTCGTCAAGTGGATCAGGGAGGCCTACCCGCTGCATACCTATCGGCGCGTGGCCCCCATTATGCACAACCTGCGCGCCATCAAGAGCAACGAGGAAATCCGGCTGATGCGCCGCGCCGCCGATATCACGGAGAAGGCTTTTCGCCGGTTGCTAGGCTTCGTGAAGCCGGGTGTGATGGAGTATGAGATTGAGGCCGAGCTCTACCACGAGTTTTTGCGCAATGCCTCCCGCGGACCGGCCTACGGCAGCATCATCGCCTCGGGCGCCAACGCCTGCATTCTGCACTATGTGAGCAACGACCGGGAGTGCCAGGATGGCGACGTGCTGCTGATGGATTTCGGAGCCGAATTCGCCAATTACGCCGCCGACCTGTCGCGTTCTATTCCTGTGAATGGCACCTTCACGAAGCGCCAGCGCGATGTGTATGAAGCCGTACTGCGCGTTATGAAATCAGCTACTTCTCAGCTGGTGGCCGGCAACAACATAGAGGCCTACCATGCTGCCGTGGGTCGCACTATGGAGCAAGAACTCATTAAGCTGCACTTGCTCAATGAGCAGGATGTGAAGAACCAGGACCCCGCCGCACCGCTTTATAAGAAGTACTTCATGCACGGTACCAGCCACTACCTCGGCCTCGATGTGCACGACGTGGGCAATAAGTACCGCGTGTTTGAGCCAGGTATGGTGTACACCTGCGAGCCGGGCATTTACATCCGGGAAGAAGGCCTGGGCATCCGCCTGGAGAATGATATTCTCATCACGCGCACCGGCAACGAGGACCTGATGAAGAACATTCCGCTGGAGGCTGATGACATTGAGCGGCTCATGCGGGAAAGTCGCTAGCCAGCGGCAGATTGAGCGCAAAAAAAGAGGGTGGTCTAGCACTAGGCCACCCTCTTTTTTTGCGCTCAATCTGCCACCGCCATTTCGGGATTGAGTGTGGGCAGAAAGGTTGATTTAGTGGAAGCGTATAAATAAATAATCCTGAAATCATATTCTCAAAAGCTGCTGGCAGTTACGTTAAGCAGGCGGATAGCAGCAAAAGGGCCTACAGGCAGCACTAGGGTCAAGGAGGAGGCTTTACCAACGGAAAACGTACCTGCACCGGCCTATCTTCCCTGAAAGGAAGATTTTTGTGGGCAGTTTTCAGAAGAACATAACTTTATTTTCGGAGAAGAGGTATAGTCCTGTTTCTGTGAAAATTCATATAAAACTAAGTCGCGTTCAGGAGAAATAAATAATCTATTTGCTCTATATAAGGCTTTGTCGTTGTTATACTTATCCGGCCTCTGGAGCCTGTGTAGATGGTTTTATCCGGCCTCGGATACAACTTTATTTGGCGAAGAAAGTATAGGCAGCTAAGCTGTGCTTGTCCTGTTTCGGTAGGGCGGGTCTATGGCTGTGCTATTTCGTTCACCTAATTTCGCCCATATGAGACACCTTTTGACAACCTCAACGGCCCTGGGTCTGACGCTTCTGGCGCTAGCTCCGCGGGCACAGGCCCAAACGTCAGACCGCAAAACGGCCATTAGCCTTACCGGCAACGCCTTCCAGTACAAGGGCAGCTTCGGCTCCGATTACTGGAAATGGAAGAGCAACGAGTACGGCCCCGGTATTGCTATCAACCGCTACCTGACGGACGGCCTCGATTTATCGCTAAGCGGTAACTATGTAGAGTTTGCGAAGACGGCTCCGGCGGGCAATCCGTACTTCGGCAGCAACTTCGCTACGAACGTGGTGAACGTAAACCTAGGCCTGAAATTCAAGCTCTTCAGCGAAGACGCCTTTGTGCGGCCTTACCTGTTGGCCGCTCCGGGCTTCACGTACACCAGCCGCGAAGGAACCATTAACCGCAACAACGCCCCCATCCGCACCGACGAAGACAAGACGTACTTCGATCTGTTTGGAGCTGCTGGCTTGGCCTTCCGCCTGACGGACGGCATCGGCTTGTTTGTGCAGACCGGCCAGCACTTCCCCTTGGGCGCCAATATTGATGGCGAGCCAAACCGCGACGACAACAAAATCGACGACCGGTTCCTGCAGCACACGGTAGGCCTCAACTTTGCCTTGGGCAAAGCCAAAGACACTGATGTTGATGGTGTTCCAGACCGCAAAGACAAATGCCCCGACACGCCCGCTGGCGTAGCCGTAGACGAAACCGGTTGCCCACTTGATGGCGACAAAGACGGTGTTCCAGATTATCAGGATCAGTGCCCCACCGAAGCCGGTACCGCTGCTATGCAGGGCTGCCCCGATAAGGATGGCGACGGTGTAGCTGACAAAGATGACCAGTGCCCCGACCAGGCTGGTACTGCCGCACTCCGTGGCTGCCCAGATGCTGACAACGACGGCGTAGCCGACAAAGACGACAAGTGCCCCGATACCCCAGCCGGCACGCAGGTTGATGCCACGGGTTGCCCCTTGGTAGTTGACGCCGACGGCGACGGTATCATGGACAACGTGGACAAGTGCCCCGGTACGCCAGCCAACACCCGTGTAGACTCTACGGGTTGCCCCATGGTAATTGATCCGGCTATCAAGAAGCTCGAGCAGCCAATCCGCTTCGAGACCAACAGCACCGTGATCAAAAAAACCTCGTACCCAGCCCTGAACAAGATGATTCAGGCGCTGAAAGATCACCCAGAGTATAGCATCCGGGTGGTAGGCCACGCTGACTCGCGCGGTACCGACGAGTACAACCAGGCTCTCTCGGAGCGCCGTGCTGGCTCGGTGAAGCGCTACTTTACTGGCAAGCAGGTTGATCCGGCCCGCGTGGTGACGGAAGGCAAAGGCGAATCGGAGCCCGCTGCTCCTAACACTTCGTCTAAGAACATGTCGCAGAACCGTCGGGTAGAATTCCACTTCGAATTCTTCATCCCGAACGCTCCCCAGCCCTAACCGGCCGGAGTAGCAAGCAAAAAGCGGCGTACCGAAAGGTGCGCCGCTTTTTTTGTGCTTATACCTGAAGCAGGAGTGGCCCAGTGGAGCGTGAGGAGTAGGCGTTTCTGCCTGGCGCTAGGCCACTATACAGAACGAGTCCTCTACTGTGCGGACGGCTTACCCCGCCCCAACCCCTCCCCGCTGGGAGAGGAGCTTAAGGTAGCATTACAACGACTTCTCTAGCTGACGTTGCAATAGTAGTTTAGGTCCCTATCCCGCAGGGGAGGGGGTGGGGTGGGGTTGCGGCAGAGCGTCACAGGCACCACTTTGTTATAGCGTTTTCTATCGGATATCTATTCGCTTGGTACAGTAGAATGCAGGCTATGCACAACAAAAAACGGCTGCCCGCGAGGGCAGCCGTTTGTATAATGGTTTACAGGAAAGCTTTATCTGGAAAGCTCGCCGGCTACGCTAGGCAGGATCTTGGTGAGCTGGTTGAACTGCTCCTGGGTGAAATTGCCTCCCACCGAAATCAGCATAAAGGAATCGGGCGCGCCTTGGACGTTGCCGGTGGCCACAAATTCCGTGATTCGGTCGCCTTGCTTGCGGGTGGCATAGCGGAGTACGGTAGTGCGATCGGTGTTATCGAGGGCAAGCGGGGTGTAGCGCTCATTAGACAGCAGGCCATCTACTTCCTTGGTCAGGCCTTCGGCTACCAAATCGCGGGCGCTGCCGGTTGTGGGGGCAAACGTGAGCACCTTGGCGCTCCGCACGGAGCTAAGCGCCTGGGTCAGGTCGCTGTCGCCGCCGAGCTTGCCCAGGCGGCCTAGCAGCAGGCGCGTCGTGAGTCCGGCCGACCAATCGGTGGCTTTAAAGCCGGGGCGGTTTTCATACTTGTTGAAGAATTCGGCGACGGTGCGGGCCGGCTGGCCAGGACCACCGGCGCGGCAGCCAGCCAGCAGAAGCAGGGCCAGAGCCGTCAGGAAGGAGAGGGTACGGAGTTTCATAGAGTGCAAATGAACAGGATGTGCCCCTGACATACGTAGTTGAGGGCATCCCGTTCGGTGCAGCCTGCGCAAAGGTGGCCTAGGGTCTGTTTCCAGCAGGCAACCAAGCGTGCCGGCTCCGGGGCAGGCAGCTTCCGGCTACTCGAAAGCTATACTATTGATAAAGAATACACTTCGGGCATTATTGTCGGCGGAGCGCACGCGCTGGTAGCCGTAGGCCAGGAAGCGGCTCCCGTACCACGCCTGCAGCTCCGACTGAGACGTGTCGAGGGTTTTTTCCGGCTTTCCTTTTGTTTCCTGCGCTGTGCGCAGAGGAGCGGCCAAATCGTTGGGAGCCGGGGCGGCCTGGTCGATTATTTTGTAGCGCAGCTTGTCTTCGTAGAGGTAGCTCAGCACCAACCGCTTGCCATCGGGCATGGGGCGCACCCGTACCGTTTCGGCCAGCTCGCCGGTTTCCACATCTTTCAGCAGAAAGGAATTGTCCCAGAGCAGGTTGCCGTACCGGTCGAAGGCGCACACTAGCGCGTGCGTAAAACGGTAGCCGTCTACGTTGCGGTTGTAGCGGTTAGCGTTGTAGGGGCCAGATAGCTGACTGTACATGGGCATATAGGCCGCCGCGTTGTAGTAGGTGCCATAGCCGTACTGATAGCGCGGATAATACACCTCCGCCACCAGCACGTAGCCGCCCTGAAACGGAATCATATCGTGCATGAGCAGGCGGTAGCGCAGGCGGTATTGGCGGGCGGTGCCCTTGAGGCGCTGGCTCCGCTGGCGCAGGCGTTCCACCCGCGCCGGCTTCATGAAATCAAAGAAGTGCTTCAGGTTCAGGAAATCGTAGAAGCGCAGGGAGTGCCGCTGACCGGTTTCGGTGGTGCCAACGGTCAGGTCGGTGGCAAATAGGCCTTGGGAGTAGCGAGAGTCGCGGAGGGTATAGGTGCCGGCCAGCAGTCGGGCGGCGCTGTCGCCGGGGCTGAGTTGAGCCGAGATGAGGCCTCGCTCGCTCTCTGCCTGCACAAACTCGGAGTGAAGCAGCTTGCCCTGGTCGGAGAGCTGCTTTACCTGTAGGCGCGATTTAAAGCCATTGGATTCGCTCAGGATAAACTCGGCGCGCTTCGTAACCGAGTCGGCCAGGAACGTAAGCGTAGCGGGCAAGGGTTCATATACGGAAGGCAGAAACCTGAACTTGGCAGTGTGCAGATCCAGCAGCAGTACGGTGAGGTGTTGCTCCAGGCCTACCGTCACGAACAGGTTGCCACCCAAGGCTTTGAGGTTGTGCACGTGGCGCACCAGCTTGGTTTCAAACTCGGCCTTGGCTACCTCTCCGGTGCGCGTGTCGTAGGCCACTATCCAGAGCTTGTCTGGCTCCGATTCGGAGTGAAACAACGCGTACACATCTGTGCCCTCCGAGCAAATCTGGCTGAACTCATACTGGCGAGGAACATCAAGGGGCAGCTTGGCTCCGGGCTGCAGCTGGTGGTTATAGCGCTGAAAATAAAACTCCGGCTTGGTGGAAAGCATGGCCTCCTTCTCTACCAGCAACACCAGGCTGCTGTCTTCGGGAATGGCCTGCAGGTGTACTTCGCTGTTGTACACTTCCAGAGGGAGCTCCAAGCGCGCTGGTTGCTGGGGCACCGGGGCTATGGCGTCAGTTTGGGCCTGCACGGGACCCAACCAGCAGCCAACCAGCAGCAGAAACAAGGTACAGTAAGCGTATTTCATAAGGCAGAAAGTACGTAGGCCACTAGCGGGCAGTACAAGTAGTTAATATACAGCGAAGAAGCGGCATTATCGAGCAAAGCGCCCGGATTGTTGATGCCGCGTCTTCGGATTTTCCACACGGAACTGAAAAACAAAAAGCGGCAGCCAGTTGTGGCCGCCGCTTGCGTTACGTGGAATAAGGTACGATCAGGTATCAGGCGCCGAGCTCCAGAATTACGTCGAACTCCTCGGCGCGCAGCGGCATCACCGAAAGGCGCGACTGGCGCAACAGGCCTATCTGGTTCAGGCGCTGGTCTTGCTTGATTTGCGCCAACGATACCGGCCGGGCCAGCGGCTCGTGGGGCTTCAGGTGTACAGCCACCCAGCCGCTGCCTGCTTCGGCGGTAGCATCGGGGGCGGCAGCGGCGGCCACCTGCGCCACGCCCACTACCTGCTTATCGCTCACGCTGTGGTAGTAAAGCACCAGGTCGCCGGGCTGCATTTGCTGCAGGAAGTTGCGCGCCTGGTAGTTGCGGACGCCCGTCCAGGCGGTGCCGCCGTCGCGGATGAAATCGGCCCAGGAGTAGGCCGCCGGTTCAGATTTTACAAGCCAATGGTTCATGGCCTGCAAGCTACAACACAGGGCCTAGAGTGGCCTATTCCTCTCGTCGGGCTTTCAGGACATCATGGCTCACTGAACGCAGGTAGAGCGTGTAGCCCTGCCGCTGTGCATCTTCAAACTGAATTTTGTAGGCCTGTTTGCCAGCGGCTTTCCAGGTGCCGGGGCGGGTTTCAGCAGCATCGGCGGGGCCTATGCCATATTCCACGAAAGTGCCGTCGGTGTTCAGCCGAAAGCCTTCATACTGCCACCCTTGGCCCTTAGGAACGGGTGTAAACCGGAAAAAGCCCTCCTGTTCCTTTTCATACGTATTGTACCAGGCCCGATCAAATACTTCGGCCGGTACCATAGAATTTTCTTTGCAGCCGCTGACCACCAGCAGTAGGCCTATAATCAGGAAAGAAATAGCACGCATAGCAGGAAGAAAGTCACAATATAAGAGCCTTCTATACAGGAGGCTTGGTTGGCGTTAGAAGTTGCAGTGGCCTACAGATCTATGCGGCGCACTTTCAGGACGTCGTTTTTCAGCGACACCAGTTCCAGTTTATAATCGGGGCTTTTCTTGTCATCGAGGCTGATGCGCAGGGTGTGGTCGTTTTCAGCGGTCCAGCGGCCTTTGTGTCCCTCAATGCCATCGGTAGGAGCAATATCGAACTGCGTGAACAAGCCATTGTGGTCGAAGGCGAAGCCCGTGCGGCCCCTCGACGGCGGAAAGGTGTAGGTATTCGGCCGGTACACCACAGTGTCGCCCTGGTCTTCTTCGTGGGCATGGAGCCAGGTGCGTTCCAGCAATTGCAGCTGGATGGCAGCTTTTGCATCGGGCTTGCAGGTGGCGGCCAAGAGCAGAACGCTTAGGCAGGCTAGGAGAGTGAAGGCACGCATACGGAAGGAAGGTAGTGGGTTGGGAGCTGCTTTTGACCACAGCCTGAGCTGATGAATAACGGTAAAAAGCGGATTGCGTTAGTAAGCGGAGCGTGTTGAAGACGCGGCAGCAACTTCTTGGCGGGTAACCGCCGCAACAACCGGCCGCCAATCTACAACTTTGCCCCGTACCTTTGCCTGGCCCTCATCCTTCCGCCCTCTACTCTACTTCCCGTGGATAACCGCGCCCTTGTTCGTGCCTTCCGTCTGGCTGCTCAGTTACTGGAGCTGCACGACGAAAATCAGTTTAAAATTCGGGCCTATGAAGGTACCGCCAGTGCTTTGGAAGCGCTTAGCTTTCCGGTTTCGGATGTGGAGCGCACTGGCCTGCCCGACCGCACCGGACTAAGCAAAACCGCCGCCGCCCGCGTGGCCGAAATGCTGGATACCGGCACCTTCGAGGAGCTCACGCGCCTGCTCAGCATCACGCCCCCCGGTGTGGTAGAGCTGCTGCAGGTGAAAGGCATCGGGCCCAAAAAAATCCGGGCCTTGTGGAAGGAGCTGGGCGTAGAAGGCCCCGAGCAACTGCGGGAAGCCGCCGAAAATGATGAGGTAAGCAAGTTGAAAGGCTTCGGTAAGAAAACCCAGGACGCTATTCTGGCCGCGCTGGAATTCTCCAGCCAGAGCCAGGGCAAGCTCCTGTATCCGCAGGCTGAGCAACTCGCCGAAGACCTGGCCAAGCGCCTGCAGGAAGCCCTGAAAACCGAGCAGGTAGCAGTAGGTGGGGAAGTGCGCCGCCGTCTCGAAACCGTAGAAACCATTACGCTGGTAGCCGCCACTCAGCACCCCGATGCGGCTCACGAGCTGCTAGGCCACCTGGATGGCCTCACGCCCGACCCGCGCCGGTCCGGGCCGTTTGCATGGCGCGGAACGGCGGCCCCTTCGGGCCTGAAAGTAGAGGTGATACTGGTGAAGCCCGCCGATTTCACCAACCAGCTTTTCCTGCACTCCGCCGCCGAAGCCCACCTCTCGGAAGCCTTGGCCGAGGTACCCGCTGGCCGTCCGGCCACGTTGCGCCAGCTGCTAAAGAAGGAGCGGTTTGAGCAGGAGGCCAGCATCTATGAGAAGGCCGGCCTACAATATGTAGAGCCCGAAATGCGCGAGGGCCTGGGTGAGCTGAAGCTGGCCCAGGAGCACAAGCTGCCCCGGCTGCTGGAAGACGCCGACCTGCGCGGCTCTCTGCACAACCACAGCACCTACTCCGATGGCAGCCACACGCTACGCGAAATGGCCACATTCCTGCGCGACAACGGCTACGAGTACCTCGGCATCTGCGACCATTCGCAAGCGGCGCACTATGCCAATGGCCTACAGCCGGAGCGCGTGCGCCAGCAGCAGCGCGAAATTGATGAGCTAAACAAGGAACTGGCGCCCTTCCGCATCTTCAAAGGCATCGAGTCGGACATCCTTAGTGATGGTTCGCTGGACTACACGCCCACCGTGCTGGAAACCTTCGATTTTGTGGTGGCTTCCGTGCACAGCAACCTGCGCATGGATGAGCGCAAGGCCACCACGCGAGTGCTCAGGGCTATTGAGAACCCTTATACCACCATGCTAGGCCACCCCACTGGCCGCTTGCTACTGCGCCGCGAAGGCTACCCCCTCGACCATAAGGCCGTGATTGATGCCTGCGCAAAGCACAACGTCATCATCGAAATCAACGCCAACCCGTGGCGGCTTGACCTGGACTGGCGCTGGGTGCACTACGCGTTGGAGCAGGGTGTCATGCTCAGCATCAACCCCGATGCCCACCACACCAATGGCTATGCCGATATGCGCTACGGCGTGTTTATGGGTCGCAAGGGTGGCCTAACGAAGGAAATGACCTTCAACACCAAGTCGGCGGCGGAAGCAGCGGAGTATTTTGCCCAGCGCAAAGCCACCATCAAGCCCCCGCTGGAATTCAAGGATTCCCTGTTCGGGTAGGCTGTTCGGTAAAAAATAAAGGCGGTGTCATGCGTCAGCACAGTTGGCGCTTGATACCGGTTTGCTCGCGTTCCTTCACCTTCGATGAAAATTCTCGTTCTGCGCTTTTCCTCCATCGGCGACATCGTCCTGACGACGCCTGTGCTCCGTGGCCTGAAGCTGCAGGTGCCCGGCGCGATGGTGCATATGGCCACTAAACCGGCCTACCGGGGCATCATCGAGTCGAACCCGCACGTAGACAAAGGGCATTACCTGACCGGAGGCCTCAAAGAGCTGGTGGCGGAGCTGAAGGCGGAGAAGTTTGACTTTATCGTCGATCTGCACAACAATCTGCGCACTTCGCTCATCAAACTGCAGCTCGGCGTGAAATCGGCCAGCTTCGATAAGCTGAACTGGCGCAAATGGCTCCTGGTAAACCTGAAGCTGGACACCATGCCCCGCGTGCACATCGTGGACCGATATCTGGCCGCAGCCGCTCCTTTAGGGGTAAAAAACGATGGCCTAGGCCTCGATTATTTCATTCCGGCTAAGGATGAAGTTCACTTGGCCACGCTTCCCGCAGGGTTTCAGCACGGGTACGTGGCGTTTGCCATTGGCGCCCAGCACGCTACCAAGCGCCTGCCAGTGGAGCGCATCATTGAGCTGTGCGGGCTGCTGCGGCAACCAGTGGTGCTCCTGGGTGGCCCAGAAGACGAGAGCACCGGCCACATCATTGAGCTGGCCTTCGAGAAGCAGGTGGCTGTGTCGCCGCCCGCACCCGGCCGCATACCCGAAAACCCCTATTATTTTCCGGCTACGGCTGCCCTAGGCCAGTCTGCCCGCACCACCATCTTCAACGCCTGCGGGAAGTTCTCCCTCAACCAATCGGCCTCTCTGGTGCGGCAGGCGCGGTTTGTCGTGAGCCACGATACGGGCCTGATGCACATTGCCGCTGCCTTCCGTAAGGAAATCTACAGCGTGTGGGGCAACACTGTACCGGAATTTGGCATGTACCCCTACCGCACGGAGTTCCGGGTGCTGGAGGTGAAGGGCTTAGCCTGTAGGCCATGCTCCAAAATCGGGTACGAGAAATGTCCGCAGGGCCACTTCCGCTGCATGCGTGACATTCAGTTTAACCTCGATTTGCCGGCGTAGTACGGATTGTTGAATAAAAAGTTTCGTGGGAAGAGAGGAAAAAATAGAATTATCCTGTCAAAGTTGTAAAATTGCTGCAATTCTAACAGGCAAAGTCCTATTTAACTCCACTTACGTTTACTGTATGCGCATTTCTACTTCCCGATTTTTGCTAATGCTTGTGCTGTCAGCTTGGCTGACCTCTTGCGGCCCAAGTATTTATCTGGCGCAGGACTTCCGGGCCTACGCTCCCAAGCATAAGACCATTGCTATTCTGCCTGCTGCCGTAACGATGCAGCTGCGCCCCAACCAGGCCCGCAACACTTCGGCGCAGCAATTGCTGCAGCTGGAGCAGCAAAGCGGCGCCGATTTTCAGGACAAAATTTACTCCTGGCTGCTGCGCCGCACTACCCAGCGCGGCTACACCGTGCAGTTTCAGGATGTGATGAAAACCAACTCGATCCTGCGGGAAAGCGGTATTCCGTACCAGGAGCTGCGGAGCCACTCCCCACAGGAGCTAGCCAAGATTTTGGGCGTAGATGCCGTATTGACCACCAGCGTGCGGACCAGCAAACCCATGAGCGACGGCGCTGCTGTAGCCGTAGGCCTATTGGTAGGAGCGTGGGGTGCCACCAACCAGGCTAATATTACCGTGAATATTCACGAGTCGGACGCGGGTAAGCTGCTTTGGAAGTACGATTACGTAGCCGCTGGCTCGGTAGGAAGCTCTACGGAAGGCATGGTAAACGTGCTGATGCGCAATGCTTCCAAGAAATTTCCCTATACCCCCATCAAATCGTAAGGCGCACCTCGCCTGATCGGTAAAAGGGCCGCTTCTGCTGGGTGCAGGAGCGGCCCTTCTTGCGGGCGCATACGCCCTTTGTAGGCCTATCACTCAGAATATCAGTAGGCCTAGGCCAGAGAGAAGTTGCAAACAATACCTTCGAGTTGCTGTATTTCCTGAACTCAATTTCAAAGGTCCTATATTGAATATATGTCGAATCCTCAAACACCTGCCGTTGCTGCCTCCGTAGTAGTGAAAGTTGGCCCTGAAGCGCTGTTGGCTGAAATTCAGGCTGGTACCCATACCTATTTCGTGGATGAACCTGTGGCGGTAGGCGGCCAGGATAGAGGCCCCACACCTTATGATCTGCTGCTTTCGGCGCTGGGCGCCTGCACGGCCATCACGCTGCGTATCTACGCCACCCAGAAAAAATGGCCTCTAGAGGGCATTGAGGTGCATTTGCGCCACCAACGCGTCCATCGCCTCGACTGCGACAAGTGTGAGTCGGCGGGGGAAATGCTGGAAGAGGTGCAGAAAGAGCTGGTGTTGCACGGCCCGCTTACGGCTGAGCAGCGCCAGCGCCTGCATACTATCTCCGAAAAATGCCCGGTGCAGAAAACACTTACCAGTGGCACCTTGCGCGTTGTCACGAAGCTACTAGAGTAGAAAAACCGTCACGCTAAGCTTACCTGTTTATGGCCCTCTGCACTCACCTTCAAGTCGTTAAAACGTTGCTGCCCGCTCCTGCGGAGCATATTTGCCCGGAATGTGTTGCCCTCGGCGACCAATGGGTGCATCTGCGGGTCTGCCAGACCTGCGGCCACGTAGGCTGCTGCGATTCATCCAAGAACAAGCACGCTACTCAACATTTCCGAGCCACACAGCACCCCGTCGTCACCTCGGCCGAGCCCGGCGAGCAGTGGGCCTGGTGCTACCTGGATAGCGAGATGGCGGAATATTGAAAGGCAGTAGCGAGAAAAGAAAATTGTCATTCTGAATGCAGGGAGGAATCTGAGGACTGACCTAGGGCTAACCTAGATTCCTCCCTGCGTTCGGAATGACAAAGAGAAAGCCCGTTTCTGCACAGAGACGGGCTTTCTCTTTTATGAATAAGTGGCCTAGGCCTGTTTCGATTAGCCGATGGTATCGAACCCGCAATAGGAGTGCAGCGCTTTCGGCAGGCGGATGCCCTCCGGCGTCTGGTTGTTTTCCAGCAGTGCCGCTACAATACGAGGTAGCGCCAGGGCCGAACCATTGAGCGTGTGCAAAAGCTGAGTCTTGCCGTTTTCGGTGCGGAAACGCAGTTTCAGGCGGTTGGCCTGGTACGTCTCGAAGTTCGAGCAAGAAGACACTTCCAGCCAGCGGCCCTGGGCGGCGCTCCATACTTCCAGATCGTAGGTGAGGGCCGAGGTAAAGCCCATGTCGCCGCCGCAGAGGCGCAGCACGCGGTAGGGGAGCTCTAGCTTCTGCAGCAGGCCTTCAATGTGGCCTAGCATCTCTTCCAGCTGTGTGTAGCTCTGGTCAGGATGCGCAATCTGCACGATTTCTACCTTGTCGAACTGGTGCAGGCGGTTAAGACCGCGCACATCGGCGCCCCAGCTGCCGGCCTCGCGGCGGAAGCACGGCGTGTGGCCCGCATTGCGAATCGGCAGGCGCTCAGGCGCCACAATCTCGTCGCGGTAGAGGTTGGTAATCGGTACCTCGGCCGTCGGAATCAAGTAGAGGTTGTCCTGAGCATCGTGGTACATCTGGCCCTCCTTGTCGGGGAGCTGGCCTGTGCCGTAGCCCGAGGCTTCGTTTACCAGAATAGGCGGCTGCACCTCATCGTAGCCAGCGTTGCGGGCCTCATCCAGGAAAAAGTTGATGAGGGCGCGCTGCAAACGGGCGCCCTGCTTTTTGTACACCGGGAAGCCTGCGCCGGTAATTTTATTGCCGAGCTCGAAATCGATGATATCATACTTCTTGATGAGCTCCCAGTGGGGGAGAGCATCGGCGGGCAGCTCGGGCACCTGGCCTACCTCGCGCACTACCTCATTGTCCTGAGCGGTGCGGCCTTCCGGCACGCTGCTGTGGGGCAGGTTCGGGAGCTTATAAAGCGTCTGCTGCAGGGCAAACTCCACCTGGCCTAGCTCATCGGCGTGGGCTTTGGTTTGCTGCTTTAGCTCGGCGGTGCGCAGCTTCAGGGTTTCGGCGCCGGCCTTGTCGCCAGATTTCATCAGGGCCCCAATCTGGCGGGCGAGGTCGTTGGCTTCCGCCTGCGCCGAGTCGTGCTCGGTCTGGAGCTGGCGGCGGCGCTGGTCCAGGTCGAGAATGGCTTGTACGTCGGCCTCGGCCGTTTTATAATGCTTTTTGGCCAGACCGGCCAGCACCGCATCGGTGTGCTCTCTCAATACAGAAACTTGCAGCATAACGGCAGAAAACGCGGATTAGGAAGAGCAAAAGTAGGAAGATGAATCGCAGATGTTGCAGATTAATCAGATTAAGCGAAACCTGCGCGTCGTTAACAGGCCTAGGCCAGTAGAAAGCGAGCTGGAACAGCAGTAGCACGAGCCCGTTCTGACCAACTGCTAGTGTTCTTTTGTGCCTCGATGGGCATCACCAACAAATACAGTTTGTACCATGCTGGCCGAGGCTTTCGTTTTCCTGGATGGTTGAAACTTAAATCGGAAACCAACGCGTTAGCAACACAGGAGTAGTGGCCTACGCCATAAATTGTACGGCTGGTAATCTGTTGTTTAGCGTTGTTTGCCCGGAAAATTGCGGCTGCAATTACTGGAAATCGTACAGTGGACAAACCGGATAAAATCTGGGGAGAAAATTCCCGTATCCGATTTGGCAGTTCCCCCGTATTACCCTAACATTGCGTTAGCAAGCCGGCGGTTGAAACCGGGCCCGCAGTTAGTTTTTACTCTCGCGTACGGTCCGCTCTATTTTCAGCGCCTCCCGCTACCACCCTCCGTATTCTCCTCTAGAATCCTGTTGATTGCGCAACCCTCTGCGGTTGGCTTTGTGTCCGGATTGGCCCGTGCTGCCTCCCCCATTTTGGCTTTGTGCCCCGCCTGATTTTTCGCCCAGCTTCTTATATGTACACTATCGAAGAGTTGAAGGACCGTCTGCTGTCCGATCTAAAGGAAATTGCAGAACAACTGAACGTCGGTAACTTCAAAAAACTCAGTAAGCAGGATCTGATTTACAAGATCCTGGACCAACAAGCTATTACACCGCAGGACAAGCTTCCCAAAAAAGTGAAACCCGCTGCTGGTAAGTCTGGCGCGCCCACTGAGGATATTGCCCCCGTAGCTGAAGTGGCAGAAGCTGCTGCTCCGGCTGCCCGCCCTGCGCGGGCCCCACGGCCGGCCCGTGCTGCGGCTCCTAAAGTGGCTAAACCAGCCGCTGTAGCTCCCGAGGTTGTAGCCGCACCAGTTGTGGAAGCATCTATTGCCCTCGCACCTGAGCCGGTGGCACGAGTGGTAGCCGAGCAGCCCGCCGTAGCGGCCGAGCTTGTAGAAGCTCCTGCCGTGGCGGTGGCTGAGCCTGCTCCAAGCGAAAACGGCTCTGACCGCCCAATTAAAGTATATCAGCGCCCGGAGCGCCGCCAGCGCACCGACCGCAACGGGCGGCCTATGCCCGCTGCTAATGGCGCTGAAACCCTGCAGGCTGATGCTGCAATAGAAGGTGCAGCTCCAGCCGTAGAAACTGTGCCAGTTGCACCCGTAGGCCAGGAAGGGGCAGTTGCTCCAGTTGCTGTACCGCAGAGTTTACCCCGCGAGCTGCGCCCCATTGATCCAACGGCGCCGGCGCCGTTGCGCGATGGTCGGGAGCAGCGTTTCAGCCGCGAAGGCCGCAACGACGGGCGCGAGCCCCGCGAAGGTCGTCAGGAGTTCGGCCAGAACGGCCGGGAGCCGCGCCCGGATGGTCGTACGGACCAGCCCCGGGAGTTTCGCAACGATGCCCCTCGCGCCCTGCGCGATGGTGGCCAGCGCGAGGCCGTGGTGCGCCCCGATGGCCGCGAAGGCCGCGAGCAGCGGCGTGAAGAGCGGTATGCCGCTCGTGAACTGCAGCGCCAGCAGCGGCTTACGGAACGCCTGGAGCAGCGCCAGGGTGAGCCCCGCGTGGCTGGCGAGCCGCGTCAGTCTGGTGAGCTTCGCCAGAATGTAGAGCAGCGTCCTGCTCGCCCAGAGTTTGAAATCACGATTCCGGGAGATGGTACGCTGGAAATGATGCCCGACGGTGGTTATGGTTTCCTACGCAGCCCCTTCTACAATTACTTGGCTTCGCCCGATGATATTTATGTTTCGCCGCAGCAGGTGAAGCAGTTCGGTCTCAAAGCCGGCGACACGGTGAAGTGCACCATCCGGCCGCCTCGCGAAGGCGAAAAATACTTCGCACTGGTAGGAGTGGAGGGCATCAACGGTCGCTCAGTAGAAGAGGCCCGCGACCGTATTCCCTTTGCTAACCTCACGCCGCTGTTTGCCGAGGAGCGCCTGAAGCTCACGACAAAATCGGGGCAGTACAGCACGCGTATTCTGGATCTGTTCGCTCCTATTGGCAAAGGCCAGCGGGGCCTGATCGTGGCCCAGCCCAAAACGGGTAAGACGGTGCTGCTGCAGGAAATTGCCAACGCTATTTCCGAGAACCACCCTGAGGTGTACCTGATGATTCTGCTCATCGATGAACGCCCGGAAGAAGTTACGGACATGGCCCGCTCGGTGAAAGCCGAAGTGCTCAGCTCCACCTTCGACGAAACGGCTGACCGCCACGTGAAGATTGCCACCATTGCCATGGAAAAGGCCAAGCGCCTTGTGGAGTGTGGTCATGATGTCGTAATCCTGCTCGACTCTATTACGCGTCTGGCCCGGGCCTATAACACGGTGCAGCCTGCATCCGGCAAAATCCTCTCGGGTGGTGTCGATGCCAACGCGCTGCACAAGCCCAAGCGCTTCTTCGGTGCCGCTCGTAACGTAGAAGATGGTGGCTCGCTGACCATTATTGCCACGGCGCTCATCGAGACCGGCTCGAAGATGGACGAGGTAATCTTTGAGGAGTTCAAGGGTACCGGCAACATGGAACTGCAGCTGGACCGCAAGCTGGCCAACAAGCGCATCTTCCCGGCTATTGATGTTCCGGCATCCGGTACGCGTCGCGAAGACCTGCTCATGAGCAAGGACGAGCTTAACCGCATCTGGGTGCTCCGCAAGTTCATGTCGGACATGACGGCCTCCGAAGCCATGGAGTTCCTCAAGGACCGCATGAAAGGCACCAAGGATAATGAAGAATTCCTGATGGCCATGAATGGCTAGGCCATTTGGCCTACACGGTTTTTCTAGGCCAGTAAAAAGCCCGTTCGGTAATTCCGGACGGGCTTTTTACTGGCCTAGAAAAATACTGAGTTTCCTGCATGCCCAGCACATTGAAGTATATCGCTTGCTATATCGGTGGTTATACTGCCTGATGGAAGCAAGATGATTCGGTGTGTTATAGTATCACCTCAGGTAACGCTGCCTCCGAACAACTAGCTAAATAAAGAAAGAGGCCCATTCTGCAGTTGCAGAACGGGCCTCTTTCTTATGACTTGTAGAGCAAATTATTGCTTTACAAAACGCTGCACATTGTGTTTACCAGCAGTGATGAGCTCCAGGAAATAGATGCCAGCAGGTACTTGCTGCAGGCTTACTTCCGAGCCGCCCTGCGCTTCGCCCGTTGCGACGTTCTGGCCAGTAGCAGTGTACACGCGATACTTCACCAAGCCGCTAACAGCAGGCAGAGTAACGAGGCTATTGGACGGGTTGGGGTAAAAAGAAGCCTCAATCTTATCAGCACCCGAAATGGTTACTACTGATGAGTAAGTCTCCGTAGCATCGTTATCTACCTGGCGCAGGCGGTAGTACGAAGTGGCAGCCAGAGGATTGCGGTCCGTGAAGTTATATGAAGCACCCGTAGCAGTAGTACCGTTGCCGGTTACTTTGCCAACCGTCGTGAAGGCCTTGCCATCGTTGCTGCGCTGTACCTCAAAGTAAGCATTGTTCTTCTCCGTTGCCGTAGCCCACTTTACATACACATTGCTCGACTGACGTGAGGCCGTGAAGCTAGTGAGGGTTACGGGAAGTGGAGTCGTACCACTAATAACTACATCATCTATCAGCAGAACCGATTTTGCACTTGCCTCAAGAGTTATACGGAGTTTAGCCGATGTTATGCCGGCAGGTAATGTTAATTGGACAGTGCTAATCCCAGTGCCTGTTCCCAAATATGCACTACTAGCTAAATTATCACTAGCTGGTGCAGGTATTACTGTCACATTAGGATAAGTTGCCTGAGCGATTCCTGTAGCACCGAAATCCCAGTAGGCACCTTTGGAAGCAGGACCTGTTACAGTAATGTAGTCTGTGAAAGTATTATTGTTAAGATTGGTCGCTAAACTCAAAATAGCTCTTCCAGTACTCGTTATTCCGCCAGCATTGCCATCAGAATATGCAGCCAAACGAAAGCTAATCGTGGTGCCTGCTGAACTAATAATATTTACAGGTGAAAAATCTAGTTGTATAACAGGTCTTTGTAGACCTTGGCCATTTGGATTATAAACCCCATATCCCGTTGAAGAACTTACAAAGTTGTTAGGAAAGGGGCTAGTAGCAGTAGGATTAGATGGAAGAGCGTTAGATCCACTAATATTGGACGCATTACCAGTATATGTTTGGCCAGGAATACCGGGGTTGCCTGTAGGTGCAATAGTTGCGGTATATCCTAAGGTAGAGCCTGTTGCTTCAAAGTTCTGTTTGATAGAGTATTGCGCCCAGCTCGCAAAAGGGCACAAGCTTAAAATTAAAGCCAAAGGGAAAAGAGAGAGGAAACGTTGCTTCATGATATGTGTGTGTTAGACGAGTACTAGGTGAGGTTCAGCCAGAAAATTTGTATTAAAGAATCTAACTATCACGAAAGTAGAACATAGTATTGAAGGTTGCTAATTTTCATTCCCATTATTGGGAGATAGTATCATAAGTGGAATTCAAATGGATATATGATTACTTATATCATATTGTGTAAGTACAGCAAATCGGCGTACTATTTAGTTAGGAATACCATAGTCAATTCGAGAACCCTGACATATCTCAATATAACGCTAGGCCAGTAAAAAGCCCGTTTCTCTATAGAGAAACGGGCTTTTTACTGGCCTAGCGTTATTAAGACAAGCTTACAGTTTTACGAAGCGTTGTACATGGTGCTTGTTGTTAGTGATCAGCTCTATAAAGTAAATCCCAGCGGGTACTTTTCTGATGTCAACAGACGAGCTGCCTTGTACTTGGCCGGTAGAAACTTGTTGGCCAGTTGAGGAATAGATACGGTAGGTTACTAGGCCACTGATGGCGGGCAGCGTGAACAAACCGGTGGTAGGATTAGGGTAAACAGCGGCCTCCGGCTTACCGGAGCCGGCCACTGAAACTACAGAGGAATAGGCTTCCGTGGCATCGAGGTTCGCCTGGCGCAGGCGGTAGTAGGCGGTGGCTGCTAGTGGGTTTCGATCGGTGAAGGAGTAGGACGCGCCCGTAGCAGTGGTGCCGTGGCCTTTCACGTTGCCTAGACCCGTAAAGCTCTTGCCATCGGTGCTGCGCTGTACTTCGAAATATGCGTTGTTTTTCTCAGAGGCCGTAGTCCACTTCAGATATACGTTCTGCGACTGACGGGTGGCGGCAAAGGACGTGAGCTCAACTGGCAGCGGGTTGTTGCCGGGGGCCCCGCTCAGCTCTGTGCTGGCTAACACAAAATTGCCGAGCGTATTGAAGAAGGTAGAAGAGGAGATGGCGAAGGTCAGGTACGTGGTGCCATCATCTCCAATCATAGCGCCGCCCAAATCGGTCCAGGTGCCGCCATTGCTTTTGGCTATGCGGAGTTTGCTGGGCGCATCTACCTGGTCATCGGTACCATAGTAGAGCGTGATCTGGCCATTAATAAACGAGGAGCCGCCAGTAGTGCCCACTACGTAATGCCGAACCCGTGATACGCGCTGAATAGTAGCGGTAAGTGCCTGCGTAGGTGGCGGGCCCGGAACTACTTGTGCCGAATAGCCGGTGGCGGTAGCACTGGTTTGGTTGAGGGCCATGGACACCGGGCGGTAAGCACGGGAGTCGCCGATAGGAAAGAACAGGCCGGTTCCGCTGGAAGTGTTCAAGGCTATGGAGCCAGCAGTAGCGTTGGTACGGGTGACAATGCCGGTTACGTAGCTGGAATTACTAACCGTGGTATTGGTAGTGCCGCTAGCAGACGTTACCGTAGCAGAAGTAGGCAATAGCAATTCGGAGCCCGGCGCTACGTTCAGGAGTCCGGCCGAAAGCACTAGGCCACGCGGAACCGTTAGGGATTTTTGCAGGGCAATTCCGCTGCTGTTGCGAACCTCCAACAGCGTGTTCGGGCCAAACGAAATAGTACCGGCCCCGGAAATAGTTTGAGCGGCAACACCGCTTAAAATGAGGCTTGCCGGAATAGTTGGGGCAAACCCCAGGGTGCTGCCACTTGCCACCGTAATGTTTCCATTGACAGTAGTGCCGGCGTTGGCACCACTGATGGCCGCCGAGTTGAAATTGGCCGTAAGGGGCGTGGTACCATTGCCCACCAGCAGGTTGTTGAGAATGGTGGTGTTTTGAGTGCCCGCAATGGGGGTAACTGCCGATGAGGCATTCACAGGAGACGCTAGTAGCTGCAGGTTGCCATACTGCTGGCCTACAAGGGAAAAGATCCCACCCGAATAGGTATAGGTGCTGCCGCTATTGAAAACAGCTACCGGATCAGTTCCACTGCCAAAGGGAGAATCTCCGCTGAGCTGCTCAAATGTAGCTCCGGCATTAAACACAACAGAGCCAGCTGCCGCCGCTACATCGGGGACGACCGCAGAACCGGTAGTGCCCAGTGGGAAGCCGACCACGTTGCGGGAAATAAGGCGGGAATTGTTCTCGAACTGAATGGCGCCGGCACTGGCTGCTACCAAGCGCTGCGGGATAGGTGAGCTGTCGTTGCCATTGAGGCTCACGGTGCCGCCAACCGAACCGGTTGCTCCACTAACTAGGCTAATGACAACGTAGCGGTTGGTACTGGAGGTGGTGGAAAGTACGGTTAAGGTTGACCCAGCTGATACTACAAAGTCGTCGCCTGCCAGCGGGTTGCCGATGGTGAGAGTAGCCGGATTGCTAGCTGTGGTAGGGGCGCGCAGCTCCACATTGGCATTGTTCACCAAGAGTAACTGGCCTACCAGCTGATTGCCGGCTATTGTAAGAGCTTGCGGGCTGGGCGTTTGGTTACCATCAAACACCAATCGGTCGTTTGCGCCAGGAACGGCATTGCCACCTATGGTTGCGTACGTTACGGGGTCGGCTTCTACCCAGCTGGCGGCAGCCGCTATCGATGCCCCCGAGGTGCCCACCCACCGTAGCGTGGCCCCCAACGAGGTGAGAGAACTTCCCAACAGCAAGGCAGAAGCCAGGAGTGTCCCTTTCCGTACAGGAGAGCAGGACGAGTAGTGCTTTGGCATGACAGTAGGGTTTTAGTGATATTATTCAATTAAAACACAGATTCGTTATTTAATTTACCTCTTAAATAGTTCTAAACCATGTAATTAGCAGTGTATTATTATGGCGAAGCCTTCTAAAAACAGGCGTAGCAAACCTCGATTTAAGGGCTCATAAGCAGCCAGATTTCGCTTAAAAGCGCAGAGAAGTTTGCACGGAAGAGCCTTCCCGACGGTTCTTTGTACCCCATGGAACAGCAGTCAACCCTACCCGAGCTCCTCTATATCTATGATGCGTATTGCGGCTGGTGCTACGGTATGAGCACCGTGGTGCAACGCGTGGAGCGCGAGTTTGCCGGGCGCCTTACGGTAGGCGTGCTCAGCGGAGGCATGCTGACGAAAGAAGAAGTAGGCCCCATTGGTCTAGATTGGGAAGAGCGCGCCGGCTATCTGCAACAGGTAGAGCAGGTGGCAGGCGTACAGTTCGGCAACGCCTACCGGCAACTCGGCCAAGAGGGTAGCTATATTCAGCACTCGGAGCCGCCGGCGCGGGCGCTGCATGTGTTTCGCCAGCTGGATCCAGAAGGACGGGCAGTAGATTTTGCCCACGATATCCAGCAGGCACTTTTTGCGCACGGCCAGAACCTGAATGACGTAGCCACTTATGAGGCGCTGATACAGGCCTACGGACTAAACGCTGAAGAATTTCGGCGGCAGTTTTTTCTGCCCGCAACGGCTACCACCGTACAGCAGGAATTTGCGGCTGTTAACCGGATTGGCGTGCAGGGCTTCCCGACCAGCATTCTGCGCGTAGGGGCGCAGGGCTACGTGCTTAGTCGGGGGTATCAGCCCTATGCCGCCTTTGTGCAAGGGCTGGAGCAAGCCTTGCAGCAAGCACAAGAATAGGCCTAGCAAGTTGGCTAGGCCAGTTTACTACTGCAGGCGTACTACTTGTTTGCGCAACGGAGACCAGGCAATAACGCGGCGGTCTTCTTTACCGACGAGGTAATGAAAGCCTAAGGCATCGGAGCGGCGGTGCAGGTCGTCCCAGGCGGCGCGGTCTGCAAGCCCTGGCTGGAAAGTAGCCGCCTTGGGAAGAGCCGGTTTCTGGAAGTTTTTGTCAGCAAAGAATTCCTCCATGCGGCGGCGTACGTAGGCCTCTCGCTCAGCCTGCGTGGCGGTACTTCCCTTCATTTCATATACCAGGGCTGCCTCCAAATCGGGGGCGGTCAGGACTTCGCGGAAGATGACCTGCCCACCGGCTGCCGTAATCGTGAAGGTAGCCTCGCCGCTGAGCAGATTTGGGCCGCGCAGGGCCAGCGTAAATACATCGGGCGTAGAAGGCGACGAAAAGATATGCCGCTTGCGCACCACCTTCAGCGTATCCGATTGCGCGTTGATTGTGGCTGGCCGGGCAGTATCCATAGGCTCAGTGACGAGCTCTGCAGAATCGAGAGGGGCGCTTTCTGAGGTAGTGTTCTGCTCAGGGGAGGTAGAACAGGCGGCCACAACAGGCAGCAGGCAAAGCAGGAAACGACGCATAACGGCTTGGGGCTGGTAGCAAATAGGGAGTTGTTTCTACGAATGGAGGAGCTTCTGGTTCATCAGCAGCAGGCGGGAGTGGCCTAGAGCCAGTGGCGCAGGAGCATCAGCAAGAAGGCCGCGCTTAGGCACAACGAAGAAACCTGGTTCATGCGCATAGTGCGCTCAAAGCTGGCCGCCGCCGGATTTTGCCACACAGCCCGTGCCCAGCCCAGAAAGAGCACCACCACCGGCCCCGTGGCTATCAGGAAAATCAGGAGGTTGGGCAGCTCCTGGCGCCAGATGTAGGCCACTGCCAGGGTGGCGGCGCCGGCCAGCAGGCCCAGGCCCGCAAACACAAACGTGCCCCGGACACCCAGCCGCAGGCTCAGGGTTTGGTCGCCGCGGCGGGAGTCTTCCTGGTGCTGATACACCTGCGTGAGCGGATACGAGCCGCACAGAAACAGACTACTGACCAGCGCCAACAGCAGATTTTGCGGCGTGTGGATTTCGGTAGAGGAAGCGCCTACTCCGATCTGCGTCATCAGAAATGTGTAGGCTCCCTGGAAGACGATGACCACCAGCGTACTAAGCAGTGGGTACTTTTTGAGCCGGATTCCTTCAAAACTATACGCTTTGGATACCAGCAGGTAGCCTATCACCAGCGCCCCAAACCACCAGCTCAGCCACAAGCTGCCCAGCACGGCCAGCGCATCAAAGAGCCACACGAGGTGCAGCAGCTCCGGGGAGACTTTGGGCGGGTGCTTCAGGCCGCCGATGCTGTCCTCGTCACGGTCGTAGTAGCTGTTGTAGCCATTAGAAGCCGGGTAGGCCAGTAGGTGCAGCACCACAAACACGGCTACAGCTCGCCCGATACTGAATGGTTCGCGCAAGGCACTCAGCCCAAACCAATACACGGGCATCAGGTACACAGAGAACGGGATGCGTAGCAGCGGCAGAGCCCGGCGGTAAGCGGCAAGTGGCATGAAAGGCGCGGCCACGCAGAAGGAAGGGGAGAGGCAGGAGGCGGATTCCGGTGGTGCGGGACGCAAGCTACACGTTACGGTCTGTTTTCTTAGGAATGCCCAACAGATACGTAACCTGCGGGCCCCACCAGTGGCGTACTTTGCCCGCCTGCCAGATATAAGAATCTTCCGGATCGGCGCGTTGGGCAAGGGCAAGGAGCTGCTCCGGCGGGTACATACGCAGAATCGAGACGCACCCATCCCAGATGGTGAACAGCGGTATGAGCGGCACTATATAGGTGAAAAACAGCCGGCTGAGCCGAAAGGGCCGAATGAAGGGCGTAATGAGCAGTTGCGCCACCGGCAGCACCGTGAGAGCCAGCAGAACTTCCGCCCAGTGCTTGCCTGCTCCCTCAAATACGCCAACGCCGGCGCGCTGGTGCACGGCATCGGCCAGCAGGGCTTCGGCAACGGCAGGAGGGAAGTGATGAAATGCCGAAAACACCGTGCGAAATCCCCGTAGGCCAGTCGGGACGGCGGTGGCATCGACGGCGCTCGGCTCGAACAGCAAACCGGGCGTACGATGCGCCAGTAGCTGCCAGGCGGCCGGCTGCGGATACAGATCGGTGAGGCAGATGCGCGCTTGCGGTAGGCCAGTAGCCTGCAAAGTGCGCAACACGCCTTCGGTGCCGCCACCCGCGCCGGCGCACAGCTCTAGGATATGGGTGTCTCCGGTTTCCTCCAGGGCGTGCTTGAGCAGCGGCACAATGGGCTGGTAGGTGCCCAGTGCCGAAATCATGAAGCGCAGATAGTCCATCATACCCGTCCGGATGACGCGCGGAAACCAGGGCAGGTCTTCGAATTCAAATAGCTGGAGGCGAAGTTTCACCGGCGTACGTACGCAGAAAACGGCGCGCCGGCTACTGGCCTAGGCGTGGGCTGGCACCGGCCGTTGGGCCGGACCGTAGAGCCAGAGCACCGTAAGAAGGCCTGCGCCCAGGTAAGGCAACGACATTTCCAGTAGGCCACTCAAGGAGCCGATGGGCAGCAGGAGCAGGAGTAAATAATTGGCTACCAGAAAAAACAGGCCTACACCCAATAGGGCCATCGTGCGGCGGGGCCAGTCGGAGCAGCAGCGCGTCATGAGGGCGAAAAACGGGATGACTAGCGGGATAATTGCCAGCGACGCCATGGCGGCCACCAGGCCCGCCAGCAAAGCAATAGAGTAATCATTGAGCCGGTCCAGTGAGAAATCAACCAGAAGCCAAAGCGTGCCGCCTACGTTGCTGAATAGCCACAGCAATAAGGTGCGAATAAGAGTAGCTTGAACGGAGGAGTAATGATAATGCATAAACACATGAGTGAACAACGAACTACTCTCAACTGCAATCAAGAATAGGCGCCAAGTGAATAATCTGGTTCAGCCAGATTTACGAGAGATAAAATGGCGTCGGTTTGCTCTTAAACGGTGTTTTAATGGGAATCGACGCCCTATTTTGAGCCTGCCATTCCCGAAGTTGGAATGGCCGAAAACCAGTCGCGGCAAACCCACCAAGCGGCCACTGGAGCCGTGAGTAGCCAGGGTGCACTCAGGAGAAAGAAAAGCATCAGCATCGGCCTGAACATGCTACTTATATCAGGCCTGAAGCCAACGGCCATGATAACTGCCACGCAAAACAGCACTGAGGCCACGAAAAGCAGCAAGGTCCCCCCTCCCAACCACGCGAACCGAGCAGCAGGAGTAGCAGCAGCCTCTGCCCGGAGCAGCAAATGCCGCATCAGCCACTGGCGGAGCCAATTACCTACCAGCGCGCCTGCTCCTTCCATAAGCACAAACAGGAAAACTGTCTCCAGCTCATCTTGGCTAACTCCGTAACGGCTCTGGGTGAGGTTCTTTAGAAGGATTACCAGGATAAAGCCCACGCTAATTAGAATGGTAAGGCCCATGCCCCATCCCCAAGACAGCCAGAAATACCGCGTAAGGCGTTGTGATATCGTGAGCATAGCAGGCAATAGAGATAATTAAATTAGGCGAGTAACGCCCGGAAGGTAGCCATTGGCGGATTTATGTAGGCTGAAAGTGGCAGTTTGGCCATATGCCCGCTGAAGCAAGCATTCTATCAAGCTGTGTTTGGGTCGCCAGCCCAGCTTCAGAATAAAAAAGAGAGCAGCAGTGCTTGTAAAGCCACTGAAGTTTACTTGCTTTGCAATACAAAGTGCTTTTCGATATGATACAGCCTGCTACCGATCCGCTTGCCCAACTCACCGAGATTCGCGCCATTATGGAGCGCTCCTCGCGCTTCATTTCCTTGAGTGGCCTCTCTGGGGTAGGAGCGGGCGTGGTGGCACTGATAGGGTCTGGTGTAAGCCATTCCTTCCTGGTCAATTGGTTTCCCAGCAGCGAATACGGCTCCGTAGGCTACCTGCGGTTGCTACAAAGCACCGAGGCCGAGCGGCTATTGGTGCTGCCCTACCTGCTGGCGCTGGCCTTCGGGATGATTGGGGTAGCTTTTATTGTGGCTACATTCTTTACGGTGCGGCGGGCACGCCGGGCGGGGCTTCCGGTCTGGAATGCGCTGGGGCGGCGGTTGGCTATTAGTATGGCTATTCCGCTGGTAGCGGGCGGGTTGTTTTGCCTGGCTCTGTTCGTGCGGGGGGCCGTGAGTCTGGTGGTGCCGGGGTTGCTGGTGTTTTACGGCCTTGCTCTGCTCAATGCCAGCAAGTACACCCTAGAGGAAATCCGGTGGCTCGGCCTCACCGAAATCGTGCTTGGGTTGGCGGCTGTGTTGCTCCCTGGGTTCGGGTTGGCGTTCTTTGCGGTTGGGTTTGGGCTAGGCCACATTCTCTACGGCCTGCTCATGTACAACCGCTACGAAAGAGGCGCTGGGAGCCAATAGCAAAGGGATTGAAGCATAAAATTTCCCTTCAACTGCCTGATTCCCTCATTCTCAACTCCTAGCTACCGTCTCCAAACTTCCAGTTCCTCCCTTGAAACACGTTATCCATACGCTCAATAAAGCTTTCGACAACCGCGTGCGGCTGGGCGTGATGGCCGTGCTCATGGCAAATGAGTCGGTGAGTTTTAACGAGCTGAAAGAAGCCCTGGACCTGACCGATGGCAACCTAGCCAGCCACGTGTCGGCACTGGAAAAAGCAGGGTATGTGGCCGTGAGCAAGCAGTTTATCGGCAAGAAGCCGAACACCACCTACTCGGCCTCCAAGGATGGAAAACTTGCCTTTCAGGATCATCTGACGGCTTTGGAAAAATTGCTGCGGCCTAGCAGCTAATTTTTTTGCCTCTATGCTTTGAAATACAAAGTTCTTTTAAAAAATATCTAGCTTATGAATGCCTCTACCACTTGGGCCGTACCGGCGCCTGCAGCCGCTAGGTCGCGCGCGTTGCCACTTTCCTTGAGCACCCTGCAGAAACTGCTCCTGCCACTGGGCACCATTGCCTTCGACGTCCTCTTCTGGAATCAGGAAATCGGGCTGAACCTGGCGCTGTACACACTCCTGATTGTGGCGGGTACGCTGGCGGGCCTGCCGCGCCACGCGCCGCAGTGGCGTTCCGTCGGCTTTTGGGTGCTGCTGCTCGGTACACTGCTGAGTGCGGCCCTGGTGGTAGTGTATGGCTCGGGCGCGGCGCGGCTGGCATGTTTGGCGTCGCTGGTACTGTTTCTGGGTTTTCGAAATCAGCCCCAGCTCCGGCAGGTGGCCTACGCCTTCCTGACGGCCCTGGGCAGTGCCAGCCGCGTTTTGCCGGCGCTACTGCCACTGCTGTGGTTTTCGAGTGGAAGCACCGGCAGCTGGCCGCGCACCCGTTTCTACGGGCGTCTGCTGCTGTTACCCCTTATAATACTGGGGGTGTTTCATGTGCTGTTTTCGCTCGGCAACTCGCAGTATGCGGCGTTGAGCAGCGCCGTGTTTAACAAAATAGGAGAGTGGCTGGCACGGCTGTTTATTGATATATCGGTGCCGCACCTGCTGTTCTTCGTGCTAGGCCTGGTGCTTACGGCCGGCGCGGTGGTACTGGTGCCCATCCATTTCTTTCTGGATCAGGAGTCGCAGTTCGGGGAGTTTGTGCGGCGGCAGCGCGACCGGGTGGCCTCCTTTGCCGTGCGCCGCCCCGATTTTCGCGCCCGAAGCTTCCGCACCCTGGATCTGCGCAAAGAGAACTTGGCCGCGCTGGCCGTGTTTGGGCTCGTGAACGTGCTGCTGCTGGTGGTTAATGCCATTGATATCCACTGGATCTGGTTCGGCTTCACGCCCGCGCCCGGCTTCGACCTGACCCAATTCGTGCACGAAGGTACCTACGTGCTGATTCTGAGTATTCTGGTGGCCATGGGCATTGTGCTGTGGTTTTTCCGCCGCAACCTTAACTTCTACGGCAAAGGCCTGCCCGCGCTGCGCTGGGGTGCTACCATGTGGGTGGTGCAGAACGTGGTGCTGGTGGTATCCGTGGGGCTGCGCAACTACTACTACATTCTGCACACCGGACTGGCCTACAAGCGCATTGGGGTGTACGGTTTTCTGCTCCTAACCTTGTTTGGGCTGGGCACGGTGCTGCTCAAAATCTGGCAGCGCCGCTCGGCTTTCTCGCTGGTGCGCCTGAATGCCTGGGCCGTGTACGCGATAGTGCTCCTGCTGGCCGCCGGCAACTGGGAGGTCTGGATGACGCGCTATAACCTGCAGCCCCGCTTCCGGACCGTTGACCTTGGTTTCCTGCTGGATATGCCCGAGCGCATGCTGCCCGAGCTGGCCGCCCGCGAGTCGGTGCTGGATGGCATGACGCGCATCGTGCTCATCAACCGCTACGGCTACGGCGAAACGGAAATCACGCCGGCCAAAGCCCACGAGTTGGTGCAGAAGCGGCTGCAGCGCTGGCAGAAGGCCTATCCGCAGTACCGCACCTGGCAGAGCTGGACCCTCGCCGAATCGCAGGCTTATCAGGAGCTGTTCGGCGGGCCCAAAGCCGTAGTGGTCCGCTAGGCCATTGCCGCACCTGTATCTACTTCACTTATCATCAACTTCTTTGCTTTCATGACGCTTCTTCCCCTGCTCCTGACCCTTGCGGGCAGCTTGGTGTGCGTGGGCTGCGTGGGTGGCCTGGCCTTCCTGCTCAGCTGGCGCGACCTGGCCGCAACGCCCACCGAGCGTGCCCGGCGCCTCTACCGCGCCTTATTGCCCGGCGCCACCGTGCTGCTAGGCCTGTTGCTCTGGACCATGTTTCAGGTGATGCTGCTGTGGGCCCGTGGGGCATCACCTGCTCTTGCCATAGCACCATGAAATCGGCCTCTGAATTCCCTGTAGGCCAGGTTTCGACGGGCCGAAGCCTGGGCGTGCTTACGCTGGCGCTGGCCACCATCTGGCTCTGGTTCCAGATACCCGGATGGTATGCCCCAAGGCCCCACGATGCGGTGGTTCTGCGCATGCAAGCCTACTGGTTTCAGCCGGCGCTGTTGATTCTGCTGCTGATGGCGCTGAATGTGCTGGTGCTGTTCCAAGCTACGCTGCCGCTGGCCTTGCCCAGTTCGCCGGGCAGCCTGCTCGATGCTCCGCAATGGCCCCGCACGCTCGTTTTCTGGGCCTGCGTGATGTTTCAGGTGGGCAGTTGCGCCGCTTTGGTGAGCCTGATGGCCAGTTGGCTACAGCTATGAACCAGCGGCTCACACCTTGCCTTTCACAATCAGAGCGGCTCTTGTACTTTGCTCTGGACACCGTAGTACCCGCTGCCCCACCTGCACTATGGTGGACGATAGGCCTAGGCCTGTTCAGTGGTCTGAATTTGCTGGCGCTGCGGGAAATCTGGCCGCACACGCCCCACGCTGATGACTGGTTTTTGCTCCTGGGAATCTGCTGTTTCGTGCTGCTGCCGTGGTTGGTGGCACGCACTGCTGGCCGCGTGGCTGCTATGCTGCAGGGCTGCGCGTGGCGGATTGTATGGCGCCTGGCCTCGTGGGGCGCCTACGCGACGGGTGCCGTAGCGCTTATTCCGGGCGCGGTTGTAATAAGTATTATGCTGACAACCCTGCTATTGCGCTAAACCTGTTTGCGGCTGCTTCTGTCCGGCATATCTACAGCACTAACCTGATAACCGCTCTAAGCGGTTGTCGGTGTTCATTTCCGCGGGTCCTACTTCTGCAACCGTAGTGCTGTTATCGGTTTCTGGTGACAGTAGACTGCTTTTCGCCACAAGCAGCAATACGTAATTGGGCTAAAAGCAATTCTGAGCTCCTGATACAGATTTCCTTTAGATTGGCTCCGTATACTCTTTGCCTGCTGGGTTGGCGGGCCATTGAAAGATGTTTTTTTGAGTTTTACGCGTTGAGTTAATGAAGTCTTTTCTCTGTCGCTTGGCGGTGACCATTTCGCTGGCAACGGCCACGCTGACACCCGCCGCTGCCCAGGTGCTCCCCACCGCACCCCCCCGACACTACCCACAAGTTTGAAAACCCAGCCGGCATTCCGGCCGTCGTCAAAAAGCCCTGGTACAAAGGCAAGCTCGTGAAGGCTACCATTGTGCCGGCCCTCATGATTGGCTACGGCGCCTATACGTTCAACGGGGGCGGTTTCTATACCAACCAGCAAGCCAACCGCGATATTCACAAGGTCTTCCCAACTTACCGCTCCGGCCTCGATAACTACCTCATTTTCGCGCCCTACGCCGAGCTGGGGTTGGTGGCGTTGGCGGGTGTGGAGTCGAAGAACGACCGTCTCAACACCTTGCTGGTTATCGGTAAATCGGAGCTGATTATGCTGGCTACCGTGTTTGCGGTCAAGAATCTTTCCCGCGAAACCCGCCCCGATGGCTCCGATAACCTCTCGTTTCCTTCGGGCCACACGGCCCAGGCCTTTTTGGCGGCTAGTATCGTGCACAACGAGTTCCGCGACAAAAGCCAGTGGTACGGCATCGGGGCCTACACCCTGGCCACGAGCGTAGCAGCCCTGCGCATGATCAATACCAAGCACTGGCAGAGTGATGTGGTGGCGGGCGCGGGCTTCGGCATTCTGTCGGCCCACCTAGGCTACCTCACCCACCGCAACCGCTGGGGCCGCCAGCCCCGCGTGCTGCAGGGCACCAGCTTTTCGCCGATGTGGATGCCGGGCGGCATGGGTATGAACGTAGTGTGGCACCCCACGAAGTAAGCAATAACGCCGTTTGCAGTGGTTTCAAGGGCTTCTCAAGGAGCAAGCAGGAAGTTGAAAAAGTAAAATTTGCCCGATGAATAAGCATCTGTTGGGGCTGATACAACTGATCCGAAGGGCGTTGCGGGGACATGGCCCGCTCATTGCGTTGCTGCTGCTCGGAGTTGGAGCGCCTTGGTTCATCTTCGTGGAGGTAGCCGAAGATATCTGGGAAAGCGGGGGCTTCATCGGCGACCAGTCCATTCTGGAGTGGATTCACCACCTAGAAGCGCCTACGCTCGATACCGTTGCGCTGGCTTTCACCACGGCGGGTGGTCCGGAAGTGATGTCGTTGCTGGGTTTGGCACTGGTAGGCCTCCTGTATTGGAAGCGCTGCCGCCACGAAGCGCTGTTCTTTGCTTTGGCAGTATGCGGGGCAGTAGCTCTGAATGTGCTGGCTAAAACGCTTTTCGGTCGGCCCAGGCCAGCGTTGTGGGAGTCTATTGCGCCGGCCAAGTTCTACAGCTTCCCCAGTGGGCATGCAATGGGCTCGGCCGCGCTAGCCGCCGCGCTGGGCTTTTTGCTTTGGCAAAGTCCCTGGCGTTGGCCCGTATGTATTCTAGGCACCTTGTTCACGTTGGGTGTAGGCCTCTCGCGGATGTACCTAGGCGTGCATTACCCCTCCGATGTACTGGCCGGTTGGGTCTGCTCGCTGGGGTGGGTGGCCGGGCTGCACGTTCTACTTTCTCCTGATTTTCAGCAGCTCCAAACGTGGTGGCGCGAGGGGGTGGCCTACTGGAACCGGTCGGTATAAACAGCTCGGAACTCTACGTCAGAACCTGTTTGAGCTAGTTTTTAAGTCTTCATACGACGTAGAGACGCAACACTTCGCGTATCGTCGTTGCAGGGCTGGCCCAGAACGCTGCGAGATAAATACCCTCAGCAATGAGGAGAAGCGAAGTGCCGCGTCTCGACAGGTATAGGGTTCGTGAAACAGCTATAAGTCGTATAAGTAAAAGCCCGGTGCCCGGCAGAAATTTATCTGTCAGGCACCGGGCTTTTTGTTGAATCCGCAAGTCAAAGGTTTCCTAGGCCACTACCAGCATCTTCTCATCTTTCCGCCGGTAGGCCAGGCGCAGCAAGCTCGGCAGTACTACGAGCAGCAGGGGCAGCGCCAGCAGCAGCCCGCCAATTACGGCAATGGCCAGCGGCTGATGCAGCTGCGCGCCGGCCCCGATGCCCAGCGCAAGCGGCAGCAGGGCGGCAATGGCCGATAGCGCCGTCATGAGCTTGGGGCGCAGGCGGGCCGCAATAGCGTAGCCGATGGCCTGCTCTACGGGGGCACTTCGGCGCGCATCATTGAACTGCTGTAGGGTGAAGATGGCGTTTTCGCCAATGATGCCGACCACCATAATCAGGCCGGTGTAGGAGCCTACGTTCAGGGGCGTGTTCGTCAGATACAATGCCAGACTACCTCCGGCCGGGCCCAGCACGGCCACCAGCAGAATCAGGGCCGCCGCTTTCAAATCGCGAAACAGGAACAGGCCTACGGCGAATACCAGCAGGCACGCCGACACCAGAATGGTGAGCAGCTCCTGAAACGACTGCTGCTGCTCGGCATACGAACCCCCGAACTGAATAAAGTAGCCGGGAGGCAGGGGCAGGTCGCGGTCGAGCTTCTGGCGGATTTCGCTCATGGCCGAGCCTAGGTCGCGGCCGTTCAGGCGGGCCGTAATAGCCGTCATGGCCTGCAGGTTCTCCCGCTCCAGCTCCGCGTCGCCGGCCGACACCGTGACCACGGCCAGCTCATCGAGGCGGCGGCGCTGGCCGTTGGGCAGGAAAATGGGCTGCTGCCGTACCTGCTGCAGGCTGATGGTGTTGGCCTGCGGGTAGCGCAGCCGGATGTTCAGCAGCTGTTCACCTTCCAGCACATTGCCCGCTACCACGCCCTCCAGTTGCGTTTGGAGCTGGGCCTGAAAATCGGTGCCCGTAATGCCGAATTGTGCCAGGCGGCGCGGGTCGGGGCGCACATCAATGGAAGGTCCCACGCGCACAATGCCGTCGAATACATCGGCGGTGCCCGGCGTATTTTCCACGATGCCGGCCACCTTCTCTGCCAGGCCGTAGCGGGTAGCCGCATTCGGACCAAAGAGCTTGATTTCAATGGGCTGCACAGTGCTCATCAAGTCCCCCAGCATATCCCCGATAACCTGGCCGAAGTCAATCACCAGGGCTGGCTGGGAGCTTTCGATGCGCTGCCGAATGTCATCAATTACCTCGTCGGTGGTGCGGCTGCGGTCGGTTTTGAGCCGAATGAGGTAGTCGCCACTATTGGGCTCGGTGATGAAAAAGCCCATTTGAGTGCCCGTCCGGCGTGAGTAGCTGGCCACTTCCGGCACTTTCACAATCAGCTTCTCAGCTTGGCGCAGCATCCGGTCGGTTTCCTGGAGCGAGGTGCCCGGTGGCGAGTTGTAGTCGAGCACAATGGCGCCCTCATCCATCTCAGGCAGAAAACCGGTGGCCAGGCGCGGAATGATAAACCACATCAGGGCCACCAGCACCGCCACGCCCACCACCGAGTACGCCGGATGCCGGATAACCGAGCGCACCCACGGAATTTCGTGGTGAGCTGCATCCGTCAGGCCCGGGTCGGCGGCTTCATCAATAAGCACCCCTTCCGGTTGCTCCACCAGCAACGCCGGCGAATCAGTCGGGACGGGCTCGGGCCGATCAATGCGGTCTTTGGTGCGCGCTTCTTTGGGCTGGCCCAGGCCTAGCTGGGTGAGCAGCAGGTAGAGCACCGGCAGGCCTAGCCACGCCACCACGAAGGAGCACAGCAACGCCACTACCATAGTAGTAGCCAGCACGTTGAAATAGGCCCCGGCCACGCCGCCCAGCAGTACGAAGGGCAGAAAGATGACGATAGTACTCAGCGAAGAACCGATGAGGGCGGGCAGCAGGTGCTGCACCGAGCGGGCCACCACCTCTGGGGTAGAGGCATTGGGGTGTTCCTCGCCCACGCGGTGCAGCTGTTCCACCATTACCACCGCGTCGTCAATCATCAGGCCGATGGCGGCGGCTATGGCGCCCAGCGTCATGATGTTGAAGGAGTAGTTCAGCCCGAAATACAGCACGGAAAGCGTGAGGGCCAGTGCCAGCGGAATAGCCAGTAGAATAGTGAGCGAGGCCCGCGCCGACCGCAGAAACAGCGTGGTAACCAGCAGCGCCAGCGCCAGGCCAATCCAGAGGGAATCCTGCACGGAGCGCACCACTTCGCTCACGAAATCCGACTGGTCGTAGTACGGTGCGAGGCGAATGCCGCGTGGTAGGCCTGCCTGCAGGGTTTTGATTTTGGCCCGTACGCCCGCTGCCACTTCCACCACGTTGGCATCGGGCTGACGCAGTACGCCGATAAGCACCGCATCGTGGCCGTTGGCATTTACGCGGGTGTACTCGGGTTGCTCGCCTACGCGCACCGTGGCTACATCGGCCAGGCGCACAATGCGGCGCCCATCATTGCGCAGCACCACGTTTTCTACATCTTGGCGACTAGTAATGGTGGCATCCGTGACGGTAAGGTAGAGGCGCCGGTAGTCGGAGAGGTAGCCGTTCGATTGCACGAAGTTGGTCTGGCCCAGCATGGTGCTCACGTCATTGGGCGTCAGGTTCAGAGCCGCCAATTGGTCGGGCACCAGCTCCACCTCAAACTCCTTGGTGCGCCCGCCCTGAATCTGCACCGCCGACACGCCATCTACCTGCGAAATAAAGGGCTTCACGGTGTAGAGTGCCAGGCGGCGCAGCTCCAACGCCGAGCGGCCCGGCCCTTCCAGGGTGTAACCCATTACGGGCAAAATAGCCGGATTCATGCGCTCTACACTGATTTGCGTGCCCGGCGGCAGGTCGTTTCGAATCTGGTTCAGCCGCGACTCAATGGTTTGCTGGCTCCGAACCACATCGGCATTCCAATCGAGGTAAGCCGATATTTCGCAGCTGCCACGGCTGGTGGTGGAGCGCAGCAGCGTGAGGCCCGGCACCTGCTTCATGGCATCCTCCATGGGCTTGGTCACCGTCACCATCATCCTATTGACGGGCTGCAGGCCATTATCGGCAATAACCTTCACCTTTGGGAACGTCACCTCCGGAAACAGCGCCACCGAAATACGGCGGTAGGCCAGTACACCCAGCCCCAGGGCCAGGGCCAGCACTACCGCTATCGGGGCTTTGTAAGCTTCAAAAATGGAGTTGCGCATTGCGGGATGGGAGGAGGGATGTTCTAATTGATCTCATGCTAATTGACCGTCATGCTGAGCGAAGTCGAAGCATCTCTACCGCTTCGTTGCATCGTTGCTAGGCCAACAGTTCGCCAGAGGTAGAGATGCTTCAACTTCGCTCAGCATGACGGTCTTTTTGCAGCTGCCCTACCGGCTGAGTTGCACGGCGGCCGTGTCGTCGAGGCCGTAGTTGCCGGTCAGGACAATGCGGTCTTTCGGCGAGAAAGCAGGGCTTTGGATAACGATGCGGCCGTTCTGCTCGGCGCCAGTCTTTACCGGCACCTTCACGGCGGTGCTGTCATTGAGCAGGCGCATCACCCAGAAGCTGGTTTGGGTTTCGTCGGTGAGTACGGCCTCGCGGGGGAGGGTGCCGGCCACCTGCGGTGCCGATTTATCGAGGTCAATCGTGACGGTCAGGTTTTCGGGGAGGGGCGGCACTTTCCCGAGGGGCTTGAGGGTGTAGCGCTGGGTCTGGATGCTCACATCGGCGGCAGGCAGCGGTTCCGCCACCTGGCCGGGCAGCACCCGGCCATCGGGTAGCGTGATGCGGCAGCGCTGCCCCGTGTGCACGTAGCGCAGCTGGGTCACGGGCACATCGAGCACAAAGCCAAAGCGCGACTGGTCATACACGGTGCCCAGCTGCTCGCCATCCTGCACATAATCGCCGGCCAGTTTATCCACGGTAGCCATTACGCCGGCCCGGGGGCTGCTGATGCGGATAATGCCGCTGAAACGCAGCTTTGGGTCGCCGGTAAGCTTATCAAGGTGGAGCGTGCGCGACTCCTTGGTTTGCATTGTAAAGACGGTTTGCCCAGCGCCCACCTGCTGGCCGGGTACGGGCGCCGGCGCCATTATGTAGCCGGTGGTGGTAGCCCGCAGCACATCCTTGGCGGGGTAGGCCGTCAGGCCCGTCAGGTGCAGAATATCCGTCACCGTATCGGTCTGGAGGTGGCCTACCGTGACGGCCGCCCGCGCTTTAATTTCTTCTTCGCCGGTATCTTCTTCCGCCGCGGCAGAATCGGGGCCTTGGCACTGCGTACACAGCACCAGCAGCAACAGGCCTACAGCCCACTGGGAGCGGGTGAGGGAACGAGACAACGAGCTAAAGAAAGGGTGATTCATTGGTTTGAAAATCAGAGAACAGCGACCCGCTAGGCCACTTTATTCGCCTAGGTAATCAAGGGCATACAGGTTGCGCAGGCGCTCCGTTTCGGCTTGGGTCAGGCTGAATTGGAAGCCCCGGTAGCTGCTGACCAGCTGCAGATAATCCAGAATGGTAATGTCGCCGGTGGTGAGCTGCTGGCGGCCGGCATCTACGAGGGCCGCCGCAATGCGCAGCTGCTCCCGAATGGTGGCAATCAACTGGTCCGACTCGCGGGTCAGGCCCTCCAGCTGCTGATATTGCTGGCGGCGCTGAGTAGTAAGAAAAGTTCGGTAGGCCACCCGCGTTTGCTCCGATAGCTCAATTCGGGCGTAGTTGAGCTGGCGCTGATGCCCGTCAAAAATGGGCATTGAAAGGGCTAGGCCACCACTAAAGCCAAAGCTACGCCCCAGGTACACCGGCGCCGCCCTCGACGATTGTAGGCCTGCATCAAGCACCCAGCTCAGCTGCGGCCGGTAACGCAAATCCACCGCTTCCCGGTCGAGGCGCAGGCGGAGGCTATCGAGCTGGTATTGGCGCTGGGTGATGGAGCCGAGGCCGGCCAGAGCGCGGTGTGTGGGCGGGTTGGGTGCCTGCAGCCGCACAAGAGCGGTATCAGAGGCGCCGGCCAGGTAGCGCAGGGTGCCCAGCTCGCGGCGGTAGGTAAGGCGGGCTTGCTGGGTGCTTACCTCCTGATTCCGGACGGAGGCATAGAAAGCCAGATACTGGGTTTGCTTGTACACACCGGCATTCACCAGCTGGCGCAATTGCCCATCTTGCTGCCGTAGCTGCCGCAATAGGCTCTGGTTGTAGGTCCATTGCTGCTCGGCGGCGAAGGCCGTCAGAAACTGGTCCGTGATGCTGCGGCGCAAATCGAGGCCGGCCAGCTGGCGGGTATTACGCAGCACCAGTCCCTGGCTTTCCAGAATGCGGTAATCGTTGCGCAGCACGGGGCTATTGAAAATAGGTTGGCTGGCGCTGGCCACGGCCGCATAGTTTCCTCCGTTCGATACGGCCTCATCATAGCCTAGGCCACCTTCGCCATTCGCCCGCCTCCCGATAATGGGCGCTGCTACCGCCGCGCCGGTTCCCACCACCTGGGGCCGCTGCTGGGCCCCACGGATAAGGATGTCAATGCGGTTCTGCGACACTTGGCCGGCGTAGTCGCGCAGCATGGGGCTGGTGCTGCGGGCCAGGGCCAGAAACTCTTCCAGCGTCCGCAGCTCACCAGGCACTTGGGCCCGAAGCTGACCGCTGGTCAGCAGGCAGCACCCGACGAGTAGTACCCAACGTCTGAGGGGGCGGAACGTAGTAAAACGAGGAGGGAGCAAGGCAGCAAGACAGTAGATGAGCGGGACAAAGAAGGTCGGTAATTCTGAGGAAATCTTGAAGTTAGCTCGGCTGCTTTGGCCAGTAGCTCCAGATTATCTTCAGATTCTGCCGCCTATTTGCCGACAACTCCGCTACTGCTACCTGCTAGCACTTACCTTCCCCTCTGTGAAAGTCCTTATTGTTGAAGACGAAGCTCCGCTGCGCAACACGCTGCTGGAATACCTGCGCCACGATGGCTACGTGTGCGAAACCGCCGAAAATTATCAGCAGGCCCACGAGCGGATCAAGCTTTATCAATATGACTGTGTGCTGGTTGATCTGACGCTCCCGGATGGCTCGGGGCTGGACCTGGTCCGGACGCTTAAGGCCGATAGCTCTGCAGCAGGAGTGCTCATCATTTCGGCCCGCGGCTCTCTCGATGACAAGGTGCAGGGCCTGGAGCTTGGCGCCGATGACTACCTACAGAAGCCCTTTCACCTGGCCGAGCTCAACGCCCGCCTGCGCTCCATACTGCGGCGGCGGCAGTTTCAGGGGCAGCGCCATCTGGCCTTCCGCGACCTGACGGTTTTCCCCGATCAGGCCCTGGTGCTGGTGAAGGAGCAGCCCGTTACGCTCACCCGCAAAGAGTATGAGCTGCTGCTGTTTCTGCTGGCCAACCCGAACCGCCTGCTCACCAAAGAGGCTATTGCGGAGCACCTGTGGGGCGATGCTGCCGACGCCGCCGATTCTTTCGACTTTATTTACACCCACCTCAAAAACCTGCGCAAGAAGCTGCAGGAGCTGGGCGCCGATAACTACATCAGAACCGTGTACGGCCTAGGCTACAAGCTGGAAACCGAGTGAAGCTGCTCACTACCACCAACCGCTACTACCTAGCCCTGGCCACCATACTGTTCCTGCTGGGTACGGGGCTGCTGTATGCGGGTATTCAGCGGGCGTTGGCGCATGAGGTGGATGAGCAGCTTTTATTACATCAGGCCTACCTGACGAAACAAATCAAAGAAACGGGCCAGATTCCGGCCGTAACCAACCCGCTGGAGCTGACCATCCGCCGGAAACCGCACCCCGCCGGCCTCTCCGATACGCTCCTGTTCGACCCCGTAGAGCAAACCCAGGTGCCCTTCCGGGAAGTGTCGTTTCCGGTGCAGGTGCAGCATACAAAGTATTGGCTGACACTGCGCAAGTCGCTCATTGAAACGGAGGACGTGCTGGAAGTGGTGCTGGTGGTAATGCTGACGGTCATGCTCCTCTTATTTGGAAGCCTGGTGCTCCTGAATCGGTGGCTGTCGCGGTGGCTGTGGGCGCCGTTCCAGCGGACGCTAGGGTCGTTGCGCGGCTACCAGCTCCAGCAGCCGCAGTCGCTGGAGCTGCCCGTTACGCCCATCGATGAGTTCAGTGAGCTTAACCAAGCCGTAACCCAGCTCACCCAGCGCGTGGCTGCCGACTACCGGGCGCTGAAGGAATTCACCGAAAATGCGGCCCACGAAACCCAGACGCCCCTGGCCATCATGCAGGCGCAACTGGAACAGTTGCTCCAGCTGCCGGAGCTACCCGAAACAGCCGCTACTTCAGTGCATGAACTCTATAAAGCCACACTCCGCCTTTCCCGTCTGCATCAGGCGCTTACGCTGCTGAGTAAAATTGAGAACCGGCAGTTTTCGGGAGCTGTGGCGCTGCCGCTTGATGGCGTAGTACGCGAAAAGCTCCAACAGTTGCAGGATTTCTGGGAGGCCAAGGAGCTGGTGCCTGAAGTAGTGCTGACGGAACGCGTAGTGCGCCAGATGCACCCCGCCCTGGCCGATTCTTTGGTGGGAAATCTGCTGCAGAATGCCGTGAAGCACAATCACCGGGGCGGCAAACTGCGCGTACATCTCAGCCCGACTGGCCTGTCGGTCACCAACACCGGACCCCGCCTCGCCTCTGACCCTATGCTGCTGCTGGAGCGTTTCCGCAAGCACAACGCCGCCTCCGATTCGCCGGGGCTAGGCCTGTCCATCGTGCACCAGATCTGCACGTACTATGGCTTTCAGCTGACTTACTTGTTTGACGAGAACGAAGCGCTGCACACCCTGCAGGTGCGATTCTGAAAAGCCCCATACTATCTGCCACAGCCAAAAGCAGCTCAGGTTTCAGACGTGTCAAGCCACTTATAGCGCATCTAATGCTGCTGTAGCACGAAGCTCCCGCTTCGCGTTTCGTTGAACCTGACCGCCTAGGCCAGTCGGGCGATGATACGTGGAAACGGGAGCTTCGCGTTATTCCATACGACAGCCGGCAAACCATCCGGAGAACTGCTTTAACCGATAAATCAGCTGGGTATGAAGACGGTTCTTCGTAGGGGGCTGCGTGTTAGCAGCTGAGCCGTAGCCGTTGGGCCGCGTTCAACTGGTATATTTGCGGCTCCGAAAACGGTTTTGCCGGTTTCGCTCGTCTCACTGAGCTCTGCATGTCCGCACCCGACTCTCCAAAACAAGTTTCACCCACCCGGCCCGCCCGGAGGTGGCCTAACATTCTTTCGCGTACCCTGTGGGGATTTTTCGTGGTAGGCCTGGGCGTTTTTCTGCTCTATCCTATCCTAGTCAGCATGAACTTCCTGTTCCTGTTTGGCAAGTCGCCGAGCCTGGAGGAGCTGGAAAACCCCAAGGTGGAGCAACCCTCCGAGGTGTATACAGCCGATGGCGTACTGATGGGCCGCTACTTCCGCGAAAACCGCTACCCAGTGCGGCTCAATGAGATGTCGCCCTGGCTGACCAAGGCGCTTATTGCCACTGAGGACGTACGCTACTACGACCATTCCGGCATTGATGCTACCGCCATTGCCCGCGCCGTGGCTGGCGTGGTGCGCGGCGGCAGCGGTGGCGGCTCTACCATCACGCAGCAGCTGGCCAAAAACCTCTATAAAACCCGCCGCGATGAAAATACCGGCGGCCTAGGCCACATTCCGTTGCTGGGTACCGTCATCAGCAAGACCAAAGAATGGCTGACCAGCGTGGAGCTGGAGCGGCGCTACACCAAGGATGAAATCCTGCGCCTCTACCTCAATACCGTGGATTATGGGTCCAGTTCTTTCGGTATTAAGGTAGCCTCTAAAACGTTTTTCAGCACCTCGCCCGACAGCCTGCAGCCCGAGCAGGCCGCCATGCTCATTGGAGCCGTGAATGCCCCCACAGCCTACAACGCCCGCTTCCATCCGGAGGCTGCCATGCGCCGGCGCAACCTCGTGCTCACGCGCATGGGCCAGGCTGGCTATTTAACTCCAGCGCAGGTGCAGGAGTATCAGGCTCGCCCGCTTGGGCTTCGCTACCAGGTTGAAAAGCACGTCGATGGGCCGGAGAACTACTTCCGAGGCGCCATCAGCCAGCAGGTATCGGACTGGTGCAAAGAGAACGGTTACGATATGTACCGGGATGGCTTACGCATCTACACCACCCTCGACTCGCGCATGCAGACCTATGCCGAGGAAGCGGTGCATGAGCGCATGAAAACGCTGCAGCGGCAGTTTGATAACTTCTGGCGCAACCGCGACCAAAACCCGTGGGTAGATGAGAAGGGCAAGGAGATTCCTAATTTCATCGAAACCCAGATCAAGCGCACGGAGCAGTACAAAGAACTGGCCGAGCGCTACAAAGGCCGGCCCGAGGAACTGGAAGCCGCCTTGCACCGCAAACGCAAGATGGCCGTGTTCACTTGGAAAGGCGACGGCGTGGATTCTTTGGAGCTTTCTCCGCTTGATTCCTTAGCATACTACAAGCACTTCCTGCACGCGGGAATGATGACCATGGACCCCTTCACGGGCCAGATCAAGGCGTGGGTAGGTGGCCTAGACTACAAGTTTTTCCAGTACGACCACGTAAAGCAGGGCAAGCGCCAGGCGGGCTCTACCTTCAAGCCCTTTGTGTACCTCACCGCCCTCGACAACGGCTACACGCCCTGCGACCGGATACAGGATAAGCGCGTCACCATCAACTACATCGAGGACGGCAAGCCGATGGAGTGGCAGCCCGACAACGTGACCCGCGAGTACACCGGCATGAACATGACCCTGCGCTACGCCATGGCGCGCTCCGTGAACTCCGTGACGGCCCAGCTCACCGAGAAAGTCGGGTGGGACAACGTGGCCAAGTATGCGCACAAAGTCGGCATCCGGAGCAAGCTGCTACCGGTACCCAGCATAGGCCTAGGCTCCGGTGGCGACGTAAGCGTGTATGAAATGGTGAACGCCTACAGCACGTTCGTGAACCAGGGCTTCCGGCCCGAACCCATGCTCATCACACGCATCGAAGACCAGAACGGCAACGTCATCAAGCAGTTTGACCCCCAGCAGAAGCGCGTAATCCCCACCGAAACGGCCTGGCTGATGCTGTACATGCTGCGCGGCGGTATGGAGGAGCCCGGCGGAACTTCGCAAGCCCTCTGGGACTACGAGCTGTGGCGGAAAAACAACCAGATCGGGGGCAAAACCGGCACCACCAGCAACTACTCCGACGGGTGGTACATGGGCGTCACGAAGGATTTGGTAACGGGTGTTTGGGTGGGCGGTGAAGACCGCAGCATTCACTTTCAGGGCTCCCAGCAGGGCGAAGGTGGGCGCATGGCGCTACCCATTTTCGGCAAGTACATGGAGAAGGTGTACCGCGACCCGGACCTGGGCATCACGATGGGTCCGTTCCCGCAGGCTACCGTCAAAATCAATAAGAAGTATAACTGCATCACGGAAGAGCCGCGGCGCCGGCGCGTAGAAGCGGTAGATTCTATCGTGGTTGATAACCTGCTGGAGAACCTCAACAATGGCACCGTGCCAGTGCCCGATAGCCTGAAATAGCCAAGAAGCCCAGGCCTTGGTAAGATCACAAAAAAGCCCTCTGCTTACGTAAGCAGAGGGCTTTTTACTTTAAGAGTGGCCTAGACCTCTTCGCCGTAGAAGGATTCCAGGGCTACTTTCAGCGTAGGGTATTCAAATTCAAAGCCCTGCTTCAGTACCTTCTCAGCGCTGACCCGTTGCGAGGCCAGCACAATTTCGCTCATCTCGCCCATCATGAGCTTCAGGCCAAACTCCGGAACTTTGGGTAGCACCAATGGGCGATGCAGCACGCCAGCCAGAGTTTCGGTAAAGTCTTTGTTGGTGACGGGATTGGGCGATACGGCGTTGTATGTGCCTTCCCACTTGGGCTCTTCCAGGGCCTGAATCAGGAGGCGGCACAGGTCATCGAGATGAATCCAGGACATATACTGCCGACCGGTACCCAGTGGCGCGCCGGCCATCATCTTCACCACGCGAGCTAAGGGTACCAGCGCACCCCCATCAGGACTCAGCACAATGCCGATACGGAAAATGGCAGTTCGGATATCGTTCTGGGCGACGCTCTGGGCCGCAGCCTCCCACTTCTGACAGACATCGGCCAGGAAATCGTTGGCAGCCGGTGGGCTTTGCTCGTTCACCACCTTGTCATCCTGGTCGCCATAAATACCAATGGCTGATGCCGAGATGAACGCACGCACATGGTGGTTGCCTTTGGCCAGCTCGCGGGCAATCAGCTCTGTCCCGGCTAAGCGGCTGGAAAGGATATCGCGCTTGCGCTCATTCGTCCATTTACCATCCGATACGCTGCTGCCGGCCAAGTTAATAATGTAGTCGGCGTACGTGACGGCGGCTTCATCAATGGAACCGGCCTGCGGATCCCAGCGGAAACCACGGTAGCGCGAGGTACCGGGCTGGCGGCTAAGCAAAGCCACTTCGTAGCCGGCATCAATGAGCATTTCGGCGAGCCGAGTGCCAATCAGGCCGGTACCACCGGTAATAAGAACTTTGCGGGACATTTTCTTGAGTTGCCAGGAGTAGTGCTGGGCGCTGGTAAAGCAGCGCCGCAGCAAAAAGTAGGATCGAGGGTGCAAGCTAGCAGGCAACTGACAACTCGCAACAGAATAATTATGCACAGCCAAGCAGTGGCCTAGCACCTAAAAGCGCGTAGGCCACTGGCGCAGGCACCTAAGGGCAACCGGCGCCCCGGCACACGCAGCCAGCCGTATACTGCGGGAGGGCTATTTGCCGATCAGACGCAGAAATTCCTGGCGTAGGCCACTATCATCCTTAAACACGCCGCCGTATTCGGCCGTGAGGGTGCCGCTGCTGGTGTCATTCACGCCGCGGCTCATCACGCACAGGTGGTCGGCTTCGATGAGGACGGCCACATTATCCGTGTGCAACGTTTGTTTCAACTCCTCCGCAATCTGTCGGGTAAGGCGTTCCTGCACCTGGGGGCGCCGCGCGTAGTATTGCACTACCCGGTTGAGTTTGGAGAGGCCTACCACATGCTCACCGGGCAAGTACGCCACGTGTGCTTTACCGATGATGGGCACAAAGTGGTGCTCACAGCACGAGAACAGCGTAATGTCGCGCTCCACCAGCATGTTTTCGTACTGGTAGCGGTTCTCGAATAGCTTCACGTCGGGACGGTGCTCGGGGTTGAGGCCCCGGAACCACTCCTGCACATACATTTTAGCCACCCGCTTGGGCGTGCCGCTCAGGCTGTCGTCGGTGAGGTCGAGCCCCAGCACGTCCATGATTTCCCGGAAATGCCCGGCAATCGTGTCAATCTTTTCTTCATCGCTGAGGACGAAGGCGTCGGGGCGGAGGGGGGTGCGGAGCGACGGCGCCAGATGTCCATCGGTGGCCGGAGTTGCACCTTCCGCAGCAGAGGCCGCGGGCACTAGGTTATCCATGGTATTCTACAAAATTGCGTTCGGTCTCATACAGCGTGACCGATAGGCCTAGGTGTGCTGCCAAGTGGGGCCGCAGCCGATTCCAGATGACCACGGCAATATTCTCCGCCGTGGGGTTCAAGTTCCGAAAGTCTTCTGTGTCCAGATTAAGATTGCGGTGGTCAAAGGTATCCAGAATCTCACGTTTCATCAGGTCGCTGAGCCGCTTCATATCATAGACATAGCCCGTATCCGGATCAATCGGGCCGGTGAGGCGCACAATCAACTCGTAGTTATGTCCGTGATAATGAGGGTTATTGCATTTGCCAAACACGCGCTGGTTCTGCTCATCGCTCCAGGCGGGGTTGTGCAAACGGTGAGCCGCATTAAAGTGCTCCTTTCGGCAGATGGTAACTTGCATAGTCGAGTTGAAACCCCATGGAGTTGCTTTTGTTTGCACTCTCCAAAGAAGAAAATTGAAGCGAATGAAAGTATAGAATCTCTTATTTATAGAGGAAAATATATGTTTTATGGTAGTTAAATAATACTCTATATGAATTATTCAACAAAAAGGTCAATTCTTCAAAAAAAACAATCTAGGGCATGCAAAGATGGCTGCGAGTCTATTTAAATTTGATGAGTCGGATTCCTAGATACAAACCGATTCAACCTGTAAATCATTTCTTTTCAACACATTCCATACTATATGAAACGAGGCGTACTCCTTTCTTTACTGCTGGTATTTGTACTATCGGTGACTAGCTACGCGCAAAAGTCGCCCGTGGACGAAACGGACATGGCCATCAAGGGCATTCCGCGTAAAGGCCAGCGTGTTTCGGTGCAGCTCGACAGCAAACGCGTTGAAGATTCTTGGAAAAAGAAGCTCGACGCAGAGTTCGGCAGCAAGGTAAAATCCGACAAAGGCATCTACACTATGGATGGCGTCGTGATTGAAGCCATTGCCAAAACGCCAGTGCGCGTAATCAGCAAAGTTGACGCTGTTCCAACCGGCACTACCATTTGGTGGTCAATTGACTTGGGCAACGCTTATCTGAGCAAAGATGCTACTCCCGTGCAGTGGAAGTCGGCTGAAGGCTACCTGAAGGATTTCGCTCGCATGCTGTACCGCGAAGACTTGGCTATCCAGGTTTCTGAGGCTGAAAAAGGCCTGATGTCGTCGCAGAACAACCACAATGCGGTAATCGCCAAAGGTGATGCTATCAAGAAGGACATCGAGAAGAACAAAGCCAAGAAGGCTGAGATTCAGCAGCAGCTGGCTCAGAATGCTGCCGAGTTGCTTCAGTACAACAACATGGTGGACATGAACCTGAAAGAGCAGGAAGCTGCCCGTGCCGACATTGTGAACATGCGTGTGGCTCTGGAAGCCGTAAAAGAGCGCATGAACAAGATTGAGTAGTTCCTGAGTTAGTCTCAAACTCAATAAAAAGCCCCGCCGGTATGCACCGGCGGGGCTTTTTGCGTTTTAAGCCATTTGACTACTGGCCTAGTAGCCTCTCTTATTGCATCTGCGCCCGAATCTGCTGCTCGGCGTATTTCTCGTCTTTCCAGCCGGCTATGCGCACTGGCTTAGGCAAGTTGCGGTGCTGAAACCACAGGCCTAGCGACTGGCGCACCGCCGGATACCGCCGCCTAAGCGTGGCCCAATCCGTAACATCGGGCAGAATGCGCTGACCGGGCCGGGCCGGCACCGCAACTACTATCTGCTCCAAGGTGCCGTCAATGTCCAGTAGCAGCATGGCCAGCGGCAGCACTTCCGTAACAGTACCAGCCGCCTCGCTTTCCGCCAGCACAAGTACCGGCAAAGGTTGATCAGCCGCAATATTGACGCCGGCAGTGGCCACACGCGTGCCCGGAATGAAGCCGTAATTGCCGGGGAAGGGCAAAAATTCTACCATCCGCTCCACTCCGGCTTGTTGCAATGGCTGAAAGCTATGCGTAGCCGGGCTGTAGCGTTGCTCGTGGTTGGTACCGGCTGGTACTTCTACCACCATCTGTAGCAGATGGCGCTCCTTGGAGAAAGTGGGCAGATCCGTGTAATCAGTGCGGCAGCTTGCCAACAGGCCTAGGCCACTAAGCAGAGAGGCAAGCAGCAAATTGGAGACACGCATGAGCAGTAGCTAGGGGTAAAACAGGGCTTCCGGACCGAGTAAGGAGTAGGCCACTGTCTGGGCCACTTCCTTACTCAGCCCGGAAGGCCAAGTAACTTAATTTTCGTCAGCTAACAGGCCTACTGGGCCAGTTGCTCATCCAGCAGCCGGAAGGGGTTCAGCTGCTCCAGGTGCAGCACAAAGCGAATCCGGTCGGTGAAATCTTTGCGACTGTTGGGCAGGCCATTCTCATACTGAGAGCCAGCTACTGGCAAGTACAGACGGAAGACGTTTTTGAACAGCGGCAGTACCAAGCCGGCATCGTAGTACAGGCGTTGGCCTCCCCGCGAGCTATAAATAGTGTTGAACTCCTTGGTAGCGCCAAAGTCAGCAAATACCGCTAGGCTGGTTATGGGCAAGTCAGCTTCCAGGCCCAGCGTGCTCAGCCAACGTTGGCTGCTCGTCTGTAGGCCACCTTGCGTAGGTACGTAGCTCTTAAAAGCGCCATCCCGGTCATCGGTTTGATGAAACTGAGCGGTATAGGTATCCGAAATCTGCTGACGGTCCAGGAAAGCTGTCTGGCGACGATAGTCAGGGCTGCCGCTTAGGCCCATGTAGTACTCTGTGAAAGTAGACGACTGCAGGAACCGGCCGCCGAATAGGCGGGCGCGCACTTGCTTCTTGGCCGAATAGTAGCGGCCATACGTAGCCGTGGCCCGCAGCAGGGTTGCCTCACTCGAAGGGTTATCCTCGGCCTGTGAAGGAATAAAATGGTTCAGTTCTACATGCGCCGACCACTCCTGAAGCGCGTTGCCATGATGCACACGGTACTCCAGCGTCTGGATGTTGCTGGTACGGTTCTGGTCCTCATCCCGAATGTATGTTAGGGCGCCTTTCAGCGTATGCTGAGGCCGATCGAAGGCAGAGTGAGGGAGGAGAAGGGTAATGCTAGGCTCCAGCTTACGGTAGCGCTCGAAGCGCTGTACCAATACGCCGGTCAGCAGTTGCCGTGAGCCACGCTGGGGCAGCACATTCAGGCTCAGGTTGCCGATACCATTCAGCTCTTTCCGGTTAAAGCTATACATCGGCATCACCAGAAAGTTAAGCTTTTTGGGTGCTATCAGGTTGTTGTAGAACGCCGCCCCAAGCATAAACTTATCGGAGGTATTGGCGCCCAGAACCGGCAGCCAGTTGATGGTGCTTCGGTCCCAGCGCTCAATGCTGGCCAGCGGCCGGATATGCAGCGGCTCCCAGGTCCGGAATGAACCGGTGAGGTTGATGTGGTCGTCGCGGCGGTTGAGCTCGGGCGTAAGGTAGCCGGGGTCAACGACAACGGAAGCCACACCTTCGCGCCGGAAGTTGAGCTGTACTTCATCGTTCTCATCGTCTTTGGAGCTGCCAAATACGGGCGTCCATTGCGTTTGGAGCACTTTGCCTTGTGCATCGAGGGTAGCAACCGGCACAGCAAAAGGAGCCGGAACATCGTTGCGCACCAGCACTTTCACCTGCTGATCCTGCACCAGAATATCCGAAACAGTGGCATCGTAGTGCGTCCGGCCCGTCAGCATGTCCTTAAAAAACCAGTCGAGCTTCTGACCGCTTACTTCCTCAAACACCGCCTCCATATCTTGGGGGTAGGGGTGGCGGAACTGCCAGCGCTGGTAGTAGGCCTGCATGGCTGCGTCAAACTTCTCCTGGCCCAGGTAGCCGGCCAGATACTTCAGCAACGAAGCCGTTTTGCCATACACTACCACCCCGTAATTCAGCTTACTATATGCCGCCGAAGTGGGGCCAGTCACCGGTTGATCGAGGCCGCGGCTTGCTAGGGCTTGATAGGGAACCTGATTGAGGGCCGTAGCGTCCAGGCCATCGGCATCCAGTTTGCTGGCCAAGCCCGGCGACTTCATGAGAAAGTCAAACTGACCTGCCATGGGGTTCTCGCGCTCCGCAATCCGGTTCTCCACATAGGAATTCACGCCTTCATCCATCCAAGGGTACTCGCGCTCATTAGAGGCCAGAATTCCATAGAACCAGTTGTGGCCTACCTCGTGCACAATAGCATTCGGCATCGTGACGGTGACCATGGGATATTCCATGCCGGAGCCGGCACTCAGGGCGCCATCTACGGCGGTTGCAGAAGCATACGGATACTCGCCTACCCACTGGGAGTAGTAGGTGAGGGCATCGTTCACATCCTGCAGGCCTTTTGTCCACTTCTCAGCCTCTTTGTTCGTGAACATGACCCAAGAGGTCACGGCCCGTCCAGATGGTAGCGTGACGCCTCCTTTCAGCACGTTAAAGCGCTTATCGGCAAACCAGGCGAAGTCGTGCACACGGTCCTGCACATAGCGCAGGGTTTTCGTTTCAGCAGCTGAGGCTGGAAACTTCAGATCGTCGCCGAAATCTTTCTGCGTTTTTTTCAGGGCCGTAGCGGCAGCCAGTTGGTCGAGGCGCTGCTGTTCGTCGGGGTTCTGCAGTACACCGGTAGCGCCTACCGTATAGTTGGCGGGCAGCGTAATACGCACATCAAACTTCCCGAATTCCGAGAAAAATTCACCCTGATCCAAATACGGCATCTGGTGCCAGCCTTTGCTATCGTACACGGCCGGCTTGGGGTACCACTGCGTAATCTGGTAGCTCTGGTCTACGTGCCCAAAACGCGAGAAGGAATCTGGAATCTTCACCCGGAAAGGTGTCGTGATGACGATACTATCGCCCGCGGCAAGTGGCCTAGGCAATACCAGCTTGGCCATGTCGGGGCTGGTGGCATCGTATTCCAGACGGGCAGCTTGGCCGTTTACTTTGAAGTCAAGGCCATCAATAGAGCCTCGCTGTTCGGGTTTGGCAAACTGAAACTTGCGGCTGCCATTGCGCAACTGCTGGCGAGCAAAAGCCGTGTTGTTGTCGCGGTACGCATTCGGCCACAAATGAAACCAGATGTAGGGCAGCGCGCTCGGAGAATGGTTGACATAGGTAAGCTCTTCCTGGCCCGTCAGGACGTGCTGTTGATCATTAAGCGCAACATCGATAGAGTAATTGGTTTCCTGCTGCCAGTTGGCTGCTACCAGCTTTTTCTGCGCTGTAGCCAAGAGCGGCAGAAACGCCAGGCAAATACCGGATACTAGTTTTTTCATGCTAATAAATAAGGGGAGATGGGCGGTGATGCCACGAAAGTAAGGTGCCGCCCCCGGATACCCGCATCATAACCTTTGCCAACCGCTACCGTTTGCTGAGTATTCCACGTACCACCCCGCCTCGCGGGCAAATTTCTAAGACCTATGTCCTTTCATAAGCAACCCAAAGACGATACCCAGCACCAGAACCACCTCGATGGCGCTGTCAAGATCCTGAGCAGCGACCTGCAGGAAGAAGCCGACCGCTCCGGGCTGGATAACCATTTCCAGCGTTGGATTGAAGATTTGAAGGATGTGAACAATCCGGAGCTGCACCAGATTGTCACGGATATGCAGGCGCTGAAGGCTCACTTCAATGGTGGCGCCATCGATAAGGACCTTGTTTCTCAGCTGCTAGGCCGCTTGGGCACTAACACCTCCAAAGCAGCAGTATTCGCTGAAAACCCCAATACTGCTGAGCGGGTAACGAAGCTGGGCGAAGCACTAAGTGCCGCCGCTAAGCAAGTACATTCGCCTCAGGAGAACACGGCCGCCCAAGACCTAGGCCAAGGCTCAGCCCAATAAATAGAAAGGCTGATGTAGTCGGTGCCGCTTTCTAAGGCGCCTCAACTGGCCTGGCATAGAAAAGCGCCGCTTCTGATTAATTCAGGAGCGGCGCTTTTCTATGCCAGGCCAGTTAGGTATTAGTCCAGACCTCAGTTAAAGAGTATAACAACAAAGAGCCGGCTCCTTTGCAGGAAACCGGCTCTTCTATAATGTATGTGAGAAAAGCGAAAGACTACGCTTTTACTTTCTCTACTACGTTCAAGCGACGCTCCTTGATACGAGCCGCTTTGCCCGACAGGCCACGCAGGTAGAACAGACGAGCACGACGTACTTTACCACGACGGATTACTTCGATCTTGTCGATGTTAGGCGACAGGAGGGGGAAGATACGCTCGGTACCGATCTGGTTCGAAATCTTACGTACGGTGAAAGTTTCGCCGTTCGAGTTGTTGTTGCGACGCTGGATAACTACACCCTGGAACTGCTGAATGCGCTCCTTGTTGCCTTCACGGATTTTTACGTGAACGTTAACGGTATCACCGGCGGCAAATTTGGGGAAGCTGGCGCGGCGCTCCTGGGATTCCTGCTGAATAAAATCGAGTAGTACGCTCATGGCTGGGAAAACTGAATAAAGACGGCCGCGCCGTCTGGAGGTTTCTGGTAAAGAGGCGCAAATATAGCCCTCTGATTTGAAAATTACAACTTTCTGCAAGTGGTAACTGCACAGCTAGTTGAGTGACCCTGGAAGCACGGACGCTACCCAGTAGGAATGTACTCAACAAGTGGCCTACACAGCTATTCCTGCAGTAGGTCCGGACGCCGTTGCCGGGTCCGTTCCAATGCCTGGTCGTGACGCCAGACATCAATTTTGGGGGTGTTGCCGGAGAGTAGAATCTCTGGCACCTCATGCCCACGCCACTCGGCTGGCCGAGTATAGACGGGCGGAGAAAGCAGGTTGTCCTGGAAGGAGTCGCTTAGGGCTGATTCCTCATTCCCCAGCACACCCGGCAGCAACCGAACTACCGCGTCTACCAAAATAGCCGCTCCCAATTCGCCCCCGCTCAATACGTAGTCGCCTACACTGATTTCGTGGGTGATGTAGGCCTGTCGGATGCGCTCATCCACTCCCTTGTAGTGCCCGCAGAGCAGCAATAAGTTGCCAGCCAACGACAACCGATTCACGAGTGGCTGACGAAGGGTTTCTCCATCGGGCGTGAGGTAGATGATGGCATCGTACGTGCGCTGGGCCATGAGCTCGTCGAAACAAGCGGCAATGGGTTCCACGCGTAGTACCATGCCAGCTCCTCCTCCAAACACGTAGTCATCAATCTGGCCGTGCTTGTTGATAGCATAGCGGCGCAGATCATGCAGATGGATTTCGGCCAGGCCTTTTTCCTGCGCACGCTTCACGATGGAATGTGCAAAGGGGCTGACCAGCAAATCTGGCTGGCACGTTACGATGTCAATACGCATAGGAGTGGCCTAGGCCTCTTCTTCCGACGGTTCATCCTGCTCACGCGAACTTGCTGACAAGTACACATCAAGCAAACCTTCCGGCAAAGTCACGTAGAGTTTACGCTCCTGCTGGTCGGCCCGGACGATGAGCTCATCCACAACCGGAATCAGCACTTCTTTTCCCTGATAGCGCATGGCCAGTAAATCTTGCTGCGGCAGCTCATAGAAAGTTTCTACAAGGCCAAGCTCGCCCAACTGCTCATCAACTACAGTGTAGCCAATGACATCATGGAAATAGAACTGATCCTCTTCCAGCTTGGGCAGCTCCGTGAGGGGGCGCCAGAGCTTGGCGTTGCGCAGGGGCTCGGCTTCTTCCACGCGGTCTATGCCTTTCAGCTTAAACAATACGCGGTTTTCAGCCTGGGGCTGCACCTTTTCCACCTCGTAGGCCACTAGCTTGCCTGGGGCTGCGGGTAATTCCAGCAGCACCGATTTCAGCTTACGGTAATCGTCGAGGTCATCCACATCGAAGAAAGCCACCACGAAGCCTTTCAGGCCGTGAGGCTTCCCGAGGGAACCCAGTTGGTAGCAGTCGTCGAGAGTCATGGAAGTAGAAAGGTAAAAAATGAGGAGTTTGAGAGGTCAAGAGCGTAGCACTCTTGGGCTCTCAAACTCCTCAGATTCTATGGCAGCTTAGGCGCCAGCTTCCTCCGTGGTATCAGCCGAAGCTTCAGCCGTTTCGGTTTCAGCTTCAGCAGCCGGAGCGTTGGCAGCCAGAGCAGCAGCCTGCTTCTGACGCTGCGCCTCAGCACGAGCTTCTTTAACTTTGGTTTCAGCAGCCAGCGAAGCTTTGCGAGCTTCCTCTTTGGCAGTGCCAATGTTGCTGCGCTTGCCTTCGATTTTGGCGTCTTTCTGCTCTTTCCAGTCGGTGTAGCGCTGATCAGCAGTTTCCTGCGAAATAGCACCTTTAATTACACCCAGCTGCAAGTGCTTGCGGTACAATACACCACGGTAAGAGAGCATAGCACGTACCGTATCGGTAGGCTGAGCACCTTTCATGATCCAGTCAAATGCCTTGTCACCATCGAAGTTGATGGTAGCAGGGTTAGTCTGGGGGTTGTAGGTACCGATTTTCTCGATGAAGCGGCCGTCGCGGGGCGAGCGGGAGTCAGCAACAACGATGTCGAATTGAGCGGCCTTTTTGCGGCCGCGACGGGCGAGGCGGATTTTAACTGCCATAAACCGGGTTGGTTAAGCGACGCATCTCGTGCGTCTGATGAAAAATGAGGTGCAAAGGTAGCGGAAAACTCTGATAGAAAGGAGCGCTTTTAAAAGTATTCTCCTCTGAAGATCTTCATGCTGCGATTGCTAAGGATCTTGCTATGCCGAAACAACTGTTAATAGGCCAGTCGGGCAAGCTTAGTATGAACCGTCACAAGCGCAGGTTGACTGGCATTTTAGTAAGTAGAAAATAAAAAGGCTGCCCTCAACAGAGGACAGCCTTTTTATTGATTTCAGTGGTTACTAGGCCGCTAGCTTCTTGGCCGGAGCTTTTACTTTGCGCTTAATTTTCACGACTCCTACTTTATCCATACCCCAGATGAACATGTAAGTAGGGTCAAACTCCCACCATTTTACGCCGAAGTTGACGCGCATGGGCAGCTTGTGGTGGTTGTTCTGAAATAGCTCGCCAAAAGCGAGGAAGTCCAGCGCAAGCGTGTTCTTGGAATGGTCGTGGTTGTCGAAGTTCTGATAGCCATACTTGTGGCCGCCCCAGTTCACGATAGCACCATGGATAGGACCCATCAGGAAGTGAATCGGGAGAAGCAGGAACTGCCACCAAGCCGTAGCGAACTGCACATAGAACAGTACATACAACGTGCCCCAGCCGAGGCGTGAGTACCATTTGTCGCCGAAGTTTTCTACGGCAGCCCACTCCGGATAATCGCCCTCGAAGCGCTCAGCGGCGGCGTAGTTTCGGTTCAGAACGTCGTTGTAGATGTTCTTGGTCTTCCACATCATCGAGAAAGCATTCGATGAGAAGAGAGGGGAGTGTGGGTCCATCTCCGTGTCGGAGTAGGCGTGGTGCATACGGTGCAGCAGCGCATACGCCCGCGGCGACAGGAAAGATGAGCCCTGGCAGATGTACGTGAACAGGAAGAAGAATTTCTCCCAGAACTTGTTCATCGTGAACATCTTGTGGGCCGCATAGCGGTGCAGATAGAACGTCTGCGTGAATAGCGACAGGTAGTAGTGTGCTACGAAGAAAAAAAGTATCGCCATGGGCCGAAAAAGGTTAGAAGCAGAGGGAGAAGCGGCTAAGCCTCAATTCGCAAAGCGCGAAAGGCAGGCATAAGTTCAGAAGCCGGTTTACAAAACTACTGCCACACCCGCGCAGAGTGCAATTTCCCTGCATAAAAGGCCAAAATGTTGTTCAGTTAACGCTGCCAACTACGAATACAGCATTCTAAATAGCGCATGAATAGATACAGCGTACTTAAGCAGGGTGCGGTAGGCCAGTGTTGTAGAGCGCCTAAGCTACTACTTGCTCAAAGCAGCCACTATTAATAGTACTGTTTTGCGGCATCCCAATGCGCGATATCCGGCACAGGCGCCTCAAAGCACATAGCCTCTTTGGTAACGGGGTGCTGTAGCTCCAGCCGACGGGCATGCAGGGCAATGCTTACATCGGGCAGAGGCGCCAGGAAACCATACTTCACATCTCCCACAATAGGGGTGCCTAGGCCACTGCTGAGCTGCACCCGTATCTGGTGGGGCCGGCCCGTGATGGGGTTTACCTGCACTAGCCAGCGGTTGCCCGCCTGGCCTAGCACTTGGTAATCCAGGTCGGCTTTGAGCCCTTGGCCGTGGCGCTCTGTGTAGGCTTTCGTAGTGTTCCGGATAGGGTCTTTCACGAGCCAATGCGTGAGGTGGCCGCTGGTCGGCTCCGGGCATTTGCCGGTGAGGGCCCAGTACGTCTTGTGCACCTTGTTGTCGCGGAACAGTTCGTTCATGCGGCTCAGGGCTTTGCTGGTTTTGGCTAACGCCACTACGCCGCTTACTGGCCTATCGAGGCGGTGTACTACACCGATAAAGGCTGCCCCAGGCTTTTTATACTTGAAACGCAGGTATTCCTCAGCCTTGGCCGAAAGAGGCTCGTCGCCGGTGGCATCGCCCTGCACGAGCAGGCCGGCGGGCTTGTTGATAATGAGCAGGTGATTGTCTTCGAACAGAATTTCCTTCTGTTCCGACCACAGATTCGGACGATTCACTGATAAGGTATGAGCAATGAGCAATAAACAGGTGGCAGGTATCAACGGCAATCAGGTATTGCTCATCGGCTTGCGCCATTTCTCGGTTGATAACCGCTTCTGGTACTTAATACGCCTCGTCGGAGGTAGGAAATTCGCGGGCTTTTACGTCCTGAATATAGCGCTGCACGGCATCGTGCATTAGGTCGCCTAGCTCGGCGTAGCGGCGCAGGAAGCGGGGTTTGAACTCCTTGGTAATGCCCAGCATATCGTGCACTACCAATACCTGGCCGTCTACATCCGGGCCAGCCCCGATACCAATGACCGGAATAGTGAGCTTTTCAGCTACCTGTTTGGCCAGCGAGGACGGGATTTTCTCCAGTACCAAGGCAAAACACCCGATTTCTTCCAGCAGAAGCGCATCTTCAATGAGCTTCTGGGCTTCAGCTTCTTCCTTGGCCCGCACCGTGTAGGTGCCAAATTTATAAATACTTTGCGGAGTAAGACCCAAATGGCCCATTACAGGAATGCCCGCGGTAAGGATGCGGGTAATGCTGTCCTTGATTTCGGCGCCGCCCTCCAGCTTAATACCGTGGCCCCCCGATTCCTTCATGATGCGGATGGCCGAGCGCAATGCCTCTGATGAGTTGCCCTGGTAGGAACCAAACGGCATATCTACCACAATAAATGCCCGCTTCACAGCCCGCACTACCGATTGGGCGTGGTAAATCATCTGATCCAGCGTGATAGGCAGGGTGGTTTCGTGGCCGGCCATCACGTTGGAGGCTGAGTCGCCGACGAGCAGCACATCTACGCCGGCGCCGTCCAGAATCTGTGCCATCGAGAAGTCGTAGGCCGTGAGCATGGAAATTTTCTCGCCGCGCTGCTTCATGGCCAGCAGTTGGTGCGTGGTCACGAGCTTGACTTCTTTGTGCTGAGACATAGTCGGAACTTAGGTACTTAGAATATGAAAAACGTCAGAAATCCGACCCTACTACGGGTGCGGATGGTGGCCCAAATCTGCAGAATTTTTCCGCAATGCGCGTAGGCCACTTCCCTACCTAGGCCAGTCCGGCCCTCCACTAGCCTACACCAAGCATGGCCTAGGCCATTGCTAGTAGTTCAGGAAAGTGCGGTTGCGGCTGAGCTTCAGATCCTGCAATAGCGCAGATTTGGCCGCAATGGTCACGAAGTAGCCACGTGTGGGACCGAAGGGGCGCCAGTTGCCATTGATCTGCCAGCAGTGCAAGTCCTTGAATATATCCAGGGAGGTGAAGGCTGGATTCTTGTTCACGAAATCGTAGTTGGTACTGAAGCCGAAGCGCAACGTCTCCGTCAGCTTCACGGAGCCGTTCAGGTTGAGGCTGACGGCCGTGTAGGGCGAGTTACGGGGCCGATTAAACCGGGCGGGTAGGGGCCCCTGGTTGGCATAGGTTGCCGTGAGGTTGGTGCTCAGGTCCCACGGAATCTCGAAGTCCACGTAGTCCTCATAGGGGTCGAGGCGAGTAGGAGAGCCCAGCGAGGGGTCGTTGGCAGGTGCCACGGGCCGCTTAATGGCAGATTTACGGTCGCCGGTGCTGGGGTTGAACTGATAGCTCATCGTCAGGCTGGCCGAGGCCAGACGGGCCAGCTTCTTCTTGTCCTGCTGCCACAGAAACTTATTGATGAGGCGACGAGTGGAGTCCTGCTGATAAAACTCTAGGTTGCTATTCACCAATAAGTTGAGCTTGCGTGCCACCTGGGTGCGGAACACAATGCCCAACGGGCTGAGATTAAAGACTGAATCCGCGAAGTTGTAACCGATGTTAAAGTCTAGGCCATCAATGAGGCTGACTTTGTTGAAGGGCGTTGTGCCGGTAGTATCCTCGTTGTTGCGCACCTTCATCTCTACCGAGTTCTGCAGCGAGAAGTTAATGGCACTGACTTTTGTAGTGCTTGGTACTCCAAATAAGAAGCCGTTATAGCGTGGCAGCAGTTGAGCACTCTGATAAGATTGGCCTTTTAAACTTGGGTCATTCAGGAACACGCGGCCGGTAGCAGGGTCGCGGAGGTCGCCTAATTCTGTTATAGCAAAGGCACGGTTACTAGCTCTGTTGTCCGGCGAATATTGCCAGCTCAGGCTAGGCGTAACCTTATGGCGTAGCGCCTGGATTTTGCGCGTGCCTTTCCGGTTAATAGTGCCGTAGAAGTTCGTGCTCAGGTTCAGGCCACCAGAATAGCTATTGAGACGATTAAAGCCGGCTACCGTATCAATGCGTACTGCACGGGCCGTAGAATTATAGCTGTAGTCGAGGCTCTTGAAGTACCACACCTCGTTGTAGCTGATGCTAGGATTCAGGTTGAAGTGCTTCAGCAACGTGTAGTTGCCCAGCGTAATCTGGAACTGATGCTGGACACCCGTCTGGGAGTTGCGCAGCAGTTTGGCAAGATTGTCCAGCTTAACGGGCAGAACGGCGGTTTCGCGCGAGCCGCCCAGCACCGGAATAGCTCCGCTATTGAGCAAGGTTTGCGGGATGGAGTTGGAGATGCGGTTCTGGCCTACGAACGTGTAGGCCACTGCCAGCTGCTCATAGAACTTGCCCTGAGGCTCCAGGCCTACTAAGTCATAGAGGTACTGCCGAGCTACACCTACCGTCACGTCGGGCAGGGTGAAGTTCATCGTACCCGACTGCGTGTTCTGCGTCTGGCTTAGCTGCAGCGCGTAGTTGATGGGCGAGTTGCGGATCTGCTTCGAGTAGGAAATAGTAGACGAGAAGGCCGGCTGCAGGTAGAGGCGCTGATTGTAAGAGTTCTGGCGGTAGTAGTTGCTGCTGCTCACGTTCACGTTGGCCGAAAAACGGCCGCCGTTGGGCCGCGCCACGGGAGTGTGGTTCCAGGCTAGCGCAAAGTTTTTGGAAGAGCGTGGCACGTTGTATTGCGGGTTGGTATTGACGTCGGTAGAGCTCAGAATTTGGGTAGTGGGCTGCGAGCTGTAGTTAAACGATAGTAGGCCACTATACCGATAGCGCGTGATGTACTGCACCTCAGCCGTGCCGCGCCAGCCGCCGAACACGTCCGCATTGCCGGAGTAGATGTCACCAGTGAGGCGCACGCCAATGTGGTCGTTGGCGGCCCAGTAGTAGCCGCCGTTGCGCAGAAAGAAGCCGCGGTCAGCGGCCTGGCCGAAGGTGGGAATAATCAGGCCGGAAGCGCGTTGGTTGGTTTTGGGCGTCGGGAAATACCCAAACAGAAAGCCTAGCGGCGTCGGAATATCCCCGATAACGAGGTTGAACGGTCCGGTCACGACTTTCTCGCCCGGAATCACCTTCATCTTGGAGGCGTTGATATAGAAGTGCGGATCTTCGAGGTTGCAGGTAGTATAGCGGCCTCGCACCCCGAACAGCTCGTTCCGGTCGTTTTTCTTAATGGTTTCGGCGTGAATGTAGCCTTCCCCCATGTTCGTGACCACATCCGTGATGCGGCCGCGCTTGCTTTTAGTATTGTAGTCGATGCGGTTGGCCTGGTAGGTGCTGCCGCCGTCCTTGAACACGGGTCGGTCTACTAATTTGCCCGTAGAATCCTTGCGGCCCTCGGCCGTCACCACGTTGGTGTTATAGTCCACCGTAATCCGGGCCGACTGGATGTTCATGTCGCCGTAATCCACGTTGGCCTTGTCGTAGAGGATGGCCTTTTTATTCTGCACCTCGAACCGGATCGAGTCCTTGGCCTTGTACTTGACGGTGGTTTCTACGGCACCTTTGCGGCCCCCGGCGGCCACGTTCAGCGAATCGGGAGAGCCGCTGACCAGGCCTACGGTATCCGTACGGACCGGAGCATTAGGTTTGGGAGGGTTGAGTACACGCGGGGCGGGGCGCACATCGGTGGGCACCGAGGTAGTGCGGGGACGTTGCTGGGCTAGGCCAGTGCGCGCACCTAGCAAGCTCAGCAGCAGCGGCAGCAAGAGCGTAAGTAGCCGGGGCCACCGGCCGGGCGCATATAAAATCAAATGAAACACAGGCGCTAGCGGGGCCACGTAGTTTTTATCGTTTATTTTGTGGCGGTTTGCAAAGGTAGCGGGTCGCTGCCCCAACTAACGAAATCCGTGCGGAATATTGTAGCTCTCAGTGCGGCGGGCCTGTTGTTTTTCGCCGGTTCGTCGCGGGCTGTTGTGCCGGATGCTCCGGTACCAGTCCCAAGTAAATATCATTTGCGCACCGTGGTGCTTGATGCCGGACACGGCGGCAAGGACCGGGGGTGCGCCGGCGTGAAGGCGCGCGAGGCCGATGTGGCCCTGAAAATTATTCTCGCCCTAGGCCACCAGATCGAGGAAACCATGCCCGATGTGAAGGTGGTGTACACCCGCAAAACCGACGTGTTTGTGGAGCTGGCCGACCGGGCTGGCATCGCCAACAAGCACAACGCCGACCTCTTTATTTCGGTCCACTGCAATGCCTCCTCACCCTCGGCTAATGGCACTGAAGTCTGGACGATGGGGCCGCACAAAACCGACGCTAACCTTTCCGTAGCCAAGCGCGAAAACGCCGTAATTCTGCAGGAAGACAACTACCAGGAGCGTTACAACGGCTTCGACCCGACCTCGCCGCAAAGCCATATTCTGTTTTCGCTCTACCAAAGTGCCCACATCGTGAACAGCATTCGGTTTGCCCAAAAGGTAGATCGGCAGCTGAAAACTACCGTGGGCAGACCCTCCCGAGGGGTGAAGCAGGCGGGCTTTTTGGTGCTCTGGAAATCCACGATGCCGGCCGTGCTCATTGAGTCGGGCTTTCTGACCAACCGCACCGAGGAAGTGTATCTGAACGATAAAGCCGGGCAGTCGTATATAGCCGGAGGTATCTACCGCGCCTTCCGCGACTATAAGAACGAGCTGGAGGCAATGAACGGCGAATAGGCCTACGCAGGCCTGCCAGCCTGGTTTTTACTCCCGACTTCTCTCTCACCCAACTGCTGACCCCTGTGTCGAAAGAAATAAAAGTGGCCCTATTGGGCATTGTGGCTATTGCTCTGTTGGTTATTGGGTTTAACTTTTTGAAGGGCAGTAATTTGCTGTCTTCTGATCGGACCTATTATGCCAAATATGATAACGTAGATGGGTTAACGGTTGGAAACCCGGTTATTCTCAACGGTATCAAGGTAGGCCAGGTAAAAGAAATGGTGCTGTTGCCCGAAGAGGCCAACCGCATCAAAGTAGCCGTGGAATTGCAGAAAGGCATTACCGTCGGCGACTCTACCGTGGCTAGCCTCAGCGGCTCGCTGCTGGGCTCCAAGACGATAACCCTGTTCCTGGGCAAGAATACTAAAGTGTATGATGGCGGCGAGGAGCTTCGTTCCTATACCGTGGCCAGTATCACGGATGCGTTTCAGGCCAAGGCGCTGCCCGTACTCGGTACCGTCGATTCTACTCTGACCAAAGTGAACAGCTTCCTGAGCAAAGAAGCTAAAGTGAGCCTGCAGGCCACCTTGCTCAATGCCCAGGGCAGCACCGAGGCCCTGAAAAATCTGTTGCTGATGAACCAGCGCAACATCAACCAGATTACCACCAACATGGCCCGCCTGACCGCTGAGCTGAATAAAACCAGCGCCAAGTTTGACCGGATTGCCACCAACTTCTCCGTTTTGAGTGATTCGCTGAAAAGTGCTCCGGTAGGCCCTGCCATGCGCAAACTCAACGCCACCATGACGGAAGCGCAAGGCACCATGACCACGCTCAACCGCTCCCTTTCGGATCAGAAAGGCTCGTTGGGCAAGCTCATCAACGATACAACGCTGTATAACAACCTCAACGCTACCGCTGCCAGCACCAACACCCTGCTGACCGATTTCCAGGCTAATCCGAAGCGCTACGTGCACTTCTCGGTATTCGGGGGCGGCAAGGACAAGACCAAGAAAGAGGTGGAAACCACTACCAAGCAGCCCGACGGCACGAAAATAGAAACCGAGGCCAAAACGACCGTTAAATAAGTCCGCTAGGCCAGTTGCACATTCTCCTTACCTTTGAAATCCGCCCCACCCAGGCGGATTTCTCGCTTCTAACCAAGGGTGAAGTTGTGAAGTTGTGAAATGGTGAGTTTGACATTCTGGGGACACATATTGTGCCCTTTGTGCCGTGTAGGCCACTAGAACGTCAATTTCACCATTGCACAACTTCACCATTTCACCTTTCCCATCCCACCCCGCATGAACCTCGAATTCAACAAGAACGAAGACAGCATTAAGCAACTTTCCTTTCAGCTCCGGCAGCGTTTGCAGCGTGTAGCCCTTGGCGGCGGCGAGAAGCGGATTGCTGCCCATAAAAGTAAAGGCAAGCTTACGGCTCGTGAGCGGATTGAGTACCTGCTCGACAAAGATTCCGAAACCGTTGAAATCGGGGCGTTTGCGGGAGAAGGAATGTACAAGGAGGAGGGGGGCTGCCCCAGCGGCGGCGTGGTAGTAGTAATTGGGTGGGTGCAGGGCCGCCAGTGCGTGGTTGTTGCCAACGATGCCACCGTGAAGGCCGGGGCCTGGTTCCCGATTACGGCCAAGAAAAACCTGCGGGCCCAGGAAATTAGCATCGAAAACAAGCTGCCCATCATTTACCTCGTGGATTCGGCGGGCGTGTATCTGCCCATGCAGGATGAGATTTTCCCCGATAAGGAACACTTCGGCCGTATTTTCCGCAACAACGCCGTGATGAGCAGCATGGGCATCGTGCAGCTGGCCGCCATTATGGGGCCGTGCGTGGCCGGTGGGGCTTACCTGCCGATTATGAGCGACGAAGCCATGATTGTGGACGGAACCGGCTCCGTATTCTTGGCGGGGTCTTATCTGGTGAAATCGGCTATTGGCGAAAGCATTGACAACGAGACGCTCGGCGGTGCCACCACACACTCGGAGATTTCGGGCGTGACGGACTACAAGTTTGCCAACGACGAAGAGTGCCTCGACCATATCCGCAACATCTTCGATAAGCTGGGCGGTCAGGCTACGGCCGGTTTCTCGCGCAAAGCGGCGGTAGCGCCCAAGGAGAACCCCCAGGAGATTCTAGGCCTGTTGCCCTCCGACCGCGCCAAGCCCTACGACATGATGGACATCATCAACCGTTTGGTTGACAACTCGGAGTTCGAGCCCTACAAAGACCTCTACGGCCAGACGCTGCTGTGTGGCCTAGCGCGCATTGATGGCTGGGCGGTAGGCATTGTGGCCAACCAGCGCAAAATTGTAAAGACCAAGAAAGGCGCCATGCAGATGGGCGGCGTTATCTACAGTGACTCGGCTGATAAGGCCGCGCGCTTCATCATGAACTGCAACCAGAAGAAGATTCCGCTGGTGTTCCTGCACGATGTGTCGGGCTTCATGGTGGGCTCGCAGTCGGAGCACGGCGGTATCATTAAGGATGGCGCCAAGATGGTGAATGCCATGGCCAACTCCGTAGTGCCCAAGTTCTCGGTCATCATCGGCAACAGCTACGGCGCCGGCAACTACGCCATGTGCGGCAAGGCCTACGACCCGCGCCTCATCGTGGCATGGCCTACGGCCCAGCTGGCCGTAATGAGCGGAGCTGCTGCCGCCAACACACTGCTCCAGATTCAGATAGCTTCCCTAAAAGCCAAAGGCGAAGTCATCACGCCCGAAGCCGAGAAGGAGCTGCTAGACCGCATCAAAGCTCGCTACGAAGAGCAACTCTCGCCCTACTACGCGGCAGCCCGCCTTTGGGTAGATGCTATTATTGACCCATTGGAAACCCGTAAGGTCATTTCACAAGGCATTAGCATGGCCAATCATGCGCCTATTGAGAAGGCGTACAATGTGGGCGTAATTCAGGTGTGATGACAGATAATAATGGTCTATTCCATATGCTAACACATACCTGAGTCTATACAATGAAAATATTGTGTATCAGTATCGGATTTGGTTATGTGTTCTATATGTGCAATGGATTCTTAACCCTGAATCCACGGAAAAAACCATACAATGTATTGTTTGACAAAAGAATCTATTTGGTTCATTTAGGTCTGTCAATTGTGTTGGCAGCTTTCGGGTTTTGGTATTTCTATGATGCTGAACTACAAACGGTTTCCTGTTTTGTGCCAGCAATATTTTTAATTGCCTTTTTTGTCGCCGACAGCTTCGTTAAGTTGTTGACTGGCCGACATCTGATTATTGCTGACCGATGGGACAGTAAGCCACCTAACTACAAGTGGTACATCGATGGTTTACTGAGTATCCTAATACTGAGTACTTCCCTGTGTTTTCCATTTGTGTTGGCAACCTATCTTCAACAGGTAGGTAGTGGAAGTTCCGCCAGATGAATTTACACCTGCCGCGCAGAAGGCAGCTTAAGCAACAATTCATGTTAGATACGGCCCGCCAGCACCACCCGGTGCGGCGGGCCGTTTGCGTTGTAAGGAGGCAGGGGTTTCCGCTTTTCTAGATACCTTTTGCCTGCTGATACTTATCCATAGCTCCTGATAGTAACCAGATGAAGAAACTACTATGCCTATTCCTGCTAGCCAGCGGTATGCATACAGCCCTAGGCCAGTCTGCAACGAAGCAGATGGTATTCACCGAGAACATTGACCGTTTCTGGGTGGCCTACGACAGCATTCGGACGACCACGGACCGAGCCAAACAGCACGTATCAGCCATACGCGCCGCTGAAAGCAATGAGAAAGTGATGCTCGTTTTCTTCACGCATAGCCGCTAGGCCACCTCAGCAACACACTACATTGCTAGGCTACCTACCTTTGCCGCCCACCCAAGTAGCCCACTGCTCGTGACCGACGTAACCATTTCCGCTTTCGATAAAGCCCGCACCGGCCTCTGGACCAGCCTGCAAAAGCACCTGACGGCGGTATACGGCGCCGAGAAAACCTTCCTGACGGCCACCGCTTTCGTGGAGGCGTTTCCGTTCACGCTGCACTCTGCCACCGACGAGCAGCAGGCCGACTACCAAAGTGCCCGTAGTGGCCTACGCGACCTTTACACTGACGAAACTGCGCAGCTGGATACCTTGGTAAAAGCCATCCGGACGAAAGGCTACTCCGAGGACGAAAAGAAGCAGCTGTACCTCCTGATTTTAGGCTACATGGATATTGCGGCCTCCGCATTTGCGCTGCTCCGTACCCACGTAGCCGCCAAGCAGCCCGAAGATGAGGAACTGGCTACAACGGATGCGAAATTTGAGCGCGTGCAGAAGTTTGCCCGCCTGAATGTGAAAGGAATAGCTGGTCTACTGGCCTAGGGCTGGCATTGTATCGGTGTGGGAAGGTTGCTATATTCAGGTAGCGTACAGCCTTAGCCACCGATGCCATGACCGCCGACTACCTGACCAGCGTTAAGAAGCAGTTTGAGTATTATAAGCTGCTGGGGGAGAAAACCTTCGCCCAATTGCCCGATGAGGCGCTGTTCTGGCAGTACAACCCCGAGAGCAACAGCATTGCCATCATTGTAAAGCACCTGTGGGGCAATATGCTTTCCCGCTGGACGGATTTCCTGACCACCGATGGCGAAAAGGAGTGGCGCCAGCGCGATGCGGAATTCGACAACGACATCCGGACCCGCGACGAAATGCTGGCCAAGTGGGAGCAAGGATGGAGTTGCCTGTTTGTAGCGCTGGATTCGCTGATTCCGGAGAACTGGGACCAAACGGTGTATATCCGCAACCAGGGCCATTCCATCATGGAAGCCATCAACCGGCAGCTGGCCCATTACCCGTATCATGTAGGCCAGATCGTGTTCATTGGGAAGATGGTGCAGAATGAGAAATGGACTTCCTTGTCTATTCCGCGTGGCAATTCGCAAGGATATAATGCGGAGAAATTCGCGCAACCCAAACACAACGCCCATTTCACAGATGAGTACCTGAAGCCCGACCAGAAATAGCCGCCATGCGGTTTGCCCGGAGCTTCTAGGCCACTCTCGACCATTGTGAAGAATTAAAAAGACCGTCATTGCGAGCTTGTCGAGGAATCTCGCATGCTGACGTTGTGAGTACTCATGACGTCAGCACGCGAGATTCCTCGACAAGCTCGCAATGACGGTTGTGTATAAACTGGTAGTGCTTGCTGTTTGTCCACATTCGCTAGGCCAGTTGTTAGCTTGTTTGCGCAAGTAACAGCCAGAACGAACCCCTGCCTGGGTTACCCGCTCACCCTGATCCGCCGTATAGCCTTCGGACTTAACCCCGAAGCATATGGCGAAGAAAACCGTCTCTGAAATACTAGTTGATACCATTATGGCGGCCGGCGTTACGCGGGTATACGGCGTGGTCGGCGACTCCCTTAATGGCATAACCGAAGAAATCCGCAAGCGCGACGGTATTGAGTGGATACATGTGCGCAATGAAGAAGCTGGTGCCTTTGCGGCAGGGGCCGAAGCCCACGTAACCGGCACCCTGGCGGTCTGCGCCGGCAGTTGCGGACCCGGCAATACCCACCTACTCAACGGACTCTACGACTGCCACCGCAGCCGTGTGCCGGTGCTGGCCATTGCGGCCCAGATTCCGAGCGTGGAAATCGGAACTCAATACTTCCAGGAAACGCATCCCGAAACCACTTTCAAGGAATGCAGCGCCTATTGTGAGCTGCTAGGCCACCCCGACCAGGCCGTGCGCACCACCGAAATAGCCATCCAGACGGCCTTGGTGCAGCGGGGCGTAGCGGTGCTGGTAGTGCCCGGCGACATCAGCCACCAGAAAACCGAAGCACCCGAGCCGCGCCTACCGGTGCTCCGCAGTCGCGCCACGTTGGTACCCGCCATCGAAGACCTGCGCGCTGCCGCCGACTTGCTTAATACCTGCAGTAAAGTGACTATTATGGCCGGTGCGGGCTGCGCCGGGGCCCACGCCGAGCTTCTGCAAACCGCCGAGGCGCTGGGCGCGCCGGTAGTGCACGCGTTGCGCGGTAAGGAATACGTGGAGCCAAACAACCCCTACGATGTAGGCATGAGTGGCCTACTGGGCTTTACTTCCGGTTATGAGGCCCTGATGGATGCCGATGCCATGCTCATGCTCGGTACCGATTTTCCGTATGTGCAGTTTCTTCCACAAGAGGCCCGTGCGGTGCAGATTGATGTGCGCGGCGAGCATATTGGCCGCCGCGCCAGAGTAGAGGTAGGCCTAGTGGGCGACGTAGCGGCTACGCTGCAGGCCTTGCTGCCGCTGCTCAACCACAAATCAGACCGCCGCCACTTGGAAAAGGCGCTGGAGAACTACCGCGAAGCCCGCCAGGATCTGGACGAGCTGGCCACCGGTGAGCCCGGCGACACCAGCATGCACCCCCAGTATGTGGCCCGCCTACTGAACGAGCAAGCCGCCGAAGATGCCATTTTTACCTGCGATGTGGGCACACCGACCATCTGGGCGGCGCGCTACCTGCGTTTCAATGGCCAGCGGCGCTTGGTTGGGTCCTTCAACCACGGCAGCATGGCCAACGCCATGCCACAGGCGCTGGGTGCGCAACTAGCCTATCCCGGGCGCCAGGTAATTGCCTTGGCCGGCGACGGGGGCTTTGCCATGCTGATGGGCGAGCTGCTGACGCTGAAACAGCTAAAAACGCCCGTGAAAATGGTCATCTTCAACAACCACAGCTTGGGCTTTGTGGAGCTGGAAATGAAGGCCGCTGGCATTCTGGAGTACGGCACGGAACTGGAAAATCCCAACTTCGCGGCTCTGGCGGAAGCGGCTGGCGTCCGGGGGATTCGCGTTTCAGACCCCGCCGATTTGCCCGGCGCCATTGCCGAAATGCTGGCTCACCCCGGCCCGGTTATTCTGGATGCAGTGGTGAAGCGCACCGAGCTTTCTATGCCGCCCAGCATTCAGAAGGAGCAAGTGTTGGGTTTCAGCCTCTACACGCTCAAAGCCATTATGAGTGGGCGAGGCGACGAGGTGCTGGAACTGGCTAAAACCAACCTGCTGCGGTAACGGGTAAGCCGCTGCTTTACTTCGTGTTTGCTGCTGCCTGCTGGCTGGCTATAGAATATAGCGTGAGCCAGATTGAACATTATACTGCTCAAAGAGTGTTAAATCCCAGCAACTCGCTACGTCAAAACCGCGTCAGTTGCGTTTATTTGCCTCTCCTGTATACCGGGTGGCCTACATGGCCTTCCGCTGATCCGCTCCATGACCAATAAAGAAATCAAAGCCCTTATCTCCCTGCTCGACGATCCTGAAATCGCGCCGCAGATTCAGGAGAAAATCCAGACGCTGGGCGAGAGCATCATCCCGTTCCTGGAGGAATCGTGGGAGGAAACGCTCGATGGCCAGCAGCAGCAGCGCCTCGAAGACCTGATTCACCATTTGCAGTTTGATGGCCTGCAGCAGCGCCTGCGCGTGTGGCGCGAGTCTGGCGGCGAAAACCTGCTGGAGGGCATGTGGCTCCTCAACTCCTACCAGTACCCCGACGCCGATTTGCAGGTGCTGAACCGGGCCATTGAGCAATTGCGCTTTGAGGTCTGGACTCTGCTGCAGCCCGATATGCACCCCACCGATCAGGTGCAGGCCCTCAACCACGTTATTTTCAGGTCTCATAAGTTTGCCGCCAACACGCAGAACTTCCATTCGCCGGCCAACTCTATGTTGCACCGGGTGCTGGAAACGCGCCGCGGCAACCCGCTCACTCTCTGCGTGATTTACCTGTTGGTAGCGCAGCGCCTGAAGCTGCCGGTGTACGGTGTAAACCTCCCGAACCTGTTCGTGCTCACATTTCGGCCGGCCAGTCCGCTCAATGATGTGGAGCCGTTCTATATCAATTGCTACAACCGGGGCCTGGTGCTCACCCGCACCGATATTGAGCACTACATCGGCCAGCTGAACCTGACGCCCAACGAAATTTTCTTCGAGCCCTGTTCTCACATTGATATCGTTCGGCGCGCCCTCCGCAACCTACAGTTAAGCTTCGAGAAGCTGCAGGAACCGGCCAAAGCAGCCGAGGTAGGCCAGTTGCTGGCCATCCTCACCGATGCTCCTACGGCTGATTCTGACCCTGACGAAGAATAACAGCGGATAGTACCCCAACAAAAAAGCCACTTGCTGAAAGCGAGTGGCTTTTTTGTTGGTAGTGGCCTAGGCCCCTACCTATAGTTAGTTGCGCTTGATAAGGCAGCCAGCAGCGCGCTTATCGGCTACACTGACGGAGCGGCCGGCCAACACATTATCGATGGCCTGCTGCAGGTAGCGCTCCTTCACGTAGCTTTCCACCTGGGGGTTATCATCAATGGCGCCTTTGTAGCGGACGGCAAACCCATCACCCACGGGCTGCAGAAGCACGGCTTCTGGGGTTTTGGTGGCACCAAGCAGGGCGCTTACTTTCTGGCCTTCGTCCGTTAGTAGCGGCATATCAGCACCACCTACTGTCTTGATTTTAAGCTTTTCGGCATCGGTTCCATCGGTGCTGGCCTCCAGATTGATGGGCGTATCAATGAACAGGAACTCTACGCCTTTGGCGCTATAAGCACTGCTAAGGGCCGAGAGGCGGCTTTGGTAGAGCTTGGAGAACGCGCAGCTCGGATTCACGAACACTACTACTACCGCCTTGCGGTCAGCGTAGCTTTTCAGGGCTACCTCGGTGTTAGTGCTGGTTTTGAGGCTGAAATCCGAGACGGAGCGGCTGCCCTGCGCCCGCGCTACGCTCACGGCTACTGTGCAGAAGAGCAGGGCCGCAGCGGTAATAATAGAAATTCGGCGAAGAGACATGCGGAAGGTGAAATGGTGAGATAGTGAAGTAGTGAGTTTGACGTGTTGGCGGCGCTATCTGTCCTATTTGAGCCTTGTAGGCCAGCAGAACGGCAACTCACCATTTTACAAATTCACGATTTCACCGAGAGCGTAAGTTAGGACGTAATCCTGAGGGAGGCGCTGGTAAAAGATCTGGTGTTGGCTGCGAGATTTTTCGAGTAGCAGGTGCCCCGTCAACACACCTGCCTCTCGCAGCCCAAACGGGTCGAGCAAAAGTTGCTCCTTAAACACCAGGCCCCGGCGGCTGTGCAGCTTATAAAGCGTCTCTTTGGCACTCCAATAGAGACTGTATTTCGCTGCATCGTCGCCGGCGTCAGCCCGCTCCGTTTCCGATAGAAACCGCGAAGCCAACTTTTGCGCTTTGGCGCGGATTAGTTCAATATCTGTGCCAACTGCCCCGCGGGGGTCCAGCAAAGCCGCCACCCACTCGCCAGAATGCGAAAGAGATACGCCTAGGCCCGGTAGCTCCGGGAAGTAGGGGCGGCCGTTGGGGTCATTACGCAGCATAGCCGGCGCATCATTCACCTCTTGCAGCAACTGGTGGGCCAGCACCCGGCCGGCCAGCCATTGGCGGGCACGGGTTTCGTCACGGCCATCGGGGTAGTAGGCCAGGTAGTGCTGCTGGGCCGGCAGCAGCTCCCATAGTGCGGGCAGCGGCTCAGTGAGCTGCCAAAGGCCTAGCAGCGCCGTTTGCGAAACCGGAGTGATGGAATGTAGCGGCAAAGGAAGTGTTGAGGTGATGAGGTAATGAAGGGACGAGGTAATGGGACAAAGGTACGGCGGTCGTGGCGAGGACGCAGGACGACGCAACCTTTCCTTCACTGTTGTACGGCCTCCTATTGACGCTTTGAGAAACCCTTATGCTAGGCCAGTCATCAGGGCTATTGATCAGGTAAACGGTTCGCGCTGAATCAAGGAAAGATTGCGTCGTCCTGCGTCCTCGCACCGACCGCCGTACCTTTACCCTATCACTTCGTCCCTTCATCACCTCACCGCTTCACCACTTGTCCTCCGTTCACCGCCCCCAAGTTCACAAACTCGCTTCCCTCACCGGCCACCGCGACTGCGTGTATGCGCTGGCCGGCACGCCCGGCCATCCGGAATTTTACTCTGCCGGGGCCGATGGAATGGTGGCCGCCTGGAGTGCCAATGAGCCCGAGCGCGATGGGGAGTTGGTGGCGAAAGTAGAAAACTCCGTGTATGCGCTGCTGCACCTGCCGGAGCACAATCTGCTGGTGCTAGGCCACAATTTTCAGGGGATTCAGGCTATTGATCTGGCAGAGAAAAAACTGGCCTACGCCACCTCGCTACCCCCGGCTGCCATCTTCGATATTGTGCATTCTGCGGCTCGGCAGCGGCTATACGTGGCCCTCGGCGACGGCACGCTGGCTGTGCTGCGGACCTCTGACTTTAAAGTAGAAACCCTGCTGAAGCTTTCCGATAAAAGTCTGCGCTGCCTGGCCCTGCACGAGGAGCGCGGTGAGCTGGCCGTAGGTGGCTCCGACTGGCTGGTGCGGGTGCTGGACGTTGATTCGCTGCAACTAAAGCACGGGATAGAGGGAGCCACTAATTCTGTGTTTACCCTGGCCTACGCTCCCGATGGCCGCACGCTGTTCTCGGCCGGGCGCGATGCCCACCTGCGCACCTGGGACGTGGCAGCGGGCTACCAGGCCGCTACCAGCATTGTGGCGCATATGTTCACCATCAACCACCTGGCTTTTTCGCCCGATGGGCAGTACTTCGCCACCTGCAGCATGGACAAAAGCATCAAGCTCTGGGATACGGCAACGTTCAGCTTGTTGCGGGTGCTAGACCGCGCCCGGCACGCCGGCCACGGCACCTCGGTAAACAAGTTATTTTGGCCGGGAAAGCAGAATAGGCTAGTTTCGTGTAGCGACGACCGCAGCCTCGCGGTCTGGGAGCTATCTTGAAAAAGAAGCTAGGAGCCAGTAGTCAGGAGCTAGAAGGAAGGAAAGAGCGTGTTGTAAAGCCTCTTCTGCTCTCTATTACTGCATTGCTGAATTCTTCGCTTCGCTTCTGGCTCCCAACTTCTCGCTCCTAGCTTCTCACCCAATGAAAATTACCGCTCTCGATATCCGGCAGAAAACCTTTGAAAAAGCCTTTCGGGGTCTCGACAAAGACGAAGTGCAAGCCTTCCTGATGACGCTTTCCCAGCAATGGGAGCGGATGGGCGACGAAAACCGCGACCTGCGTCTGAAGCTTGAGCACGCCACGCACGAGGTAAGCAAGATGCGCGAGGTAGAAACCAGCCTCTACCGCACCCTCAAAACCGCCGAAGACACCGGCAACAGCATTACGGAGCAGGCCCAGCGCGATGCCCAGCTGCGCATTCGGGAAGCCCAACTGCAGGCCGAGCAGCTCCTCAGCGATGCGCGCCAGAAGGCCCGTAGCGTAGTGGAAGAGGCCTACCAGCAGTCGGAGCGCGCCATTGCCGATATGCAGAAGGAGGTGACTGGCCTAGGCCAGGAGTGTCAGCGCCTCGAAAACGTGCTCGAAGGCTTGGTTGGCGACCTGCACCGGTTGGCCTCCGAAGCGCTGGATAAGGTGGAAAAAGCTAAGGGTCGGCCGAAAGCCAGCACGGCCGCCATCCTTTCGAGGGCTGCCAGCGTAAAAGTGAATCGTTCCCACTCCTCCGCCCCCGACGATTCACCTAAATCAGACGCCTCCATGCACGTTTCCGCTACTTCCACTTCATCCGTTGCTGCCGTTGCCGGAGGCACCGCCGCTTCTTTTGGCGGTTCAGCTGCTATTGCTGAGCCTCGCACGGCACCAACTCCGCAGCCGGGCGCCTATAACCCCAAGCCCGGCCAGCAACCCGACCCCGGCGCGCCCGCGCATGCCCCCGGCCCCGAGATTGAGCGTCCCGGCGGCCCCGCCGAAAACCCCGGTATTTCGCCCGCGCCCCATATCGATCCGCCCGCACCTTCGCAGGTGCCCGAGCCGCACGCCCCCAACGTAGAGCCACCCGCGCCCGATATCCGGCCCGTAGGCCCCAGCCATCCGGAAATCAACCAGCCTTCGCCCGTTACGCACCCCGGCCAGCCCGGCATGGCGGCCGCCAGCCTGAGCGAGAAGTCATTCTTCGACGAAATTTAAAAACCCATGGAGCAGGAAACATAAAGCGATTCTTGTTCTTTATTGCCAGCAAGGAAGCCTGCCTCTCGGGGCGGGCTTCCTTATTTTTAAGCCGACAACTGGCCTAGGCCACCTCACCGTTTCACCACCTCACCACATCACCTCATGGGCCAGATTGCACTGGAAGGAATGGAATTTTTCGCTTTTCACGGATACTATGATGAGGAGCAGAAAATCGGCAATAAGTATGGCGTAGATCTGTACATCGATACCAATCTGCACGCGGCCGGTGCTTCCGATAAGCTCCATGAAACCGTAAATTATGAAGTGCTCTACCGCGTGGTAAGTGAGGAGATGCTGGCCCCGGCGCGCCTGCTGGAGCACCTAGGCCACCGCGTAATTGACCGCGTGCTGGAAGAGTTTCCTTACATAGAGAGTGTGCGGGTAAGCGTCTCGAAGTTTAACCCGCCCCTAGGCGGCATCTGCCATCGGGCCCGCGTAACGCTGGAGAGGCGCCGACAAGTGGCCTAGCAGCAAACATAAAACGCAGAAAGTAGTAACGGCTCCGTGGTGCATGGCACTACGGAGCCGCGCTGTTTTCAAGGGAGTTGAAAAATATTTTCCTACCTCTGTAACGAACGGCAAATCAGTCGGTACTCCTGACAACTCCCCCGCATAAAGCTCCTTCTACCCGTGCAAAGCCCCAGCGACGAAACCCTGATGGAGCAAGTCCGTGACAACGACCTCGACCAGCTATCCACGCTGTTTGAGCGCTATCAGGGGTTGCTGTTCGGCTTCCTGTTACGGTTGACCAATGACCGGGATACGGCGCAGGATTTGGTGCAGAACGTGTTCCTGCGCATCCTAAAATACCGCACCAGCTACCAGTCCAGCCATCCGTTCAAGGCGTGGATTTACCAGCTGGCCCGCAACGTGTACGCCGACCATTGGAAGAAACACCACGTACCGGCCGGCGACCTGGAAGTGGCGGAACATACACCTACTCTGCGCCGAGCGGCCATGGCTGGTGTGGCGGCCACCTACGATGGCCAGGACGTGCAGGAGGCTCTAGGCCTGTTACCCTCGGCGCAACGCGAGATTCTGGTGCTGCACCGCTTTCAGGGCTTCGACTACGCCGAGATAGGGGAGATGCTGGGTTGCTCAGAAGGAGCGGCCCGCGTGAAAGCGCACCGGGCCCTGGAGGCCCTGCGCAAAATTTACTTCAGCTGATATTCCGACTGCTTAGTCATGTTACATAACGAAACCCATCTGCCCATCCCGCCCGACTGCTCCGACCTGGAGCTGTTGCTGATGGACTATGCCGCCCGTACCTTACCACCCCAAGAGCGGGCTCGGGTAGCGGCCCATCTGGCGCAGTGCCCGGCATGCCAGCAGAAGGCGGCTCAATACAGCAGCTTACTCACCGCCCTCGACGACCTACCGCCCGTAATGCCTCCTATGGGCCTGCGCGACGATTTTCAGGCCATGCTAGCGGCGGAAAAGGCGCTAGTGTCCGCAACTAGTCAGGCACAGTCGCTTGAGGCGAAAGTAGTGCCCCTGCACCCAGTTGCTAGTGCTTCAGCAGCATCAAATACAGTTATGTGGCTGCGGATTGCGGCCAGTATAGCGCTACTGGCGGTCGGCACGGTGTTCGGGCTGCTGCTGCGCCAACCGACCACTCCGGAAATAGCCACGACTACGCCGGCCGCCGATGCGCAGCAGCTAGCCGCCCGGCTTACAGCCGCTACTCAGCAGCCAGCCACGGCCAGCCACCGCATTCAGCTGGTAAGTGATGCTTCCGGCAATTCGCGCCCCGGCGACCCCACGGTGCTGGTGCTTATTAACACGCTCAACTCCGACCCTAACCCCAACGTGCGCCTAGCGGCCGCCGATGCCCTCTACCGCCTGCGGGCCGATTCGTTGGTAGCCCCGGCGCTGATACAGGCCCTACCCGTGCAAACTGACCCCAACGTGCAGATTACCCTCATTGAGCTGCTCGTGAAGCTGCGCGACAAGAAGGCCGTGCCCCAGCTCAAACGCCTCTCTCAGCGCCCCGACGCATTGCCCGCCGTGCGCGACCAGGCTCGCCAGGGCATTAGCATCCTGATTTAACCTTCTCTTTTTTTACTGATAGGGTAGTTGTCAGACCCTTGGAGTCCGCGGCTCCTCACGATCTGACTCACCTATCTGCAACTGACTCTCTCCTATGAAAAAGCATAGATTTCTTCTGATCATCAGCCTGCTGCTGGCGGGCTCCGCCGCCCAGGCCCAGGAATACCGCACCAAGCTGAGCGGCAAAGACCGCAAAGTGGTTATCGAAATGCAGCACGGCAGCGAAGTGACCGTGGAAGGTTACGATGGCGACGAGCTAATCATCAAAGGCGACAATGCCGAAGAGGCTCCGAAGCGCGCCGAGGGTCTACGCCCCGTGTACAACTCCGCTGTAGATAACACCCGCATAGGCCTAGCCGTGACCAAAGAGGCTAACACGGTACGCATCGTGAAGGCCTCGCGCCAGGATGGGCACTACACCATTCGGGTGCCGCGCTCCGCCGATGTGGTGTACCGCGAAATGCAGTGGGGCGGGGGTAATGTGGTGCTGCAAAACCTGCAGGGTAAGCTGGAAGTGATGATGAAAAGCTCCGATGCCAAGATGCTGAACGTAGTCGGCCCCGTGGTAGCCAGCAGCACCAGCGGCGATATTACGGTGCGCTACACCTCACTGGGCACCGGCCCCAGCGCCATCACCAACATTAGCGGCGCTATTGATGTGGCCCTGCCTACGGCCACCAAGGCCTCGCTCATGATGCGTACTATATCGGGAGAGGTGTATACTGATTTCGATATGTCTATGCCCAAATCAGCCAACAGCAGTGGCCTGACCCAGATTGGAGGGCAGACGCTCAATGGAGCCATCAACGGTGGCGGCACCTCCATCTCGCTCAAAAATGTGAGCGGTGATGTGTACGTGCGCAAAGCCAAATAGCCAAACAGTAGCCAGAATCTATTCTTTCACTTCTCTACTACCCATCCCATGTTTCGTTTCTTATTGTTGCTGTCAGTCCTGCTAGGGCTGAGCAGCCTGGGAGCTTACGCCCAAAAAGTACTCGAACAGAAGGCCCCTTTAACTTCTGGCCAACGCTTAAACCTGGAGCTGAAACACGCTACGGTTATCAAAATTCATCCGGCCAGCGGCTCCGAGATGGTGCTGCGCGCTACCGTCACCGTCAATGGCGGGCAACTGAACGAGGCCGTGACGCTTACTTCCAGCAAAGCCGCTGATGGCCTCACCATTACCTCCGTGCTGGATGAAAAGCTGGTACAAACCAGCCAGGTTACCAATTGCCCCGATGGCGAGGGTACTACTCGCTGGGGCGGCAACTGGCGCAACGGGCAGTCGAGCGGCGGCGGCATTTGCCTGAAAGTTGAAGTAGACGTGGCCGTACCCGCTGGCGTAGCAGTGCGCGTGAACACCATCAGCGGCAATATTGAGGTGAACGGGCTGAATGCCCCACTTGATGTGAAATCCATCAGTGGCTTTGTGGATGTGAACTGGCCCGCCCAGAAGAGCGCCGACCTGGCCTTCAAAACCATCAGCGGCGAAGTGTACACCGATCAGGACATTGCCTTCGTAAACCGCAAAGACAATCCTATTGTGGGCTACCAGTTACGCGGTACGCTAGGCGGTAACGGCGGCCCCGCGGTTCGGCTGGAGTCCGTGAGCGGTGATGTGTATTTCCGCAAGCGCAAATAGGCTTCGTTGTCTAAGTGCCGCCAAGCTGTACCTCTCCGCTCATCAGTCAATCCAGGGCGCTTGGGCTTCAATTATGCCCTGACCAGGTGAGGCCCAGTTGTATATATCTACTGACTGCTACCAAGCCAGGGTGCTTAAACCATCATGACCAGCTACAGCAGCACCACAAGTGAGTGATGAGTGACCGGCAAGTGAGGAAAGGGCCAGATAAGGTGATGGTTTGTGTTATAATGCTGATATTTAACAGTATAACAGTAGGCAGTAATATTGTACGAAATAAATCGTAGATATTACTTGCATCTACGATATGGTTCGTATATGTTTGATGTACGAACTGCTTCGTAGTATCAAACACTGCAATTATGAATAAATCACCTGCCCCCAAACCTACTGAATCGGAGCTGGAAATATTGCAGGTGCTCTGGCAACATGGCCCCAGCACCGTCCGCTTCGTGAATGATGAGCTCAGCAAGAAGCGCGATGTGGGCTACACCACCACGCTGAAGCTGTTGCAGCTAATGCTGGAAAAAGTGCTGGTGCTGCGCGAAGACAGCACCAAAACGCACATCTATCGGGCCGCCGTGCGCGAGGAGGAAACCCAGGGCCTGCTCCTTGATCGTTTCGTGGAATCAGCCTTCGGCGGCTCGGCCATGAAGCTGGTGATGCAGGCGCTGGGCAACCGAAATACCTCGCAGGAGGAGCTGCAGCAGATCCGCCGTCTGCTCAACGACATTGAAATCAAGAACGACACCACCTCAACCGACGACGCGTCATGAACTGGCTCGAACAACTACTGCCACCGGCGCTGGTACGCGCCCTCGGCTGGACTTTAGTGCACTCGTTGTGGCAAGGCGCGGTGGTAGCGCTGGCATTGGCGGGGTTGCTGTTGCTGCTGCGTCGGCATAGAGCCGTGGTGCGTTATAACACGGCGGCGGCGGCTTTGGTGGCGTTGCTGGTGCTGGCTACCGTCACCTTTGGGCGCTACTACGCAGCTGCCCGCACAGAGCAGGCCGCCGAAGTTGCGACAGCTAAAGCCGCCGCTGTAGCGGTGGCGCCAACTGCTTCGGGCATTCGTTCTGCTGTCACTGTAGCTGCCTCGGAGCCGGGTTTAGTGGCTGAAGCCGCTCCGGCGCCTTCTCGTTTGCAGGCCTGGCTGAACTACTTCGACCAGAACCTGCCCATGCTGGTGGCCGTGTGGCTGCTAGGCCTGTTGGCCATGACCCTGCGCCTGATGGGCGGACTGGCCTACGTGCAGCGTTTGCGCCGCTACCGGGTGCAGCCGTTGTCTGAGGAATGGCAGGCCCGTTTGGCGGTGCTGGCCACCCGGGCCGGGCTGCGGCAGCCGGTTGAGCTGCTGGAGTCGGCGCTGGTGCGCGTGCCAGTGGTGGTAGGCCACTTGCGGCCCGTGGTATTGCTGCCGCTGGGTACCGTGACGGGCCTGAGCCAAACGTATCTGGAAGCTATTCTGGCCCACGAGCTGGCCCACGTAGCCCGCCGCGACTATCTCATGAACCTGGTGCAATCGGTAGCGGAAACGCTGTTTTTCTACCATCCGGCCGTATGGTTCATCACGGCTTGCCTGCGCACCGAGCGCGAAAACTGCTGCGATGATGCCGCTACGGCTCTGGTTGGGGGCAACCCCCTGACCGTGGCCCGCGCGCTAGCCGCCCTGGCTGAGCTGAGCGTAGTGCCCGCTACACCGGCCCAACTGGCACTGTCGGCGCTGGGGCCCGATGGTTCTGTGCTTAGCCGCATCAAGCGGCTGGTGCAAGGCCGCACCGCGCCCACGTTCACCGAAGGCTTTATGGCCGCCTGCCTGGTGCTGGGTGGTATGGTGCTCCTGACCTCGGCTGTAGCCATGGCCGATCCTAGGCCAGTAGATACCGATGAAAATGAAGGTGGCGCGCTAGGTCGCTTGCCATTCCTGCAAACCCTGCCCGATACTAGCCGCAAAGCACCGATACTGCCCGCCGTGCCTGCGGTACCTGCTGCCCCGGCTTCGCCCGACGAGGTAGCAGTGGTGCCAGATGCGCCAGATGTGCCCGAACTGCCGGAGGTAGAGCAGGCCGAGGAGGAAATGCAGCCGCTCAGCATCCTGCAAGACGACGCCAAGGACAAAAAACGCAAGCGCAGCAAGCAGGTAGTAGTAGTGCAGGAAGGCGCACGTCGGCCTGGCACCGTGGTTATCGAGAAAGATAAAAAAGGCCGCGTGACCGAGTTGTTCGTGGATGGCCGCCGGGTAGAAGGCGCATCAACCGACAAAAAAGCGAAGAAGGGCAAGAAGAATGAGCGCGAAGTTGAAGTGATTCGGGTGGGGCCTAACGGCCGCACGTGGAGCAGCAACGGCTCCGATTTCGACTTCCACTTCGATGACAACTTCTCCCGCGTTTTCACCATGCCCAGCCCTGGCCTGAGCGAGGTACAGATAGAACGCATTCGGCAGCAAGCCCGCCGTTCTACCGATGTAGCCAGCCGCCAGCTGCGCAGCCCACGGGTGCGGGTGGAAATGAACCGGAACCTGAATGCCGGAGGCAGAGATGTGCAGGCCCGGGCCTTACAGGGGGCCGCTCGCTCTCTGGAAAACACGCTGCAAGACGCCAACCTGAACCAAGAGCAACGCGAGGAAATTGGCCGGGAGCTGGCCAAAATCAGACATCAGCAAGACGAGATGCGCCGGAATCTGCAGCAGGATTTCGAAATTCGGGATGATTTCCGGGGTGGAGGCACTGAGCAGGAGCTAGACGCGGCAAACCGCAAGCTGGAAGCCGAAATGCGCCGCCACGAAGCGGAAATGCGCCGCCTGGAGGTTGAGATGCGTCGCAATGACGCAGAAATGGGCCGCCACGATTTGGATATGCGCCGCCACGACAGCGAAATGCGCCGGGTTGACTCGGAAAAGCGTCGTCGGGAAAGCGAGGAAACGGAAGCTGTACTGCGCCGCGAGCTACGCAAGGATGGCCTCGTTAAAGACGATGCTAACTTTCAGTTCAGCCTCAACGCTACCACCCTCACGGTGAACGGCAAGAAGCAGTCTTCAGCCCTCCGCGACAAGTATCTGCGCCTCGTGGAGAAGCAAACGGGCCGCAAGCTCACCGCTAATAACACCTTCGCAATCAACCGCCAGTCAACCAATCGGAGTAACGGAGATATGCCAGCACCTCCACGGCCACCCCGGGCTCCACGAGCCATGTCGCCGATGGCGCCGCCCGCACCCCCAGCGCCGGCCCCCGTGGCCCCGCCAGCTCCACCAGCACCGCCCCGCGTCGATTCCGATGAGATTCGGGCAGAGCTGCGCAAGGATGGCCTGCTGGGTGCCAACGAGAAAAACTTCCAGTTTCAGCTCAACGACGAAGGCATGAGCCTGAACGGCAAAAAGCAGTCTGCCGCCATTGCCGAGAAGTACCGCAAGCTGCTGGACGCACCCGTAACCCCTGACAGCAAGGGCACTAAAACCCGCCGCAACATTCAGATAAACGTGAATGAGTAAGGGCCTGATTAGTTGAGGAACGGCCGCCGCTGCAACGGCGGCCGTTTTTTTATGGGAAAGTTTTAAGTAACAGGCAACGGTTGGCCTTGTGTCATCATCTATTGCAGCATTCCGCCCACGCTATATATATCGGCGGCGCCACCTCGTCCTGATGCCCTGGCCTAGGCCACTCATCAGGTGTTTCACCACCCATCCACCCCTTCGCTTGTCCCACATCTCCTCCCGTCTGCGCGCCGTGAAATGCTTCCGTGTGTTCCTGCTGCTCTGGCTGACTACGCTTACTGGCCTAGCCCAGGCCCAATCTGCCAGCCCGCCTGATAAAGCGACCAATGCCGCCGCAGCCTTGCCGTCGCCCAAGCGCCAGCTGCAGGCGCTGCGCATTACCGATGCTATTAAGCTCGATGGACAGCTCGACGAAGCCATCTGGCAGCAGGCACCCATCGCTACTGATTTCATTCAGAACCGCCCCAATCCCGGCCCCCATGAGAAGCACCCCACCGAGGTGCGCGTGCTCTACGATGATGCCAACCTGTATGTGGGCGCCATCATGCACGACGTCTCGCAGGACTCCATCATGCGGGAGCTAACCGCCCGCGACGATATTGGGAACTCCGACTTTATTGGCATTTTCCTGGATACCTACCACGACCAGCTGAACGGCTACAGCTTCATTGTGAGTACGGGTGGGGTGCAGGTAGATGCGCGCTACTCGCCGGCTGGCGGCGAAGATGGCAACTGGAACGCCGTGTGGGACTCGCGCACCTCCATGAAGGGCACTGACTGGTACTGTGAAATGCGGATTCCGTATTCGGCTATCCGCTTCAGCAAAGCGAAGGATCAGGTGTGGGGCCTGAACTTTATGCGCCAGCGCAAGCGCGACAACCAGGCCTTTTTCTGGAACGAGGTGAAGCCGGCCGTGGATGGCTTCGTGAACCAGTGGGGCGAGCTGCAGGGCCTGCACGACATCCAGCCGCCGCTGCGGCTTTCGCTCACGCCTTACGTTTCCAGCTACGTCAACCATTTTCCCTACAAAGAGCAGGGCACCCGCAACACCAGCACCAGCTTCAACGGCGGCGCCGATGTGAAGTGGGGCATCAACGAAAGCTTTACGCTGGATGCCACACTGGTGCCCGACTTCGGGCAGGTGCAGAGCGACAACCAGGTGCTGAACCTTTCGCCGTTTGAGGTGCAGTTTCAGGAAAACCGGCAGTTCTTCACCGAAGGCACCGAGCTGTTTAACAAAGGCGACCTGTTCTACTCTCGCCGTGTAGGGGCCACGCCTATTGGGTTTGGGGATGTGAGCAGCCAGCTGCGGCAAAGTGAAATGGGGCCAGATGGTCAGCGTAGGCCAGGGGAAGCGGTGGTGAGTAACCCCGGTATCACACGCCTGCTGAATGCCACCAAAGTATCGGGCCGCACCAAGAATGGGTTAGGTGTAGGGGTGTTCAACGCCCTCAGCAACGACGTGTACGCCACCGTGCGCGACTCTGTGGATGGCCGCCAGCGCGACGTGCTCACGCAGCCCTTCAGCAACTACAGCATCATGGTGCTGGACCAAAGCCTGAAAAACAACTCCTACGTCTCCCTCATCAATACCAACGTCACGCGCTGGGGCCAGACCTACGACGCCAACGTGACGGGTGGCCTATTTCGCTTCGCTAATAAGAAGAACAGCTATGCCGTAGATGGCCGCCTGGTGTACTCGCGTTTGCGAGGTAAGCAGTTTGGCTCGGAAGAGGAAATCGGTGACCAGGACGGCTATAAGTACCAGATTGGGGTGAGCAAGATTAGCGGCAACTTCACCTGGGGCCTAAACCACGGCATAGAGTCGGATAAGTACAACCCCAATGATCTGGGCATCCTGTTTGGCAATAATAACATCAGCCAGGGCCTATACGCCAGCTACAACAAGTACAAGCCCTTCTGGAAGGTCAACAATCTATACACCTTCTTTAACCTGAACCACTCGGTGCTGTATAAGCCCACGCGCTACCAGAACGCCAACGTGTCGGGCGGCTTTAACACAACTTTCACGAAGAGCTTTCTCACGGTGGGCGCCAACATAGATGCTAACCCCATCACGCACGATTACTATGAGCCGCGCCAGTACCCGCTCGGCGACTATTACGTGCGGGTGCCCGTGAATGCCAATATCGGCGGCTTTATCTCCTCCGATTACCGCAAGAAGCTAGCCTGGGATTTCAACGGCGGAGTGCGCTGGTATGCCGAGGACGACCGGCTGGAGCGGCCGCGCCGCATGGGCTACGGCTGGAATATCTCGCCGCGCTACCGCGTCAGCAACCAGCTCAACTTCCGCTACAGCCTCGACTGGAACCTGCGCCAAAACCAAGTGGGCTACGTGAACGGTGGCCTAGACTCAAGCCTGCCACAGGATACCGCCATCATTCGGCAGCTGGGCGGCAATGTGCTGCTCGGCAAACCGCCCGTAGACGTACTGCTGGGCCGCCGCCGCGTGCTCACCGTCACCAACACGATTTCGGGTGCCTATACCTTCAACAACCGGATGTCGTTCACTATCCGCACGCGCCACTACACCAGCACGGTGAACTACCGCGACTTTGCTCACCTCAAGAAAGGTGGCCTAGAAACCCCCATAGACTACCGCCGCAACCGCGACAACACGTTCAACGCCTTCAACGTGGATGCGGTGTACTCGTGGTGGTTTGCGCCCGGCTCGCAAGTGAGCATCGTCTGGAAAAACGCCAGCTCGTCGTTCCTGGAATCTAACGAGGCCACGCCGCTCTACTTCGATAACCTGAACAACACCATCAACACGCCCCATAACAACAGCATCTCCATCAAAATCCTGTACTACCTCGATTACCTGATGGTGAAGCGCCAGCTGGCCGGCTAGGCCAGTGCGGGTACGTGATACATCAAAAGTAAAAGCACGTCATCCTAAAAAAGAACGTCATGCTGAGCGCAGCCGAAGCATCTCTACCGGAGCTAATCAAATGAGTTAGCAATGCGGTAGAGATGCTTCGGCTGCGCTCAGCATGACGTTCTTTTTTGCATTTTCCTCGTGCCGACGTGCTTTTATAAGCTTACAGTAAAATAAGTGGCCTACAGGCCTAGCAGTTCCTCGGCGGCGCCGAAGGCTGATTTGCGGCCGTCCATTACCTGCTGGCGGATTTCGGCGAGGCGAGTGGCCACGTCGGGGCGGGCGTAGAAACGGGTTTCCAGCGCTTCGCGGATGGTCTCGTGGAGCCAGTGCAAGTTCTGCTCCTGGCGGCGGCGCTGGAAATAGCCGCTTTCCTGCGTTTGCTGCACATACCGCTGGATTACTTCCCACACTTCGGGCACACCCGCACCTGATACCGCTGAGCTGGTAGTGACTACCGGGCTCCATTGGGAAGGCGCCAATGGGAACAGGTGCAGCGCATTCTGGTACTCAGCGCGGGCCCGGCGGGCGGCCAGCTCGTTGCCGCCATCGGCTTTGGTGATGGTTACGGCATCGGCCATTTCCATGATGCCTTTCTTGATGCCTTGCAGCTCGTCGCCGGCGCCGGCGAGCATCAGGAGTAGGAAAAAATCGACCATGCCGTGCACGGCCGTTTCGCTCTGGCCTACGCCCACGGTTTCCACAAATATCACGTCGTGGCCCGCGGCCTCACAGAGCACCAGCGCCTCGCGGGTGCTGCGCGTGACGCCGCCCAGGCTGCGGCCGGCTGGGGAGGGCCGGATATAGGCCTGGGGGTGCGCGGCCAGCAGGTTCATGCGGGTTTTGTCGCCGAGGATGCTGCCGCCGCTGCGCTGGCTGGTGGGGTCTACGGCCAATACCGCCAGGCGGTGGCCTAGCTCGCGCACCAAATGCAGGCCTAGGGCCTCAATAAACGTGCTTTTGCCCACGCCCGGCACCCCCGTAATACCTACTCGCACCGAGCGGCCCGCGTACGGCAGCACCGCATCCAGCACCTGCTGGGCCAGGGCCTGATCGGTAGGCAGCGTGCTTTCCACCAACGTAATGGCCCGGCTCAGCATGACGCGGTTGCCAGCCAATATGCCATCAGTATATTCAGAAACGGAGAAGCGTTTAGCCAAAGCGGAAAAGAAATGTAGCAGAAGCTTCGTTAGTTTGAAGCCGATACCGGTTGCCTTCGGGGAGCGGGTGGCGACTGGCCTACGTAGCCAGCCGGACCTACAAGTCCCAAACTAACGAAGCTTCCGCCACATTCTCGCTTATGAAACGCGCTCCTCTTTCTCTGCTACTCGGCGTTGCGCTGGCATTGCCTACCGCGCTGCACGCCCAAAACGAGCTCAGCAACTTCACGGCCACGGGCCGGGGCGGCGTGGCCACCACCTTCGCCACCGACTACCAGGCCATCGGCATCAACCCCGCCAATCTGGGCCGGGTGGGCGGCGCCAAGTTTGCCTTCACGATAGGCGAAGTGGGCGCCGGGGCGGGCTCTCAGTCGCTCACGCGCCAGCAGCTGCGCAAGTTCATCTACAACACCAACGACCCGCTTTCTGCCCCCGACCGGCAGGAGCTGGCGCGGGCGTTTGCCTCCGATAATGCCCTGAACATGAACGCCGACGCTACCACCTTCGGGCTGGCGGTGCAGCTGCCGGTTATCGGGGGTATTGCCATCAGCAACCGAATCCGGTCGGCGGGGCACGTGGGCCTGAACCAGAACGCCGCCGATCTGCTGTTTCTGGGGCGCGATGCGCCGGTGTACACCTCGGCAGCGGCCGGCAACATTCCGCTGGTATCGGAGGCGCTGGCTGGCACCGAAATGCAGTTTTCTGCGCTTAATGAGTTCAACCTGGCCTGGGGCACGCGCCTGATAGATCTGCCCCTGTTTCAGCTCTCGGCGGGGGCGGGCTACCGCTACATTCAGGGCGTGGGCATTGTCGATATTCGGGTGCAGCCCGGCAACCTACAGGCCTACAGCGCCATGTCGCCGGTGTTCGATATCAACTACGGCTCCCTAACCACCGACCCCAGCTTCAACCTAAAAACCGGCAACGGACTGAAACCTGTGGGCAAAGGGAACGGCTTTGATCTGGGCCTGGCCGCCGAGGTAGGCAAGGCCCTGCGCCTGGGCGTATCCGTCACCGATATCGGGCACATGGAGTGGGAGGGCAACCTGGTCACCGGCAACGACCAGCCGCTCAAGCGCCTCAATTCCAGCGGTGTCGGGACCTATAACTTCATCAAGGAAGCCACCCAGATCTTCGCGGCCGGCACCGATAGCCTGTTTCAGTACCAGGCCGGCCAAACCCGCCGCGCTAATCTGGCCACCAAGCTCCGTGCCGGCGTCGGTCTACGCATCAGCGAATATTTTGAAGCGGGCCTTGATGTGACGATGCCCCTCAACGAGGTGGCCGGTAATTTACCTAACACCTTCATCGGCGCAGGCCTGGACTACAAGCCCGTGCACTGGCTGCGCCTGAGCAGCGGCCTGACCGGCGGCGCCGGCTACGGCCTGAGTGTGCCGCTAGGCTTCACCTTCACCACCTCGTTCTACGAAGCCGGCGTCAGCACCCGCGACGTGGTAGGCCTGGTAGCCTCCAAGAATCCCTACCTCTCCGTGGCCGCTGGCTTCCTTCGGTTTAAAATTGGCGGCGATGTGCAGTGAGGTTTGATGGATTCATGAGGTGGCCTAGGCCAGTTGTGTCATCGTGAGCATGTGGCGCATCAAGTCAGTGTCGAAGCAATCTTTCCTTTTCGCGGCGTCAAGTCCTTAAAAAGCAAAAGCCCTTACCTCCACGGTGGAAGTAAGGGCTTTTGAGTAAATGAATAGTTCGTGCAACGGCAAGGAAGGATTGCTTCGTCCTTCGTCCTCGCAATGACAGGCCTAGGCCACTAGCACATCAAACTCACCTTCTCACTCAATCACCTATTTCCCGGGTTCCGTGATGAAGTTGGGGAGGCCTAGCTTGCTGCGGCGGCCGCCTAGTTTGAGGCCGTCGTCGAGGTACTTGGCGTTGTCGGAGTTGGGGTTCTGGATAATGCCCAGGAACTGGTTATCCTCGCGGGCCACGTAGATGTTGCCGTCGGGGGCGCGCTGCAGGGAGCCCACTTTGCGGTTCGCCGATTTACCAACAACGGCAGCTTTGCCGGTTTTCAGGTCAATCTGAAAGATCTGGGCCTGGCCGCCGCCTTCGCCGTTGCTGGAGCCGTAGAGCTTGGTGCCATCGGGCGAAAACTCCACGCCGTAGGCCTCCGGATAAGGACCGTACGACTTCACATTGCGCACTAGGCCAGTATTTCGGTCGAAGTCGAATACTTCATATTTGTTGGCTTCGCGCCACAGGGCTACGGCCAGCTTTTTGCCATCGGGCGAGAACTTCATGGCGCCGATGGCGTTGCGGCCGGGGCCGGCGTGCATGCTGCCCACATTGCTCATAATGGGCTTGCTCTGCACGCCATCGGCGGTTACCAGGAAGCTCACGAAAGCATTGGAGTTCCAGCGGTGGGCTACAATCCAGACGTCGCGGCCGTTTTGGTGGCGTACGGCGGCCAGCTTCTCGGCCACGGGTGAAATCAGGAGGGCATTGGCGCGGGGCACGTCGCCGAGGCCGTTGTCGCGGGTCATATCCACGGTGGAGTAGCGTAGTCCACCGCTGGTGCCCTGGGCCGCTACCGTGAACACATAGAACACATTGCCGCTGCCGGGGTCGGGCACGATGAGGGCGCTCTGGGTGCTGGAGTTGGAGCCCATCAGCTTCTTGCCGCTGGGCATCACCTGGTGCTGGCGGTTGAACACAAACTCGCCGTTGGTGTAGAACAATAGTTGTCCCTGCTGATTGGTAGCCACCGCCGAGCCCTCGTAGGTCGTCATTTTGCTGGTGAGCAGGGGCGTGGGCGCGCCGCCATCGGCGGGGAAGCTCAGGCCGGCCTGCTGACCAAACAACCAGATAGACTGTTCCCGCTGGGCAAACGAAGCCACGGCCGGCAACAGCAAAAGCAACAGAAGCGAAAGTCGTTTCATGAATAGGGCGTTAAATACGCTGATGATATTACTAACGCAAATTCGTGCCAGATTAGTGAACGAGTGGCCTAGGCCACTCGTGCCTCCTCGCAATGACAGGTCTAGGCCACTTTACACCTCCCATTCGCCGGCCAGCAGGCGCGGAATCAGGGGCTGGATGATGCGGTAGCTGGCGCCCCAGAGCTTGTAGTCTCCGACGCGGAAATAAGGGACGCGGCGCGGGCCGGGCCAGCCGGGTAGGTTCCATTCTTCTTCAGTATGGGTGGCAGTATCGGCGAGGTGGCGCAGCGGAATTTCTAGCACTTCATCAATCTCGCGGGTTTGCCATTCCCACACTTCCGGGCGGGCAATGCGCCCCAGAAACGGCGAAATCTGAAAGCCTGAGGGGACAGGCACGCTGGGCAATGAGGTCAGAATTTCCACATTGGTGGGCAGAAGCTTCACTTCCTCGTACGCCTCTCGCAAGGCCGTAGCCTGCAACGATTCATCTTCGGGGTCGCGCTTGCCACCAGGAAATGCCAGTTGGCCGCCGTGCACGCCAAAGGCCGAGCGGCGCACCATCACAATCTGCACTTCACCGGCATCATCCCGAAACACCGGCACCAGCACGGCAGACTCCCGAAAAGTCTTAGGTATAGGAAAATCGGCGTCGGAAATAGAAGGCGTAAGCATGGTACAAAGGTACGCCCAGAGCGCACCATCAGTTACTAGGCCACTCCGGGCGTTCTTATTTGAAAGAGGAATATTGGACGCTATGCAGCTTTGTTACTGAGGTGTTTTAGCCAGAGAAGCTCCTCTGCATGCCAAACTCCCGACCCCGCTACTTTCCGTCGTATTGCTGGGCCATCTGGCGGTAGTAATCCTGCAGCACATAGAAGGCCTTTTTCTTGGTGCCGGTGCTAGAAATCAGGCCTTTGCGGTTGAAGCCGTTCTGGTACACCGGGTGCTGGCGGCGGGTAGCCCGGAAGTCGGCCAGAATCCAGGGCGTCATGCCGCGTAGTCCTTTAATAGTGCTCAGCATCTTGAGCTGGTTTTGGTAGAGTGCCTCCTGGTATTCTTCGCTCCAGCGGGTGTTGGCGTCGCCGTGGTAGCCGGCCAGCGCGTCGCCGCCAAACTCACTGATCATGACGGGCTTGTTGTACTTGATATCGAAAGTGTACTTCGTGATTTCGCTGGGCTTGCCGCCCCAGTACCAGCCGGCGTATTCGTTGATGCTGGTCAGGTCCAGAAATTCGCCCAGTGGGTCATCTACGTGCATCACATTGTCGGGGGTGCGGTGCAGCTCCAGGGCCGCCGAAATCAAGCGCGTGTCGTCGAGGGCGCGGGCTTTCTTGGCCAGACTGCTCATGAACTTGAGGCGCGGCTCGCCAAGCGGCGTTTCGTTGCCGACGGACCAGACCACCACGCTGGCGCGGTTTTTCCCCATTGAAATCAGGTCGGAGAGCTGCTGCTCGGCGTTCTGGTAGGTGGCTTGGTTTTCCCAGGCAATAGTCCAGTACACGGGCACCTCGGCCCACACCAGCAGGCCCATTTCATCGACTAGCTTGAGCATGGTTTCGTTGTGCGGATAGTGAGCCAGGCGCACATAGTTGCAGCCGAGTTCCTTGGCCCAGGTCAGGAGCATGCGCAGGTCGCCTTCGCCGCGCGCCCGGCCCGGAATCAGCGGGTTTTCATCGTGCATGGAAATGCCGCGCAGGAAAACAGACTTGCCATTCAGCAGAATATCCTGGCCGCGTGTTTCGATGCTGCGGAAGCCGATGCGGTCCTTCACTTCATCGGTGCCACTGCGCAGGGTTACGGCGTAGAGCTTCGGGTTTTGCGGCGACCAGCGCGTGAGCTTCCGGGCGGGCACGCTAAACGTGGCCCGGCCTTCGGTATCCGTTTTCAGCTTCTGGCTGATGTTGGCTTCGCCAATTGAGAGGGTTACGCTTTGGTTGGCGCGGCCTTCGCCGCTGAGCTGCACGTAGCCTGCCAGCGTGTTCGGGTCGTTTTTGGCGAGCTGGACTTTGTAGTCGGTGATGTATGTCTGGGGCGTTTCGGCAATGAATACGTCGCGCGTGATGCCGCCGTAGTTCCACCAGTCGGTGTTGATGGTGGGTACTTCCTCGGGGCGGCGGGTGTTGTCGGCCTTCACCACCACAAAGTTGTCGCCGGTCGTGCTCAAGCGGTCCGTGATGTCATATTGAATGGGTGTGAACCCGCCCTTGTGCATACCCAGCTTCTTGCCGTTTAGGTAAATGTGCGACTCATAGTTAATCGCCCCAAAATACAGGAAGTAGCGCTTGCCGGCTTTGGGCTGGAGGTTGAAGCTTTTCTTGTACCAGATAGTGCCCTCGTAGTAGAGCAGCTTGGGGTCCTGGGAGTTCCAGTCGCCGGGAATCTGCATGGCCTGCGACTTGTCGAAGTCATACTCAATCAGCTCTTCTTCCTGCGTGCTGCTGGGCTTGGCATTGTCGTAGTAGCCGCCTTTGCCGGATTTCGACTGGTCAAAGGCCTCGCGGCGGTAATCATAAAAACCGTTTTCGTAGGGGTCGATGATGTAATTCCAGCTGCCGTTCAAACTCAGCACGCGCCGCGCCGGCATGTTCTGAAGCAAAATTGACTGGCCTATCAGCGGCAAGCTGTTGAAAGTGCCCACCAGTAGCAAGGCGACCGTTAGGGCTTTCATCAGGTTGGATAATAGCATAAGTGGGAAGTATAGAGTGGTAATGCTGTGCTTGTCAGGTTGGCTTCAGCGAAGAATCTGTTCATAATGCAATGAGCTGCTAGGCCAGTCGAGCTGGCGTGGCAGGGCGCTGCGCCCGGTGCAGGCTGATAACCGAAGTAGTATAGTAGATAAAATGGTAAAGGCCTATTTACCGGTGCTGCAACGGGCTGGTATGCGCTAGGGTATGTAGATAGTGGCTCTAAACAGATACCTATATCAACCCAAAACGTCATGCTTGATCTGCCGTCCGCTTGCCGAAGCATCTCTACCGCTTCGTTTCAATAGGCCTAGGCCAGTGGAGTGGTCAGAGGTAGAGATGCTTCGGCTCCGCTCAGCAGGACGTTCTTTTGTCTTACTATCACAGCTTACTGCCACAGCCTACATCAGAGGCCTAGCGCGGTGCCACCAAAAGTACCTGCCGGCTGATTACAGCTATTGCACCGCGTAGGCGCCGCCGGCCTCTACAGTGACGGTAGGCAGCTGATGCGTATCGGCGAAGCGCTGGTAACCGGGCGCCAGCTCCAACCAAAAGGCCGTGTGCGGGCTGGCCATGCGGCGGGCAATGTTGGCATCCGTCAGCTCAAACGGGAAAATATGCACCGGAATATCCAGCTGGCCGGCGGCGCGGGCTTCCACGGCCAGCACATACAGCTCCCGAATACCGGCATCAGTGATGGGCAGGCAGCCAATGGTGGCATCGGAGCCATGAATGAAAATATCATTGCCGGGGTCTTGTAGGCCACTATGCTGCAGGTCGGCGGCGTTCGGGTAATCGAGGCCCAACGACAGGTGAAAGAGGCTGTTGGGGTTGAAGCGGTTGATGTGGTAGAACCCCTCCGGCACCTGCCCATCACCCAGGCGGCGCTTGGGCCCCAGCGTGCCCGAGGTGCCGGCCAGCCGAAACGTGCGCAGCAACTGGAACTCACCTTCGCCCTGGTTGCGGCCCCAGGCTTCTACGCGCCGCTCCACCTTCAGGGCCCTGATAAATAGCTCCAGCCGCTCCGGCGCAATGCCGTGCTGCTGCAACTGGGCCTGCAGTGTGGTTCCGTTTAGGGAGTAGGCCTCGCGCACCCTTGGGAAGCGCAGTTGCTCTTGTCGGAAGGCCGGATCGGGGGAGGAGAGAGGAGAGAAAGCAGTGGCAAGAGCCGCCGCCCAAAACAGAAGACGCATGAAGTAAAGGTAGTGGCCTACAGCCTTGCACGAGACAAGCTGCTTCGCCTTTTTCAGCTCAACGCCCGCTGACCGGATTCAAGTATCAGGATACTAATATATAACGTGTTGATTCTGAGCTCTGGCCCAGCCAGACGATTCTTCGCGTAGGCCTAGGCCAGTTAAACACTACCTACAATCGGCTCTTTCCGTATGGTGTTCCATGGCTTCTTTAACTCCTGCTGCTGAGCGCTCCGACTACGTGCCCGATGTGCTGGGCGACGATTTCGAGCAACTGACCCTGGTTCCTGCCGCTGCTGAAGACTATGAAGGCCCTGTGGTGAGCACGCTGGTGCGCAAACGTGCCCCAGCGCATACCACGCGAGCCGTATTGTATGTGCACGGCTTCAACGACTACTTCTTTCAGCGGGAGCTGGCTACCGAATACAACACCCACGGCTTTCACTTTTACGCTCTCGATCTGCGCAAGTACGGCCGCTCCATCCGGCCGCATCAGCGCCCCAACAACGTGCGCAACCTGAGCGAGTATTTTCAGGATCTGGATGCCGCTCTGGCCCAGATGCGTGCCGAGGGCAACACCACACTCGTCCTGACCGGGCACTCCACCGGTGGCCTTATTACGGCGCTTTATACTGGCCAACGCAAGGAGCAGGGCGGATTGGCCGCGCTGGTACTCAACAGCCCGTTTCTGGAAATGAACCAGCCCTGGCTGTTGCGGCGGGTGGGCACGCCCCTTATGGCACAGCTCGGCGCCTGGTGGCCAGATCTGAAATTGCCCGGCACGCTGCCCCCTGTGTATGGCCGGAGCCTGCATAAGAACTTCCACGGCGAGTGGGACTACGATTTAGACTGGAAACCCAACCAGGTATTTGCCCTGAACGCGGGTTGGCTGAACGCCATTCGGGCCGGGCACGCCCAGGTACGGCGGGGGCTGGGCATTGCGGTGCCAGTGCTCGTGCTGTTCTCCACGCGCTCCTACCAGCGGGGCCAGCGTGAAGACCTGCACCGCACCGATGCCGTCCTGAACGTGGAGCATATCCGGGCGCTGTCGCCGCGGCTGGGTATCCACGTTACGGCGCACGCTCTGGAAGGTGCCATTCATGATGTGTTTCTGTCCCGGAAAGCGGTGCGGGCAGAGGCCTACCGCGTGCTATTCGACTGGCTGGGTAAGGCGTTACCCAAGGATACTCACCAAGAAGAACCCAACTAAACCCATGTACTGCCTTATTCCCCTGACCCGTTGGATGGCTCTGCTGCTACTTATAAGTGGCTTGGTGGTTTCCAGTGCCCTGGCCCAAGCCTCGGAGGGCGCATTTGCAACGTGGCTCCCGAAACAGCGGTGGCAGAAGCGCGTGGTGCTGCTCTGCGCCCCCAATAGTGCATCTTCTGAACTGAAGGCCCAACGCCATCAGTTGGCCGCCGCTCCGGCCGAGCTGCAGGAGCGGGACATAGTGGTGCGGGAAGTACTCTTCGATCAGCTATCAAACCCCGACCGGCAGTACATCATGCAAAAATTGGGGGTGAAGCCCGCCGCGTTTACGCTATTGCTCATCGGGAAAGATGGAGGTGTGAAGCGCCGCGAAACAGCGCCAATCAGCCCAACTTCCTTGTTTGGGACCATTGATACCATGCCTATGCGCCGCCAGGAAGCCCGCCGCCCCAAGTAGTGGCCTAGGCCACTGGTGGCGCTTCGTTACCTTTGGCGCCTTGCCAACCTGCCCGCCCGCGTGCCCGATTCTGTGATTACCGACTACGATGTACTACTAGTAGGCGCCGGACCAGCAGGCACGGCTTGCGCCCTGGCGCTGCGCAGGAGTGGCCTACGGGTGGCGCTGGTAGATAAAGCCCAGTTTCCGCGCGACAAAATCTGCGGCGACGCCATTCCCAGTCCCACCCTCAAGGCCCTCGCCGGCCTCGATGTGGCCTACGCGGCCGAGCTGCGCGTCCTGCTGGCCTCGCACCGCGCCGATGTAGCGCACAGCCGGCTGGTGGCACCCGGCGGCGCCGAGGTCAGCATCAGTTGGAAAGCACCGGCCTTCAACAGCCCCCGGCTGCAGTTTGATGAGGCTCTGCTGAAGCTGGTGCGCCGCCACACCACCACTACGGTGCTGGAAAACTGGCCAGTGAAGACGGTAGAGGCCTGTTCCAGCCACGTTACCCTTCACTCCGCCAATCATGCTCAGCCGCCCCTCACGGCCCGCCTCGTGATTGGCTGCGACGGGGCAAACTCGGTGGTAGGCCGCCACCTGGCGCCATGGCCGCTCGACCGCAGCCGCCACTGCGCGGCCGTGCGGGCATACTATTCGGGGGTAACCAATGCCCCCGAAACTACCAGCGACTTTTATTTTCTGCGGCAACACCTGGCTGGCTACTGCTGGGTGTTTCCAGTCGGCAATGGCGTGTACAACGTCGGCTTCGGCATGCTTTCCTCCGATATTGCCCGCGACCAGATCGACCTGAAAGCTGTGCTGCGGGAGCTGCTGGCAGAGCACCCCGCCCTGGCACCCCAGTTCCGGGAGGCCCGGCCACTCTCCGAAATAAAAGGTTTTGGGCTCCCGCTGGGCGGCTCAGCCAGGCCACTCACGGGCCCGCGTGCCCTGCTCTGCGGCGACGCGGCGGCCCTCATCGACCCCATGCAAGGCCACGGAATTGATAAGGCGGTGCAAAGTGGCCTACTGGCCGCCGAGCACGCCTTGCGGTGTTTCCAGCAGAATGATTTTAGCGCGGCCAGCCTGCACCAGTACCAGGCAGAAGTGCAGCGGCGCATTGGGCGGCCGCTAGGCCAGCGCTACCGCCTAATGCGCTTTCTTTCGGGGCAGCCTTGGTTGGTAAATAGCGTGGTGCGGGTGGCGCGCTGGCCCTGGATACGGCAGGCCCTCGTCAGGAATTTTGGCTGATTTCTTGCGGCTTCCGCGTTCGGTAAGCTTAACTTTACTGAGCTCACCGCGTTTCTATGTAAGAGGGCTTGCGCTGGTAAGCCCGTATTTTCTGTGCCTGTTCGCTTCCCTATATCGCCCTGGCTGCGCCTGTCGCTGCTACTAACCATTTGGTTGGGCGGTTGGTGGTATCTGGATGCGCCGCTGGTCACGCCTGAGCGGACTCCGCAGCGAGTTCAGGCCGGGCATCAGGCAGTAGGGCAGCAGCCGGAGCTTACGCTGGCGCACTTGCAGGAACACGCTGCGCTGCTGCCGGCCGCGCCCGATGTGCCGGTAGGCACTAGCAGCGGCGCCTGGCTGCCCGCCGTATTCAGCTGGCCCGAGCTGGTATGGCCGTCAGCCGTAGGCCGGCCGGCTGCCTTGCAGGCATGTGCGGTTCCCGACTTGTTTCGGGTTCGGCTGTTGCTGACGGCGTTATCACCTAACGCCCCGTAAAAAGCAGATAAGAATTGTTGTAGGTAGTAGGCGCGGCCCCTGGGTGGCCGGCGTCTGCTGTTTTGTCTGGCCTAGGCCAGTAGCGCCTTGCACACTGGAGGGCGCTTTCCTCATCTGCTTATTCTGCTCTTATGTTTTTACAGCAACTGTTGCTCGAGCGCAACAAAAAGCCCACGAGTGGTCTGTCCACACCTCCGCCGGGCGGCCCTTTGCCGGAGTTTCCCGCCGATTTATTAGCCAACACCGGCCGCAGTCTGCGCCGTCCGCTGGTTCAGGCTGGTCTTATTGTGGCCGGTATTTTCTCCGCTGCCTTGGGCCTGAAGGGCTTTTTATTGCCTAATGAGTTCATTGATGGCGGCGTAACGGGTATTTCTCTACTGACTAATCAGCTGACCGGTATTTCCCTGTCCGTCCTGATTGTGGTCATCAATATCCCGTTCATCATCATGGGCTATTACCAGCTGGGTAGGGGGTTTGCTTTGCGCACCCTGGCCGCCATTCTGGGCCTGGCACTGGTGCTGCTCGTGATTTCCTTCCCGGTTATTGCCACCGATAAGCTCCTGATTGCGGTGTTTGGCGGCTTCTTTCTGGGCGCTGGTATTGGCCTGGCCATACGGGGTGGCGCCGTGCTGGATGGCACCGAAATCCTGGCCGTCTACATCAGCAAGAAAACACCCCTGAGTGTGGGCGATATCGTGTTGGTCATCAATATTCTGATCTTCGGGGTGGCCGCTATGCTGCTGTCCATCACTACCGCGCTGTACTCCATTCTGGCGTATTTGTCGGCGGCCAAGACGATGGATTTCATCATTGAAGGCATTGAAGAATACACTGGCGTAACTATCATCTCGCAGCGCTCCGATGAAATCCGGAAGATGATAACCGAGAAGCTGGGCAGGGGCGCAACTATTTATCTGGGCAAGCGCGGTTTCGGCAGCCGTGGCGAGCAGCTCGAAACCCTGGATATCATCTTCACCCTGGTTACGCGCCTGGAAGTCACGCGCCTCACCGACGAAATCGACCGCCTCGACCCGCAAGCCTTCGTAGTGATGAGCAGCGTGCGAGACACTAAAGGTGGCCTAGTGAAAAAACGCCCTCTGCACTAGAAACCAAAATGGTTATTCTCTCCTCGACTGAGCAGGAGAGTTGTGTTTTTTGCTGGAATTGTATTCCAGCAAAAAGCCCGTTGACTTCTCCTAGTAGGAGAAATCAACGGGCTTTTTTACGAACAAAAGTGGCCTAACCGATGCTCCGAATCACGCCGCCATCTACCCGCACGGAAGCGCCATTGGTGGCGGAGGCCAGCGGGCTCGACAGATACACAACCATGCTGGCCACTTCCTCGGTGGTAGCGAAGCGCTGCAGCAGCGAGGAGGGGCGAGCGTCGCGGAAGAACTCGTGCTCCGCTTCCTTCTGCGTCTTGCCTTCGGCTGATAGCTTCCCGATGAACTCCTGCACGCCCTCAGAGGCTGTAGGGCCAGGCAGCACCGAGTTAACCGTTACGCCGGTGCCTTTCGTGAGCTCGGCCAGGCCCCGCGCTACGGCCAGCTGAGCGGTTTTAGTGGTGCCGTAATGAATCATTTCCTCCGGAATCTGCAGGCCCGACTCGCTGGAGATAAACAGGATGCGGCCCCAGTTTTTGGCCAGCATCTGCGGGAAATAGTGCCGTGAAAGCCGCACGCCGCTCATCACGTTCACCTCAAAAAAGCGTAGCCATTCCTCGTCGGGTATTTCTGCGAACGGCTTTGGGTCGAAGATACCCACGTTGTTTACCAGAATATCCACCGAAGGCACCTGCTGCAGCAGGCGCGCAATTTCCTCGGGCTTGCCAAAATCAACAACCACGCCCCGCACCTGGGCCTGCGGAAAGTCGGCCAGTATAGCGGCGCGGGCTTCCTGAATGCGGCCGTCGGTGCGACCCGTGATGATAAGTTGAGCGCCTTCGGCGGCCAGGCCGCGCGCAATAGCCAGCCCAATGCCAGCCGTAGAGCCTGTTACGAGGGCCGTTTTGCCCGTGAGTTGTAAGTCCATGATAGCTGTATTAATGAAGCAATTCCCGGTTCAACAGGCCTAGGCCTGTTTTGTATACTGCTTCCCGAAAGAACAAGTGGCCTAGGCCACTCTGCTACTCCGCCTGGCGCTGGGCGGCGGGGCGGAAATCGGGGTTGAAATTGAGGCTGACCTGCACGGTGTGGTTGTTCTCGAACACCACGCCATCATCATGCTGCACAATTTGCTGCAGGTAGCTGGTTTCCAGGCCCAGCGCGTCCGTAATCTGGTAGCCGAGGCCGCCATACAGGCGGTTTTGGTTGAAGATGTTGGCCGCCACGTTGGGCCCGTAGCTGATGAAAATCTCATCCGAAGCCAGCGCGTAGAGCGTGCCGGCTTCTATGGTGGGTTTGGTGAGCGGAAACTTCAGCTGCAGCCGATAGCGGGATCGGTTCTGGAAGCTGTAGGCCACTTCCTCGGGGCCGCGCAGCCAGCGCAGGTCCTGGATGTAGCGGTGCGTGAGCGAGAGGCGGCCGATGGCATTATCCAGCTCCGCCTTCAGGTACAGGCGCCGCTCGTGGCTGCGGCCAGGGTCGGGGAAGTCGCCGTAGGGGAGGGAAAGCAGGTACACGTAGCCAGCCGTGAGCAGAAGTTTTTCGGTGGCGTGGTAGTTGAGACCGGCGCGGTAAAAATACTGCTGCGGATCCTGGAGGCCGTTGGTGCGCCGGTACTGAAACTCCGTATGCAGCCCCCAGCGCTGGGTAAGGCGGGCATCGCTGAAGTAGCCCAGCCACGCATTACTGTTGCGGTCCTGGATGCGCTCCGGCGGGCGGGCTTGGGCGGCCGCCTCAGGGCCGCCTACGGCACCGGCACCCAGCAGAGCAAGCAGGCAACTATAAAAACCTCTGGAAATCAACACTTGCTGACTAACGCAAACGCCACCACAAGGGATGCGCGCCCACTAGTGGCCTAGCGCCTGCAGGACAGTGAACAGATCCGTGGACAGTCAGCAAATGACATGGCTGCCCCACAGGCCCTAGGATATGGTGGCGTATCAGTAGTCGGCTGTGTAGTGGCCTACGGCATACCAGTTTCAGCTGAAGAAAAGGAGCAGTGAAACGGCCAGATACTGCTGAGCTTTAATCCGGTTATAATTTGGCTTTAATGAAGTTGTAATGTGCCTTTAATGTGCTTATAACATCCTTTTAACGATGGCTTAATTCCGGGTATATGGTTGGGTTATACTTTTGCTAAGAGGTAATATTCAGCTTTTTGCCTGTGCGTGCTGCCTGCTGTAATCAGCAAAAAACACGGCAAAGGAGGAGGCAAGCGGCAGTGGTTGTAAGCTATTCTGATAGCTCCCGCCGTACCGTTTTGATTGGCTTGTTACCCCTGGCTTTCTATTGGCTATTCTTTCTCAACTGAATATGAGTAAAGCAACTTCTGCTTCCCGCTTTCTGGATTTCTCTTATTTCAAAAACGATCTACAGGGAGGCTTTGTCTCGTTTCTGGTGGCGGTACCGCTGTGCCTAGGCATTGCGCTGGCTTCCGGAGCACCGTTGTTTGCGGGTATTATTGCCGGGATAGTGGGAGGGCTGGTAGTAGGGGCGCTGAGCAAGTCGGCGCTGAGTATTTCGGGTCCGGAGGCCGGGCTGATTCTGGTGGTCGTGAGTGCGCTGGAGTCGCTTGGTTCGTTTGGGGCGCTGCAATTGGCGGTGTGCGTGGCGGGGCTGATGCAGGTGGTGATGGGCGTGGCCCGGGCCGGCATCATCAGCAACTTCATTCCTTCGTCGGTAATCAAGGGTATGCTGGCTGCAATCGGCATTATCCTTATCATGAAGCAGCTGCCTCATTTGCTGGGCTACGATGCCGACGCGGCCGAAACACTGGCCTTGTTCCCCAAAACCGGCTCGACCATTCTGGCCCTTTTAGAAACGGCCGTGCATCACATTCAGCCCACCGGCTTGGGCATTGCGGTGCTGGCGCTGGCGGTGCTGGTGCTTTGGGAGCAGGCCATTATCAAGCAGCACCCGGTACTCTCGAAAGTGCCGGGCGCACTGGTGGTGGTAGTGCTGGGCGTGGCGGCCAACCAGCTGGTGCTGGCCCTGAGCCCGGCCTATGCGTTGGGCGGCACGCACTTGGTGCAGCTGCCGGTAGTAAGTAGTGTTGCCGATTTTCAGGGACTGTTCACGCTACCCGATTTCAGCCAGCTCACCAATAGCAAGGTGTACATAGCGGCCCTGTCTATTGCGCTGGTAGCCAGTCTGGAGGCCCTGCTAGCCATTGAGGCCACCGACGAGCTGGACCCGCTCAAGCGCAAAACGCCCACCAACCGCGAGCTGAAAGCCCAGGGCGTCGGCAACCTGGTAAGTGGCCTACTGGGTGGCCTACCGCTAACCTCCGTGATTGTGCGCAGCTCCGTGAGTCTCAATGCCGGTGCGCGCACCAAGGTGGCGGCGCTGCTGCACGGCACGTTTTTGCTGGTGAGCGTGCTGCTGTTCCCGAAGCTGCTGAACATGGTGCCGTGGGCCGCGCTGGCCGCTATTCTGCTGGTTACGGGCTATAAGCTCACGCGCATCAGCATTTTCAGGGAGCAACTGAAGGGGGGCGTTATGGAGTTTGTGCCGTTTGCCGTGACCATCGTGGCCATTCTGGCTACCGACCTGCTGATTGGCATCGGCATCGGGGCGGCGGTGGGCATCTTCTTTATCCTGCGCGAAAGCTACCGCAACGCCCATTTCTTCGAGCACCATACCGTGGATGGGCGCGATAAAATCCGCATCAGCCTTGGCGAGCATGTGTCGTTCCTCAACAAGGCTAGCATCCTGACGGTGCTCAAGGATATCCCGGAAAACGCCACCCTCGAAATCGACGGTACCAACTCGGCCTTTATTGATCGGGATATTATCAGTGCCATCGAAAACTTCCGTGAAACGGCTCGCCAGCGCAACATTCAGGTGGTGTTTCTGCGCAAAGCCGACGATTACTCTCAGAACCTTGCCGAGCAGCGCCAGGTAAGCGAGCCGGAAGCCGAGTTCGAGGCCTACTACAAGCTTTTCGACAACGACCGCAATTGGGTAGGGGAGAAGCTTCGGCATGCCCAGCACCCGGCTTCTGAGCTGAGCACCGATGCCCCCAAGTTCCTGTTCATCGGGTGCTGCGACAGCCGCGTGCCAGCCAGCGAAATCATCGGGACGGCGCCCGGCGACGTATTTGTGCACCGCAACGTAGCCAATCTGGTGGTGAGTACCGATCTGAACCTGATGTCGGTGCTGGAATACGCGGTGGAAGTGTTGGGCGTGGAGCATGTGGTGGTGTGCGGGCACTATGGCTGCGGCGGTGTGCGCGTAGCCATGGAGGCCCAGGAGCCCGGCATGCTCACGAGCTGGCTCAGCAATGTGCGCGATGTGATGCAGCGCAACAGCGCTGAGCTCAACGCCTTGGAAACCGACGAAGACCGCTACCGCCGCCTGGTAGAGCTGAACGTGATTGAGCAGGTGTATAACCTCTACCAAACCAGCGCCGTGCTGCAGGCGCGCCAGCAGAACCGCCCCCTGCATCTCCACGGCTGGGTCTACGATTCGCACGCTGGCCGCATTGAGGACCTGCAAGTAGATACCCGCCGCGATTTTGCCGAGTACGACACGGTGCTGCGCTACCAGCTGCGCCCCGAAGGGTTGTCTCGCCTCAGCGGCAACCTGCATCAGCCACCCGCTATTTTCTCGGTCTCTACGGGCAGCACCTACGGCCCCATCATCGCTATTCCGCCCTTGAGCAGCGACGCCCCACTGGGCACGCCCTAAGCGGTATGTTGCAGCAGAACTACAACGGCCGGGCAATTTGCCCGGCCGTTTGCGTAGTGGCCTAGGCCAGTAGCCCCTCAAGTGGCGTGAGTTGGAGAAGTGGCCTAGAACCAGTTAATAAGCACGTTATCCTGACCAAGGAAGGATCTTCTCACGACTGAACAACTGGCCTAGCGCCTCGTGCACCGTAATAAGATTCTTCCTTGGTCAGGATGACGTGCTGTGAGCTTATTGACGTTCAACGATTGTTCAATCAGCCCCAACTCTTCTTTGCTTGATGTGCAACATCATCTGAGCAGGGAGCCTTGCTAGGCCACTAGCAGCGCGTGGCAAGTACAGGCAATCCATTTTTCAGCGTTGCCGTACTAAGGAGCTGACTCGTATACTAACCTGCTTCCCTGTTTTTATGGATTTTACTTCTTCCCGGCCCGAAGATTTGCTGATTGATGCCGCCCGAAAAGGCGATGTAGGCCACCTGCAGGAGCTTATTGCAAGCGGATTGGATGTGAATATCCAGAATGGCAAAGGCTTCACGCCGCTGATTGTGGCCGCCTACGACGACCAGCTGGAAGCTACCCGTTTGCTGCTGCAAGCCGGCGCCGACCCCAACGTTCAAGACGTATCCGGTAATACTGCCCTGATGGGCGTCAGCTTCAAGGGCTACCCGGAGGTGGCCCGGCTCCTCATTGAGCACGGTGCCCAGCTAGATGTGCAAAACGGCAACGGCGGCACCGCCCTCATGTTTGCCACCTTATTCGGCCGCAACAACATCGTTCCCATATTGCTGCAGGCCGGCGCCGACATCAACGTGCAAGATGTGCGCGGCCTCACTGCCCCCGACCTCGCCGTGCAGCAAGGCAACGAAGAAGCACTGCAGATTTTCGATAAGCATTTTGGGCATCAGCCTTCCTAGGCCAGTCGGCCGCTACCTCACTCAAAACTATACTTCCTATGGACCGCGCTAACGCTTATGCCCCATATGCTTATGCTCTGCTCCGCATTGTGGTAGGCCTCCTGTTCGCCATGCACGGCAGCCAGAAGCTACTCGGTGTCCCCGGAGACGGCCAAACCGTAGAAATTGCCTCTTTGATGGGCGTGGCCGGCATCATTGAGTTGGTGGGTGGCCTCTTGATCATGGTCGGTTTCTTGACGCGCATTGCGGCCTTCCTGGCCAGCGGCCTGATGGCCGTAGCCTATTTTATGGCCCATGCCCCACAACACGCACTGCCCATTGTGAACAAGGGCGAGCTGGCCGTAGTATTCTGCTTCGTGTTCCTGTACATCGCGGCCCAGGGCGCGGGCATCTGGAGCATTGATAATATGCTTGGCTCGCGCCGGCCGGCCAGCGCTGGCGTGTAGGCCTATTGTCCTGCTAAAAACAAAACGGCCAGACGCAAGTCTGGCCGTTTGGCGTTTGGAGGCTTTATTTCTTCCAGGGGAGGTTTTTGTCGAAGAGCAAAAATCCCACTGAGAGTATATACTGATTGGTGCTTTGCTGGTAGGCGTAAGTCTGGTTATCGAAGCGGAGATGTTTAGTGTAGGGCGTGAGGCTGTGCTCGTAGCGGGCACCTACGTCGAAGCGCCAAAGCCTCACGCCCATGCCTAGCTGCCCTAGCAACTGCACATGCTCAGGGCTGGTTTCCAGGCTGGTGTAGGCCGGTTGCCAGCTCTCCAGGCCGTTCAGTACTGTTTTTTCGCGCTTATTGACTGCCAGCACTGGACCGGCTACCAGATAGAACTTATCCGTGAGATGATAGCCCGCTAAAGCAGCCACCTCCAGGCGCCGAATTCGGTGGGCATAGCTAAAGTAGCCCCGCGGAAACTCTAGTGTGTATTGATTGCCCAGCACACTCGTGTAGGCCACTTCCGGCTGCACAAAAAAGCTGCCTTTCCCGAGCCCTACACGAGCATACAGGCTGGCCCGGTTGCCAGTGTCATCATCGCGGGCCCTGTCGGTGTCGGTGTACAGAGTGGAGCTGCCCAGCGTTAGTGTGCGTTGTTTGGCCCAGGTTTGATTGACGTTGAAGCTTCCCGCTACACCTACCTCTTGCAGGTGTTGGGCCTGGGTTGCGGAAGCCACTAGCGTACCCGTCAGTACCACCCCTAGGAATAGAGCAGAAGTGTTAAGCATAAAGAAAAGCCGAATAATGTAAGGGATAGTAGAATGCGTAGCAGTTGGTATATGGATCGAATTAATTGGGCAAAAGGTAGCTGTTTTTGAATAGAAAAAGGAGTGCCATGCAGAGTACACTGAACCCAAGGTATCAGCCCGTCATCCTAAGCCTAAGCAAAGCATAGCGGGTTGATCCAAATGTTGCTATTTCTGGTAAACCAAGGATGTGGCTACTCCTCGGTCTTGTTTTCCAAGAGATGATAGTTGTCGTTCTAGGCCACTCCAGAAGCGGGATGCGGCCTACGTCAGGGGCTGCCAGGGCTGCTCTACTACGGCGGCGGTGTTAGTGGAGAGGAAGTGATTGTAGAGCTGCTCTGCGGGGCTCTGGTCTAGGAGCGGTGCGCCCTCGCTGGGCAACACCAGCAGCAACGCATCCGAGGACAGGCCTAGGCGGTTTCTGAGATATTGCTCCAAGGCGGCCGGTTGCTGAATATAGGCTTCCTGAAGCTTCACCACCGTCAGGTGCTGGCCATCGTGCTCTATCTGGGCCACTACGCCGGCTGGGCCGGTGGAGAAAGTATCGGTGTCGTTCTTCATGGGAAGGGTTGGTTGGTGGAGCTACCTATACGAAACTCCGTCCGCAGCTGCTGTTTTCTGTCGTAGGCCACTTCACGGGTGAGCTGCGTTTGCCAGCAGGGCCAGTAACGGCACATGGGTATAAGAACAGCAGAGCCTATAGAAGAACCGCGTAAAAATAACATCTTGCACGTGCGCCCCCCGAAGCACCTCTTTACTTTACCGCTGCAACTGGCCTAGCCCTCAGCAACGGAGCCGATGAGAAATGTAGAGGCCTGATTTGCAGTGCTTCCTGTTCAGTAGGCCAGTTCATCTTTCCACTTCCTGCCCAGCCGCGTAGACACTAGTCGGCCCACCCGAAACGTAGCCACTCTGATGATGAGATACCACCCTCTGCGCGCCGCTATCTTGGTACTGGCCTTCGTCAATTCCTACTGGGCAACTGCTCAAACGCGCCCCGCCATCAACCACGTGGCCCTGTATGTGCACGACTTGCAGAAAAGCACGGATTTCTACCGAAATGTGCTAGGGCTGCAGCAAATCCCGGAGCCTTTCAAAGACGGCCGGCACGTGTGGCTACGGATGGGACGGCACAGCCAGCTCCACCTTATTCAGGGTGCCGCCGCAGTAGAGGAGCACGCCAAAGACACGCATCTGGCCTTTCGGGTGAAAGACATGCAGAAATTCATGGCCCACCTCGACCAGGCTACCACGCGGTACGGCAGCTGGACCGGCGAAGCAAAGCAACTAACTACCCGCCCCGATGGCGTAAAACAGGTATATCTGCAGGACCCCGATAATTTCTGGATAGAAGTCAACGACGACCGATTCTAAAGTCAACCAGAAAAAGCCCGTCATTCCGAGCATGTGGCGCATCAAGCCAGGGACCGAAGCATCTCGCGTGCTGATGTTGGATTACTTTGGCAACGTCAGCACGCGAGATTCCTCGACAAGCTCAGCATGACGTGATAGAACAGCTGCGTCTGGTTATTGCCAGCCGGGCCGGTAGTCGCGCTTCACGAAACGGTTCACCTCGTCGAAGTTGGTGACGCGCAGCTGCTGCGGGTCCCAGAGCAGCTCAATGCCGCGGCCGGGATAGTCGAAGCCGGGGCCGGTGGTTTTGGGCCGCTGCAAATCATAGCCCCGGATAGCAAGGTTGGCCATTAGTAGGGCTTCCGTCAGTGGGCCGGCCGTTTCAAAGGGGGAGCTAACTGGTTGCTTGCCGTGGCCGGCAATGCAGGCTTCTACCCACTGCGCGTAGTGCCCATTGGCGCTGTCCGGCACGCGGGCCAGCGTGGGCTTCACCTCCACCTCCTGATTGCGAGAGAGAGGCAGCAGGCGCGGATCGGCGGCGTAGGTACTGGCCATCATCTTGCCCTTTTTGCCCACAAACAGAATGCCGTTGCCGCCATCGCCAAACAGCTCATTCGGGCCCAGTTCCTCGGGGCGCTCGGGCTGAATGCCGCCGTCCATCCAGTGCACCGTAACTTCTCGCTTGTTCTTTTTGGTGGCCGGAAACGTGAGCGTGACGTGGCTGGAAGGCGGGCAGCTCTCGGGGAAATAGCCGCGCTTAAACTCATCTACATATACGCTGCCCACGCTGGCCTGCACCGCGCTGGCGTATTGCAGGCCTAGTACCCGGAAGGGCGCTTCCAGCAGATGGCAGCCCATGTCGCCGAGGGCACCGGTGCCGTATTCCCACCATCCGCGCCAGTTGAAGGGCACGAGTTTATCTACGTAGGGGCGGAAAGGCGCCGTGCCCAGCCACAGGTCCCAGTCCAGCTCCGGCGGCACGGTGGCGGCCCCTGTTGGCCAGGCAATGCCCTGGGGCCACACGGGGCGGTCGGTCCAGCAGTACACGGTGTGCACTTTCCCGATGAGGTTGGCATCGTACCACTCCTGCAGCTGCCGCACGCCGTCGCCGGAGGCACCCTGGTTGCCCATCTGCGTCACCACGGGGTAGCGCCGGGCGGCTTCCGTCAGGGCGCGGGCTTCGTAGAGGTCGTGGGTGAGGGGCTTTTGCACGTACACGTGCTTGCCCAGCTGCATGGCGGCCAGCGTCACGGGAGCGTGGTTGTGGTCGGGCGTAGACACCGACACGGCATCGAAGTTCTTGGCTTCCTTATCCAGCAGCTGCCGCCAGTCTTTGTAGTACTTCGCCTGCGGAAATGCCTGCCTGGACTTGGCCGCCCGTCGGTCGTCTACGTCGCAGAGGTAGCCAATGCGCACTTTTCCGGTTTTAGCAAACGCGGCCAGGTCGCTTTCGCCTTTGCCGCCAACCCCCACGCCGGCAATGACCAGCTGGTCGCTGGGGGCGGTGTAGCCTTTGCCCCCCAGCACGAAGCGCGGCACAATCATGAACGTGGCTACGGCGGCGGCACCCTGCTTAATAAATTCGCGCCGGGAGGGCTGGGGAGGAACTTGGCTCATACGAAATGGATATAGCAACGAAACAGAAACCCACCGCCCGCCAGGCGCCGGGGTGAGCTGGCCCACGTATCTGCCTGGGCCCAAATAGGATAAGAGCCATAAGGTAGCAAAATCAGGTACAATCCCTAACACCGCCGCGCGTGTTGCCTAGCCACCAATTCTGAGCGACTATTTCCCGCTCCATGGCGTCCCTAGGCCACTCTGAAGCTGACTTGCCCCATCCCGAAGCCTGGGTTATCCAGTGGTTTCCCTCGCTAGGCCAGTAAGCAGAGCTGCAGATTCTTCGGGCGCTTGCTTAATGCGCTATCTGCTCTGCTGCACCAACTGAGTTTGAATAGCCGGAGGCATTCCTGTTGCTGAGCCCCGTGCAAACCAAAACCGACCCGCCGTAGGGCGAGCCGGTTCAGCATAGGGGCTTGGGGCCGTGTGCCGTCTTACCTGATAAGTGAGGCGGCCCCAAAAACGTGAGCCTAACGGGGCGCTAGGCCCCCTGGCTGCTGTTCCAGATGTCGCGGTGCAGCTTCCAATTGTTGCCTTCGTGTTTCCAGACCACCACGTATTTTCCGTGGTCGAGGATCTGATGATTATGGCCGAATAGCTGATAGTTGCCCATTTCGATGGCCGTATCGGGGTTCAGCTGCTCTACTTCCACGGAGCGCAGGTTGGCCTCTTTGATGCCCATTTGCATGGCGCCCTGCCAGAAAGCGGCAATGCCCTCGTGGCCCTGCACAGGCTCGCTGCCGGTGGGTAGCAGCATACCATCGGAAGTATAGAGTCGGGCCATGCCCATGCCGTCGCCTTTCCCGAAGGTCTGCTCGAAGGTTTTGTTGGCTTGCCGAATCTCGTCCATAATTGTTGTCGTCAATGCATCCATAGAGTGGTGGGGTTGAGGGTGGTACAACAAGGGCTTAAGACTGACAAGAAGGTACACTATTCAGGCGAACCTCTATATATCGAGCGAGGAGTTTCTTTTCAGTGCCAGCCTCATACCTGCTCTATTTCTGGCGACCTCCACTGGCCTAGCCGTTCTTGCAGACTGTGGAGTGGCCTAGCAGCCGAAGTGGAGTAGGGCCCGGCGAAGAAAGCTATGCGTCGGCTCGGGCGGCGTGGCACTGCGAGTAGGGGAGGAAACCAGTACTTGCTGAAAATCGGTATTCTCTTAAAATGTCATTCCGAGCTGGCCGAGGAATTCCGCTCGGAATGACGTTGCCATGACAACCCCACACAACAGCACGTCATCCTGAGCCCAGCGAAGGATCTTCTCACGTCAGCACGAGGCGCTAGGCCAGTCGCTCTCACGTGAGTAGATCCTTCGCTGGGCTCAGGATGACGTGCGAAGTAACAAGCAGAGTCAGCACACGAGATTCCTCGACTGCGCTCGGAATGACGTTCGTTTAGCACCAGGGTACTATGAGATACTGGAAACGTCCAGGGTAGTCAGGTCGGCTACCGAGCCAGGCAGCCAGGTTTTTTGGAGCAGCGCGGCAATGCGCTCCGGCAGGTCCGCCACTGTCAGCGGCTTGACTGGCCTAGCCACCACGTAATACCGCGAATCGGCCCGCTCGTGGAGGCGCGCTTTGGCGAAGGAAAACAGGCCGCGCTGGGCATAGCGCGCCGCGCCGGGGTAGCTGCTCTCATCGGCCCCCACTTCCAGCTGTACCGCCTCCGCCGAACCGCTAGCCGGCCGCGTCAGGAAATACTGATGCAGCTCCAGCAGCGCCTCCTGAGAAGCCGCCACCGATTCGGGCAGTATCCCGCCTCCGGAAGCCACGTGCAGGATATAGCCGTTGCTATCCGTGGCAAACCAGTCAATATCCGCGTCTTCCTGGTCTATTTCGTCAATGCGCATTCAGATAATTAATTTATGATGTTATTCCAATAATTTTCATTATATGCCTTTCCTGCTGCTTTAGCAATGTTTTGTTTTTCTCTGCTTGTAAGCATATAGGATGATAAAACATTATTCGTATTAGCTGGGTCAACCACTCTTCTTAATTCGACGTTTTCATTTAGAAATTTGAATACTATGAATATGTTGGTGGCTAAATTTTCTTTGCTTCTGTTGTACAATGCGTCTATAACCAGAGATTCAAGGTATAGTGAAGGAAATTTTAATTGGTTTTGCTTTGCCCAGATCTTGATAGCTCGTATTTCTTGATCCCTGCCTGAATTCTTTACTATTTTAATATGCTCATCTATATTAGTTTGGAGCCAGCTATCTGATTCGGAATTATAAAGGCTGTGCCAAATTTTATATCCGGGTTGTACTTTCCCTGGTACTAGGTCTATGTCCAGTCCATTATAATTAATATTAAGAGCTACTGTTCTTTTACTTGCTATAATACCATTAGACCTCAACGTGCTATTTAATGATTCGTATATGGTTTTAAGTGTGGCATCCGAGGAACTTTTTATTGATATAAATATATCCGTGTCTGGCTGACCTTGTACAACTAAGTTTTTAGCTGAAGATCCAGAAAGTTTTATGTCATTTAGAGCACTGCCAGCCCAATTTCTGATAATAGATAATATGGAATACAGTCGCGCGTCTCCTAGGTGCACAGGGGTAACTGATCTGCGTGCAATTACTTCAAGTATATATTGATCCGAAGCTGTCATTAGTTTGTGCTTTAGTTCTGATAAAAGCTTAAATCTACTTTATTAAATTTTTGTTCGCTAGGTATGAAGTCAATAGCTTCATCTAGATCGATAATAAAATCGAAAAATGTTCTGTTTATCTGCCTTATTCCAAATTTTTCGCGAAGCATATTTCTGACATCAGCATCATTTCTTGGAAATACAGCGTACCAGCATTGGCAATTGGCTGATCTATTTAAATTGTAGAGTATTGAAGAAATATCTAAGTCCATAAAACTATATCCAATAAAAATAACAGTTTTATCTTGTATATCGGTCAAGAATTTTTCTAGCATTTCCTTCCTGCTCTTGATAATTTCGTAATAATCGAACTGTGTAATAACAAAGCCTCCTTCTTTTACATTTGCATTTGGAAATTCGATTGATCCATGTGGTTTATACAACGGCACATGTTTGTTGTTAAGCTGGGGACTATTATTGAAAACTGGATGAATAGGTGGGTGATTCGAATTAGAGTGTCTATATCCAATTTCTATCAAATTATCATAATTTGTAGTGAATATGGATTTTGGATATAAGTATTTGAGGGTTGAGTGATGCCACAAAGTTTTATCTACTTGAAACCTTTTAGCCAAAAAGTTTTCAAGTAACCTCCTTGAGCCTTTTATTTGAGCTAAACTAGCGGCATTTTCTAATGTCATCAGTGTTAGCTCAGAAAAATCATATGTGTCTTTCTCGTCGGGTCGGAGCATAAATTTTTTCCATATCTCATTTCTTAATTCATAAGCACTAGGAAGAAATTCATTGTCAATATTCTTAGCTCCAATAGAGGCCCCGGCTCCTAAGAAAAGAACAATATCATCTTTTAGGTGTGTCCAGTTGTGTACTAAATTTTCAAAATTTTCATCAGAAGAAGGATATTCCTTCCTAATGTAAGGCCCTACATTAGTTTCCTTTCTCTTAATGTCTCTCCGAGCAGCAGCCATTTTAATATATTTTAGATTTTAATATATAACTACTCTCCCAACTTCTCCAATATCTCCTGCGCTGCCACGGCAATAACCGTCCCGGGGCCATACACGCCGACAACGCCGGCGTTGTAGAGGAAGTCGTAGTCCTGGGCGGGGATGACGCCGCCGGCAATGACGAGGATGTCTTCGCGGCCGAGCTGCCGGAGCTCCTCAATGAGCTGCGGAATTAGGGTTTTGTGGCCGGCGGCGAGGCTGCTCACGCCCACCACGTGCACGTCGTTCTCGGCGGCCTGGCGGGCTACTTCGTCGGGGGTTTGGAACAGGGGCGCAATATCCACGTCGAAGCCCACGTCGGCGAAGGAGGTGGCAATGATCTTGGAGCCTCGGTCGTGGCCGTCCTGGCCCATTTTGGCCACCATCATGCGGGGGCGGCGGCCTTCCTTGGCGGCAAAGTCGTCGGCAGCCTGGCGGGCCTTCGCGAATTCCTCGTCGTAGTTCATCTCGGCAGAATACACGCCCGAAATGGCGCGAATAGTGGCCTGGTGGCGGCCGTATACTTTCTCCAGGGCATCGGAAATTTCACCTAGCGTAGCGCGCAAGCGAGCCGCCTGTATGGCCAGCGCCAGCAGGTTCTCGCTACCGGAGCGGGCTGCTTCCGTGAGGGCATCCAGGGCCTGCTGCACGGTGGCGCCATCGCGCTCGGCCTTAATCTGGTTCAGGCGCGCAATCTGCGACTCGCGCACGGCAGCGTTGTCGATGTCGAGCACGTCAATCTTCTGTTCCTCGCTGGGGCGGTACTTGTTCACGCCCACCACTATTTCCTTGTGCGAGTCGATGCGGGCCTGCTTGCGGGCCGAGGCTTCCTCAATGCGCATCTTCGGTAGGCCAGTCTCAATGGCTTTGGCCATGCCGCCCAGCTCCTCCACTTCCTGAATCAGGGCCCAGGCTTTGTCGGCCAGCTCGTGGGTGAGGCTTTCCACGTAGTAAGAGCCGCCCCAGGGGTCTACCACGCGGGTAATGTCGGTTTCGTGCTGGAGGTAGAGCTGGGTGTTGCGCGCAATGCGGGCCGAGAAGTCGGTGGGCAGGGCAATGGCCTCGTCGAGGGCATTGGTGTGCAGGCTCTGGGTGCCTCCCAGGGCCGCGGCCATGGCCTCAATGCAGGTGCGGGCCACGTTGTTGAAGGGGTCCTGCTCGGTGAGCGAGTAGCCCGAGGTCTGGCAGTGCGTGCGCAGGGCCAGGCTCTTGGGGTTCTGGGGCTGAAACTGCTGAATGAGCTTGGCCCACAGCAGGCGGCCGGCGCGCATCTTGGCAATTTCCATGAAGTGGTTCATGCCAATGGCCCAGAAAAACGACAGGCGAGGCGCAAATTGGTCAATCGTCATGCCCGCCGCGAGGCCGGCGCGCACGTACTCCAGGCCATCGGCGAGGGTGTAGGCCAGTTCAATATCGGCGGTGGCTCCGGCTTCCTGCATGTGGTAGCCCGAGATGCTGATGCTGTTGAACTTGGGCATGTGCTGCGCCGTGTAGCTGAAGATATCCGCAATGATGCGCATACTCGGCAGGGGCGGGTAGATGTAGGTGTTGCGCACCATGAACTCCTTCAGAATATCGTTCTGAATAGTGCCCGCTAGCTTCTCGGGCGTTACACCTTGTTCCTCAGCCGCCACAATGTAAAAAGCCAGCACCGGCAGCACCGCCCCGTTCATGGTCATGCTCACCGACATCTGATCCAAGGGAATCTGCTCAAACAGAATCTTCATATCCTCCACTGAGTCGATGGCCACGCCGGCCTTGCCCACATCGCCCACCACGCGCGGGTGGTCGGAGTCGTAGCCCCGGTGAGTGGCCAAATCAAACGCCACCGAAAGGCCCTTCTGCCCGCCCGCCAGGTTGCGACGGTAGAAAGCATTGGATTCCTCGGCCGTACTAAAGCCCGCGTACTGCCGGATGGTCCAGGGGTTCTGCACGTACATGGTGGCGTACGGCCCGCGCAGGTACGGCGCCACACCCGCCCCGAACCCGAGGTGGCCTAGGCCAGTCACATCGTGCGCCGTGTAAAAATTCTTGAGCGGAATGCCTTCCGGCGTGATGGTTTCAGTGGTTTCGGCGGGTGGCGCAGGCAGCTGGGCTGCGTCGTAGAGTATCTGAGAGAAGTCGGGCTTCATCGGGTATCGTGTGGTGCTTGTTGTCATGCTGAGCTTGCCGAAGCATCTCTACCTCTAGCTAACTCCAAACGTGAGGACGAAGCGGGAGAGAGGCTTCGGCAAGCGGACGCTAGATCAAGCATGACGGTGGTTTAATTACTTCTTCCCCTGCAAACGGGCCAGTACGTCCTCGGTGCTGTAGCCTTGCACGGTGAATTCCTTGAAGCCAAACACACGGATGGCTTCCTGCATGGTAGGCAGATCGGCGGTGAGCAGGGCAGGGGGCAGGAAGTTGGGTTCATCAATGGGGACGTGGCTGATGGCGCGCGCCAGGCGCCCAAACTGCTCCGGCGTGGCGTACATCAGCGTAGCCTCCTCCGCCGACGAAAACAGCACCGACAGCGTGCTTTCCGGGTGGGCATCGCGCAGCTCCGGCCGCTCCATGCGCGGCAGCGTTTCCAGAAACGACTCCAGAATATGCTGGTTGGTGTGGGCGCCCAGCAGCACCAGGGCTGCCCGCTTCTTTTTCCGCTCGCGGCGGTCGAAGTGCATGGCCGTGGCCAGGCGCAGCACCTCCGTAGGGTAGGTAGCGCGGGTGCTATCGAACTCCCGGCTGCGCAGCAGGCGCTTGGGGTTGTAGTCGAACTGCTCGTTGGGGTTCTGGAATTTGTTGGTGCCCACTACCACCTGCTCGCCGTTGGCGATGCGCCGGAACTGGGCCTGCGCCGAGGCGTGCAGCTCCTGCAGCACCAGCCCCGTAGCGCCCGGTAGGCCACCCTCGGCCTCAATCTTCTGAAACAAAGTCCAGGCTTGGTGCGAGAGTTGGTCGGTAAGCGTTTCGAGGTAATAGGAGCCGGCCGCTGGGTCCTGCACGCGGCCCATGTAGGCCTCTTCGCGGAGCAGAATAGGCAGGTTGCGCGCCAGCCGCTCCGAGAACTCGCTCGACTCATGAAACAAGCTATCAAACCGGCCTACGCTCACGGCCGTAGCCCCGCCCAACACGGCACTCATGGCCTCGGTGGTTACGCGTAGCAGGTTGGTGTGCGGATCGAGCGTGGTTTGGCTCCAGGAAGAGGTGCTGGCGAAAATAGGCAGCTCCTGCGCAAGCTCAGTGGGTACGCCGTAGGCCTGTAGCAGCGTGGCAAACAGGCGACGCAAGGCCCGCAGCTTCGCTATTTCAAAGAAATAATTCGGGTTGATGCCCACATGCAGATGCAGACTGCGTGCTACCATTTCCACCGTCAGCTCGTCCTTTGGCAGCTCGCTCAGATACGTAGCCGCCGTGGCCAGCGCAAAGGCAATCTGCTGCGTAATGGTGGCGCCGCGGTCGGCGTAATACGCCGAGTTGATGCCCACAACGTGCATTTCCGGCCAGCCCTGCGCCAGCAGCATTGCCTTCCGAAGCTCACCAAACTGCGCAGACATATCGGGCGCGTGGCACGTAATGGGGTCGAGGACTACAAAGCCCCGGGGCGTGAGCTCCAGCTCCTGCAGGCGCTGCACCAGCTCGCCTAGGCCACTCCGCATGGAGTAGCCTACATAGGCGCTGTGCAGTGGCATTTGCTGGTGCAGGTAGCCCACATCAAACGCAGCCGCATTTGAGAGCAGGAAGTGGGCCCCATCAGCCCCGCGGCGCAGCCCTTCGGCGGCGCGGCTGATGGCGGCGTGGCCCCGGTCGCCGGACGGGACGGTGTAGGTAGGCACGTTGCGCCAGGCCGAAGCCGTGCGCACTAGGGGCGTGGGCGCGCCGCCTAGTGAGTCCAGCGCCTCGCGGTGGTAAAAGGGCTCCAGGGTGAGGCCGTCGGGAGTATTCCAGGTAAGCGTGGCCGGGTCCTGTCCTTTCAGGTCTCGGCGAATGCGCTCCTGCCATTGCGTGGTCGTGACGGCTTCAAACTCAGAAAAGGAAACCGGGGTGGAGCTAGGCGAATCGGCCATAATTCGGCGGGGTGGGGTGGAAATCAGGCAAAGGAAAGCGGGCTAAAGATACCGTTTCGGAGGCATAAACAGGTGTTTGCCAGAGAGGCCTAGGCCACTTGCCATAATCAGGCTTTCAACAGATGAAGTATACAGACCGATACTGATCAGCCAAGCTCCTTGATTAATGGCCCTAACTCCCGAGATAAGGCGCGTTGAACTGGCGCCCGCCACGGGCTGTTTTGCCACCGGCTGCTTCCGGGTACTGGCCTAGGCCGCGCAACTCCCGCGCGGGTGCCGTATCTTTGCCCCTCGGATTTCATTTCCCCTCTGAACCTGATGCACTTCCTTCGTTCTCGCGTGGCGGCCCTGGGCCTGCTAACGGCCGTAGCTCTGGCGCCGGCCTGCCAGCGCGCTGTTTACCAGCCTAAAGCGCAGCTAGCGCCCGTAACGGGCCTGCCCGTCGGCAAATCCATCCCCGACGACCCGACGGCCGCCGCCACCATTGAGCCCTACCGCCAGCGCGTAACGGCCCAGATGACCGAGGTAATTGGCACCGCTCCCGTGGCCATCACGAAGAACAACGGCGAGTCGCCGCTCTCCAACTTCACGTCCGACATTCAGCGGATGCGGGCCAGCAAGGAGATTGGCCAGCCCGTTGACCTGGGCGTGATGTCGAATGGTGGCCTACGGGCTCCTATTCCGGCCGGCCCCGTTACGGTAGGCTCTATTTTTGAGCTCATGCCGTTTGAGAATGAGCTGGTGGTGATAGATGCTCCCGGCCCTGTAGTGCAAGAGTTGTTCGACTACGCCGCGCGCACCAAAATGCCCGTTTCAGGAGCTGCATTCACGGTTTCGCCGGAGGGCAAGCCCCAAAACCTGCTTATCAACGGCAAACCATTGGATCTGACCCGGACATACACCATCGCCATTTCTGACTACCTGGCCACGGGCGGCGACAATATGGTGTTCTTCAAGCCGGTTAAGTTCCGCCACACCAATGTGCTGCTCCGTAGCGCCTTCATCGAAGCCATTCGAGAGCAAACCAAGCAAGGCAAGCTCATTGAGGCCAAAGTAGAAGGCCGCGTGAAGTAAGAGGCCGGTAGGGCGGAAGCTTCCGGCTAGCCGCTCATCAGCCATCAGCAAACTCAGTACCTCAAGAAATCAATCCCGTGGATCGTCGCGAATTTCTGAAACATACTGGCCTAGGAGCCGCCAGCGTAGCCCTGTTGGGCGTGAGCCTGCCCGCCGCCGCTGCCGATAACAAGGCAACCCGCCTCACTATTCTGCATACGAATGATATGCACTCCCGCATCGAGCCCTTCCCCGATAATGCCGCTCAGTATGCTGGCATGGGCGGAATGGCCCGCCGCGCTTCGCTGATTGAGCAGGTGCGCAAAGAGGAGTCCAACGTGCTGCTGCTAGATTCCGGCGACATCTGGCAGGGCACGCCCTACTTCAACTTCTTCATGGGGGAGCTCGAATACAAGCTCATGTCGCAGATGAAGTACGACGCCAGCACCCTCGGCAACCACGACTTCGACAATGGCCTGGAAGGCCTGCAGAAGCAGCTGCCCAACGCCACGTTCCCGTTCCTGATTGCCAACTACGATTTCTCCGATACCATTCTGGCCGGTAAGTTCCAGCCGTACAAGGTGTTCGATAAGCAGGGTATTCGGGTGGGCGTGTTTGGAATCGGGATTGAGATGGCCGGGCTGGTAGCCGACAAGAACTTTGGCGCCACCAAGTACCTCGACCCCATTGCCGTAGCCAACGATATGGTGAAGAAGCTGCGCGGCCCCGAAAAGTGCGACCTGGTTATTTGCCTCTCGCACCTCGGCTATAAATATCAGAGCGCAAAAATCGACGACTTTAAGCTTGCCGCTGGCGCCCCCGGCATCGATCTGATCTTGGGTGGCCACACCCATACGTTCCTGGAAAAGCCCGACAGTGTAGCCGGCCCGAACGGCCACCAGACCCTGATTAACCAAGTGGGCTGGTCGGGTATTAACCTCGGCCGTTTAGATTATTCTTTTGAGCGGGGCTCGCGCCGGCCGGCTGTTGCTGCTGCTTCGGTCATGCCTGTGCGCGAAGCGTAAAAAGCAAGAGTTCGGAGCGTTTTTTTGTCTCCTGACTTTTCCACATTTTTGTCTCCCTCTTAAAAAAACGGGCCTTTTTTCGGCCTGCGGTGGTTTCTCCATTCCCCTCACCCTGCACCTGTTGCTGCTGCCCTATTTGATTGATGCTGAAGGATTGCCGAACCGTATGGGTCAACTGTCTTCGCGTCATCAAGGCAAATATTGGTGAGCAGAGCTTCAAGACGTGGTTCCAACCCATCGTCCCGGTACAGCTCCACAATAATGTTTTAATCATTCAGGTGCCCAGCCAATTCTTTTATGAGTGGCTGGAGGAGCATTATGTGGATGTGCTCCGGAAAGCCATCTACCAGGAGGTAGGCCCCGAAGGCCGGCTGGAGTACTCCATTGTGGTGGATAACGGCAACGCCCAGACAAAGCCGCGCACCCTCAACCTGCCTACTTCGCACAAAGCTTCTGGGCCAGCGCCCGAAGCTACTCCGGCGGCGGCCCTGGCTTCCGGTCCTATGTCGTCGTCGGCACGGAATGTGGCGGCTGCGGCTGCGGCACCCCAGCAGCAGGCTACGCTGCGCAACCCCTTCGAGGCTAGCAAGGCCATTGATCGGAATTACTTGCACTCCCAGCTTAACCACAGCTACACCTTCGAGAACTACATTGAGGGCGACTGCAACCGCCTGTCGCGCTCCGCTGGCTTGGCGGTAGCGAATAAGCCGGGCACTACGTCTTTTAACCCCCTCATGATTTATGGGGGCGTAGGCCTGGGCAAAACACATTTGGTGCAAGCCATCGGCAACCACATCAAAGCCACCAACGTCGATAAATTCGTGCTGTATGTGTCGGCGGAGAAGTTCACGAACCAGTTCATCGAGAGTCTGCGCTCCAATGCGGTGCAGGACTTCGCGAACTTCTACCTGCTGGTGGATATCCTGATTCTGGACGACGTGCAGTTTCTGTCGGGCAAGGACAAGACGCAGGAGATGTTCTTCCACATCTTCAACCACCTGCACCAAGCCGGCAAGCAAATCGTGATGACCTCCGATAGGCCACCCCGTGACCTGGTAGGCCTAGAAGACCGCTTATTGTCGCGCTTTAAATGGGGCCTCACAGCCGACCTGCAAAGCCCCGACTTCGAGACGCGCATGGCCATCATTCAGAACAAAATGCAGCAGGATGGCATCGACATCCCGCCGCAGGTGGTGGAATACCTGGCGCACTCCGTGAACACCAACGTGCGGGAGCTGGAAGGCGTGCTGATTTCTCTGGTAGCCCAGTCGAGCCTCAACCGCCGCGAGATTGACCTGGAAATGGCAAAGCAGGCCCTGCGTCACATTATTGAGGAAGTAGAGGCCGAGGTAAATCTAGACTTCATCCAGAAAACCTGCGCCGAATACTTCGGCGTGCCCCTAGACTTGCTGAAGGCCAAAACCCGCAAGAAAGAAGTGGTAACGGCGCGGCAGGTGGCCATGTACTTCGCCAAAGAGCACACCAGCCATTCCCTCAAAAGTATCGGTCACCACTTCGGCGGCCGCGACCATAGCACCGTCATCCACTCCGTCCAGACGGTTTCGGACCTGATTGACTCGGACAAAAGCTTCCGCAGCACTATTCAGGACCTGCGGAAAAAGTTTGCTGGCAAGTAATCTAGAGGCATTCTCTGAAGCCCCGGAACGTCATGCTGAGCTTGCCGAAGCATCTCTACCGCTGACATACTGGCCTACCAAGCGGTAGAGATGCTTCGGCAAGCTCAGCATGACGTTCTAATTCCTACAAGACTTCACCAAAAAAGCCCGCTCCAGAATAGGAGCGGGCTTTTTTGGTGATGATAAAGTTGCCTAGGCCACTACGCTGGCGTCTGGGTGTCGCGCAGCGGAATGTTGTGCTTACTGGCAAAGCCGCGGATTTGTTCGCGCAGGGCGCGTTTCCGCTTCGTGCCTTTCACCTGGCGCAGGCTCAGGGCATAGGTGCCGCCTTCTTTCAGTTGCACCCGCAATTGCTGGGGCACCAACTCTAGGCCAGTAATATCCTCGGCTGGGAAAGCCTGCTTAGGACGAAATAGACCGTCTTTGTGTACAATGTAGGCGGGCGTGAACTCCAGATAGCTCTGCGTGCCGAAAACGGGTGCGTTGTGCACCAGCACGTAGCCCACATAAATCAGGCTGAACACCAGAAACACATAGTGCAGGAAGTGCAGATCGTTCAGGCCGCTGTCGGTAACAATTAGAGAGAGCGTATAAGCAATCCAGACGCAGCCAATGAAGAGCTGGCCCCAAAAGGGAATGCGAGAAGTATTGGCGGGCTGAAGACGAATACGAGTAGAAGCTGGAGGCATAAGGGCGAAGTAAAGTCGCTGGGGGCTGCAAAATAAGCGAATAGTTCCTGAACCACGTTCTTAGGCCACCTGCGTTTACCAAAAGAGCCTGCTGCTTCCGGGAAAGCAACAGGCTCTGATTAGCTCAATTACCGCATTTTGCGGCTGCTTGCTTTATTTGAGGGTTGCCGAGGCCAGCTCCATTTCGGGCACGGCGCTCAGCAGTTGCGAGATGGGGCAGTGCTCTTTGGCATTTTCGGCCTGCTTCTGGAATTCTTCCTGCGAGATGCCCTCCACTTCGCCTTCCGTGGTTAGCACAATCTTCACCACCTTCGGCACTTCGCCGGAGGTATCCAGCGTCACCTTCGACTCCGTACGGATTTGCTTCACTTGAGCGCCGGCTTTCGTGAGCTGGCCCGTCAGGAACATCGTGTAGCAACCCGCGTGGGCCGCGCCGATCAGCTCCTCGGGGTTGGTGCCTTTCTCACCGGCGAAGCGGGCGCCTACTGAGTACGGCGCTTTTACTGTGCCGCTCTGGGTCGTTATTTCGCCGCTGCCTTTGATGTCGCCGTTCCATACGGCATTTCCGCGCTGATTTATCATGATGAAGTGAAGTTGTGAAGAGTGAATTGGTGAAGTTGTTACGGGAGCAGCAGGTAAAAAGATGAGCTTCGGGAGTCTATACGTGGGCCAACCAGATTTTAACGAAGTGTACCTTTGGCTGACACCAGGTGAAGCGGTATCCGGAAACCTTCACAACTTCGCCACTTCACCACTTTACTCCTATTATGGGCCTGAAATCTACTCTGAGCCAGCCCTTGGCCTCCTATATTGCCCGCCAGTACGCCCAGTGGCAGAAGGACCCCATCGGGACTCAGCACCGGGTATTGCAGGCGTTGCTGGCCAAGGGCGCCCGCACTGCCTTCGGCCGCGACCATCACCTGGAGGGAGTGCGCACCGTGCAGGACCTGACCTGGCAGGTGCCCGTGCGCGATTACGAGGCGCTGAGCCCCTACTTCAACCGTGTGAAAGCCGGCGAGCCGGACGTGCTCTGGCCCGGTAAACCGCTCTACCTGGCCAAAACCAGTGGCACCACCAGCGGCGCCAAATACATTCCCCTCACTAAGCACAGCATCCCAAACCACATCAATGGCGCCCGTGATGCGCTGTTGCACTATGTGCACAAGACCGGCAAAAGCCGGTTTCTGGATGGTAAGCTCATGTTTTTATCAGGCTCGCCGGAGCTGGAAACGGTGGGCGGCATTCATACGGGCCGGCTCTCGGGCATCGTGAACCACCACGTACCGGGTTACCTGCGCCGCAACCAGCTGCCTACCTACCAGACCAACATCATCGAGGACTGGGAAACCAAGCTCGACCGTATTGTAGAGGAAACCTTGCCTCAACCCATGAGCCTGATTTCCGGGATTCCGCCGTGGGTACAGATGTATTTTGACCGCATAGTGGCACGCACTGGTAGGCCAGTAGGAGAGGTGTTCCCGGGGTTTGACCTGTTCGTGTATGGCGGTGTCAACTTCGAGCCCTACCGTAAAAAGCTATTCGAAACCATTGGTAGGCCAGTAGATAGCATCGAGCTGTTTCCGGCTTCGGAAGGCTTTTTGGCTTTTCAGGATGAGCCCGGCAACCCTGGCATGCTGCTGCTGCTGGATGCAGGTATTTTCTTCGAGTTTATCCCGGCTGAGCGGTTTTTCGAGAAGAACCCGCCCCGCCTCACGCTGGCCGATGTGGAGTTGGATAAGCAGTACGCGCTGGTGCTAAATTCCAACGCCGGACTCTGGGGCTACAGCCTCGGCGACACCGTGCGCTTCACCCAGAAATACCCGTTCCGGGTGGTGGTGTCGGGCCGCATCAAACATTTCCTTTCAGCTTTCGGTGAGCACGTCATCGGCGAAGAAGTAGAGCAAACCCTCCGCGACGCCATGCAGCAGCACCCGGAGGTGGAAGTGGTAGAATTCACCGTAGCTCCCCGCGTCAGCGACGACCCCACTATACCATCACGCCACGAGTGGCTTATCGAATTCGCTAGGCCACCCCACGATGCCGCCGCCTTCGCCGCTGCCCTCGATACTGGCCTACGCCGCCGCAATGTGTACTACGACGACTTGCTGACGGGCCATATTCTGGCGCCGCTGCAGCTCACGCCTTTGCCGGCCGGAGCGTTTCAGCGGTATATGAAAAGCCTGGGCAAACTAGGCGGCCAGAATAAAGTGCCTAGGCTGAGTAATGACCGCGCGGTGGCGGAGGGGTTGTTGGGATAAGATATCGGCCCACATTTCACCCAGACATCATACCGTAATCATTGTAGGCCTATGTATCTGTTTGCGTTTCTGATGAGCTGGCTGCAATCAGCGCACAGTGACCAGCTTCCTGCCGCTGTATTTTCGGATGTTCCTATCATTACTGAAATCATTACTGAAACCTCGGTAGGCAAGGCCAAAATAGGAATGCAAACCACTGAATTGCGCAAGGTGTACCAGGGGTGCACCTTCCAGCCTGTATTTGTGACCCGCTACGGATGGTACGGGGAAGGCGATACACCAAGCGGCATTCAGGTAGCGCAAGGAAAGCAGCCGCTCTTTGTCTATTTTGAAGATGAGGAGAAGCCCGGAAAAATCAGCGGATTGATTGCACTGCACACAGCCTATCGAACCACAAAAAATATTGGGGTTGGGAGTACGTCCGGTGCACTGCGTGCGGCACTTCCTGGCATTACCATCGGGCAAGATCTAATGGATGACTACGACCAGAACCTGCAGGTGGCATCTGCAAAAGGAAGCAGAAGCGCCATCAGCTACGCATTCGCGAAGCAGAAAGACGTGGGCAGTTACTCGAAAGACTTCTCTTCTCCCATCGTCGTCAGCACCGCCAGAATCTCCTGGATTACCGTTTTTCCAAAGTAATGAGTAAACTCCTATTTCACTCCATCTTATCCAAGGTGGCCTAGGACGTCAAACAGCCTGCAAACCGCCTTATCCTATGCGTCAGATTCTTTTCTTACTCCTGAGCGGATTGCTCTTAGGCCACTCCACACTGGCCCAAAAAACTCCCGTAGCACTGCGTGTGGCCACTTACAACCTGCGCCTCAACGTGGCCAGCGACGGCGTGAATGCCTGGCCCAACCGCAAGGAGCTAGTGAAAAATCTGGTGCGCTACCACAACTTCGATGTGTTCGGGACGCAGGAAGGCTTTCGGGGACAGCTCAACGATGTAGCCGAGCTACCCGAATACGCCTTCGTAGGCCACGGCCGCGACGATGGGAAGGAAAGCGGCGAGCACTCGGCCATCTTCTACAAGAAAAGCCGGCTGAAACTGCTCCAATCCGGCGACTTCTGGCTCAGCCAAACTCCCAACGAGCCCTCCAAAGGCTGGGATGCCACTTGCTGCAACCGAATCTGTAGCTGGGCAAGGTTTCAGGATCTGAAGACGAACCAAGAATTTTACTTCTTCAGCGTACACTTCGACCATGAGGGCGTGGAAGCCCGCCGCCAATCGGGCCACCTGATGGTGCAGAAGATCCAGGAGATTGCCAAAAACGCGCCCATTATCTGCGTCGGAGACTTCAACTCCACGCCCGACACGGATCAGATAAAGACCATGCAAACACTGCTGCGCGACGCTTTCCAGGTTGCCAAGCAGCCACCTTACGGCCCGGTGGGTACGTTTCAAGGCTTTAAGTTAGACGCTCCGCTGCAGGACCGCATCGATTATGTATTTGTAAGCAAGCAATTCGAGGTGCTGGATTATGCCGTGCTAACCGATTCCATGCGCGGGCTTTATCCCTCTGACCACTTTCCTGTGCTGGTGAATGTGGTGTTAAAGTAAAGCGGCTCGTTGAAAAGCGAAAGATGAACGAAGGGACAATAAGAATTAGCGCCAGCGTTGATCACGACGGAGATTGTACGTTTGACCTGACTGCTTCAAAGGGAAAAATCGAGGCCCATGGGCACTTCTTTGGTGATTTGGACACGTTACGGGAGTTTGGTGAACAGCTTATTGCCTTCCCTGAGGCGGGAATAAATTCTTATGCTGCGTTCGAATGCGATTGGCCAATACAGTTTGTCTTAAAAGTGTATTGTTATGATGTTCAGGGTCATGCGGCTTTAAGTGTGGCTTACGACAACAAAGAAGATGAGCCTCATCGGTGCCGACTTGAATTCTCCATACCAGCTGAAGTAGCTTCCTTCAACCGCCTAGGCCACCTCTTGCTAACTTGGCAAGTCGAAAACGATTCTGAACTACTATGGCAGGCGCAAACCAGCTGATCAAATCCCAACTTCACGCCGCCTGCTTGGCCTATGTGCAGGAGCGCATAGATGCTTGCCAGGCCGCCATTCAGGCCGCGCAGGAATCGGCCAACTCCGAAACCAAGAGCAGCGCCGGCGACAAGTACGAAACCGGCCGCGCCATGGCCCAGAACGAGCGCGACCGAAACACTGTGCAGCTTCGCCAGGCCCAGCAGCTGCAAGGGGAGCTGGCCCGCATCAACCCCGAGCTTCCCTGTGACACCGTGCGGCCCGGCGCCCTGGTCCAGACTGGCCTAGGCCACTTCTACATCAGCATCAGCGCCGGCAAGCTCACGGTAAGTGGCCTAGACTACTTCGCCGTTTCGCCGGCCGCGCCGGTTGCGGCGGCACTGGCGGGTAAGCGCGCTGGAGAGCAGGCGCAGTTCAATGGCAAGCCCGTGAAAATTTCGGCTATTCAGTAGGACATGCAGAAGCTATACTGGTTGGTTCTGTGGTTATGTGTTGGGTGCGCCGCGCAGGAAGAAAATACCGCTGTTACCACTTCTAGGCCACCTGAAGCCTCGGCCGTTGCTACTGGCCCGTCCACCGCTGGCATGGCGGATACACTGGCGGCGAAAGCGGCAGATGGCTTTCTGAACCCAGCGCAGTTCAAAGCGGCCAGGCTGGATACGTTCAGGATAGGGCAAACCGATAAGCTGGTGCAGCTCACGGCGGCCGAAGAGCGCAAATACCTGCAGCAGTCTATGGCACACAGTATCTATAAACCTTACCACTTCTATTCCATTCAAGAGAATACGGCCCTGCGCAAAGTCATTACCCTTCTGTCGTATGATGGGGAGTATAAGTCTGACTTATTGCGATTGGTATATGACAGGCAGAACAAGCTTATCAGCAAGCAGATCGTCGCTGCTGATGCTTCGGATGGCGACGTTGGCGATGAAGCGTATGGCTGGTTTGATGCGCCAACCCTTTTTTGCTTCGTAGAGGTGCAGAAGCAACCAGTACGTGAGACTCAGGATGCAATAGAGTATGCCGTAGATTCTGTTGTGTCGCGCTACCAGGTTAGCCACGAGCAATTTAAACAGATACAACAGCGCAAATTTCAGCGCCGTGCTGTAGAGGCACAAGTCCAGAAATAAAGTGGCGGCAACAACTGGCGAGGCTTCGTGTAACTTTGTTGTTCCCGCTCGCCCAATCTTCCCAATGCCTGATTCCTTTCCCAAGCGCGTCACCCTCCTCGGCTCCACCGGCTCCATCGGTACCCAGGCCCTCGACGTAATCCGTAGCCAGCCCGGCCGCTTCACCGTCACGGCGCTTTCGGCCCACTCCAATGCCGAGTTGCTGATTCAGCAGGCCCGCGAGTTTCGGCCGGCGGCCGTAGTTATCGGTGACGAAGCCAAGTACGAAACGGTGAAAGCGGCGCTGGCTTCGCAGCCCGAAACCGAAGTGCTGGCCGGAGCCGCCGCCTTAGCCGATGTGGCTGGTCGCGACGATGCCGATGTAGTGCTGACAGCTATGGTTGGTTACGCTGGTTTGCTGCCCACGGTGCGCGCCATCCGGGCCGGCAAAACCATTGCGCTGGCCAACAAGGAAACGCTGGTAGTAGCCGGTCAACTCATCACCGATCTGGTGAAGCAGCACGGCGTAGGCCTGTATCCCGTCGATTCGGAACACTCCGCTATCTTCCAATGTCTGGTAGGAGAGGAGCAGAACCCGATTGAGAAAATTATTCTCACGGCTTCCGGCGGCCCGTTCCGGGGGTGCAGCCGCGAGCAGCTGGCCCAAGTGACGAAGGCCCAGGCCCTGAAGCACCCCAACTGGGACATGGGCGCCAAAATCACTATCGACTCGGCCTCCCTGATGAACAAGGGCCTGGAGGTGATTGAGGCCAAGTGGCTGTTTGACCTGCGCAACGACCAGATTGAGGTGATAGTGCACCCGCAAAGCATCGTGCATTCCCTGGTGCAGTTCGAGGATGGCTCCCTGAAAGCGCAGCTTGGCCTGCCCGATATGAAGCTGCCGATTCAGTATGCCCTAGGCTACCCGCAGCGGCTGCCCAATACGTTCCCGCGCTTCTCCTTCCTCGATTACCCAAAACTGACGTTTGAGCAGGCTGATACCAGCGCATTCCGCAACCTGGGCTTGGCATTTGAGGCCATGAGCCGGGCCGGCAACGCGCCTTGCATCCTGAACGCTGCCAATGAAATTGCCGTGGCCGCGTTCCTGCGCGATGAAATTGGCTTTCTGCAGATGTCGGATGTAGTAGAATCCAGCCTCGCGCGGGTTTCGTACCTTGCCACTCCAACCCTCGACGACTACGTGCAGACCGACTACGAAACCCGCCGCATTGCGCGGGAGCTCGTAGGCCAGGCCTGACACCGTGGCCGAAATGCTGGGCTTCGGGCACGTCGGCGCCGTTCGGTGCGTTGTTTGTGTACTGCCTCTTTACCGCTGGCCAGCTGAGTTGCTCGAAGGCCAGCCGCTCTTACTCATCACCTCATTACTCTACTCTCTTTGGAAGGATTAATCATGGCCGGGCAAATGCTGCTGGGCCTTTCCATACTGGTTGGCCTGCACGAGTTCGGACACTTTGCAGCCGCTAAATACTTCAAGATCCGGGTCGATAAGTTTTACATCTTCTTCGACTTCCTGTTTCCGCTGCCGGGCGTGATGAACTTCGCCCTCATCAAAAAGAAAATCGGCGAAACGGAGTACGGCCTGGGCTGGTTTCCGCTGGGTGGCTATGTGGCCATCCACGGCATGATTGACGAAACCCAGGATGCTGACGCGCTGGCCGCCGAGCCGCAGCCCAACGAGTTCCGGGCCAAGCCAGCCTGGCAGCGCCTCATTGTGATGCTGGGCGGCATCATCATGAACGTCATCACCGGCATCGTGATTTTCTCGCTGCTTACTTTCAAGTACGGTGAAAGCTACCTGCCTGCTTCGGAAGTGAAGTATGGCGTGGTACCGAATGAGCTGGGCAAGGAAATCGGGTTCCAGACCGGCGACAAAATCGTGAAGATCAATGGCCGCCCGTTCACGGAGTTCAATGATGTGTACAGCCCCGAAGTAGTGCTGGGCAACAATGGCTACTACACCGTTGACCGCAATGGCCAACTCGTGGATGTGCCAGTGCCCAACGACTTCATGGACCGCCTCTCCGATGAAGGTCAATCGGCCTTTGTATTGCCCCTCGACCCATTTGTAGTAGATGAGGTAGTAAGCAGCAGCCCGGCGGCCAAAGCAGGCCTACAGCCCAACGACCGGGTGCTGAAGGTCGGTGCTCAGCAAATCCAGTTCTTCCCCGAGCTGCAGAAAGCGCTAAAAGATAATGCGGGCAAAACCGTGCCGCTGCAGGTGGAGCGCGCCAGCCAGCCCGTTACCCTGAACGTAACTGTAGATGATGACGGCAAGATTGGCTTCAAGCCGAAGTCCTTGTTGCACTACGCCACCCGCCAATACGGGCTGGTCGAGTCTATTCCGGCTGGCACGAAGCAAGCCTTTGGCGTGGTAACCACCCAAATGAAAGCCTTCGGCAAGATTTTCAAGGGGGAAGCTTCCCTGCGCAAGTCGTTGGGCGGCCCCATTGAAATTGCCCAGCAGTACGGCGGTAAGTGGGACTGGCTGCGTTTCTGGACACTTACGGGCATGCTGTCCATGGTGCTGGCCTTCATGAACCTGCTGCCCATTCCGGCCCTCGATGGTGGCCACGTCATCTTCCTGCTCTACGAAATGATTGCCGGCCGTAAGCCCTCCGACAAATTCCTGGAAGGTGCCCAGAAAGTAGGCATGGCCCTCATTCTGATGCTGATGGTATTTGTGCTGGGCAACGGTCTGTTCAAGACATTATTCCACTTCTAGGCCACCCCCACAGCAACAGCAAGACCTTTTTGCGTTGGCACGATAGTCGTTCTACCTGAGCGGCCCGTGCCAAGGCCGAAAGGTCTTCTGCATTATACGCGCTTTCATACCTCGCTTTTCCTATGACACGTCGTCTTTTTCTGCTGCTCCCCGTGGCCTTGTTGCTGAGTCTGGCGGCTTGGGCCCATGCCTACCACGCCAGCATCATGGAGCTGCGCTACAATCCGCAGAAGCTCCAGGTAGAAGTGGCGCTCAAGCTCTTCAGTGATGATTTTGAGAAGGCGCTGTCCGTAGGCCAGTCCTCGGCCATCAGTCTGGATAAATCACCGAAGGCGCAGGTGAATACGCTGGTGCTGCAATTGCTACGCCGTTCCGTGCAGGTTGGCACCAAGCCCGGCGAGGCGCTACCGATTACCCTTATGGGTATTCAGCATGAGCACGATTCTCATTGGGTATATTTCACGGTGAAGCTCGCTAGACCAGTCCAGAGCCTTTCACTTACCCATAAGCTCTTCCTGGATGTGTTCCCCGATCAGATGAACATCGTGAACCTGGAAGCCAACGGCCAGAAGCAAAGCCTGCTCTTCCGCGACGGTCAGGAGCAGCAACAGCTCAAGTGGTAGCTTAGAGATGCGTAAAATGCTTCCACAGAAGCAACGCAGTAAGCCACAGGAAAAACGGACCGCAGCTGCCCGCGGCTTTCACCCAAAACGGCTTCTCTAAAAAAGTAAAGCTGAGCTGCCAGGATAAGGTACATGGGCAACGTGAGCACAAATACCCACGGAATATAGGAAAGGAGTAAGCAGCAGACTTCGGCGGCCACATAGCGGTAGAAGCGCTGGGTGGCTGAGGTAATAGCTGCCATAGTTTGGGTGGCCTACCAGCCGCTGCCGGCGCCGGTATCCTTCTTTTCGTCCTCGCCTTCGGGCTTAATCAGGCGGAACTCTACCCGGCGGTTTGTGCGGGCATCTTCGGGGGTGGCTTCTGGCCGGAGCGGCTGGGTGCTGCCGTAGCCCATGCTTTCGATGCGGTTGGGCTTGAGCTTGCCCTTTTGTTCGATGTACCGGCGAATAGACTCCGCCCGATCCTGGGAGAGCGTCATGTTGAAATCGGCGTCGCCCTTGGAGTCGGTGTGGCCCGAGATGCTGAGGCGGAACGTGGGATGGTCGACCATAAACACCGCAATCCGGTCCAGAATGGGGTGCATACTCGCCCGAATAGTGGCTTTGTCCTGATCGAACTCAATATTCTTGAACACCAACGGCAGCTTGTAGTCGATGGAGTTGGTCATGAGCTTCATCACCGTGTCGTTCTTCAGCGCAAAGCTTTTCTCCACGCTGAAAAAGTCGGGGCTTTGAATGAGCATCACGTAGTGGGAGCCTTCAATCAGGTCGAAATCAAAGGAGCCATCATCGCGCAAATACTTGCTGGCTACTTCAATCCCGTTGTCGGTATCGATAATGCTGACGATGCCATTGAGCGGCTTGCTACTTACCGAGTCAATCAGGGTGCCTTCTACGTGCGTGGTGGCCAGGGGCTGCGCTTCCATGGGGAGCGGAAAGGAGAACAGGTCGAGGTTCTTCATGTCCTTCTCCTCTGAGCGCGCATAGTAGAGCTTCTTGGAGTCAGAATCGATGGTGAAGTAATACTCCGAGCCTTTCCCGTTCACCAGTGGCCCGATGTTGATGGGTTCCTGCCAGCGCCCCTTCACCCGATACGTTTTATAGATATCGAAGTCGCCGAAGTTCAGCAGCTGCCCCCGTGAGGAGAAGTACAGCACATGGTAGAGAGGGTGATAAAAAGGGCTCACCTCGCTCTCGCGCGTATTCACGGTAGGCCCCATGTTCTGGGCATGGCTCCACTGCCCGTTCTTTTGCTTCACGGTGTACCAGATATCGGAGAGGCCAAAACCACCGAGCCGGTCTGAGGCAAAATACAGCGTGTCTTCGCCCGGCGAAAGGGTTGGCTGCGAATCCCAAGCGGTAGAGTTTACGCTGGTGCCCAGGCTTTTCGGTACGCTCCATTGGCCTTCCTTGAACGTGGAAACGTACAGGTCACAGTTGCCGTGGCAGGTGGGACACTCGCAACGGGCGAAATACAGCGTTTTGCCATCCTTGCTCACGCAGGCCGAGCCTTCGTTGTAAGGCGAGTTGATGGGCTTGGGCAGGGGCTCCGCCTCGCTCCAAACGCCGTTTTCAAAGTGCGCTTTGTACAGGTCCTCGTCTACTACATTGTTGATGCCCCGCCGCTTGCGTTTCGAGGTAAAAATCAGGTCATCGGCATCAGCGCTAAGCGTTGGGCCGTAATCTTCTGAGCTGGAGTTGATCATGTCGCCCATAGTGGTGTACACACCTTTGGGCGGTCGGAAAGCCACAATATTTTTGCGGTATTCTACAATATCGTAATAGGTCTTGAGCGGAACGTACAGATCGGCATCTTTCTGCTCCAGCGAATCATAGTAGAGTTGTACCTTCTTGAGGTCTTGGCGGCGGTGCTTAAGGGCCAGGCTATAGAAGATTTTGGCGCGGCTTTCGTTGTCGGCTTTCTCCCAGAGCTGGCCCAGGCGCCAGAGCATATTGGTGTCTTTGTAGAAATTCTCGATGCCGAACTGGCCTACGTACGCGTCCAGCAGGTTGCGGGCTGCGGTCCAGTTCTTGCGCTTTTCCGCCTTCTGGATTTCGCGGAGTGCCTTTTTGTCCTGAAAATAGGGAATGCGATTGACGTTCGGGAAATCGGGCGTGCCGTCGTTGCGCAGACGCAAGCGCTGCGTCATCTTGCCCGAAAGCTTGCGTTGCGTGTTCGGTAGGCCACCTTTTTGCTGTCCGTGGCTAGTTCCGGATAGACCTAGCGTTAGAAAAAATACCAGGCAGGGGAGAAGCAGACGGGAAAAGCGGAGCATAACAATAGTAGGCACGGAGGCAGGATAGACCGGCGCAAGGAAAATCAAAAATAGGAAATTTTTGATGCCCATGGAGGCTGATTTCATTCTGCCGGACTGGCGGTATTCAGCACGGAAAGGTGCCGGGTTGGCGGCTTGTTACCGGCAAAAATGCACAAGTGCCAGCGTGGCACGGCACTTGCCGAATCCGTACCTTCGAAAGAATATCCTGCTTCGGGCAAGGGCGCTTGTCGCCTCGGCTGTCATTCTGGCATCCGGCTTTCCCTTTCCCTCCGTCCTGCCCATGAGTCAATCCGATTCGAATAACTCCTCCTTATCTTCCTTTCTGCTGATGAGTGAAGATCCGGCCGAAGTGGTTTCCATTGTGGCTACCGACCCCGACCAGCCCCTGGGCCCCGATGATTCGCCTGCTATCCTCCCGCTGCTGCCGGTGCGCAACACTGTCCTGTTTCCGGGCGTGGTGTTGCCCGTAACGGTAACCCGCAAAAAGAGTATCCGGCTGGTGCGCAAGGCCTATCGGGGCAATAAAATAGTGGGCGTAGTAGCCCAGAAAAACGTTCAGAGCGACGATCCGACCCTCGCCGACCTGTATCAGGTGGGCACGATGGCCAAAATTCTGAAGCTGCTGGTACTGCCCGACGGCAATACCACCATCATCATTCAGGGACAGTCGCGGTTTCAGATTGAAGCAGAAACCCAGAGCACGCCTTATCTAATGGCGCGGGTGGCCTACGCCCCCGAAACGTTTCCGAACAAAACCTCCAAAGAGGTGAAAGCCCTGGTGTCGTCGTTGAAAGACGCGGCCGCCAAGATGCTCAAGCTCAACCCCGAGATTCCGCAGGAAGCCCAAATGGCCCTGGAGAATATCGAGTCACCGTCTTTCCTGACGCATTTCCTGTCTTCCAACATCAACGTGGAAGTGGGCATGAAGCAGAAGCTGCTCGAAATCAACGACGGCGTAGAGCGCGGCACCCAGCTGCTGGAGCTGATGATGAAGGAGATTCAGCTGCTGGAAATCAAGCGTGAAATCCAGACGAAAGTCCACACTGACATCGACCAGCAGCAGCGCGACTACTTCCTGCGCCAGCAGATCAAGGTGCTGCAGGATGAGCTCGGCTTCGATGGTCCCGACCAGGAAGTGGAAAAGCTACGCCAGCGTGCTAAAGGTAAAAAGTGGTCGGAGGCGGTAGCCAAGCATTTCAACAAAGAGCTGGAAAAGCTGGCTCGCATCAACCCGCAAGCCGCCGAATATCCGGTGAGCGTAAACTACGTGGAGTTCCTGCTTGATCTGCCGTGGGCCGAGTACACCAAGGACAACTTCAACCTGAAGCGCACCAAAAAAATCCTCGACGACGACCACTACGGCCTCGAAAAGGTAAAGGAGCGCATCATTGAGTATTTGGCCGTGCTCAAGCTGAAGCAGGATATGAAGGCGCCGATTCTGTGCCTCTACGGGCCTCCCGGCGTGGGTAAAACCAGCTTGGGCCGCTCCATCGCGAAGGCGCTGGGACGCAAATACGTGCGCATGAGCCTGGGTGGCGTCCGCGACGAAGCCGAAATCCGGGGCCACCGCAAAACCTACGTGGGCGCCATGCCGGGCCGTATTATCTCCCAGATCAAGAAATCGGGCGCGTCTAATCCGGTGATTGTGCTCGATGAAATCGACAAAATCAACTCCGATTTCCGCGGCGACCCATCGTCGGCGCTGCTGGAAGTGCTGGACCCGGAGCAGAACTCCACCTTCACGGACAACTACCTGGAAGTAGAGTACGATCTGAGTAAAGTTCTCTTCATTGCTACGGCTAACTCGCTGGAAACCATTCAGCCCGCCCTGCGCGACCGGATGGAAATCATTGACCTGACCGGCTACACGCTGGAGGAAAAAACCCAGATTGCTAAGAAGCACTTGTGGCCTAAAATGCTGCACGAGCATGGCCTAGGCCCCAAAGATTCCGCCATCACTAATGCTGCTTTGCAGCGCGTGATTGACGATTATACCCGCGAATCGGGGGTGCGAAGTCTGGAGCGTAAGCTGGGCGCAGTGGCCCGTAATCTTGCCAAAAGCAAGGCCATGAAGGAGGAATTTCCTGCTACCCTAGAGCCCAAAGACATTGCCCGCATCCTGGGTGCCGCCATCTTCGACCGCGACCAGTACCAGGACAACGAGACGGCCGGCGTGGTTACTGGCTTGGCCTGGACCTCCGTGGGCGGCGACATTCTGTTCATTGAAAGCCTGCTAAGCCGCGGCCGCGGCAAGCTCACACTCTCGGGCCAGCTCGGCGACGTAATGAAGGAATCGGCCGTGACGGCGCTGTCGTATCTGCGCAGCCGCGCCGAAGAACTGGATATCGATTACCGTCTCTTCGACCAGTACGACTTACACATCCATTTTCCCGAGGGTGCCGTACCGAAAGACGGGCCGAGCGCGGGTATTGCCATTTTCACCAGCATTGCCTCGGTATTCACGCAGCGCAAAATCCGGAGCCATTTGGCCATGACGGGCGAGATTACGTTGCGCGGTAAGGTGTTGCCGGTGGGTGGTATCAAGGAGAAAATTCTGGCGGCTAAGCGCGCTGGCGTGAAGGACATCATCCTGTGCCACAAAAACCGCAAAGACATCAACGAGATTCCGGCTGAATATCTCAAAGATGTCACGATTCACTACGCCGACCGTGTAGATGACGTGCTGGAAGTGGCGCTGCTCAAGGAGAAAGTGGCGCATCCTATAAAACTCATTGTTCGGGATGAGGCCGCGCCAGCCCTTGGGCCAAGCGTAGAAGTAAGCTAAACCTGGAAATTGGTCTGGCGAAGTCACTCCTCACCTCATGCCCAGTAAAATTGCGGTAGCAGGGGTAGAGAGTAGCTTCGCCAGACCAATTCTTTTTTTGTGCCAGCCACTGAAAATGCGCTTACGCCACCCGCTCCGGATACTCCGGTTTCCCTGTATCTTAGAACGATGATGACACCGCTACGCCGTCGGATTTCTGCATTTGCTCTCGTAGGCCTGTTGGCCACGGCGGCTAGGCCAGTAGCGGCCCAGATTGGCGGGCAGCAGGCCTTCTCTTTCCTGAACCTGCCCGGCAGCGCTAAACTAGCGGGCCTTGGCGGCGTAAACGTTTCCTCCCGCGATGCTGACGGCACCATGCTATTCGGGAACCCCGCCCTGCTCAATGCCGAAATGGATGGGCGCTTAGCCCTAGGCTATGTTGACTATCTGGCCGATATCAAGCAGAGTACTGCCGCGTACGTGTTCAATACGGCACATGCCGGGCGCTTTGGCGTAGGCCTGTCGTATCTGAATTATGGTCGGTTTGAGCAGGTAGATGCGGCAGGCAACAGTCTGGGCGAGTTTTCTGTGAATGAATACGCGTTGAGTGCCTCAGATTCCTACACCAGCGGCAGTTTCACGCTGGCAGGTACGCTCAAACTGGCCGTTTCAGGCATCAGCGGCAACCACTCCGTCGCTACGCTGGCCGATGTGGGAGGACTGTTCAAACACCCCGAGCAGGATTTTACGGTAGGCCTGGTGGTGCGCAACGCGGGCTACCAGCTAAAGGCCTACGATGGCGCTGGCCGCGAGCCAATGCCGCTGGATGTACAGCTAGGAACGTCGTTTAAGCCGGAGCATCTCCCGTTTCGCTTTTCCTTCACGGCGCACCACTTGCAGCAGCTGGATATCGTGTATCTCGACCCCAGCCAGCGCGGACAGCTGGATGAAGCCAACAACGAAATCGAGCCTAAGAAAACGCTTGGCGACAAAATTGCCCGCCACTTTGTGGTAGGAGGGGAGCTGCTGCTGAGCAAAAACCTAAACCTGCGCGTGGGCTACAATCATTTGCAGCGCCGCGAGCTACGCCTGGAAAATACCTCAGGCGGTGCGGGGTTTTCGTTTGGTGCCATGCTGCGCATCAGCGAGTTTCAGCTGGACTATACGCATGCGGGCTACCATGCGTCGGGGGCAGCCAATTACTTCACCGTTTCTCGCAACCTGAGTTCTTTGTTTAAAAAAGAGGAGTAAGGTAGCGGGAGTGGCCTAGGCCAGTCGGAGATGTGGCGTTCCTCCCAAAACCTTTCCTGCACAATCGGGATATAACCCGGCACTCCCATCCAATTACACACCTTCCTATATGTTAGATTCTGCCGAGTTCCTCACGCCTGCTCAGATTGTAGCCGAGCTTGATAAATACATTATCGGGCAGCACGATGCCAAGCGCCATGTAGCCATTGCTTTGCGTAACCGCTGGCGTCGGTTGCATGCGCCCATCGAGATGCAGCGCGAAATAGTGCCCAATAATATCCTGATGATTGGTTCTACGGGTGTTGGTAAAACCGAAATAGCGCGCCGGCTGGCCAGTATTTCCGGTGCCCCCTTCACCAAAGTAGAAGCCTCCAAATTCACGGAAGTAGGCTACGTGGGCCGCGATGTGGAAAGTATGGTGCGCGACTTGGTGGAGCAGTCCGTAAACATGGTAAAGCAGCGGCGCAAAGAGGAAGTGAAAGCCCAGGCCGCGCAAGCCGTCGAGGACCTGATTCTTGATGCCTTAATTCCGCCTGTTTCTGGCAGTGCAGCCGTGAAACCCAACGTTGGGTTCGGAGCTCCTGATGGCGGCCAGCTGCCCGACTCCGATTACGAGCTGAACGAGCGTACCCGCGAGCGGTTCCGGGAGAAAATCCGCAGCGGCGAAATGGACGACCGCAAAATCGATATTCGGGTGCAGCAGAACAGCTCGCCCGGCATCGGTGTGATAGGCGGGCAGACTGGCCTAGACGAGGCCTCCATGGCTGGCATTCAGGATATGCTGGGCTCTATGATACCTAAGAAAACCCGCAAGCGCAAAGTCACCATTGCCGAGGCCCGCAAGATCTTGCTCGATGAGGAAGCCGCCAAGCTCATCGACATGGACGAGGTGAAGGACGAAGCCATCCGCCAGGCCGAAAACGCCGGCATTATCTTCATTGATGAGATTGATAAAGTCGCCAGCCGCAGCAGCAAAGGTGGCGGTGGCCCCGATGTCAGTCGCGAAGGCGTACAGCGCGACCTATTGCCCATTGTGGAAGGCTCAGCCGTGAGTACCAAGTACGGCATCATTCACACCGACCATATTCTGTTCATTGCTGCCGGCGCCTTCCACGTTGCTAAACCCTCCGACCTGATTCCGGAGCTGCAGGGCCGCTTTCCCATTCGCGTAGAGCTGCAGAGCCTCACCAAAGACGACTTTTATCGCATTCTGAAAGACCCTAAAAATGCCCTCACCAAGCAATACGAGGCCTTGCTCAAAGCGGAGGAAGTAGAGCTTACGTTTGAAGATGAAGCGTTGGAGCGCCTCGCGAGTATTGCTTTTGAAGTCAACAGTGAAGTAGAAAACATCGGTGCCCGGCGCTTACACACAGTCATGAGCCGCCTCTTGAACGATATCCTGTTCGATGTGCCAGACCGAATCGGACCTAATGCCCATATCCTTATCACCCGGGATTTGGTGGAAGAGCGGCTTCGGGACATGGTACGCAACCGCGACCTAAGTCAATATATTCTCTAGGCTACTGCATAGCAGTTATGGTGTTCAATTGAACTCCGTAGAAAACGAAAAGAGGTGGCCTAGGCCACCTCTTTTCGTTTTCTACCGTATTTTTTAACTGCTTCTCTTCACATTCCTTTCCTCTATGCACTATTACATCATTACGGGCGCCAGTCGTGGCCTAGGCAGAGCGCTTGCCGAAGAAGTCCTGCAGCAGCCCAACACGGCCGTACTGGGTGTGTGCCGGCATGCCACCATTACGCACGAGCGATACACCCACCAGCCCCTGGATCTTTCTGATATGCTGGCAGTACAAAACAACCTGCATAAGGTCTTCCCAGCCCACTCGGATGCACAGAGTATCACCCTAATTAACAATGCGGCTGTTGTTGGCAAAATAGGGTATGTGGGTGAGCAGCAGAACGAGCACTTCGAGTTTGTTTTTGACGTTAATACTGTGGCCCCGGCCATGTTCATGAATACATTTCTGAGCGCCTATTCCGGTCTTTCTGTTCCACGCACCATTCTCAACATCAGTAGCGGGGCCGCTCAACGTGCGGTAGACGGCTGGGGAGCCTACTCTGCCTCCAAAGCTGCTCTCGATGCATTATCACGCACAGCCCAAAAGGAGCAAGACCTACGCGGCAGTGGCATCCGCATCCGCAGCCTTTCCCCCGGTATTCTCGACACCACTATGCAAGAACACATCCGCAGTGCAGAGGTAAGTAACTTCAGTGAAGCTGATAGGTTTGCTGAATACCACTCTGCCGGCAAGTTAGCAGAGCCTCATGACGTTGCTAAAAATATTATAGCATGGCTTTCTCAGCCTGCAATCTCAGAGGAGGAAGTAGTATTGCGAATGGAGTCTATTAAATAACATAACCCTATTAACAAGAAAAGGCCCTACTTGTGTAGGGCCTTTTCTTGTTAATAGGGTTATGTTATTAGTAACCCTCGTTCTGTACTAGGTTTGGGTTCTGCTGAATCTCGCGAAGCGGGATAGGCATAATCAAACGTGGGCTGCCGTAAGGCTGTGCGGCTGCTGAGCCCCGGGCTGTTGTGCCTTGCTTATTACGAAGCAAGTCGAACAGGCGGTGACCTTCGAAAGCAAGTTCCAAACGACGCTCCAGCAAAATAGCGTTCAAGAGTTCCGTAGCGGAGGTAAATGCTACATAGGGAGTAGTAGAGCGGCTACGTACTTGGTTAAGCAGCGTCAGAGCTTCTGGATTTACAGTGTTTGTTGTCCGAACCAATGATTCAGCACGGTTCAACAAAACTTCAGAATAACGCGAGATTGGAACCCAGTCGGCTGAGATGGCCGCGTACTTAATCGTGTAGTAACGGTTGTTCGCCGTTGACTGCGTAGTGAGTAGCGTACGGCGCTTGTCGTCTGCTGCAAACTGAGTAACCGGAATGTTGATGTAGGGAGTAATCGTGATGTCAGCACGGGCTGGCGAAGGACCGTAGTGCTGACCGATAGCGTTGTTGGTATTAGGGTTATCCGAAGTGCCCTGTGCTACAGAGAAGATAGACTCGCTGGTAGTAAAAGTGCGGAAAGGAGTCAGCGGCGAAGCATTAAGCGCATGACGCCCACCCGTAATTACATCACCGGCAAGCTGAGCCGACTTAGCGTAGTCACCTTTGTACAGCTCAACACGCGAAAGCAGTGCACGAGCAGCATCTTTTGTAGCACGACCCACTTTGCTAAAAGCAGTGGTATACGTCTCAGGCAAGCGGGTGATAGCATCGTTCAGATCTGTTTCAATCTGAGCATATACTTCGGCTACAGTTGCTCTTGGAAGGTTCTGAGCAGGGTCGAAAGCATTTGAAGCATCAGGAGCTACCAACTGAATAGGAATGCCCAAGTGCGTGGCCCCAGCAGTATAGTTGTAAGGTTGAGCATACAGATTCACCAAGTAGAACATGGTCAGAGCCCGGATATACTTGCCCTCTCCGATGTACTGAGCCTCAAGGTCAGCTGGAGCAATACCTGTGTTTTTTTGCAGCTCTTGTAAGAAGAAATTTACCGAATAAATAGTGCGGTAACCTCCCTGCCAAGCAAGCTGAGCAGTACCATCACTGGCCAATTGCGTGTTATTAGCCAGCGTGCCGAAGTAAGCTGCAGGATCAACATCGTCAGCACGAATGTCGGCGTAAATCAATGCACGGCCACCAAGAAATTCTGCGTTTTGCAGGCCATCGTACATGCCGAGCGCTGAGCTGGCGATACGAGCTGGGGTGCTGTAACCTTCAGCAGTGGTGAAAGCAGCTGGAGGAGCTTGATCAAGAACCTTGTCGCAGCTTGAAGCAGTAGTGAGAAGCATCGCGCTGAGCGCTGCTTTCCAAAACAAATTAGAATTATGTGTCATAAAGCGGTGAAGCAAATTTTTAGCAAAAAGGAATTAGATACCGATGTTTACCCCGAAAACGTAGCTCCGTGGCTGTGGCACTGAGCGGTTGTCGATGCCGTAACCAATGTTGGTATTATTTCGGTTCGAGTTTACCTCAGGATCTGTTCCTTTATAATCCGTGAAAACGTAAGCGTTCTGAACCATCACGTACAGGTTCACATTGTTCAGGCCACCAATTGCAGCAAGTGCTGGCTTGGGCAGGTTGTAACCAAGACGCACTTGACGTAGACGCAAGAAGTCGCCTTTCTCCAACCAGCGAGTTGACGCTTGCGTTGAAATGTTGTCCTGCAGAACCAGCTTAGGAACATCCGTTTTCTGACCCGGAGTAGTCCAACGGTCCTTAATTTCCTCAAGGTTGTTGTTCAGTGAGTTGGTCAACAGGCCAGCGCGGGTGGCGTTATAAATCAGGTTGCCACCGCTATACTGCATGAATACTCCTAACTCAACCCCTTTCCAGGAGAAGGTGTTGTCAAAGCCACCATACATGGTAGGGTAACCGCTCTTCTTGGTGTACTTGAAATCTGCAGCGCCAATTGCTGCAGTTGGTTCGCCAGCAAGGGTAGTCCAAGTCAGAGTAGAAGGATTGTATTGCTTAATGTTACCATCCTTATCCTTGAACTGGGCATTGCCGTTCTCGGGGTTTACACCTGCCCACTCTGGCAGATAGTATACGCCTACAGATTTGCCAATGCCAACCCGCTGCACGCCGGAAACGATATCAGTTGGTGTAGCTAATTCAAGAACGCGGTTCTTGATAACGGAGAAGTTAAGCTGAGAAGACCAAGTAAAGCCGTTTTCAAGACGTACGTTCACCGTATTCAAGGAAAGCTCAACCCCGCGGTTGTACATCTTGCCTACGTTTCTTGTAACTGATGCTCCTGGGAGACCAGTGGTAAGAAGTACTGGGGCGTTCAGGACAAGGCCGTCAACGTTCGTATCATAAAAGTCGAATGTAACCCCGATCCGGTCCTTCAATACGGACAGGTCCAAGCCAACGTCGAACTTTTTGGATTTCTCCCACTGTAGGCTTGGGTTTCCAACGGCAGTAACACTCAAACCATTAAGGTCAGCGTATTGACCGCCACCGATGGAGGTCACGGAGCCGTAGTTGCTCAAACCATTTGAGTTACCTACAATACCATAGCTAGCCCGAACTTTCAGATCACTGATGAAGGAATAGTTGCTCATGAAGCCTTCCTCCGAGATACGCCATGCTAGCGAACCTGCAGGGAATGTGCCGCGCTGGTTGTTTCTACCGAAGCGTGAGTCTGCATCGTTCCGGATTGTGAACGATGCATAATACTTGTTAGCAAACGAGTAGTTAGCACGGCCATAGTACGACTGGAAACCACGTGCATACTTCGATCCACCTCCTGTGAACGTTCCCGAGTAAAGTCCATCAAGAATGTCCTTGTACTTAGGATCAACGAAGTTCTCGGCAGGAGTATAAATCTGCTGCTGACGCTCCTCCTGATATTCTACACCAGCCGTTAGGTTCACGGTGTGTTTATCAGCAAACGTTTTGTCGTAGTTAGCATAGTTTTGCCAGTTCCACAGAGTCTGGTTTAGGTTGTTATCCTGTACCAAACCGTTGTAGGAACGTCCTAGGCCGGAAATAAGAGGGCTGCTATACTGATCCTCAAAGTTGTTGAAGTAATCAATACCCAACTTAGACGTCAACTTTAGGCCGGTAACAGGCTCAACCGTCAAGTATCCATTAGCCAGAATACGCTGGGTTGTGTTATTGTTACGCTGCAACTCAGTAACTGCCGTCGCGTGGTTAAAGTTGTTAAGCAGGTACTGGGTCAGGTTGTTACCGTTACCTAAGTTACCGGCTGTGTTCAGATAGTAGGTTCCATCTGGGTTGTAGATCGGAACGTTTGGAGGAGCGTTGTAGCCTGCAAGTGTAACACCCGCGAGGTAGCCATCTGTGAGTACACCTTTATTCAGTGCCTTAGAATAGCTGGTGCTGATACCACCCTTCAGCCATTTCTTGGGGGTAATGTCAAGGTTCAAGCGTACAGATCCACGCTTCAACTGGTTGTTAGTAAGGATACCTTTTTGATCGGTCCAGTCGCCTGAAGCGTAATAGCTGGCTAACTCATTACCACCAGAAAGAGCAACCTGATAGTCTTGCTGTATTCCTTTCTGGAATATTTCTTTCATCCAGTCTGTACGATCTGGAACACCATCGCCATTCACATCAATGTCCCGGGCGATTACAGCTGTTGGGTACTGAGCAGGGCGTGCAGCGTTGGCATTGAATGCCTTTTCATTTTGAATGAGGTTGAAGTCATCTCCATTCAAAACCTTCGGAATACGTGTTGCCTCCTGAAAACCTATGTAGGAATTAAAAGTCAAACGGTTTTGGCCTGCTTTACCACGCTTAGTAGTAATCAGGATAACGCCGTTAGATGCACGCGAGCCATAAATAGCGGCGGCGGCAGCATCCTTAAGAATGTCAATTGACTGAATATCGTTGGGGTTGATATCTGCCAATGGGTTGTAACGGGTACCATTGCCGCCGTTGAAGACGTTAGCATTGGTAAGGGTGTTCAACGGCACACCATCAACCACAAATAGCGGTTGTGAGCTATTTGAAATGGAGTTAACACCACGGATGCGAATAGCTACACCATCGGCCAGTGTACCACCAGGGTTGGTGATTTGTACACCAGCAGATCTGCCAGTTAAGGCTTGATCAAAGCTCTGTACGGGTTGGTTGGTGAGCTTCTCTTCGGTAACGCGGCTTTGTGAGCCTGTAATTTCTTTTACATCCTGCGTTCCACCATAGCCCGTTACGACTACTTCGCTCAAAGCCTTCGTGTCGGCGCTGAGGCCAATGCTAAGCTGATTATCAGTGCCAATTGCTCTCTCCTGAGGAACAAAGCCAACAGAGCTGAATACTAGAGTTCCTCCAGCTTCGGGAACGGTAAGCGTATAAGAACCATCCGAGTTGGTGGAAATACCATTGTTGGTTCCTTTTACCAGCACTGTAACGCCAGGAAGACCTTCACCGGTGGTCCGATCAGTAACCCGACCGCTTATAGTACGAGTTTGTGCAAATACCTGCGCTACACTCATGGTAGCTAGTGGTATAGCAAGAAGTAATGCTTTATTCATGTAATAGGGTGTGAGTGAAGTTTTGGAGTTGATAAAAGAAGCAGCTACTAGATGCTCTCACTTGCAAAGGGTGCTAGCTCGGTTGGAAAGTTATGGAGATATTTCAACAAACACCGCTTTGTATTCAAATTAAGCTTGTTTTTTTCGCTGAATGATATAAATTTCTCTGCTAAACGGTGAATAATACAGGTCGATCAGTTTCGATTGATATATTGTAGTTTAGATATATGGTTTCTGGTTAGATATAAAGACGTGTCACAGGACACTCGATAAAGACTTGACCAAGACAGATCGCGTTTAACTGGCTGAGTGCGCCTCAACAAGTCTGTCCTGTTGCTGGATGTAGATTATAGCGTAGTAGTAGCTTGACTGCGTACGGCTAGTACCAGTATTCCAAAGGATCTATTTATGCAGTAAAGAACATTCTCTTCGCTATAAATAGAAGTTTCATATTCTTATTATGCTATAGTAAAGCTACGCGCGGTGATAAGTAATTAAGGAGAAGAATATCTCTATAGGCTACACTCAGCGGTATTTAAAAATGTCAGAATCGTTAATTGTATTATAATTAATATAATTTGTATTATAATTATATTAATTCATTGCATTGGCAACTATTGCTATCATGAAAAGATACCATCATTTTTGAGTAGAGCTATGATGTTGGATCAATAAATAAGTTGGAGCTTGGATAGCTTGTTACTAGAACTGATTAAATTTTTTCTCTTTTGAACACTAAAGCATAACTTGTAGCACAGTTTCAATTCACTAAACGTTTTTCACTCACATGCGAAAAATTTTATTAACGGCGGCTCTTGTCGCGCCCGTACTGTTGCAGCAGGCGGCCGCGCAGAATCGTCAAATCTCAGGACGGGTTACTGACCGCTCTAATGGCCAAGGCCTACCTGGTGTAACGGTACTGGTGAAAGGAACCACTATTGGCGTTTCAACAAACGCTGATGGTAGCTATACCATTAGTGCCCCAGCTTCTGCAACTACCCTCACCTTCTCGTCTATCGGCTTTGTTGCTGTAGAGCGGGCTATCGGTGATGCTTCCACCATTGATATTGGTCTGGGAGCCGATTCTAAGCAACTAGGTGAAGTAGTTGTAACGGGTGCCTTGGGCATCCAGCGTCAGCAGCAGCAGGTTGGTTATGCAACCGCTTCTCTCGACAGCAAAGAGCTTACTCAGGCCCGTGTTACGAACGTAGCCAACGGCCTAGCCGGTAAAGTTTCGGGTCTGCAGATTCAGACTCTGAACAACAGCGTAACTGCAGCCCCCCGTGTAACGCTGCGTGGTAGCCGTTCGCTGACCGGTAACAACGAAGCGCTGATCGTAATTGACGGCGTTATTTCTACGAACGACGTTTTGGGCGCACTGAACCCAGATGACGTTGCTTCTATCGACGTGCTGAAAGGTGCTAACGCAGCCGCTCTATATGGTTCGCAGGCATCTAACGGCGCACTGATTATCACTACGAAAAAGGGTGGTACTTCTTCGCAGGTTACTTTCTCACATACTTCGCAATTCGAGTCCATTTCGTTCCTGCCTAAGTTCCAGGAAGAATTCGGACCTGGTTCGCCAGACTGGTATAACAACTCTGCAAATGCAAAGGCTGGACTCTTCTTTGACCCCAACAACAAAGTAGACGACTATACTTACCAATATCAGGGTTACGAAAACCAGCAGTACGGTCCTCGTTTCGATGGTTCCATGCGTCCTTTTGGTCAGGAACTAGCTGATGGTAGCGTGCAAATGCTGTCGTATGAAGCCCGTCCTAATGAGAAAAAAGATTTCTTCAACACAGGCTACCAAATGCAGAACGGCGTATCGTTCTCGGGTGGTGATGAGAAGAACAAGTTCTTTGCCTCTTACCAGAACCTGCACAACAACGGTATCGTCCCAAAGGACAAGTTTGACCGGAACTCTTTCCGCTTCAATGCGTCACGGGAAATGGGCCGCTTGAATGTTGGCTTCAACATGTCATACTCGCAGCAGGTTGCTGATGTTACCTCGAACCTGGACCGGAACACTTCGGTGTACTGGAACGTGTTCAACACGACGGTAATGGCTCCTCTCACGTCGTACAAAGACTATGTAAACAACCCGTTTGCTGAGCCAAACTACGGTTACTACAACGCCTACTACTACAACCCGTACTTCATCCTTGATGCAAACCGCACGAAGGATCGTCGTAATACGGTGCAGGGTAACATCGACCTGTCTTATAAACTGACGGATTGGGTTAAGGTAAACTATCGCTTAGGTACTACCTCCATCGGTCAGACCAGCCTAACTACGCAGAATAAGTTCTCGCTTGCTCCAGGATCGCCGAAGCAGATTGCCAGCTATCCTGGTTTTGTACAGGATCTGGCCAGCAACTTTACGCGTATCAACTCGGACCTGTTCCTGAGCATGGACAAAACGTTCGGCGATATCAGCGTGCAGGCCATCTTGGGCAATAACATTCAGCAAACTGACAGCCGCTACAACTTTGTAAGCTCTAGTGCACTGGCTGTTCCTGTTGTTGGTGACGGTTTTAATCTGGCAAACCGTGTAGGTATTCTCAATGGTGGAGATGCCCGAGCGCGCACCCGCTTGTACGCTTTCTATGCTGATCTGACTGTAGGCTACAAGGATTTCCTGTACCTGCACGGCTCGCTACGCAACGACAACATCTCAGTTCTGGATCCTGACAACCGGAGCTTCTACTACCCAGGCGTAGATGCATCTTTCGTTTTCACGAATGCTGTACCTGCCTTGAAGGATGTTTCGTGGCTCGATTACGGCAAGATCCGTGGAGGTATCTCCAAGGTTAGCCAAGTAAACTTGCAAGGCGCAACAGCTTTCGGTGTGTATAACACGGGAGGTGCTTATCAACTGGCCTCAACATATGGCCTGGGTGCTGGTTTCCCCTTCGGAAATACAGCTTCCTATACGGCGAATGGTGGCCTAGTACAGCCAGGTCTTTTGCCTGAAGAAACCCGTTCCATTGAAGCAGGTGTTGAACTGAGCTTCTTGAAGCGCCGGGTTGCTGGTGCTGTTACGTATTACAGCCAGCGAAGCACGAACCAGACAGTACAAACCAGTATCTCAGGTGCTGCAGGTTACCAAACCTTGCTGCTCAATGCTGGTGAAGTGCAAAACCAAGGTGTTGAAGCTGACCTGAACATTACGCCAGTACGCCTTGAGAACGGCTTTACGTTCACAGTAGGTGGTAACTTCAACTATAACAACAACGAAGTTATTTCACTGCCAAACGGCCTGCCACAGCTCAACCTGACTGGTAGCGGCCGCCAGAGCACGAACGCCGATTTGTTTGCTATCCCAGGTCAGCCTTTCCCCGTGCTGCAGGGTACCTACTACCAGCGCACTGCTGATGGCCAGGTGAAAATGCAGAAGGTGGCTGATCCGAACGACGCAACTCTGGTGCGTTACGCCCCAATTATTGCTACGGATACCAAGATCTTCGGTAATACCCAACCAAAGTATCGGTATGGTTTCAACACCAGCCTTACTTTCAAGGGTCTGACGCTGGCTGGCCAGGGCGAACTCCGTACGGGTTATGTGGTGTACAACACCATTGGTGAAAACCTCGACTTCACGGGTAGCGGTGTACGCAGCACGCAGTATGGCCGTCAGGACTTCGTATATCCTAACTCGGCAATTTCTACCGATGGCGGTGTAACGTATGTACCAAACACCTCGGGCCTGACCCCTGGTGGCTCGGAGTTCTGGGCTAACACGCCTAACTGGAACACTGGTGTAGCCGAAAACTACGTGACTACGGGTAAATTCTTTAAAATCCGGGAGGTTTCGCTGAGCTACGCACTGCCTACTACTCTCGTGTCGAAAATTGGATTGGTTAAAGGTGCTTCAGTGAATCTTTTCGGCCGGAATATCTTTACATGGGTACCGAAAGAGAACATTTACACCGACCCTGAATTCAGCGGCACGGCAGCTGGCAGCAATGCCATCGGTATCAACAGTGTATTGCAAACCCCTCCAACCAAGTTTTACGGGGCTACTCTTAACGTAACCCTTTAATCTGCTCTATCAATGAAAGTACATTTAAGAGTCCTGTTGGCAGCAACGCTTGCGTCTGCGACAACTGGGTGCGAGTCGTTCCTCGACATCAATGATAACCCTAACCAACAAACCTCTGTAACTCCAGATGCTCAGCTAGCTACAGCACTGGTTACAACGGCTGCCAACTACAATGGCAACCTGGGTGAGAACAACTACAATAGCTATTCCAGCTTTGCTGTAGGCTATTGGGGTAAGTCTGGTACAGTTAGCGGCTTCTCTTCGGAGCAGACGTATAACTATACTACTAACTATTACTCGGGTCTGTTTAACACCACCTATGATAACCTGAATGACTATAACCTCATTCAGCAAAATGGGAGTGCAAATGGCTACCCTAATCATGCGGCTATTGCGCGCATCATGAAGGTGTATAACTACCTACTGTTGGTAGACCAATATGGTGACGTGCCTTACACGAATGCATTGCAGGGTATTGGCAACACTACTCCTACCTATGATAAGGCCGAAGACATCTATAAAGACCTTGTTGTACAGCTAAAAGGTGCTGTTGCTGATATCAATGCAGCTGCGGCTACTGGTCGTAAGGTAAGCTCTGAAGACGTTGTCTTTGGTGGCGTTATGTCGCGCTGGAAGCAGTTTGCTAACAGCCTGCGTCTGCGTATTCTGCTTCGTGAGTCGCAGGTACCTAGCCTAAAAGATTATGTAAAGAGTGAAATGGCTACGCTGCAGACGCAGAGTGCTGCCGATGGCTTTATTACCACGGATGTAGTGGTACAGCCTAACTACTCCACCAACGCTGGTCAGCAGAACCCGTTCTTCACCCGTTACGGCTACGCTCCTGGCGCAATTAACCCTACTTCGGAGTATAGCTTTGTGATGCCCACAAACTATATCATCCGTCAGTATGAAAGCAACAAAGACCCCCGCATTACGCAGCTCTACACTGTAGGTAAGCGTACTGTAGATGGTAAAGCTGTTCCTCAGTATGTTGGAACCGACCTAGGTGAAACTAGCCCTCCTCGTTTCGTTGCCACCGATGCCACTGTTGGCTCGCGCTTCCTAGTGTCAAATGCCAATAATCCTGCTGGCGGTACTTTCCTCAGAGGTGCTAACGCCCCGACTGTTCTGATGCTGTTGGCAGAACATAAGTTCTCCAAAGCTGAAGCAGAGACGCGTGGTCTGTTTACGGGTGGTGAAGCTGCTGCTAAAGTAGATTACCTGGATGGTATTAAGGCTTCGTTCCTGCAGACGTACCGTCTTGGCAACGCAGCTCCTACTACATTGGAAGCTAACCCTGCTTCTACTCCTCAGGTGCCTTCTACAAACCCTGTAGTACTGGCCTATGAGAAGTATATTGCTGACAACGTTGGCAACCCACTAGTAGACTATGACGCTGCTATATCTGCAGGTGCTGAATTGGGTAAGCAGTCGGTTATCATCTACCAGAAATACCTGGCGGAGAACACCGTTGCTAGCACTGAAGCATGGGACGATTATCGTCGTACCGCGCTGCCTAAGTTCACGGTTTCGTCGCGTTCTGCATCGCCACGTCCTGACAAGCTGCCTACGCGTTTGCTGTATCCACAGACCGAGGTGAGCACGAACCAAGGCAACATCCCAACTGGGACTACGCAGTTCACCAAAATCTTCTGGGATGTAGTGGACTAAACCACTGCCAGTAGATAAACAAAAAGGGCTACCCAACTGGGTAGCCCTTTTTTATGTGCAGTGCGTGGAGCATGCTGTATATCAGAGGCACATGTAGTGGCCTAGCTTTGCATCAGATAGCCTTTGATAAACTCTTCCAGGTCTCCATCCAACACGTTCTGTACATCAGTGCGCTCTATGCCGGTGCGGAGGTCCTTGATGAGTTTGTATGGGTGCAAAACGTAATTGCGGATCTGGGAGCCAAAATCAATACGCTTTTTGCCGGCTTCCACCACTGCCCGTTCTGCGTTTCGCTTGTCCATTTCGATCTGGTAAAGCCGCGACTTGAGCATGCGCAAAGCGTGTTCCTTGTTCATGAGCTGACTACGCTCAATCTGGACCGCGATGATGATGCCTGAAGGAGCGTGAGTGAGACGAACAGCAGTTTCAACCTTATTCACGTTCTGGCCGCCGGCACCGCCGGCCCGGAATGTGTCCCAGGTAATGTCGGCGGGGTTTATCTGGATATTGATAGTGTCATCAATTACCGGATAGGCAAAAACGGAGGCAAATGAGGTATGGCGCCGGCCACTACTATCGAAGGGAGACATGCGCACGAGGCGGTGTACCCCGATTTCGCTTTTCATGTAACCGTACGCAAACGGACCATCTATTTCCAACGAGGCCGACTTAATGCCGCCACCTTCGCCGGGCTGATAGCTTACCTGGCGTACCGTGAAGCCCTGCTTCTCGCCCCACATGATGTACATGCGCATGAGCATTTCGGCCCAGTCCTGGCTTTCGGTGCCGCCGGCTCCAGGGTTGATGTCCAGAATGGCGGAAAACTGGTCTTCCTCATCGGAGAGCATGCGCTTGAACTCCAAGCGCTCTACGGCCTGCTCGGCGGCTTGGAACTCCTGTTGCATTTCCGGTTCCGTCACGTCGCCTTCGCGGTAGAAGTCGTAGAGTACTTCTACGTCGCCGAGCTTCTTTTCAACCGCTTCGTAATCATCCGTCCACACTTTGATGGATTTGATGTCGCGCATGACGGCCTCAGCCTTCTTGGAGTCGTCCCAGAAGCCGGGGGCGGTGGTTTGCTTCTCGGCTTCTACTATTTGTGCTTTACGATTATCGTAGTCAAAGATACCTCCTCAGGGCCTCAGCGCGGCCCTTCAAGTCCTTCACCTGTTCGTGGGTCATCGGGACAAAAATGTGAATGATGAAAAGAATAGTTATGCTTCAAAGGTCTACATAAATAATGAGGCCGGCTCCATCAGGAGCCGGCCTCATTATTTATGTAGGCCACTTGCTAGGCCTGTTTGATATGGTTATACCCGTACCATCCAGCCGTGTGGGTCGGGGGCTAGGCCACTACGGATAGCCGCCAGGGCTTCTGAAACGCGGTGAGAGAAGGCGTTGGCCGGAGGAGTGGGCAAGGGGTAGTCCTCACCCTGATAGCCAATTACCGACATGGGAGCAATGGTGGCGGCCGTGCCTACCCCAAAAGCTTCCTGCAGCGTGCCATTGGCCTGAGCCGCCAGAATTTCCAGAGCAGACACCTTCCGTTCTTCTACCGGAATATCCCAGTCGCGAGCCAGTTGGAGCACGCTGCGGCGCGTGATGCCATCCAGAATAGACGAGCTGAGCGCGGGCGTTATCACGCGGCCATCAATCACGAACATGGCGTTCATGGTGCCTGATTCTTCTACGTAGCGGTGTTCCGAAGCATCGGTCCAGATGAGCTGGTTGTAGCCTTCCTGCTGCGCTAGCTTGGTGGGGTACATGGCCGCACCGTAGTTGCCGGCATTTTTAGCGAAGCCAGCGCCGCCTTCAGCAGAGCGCACATACTTCTCCTCGAAGCGCACACGTAGCGGCTTATTGTAATACAGGCCTACGGGGCACGTAATAATCATGAACCGGTAGGAGTCGGAGGGACGCACTCCCAGCATGCCATCGGTGGCAAACATAAAGGGCCGGATGTATAGCGCACTGCCTGCAAAACTCGGAATCCATTCGTTGTCCAGACGCAGGAGCTGGGTGAGGCCCTGCATAAAGAGCTCCTCCGGAACCGTAGGCATGCACATGCGCTCGGCCGAAGCATTCAGGCGGTGTAAGTTATCGGAAGGGCGAAAGATATATACCTCGCCTTTCTCGTTTTTGTAGGCCTTCATGCCCTCGAAAATGGCCTGGCCATAGTGCAGAGCAGAATTAGCCGGGCTTACGGCCATGTCGCCGAAAGGAACAATCTGGGGCTCCTGCCACTCGCCATCGTGGTAGTCAACTACCAGCATATGGTCGGAGAAGGTCTTGCCGAAGTCAAGATGGTCGAAGTCTACTTCGGGCAGACGCGAAGCGCTGGTGCGCTGGGTCTGGATAGTGAGGGTGTCAAGCATAAGCGGAGGAGGTGGGTGGGAAGGGAAACGAATAGCGTCGGGCGGGAGTCTTGAAACGACGGCAGCCCGCTGCTGGTTTTGGGGTGGAAAAAGGGGGCGGCCGAGCCGCAGATCGAGGGGTGAAAAACGGAGGGACTTCTCCTTACATCCGGGGCTTCCAGCTAACTTCTTCGGCGCCTAGCTCGTGGGCCATTTGGCGGCTGAGCACGAAGAGGTAGTCAGACAAACGGTTGAGGTACATGACCACGAGGTCAGCCACAAACGAATCCTCGCGCAGGTGGATAACAAGCCTCTCTGCGCGCCGGCAGACGCACCGGGCCACGTGGGCAAATGATACGGCAGGGTGGCCACCGGGCAAGATGAATACGCGCAACTCAGGCAGCGTTTCATTCATGCGGTCCATTTCCTGCTCCAGCAGCGCAATGTCTTCGGCGTGCAAATCCGGAATCTTCATCTTTGATTTTTCCGGATCGGAAGCCAGCGAGGAGCCAATGGTGAAGAGGCGGTCCTGGATTTCCTTCAGCAGTGGCCTACGAGCGGCATTTACTTCCTGATCGCGCACCAGGCCGATGTAGGAGTTGAGCTCATCTACGGTGCCGTAGCAGTCGATGCGCAGGCTGGATTTGGGTACGCGGGTACCGCCGATGAGGGAGGTGAGGCCTTGGTCGCCGGTCTTGGTATAGATTTTCAAAAGCAGGAACGTAAAACAGAAAGTACTACAGAGACAGGCAGCTTGGCTAAAAGTTGCGGCCCCATCGTAATCCTGTTGCCTGCTGCCAAATGACGTGAGCTTATTTGCTCACCAACTGCTGATGGCTGTTGACATCATGATTGATGGTATCAGACTCCACGAGGCCATCGCGCAGACGCACAATGCGGTGGGCGTAGCGCGCAATGTCCTCTTCGTGCGTCACCATAATAATGGTATTGCCTTTGGCATAGAGAGCCTCGAACAAGTCCATAATCTCATGGCTGGTGCGCGTATCCAGGGCGCCGGTAGGCTCGTCGGCGAGGATAATGCTGGGGTTGTTGACCAAGGCGCGTGCAATGGCTACGCGCTGGCGCTGGCCGCCACTGAGTTCATTGGGCCGGTGCAGTGAGCGTTCTGCCAGGCCTACACTACGCAACGCTTCGTGGGCAATGGCCTGCCGTTCCGATTTGCCATAGCCCGCATAAATGAGCGGCAGGGCCACGTTATCGAGCGCGGTGGCGCGGGGCAGCAGGTTAAACGATTGGAACACGAACCCAATTTCCCGGTTGCGCACATCGGCCAACTGGTTATCGGTCATGTTGCTGACATCCTTGCCGTTCAGAATGTAACGGCCGCTGCTGGGCGTGTCCAGACAGCCAATGATATTCATCAGCGTGGATTTTCCGGAGCCGGATGGGCCCATGAAGGCTACGTACTCGCCGCGCTGAATGGTAATGGATACCGATTGTAGGGCATGAATCTCCTCCGTCCCCATGCGGTAGACCTTAGAAATGTCAGTAGTCTCTATGACAGGATTCAGCATAACCAGGGCAGATTAGTTCCAGGGGGCATTGGCGGTAGCCTGCGCGGAGCGCTGTGCTTCTACCCTCGTACGAAAGGTACTATATTCCTCAGGTGAAAGCAAAGCCCCTAAATGTTCCATTGGAGCTGCTGCATATTCAGTAAGACCAACCGGAATAGCCGCCAGAATGTAGGCCTTCAGGAGCTCCGTTGACTCGGGGTTGTATTCAATTCCCTTCAGCAGGGTGTTGTATGCCGTGTTGAAATCCTGACGCTGCGTGTAGAAGTTGGCTGCCGCCAGAATCCCGCTTTCCACGAAAGGCGTTTCCTGCACTAGCGCGGCATAGAGTTTAGCTGCTTGCTCAGGTTGTTTGTTCGCTTCGGCCAGCTTGGCCTGGAAATAGCGCTTCCATGCCACATCGGGGCCTACCAGATAGGCCTGCTGCGTGAGCTGCTGCAGGCTAGGCCACTGTTGAGACCGAATCAGTAGCTCGCCGCGAGCTACGTTCCAGGCGGAGGCGCGAGCAGAACGGGTAGCAGGGGCGGGCGCAAAGCGACGGACCGCCTCCTGGGCAGCGGCCTGCTGGCCTGCACGTAAGGCCCGGGGCAATTGTGCTAGTAACGCGGCTTCACGCGGCGCGGGCTGTTGCAGGTCGGCGGCAGGTGCTAGTAAATCAGAAGAAGCGGGTAGCTCGTCGCCGCGCAGTACCAGGTATTGTGCTTTTAGGGAGTCAGATGCCTGTGCGTACCCCGATTTAAAATCAGGCTGGAGTACCGTATATAAGTTTCCGGCGAGGCGGGCCTGCGGGCTCCGGGGTTGTTTGAGTAAGTAGGTGACCACCCGACGAGCAGAATCGAGCTGGCCGCTGAGAGCCAATGCGTAGGCCTGAGGCAGCGCGGCCGGCACGGAGCCGTTTTGCGTGGCCTCGGCCAAACGTGGAGCTGCTGCGGCATAGAGGCGTTGGTCCATCAGCCAGAGGCCTTGTATTGTTTGATAGTAAGCCGCCGATGGTCCAGAGCCGGTAGCCAGCGGGCGAAGGATGCTCTGGGCCGCTACCGGACGGCCGCCATACTGCTGAGACAGTGCCCGCAGAAACTGCAGCTGATCAGCATAAGCAGCGTTTTCTGGTTGGGCAGCAAGTTGGCTGAGAGTAGGCAGTAAGCTGGTGTCGCGGCGCGTGGCTTGGCCTAGCGCGTAGTGGTAAAGCTGAGCAAACACGGCCGGCGTGAGAGGCTCTGGCGAAGCAACGGCCGGCGTAGCGCCAGCTACGGTCTGTTGCGTGAGGTGGCCTAGAAGCAGGCGGTTGCTCTGCAGGGCAGGGTCTTTGGCCTGGGTAGCATCAGCAGCTAGCTTCTGCGCGGCTGCCCATTGCTGCTGTTGAATCTGGTAGGCCAGCTGGTTGGACTGCAAAACCGCGTCATTCGGGGCCATGGCCTGTGCACGGGCCTGGTAGTAGGTTACCGAGTCGGAGAGGGAGGAGCGCGTGTACAGTTGCGCCAGATCGTTAGCGAGGCGGGCACTGCGGGGCGAGGCTTTCAGGCCTTCGCGCAATACTGCCAAACGGTCGAAAAAGTCGGCGGGCTCATTGTAGAGAGCAGCGAGGCGGAGTGAAATCTTCTCAGATGGCCTACGGCTCAGTGCGCGGCGCAGGATGTTAATTTCGTTCTGGCGCTGCAGGCGGAAGCGGTAAAGCGCTGCGCGGCCCAGGCTGGCTTTGTGGTTGTGTAGGTCCAGGTCGTCGCTTTCGGCGTAGTAGCGCTCTGCCAGTAGCGCCAGCCCATCGGCTTCAGGAGAAAGCTCGCTTTGCAAGCGGGTCAGGTCGCCGAGGTTGTTGTAATAAGCCGCCCGAATCTGATCGGCTATATAAAAATTGTTGCGCAGCTCTACCGCTCCTACTGCCACGATGCCGAGCAAGTACATGGCATAAAAGGGAAACCGCCGCGGCTCATACACCACGCGGTGCACCGCCATCTTCTTCCGAAGCAGCGGCCCGAAATTTACCAGCACGTACAGCAAAAAGGCAGTACCGATAGCCAGGAAGGCCAAGGCCGTAAAGTCGCGGGCGGCGGCCAGAAACGGGTCGTTGGCAGTGGCAAAGGCATAGCCCAAGGCGCCGGCCGCCAGCAGCACGAACACCAGATAGAGGTAATTGGCTGCGGGCCAGTAAGCCACCCAGGGAGCATAGGTAGTGCTGCGCTGCTGGAGACCCAGCCAGCCTATCAGCACCGCCGGAATCAGCAATATCAACGGATCTAGGTGCCAGCCGGGCAGAATAAGCAGCTCGCCTTCATTCCAGTAATACAGCAGTAGCGTGCCCAGGTAGAGCAGGCTCGTGAGTAAGAAAGGCAGGAGGCCAAAACGGCCGCTGGGCGTTTCTGCCTGCGTATTCAGCCAAAGAAGACCGTGAATACTCTCGTAGGCCACCCATACTACCAGCAGCGCCACCGCTACGGCTCCAGCTGTCGTGAAAAAAGCCGTAAGGTGCAAGGCCGTTACATCGGGCTGGTATTGGCTGCGCAGAAACAACAGGCCGCCTAATGCAGCCACCAGTGCGCCTAGAACCAGTAGTCGGCGAGTGAAAGACACCGTAGGCCAGAACGCATGGAAGGCGTAGGCCACTCCGCCCAGCAAAGCCAGGCTCAGGACCAGAAAATATTGCTGCCGGGCATTAAAAATGGCCAGTAAGTCGGCATTGAGCGACATCAGCAGGAATATCACCATGCCCATGCCCACCACAAAAGCCGGACGTGCCAGCGTGCTGACGGCGGCTAGGAAATAGGCAAGCGCTATCCCCAGCAGGCCTACAAGCAGCAGGGCCGCCGTAGTCTGGACATAAGGGCCGACCACATCGTAGGTTTGCGTGAGCAGGTAACCATTGGCCTGCACCGGTAACTCAGCCAGGCCTACGCTCACGGAAGCTACCGTGGTAGGAACCGGCGTGAGCTGGGCTACGGCCCGCACAGGCAGCACTTCGTCGGGGCCCGTGAAGTAATTCCAGGCAGCCAAGCCTACTGCCAGTGCAGTAAAAAGCGCAAGCAGCGCCAGCGGTCCGCGCCAGCGGGAGGAGGTGGAAGCGGGAGGAAGTAGCAACCGTTATTCTAATACTTTCGGGACGCGGAAATAATCGGAGTCTTTGCGCGGGGCATTGCGCAATCCTTCCTGATGGCTCACGGTGTTGTGGGCTTCATCGGGCCGGAGCACGTTGATTTCTTGCGAAAGATGAACGAGCGGCTCCACATCAGAAGTATCGAGCTGGCGCAGCTGATCAACCCAGTCGAGAATTTTGTTCAGGTCGCCGAGCATCTGCTGCTCTTTGTTTTCGTCGAATTCTAGGCGGGCCAGGTGGGCCAGTTTGCGCAGGGTGGCTAGATCGGTGCTCAAAGCAAGAGAGAATTAAAGAGTAGGGTAGAGGCTGGGCTAGGCCAGTTGCTTTTTGTTGGATTGGTTTGTTGGCTTGCGCCAGGTGCTGGCCTCCGGAATTCCGGCCGCTTCCGGCAGAAATTCGCTTTTGATGATATCGTAGACCCGGTCTTTCAAGGCTACGGCATCTGCCTGCGTAAGCCCGGTGGTCGGAATCGGCTCATGCATAACGAGCTTCAGCGGCGAATAGCGCACTCGTAATGATCCTTTTACATCCGGCATGAACCGGTGGTTCAGCGGCATACTAATCGGAACGATGGGTACGCCGGCAGCAATGGCCAGTTGAAAAGCCCCTTCCTTGAAAGGCACCATTTCTTCGCCGGGCTTGGGCGAGATGGTACCCTCCGGAAAGAACACGACCGAGCGGCCTGCTTCCAGACTGCGGCGGGCGGCCACCATAGAGCGGCCCCGGCTGATGGCGTTTTCCCGGTTGACCGTAATGTATGCTCCGCCGAAGATGGGCCCCCAGGCCGGGACTTCTGCCAGGGCGCTTTTACCTACCATATTCAGGAAACCTGGTATGGCCTTAAACAGCAGCATGATATCAATGTAAGAGCCATGATTGGCTACATACACGCAGGTCTGGCTAGGCGGGAGCGGGCTTTTCTTGATAATCGTGACGGGCACGCCCCACATCCGGATGGAGAAAATGCTCCAGCCTCGGTTAACCATGTGCAGCAAACGGTGCCGCTTCTGTCGGCTCAGCAGCCACTGCAGCGGATACGTCAGCACAAAAGGCAGCACAAACCAGAAGGTTGCCCAAGTGGTGTACAGACGGTGGCCTAGAAAACGAAGCAAGCGGCGCATAGCCACAAAGGTAGGACGGATGAGCGACTAACGGCGCAAAACGGGCCGCAGGCCCGGCAGTGGCCTAGCGAATATCTAACAGACGAGCCGCCTTCAACAAGCCTGCTGCGCTGATGGCATCGGTGATGCGGTTGTTCATGACCATTTCAACGGCTTCCGAAAGTGGCAGTTTCCAGACGCGCAGATCTTCGGTTTCCTCCGGCTCATGTTCGCCAAACTCCAGGTCCTGGGCCAGGAATACAAAGCCTTCCTCATCCGTCACGGAGTTGGACGTATGCAGGCGCGCAATATTGGTCCAGCGGTGGGCCGTGATGCCGGTTTCTTCCCGCAGCTCCCGTTGGGCCGATTCCAAGATATCCAGTTCTACCGGGCCGCCGCCCATCGGGATTTCCCAGCAGTATTCGTTCAGGGTGTACCGGAACTGGCCTACGAGCCAGGTGTTGCCGTCCGCATCAACCGGGATAATGCCTAAGGCCTTGTTTTTCATGGAGACTACGCCATAGATTCCGGGGTTGCCAGCTGGGTTTGTAATCTCGTCTTCCCGCACGCGTATCCAGGGGTTCTCGTAGAGTACCTCGCTGCTATGCGTTTGCCACGGATTGTGGGATTCGTCTAAATCGGATAAATGCTGATTGGACATAAGCAAGAAATAGCTTGTGGTGCAGGTAGGCAAAGGTACGGCGCATTCCATTTCTCGCCTGCTTTTCTCGGGCTTCGGTCGGGAAAGAAGGGCAATTGGCCGGCAAAGTTGGTCAGTTGGTCAAGTAGTGCAAATAGGTAGGGAGGCGCTGCTATACATTTGTATCAGTAATAAATGACGCACGTAGGGTTAATGGAAAGGAAGGCTTCTACTGCGTTGTGTTGCTGCTGGCAAAGGAGTAGGGTGGATGAATGAATTTGCCGGCCAACACACAAAAAAAGCCGCTGCCTTGGGCAGCGGCTTTTTTGCGTTATAGCGGTTTGGGTACTGGCCTACAATCCCCAAATCCTATGTGGCTGCGGAACCAACCTCGGCGGCATGAGGCGCGTATCAGAGGCTAATCGACCGTTCACATTCCGGTCGGTGCTGTATGCTCTATGGCCAATCAGTCAAAAAACCAATCAGCCCAAAACCAACCCGGCGATCCGCTCTTCAATCTGAAACATGCCCAGGCTGAATCAGAGCTGGCCCAGAACACGGGTGGCTTAGGCCCCATTACCAATGTGTATGTTACCAATGATGAAGACGAAGCCTTAGACGAAGGCCCACGTGATAAGCAAGGCAACCGCCGGGGCTCCAATGATGGCCCCGAAGCTGGTTCTACGGCCGGTAGCCACTAATCAGACTAACGAACACAGTGCCTATAAAGGGCCTCTCCGGTTGCTGCGGCTGCCGGGGAGGCCCTTTTCCTGTGGGTGCCTAGACCACTTCGGGGAGGCTTCCTGTACCTTTGCTGCCATGTTACTTGCTACTTATACCGGCCAACCATTGGAAGCGGGCCTCGATGAAGCGGGCCGAGGCTGCCTAGCCGGGCCCGTTTTTGCGGCGGCTGTTATCCTACCTCCCGATTTTGCTCCGCAATTCCTCAACGACTCCAAGCAGATGACCGCCCGCCGGCGGGAACTAGTACGCACGGAAATTTGCCAAGAGGCCATAGCCTGGGCCGTGGCGGAAGCCTCGCCCGATGAAATAGCCAGTATCAATATTGCTCAGGCCAGCTACCTGGCAATGCACCGCGCGGTAGAAAAGCTTAGCCAGGTGCCCACGCATTTGCTGGTAGATGGCAACCGCTTTCGTCCGCATCCTACGCTGCCGCACACCTGCATTATTGGCGGCGACGGACTGTACCGCTCCATTGCGGCCGCCTCTGTGCTGGCCAAAACCTTCCGCGATGACCGTATGTGCGAGCTGGCCGCCGAGTACCCGTACTATGGCTGGGAGCAAAATGCCGGCTACCCCACCGTGCAGCACCGCGCCGCCATCCGCGACCATGGCCCGACGGAGCACCATCGGATGGGCTTTCGATTATTATAAGGGGCGTTTCTGAATATCTGGAGACACTACGCCTTGCTTACAAGATCACTACAAACGAAAAGCCCTTACTTCTTGATAACTAGAAGTAAGGGCTTTTGAGACAAGTTGAGGGCTAGGCCAGTGGGATGGGCTAGGCCAGTGGCCTAACTTTTGAGCTGCAGCAAATCCAGGAACAGGCTGAACCCATCAACGGTGGTACCGCCTTCGCCAAAGCTGTCAAAGCTTAGTGGTTTGATGATGTAGCCGCTCACGGCCAGGTCCTGTGCTTTAAAACGGTCGGTTTCCAGGTCCGAGGTAGTTGTGATGAAGACGTTGAGGCCTACAAAGTCGGGGTCGGAACGCAAGACTTCCAGCAGCTCTAGGCCATTCATGCGAGGCATGTTGATATCGAGCATAACCACGCTGGGCTTCGGAATAGCTGTTTTGCCGTCTTCGCCGCGTAATAGGCTAAGGGCCTCACGGCCATTACGGGCAATGTGTAGAGGAACTTCGATGTTGTGCTTACGCAGCTCGCGTTGCACATTCATAATATCCATCTGGTCGTCTTCGACGAGCAGAATGCTGGGTTGGATAGCGTCGCTGGTCATGGGGCGGAAACGGAAAATAAGTCGAAAAGCAGGCTTGTATACGAGCTACTGTTGAATTTGGGCATTAGACACCGGCAACACGGCCCCTTCGGAACGGAATTCGGTCCGGCGGGGCTTCTCCTTCGGCCATGTAAACAGGAAGGTGGCCCCTTGTCCCTCAGCCGATTCTACGCGAATGGTGCCACCGCGGCGCTCCACTATTTTTTTCACGATGGCTAGGCCTACGCCCGTGCTTTCCAGCGTATCACGCTCCGTGAGGGTCTGGAAAATGACGAAAATGCGCTCATGATACTCCGGCGAAATCCCAGGGCCATTGTCTTGCACCGAGAACATAAATTGCCCCCGCTCTTCGCGGCAGCCAATCCGGATGAGGCCCTGCTCCGGCTGGTGGTGATATTTGAGCGCGTTGCTGATAAGGTTGCTGAAGACCTGCTGTAGCTGCACGCGGTTGGTAGTGATGGTAGGTAAATAGCTGGGCAGCTCTACCTTAAAGCCCTCGGGCGGCGCCAAGGAATCCAGAATTTCCTGAAGTAGCTCCCGCACATTTACCCGCTCCTCGGCTTGTTTGGTGCGGCCTACACGCGCGAGCTCCAGAATTCCACTAATGAGGTTTTCCATGCGGCCTACCCGCGTACGCATCAGCAGCAGAAACTCCCGAATGTGCTCTGGCAGCTCCCGGCCCATGTCTTCCTCAATCCAGCGGGAGGCCGTCTCGATGCCGCGCAGGGGCGCTTTCAAATCGTGCGATACCACGTAAGCAAACTGATCGAGTTCCTGATTGCGGCGCTCCAGCTGCGTAATGGTGCCGTCAATGGTATTCGACATCACGTTTAGCGAGTCGGCTAGCTCCGTCAACTCGTCCTGTTCCGTGTCCAGTACGGTTGTGGTATAGTCGCCGTCGGCGATGCTGCGCGAGAGGGTCACCATGCCTCTGATACGCCGGGAAAGCTGCCGAACCAGGTAAGAAGCGTACAGCAGGCCCAGGAAAATAGTAACCAGGGTAATGCCCACTGACAGAATCCGGGTTTCCCGAATGCTGTCCTGCAGCTTCTGGCGCTGGGCCATACGAATGCTGTTTTCCTCCTTCTCGAAGGCCGCAAATACCACCCTGATCTGGTCCATGAGGACTTTGCCCGTGAGGCCCGATGTGAGGTTGCGGTGCTCCAGACCCTCCAGCGCAATCTGGCGGGGGTTGCGGCGCAGGGCCTCGCGCTTCTCACTGATCAGCAAGTGGGAGTAGGCTGTCCATTGCTGGTAGAGCCGTTGGGCCCTCAGCATGCGGTTGTACTGTGGTGTATTGAGTGGCAACTCATTGCGCAACTGGGCAAACCGGCCTAGCAGGTTCCGCTCGCCTTCGTAATAATATTCCAACAGCGTTTCGTCGCCTAGGAGAAGAAACCCCCGAAACCCCGTTTCCATATCAATGATGTTGCGCAGCAGCGTGGTCGATTCGCCGGTGATGCGCTGAGACCGTTCTACCCGCTGGGAGTTGCGCAGCACCTTGCGCGAAAGCTGGTAGTTGATAACCGCCACGGCCGCAAACAGCACTGAGATGGCCACAAAGCCAGCGAAGAGTTTGGTAGAAAGGCGGAGCTTCATGCAGGAAAACAGGGTGAAAAATGAGGCACTGGGTGGCCTAGCGCGCAGCCCGGACTTTTTGCTCTATCGTACGCAGGAGCTGGGTAATGTGGTCGGCAAGCAGGTTGACTTCGGACAAGCCTTCCTTTGCCTCATCTGGGTGGCCTTGCTGGTGCAAATCCATTAAGCGGTTGGCCACCTGGTGCACCCGGATATGCTGGCGGTTCAGCTCATGGCTTTCGGGCAGATACGCGTACTGCTTCAGCACCACATTCGTAATCCATTGCCCGAAGATACAGGCTTCCGGGTCGCGGATAGGACTTTCGCTGATGCCGCTGCCGTAGAGAAAGGAGCGCAGTTTAGACTTAAACAACAAATGCTTTACGAGGGCAGAATCGAAATCCTGTTTGAGCTCGTCATTCATAACAGACGGAAATAAAAGACCGCTACTGGCTGCTAACCCACCAGCAGGCCACGGGGAAATACAGAAGGAAAGAGAATCAATCGGCGTGTACGCCTTTGGCTCGGCCACAGCCTAAACAAAGATAACAGCAGGCCAGTAGCCGGGTGCCAAGCGGAATTGGCTAATTTCGCCCGGCAGCCTGCTGCTGGCGAGTGTGTAGTAGCCAGGGAACTGGCCTACACGGTTCTTTTGCACGCGCAAGCCACCACGTATACGGCACAGAGAAGCTCCACAGTTACTCTAGGCCACCTGTTGGTTTACCTTTTCTTCTTTTTCCTCCCACCCACTTTCTGATGGCCGAAGACCTCAAAACCGTTCCGTTGAATGATGTGCACCAGCAACTAGGTGCCAAAATGGTGCCTTTCGCGGGCTACAACATGCCCGTGCGCTACTCCTCCGATTTGGACGAGCACCACACCGTGCGCCGGGCCGTGGGCATCTTCGACGTATCGCACATGGGCGAGTTTCGGGTGCGCGGCCCCCAGGCCCTCGACCTGATTCAGCGCGTAACCAGCAACGACGCCAGCAAGCTGCAGCCCGGCAAAGCCCAGTATTCCTGCCTGCCTAACAGCCAGGGCGGCATCGTAGACGATTTGCTGGTGTATAAGCTGGCCGAAGAAGACTACCTGCTGGTAGTAAACGCGTCCAACATCGAGAAAGACTGGAACTGGATACAGGAGCACAACACCCAGGGCGCCGAGATGGAGAATGTGTCGGACACCATCAGCCTGTTTGCGGTGCAGGGGCCCAAAGCCATTCAGGCTCTGCAAAGCCTCACCGAGACCGACCTGACGAGCATTCCATACTACTCGTTCGTGCAGGGTACGTTTGCCGGAGCGCCCAATGTCATTATTTCGGCTACGGGCTATACTGGCGCCGGCGGCTTCGAGCTGTATGTACCGAACGAGTCGGCTCAGCAAGTATGGGACAAGGTGATGGAAGCTGGCAAGCCATTCGGCCTGAAGCCCATCGGCCTGGGTGCCCGCGACACGCTCCGCCTGGAAATGGGCTATTGCCTCTACGGCAACGACATCACTGATGAAACCTCGCCCCTGGAAGCTGGCCTGGGTTGGATTACGAAATTCACGAAGGACTTCACCAACTCCGAAAGCCTCAAGAAGCAGAAGGAAGCCGGTGTAGAGCGCAAGCTGGTAGGCTTCCTGATGGACGGGCCCGGCATTCCGCGCGGCCACTATGAGCTGGTAAATGAAGCGGGCGAGAAAATAGGCGATGTAACCAGCGGCACCCAGTCGCCGAGCCTGAGCAAAGGCATTGGCCTGGGCTACGTGAATACAGCATTGAGCGCGCCCGGCAGCAAAATTTTCGTCCAGATTCGGGGCAAAAACCAGCCTGCTACAGTAGTGAAGCTGCCCTTCGTGCCCGGCACGGAAGAAGCGTAAGCTGCTCTGAAATACAACAGACCGTCATGCTGAGCTTGCCGAAGCATCTCTACCGCACAGTTACGTTCGGTAGAGATGCTTCGGCAAGCTCAGCATGACGGTCTATTTTTAACTCTACTACTTGCCCTTGATGCCATCCATCGATATCTGTTTTTCCCCGGAGCTGTTGCCCCTCTATGACTTGTCCGGCCGGGTAGCCGTGGTAGTAGATATTCTGCGGGCGTCGTCGTCCATCGTGACTGGCCTAGCGCAGGGCGTGACGCACATGGTGCCATTCAGCGAGCTGGAGGCGTGCCGGGCTATGGCAAGCGAAGGGTATTTGACGGCCGCTGAGCGCGACGGTCGGCAGGCTGAAAACGTAGATCTGGGGAACTCTCCCTTTGGCTACCTCGACGGGCTGGTTCCGGTGCGCGGCCGGGCTGTAGCCATTACCACCACCAATGGCACGCGCGCCCTGCACCTATCAACAGGAGCGGATCACGTGGTGGTAGGCGCCTTCCTAAACCTGGGTGCCGTGGCCGATTTCCTGCGTCAGCAGCAGAAGGATGTAGTGGTTGTGTGTGCTGGCTGGAAGGGGAAATTCTGCCTCGAAGACACGCTGTTTGGCGGAGCACTGGCTTACCGCCTAGCGCAGGAGTTCGACGTCAGCAGCTCCGACGCTACCTTGGCGGCGCTTGACCTCTGGCAAGTGGCCCAGCCCGATGTGGCCGGCTACCTGCTGAAATCCTCTCACGTGCGCCGCCTCAACAGCCTGGAATCGCACAAGGACATGGAGTTCTGTGTGCGCGAGGATGAGTACAACATAGTACCCGTGTTCCGCAACGGCCGAATTGAAGTGGCCTAGGCCAGTTAGAGAGCCGCCAAACCTGTCATTCCGAACACTGGAAGGAATCTGGATGTAATCTTTAACGATTGATTCAGATTCCTCCCAGTGTTCGGAATGACAGTTTAGTGGCCTAGCGTAGCTTCTCGTTTTGCTGATGGCGGTCGGCGTCGCGCTTGGTCTTTTTGTCGAGGTTGCTTTGTAGGGCTGCTGTCAGGTCGACGCCGGTTTGGTTGGCGAGGCAGATTACCACGAACAGCACATCGGCCAGCTCATCAGCCAGTACTTTGTCCTTATCCGATTCCTTGAATGACTGCTCGCCGTACTGGCGGGCAATAATGCGGGCTACCTCGCCCACTTCTTCCGTGAGCATAGCCATGTTGGTCAGCTCGTTGAAATACCGGACGCCGGTTGTCTTAATCCACTGGTCAACGGTTTGCTGGGCTTCTTCGATAGTCATGAGGCAAGTAGGGAAGGATAATTTGAGCAGTACAGGTTTCAGCCAGTTTATTCCGGCGAGTCCAGCACAATCGTGACAGGGCCATCATTGAGGAGCTCCACCTGCATGTCGGCCCCAAATTCCCCGGTAGGTACGGACTGGCCTAGGAGCTGCTCCAGCATTTGCACAAACTGCTCATATAGCGGAATGGCAATGGGCGGCGGCGCAGCCCCGGTATAGCTGGGGCGGTTGCCTTTGCGGGCAGCGGCCAGCAGCGTAAACTGACTCACGACCAACACCTGACCAGCCACATCCTGCACCGAGCGGTTCATTTTGCCTTCTTCGTCCGAGAAAATCCGAAGCTGCACCAGCTTGCGGGCCATCCAGTCGAGGCGGCGGGTGTCATCGTCGGGGGCGAAGCCGGCCAGCACCAGCAGGCCCGACCCTATTTGCCCGGTCACGCGGCCATCTACACTGACGCTGGCGTGCCGGACGCGCTGAATTACAGTGCGCATATTCTCAGAAAATACTAAGTGAAACTATTGGCCCGATAGGTACAGAAAAGCCCGGTGCACTGCTGGTTTCAGCGGATATTACCGTACTTCGCCGCACGCTCCAACTCGCGCATGGCGGCCACGAAGAACGACATTCCTTTACCGAACCCCAACCTTTGGTGGCTGCTGGCCCTGGCGGCCGTGGCGGCGGTGCGCCTGCACGGCCTGCGCGAAATAGCCCTGCCCGACTACGACTCCGTTCGGAACTGGCAGATTGTGCAGGAAGTGGCCTACGGCAATCTGCGCCACCTTTTCCATCATGGTAGCCCCGGCTTTGCCTTGGTGTATGCGCCGGTGGCATGGCTGACTTCTGATTTTCGGGTATTTCAGCACCTGAACGCGTTGCTGGCCATGGCGGCGCTGGGCCAGCTCACGCGGTTCGTAGGCCACCAGATGCGCCTTTCCGGAGCTCAAGTTGCGCTACTCACACTTTTCGTGGGCACCTCCGTCTTCCTGACGTTCTCCGGCCGCGACTTTACCATGAGTGCCGGCAGCCTGTGGTGCTTCTTTGGGCTGCTGGAGGCCTACTACCACCGGTTGCAGCGCCCCAGCCGCGCTACGTTGCTGCGTGCCACGCTCTGGCTGATGGCTGGCCTCTGTTTCAACTACAAATTCATTCTGACGCTGCCCATTCTGGCGGTGCTGGAACTATGGCAGGCCGATGGGCTGCTCTGGCGCCCCGGTAACCTGTGGCGGGTATTGGCGCTGCTGCTGGCGCCGTATCTGGTGCTGGGGGCGGTGGGCGTAGCAGCTGGTTTGCCTTGGTATCTGTGGCCGGCCATCTATTACAAAGTAGCTTTTCCTGATGCCGCCAATGCTGCCGGTCGGACTACTACGGTGCATTTCGATGGACTATACTACCTGCGGTTTCTCTGGCAGTTCGAGTCGCCGCTGCTATGGTTGGGAGCAGGCCTGGGGCTCTGGCAGCTACGCCGCGAGTGGCCTAGGCGCCGGCAGTTGCTGCCGTTACCGTGGTACCTGCTGGTGTGGGGTGGTTGTTTGCTGGCTGGCATGACGCTGCTACTGAAAGCACCCCGTGGCTTGCTATGGGCGTATCCGCTGTTTTATACATTGGCATTTCTGAGCATGCGGCAGCGCCTACCCAGCGGTGTGGTTGTGGCGCTGGTGCTGGGTGCCGTGGCCTGGAACGGGTTCCGTTTGCAGCAGGAAGTGTTTGCCTACAGGCCTACACACTACCCACAGGTAGCCGCCTGGCTACACCAGCACCAAGTCGGCAAAGTAGCCAGTACCGTAGGCCTGGGCCTGGCGCCCTTCCGCTTAGCCTCCGATACCGTACTGCCCATTACCCAGACGCAACAGCTTGCCGCCTTGCGCAAGCGGGGATATCAGTATCTGCTACTCGATGACTACTACCGCGTGGCCGGCGTGCTGCCCTTTGATTCGTTGCGTCGTCAGCGGCCGGTGGCGGCGTGGCCGGAGCCGCTGCTTACCTCGCCCTTGCTGTTTCTGGAGCATTCCGAGTACACTGGCCTAGACTATGAGGAAACGCTGGCTCGGCAGCGGGCCACGCTACAGGATACGCTGCAACTGCGCCTGCTAAAACTGTAGACAGGTACGCGGAGCATTTACCGCAAAATGCGCATGCTGTCCAGCATATGCTGGTAGCGACGAGCATTCTGCTTGTGTTGCGCGTACGTCTCGGCGAAGTCAGAATAGCCGCTGTGGTCGGGGCGGGCGCAGAAGAAAACGTATTTGTGCGCGGCCGGCTTCAGCACGGCATCCAGGCTTTGGCGGTTGGCCGAGGTGATAGGGCCAGGCGGCAGGCCCTTGTGCTTGTACGTGTTGTAGGGCGAGTCCACGAGCTTGTCCTTGTTCAGCACTCGCTTCACCCCAAAGTTGCCGATGGCCCAGAGCAGCGTGGGGTCGGCCTGGAGGCGCATGCCGCGCTGCAGCCGGTTCAGGTACACCCCCGCAATAATGGGCTTATCTTCTTTCATGGAGGTTTCGCGCTGCACGATGCTGGCCAGCACGTGCACCTCAGCAGGAGAGAGGCCTAGCGAGTCGGCGCGCTGCTGGCGTTGCCGGTTCCAGAACCGCCGGTGCGTGGCGGCAGCCGAATCCAGAAACTGCCGGGCCGAGGTGTTCCAGAGCAACCGGTAGGGGCCAGGCAGAAACATCGTCAGGATGGTGGTAGTATCCAGCTGGTACTGCTGTCGCAGAAAGCGGTTATCCTGTAGCAAGCGGCGTAGGCCTACAGAGTCGGTTTCCAGCTGCCGCGCAACCTGGCGGGCCAGCTGGGGCTTGTATTTGAAGGCATCGAGCACAAACGCCACCGTGTCCTGCTCGCCTTGCATAAGCATATCCAGCAGCGCCGAATTGCTGAGCTGGGGCGTAAGCAGATACCGACCGGCGCGCACCTGGGCCGGGTAGTTGCGTTGCCGCGCCAGCCACTCGAAGGTATCTTCATCCCGTAGCAGCTCATACTTGCGCAAGGAGTCCTGCACCGCCGCAAAGCCCGAGCCTGTTCGGATATAGAGGTAGGCCGGCCCGAATGCCGAGGTGTGCACGTTGGGCTTCCAGAGCACGTACCAAGCCGCGCCCAGGCCTACAGCCAGTACGGCTAGCAGCGCCGAAAGTATAGGCCACAGCAGGCGCCGCAACAACGAAGGTTTCTTGTAATCAGGCAAAAGACGATGAAATGGGCCTGTGGATAAAATTGGACAGTTATTCCGGAACTGTCATTCCAATCAGCGCAAGGAATCTGGGTTAGCTTCTAGGCCACTTCCCAGATTCCTCACGCTGCTCGGAATGACGAGGGGCTGCCCGGTAGGCTATCCGCCGTTTACCAGCGCCGCTACCGATTCCTCTAACTGCTGCTGACGCTGCCGACGTTCAATTTCGACAGGTGCCGCCGCGCGCACTTCGCAATCCAGAATGGTGCACCGCTCGCAGGTTTCGTTTACTTCCTTCTGCACAATGGCCGGATCATCCAGAAAACGAATTTTTTGGCGCAGGTTATCGTCGCAGAGCAGGCCTACAGTCACGCTTACGGCCGGCTCGGTAGCGTCGCCGGCGCGGGCCAGCGTGAGGCACAGGTACTCGTCGCCGTTGGGGTAGTGGGAGCGTTGGGCACCCAGCGTGAAGTTGGGTGCGTCGGTCACGGGTTGCTGACGCAGATCGGCAATCAGGCGCAGCGAAATCCAGCGGCGGCAGTAGTGCTCGTGCAGCTCATTGCCGTGCGGGTTGTGGAGGCGGGAGAGGTGCAGCTCCTTCGTCAGCTTATAGACAGAAGAGGCATTGGCTTGGTCGAAGCGCAGGAAAAACAGGCTTTGCAGTCCAAAATGGCGGGGCAGCAGGTTGGTGATGCGCTGCATAAACATCTCCGGCGACACATCATACTTCGTGAGCAACTCCAGCAGCAAAGCTGGTTCCCACTTTTTGTGTGCAAAAAACCGTTGCAGGTCCCGCACCAACAATTCCTCTTCCATCAGCAGTGCCCCCGCGAAGTACGATGCCTTGAAGTTGTTAAGCACTTCCTCGAAGGAGTGTACCGGGAACGTGGCATTCACGTAGGGGCGCTCCTTGAGATTTAGGTAGTTGAAAGCCACCTCCCGGCCCAGTACAAAGCCTTCCTGTGCCCCCGTAAGCCCGGAGCGCAGCAGCAAGCGCCGGGTTTTGTGCTGGAATACGGACCGCAGACGGCCCAGATTGGTGTGTTCCTGCAGCGTAGTCCGGTCGAGGGTGTAGCCATACTTTGATTCCAGCACGCGCGCTAGCTGTGCGCGGTCGAAGGGGGCGCCGTGCTGCAGTTTGTGCTCACCCACGAAGGTGCGCACATCCTGCTCCAGCTCCTCAAAATAGTTGTCCTGCATCTCCTGGAAAGAGCGTAGAGCGGCCAGGAAAAAATGCTCCTGGCGCATCTCGTAGTTGCGGGCAATTTCAAAGAGCGTGCTGATAAATGCGTTCATCTTGGCCGGCGCATCGGCAATGAGCTCCACAATCCGCAGCGGATCAAGCCCAAACATCTCCAGTGGAAACTCCTTCAACAAATCAGACTGCAGAAGCTCGGAAATAGGCTCCAGCCGGCGGCTAAGCGTGAGCGACGTGAGCTGGTCGTACGTGACGCCCAGCACTTTGCTCAAGCTCAGAATCTTATCGGCCTTGGGGTACTTTTTTCCCTTCTCAATCTCATTGAGGTACGACACCGAAACGTCGCAGGCACGGGCCAGCTCGGCGGGAGTATAGCCGCGTTCCTGGCGTAGCTCGCGAAGCTTTAATCCGAAAATCAACCGGACAACTTGGCTGTGACTCAACATATAAGCAGAAACTGAAGGCAGAGGAGAGAAATGGCTAGCTGGCTTTAGCCAGCACTCGGGATTATTGCGAGATAAGGTGTGTGCGCCAAAGGCATAAAAACGAGATATAGTGGCCTAGGCCACGCAAACACACTTTATCCTAACGGCTACTAGCACTAGAACGCCTGATACAAGCCAAACTAGCTGGCAAGCAAGTACTAAATTCAAAGACCTGCAAACTTGGCGTGGTTAGCGATTTTAAATATTTAGCGAATATTCGCTTGTTATTTGAAATTCGCTTACGTATGTTTGGAATAGATAATCTGAAAAGGTTCTTATTCAGCCACTTCCAACTTGTAGCGTATGTCTCCTTTTAGTGAACCCGAATTGGCAGTAAAGCCAGCCAAGTACCTGACTCCGGAGCGCGTCAAAATACTAGGCGATTATTCGCTCGAATACGCGGGAATCCTGACCCCTTCGGCCCTGGCGTTTGTGGCGGAACTACACCGCCGCTTCGACCAGACACGGCAGCAACTGCTGGCTCGAAGGGAAGTGCGGCAACAGGAGCTAGAGGCTGGCATCCTGCCTGACTTTCTGCCCGAAACCCGCCTCATCCGGGAGAAGCCATGGACAGTGGCGCCCATCCCGCCGGATCTGCAGGACCGCCGCGTGGAAATAACCGGCCCGGTAGAGCGCAAAATGATTATCAATGCCTTGAACTCCGGGGCCAAGGTGTTCATGGCTGATCTAGAGGATTCTAACTCGCCTACCTGGGCCAACGTGGTGGAGGGCCAGCGCAACCTACGCGACGCGGTGCGACGGACTATTTCGGTTTCCACGCCGCAGAAAGAGTATAAGCTGAACGAGAAAACCGCTGTACTAATGGTGCGCCCCCGCGGCTGGCACCTGCTGGAAAAGCACATGCTGGTAGACGGTGAGCCAGTGAGCGGGGCGCTGTTCGATTTCGGGCTGTACTTTTTTCACAACGCCCACGAGCTATGCGCCCAAGGCACGGCGCCTTATTTCTACCTGCCCAAGCTGGAAAGCCACCTGGAAGCGCGCCTCTGGAACGACGTATTTGGCTTTGCCCAATGGTCATTAAAAATGCCGAAGTGCACAATTAAAGCCACCGTGCTGGTTGAAACGCTGCCGGCCGCTTTCGAGCTCAACGAAATCCTGTATGAGCTGCGTGAGCATTCCGCCGGCTTGAACTGCGGCCGCTGGGACTATATTTTCAGCTACATCAAGCGGCTTGGCCTGAAGTCGGAGTTTCGCCTTCCGAACCGCGCTGAAGTGACGATGTCGGTGCCGTTTATGGCGGCTTATTCGCAGCTCGTGATTCAGACCTGCCACAAGCGCGGCGTGCACGCCATGGGAGGAATGGCCGCCCAGATTCCCATCAAAAACGACCCCGAAGCCAATGAGGCGGCGTTGGAGAAAGTTCGGCAGGACAAAGTACGCGAGGCCCGCAACGGCCACGACGGCACTTGGGTGGCGCACCCCGGCCTGGTACCGGTGGCTATGGCCGTATTCGATGAGCTAATGCCCCAGCCCAATCAGATTGAGAACAAGCGCGAAGACCTCCACGTGTCGGCCGCGGATCTGCTGAAAGCGCCCGTAGGCCACATCACGGAAGAAGGCCTGAAGCTCAATATTGATGTGGCCGTGCAATACCTCGAATCGTGGTTACGTGGCAACGGCTGCGTCCCGATTTATAATCTGATGGAAGACGCTGCCACTGCCGAAATCAGCCGGGCGCAGGTGTGGCAGTGGGTGCACACGCCCGGTACCACGCTGGAGGATGGCCGACCCGTGACGGTGGAGCTGTACCGCTCTTTGGTGCCAGGGCAGCTGGAGAAAATCAAGGCGTTGGTAGGAGATGAGGCCTACGCCACCGGCCGCTACCTGGAGGCCGCCCGCCTCTTTGATAAGCTCGTGATGAGTGAAAAATTCATCGAGTTTCTGACGGTGCCGGCCTACGACCAACTGGCCTAGAGAGGAAAGCGGGCCCTGCGTTTCCCGCGCCCTAGCCTCTCCCTTTTACTTCATTATGCTTGCTCTAGGCCACTTTTTTAGCTGGCCTGGCAGAGCCTTGCCCTCAACTCAACATCCATTCAACCCTTACTCCCATGAACAAGCAGGACCGCATTACCGCATTGCAACAAGACTGGGCCACAAATCCGCGCTGGAGCGGTATAGCGCGTCCTTACACTGCCGCCGATGTCCTGAAACTGCGCGGCTCCGTCCAGATTGAGTATTCGCTGGCCCGGCAAGGTGCTGAGCGGCTGTGGAAGTTGCTGCACACGGAAAGCTATGTAAGTGGCCTAGGCGCCCTCACCGGCAACCAGGCCATTCAGGAAGTACAGGCGGGCCTCCAGGCCATCTACCTCAGCGGCTGGCAGGTAGCGGCCGATGCCAACAACGCCGGCCACATGTACCCCGACCAAAGCCTGTACCCCGCCGACAGTGTGCCGGCCGTGGTAAAGCGCATCAACAACGCGCTGCTGCGTGCCGACCAGATTCAGAGTGTTTCGGGAGAGGGCAATGTGCATTGGATGGCCCCGATTGTAGCCGATGCCGAAGCCGGTTTCGGGGGCAACTTGAATGCCTTTGAGTTGATGAAGATGATGATTGAAGCCGGTGCCGCGGGCGTGCACTTTGAGGATCAGCTTTCGTCGGCCAAGAAGTGCGGGCACCTGGGCGGCAAAGTGCTAGTGCCTACGCAAGAGGCCATTAACAAGCTGGTAGCGGCGCGGCTGGCTGCCGATGTACTAGGTGTGCCTACCCTCATTGTGGCCCGTACCGATGCCGATGCCGCCGACCTACTCACGGCCGACGTAGATGAGCGCGACCGGCCTTTCATTCTGCAGGAAGCTGAGCGCACCCCCGAAGGGTTTTACCGGGTGCGGTGCGGTGTAGAAGCCGGCATTGCCCGCGGACTGGCCTACGCGCCCTACGCCGACCTGATCTGGATGGAAACTTCCACGCCCGACCTAGGCCAGGCCCGGCAGTTCGCCGAAGCCATTCATGCCAAATTTCCCGGTAAGCTACTGGCCTACAACTGTTCTCCTTCGTTCAACTGGGCCAGCAAGCTCAGCAAAGAGCAGATGGAAACCTTCCGGGAAGAGCTGGCGGCCATGGGCTACCGGTTCCAGTTCATCACGCTAGCCGGTTTCCATGCCCTCAATACTAGCATGTTCGAGCTAGCCGTGGCCTACCGCGACCGGGGCATGGCTGGCTACTCGGAGCTGCAGGAGCGCGAGTTTGCGCTGCAGAAGCAGGGTTTCAAGGCCGTGAAGCACCAAGCGTTTGTGGGCACTGGCTACTTTGATGCAGTGCAGAACATCGTGTCGGCCGGCAAATCCAGCACAGGCGCGCTGGTGGGCTCTACCGAGGAAGCTCAATTTCAGCACTAATACTGGCCTAGGCCTCTTTTAAAATGCAAATAGCCCCAACAATCGTTGGGGCTATTTGCGCTTCGGGCTTATGTTACTAGCCTAGAAAGGCGCTGAAATCAGAGAGTAGTCGAGGTTGTGGCTTTGGGCAGCTTCGCGCAGGATGGCTTTCTGCCAAGGGCGGAGCGTTTGTTCTGCCCCCATTTCTACTATATCAGCAATGAGCCGGTTGGACAAGACCAGGTTAGCCACAAAGCCATTCACATCCGTTGTGATGTGCGTTTTCAGTTGCATGAGCAATTGCTCGCGGGCATCGGCCTGGGCTGCTTTTTCGCCGGAGAGGCGCCGACGGAACGGAAACCGGCGCTGCTCGCCGGTCTGGGGCGGCTCGGGGCGCGCCACAAAGTTTTCCGGGGAAAGCGCTACCAGCTGGTCAATATAGGGAGTACGCTTGAGCTCGGGGTGCAGACCACGGGCGTTCTTCCAGTCGTTAGCAGAGCGAGGAGTGTCGCGCACCAGCTCGGCCAGGCGCTCGTTAGCAAAGATCATGTAGGGCGGCCGGTCCAGCTCACGGGCCACTTGGTCGCGGAGCATGTATAGGTCGCGGAACAAGGGCAGCTCGTTGGGCAGAATCCGGAATTTGCCGGCATTGCGCATGTAGGGGCGCTCATCGCGCACATAGCGCACTTCCTCCAGCGCAGCATTTTCCTGCTCCGCCCATTCTGTGCGGCCCAAGGCGGCCAGCTTGGCGCTCAGGCGGTCGGCCAGCTCAAATAGGTAGATTACATCATTGGCGGCGTACTCCTTCTGGGCCTCCGTAAGCGGACGTTTCAGCCAGTTTGATTTTTGCTCGCCTTTGTCTACTTCAATGCCTAACTCGCTCTGAATCAATCTTCCTAGCGAAATATTATTGTCGGCTTCTGCTAACAATGTATATTGTACACTAGTATCGGTGATGTGACGAACATGCACACTGTAGAGTTCATCAAGCAGCAGAATATCTGACTTGCAGCTGTGGAAAATCTTCTCCACGGCGGGGTCACGCAGGATTGCCCACAACGGCTCCAGCTCATGCGCTGGGTTGGTGAGTGGAAGCGGATCAAGCAGGTAAGCTGTCTGGCCATCGAAGAGCTGGATCAGCGCCAGGTTACGCCCGTAACGGTGGCGCATATCGTCAAATTCCAGATCGATGGCGATACGAGGGGAGTTGCGCAACGCATCGGCAAGCTGCTGCACCTGCGCGGCGGTGGTCAGGTAGTGGAGATCAGGCATTCACAAGTAGAATAGGCGGAAATAGTCCAGCAGCGCTCTTTCTGCAAAGGGCCGCGCTGGTAAAGGTAGTCAGCAGGGCGGGGCAAAACCAATATGGGAGGTGCAAGAGTGGCCTAGGCAGAGCTAAAGCGGTAGCTATGCCGATGTGGGCTGGCAACAGGCAGTTTTGGGTCGGAAAATGCTAAAGAATAACTTATGCCGGTAGTAAAACTAAAAGTATTAGACGAATAGTGTAATTTGCTTTAGTTACGAATTTCACGATAAACCCCTGAAAAAAAAGGGAATCTTGAAATAAGTGGCGGCTTTCCTAGGTTTGTCCTTAATTTGCGAACTGCAATCAGTAGAGGATATCCTTCTTTTACTTTACAGTACCAGCGTTTTTTTGCTGGTCAATTTTCACTCTAATCGGCCTACAGGTCTAGATTGTATGAAACAACATTTCCTCATTCCTCTCACCTGCGGATTGGCATTTGCTTCGACTGCAGTGGCCCAGACGCGCGCCGTAACGGGGCGCGTAACGGATGCCAGCGGCACGGGCCTGCCTGGCGTAACGGTGCTGGAGCGTGGTACTACCAACGGCACCAGCACCGATGCCAATGGTGGATTCTCTCTCTCGGTTCAGCCGGGAGCTACTCTGGTTCTTAGCTCAATTGGATTTGAAACCCAGAATGTGGTACTAGGCGACCGTACCTCCTTGCCCGTCACGCTGAAAAGCAATGCTACAGAGCTCGGCGAAGCGGTAGTTGTGGGCTACGGTAGCCAAACCAAGTCAGAAGTAACCGGCTCGGTTACGCAGCTCAGCAGCAAGGACGTACAGAACGTGCCTACTGTTAGCTTCGAGCAGGCCATACAGGGCCGTACGCCGGGTGTGCAAATCAACCAGACCTCGGGTAAGCTGGGTGCTGGCGTGCAAATCCGGGTTCGTGGCTCTTCGTCGGTTACGGCTTCCAACCAGCCACTGTATGTAATCGACGGGATTCCGGTAACGTCGCAGGACGTAGGCTCTGACACGGAACCTCTGAACCCGCTGGCCGACCTGAACCCGAACGACATCGAGTCGATTACGATTCTGAAAGATGCTGCTTCTTCGGCTATCTACGGTTCGCGTGCTTCCAACGGCGTTGTGTTGGTAACTACCAAGCAGGGCCGCCAGGGCCAGACCAAGGTGAACCTGGGCTACTATGTAGGTACCAGCGAAACTACTCGTCGTCGGAAGTTCCTGAACGCTGAGCAGTACAAAGCGCTGTTTACGGTAGCTGCCGAAAATGAAGGCTACGATGCCCGAGAAGAGTTCGAAGGCAATGGCCTCGACTACGATTCGCCCTACGACCAGAGCTGGAGCGACGAGCCTTTCCGCAAAGGCAAAGTGTCGCAGTACGATCTGAACGTGAGCGGCGGCGACGCCAAGACGCGTTTCTACCTGAGCACGACCTTCAACGACCAGACCGGTATCATCATCGGCAACCGCTACCGCCGGGGCAGCGCCCGTATTAACCTAGACCACTCTATCACGGAGAAGCTGCGCGTAGGCCTCAACCTGTCCTTGACGCGCTCCGTGAACGACCGGACGCCAAACGACAACGCCTTCTCGAACCCCGTTCAGCTGAATGCACTGCCGCCTTTGCAGCCCAAAATTGACCCTGCCACGGGCCAGCTGAACCAGAATACGCTGTACTACAACAACCTGTTGGATCTGGAGAAAGGATCTAACCGCGCTGGTACGTATCGCTCGTTCAGCAACGTCAACCTGAACTATAAACCAATTAAGGATCTGACGCTGCGCACCGAAGCCGGCGCCGACTTCCTGAACCTGAACGAAAACATCTACCGGGCCGCTGGCACGCAGGATGGTGGCAACACCGGCTACGGCTACAGCAACCAGGTCCAGGTAATCAACTACACCACCAACAACACCGCCACCTACCTCAAAACCATCGGTGAGGACCACTCCATTGAAGCACTGGCCGGTTTCTCGTTCCAGCGCTCAGATGCGCAGGAAACGTCAGCGGAAGGCCGGGGCTTCCCGAACCCAGAGTTTACGAGAGTGGCCAGCGCCGCTATCAAAACGGCTGGTTCGGGTTCCGTGCGCGATGGATTCTCCTTCGTATCGTATTTCGCTCGTGTAAACTATGGTTTCCAGGGCAAGTACCTGATTTCGGGTAGCGTACGCCGCGACGGATCTTCGCGCTTCGGTGCCAACAACCGTTATGGTACGTTCGGCGCGGGCTCGGTGGGCTGGATTATTTCAGAAGAAGCTTTCCTGAAGGATAACACCATCCTGAACCTGCTGAAACTGCGGGCCAGCTACGGCCTGACGGGTAACGCCGAAATCGGCAACTTCGCCTCACGCAACCTGTATGGTGCACTGGCCTACGCCGATCAGGCGGGTATTGTACCAAGCACTGTAGTAGGCAACCCCAACCTGAGCTGGGAAAACACAGCCCAAACCGACATCGGTCTGGAGTTTGGCTTCTTCGACAACCGCATTTCGGGTGAAGTGGATGTGTATGAGAAGAAAACCAGCGAGCTGCTGCTAAGCCGCCCGCTTTCGTACAGCAATGGCTACACCAGCGTAACGGAAAACGTAGGCTCACTACGGAACCGTGGTCTGGAAGTGTCCTTGAACACGCGCAACCTGGATGGTGAGTTTAAATGGAGCACCAACTTCAACGTATCGTTCAACCGCAACAAGGTAACGTCGCTGGCTGCTCCTATCCAGAGCCAGTACCTGGGTAGCGTGCGCGAAGGCCAGCCGATCGGGGTATTCTACGGCCGCAAGTATGCCGGTGTAGATCCTGAAAACGGTGATGCGCTGTACTACGCCGCCGATGGCTCGACCACCAGCAACGCTGCTACTGCCGCTCTGCAGATTGTAGGCGACCCCAACCCGAAATACACGGGTGGTATCACCAACAACCTGTCGTTCAAAGGTGTTGATTTGAGCGTGCTAGGCCAGTTTGTGTATGGAAATGATATCTACAACGCAGCCGGTCTGTATCAGTCAGTAAACGGGGACTATTTCGATAACCAGACTGTTGACCAGCTGAACTACTGGACGCCTGACAACCGCAACACGAATGTGCCACAGCCGCGCCTGTATGCCGGCAACGGTACGCAAGTGTCTTCGCGTTGGGTAACCGGTGGCTCATTCTTCCGGGTGAAGAACGTGACCCTGGGCTACAACCTGCCCCAGGACCTGGTGAAGAAAGGCAGCATAGCGTCGGTACGGGTGTATGTGTCAGCACAGAACCTGTTCACTCTAACGAACTATGATGGCTACGATCCAGAGGTAAACACAGCTGCTTTCGGAGCTGCTAACTACCTCATCGGTCACGACTTCTACACGCCGCCGCTGGCCAAGACCTTCCTGGCTGGTATCAACGTGGGTTTCTAACTTTCTGATTTTATTTTCTGATGAAAACCATATTCTCTCGTTCTGCCGTCGCTATTGCTCTGGGCCTCAGCCTGGGTTTGGTGGCTTGCGACAAGCAGCTTGATATTGATCCTTTTCAATCGGTAGATGCTACTACTGCTCTCAACTCCGAGGATAAAGTAGGCAGCGCCGTGGTAGGGATGTACGCCCGTCTGGATTCGCCGAACCTCTACGGTACCGACCTTATTTTGGTGCCAGAGCTGATGGCCGTAGACAACTACATCTCTTTCCAGGGCTCCTTCGCAAACTATCGCCAGTTGGCTTTGCGCAGCACGAATGCGCAGAATGCTACGGCCGAAGGCATCTGGCGCGCATCGTATCAGGCCATCAACCTGGCCAACCTGATCATTGATGCTCTGCCAGTTGTAACTGATGAAGATCTGAAGTCTCAGTACGAAGGCGAGGCTCGCTTTATTCGGGCCGATATGCACTTTGAGCTGGTGCGCCTGTATGCCAAGCAGTACCAAGCGGGTGGAAATAACACGCAATTGGGCGTGCCCATTAACCTGGTGCCCGTGAAAACGGTAGAGCAAGCCTCCGTACTGACCCCTCGTGCTACAGTAGAGCAGGTATACGCGCAGGTTATTACGGACTTGAAGGCTGCTATTGATTTGTTGCCAAAGTCTAACGGCACTCGCGCATCCAGCTATACCGCTAAGGCCTTGTTGGCACGCGTGTACCTGCAGCAAAGCAATTTTGTGCAGGCTGGCCTCATGGCCGATGACGTGATTAAGAATAGCGGCAAAACCTTGTCGCCGACGCTGCAGTCGGTTTTCACGGGGCGTAACACGTCGGAGACGCTGCTGGAAATTCAGCAGAACGACCAGAACAATGCTGGTACTTCCAACAGTGGCCTAGCTACGCACTTCGCCAGCATCGGCCAGCTTGGCCGTGGTGATATTCGTGTGTTGCCAGCCTTCGCGGCACAGTATGGCCCTACGGATGCTCGGGGTGAATCTCAGCTGTTGTACGTAGGTACTGGTACCCGTGCCGGTGTACTGCGCTCGGGCAAATACACCACCTACGGTCAGAATATTCCAGTTATCCGCTTAGCTGAAATGTACTTGATCCGGGCTGAAGCAGCTTTCCGGGCCGGTGATTTGGTTACGGCCCTAGCTGACATCAACCGCATTCGTAACCGTTCGGGCGCTACGCCCCTGACAGCAGCTCAACTCTCTCTGGCTTCTATTCTGCGGGAGCGTCAGTTGGAACTGGCCTTCGAGGGTTTCCGCCTTCATGACCTGAAGCGTACGGGCACGGATATCTTTATCCCAGCTACCGGCAGCAACCCCGCTACCACGTACCCCATCACCAGCGACCGTCTGGTGCTGCCGATTCCTTTCCGGGAAACGAACGTGAATACTACACTGGTGCAGAACCCTGGTTACTAGGTTTTGACAATAGTGCTCAAACAAAAAGGCCGCAACGATATTCGTTGCGGCCTTTTTGTTTATAGTGGCTTGGGAGTTCAATGGGAGTGCAAGGTGGCTAGGCCACTAGGTTAGTTTTTATCTTCGTCCTCATCGTCTTCATCTTGGCTGAAATCGAGCTCTGATGAGAGGTACAAGGCTTCCTGAATGACTTCCTCCATGAGGGGCTGCGTGTCGGCATCGAGGGTGCGCTCAAATAGGCCTAGCAGCTGCTCGCCATCCTCATTCACGTAGAGGTTGGTGTAGAGCTTCTCAAACACCTTGGCCTCTTTAGTAATGGTGGCATCAATCTCGGCAACGGAGCGGGCTTTGAGGGCGCGATGCAGCACATCCATCACCCGGCGGCTTTCCTCATGATCGCCGAGGTCGGCCAGCAGCTTCATCAGGGCCAGCGCAACGCCCAGGCGCACGCGCTCAAAGCGGAAAGCAATATCAGCCTGGGGGGCTTTCTGGAAAGCCGTGTAGGCCTCTATCGTAGAGGCCTGCAGAAAGCGGGAAGCATCGGCGGCTACCGGGAAGGCAGCTTGCAAAAGTTGTTCGTAAGCAGAAGGCATAGCAAGCAAAAAACAGCGGGTGGCCTATAGCCGCAAAAAGAAACTGGCCTAGGCGAAACATTAGAGGGCAAAGGTACGATTGTATCTGCAGGGCTGATCAACCCCAGAATTATCTCCCACACTTCTGCTCCGGAATCAACCGTACACTCCTATGACGCACAAAGAAAAATGGCTCACGTTTGCCCCTGCCGGCCTGCTAACAATTGGCCTAGGCGCCTGCCTGATCCAATGGGCTTCCGATAAAAAACGTAACCGTGCCTCTACTACCGAGTGGGTATCTGCCGGTACGGCGGCTTTGGTCGTGTTTAATGCCGGCCTGAGTTTATTTGGCCGTGGAGTGGCCGAAGGTGTACTGTATGACCTTAAGGAAAAGCCGCGCGAAATGGACTTCTATAACGTGCCTCGCATGTAAACAGGCTCGGGCCCTTAAAAACAAAGGAGACGCAGCATTGCGTCTCCTTTGTTTTTAAGGGCCCGAGCCTGTTTAGAGTGGCCTACAGAACGCGCAACGTGAGCTGCGAGCTATGCGCCGGCGAATGGTACAGCCGATGCGTGGCGGCCTGGAAATCCTTCTCATCGGCCTCGAAAATATTGGGTACGAAGGTCTGCGGGTTGCGGTCAACAATCGGGAACCAGCTGCTTTGCACCTGCACCATCAGGCGGTGTCCTTTCCGGAAGGTGTGGCACAGGTCCTGCACCGTGAAGGGCACGGCCGTTACCTGTTCCGGTACAAAGGCTTCGGGCTTGGAGAAGCTGTTGCGGAAACGACCGCGCATCACCTCGGAGCGAACCATCTGCTGGTAGCCGCCCAGTTTCACGGCGGGGTTCGTGCTGGGGTTGTTGGGCGTATCGTCGGGGTACACATCAATAATCTTCACTACCCAGTCGGCATCGGTGCCGGTGGTGGCTACCTGCAACAGCGCCTCGATAGGGCCAGCCAGCGTCATGTCCTCGGTAAGCGCTTCGGTCTGGTAGGTCAGCACGTCGGGGCGGCGGCTGGCGAAGCGCTGGTCGTCGGTCATGTACTCGCGGGTCATGCCCGTAGCCGTAGCTTCGGTGAAAGGCACTGGGTGAGCCGGGTCGCTGAGGAACTGGTCGTACTCTAGGCCACTGGCAGGCTTCTCGAAGCCGATTTTCCCGGCCGACTGAAAGTACAAAGTGCGCTCTTTGGCTTCTTTGGGCGGCCAGGTTTCGAAGCTGCGCCAGCGGTTGGTGCCGCTTTCAAAGATGGTAGCCTCGGGGGTAGCGGCAGGTTTGCCATCCTTCAGATATGATTTGAAGAACGGCGCTTCAATCTGCTTCTGGTAATACAACGACGGCGACTCGCCGTAGGCCACATTGCCTACCATTTCGCCAGTGCCGCGGGCCCAGCCACCGTGTACCCACGGCCCCATCACGAGGCCGTTGCGCATGCCGGGGTTTTGCTTCTCGATGCTTTCGTAGGTTTTCAGGGCGCCAAACAGGTCCTCGGCATCATTGAAGCCACCAACCGTGAGCACCGCGGTGCCTTTGTTGAGGTTCTTGAGGTGGGGGCGTAGGTTACGGGCCTGCCAGAATTCGTCGTAGTTGGGGTGGCTGGCCATTTCGTTCCAGAAGGCCACTTTGCCTTTGTAGTAGTTGGCATCAGCGTTTTTCAGCGGACCCATCTTCAGGAAAAAATCGTAGCCATCGGGGGTGCCGTGCTTGAAGCCGGGGTTGCCGGTAGGCGTGGGCTGGGGGCGGGCCAGCCCAAAGGAGGCCAGGAAGTTGAAAGCGTGCGGCAGGAAGAACGCGCCGTTGTGGTGAAAATCGTCCCAGAACCAGTCGGCAATAGGGGCCTGCGGTGAGGATGCCTTTAGGGCCTTGTGGCGGCTCAGTAGGCCAGTAGCGGTATAGTAGCCGGGGTAGGAGATGCCCCACTGGCCTACGCGGCCGTTATTCTTGGGCCCGTGCTTCAGAAGCCACTCAATGGTATCGTAGGTGTCGGTGCCTTCATCGATGTCGTTCTTGCCTTTGTGCATGTCCTTTTCGGGGCGCACATCCACAAACTCTCCTTCCGACATATATCGCCCACGCACATCCTGGTAGGCGAAGATGTATCCCTCATGCATCATCGTGCTGCTGGGGCCCAGGTTGAGCTTGTATTTGCCGGGGCCGTAGGGGCCAATAGCGTAAGGGGTACGGTTGAGCAGAATAGGGTACTTTACCTTGTTGGCATCGTTGGGCGCGTACACAATGGTGTACAACTTCACCCCATCGCGCATCGGAATCTGATATTCTGTTTTGGTATAGCGCTCCTTGATGTAAGCCGTATCGGCTAGTACCACCGCCAGCTGCGCTTTTTCAGCCTCAGAAGCCAGCGGATAGGTAACAGGAGTTTGGGCGTGGGCACCGGATAAACCGGCCACCAGTAGGCCACTCAGGGCGGCAACTTTCGGGAAAGAGTAGGGCATAGTGGAAGGGTAGGTGAAGAACGAGCCTAATGTAGTTCCAATTCGTCAGCAGACATTCAGTTGAGTTACTATTCCGGCGTTGTTCGTGCTACTGGCCTACCGCGTCAGTACTTGGGCCGAATTGTTCAGCTAGGCCAGGTTTAGCAGTATTTTTTAGCTAACACAACGCTTCTTTATGCTTTCTTTGGTATCCACTTGTACACTGCGGGCTGCGGCCTGCCCAACTCACATATTGTGCTATACTCTCGCTTACGGGCGGCCTGCCTGCTGCTCTTGCTGCTCTGGGCGCCTCGGCTCTTTGCCCAAACGCCGGCCACTACCACTGATGGCCCTTTGCTTACCCCGGCTCAGTTCCTAGGCTATAAGCTCGGGACACAGTTTACGCCCCATGCGGAAGTTCTCCGCTATGTAGAGCACATAGTGCAGCACACGCCCGGCCAGATGAAGCTGGAGCGCTACGGCAAGACCTACGAAAACCGGCCGCTGGAGCTGGTGTACGTGGCCACCGCCGATAACATGAAGCAGCTGGATAATATCCGGCACAACAACCTCCGCCTGGCAGGCCTAGAGAAGGGCGCGGTGCAGCGCCAACAGCCGGCCGTGGTGTGGCTGAGCTACAACGTGCACGGCAACGAAGCGGTGTCGTCGGAGGCCGTGATGGAGGTGCTGTATGACCTAGCCAACCCCCAAAACCAGCAAATGCAGCAGTGGCTGCAGAACTTGGTGGTCATCATCGACCCCTGCGTGAACCCCGATGGCCGCGACCGGTACGCCATGTGGTACAACCGCGTGCGGAATCAGAAAGCTAATGCCTCGCCGTACTCCTGGGAGCACCGGGAGCCCTGGCCTGGGGGGCGCTACAACCACTATTATTTCGATCTGAACCGCGACTGGGCCTGGCAAACGCAGCAGGAAAGCCGCCAGCGCATTGTGGTTTATAACCAGTGGCTGCCGCAGGTACATGCCGACTTTCACGAGATGGGGCCCAACAACCCGTATTATTTCTCGCCGGCCGCCAAGCCGTTCCACGCCGACCTCACGGAGTGGCAGCGCAAGTTTCAGAACATCATCGGCGACTACAACCGGCAGGTGTTTGACAAGAACAACTGGCTCTACTTCACCCGCGAAACCTACGACCTGTTTGCGCCTTTCTACGGCGACACTTGGCCTTCTTTCAACGGGGCTATCGGTATGACCTATGAGCAGGGCGGCGGCGGCCCGGCAGGCATCAGCTACACCAAAACCGATGGCGACACCCTGACGCTGGCACAGCGCATTGCGCACCACCACGCCACCAGCCTGGCCACTATTCAGGCGGCTTCCGACCGACATACGGACCTGATTAGGGAATTCCAGACATTCTATACCAACGCCGCTACTAAGCCTAAAGGTGAGTACAAGTCGTTTGTGCTGGCGGGCAGCGGTGACCCCGGCCAGGTACGCGCCCTCACGCAATACCTCGACCGTCAGCAGATCAGCTATGGCTATGCCAATAAGCGCAGCAAGCTCAAGGGTTTCGACTATACCACCGGCAAAACCGACAATGTGCAGGTTGAAGCCAATGACGTGGTCATCAGCATGTATCAGCCCAAATCGACGCTGGTGAAGGTGCTGTTTGAGCCGAAATCAACGCTGGAGGATTCCCTGACCTATGACCTTACTTCCTGGTCGTTGCCCTATGCTTTCGGATTGAAGGCTTACGCGCTGAAAAACCAAGTAGCTGCCTCGGCTACGCGGCCGGCACCTGCTACGGTGAAAGGAAGTGCCGCCGCGCCCAATGACAAGCCTTACGCGTACTTGGCTCGCTGGAACAGCCTTTCCGATGTACAGTTTCTGGGCCGCTTGCTGCAGCAAGGCGTGAAAGCACGCGTGGCAGAGGAGCCCTTTGAGACGGAAGGCCAGAAATATCAGCGAGGCACATTGGTCATCACCCGCACCGGAAATGAAGGGCTGGGCGACAAGTTAGACCAGCTGGTGCGGGCCCAAGCCGATTCGGTGGGCGTAACGGTGCAGGCTGTGCAGTCAGGCTTTTCTACTACTGGCGGCGACCTGGGTTCCCGCTCGGTACGCCCGCTCCGTCAGCCAAACGTGGCTTTGTTGGCTGGTCCAGGTGTAGATGCCACGGCTTTTGGGGAAGTGTGGCACTTCTTTGAGCAGCAACTGGGCTACCCAGTTACGGTACTCGGTACGGATTATTTCAGTACGGTTCCGCTCGCCAAATTTGATGTCCTGATTCTGCCTGATGGCAACTACACCGAGATAATGCCCGAGCGGACTCTCGAGAACGTGAAAGACTGGGTGCGGGCCGGCGGAAAACTTATTGCACTAGAAGGAGCGTCGCGCTTCCTGGCAGGCAAAAAGGACTTCCTGCTTAAAGCAAAGCCAGCCGATACCACCGCTACCAAAAAAGCAGGCCCTTACACCGCCCTACGCCGCTACGCCGATTCGGAGCGGGAGCAGATCGGGGAGCGGGTGCAAGGCAGCGTGTACCGGGTACAGCTGGACAATACGCACCCGTTGGCCTTCGGCTACGGCAGCACCTACTACGCCCTACTGCGCGATACGCCCAACTACCGCTTCCTGCCCAAGGGCGGCTGGAACGTAGGAGTGCTCAAAAAGGACAGCTATGCCGCTGGGTTTGCGGGCCGCAAGGCCCAGCGCGTGCTCACCGACAGCTTCGTCATCGGAACCCAGGACCTGGGCCGCGGGCAAGTGGTGTATCTCGCCGATAATCCCTTGTTCCGGGCCTTTTGGCAGGGTGGTAAGTTGCTGTTTGGCAATGCCATTTTTATGGTAGGCCAGTAATCACTGCTAGGTATAGCGCAATAAAAAAGCCCTGCCGTGTAAACGGCAGGGCTTTTTTATGAATTGTGAGCAGACTAATCTACTACGTCTTCTGCTTTGTTTTTCACAGCTTTAGCGCCCTTTTTCACGGCGTGGCCGGTTTTGTTAGCGCCTTTTTTCACTACGTGCCCCGTCTTCTGGGCACCACGCTTTACAGCGCTACCGGTTTTCTCGCCAGCGTATTTAGCGTCTTCTTTCGTGTTGTGAATTTTCTCGCCAGCTTCCGTGCGGCCCGTCTGCGACTCCACTTTCATGGTGCCGTTGTCGCGGGTGGTTACGGTCGTTTTGGCGCCGGTAGTCTGGTCTTTTGCTACAGTTTTAGTATCGCCCTGGGCGAAAGCGGCCGTCGAGAATGCGAAGGCAGCAGCTATCATTAGTATCTTTTTCATGGCTAAGGAAAGGTTTGGGAAAGTAAACCTGTGTCCTTATACGCTGCCCTGAAAATAAGTTGTTTTCAGAAGCTACTGACGCCATACCTGTTGAGCTAGGGCCTTGGTTTACAACCAGAATTTGATGGCTATGGAAGCAGCAAAGAGCTGTCGCCGTAGCTAAGGAAGCGGTAGTTGTGGCCTAGCGCATGCTCATATACCGTGCGCCAACTAGGCCCGATCAGGGCAGCTACCAGCAGCAGTAAGGTGCTTTCCGGCTGATGAAAGTTGGTAATCAGGCCGCGCACCAATCGGAACTTATAGCCGGGCGCAATCAGTAGCTGTGTGGTGGCGTGCAGCTCCTGCTCTCCGGTAGTTTCCAGGTGCTGCAGCAGCGCCTGTAACGCATCAGCCGCCGATACATCCGCCCCTGGTTCATAGGGCTGCCACTGGCCTACATGCCACTCAGGAGCCGCGCTATCAGTTTGCTGAAGAAGGCGGGAGCCCAGCCAATACAGGCTTTCCAGGGTCCGGAGACTGGTGGTACCTACAGGAATGATTGGCTTGGGCAGGTGCTCCAGCAGCTGACGCAGGGTGGCGGCCGTCACGCTTATTGGTTCGCCGTGCATGGAGTGGCCTAGCATGTTGTCGGCCTTTACGGGCTGAAATGTGCCGGCTCCCACGTGCAGCGTTACGTGCGCCGAAGGTATATGGAGGGTCGCTAACTCGGCCAGCACGGCATCAGAGAAGTGTAGGCCAGCGGTAGGAGCGGCCACGGCACCTTCGTGGGCCGCATACACCGTTTGGTAACGTACGGCATCTACTTCCGTATCGGCGCGGTTGAGGTAAGGAGGGAGGGGCAGGTGGCCGGCCGCACGCAGCACTTCCGCGAACGGTAGGCCACTCGGCTGCCAGCTAAACCGAATCAGAGCATATCCTTCGCCTTGTTCAACACGCTCGGCAGTAAGAGTAGCCGGTTGTCCGTTTGCCTCAAACTCCAGCAGCACTGGCCCCGATTTCCAGCGCTTCCCATTCCCGACCAAGCATTTCCAGATACAGCTTTCAATTTGCTGCATAGCGGGCTCAATGGCTTTGTGCGGTGCCACCGGCTCTAGGCAAAAAAGCTCTACTATGCCACCCGTGGGCTTGTGCGCAAACAGCCGGGCCCGCACTACTTTGGTGTCGTTAAACACCAGAAGCGAATCAGAAGGAAGCAAACCGGGAAGCTCCTGAAAGCTCCGGTCCGTCAGCTCGCCCGCTTGGTAAAGCAGTAGCTTCGACTGGTCGCGGTTGGCCAGGGGCTCGGGGGCAATGCGCTCTGGCGGGAGCTGATACGTGAAATCGTGAATAGAAAGCTGGCGAGGATCGGGGGGAACGGGAACGAACATAGCACAAAGGTAGCGCCACTATCGTACTCTGCCCCGCCTCTAGGCCAGTTACTTCGCCCGTCGGAAGATCAGCAGGTGTTGCTGAGGAAGTGCCTCAATGGTGTCGGCTAGTTCAAGCCCTGCCGCGGACATTTCACGGGCAGCCTGCGCTACTGACATCTTATGGATTCGCTTGATCGGGACGTTAGGATCTTCGGCGCGGTATTCTACCAGCGCTACACGACCATTAGGCGTCAGGGAATTGCGAATAGCCCGCATCATTTCCTTGGGATGGTCGAATTCGTGGTAAGCATCCACAATCAGCACTAGGTCTACGCTATTGGCAGGCAGGTTGGGGTTTTTGGTAGTGCCGAGCACGGTTTCCACATTAGCCGCTTTTCTACTGGCCTTTGTAGCCTGCAAAGACGCCAGCATTTCCGGCTGAATATCTACGGCCAGTACCTTGCCCTGTGGCACCAGCGGGCTCATCCGGAAAGTGAAGAAGCCAGTGCCGGCGCCAATGTCGGCCACCACATCGGTGGGTTTAAGCTGCAATTCGCGCAATAGAATATCTGTTCCCTCTTCCTGTTGGCGGTCGGAGCGCTCCAGCCAATCGGAGCCTTCATGGCCCATCACATGCGCAATCTGGCGACCCAAGTAATACTTCCCGATGCCGTTGGGGTCCTGAGGAGCCCGGCGCATATAGCCACTGCTATCCGGTACACTGCTGCGCTGAAACTCAGATAGCTGAGCAGCAGTGCTTTCCGAGAGTGGTTGGGTGCACGCCGTAGGAGCCAAAAGGACGCTGGCAGTACACACCCGTAAGAAGGAAGCTAAGGGAAAAGGCATAGGCACGGAGGCAGATAAACGGCGTTAGGGTTAACAGCCTATTGCCGCTAAGCGTTCGAAACCTAACGCATGGGAAGCCCAAAATGCTATTCCTACTGCTGCATTATTTCAATATTCAGGTCTTTAACTATAGCATATCAGCAGATTTAATCCTGTTTATTCTCGCCTATTATTACTTTAGCCCGTACAAATCCCGTTTGCTTACCATTCACTTCAAACTTCTTTTCCATGAAACACCTATCCGGAATCTTGCACAAGCTGACAGCCGTAGCGGCTGTAGCGGTAGCTCTCACTGGCTGTAACCGTGCCGAGTACGCTATGCTGCCCAAAACTTCTTCGGCCTATCATGGCACGCAACGCGGCGTAATCGTAACTCCTGCTCCAGCCAAAGCACCCGTTGCTACTACTGCAGAAGTGCCTCAGGATGTGGCTGTAGCGCCTGAAATTGCGCCCGTACAGGCCGCACCTGCTCCCGTTGCTGCTGAACGTGCTGCTGTAGCCAGCGCACCGGCAAAAGCTCCTGCTGCTACTTCGGCTCCAAAGCTGACGCTGGCACAAAAGGCGTTAGTACACAGCCTAGCCAAGAAAGCCGACAAGCTTGCTGAGAAAGCACAGGTGAACAAGAAATCGGAAGTTGCTTCCAAAAAGGATGCTAACGCCATCAGCCGCAACATCAAGCTGGGTATCATCCTGCTGCTAATCGGTATTCTGGTTGGCATTATCGTCCCAATCCTGGGTACCGTTATTGCCATCATTGGTATCGTATTCATCGTGCTAGGCCTCCTCGACGAAGTATAGGCCTACCGTTTTCGCTTTTACTAAAACGACCCCAATTGCGCAGGCAGTTGGGGTCGTTTTGTTTCTAAGCTCCACTATATAGTCGGGTTCTTATTCTATCTTGCCTTGAGTTATTTTAGTACCATACCTGCAGTAGCGCTACTATATAACGCTTTCCATAGCCGATGTGCTTGTTTACTTTCTTATCTACTCTTCTTAGACTGTGCCCAAAAACTATCTATTACATACCACCAGTCTTGTTATGCTAGGCGTTGGTTTGCTCACAAGTTGCCAAACTACCTATTCCGCACTACCAGCAGCCGGTGGCTTTGGTACTGTTTCAACCGCCTCAGCACCTGCTAGGCCAGTGATGGAAGAGCCCGAAGCGCTTGTTGCCTCTGTTGCTGCGCAGCCGTTCCTGCTAACTACCTCACGCCCGCAGGCGGCAGAAGACGGAGCCGTTAAAATGGACCAAGGCGCCGCACCGTACCATGCTCTTCGCCCAATTACTGGCCTACAAGCACAATCACCTGATACGCTGCTTCAGCAGAAGCAGGCAGAGGTTCCGCGCCAGTTTGGGGTTACGCAAGCGGCACATATAGCAGGTGGAGTGTTAGTACTAGCGGGCGGAATCACCACCATTAGCGGGTTACATTCCGATGAACCCGGTTTTGAGCCATTAGCCATCGCAGCGCTGGGTGTTATCTTGGCCGTTGTTGGCGGAGCCATGCTGCTTTTCAGAGGCAAAACTGCCCGCCGGCGCCAGAAACAAGCCTAGTAGCTCTTAACTATAGTTAAAGTGGCCTAGCCGTCAACCAGACGTGCTAGGCCACTTTGCATTACATCGGGTCCACATCGGCCGCAATACGGGCCTGCTTAAAATCCTTATGGTCGCGCACTAGGTTAATGGACTCCAGAATATCGGCTTTAGCAGCGCGCACCACGGTATGCTCACGGCTGAGCTTCACCGTGATTTCCTGGAGGTAAAAATTCCGGATGCGGAAGATATACGGTGCCTCAGGACCCAGCACAGCCTCGCGCCCGAGCCGGTCCACGAGCTCCTGGGTCAGTAGAATAGCTGCTTTCTCGGCCAGTACCGGGTCCATGTGCTTTACCGTGAGCCGAATGACACGCATGAACGGCGGGTAACCGTGCTCGCGCCGCTGCAGAATCTCGTACTCGTAAAATTCCAGGTAGTCGTTGCGAATCACCTTGTCGAAGATGACTTGCTGCGGGTCGCCGGTCTGGATGATGACTTTGCCTTTCTTGCCCTTGCGGCCCGCCCGCCCGCTCACTTGCACAAACATCTGGAAAGCGCGCTCGTGCGCCCGGAAGTCGGGGTAGTGAATGATACTGTCGGCGTTAATGATGCCCACCAAGCTCACATTGGCAAAGTCAAGGCCCTTGGTTACCATTTGGGTGCCTACCAGCACGTTGGTCGTCTGCTTCTCGAAGTCAGAAATAATCTGCTGATACGAGTTTTTGGCGCGGGTAGTGTCCAGGTCCATGCGCTGCACGCTGGCCTCGGGCAGCATAATCTTCAGGTCGTCTTCCAGCTTTTCAGTGCCGAAACCTACGGTTTTAATGTTGCGGGAGCCACAGGCCGGGCATTCCACAGGCATCCGGTCGTGGTAGCCGCAGTAGTGGCAGCGCAGTTCGTGGGCGTGCTTGTGGTAGCTCAGGCTTACGGCGCAGTTCTTACACTTCGGAATCCAGCCACAATCAAGGCAATTGATGAAGGGCGCGTAGCCGCGGCGATTCTGGAACAAAATCACCTGCTCCTTGGCGGCCAGCTTACGCTCCATTTCCTGCATCAGCTCCGGCGTGAAGTGGTTAAGCATGGTTTTCTGCTCCCGCGACTTACGCGTATCTACCAGTTCAATTTCCGGTAGGCCTGCCTCACCAAAGCGTTTCGTGAGCGAAACCAGCCCATAGCGCCCGGTGCGCGTCTGGTAGTAGGTTTCCACGGAAGGCGTGGCCGAGCCCAACAGCGTTTTGGCACCCTGGAAGTTGGCCATCATCAGGGCCACCTCGCGGGCGTTGTAGCGCGGGGCCGGGTCGTACTGCTTGTAGCTCGATTCGTGCTCCTCGTCTACAATCAGCAAGGAGAGGTTATCGAAGGGCAGAAACACAGAGGAGCGTACGCCTACCACCACCTGAAACCGGCCGGATAGGACGCCGTTCCACACTTCCACCCGCTCGTTATCCGAGAATTTTGAGTGATATACGCCCAGTCGTGAGCCAAACACGCGCATCAGGCGCGTCACAATTTGAGCTGTAAGGGCAATTTCGGGCAGCAGGTACAGCACCTGACCGCCGCTTTCCAGCGCCTGCCGAATCAGGTCGATATAGATTTCTGTTTTGCCGGCACCTGTCACGCCGTGGAGCAGCACAATATCCTGGGTCTGAAACTGCCGCATGATATCGGTGTGGGCTTCCATTTGTGCCTCACTCAGCGTGAAGTGCATGTTGGCCACCTCATCGTCTTCCATTGGAAAGCGCGACACAATCACATCAAACTGCTCCAGAATACCGTTTTTGATGAGCGTATTTACCGCCGAAGGGGAGAGGTGCGGGGCGCTGGTCAGGGCTGCCTTCTCCATGCCCTTGTGGTTGGAGTGCTCATTCTGATACACGGGAACGCGCTGCAGATAGCGCATCAGCACATCCAACTGCTTGGCCTTGCCGGCCAACTGGGCGAAAAGCTGCTCCAATGCAGCTTCGGCCACATACCGGTGGGCCAGACGCACCTTTTTCACCACCTTGGGTGAGTACTTATCAGACATGTGCTCAAACAGGAACACCACATCCTTCTGCATCAACGACTTGATGTACTTATGGAAAGAAGCAATGCCCAGCAGCTCGCCAATCTCAGTGAAGGTCATCGACTTACCTTCCTCGCCGGTGCTTAGCGCCTCTACAATCTTCTGCTCCTGCTCACTCAGTGGGTAAGGGTTCGTTTCGGTCTCGAAAGCTGGGTGCAGCTGCACGCGGCTCTCGGAGCTAAGCTTGAGAGCGGCCGGCAAAGCGGCATTAATCACCTCGCCCAGTGTGCAGAGGTAATAATCGGCCATCCAACGGAACAGCTTCAGCTGCGGCTGCGTCACGACGGGCGCATCGTCGATGAACTCCAGAATGTACTTGGCCTGGTAGTTGGCGGGCGGCGTTTCGTGCACGGCCGCCACAATGCAGCTCAGCGTCTTTTTAGCCCCAAACTGTACAATTACGCGTCCCCCAATTACCACTTGATCATTCAGCTCAAACGGAACGCGGTAGGTGTAGAGCTTAGGCAGCGGCAACGGCAGAATAACGTCCGCAAATAGCGTAACGCGGTCGGCGGCCGGTTCCGGCTGCGGCTGAACAAAGTCAAACGTGAGGCTCAAAAGAAATCAGAAACAGAAAGCGAATAGTAAAGATAGCCGACCAGCTTCAATGAATAGAAGCCCTGTTCAGATTTGGTCCTAGGCCAGTTCTATATAGTTGGTTTGGCATAGGGCGCTTTCTAGGCCACCCTGCTGCCTGCCAACAGCCAAACGCTATGAGGGGCTGGTTTACTGAACTGATCGATTCCTGAAAGCAAGAGGAGGGGGTCGGCATTAACCGCGAATAAGAACAAAACAGAAAACCCGACTCTTGGGGGCCGGGTTTCCGCACTTCTTCAAAAAGAACAGCCAAGGGAATCCGCTTTGCGCTGGAAAACCTGGGTTGCCCACTAGGCCAGTTTACGTCGTTTCCTCAGAACTGCTGTCGGTTGCTGGCTTACGCCGGGGTGGCCTAGCACGGCGGGGAGCTGGTGCGGCCTTTGCTGCCGCTGGTTCTGCCTCTGCAGCGGGTGCAACGGGAACTGCCTTTTTACGGCTTGGTGCTTTCTTGGATGCCGGAGCTGCCGTATCAGCAGAAGCAGCGGGTGCAGTTGCTTCGGTAGCCTTAGGGGTTGCTTTCCGGGCCGGCCGCTTTTTGGGAGTAGCGCCAGTGTTTTCAGCAGGGGCCACTGGCAAAACTTCGGTTGGAAGTATCACAGGGGATTCCGGCGTCGGCTGCACAGCTGCCTTACGTGGCGCGCGTTTCGGACGAGCTTTCGCCACAACGGGCACAGCAGGTTCGGGCACCACCGGAGTAGGTGCTACGGGTGTTGCGATTGGCTGGACTTCCACAACAGGCGTAGCACTTACCGAGCCTACGGCTGCAGCCGACTCCGCTGCCTGAGCTACCCGGTCTTTGCCCGCGTTGCCACGGTTGCGGCCGGCTCCACCACGACTACGGCTGCGGCTTTTAGCGACAGGAGGTGTAGTAGCAGGAGCCGAAGCTACAGTCGGGTCTTGTAACTCCGTTGCGGATTGTACGAGCGGTGCTTCTAGGCCTGTCGGAGGTGTTTCCGTGAGCATAGCCGCAGCTTCGTCGGTAGCGGGCACCGCATACAATGGCTGCCGATTACCACGGCGCGGGTCGCGGTTTCCCTGCTGCCGAGGCTGCCTTTCCGGTCGGTTGCGCTGCCGCGTTTCTTGGATAGAAGAGCCTCGGGCATCCTCATTAGCACGAATGATTTCCGGTGCCGACACCGAAACAGACTGAGGCTCTGCCTGTACAGCCGGGGTAGCAATTCCTTCAGAAGGAAGCTTGGAAACAGTTCCGAACAGTTCAGCTTCCGATATATACGTGATGCCTTCGGTTGTGCTAACATCTTCGTCGTTTTCAGCACCGTGCTCACCCGGATCAGGTGTGGGGTGGCCTACAGCAGTGATTTCAGTCGCTGAGTCCACTCCAGACGGTTCTGCCTCTGCCGCTAAACGGGCAGCCTTACGCTTGCTGCGCTTAGCACCTCCTCTCGAACGACGCTTCTTTTTGCGGACGGGCAGATCTTGGTCTGATTCTCCATCGATGGAAGAAGTCTGCTCCGTAAGCAGGTCTTCCTCGTCGGCGTATTCCAATTCTTCACCGGAGTAAGCTGACTCGTAGGCCACCTCAGGGCTAGCCGTAAGCTCTTCCTGCTGCTCATACTCCTCGTCGTCGGCTTCCGTCAACAAGCCACTGCCTTGGCTGAGTAACCTTGCCTGGGAGTCATCTGCTTCTTCAATTTCAGCGGCTTCCTCCTCGAGAAAGTTCTCGTCCTCGTCCTCATCGGGCTCGGGTAAGGGTGGGGGAGGAGGTAAAGGTAAAGTGGCCAGTTCTTTTTCTATATGGAGCAACTCCATTCGCACGTCAGCTTGCGTGCTCAAGCGCTGCAGCCGCGCTAAGGTCCCCTCCAGGAACTGCCGGTGCTCAGGAGCTGCAATGTATAGCGGCCGATGATTGAGAGCCTGACGAATGCTTTCCCACTCCTTTTTGAAACGGCCAAAAGCTGTATCGAAATACGTACGCGTGAATCGCTCCCAGATGTAGTTTTCCGCCACGTCGGAAGGATGCAGCATATCCGCTGCATAAAAACGATAATCTCGCAAATCATCCAGCAACAACTCGTAGGCCGGGAAGTACGAAACATCAGGCAGCAGCTCGCTCAGGTAGTGGCAGGCCACCCGCAGCATCGATTTGCTGACAGAGCTAAGCGCTAACGTTTCCTTCAGATGCCGAACGGGGCTCACCGTCAGAATAAAGCGCAAGCGCGGATTAATACGCCGCAGATAAGCATGCGTTTCGGCTACTGCAGCAATAATCTCATCCGCTGATAGTAGCTCTTTCTCGAATTTATCAGCCGGAAGTTTATGGCAATTGCTGATAATCTCCTGCGTGTCCTGAAGCCGGTAGGCGAAGGCAGTACCTAAGGTCAGCACTACCGCATCCGCGGTAGCCAGAAACACCCCGGTATCGCGAACGAGGCGCTGAATGTGCTGAAGTAACTCAACCGGCGAATCAGCACCTAATGTGGCATGCAGGTCATAGCTCTGCCAGCGGCCACGAGCTTCTACTACGTGTTGTTGCCAGTCTATATCTTCTCCTGCGGCTGCTCGCAGCAGTTTGCACGCAGAAATCGGGTTGAAAACAGTGCCAAAAGGATTAACGAGTGTTGCCACCTTATAATCAGACAGGCGGTTTCCAATAGAATCCGAAAAGCATGAGCCTATCGTCAGCACCCGCGCGGTAGGCGGCAGCTGCTGTGGATGAGGGGTAAGTGGTAGTTCAGTGCGAAACATTTCTCCTTGATAAGGCCTAAAACGGCCAACGGACAAGCAACCTACTCAACATCGCTCGTTCGGCCAAAATACCTAGGATGGATGGAGTCACGAAACGTGAGTAGAGTATTTCTATAAAGTAAAGGGTAGTACGGTTTCTAAAGAGAAAGACTAGCCTTTGTAGCCAAAAAAGCCCGGCTACCGAAGCAGCCGGGCTTTTCCAAGCGTTTATAGAATAGCTTATTCAGCTACTACGTTAAAGCGCACTTTGTGTTTTACTTCGCGGTGCAGGTCCACCGTAGCAGTGTACTCGCCAACAGCGCTAGGCTCCGAGTCGAACGACAGGCGCTTGCGCTCCACATCGATGCCCTTTGCCTTCAGCGCGTCTGCCAGTTGCAGTGTGGTTACACGGCCGAAGATGCGGCCGCTTTCACCCACCTTAGCAGGGATATCAATTACCACATCACCGATCTTGTCAGCTACTGCCTGAGCATCAGCTTTTACTTTCTCGGCTTTGTGAGCAGCCTGACGTACGTTCTCGGCTACGATTTTCTTATTGGTTTTGTCGGCCAGGATAGCCAGACCCTGCGGGAGCAGGTAGTTACGGCCGTAGCCAGGCTTTACAACAACAGTGTCGTTCTTGTAGCCCAGGCCTTTAACGTCGTCTTTCAGAATTACTTCCATGTCTTTTTTAGTATTGAGTAGCGAGAAGTTAGAAGTGAGGAATTAAGCGGTAAGCAGAAAAGCCCACTTCTCACTTCTCAATACTAATGTCTATTTCAACGAGTCGGTTACGTAAGGCATCAGGGCCAGGTGACGAGCTTTCGCTACCGCCTGAGCTACTTTACGCTGGAACTTCAGGCTGGTGCCCGTGATACGACGTGGCAGGATGCGGCCCTGCTCGTTCACGAACTTCAGCAGGAAGTTCGGGTCTTTGTAGTCTACGTACTTAATGCCGTTCTTCTTGAAGCGGCAATATTTCTTGCGCGTATCCTGCTTGTGGATTTTTTCGTTGGCGAGGCTCATCTTCTTTCTACTGGGCTACGGCTTCCGATTGTTTAGCTTTCTGCTGGTTCATCTCGCCCTTACGACGACGCTCACCGTAGGCTACGGCGTGCTTGTCCAGAACGGTGGTCAAGAAGCGGATAATACGCTCGTCGCGGCGGAAAGCCAGCTCCAGCGTATCTACTATGTTGCCCGAGCCAGTAAACTCCACGAGGAAGTAATAACCGGTGGACTTCTTCTGAATTGGGTACGCCAGTTTCTTGAGGCCCCAAGCTTCAGTGTTGATAATGTCGGCGCTATTTTCCTTAAGCACCTGGGTGAACTTCTCGACCGTCTCTTGCACTTGGCTCTCGTTCAGAACGGGAGTCAGAATGAAGACCGTCTCGTAATTTCTTACTTCCATTACGACGGGGTGAATTGTGTGAAAAACCTAAATTGAGGGGCAAAGGTAACAGCTTTTACACCTATTTCTATATAGAAAGAAAAATTATTCGCATTCCTAGGCCTATTAAGCATTTGATTATCAAATGGGAAAACCTTCGGTTATATTATACAGTTGAAAATCTGAGACCATTTGAATTTGCAAAGTTATAGTGAGCAAGTGTGGCGAAGGCTGGAATCTGGGTATCAGACATAAGGAGCTATGCTGTCATTAGTGATGGCAGGTAGATTTCATCAGAATGTCTTTTTAGACTAATTCCAGACAAGCGTCAAAGGGCGAAAATTAGCGGAAGCTGGTTTGTTCTCTGCGTTCTCCGACCTACATTTGTGGCCTTGGAACACCCCCGAGTTTCTTTTTTCCCGTCAAACTGTGCTATGAATAGCATCCGACTTCGTTCTCTTCCCCACCTCCTTCTCGCTCTGTTTCTGACGCTTGCAGCCTATGGACAATCCATGGCACAAACGGTAGGATCGGCCCCGGCCGTGAGCAAGGAAGGTGTGGCGCCCGGCGCTACGGCCGGTGCAACTCCCGCTACGGCGGCCGCTCCCGCCGCAGGCGGTGGTGATGCTGCTGCCATTGCTGCCGGTGATGCCCTGTTTAAAGGCAACTGTGCCCAGTGCCACGCCGTGAACGACGTAGTAGTAGGTCCGGCCTTGGCTGGTATCTCTAAGCGTCGTCCAATGTCCTGGATCATTCCATGGGTAAAGAATTCCAGCAAAATGGTTGCCAGCGGCGACGAATATGCTGTGAAGATCTTCAATCAGTATGGGAAGCAGCAAATGCCAAGCTTCCAGCTGTCCGATCAGGAAATTACCTCTATCGTAGCTTGGGTTACGTCGCAGGAGGGTCAGGCTCCAGCTGGAACTGGCTTAAATGCAAAGAGCGGTGATCAGGCTGCCGTAGATGGTACTGCCGCAGCTGCTGGAGACGAGGCTGGTTCTGGCAAGTACATGAACGTACTGCTCATCGTATTGGTGGTAGTGCTCATTGTGTTGGTGGTAACACTAGTTATCATCGCCAACATCATGAAGGATGTGTTGCGTGGTCGGAAAGACTTAGATGGTCGTGATGTTGAAATCGTTGATCAGCGCTTTGACTTCTCGAAGATTTATAAGTCTACTGCCGTTCGTGCCATTGTAGGAGTTGTATTTGTGTTAGCGGTTCTCTACGAATCGGTGCAAGGAGCTATGGGTGTAGGCCTCACACAGGGCTACCAGCCTACGCAGCCGATTGCCTTCTCGCACAAGCTGCACGCTGGTGAGAACCAGATCAATTGTGCCTATTGCCACACCTCAGTGTATAAGAGCAAGTCGGCCAATATTCCTTCGGCTAACATCTGTATGAACTGTCACTCGCAGATCAAAACAGAGTCTCCTGAAATCAAAAAAATCTACCGTGCCATCGAGCGTAAGCAGCCTATCCAGTGGGTGCGTGTACACAACCTACCTGACTTAGCCTACTTCAACCACTCGCAGCATACCCAAGTGGCAGGCCTAGAGTGCCAGACTTGCCATGGTCCTATCCAGAACATGGAGGTTGTATATCAGTACTCTCCTCTCACAATGGGCTGGTGCATTAACTGCCACCGCGAAACCCCATTGAACACGAAGGGAAATGCTTATTACGATAACCTCGTGAAACTGCATGACACCAAGAATGGTGCAGTGCCCTTCACTGTAACATCGAACGGTGGAGCCGAGTGCTCGAAATGCCACTACTAGTAAAATAGGTCTTCGCAACGGCGGGCTTGGTTCCCACTAAGTTTGGCGTTACGAAGACCTAATTCACGTTACATAAGTCTACTTGGAGACTGTACGGACTATATACTCCCGAGTCCCTAAGCCCCTAAGCCCCTAAGTCCCCAAAATCACGATGCAAGAGTCGCCTAAGTACTGGAAGGGAATTGAGGAACTGGAGAATTCACCAGAGTTCGTGAAAGGTGCTTTCACGGAGTTTGCTGATTTCCTGCCGGTAAAAGACAGCCATGGATCTTCGGATGCCACGGTAGCGCCACGCCGCGACTTCCTCAAACTCATGGGCTTCGGTATTGCCGCAGCCACCCTGGCCAGTTGCGAAACGCCTGTTAGAAAGGCCATCCCGTATCTGAATAAACCTGAAGAGGTTGATCCAGGCATTGCTAATTTTTACGCCTCCACTTATTTCAACGGTCAGGATTACAACAGCATCCTGGTGAAAACCCGTGAGGGCCGTCCGATTAAGTTTGAAGGAAATCCAGAGTCTCCCATCACACGTGGTGGCTTATCTGCTCGGGCGCAAGCTGCCGTGCTAAGCCTGTACGATGGTGGACGTCTGAAGAATTTTGCGATTGATGGTAAGCCAGCTGAAAAAGACCTCGTAGATCAACGAGTTCGTGCCGCTTTGGCTAGCACTACTGGCAAAATCGCCATTGTGTCACCTACCATCATCAGCCCCTCTACCAAGAAAGTTATTGCTGAGTTTGCCTCGCGCTACCCGAACACTGAGCACGTGATGTACGACGTGAATTCAGCTTCAGGTTTGCTGCGGGCTAATGGCGGAGTACTGCCTGCTTACGATTTCAGCAAGGCTGGAATTATTGTAAGCTTTGGCGCTGATTTCCTAGGTACTTGGCTGTCTCCAGTTGAGTATGCTCAGCAGTACGTCACCAATCGTAAAGTATCGCGTGACAAAAAGACCATGTCGCGCCATTACCAGTTCGAAACGGCGTTGACGCTTACTGGCTCAAATGCAGACGTTCGCGTTGCACTAAAGCCTTCCGAGCAGGGAGAAGCAGTATTAGCTCTTTACAATTTGGTTGTAGGAGGTGGCACTGGTGCTACCTATTCCAATGAGCAGCTTAAGAAGGCTGCTGCCGATTTGAAGGCAGCTGGAAATGGTGGCCTAGTAGTTTCAGGTTCTAACGATCCTGCTGTCCAGGCGTTGGTTGCTGCAATCAATGCTGCTTTAGGTTCTACTGCTGTTGATGTAGCAAATCCTTCTCTGATTCGCCAAGGCGATGACGCACGAATGGCTCGCTTAGTACGTGAAATGAACGGAGGCCAAGTTGGCGCTGTCATTTTCTATCACGCTAACCCCGCTTACGACCACCCATTGGCGGAGCAGGTAATTGCCGGCATCAAAAAGGTTAAAACCACAGTTTCGCTGAACGACCGTCTTGATGAGACGGGTAGCCTGTGTACCTATTCTGCTCCCGACCATAACTTCTTGGAGTCATGGAACGACTACGAGCCTAAGCGTGGCTTCCTGAGTCTTGCTCAGCCAGTTATTACGCCGTTGTTTGCCACTCGTCAGGCTCAGGATTCACTCCTGACTTGGGCCGGTAACCCCACCAGTTACTACAATTACCTCCGCAATCAGTGGAAAGGTGTACTGGGTGGTAACTTCCAGAAAGCGTGGGATAAAGCTGTGCATGACGGCGTAGCTGTTGGAACTGCTTCGCCTGCTGCAGTAGCTCAAGTTGCTCCAGCAATGGACGCTTCAAGCGCTATTGCTGCTATCAAGTCAGCACCAAAAGCTGCTGGTGTGGAGCTTGCCATCTATGAAAAAGTAGGGGTAGGCAGCGGGGCTGAAGCAAACAATCCCTGGTTGCAGGAATTGCCTGATCCTGTATCTAAGGCCACTTGGGGTAACTATGTTGCAGTGCCCCGCTCGATGGCTGTAGAGAAAAAGTGGGAGCAGGGGGACGTTGTAAAGGTGTCTGCTAACGGCAAGTCAGTTGAACTGCCCGTTCTGATTCAGCCTGGCCAGGCCAACGGTACTGTAAGCATTGCTCTGGGTTACGGCCGTACGAAAGGCGGTAAAGTAGCCGATGGAGTTGGCGCCAATGTCTTGCCTCTAGCTGCAATGCGCAATGATGCTATCGTTTACGCGAATGCTGTAGAGATAACAAGCACCGAAGGCAAATCGCCTATTGCGCAAACCCAGACTCACCACACTATCATGGACCGCAAGCCGGTCGTGCAGGAGTCAACGCTGAAGCAATATATCGAGAACCCCAAGGAGGTTACAGAGTACGAAACCATCTCGACACCTGATGGGCCTCAAAAGCCTAACAAGGTATCGTTGTGGCAGGATTACGAATACAAGAACCACCATTGGGGGATGGCCATTGACCTGAACTCATGCATTGGTTGTGGTTCTTGCGTAATTGGTTGTCAGGTTGAGAACAACGTAGCCGTTGTAGGAAAGCAGGAAGTAATCAACCGTCGTGAGATGCACTGGATGCGTATCGACCGTTATTACAGCTCTGATGCACATAAGGAGGACTTTGAAACAAAAGGCAAGCTAGCTACATACGAAGCTATGGAGCATCCTTCGGATAACCCGAAGGTCATCTTCCAGCCAATGCTTTGCCAGCATTGCAATCATGCTCCCTGCGAAACAGTATGCCCAGTATTGGCTACTACTCACAGCTCGGAAGGTCTTAACCAGATGACCTACAACCGTTGTGTGGGTACTCGTTACTGCGCAAACAACTGCCCTTACAAGGTGCGTCGTTTCAACTGGTTCTCTTACTACTCTAACGAGAAGTTCGAAACCGTAAACGGGCATATGTTCACCGACCTCGGTCGGATGGTATTGAACCCCGATGTAACGGTGCGGGCACGTGGTGTAATGGAGAAATGCTCGTTCTGCGTGCAGCGTATTCAGCTCGGTAAGCTAGAAGCCAAGAAGCAGAAGCGTCGTCCACAGGACGGTGAGATTGTTTCAGCTTGCGCCCAGTCTTGCCCCACCCAAGCGATTGTATTCGGCGATATGCGTGATCCAAACTCGCGTATTTCGCAGGTCCTTCGTCGTGAAGACGGCGAACGTGCTTTCCACGTTCTCGACGCCATCAATGTTCAGCCGAACATTACGTATCTGACCAAGATCCGTAATACGGAAGAAGAAGTTCGTAACGCCTAGAAATTGAGCCATAGGGAAGGGCCATCTGGCTCTAGGCCACATAGCCCTTCCCGTCTACTCCTTTAAGTCCAAACACTATGCAGCACGTATCGCCTGTACGGGAGCCGCTCGTAACCGGGGGGAAAACGTACCACGACGTCACACAGGATGTGTGCCGCCAGGTAGAAGCCGCCCCTAATATCCGGTGGATGGCCGCTCTGAGCGTTGCCCTCATTCTCCTCGGCGTATTCTTTTACTCTGTATATCGTACCCTTTGGTATGGTATCGGAGAGTGGGGTTTGAATAAAACCGTAGGCTGGGCCTGGGATATCACCAACTTCGTATGGTGGGTAGGTATCGGTCACGCTGGTACACTGATCTCAGCAGTACTGTTGCTGTTCCGTCAAAAGTGGCGGACCTCCATCAACCGAGCGGCAGAGGCAATGACCATCTTTGCCGTAATCTGCGCAGCTATGTTCCCCGTGCTGCACATGGGCCGTCCATGGTTGGCATTCTACGTATTTCCCCTGCAAAACACACTGGGGTCGCTGTGGGTAAACTTCAACTCCCCTCTGTTATGGGATGTGTTTGCCATCTCGACTTACTTTACTGTTTCGCTGGTATTCTGGTATACAGGTCTAGTTCCTGACTTTGCTACCATTCGTGACCGTGCGAAAGGCCCTATCGCTAAAGTGGCCTACTCGCTGCTAAGCATGGGCTGGAAAGGTTCTGCCAAGCACTGGTCGCGTTACGAAACTGTGTCTTTAATTTTGGCTGGTGTTTCTACGCCACTGGTACTCTCGGTACATACTATTGTATCGATGGACTTTGCCACTTCGGTGGTTCCAGGCTGGCACACTACCATCTTCCCTCCCTACTTCGTTGCCGGAGCTATCTTCTCAGGCTTCGCCATGGTACTCACGCTGATGCTTATCACACGTGTTGTGTTCAAGCTGGAAGACTACATCACTATTGAGCACATCGCCCTCATGAATAAGATCATGATGGTTACGGGTTCGATAGTAGGGGTGGCCTACATCACCGAGTTTTTCATTGCTTGGTATTCGCAGGTTGAATTTGAGCAGTATGCTTTCATCAACCGTGCTACTGGACCTTATTGGTGGGCTTACTGGTCGATGATGACCTGCAACGTAATTACGCCGCAGCTGGTATGGATTCGCCGCGTACGGTACAGTATCCCTCTGACCTTTGTTCTTTCGATCATCGTGAACATTGGTATGTGGTTCGAACGCTTCGTGATTATCGTAACCTCGCTGCACCGCGATTACCTGCCATCGAGCTGGGCTATGTTCTCGCCCACTATTATCGACGTTGGTATCTACGTAGGTACAATTGGTCTATTCTTCACCTTGTTCCTGCTTTTCGCTAAATTCTTCCCTGTAATCAACATGGCAGAAGTAAAAGCGGTATTGAAGTATACGGTTGATAACGGTCCCACTTATACCGGGCACGATCCGCATCAGCACGCTCCTCATCAAACCACCACCCACGGCGTGCCTGCCTCGGCTCCCGTAAACTATGACAAGCATGACTAAGCGCTTCGCCCTCGGCATCTTCGAAGACGAAGACGTGCTGCTGCACGCCGTTGAAAACGTTCGCGAGGCGGGCGTGAAAATCTACGAAGTCTTTACCCCGTTTCCGATTCACGGCATTGATGATGCCATGGGTATCGAACGTTCTCGTTTGCCTATCGCAGCTTTCTTCTTCGGCTTAACTGGCCTATGCTTCGCGCTGTGGCTGCAGATCTACACGCTAGGCTTTGACTGGCCCATGATAATTGGTGGTAAGCCGCATATCGCGCTGCCCGCATTTATCCCAGTAACGTTCGAACTGACGGTACTATTCTGCTGCCATGGGATGGTGATAACCTTCTATACCATTAGCAAGCTTTACCCTCGTTGGAAGACTCCAGTACTGGATGTGCGTTCCACGGATGACAAGTTTGTAATGGCCATTGAGGTAAACGAAAATACCGACATGACTAAATTGTCGCAGTTGTTGCGCGATAACGGTGCTTCTGAGGTGAACCAAAAAGAAATGTCCAAGTTCTAATGACGCATTCGCTGAAAATAACTCTGCAGGCGTCGGCGGTACTGCTGGCATCGGTGTTCACCACCGCCTGCAACCGCGCCGATGATCCGGGTGTAGAATATGCTCCGGAGATGTACGAATCCATTCCGTACGAACCCCTGCGCCAGACAAGTGCTAATACGATTAACCCAATGGGGATTAACGAACGCACTCCTGCTGTAGGTACAGTAGCACGTGGCAAGCTCAATTACTACTCTCACATTGGTAAGGATAGTGTTGGTATTGCTGAACGTACTTTAAAAGAGCCTTACTCGTACACAAAGGCTAACCTAGCCGAGGGCCAGACTCTTTATACGCGCAACTGCCAACACTGCCATGGTGAGCAAGGAGATGGGCAAGGACCAGTAGGCATAAAGTACAAAGGTGTGCCGAACTACTCGACTGGTGCTTACAAAACCATGAACGAAGGACACATCTATCATGTGATCCAATGGGGTAAAGGCCGCATGATGCCACATGGCTCACAGGTTAACCCTGAGGAACGCTGGAAGATTGCTATGTACGTCCGGATGCTGCAGGAAGGAAAAGGCCCAGATGGTCTAACCGATTTCCTAAAGGCAAAAGGAATGTCTGCTACTGATTCGGCTACGACAATAAATCCGACTGAGCAGCTGCCAGTGCAAGAAGCACAGGCTGATAAGGCTTCGACTACCCCTGGCCAAGGTGATAAAGCACGTAACGGAACGGCGAACTAACTGATATGGCAACTCTGACGCATCACGAAACGGTGACGGCTGAATACCTGGAGGTTTCGCCGAACGCACGTAAACGGTTTATCACCATCATTGTTGCTGGTGTAATAGTACTAGCTATCGGTTTGATAGTTGCAGCTATGGGTATTGGTGCTGGAGCCCATGAGGGGGCAGCAGCAGCCCATGGAGCAGCAGGCGCCGGTCATGAGGGTACAGGGCATCATGGTAGCCCCATCTGGCTTAAGCGCTTCATCGTAAGCCTTTGGCACAATAATGTGTTCTTCACCGGGGTATCCGTAATTGGTACTGTGTTCATGGCTATCCAATATGTGGCCTACGCTGGTTGGTCAGTACTGATTAAGCGCATCAATGAAGCATTGAGTGCTTGGGTACTGCCAGGTGGCATATTGATGGTCATCATTTTTGGTATCGGCCTGATTAACCATGACATATTCCACTGGACTCTGCCTGGCATCATGACCAAGGGCAACGCTAACTATGATGCTATCATAGCTGGCAAGTCTGGGTTCCTAAGTGTTCCTTTCTACCTGATTCGTACGATTTCCTATGTCGTTATTTGGGTAGTGTTCACTAACAAGTTGCGCACTTTGTCGCTGGAAGAGGACTTAAACGGTGGAACTGTTTATTTTCATAAAAGCATTACTGCTTCTGCTTTGTTCTTGGTGCTTTTCGCAGTTACCTCGTCAATGGCAGCTTGGGACTGGGTGATGTCTATTGACACTCACTGGTTCTCGACAATGTTTGGTTGGTATGTGTTTGCCTCATGGTGGGTATCAGGTATTGCTGCCACAACACTTTGCGTGATTCTGCTGAAACAAGCTGGTTACCTGCAATTCATCAAAGAAGGCCATTTGCACGATCTAGGCAAGTTTATGTTTGGCTTCAGCATTTTCTGGACCTATGTATGGTTCTCCCAGTTTATGCTGATCTGGTATGCTAACCTGCCTGAAGAAGCGGTTTATTACAACCAGCGTTTAGGGGGCTTTAATGGTCAGTATACTTGGATCTTCTTTTTTAATCTGATTATCAACTTTGTGTTCCCTTTCCTTGTTCTTATGACACGGGATGCAAAGCGTCAGATGATCATGATGAAGATCGTGAGTATTGCCATTCTGGTGGGTCACTGGTTCGACTTCTATTTAATGATCATGCCAGCAACTATGCAGGCAGAGAATGGGTTTATCATTGAGATTGGGACTGCATTAATTTTCTTAGGTTCTTTCCTTCTCTTGTTCACGAAACGCTTATCTCAGGCCTCACTGGTGCCGGTTCATCATCCATTCTTGGATGAGAGTGTGCACCATACGACCTAATCATAAACCTGGGTATTGGGAGGTAAGCAGCATCATAGTTACACGGCTCTTACTTCCAATCTCTCACAGTTTCAGTTTATCCCTTTCTCATGACTGCACTTGGTATTCTTCTGGTATTGGCGTTGCTGCTGGTCGTTTTCGGCCTGCTGTTTCGTCTCCAGATTCTGACCTCTATTTTCTCGGGTAGTTCCACACGTGAAATTGGAGCGAGTAACCGTGTAAACGCTATCCTCTTCATCATCTTCATGGTTGTAGGTGGGGCTGCTTTTGCCTGGTCATTTGTCGATAACTTCGATAAAATGAACCCGCCAATCGCGTCAGTTCACGGACATGCTACGGAACGCATGTTCTGGACGACGATGATCATTCTGGGTATTGTGTTTACGCTGACCCATATTTTGCTATTTGTGTACTCTTACAAGTACCAGCACAAGGAAGGCCGTCGGGCATTTTTCTTTCCCCACAATAACAAGATAGAAATTATCTGGACCCTGATTCCTGCTATTGTTATGGCAGGTCTGGTGTTTGCTGGTTGGAAGGAGTGGTCGCGTATTACTGGTCCTGCTCCTAAGGATGCTGTAGTGGTTGAAGTAATGGGCAAGCAGTTTAATTGGCTTGTACGTTACCCAGGTCGTGATCAGAAACTAGGGTTGGTAAATTATCGTCTGATCGATGCTACCAATGAATTTGGATTTGATTTGAACGATAAAAGCGGCCTAGACGACTTCGTAGCTCCTGAGATCCATATTCCTAAGGGTCATCCAGTGCTACTCCGCATTCGTTCACGTGACGTATTGCACGCTGTATACATGCCGCACTTCCGAGTGCAGATGTATGCAGTACCGGGTATGCCGACTAAGTTTTGGTTTACACCTACCAAAACGACAGATGAAATGCGCGCTCAGACAGGCAACCCTAAATTCAATTACGAGCTAGCTTGTAACCAGATTTGTGGTCGTGGTCACTTCGCTATGAAGCTGAACATTGTAGTAGATGAACCAGATGATTACGTTGCTTGGTTCTCACAGCAAAAGTCCTTCTCGGAGCAAAACCCAGATGTCTTGGCTAGCTTCAAACAGAAAACTGCCAAGCTGGCAGTAAACGAGGCTGCTGTTCCTGCTGCTACAGTAGTTTCTACTGCTAAAGCATCGCTTTAATTTAACTTAATCGTACGCTTCTCATATGGCTTCTAATCAAGCGCAAGTGCAAGGTGGGGTCGGGGCAACCGAACCCGGTGTATCGCACGACGAGCACGCGCACCACGACGAGCACCACGAGCAAGGCTTCCTTTCCAAATATGTCTTCAGCACAGACCACAAGGTAATTGCCAAACAATTCCTGATCACTGGTATGCTGTGGGCTATTATTGGTGGCACTCTCTCCAGCTTATTTCGCCTGCAGTTAGGCTGGCCTGAAGCTACTTTGGAATGGCTTCAGCCGTTTCTAGGTAAATGGATCGAAGCTGGGAAGCTTAATCCAGAGTTTTATCTGGCCCTAGTTACGATGCACGGCACCATCATGGTGTTCTTTGTACTGACGGCTGGTTTATCTGGTACATTCTCCAACTTCCTGATTCCGCTGCAGATTGGAGCCCGTGACATGGCATCGGGCTTCATGAACATGCTCTCGTACTGGTTCTTCTTTGTATCGAGTGTCATTATGTTCACCTCTCTCTTCATTGAGACAGGTCCTGCTTCAGCCGGTTGGACAATTTATCCACCGCTGAGCGCTTTGCCCCAGGCTATCCCTGGCTCAGGTGCTGGTATGACGCTGTGGCTGGTTTCAATGGCTCTGTTCATTGTATCACAGTTGTTGGGTGGTGTAAACTATATCACCACTGTTATCAACCTGCGTACGCAAGGCATGTCGATGTCGAAATTGCCCCTTACCATTTGGGCCTTTTTCCTCACGGCAATACTAGGCCTGTTGGCATTCCCTGTGCTATTTTCAGCTGCTCTTCTGCTGATATTTGACCGCTCATTCGGTACGTCCTTCTTCCTCTCGGATATTTACATTGCCGGTCAGGCGCTGCCAAATACTGGTGGTTCGCCCATCTTGTTCCAGCACTTGTTCTGGTTCTTGGGTCACCCAGAAGTGTACATCGTAATCATGCCAGCAATGGGTATGGTTTCTGAAATTCTGGCAACCAACGCACGCAAGCCTATTTTCGGCTACCGTGCTATGATTGGTTCGCTGCTGGGTATCTCTCTGCTTTCGTTCGTTGTATGGGCTCACCATATGTTCGTGACGGGTATGAATCCGTTCCTTGGGTCGGTGTTCATGTTCCTGACCCTAATTATTGCTGTACCGTCAGCTGTAAAGACGTTCAACTGGTTGGCCACTCTGTGGCGTGGTAACATCCGATTTACGGCAGCTATGCTGTTCTCTATCGGCTTTGTTTCACTGTTCATTGCAGGTGGTCTTACCGGCATCGTGCTCGGCAACGCTGCCCTAGACATTCAGATGCACAATACATACTTCGTGGTAGCTCACTTCCACTTAGTAATGGGTTCATCGGCATTCTTTGGTCTGTTTGCTGGTGTTTACCACTGGTTCCCAAAAATGTTTGGTCGTCATTTGGACGAGAAACTGGGTTACATTCACTTCTGGCTGACGTTCATTGGCGTGTATTTGGTGTTCCTGCCGATGCACTACGTAGGTATTGCTGGTTTCCCCCGTCGTTACTACGCCTGGACTGGTTTCGATACTTTCAGCCAGTTTGCTAATCTGAACAAGTTCATCTCGGTGGCTGCGATTCTGGCATTCTTTGCTCAGTTTGTATTCATCTTCAACTTCTTCTTTAGCATCTTCCGTGGCCGTCGCGCTAGCGAGAACCCGTGGAACTCCACCACTCTGGAGTGGACGACGCCAGTAGTACCTGGTCACGGCAACTGGCCTGGTGCTATCCCAGCCGTACACCGCTGGCCTTACGACTACAGCAAGCCTGGTGCTGCTGAAGACTTCATTCCGCAGAACGTTCCTTATTCACAGACGCAGTCATCTAACCTGCCTTACGAAAAGGAAATGGAGTAGAGCCTGTTAGGCTATATGACTTCTGAAACGGGCCGCTGTATCTACGGCGGCCCGTTTTTGTTTAAGCGAAATACCGGCATCGGCTTAGTCGGTGTCGGTATTTCGCATTTAGCGAAGCAAACAGCACATGTAAACTGTTTGCATTACACACTTGCTCTTTTAAGTTATGCCTGTTCCTGACTACGTCCGGCGCTTTCGGTTTATTGGAATACTCACAGTAGTTGCCGTGTATATTCTGATTCTGGTGGGAGGTATTGTGCGCAGTACCGGCTCCGGAATGGGATGTCCGGATTGGCCCAAATGTTTCGGTACCTGGGTACCCCCAACTCATATCAGCCAATTGCCAGTCAATTACAAAGAGATATACACTACCCAGCGGGTAGAAAAGAACAAAAAGCTGGCTGCCAAGCTAGAACGGATGGGATTTCATCAAGTGGCTGGTGATATTTTCGCTCATCCTACCCAATACATTGAGACTGACTTCAACCCTGTAAAAACTTGGATTGAATATGTTAACCGCTTGATCGGGGCACTGATTGGCGTGTTTGTGTTCTTAACGGTAGTATTCGCGTTGCCCTATTGGAAACGCGACAAGCCTGTATTCTGGCTTGCTTTTGCCTCGTTCATACTGACGGGTGTTCAGGGCTGGCTAGGTTCACTGGTAGTTTCTACCAACCTGTTGCCCATTATGGTGACAATTCATATGGGTCTGGCCCTACTGATCGTAGCTATGTTAATTTACGCTGTTGATCGTTCACAGGGGGCTCCCGCTGGTCAGCAACCTATCCGCGCTATTGCAGGCCTTACTACTTGGCTTTGGATAGGCATTATTTTAACCTTTGGGCAGATTGTGCTGGGCACTCAAGTGCGGGAGCAGATAGATATGGTAGCGTTTGCCAATAACTACTTAAACCGAGCGGAGTGGATAGAGCAGCTTGGCGGATCTTTTCGCTTTCATCGCACCTTCTCTGCTGTGCTATTACTGGTAAACGTATACCTGGCCTACCGACTGTACTTATTGCCAGCTGTGCGGCTACACAAAATGGCAACTGCTATTCTGGTGTGCGTAGGCGGCGAAATTCTTGCTGGTGTTCTGTTGGCCTACTTCGCATTTCCGGCAGTAGTGCAACCTGTTCACCTTACACTGGCTACCCTCTTGTTTGGTGCTCAGTTTCTAGCACTCATTGCTTACCGTCGGGTTACTAAACTGCAACCGCAGACTGCTATTCCGGCTGTTGTTGCGTAACTTTGCGGGCCCATTCCGGGAGCGATTTACCCGGCCTCTTGTTTGTATAGTTGATGAGTAAAGCCAAGGCGTTTTTTCAGTTAATCAAATTTCGGCTTGCGCTGACGGTGGCTTTTTCCAGCGCCATCGGCTATTTGCTGGGAGCCCATGAGCTGAACTGGGGAAAAGCAGTATTGGTAATGTTGGGTGGCCTAGCAGTTACGGGTTCCGCAAATACCATTAACCAGATTTTCGAGATTGATCTCGATAAACAAATGAAGCGCACCGCCAATCGGCCGCTTCCCATGGGTGTGTTGTCGGTGACCGAAGCGTGGGTATTCACTGCTGTGCTAGGTGGCCTAGGCTTAGGTCTATTGACCTACTTCTTCAACCCTTTGGCAGCGGCACTGTCGTTGGTTTCATTGATTCTGTACGGCTTTATATACACCCCCCTAAAAACCATCTCGCCGATCTGTGTAGCAGTAGGAGCCATTCCAGGTGGCCTACCACCACTCATTGGGTGGGTAGCCGCTACGGGCTATCTTGGGATTGAGGGTTGGATTCTTTTCGGAATTCAGTTTATGTGGCAGTTTCCTCACTTCTGGGCCATTGCCTGGGTGCTGGATGATGACTACAAAAAGGCCGGTTTCAAAATGCTGCCGACACCAGGGAAGAAAGACCTGCGCACCGCTTTCCAGATCATGACCTACACTTTGGTTCTGATTCCACTGAGTCTGCTGCCATTCTACTTTGGTATGACGAACACTACGTATCCTATGGTAGCGGCCATATGTGGGGTGCTTTTTCTAATGCAAACGTTCTATTTAATGCGCACTGTCAGCAAAAAAGCTGCAATGAGCATCATGTTCGGATCTTTTCTTTACCTACCTATCGTACAGATAGCGCTGGTATTGGATAAGGTCTAACTGTGAGACTGGTAGGCCAGTGCAAAGCAGTGTAAAACCTGCAGTATCTGGCCAAAATGACGCACAAATCCAAGCTGCTACTTGTTGTCATAGTAGTAGGCCTAGCGTCTGGCTTATTCTTGGTTTTTTCTAATTCAACAATTGTATGCATCCTGCAGAAGCATTAAGCACCAAGCAGCCCGCCACCGGAATTCACCCGTTGCGGTTCCTGCTTTGGCTCATGATGGTAGCAAGTACCATGATTTTTGCGGCCTACACCAGCGCCTACATCGTTCGGCGTGAAGAAGGCAACTGGCTGGAGTTCGATTTGCCAGGCGGGTTTCTTATTACCACCTGCATCATTATACTAAGCTCCATTACCATACAGTGGGCGTGGTTTGCAGCTCGCAAAGACGAGCTGAATCAGGTACGGGTAGGTGTGTTACTAACCTTCCTGCTGGGAGTAGCGTTTCTTGTCGGGCAATGGATGATGTGGGGCCAGTTAGTGGAAAATCGAATCTTTTTTGGTGGTACAGATGCCAACCCTTCTGGCTCTTTTCTGTATGTATTAACCGGAGTACACGGATTTCACCTGATTAGTGGCCTTATCTTTTTGCTGATAGTGCTGCGTAAAAGCTTTAACTATCAGGTGCATTCCCGCCAAATGCTCTCTATTGGCAACGTGACCATCTTCTGGCACTTCCTAGGCGCGCTTTGGTTGTACCTGTATTTGTTCCTACTTTTGAACCACTAGATTTTCGTCAACCCCCCTGCACGCTATGTCCACCATTTCCACGACGCAGACGATTCCTGATTCCGCCCTGGATAAGCCGCGCACCGGCACCTGGGACGGAGGAAACGAGCCCTTCAAAGCTAGCTATGGCAAGCTGATGATGTGGTTCTTCCTGCTGTCGGACGCTTTCACGTTCGCTGCCTTCCTGACTACTTATGGCCTGATCCGTCATCGCTACGCTGCGTTTGATGAGAAAATTCACGGTGCCTTTAAGTTCTCTACTGATTACTGGCCTGTTCCAGATCAGGTATTCAACGCCTTCCCTGGCCTGCACGGTATGAACGTGCCCCTGGGCTTCGTGGCCTTGATGACCATGATTCTTATCTTCAGCTCTGTAACCATGGTACTGGCGGTAGAAGCTGGCCATCGGATGGATAAAGCAGATGTGCAGAAGTGGTTGCTGTGGACGATTTTGTTTGGTGCTACCTTCTTGAGCTCACAGGCATGGGAGTGGAGTCACTTCATCGGTGGTCATGAGGAGCCTACGCTTATGGCGGATGGTACAAAGTTCTTTGGGGCAAACCTGGCGATGAACCAGTATGGTCCGGTGCTTTTTGCTGACTTGTTCTTCTTTATCACTGGTTTCCATGGCACGCACGTATTCTCCGGCGTATGTCTGTTGGTGTATTGCTTCATTGCAACTACCAACGGTACTTTCGAGAAGCGCGGTCATTACGAGATGGTGGAAAAAGTAGGCCTATACTGGCACTTTGTAGATCTGGTGTGGGTATTCGTCTTCACCTTCTTCTACCTCGTTTAATTTTCATTTATACCCTGCCATCGGCTTGCTACCATGTAGACCGGTAGCAGGGTTCTTAGCTCTCTTACAACAATGGCTAATCACGCATCTACGGCTCCTGCGCAGATCGGAGAGATTCCAAAGCCTAACACAGGCTGGATCTGGAAAACGTTCTTCGTGTTGGTGGGTATCACGGCACTGGAATTCGTGTTCGTATTCCTGATGGAACCCAGCACCCTTCGCAATTCCATTTTCATTATCCTCACGATCTTCAAAGCTTTCTTCATCGTGGCTGAGTTCATGCACCTGAAGCATGAAACCAAAGGCCTGATCTGGACCATACTCATCCCGATGGCACTGCTCATCTGGCTGCTGGTTGCCCTGATTACTGAAGGAAATGCCATCGGCACAGCTGTCGATAACCTAGTTTCTTAAAGAATGAGGCCCAGGCAAACACTTGTGTTGGGCCTTATTCTGCTGGTTCCGGTTCTGGCTTTTCTGTTTCTAAAAAGCTTCGGTACTAACCGTTACGCGCTGCCAAATTTCCTGCCCGATCATGTGGATTCCACACAGATTGAGGGAAAGTGGCAGCGCGATACTGTTTTCCACCAGATCGGTGATTTTCGGTTTCAGTCGCAGGCTGGACGGGAAGTGGCCCAAGCGGAACTGGCAGATAAAGGCATGTATGTAGCTAGCTTTTTCTCGACTACCTGCCCCGACATCTGCCCGCGAGTTAATTCGCAGCTTATGCGGGTGCAGGAGAAGTACCGCCGTGAGGGGCGAGTGCGTCTGGCTTCTTTCACCACTGATTCGCACCAGGATTCAGTAGCTATTTTGGCGCGGTATGCTGAACAATACGGAGCTATTGCCGGCAAATGGTTCTTCCTCACAGGCAATGCAGCATCCTTGAACAAAGTGGCTACGGAGGAGTTTCAATTGCCTAGGCCACTACGAGCAGGAAGTACCATGACTCCTAGCTCAAAATTGTTTTTGGTGGACAAGGATCGGCGGGTGCGGGGCATCTACGATGGCACCAAGGAGAAGGAAGTAAATCGGCTCATCACCGAAATTGAAGTATTGCTTTACACCTATGACCACGAATAGTACTGCCGCCAACCCCGGCAACTTCACTAAGTACAAGATACTGGCAGCCATATTAGGAGCAGTCATTCCGGTGGCCGTAGCTATTCTGTACTTTTTTCCGGAGGTATTCCGGATAGAAGGCGCTCAGGTGAAAGCCTTGCCCAAAGTGAATGCTGTGCTCAACTCCTTGACGGCAGTGTTCCTGATAATTGGCTACTATTTCATTCGGCGCAAAGATGTGGCCAAGCACCGAGCCATGATGGGGATGGCGTTTCTGCTAGGCTCACTGTTTCTGGTATCGTATGTGGCCTACCACTCTCAGGTAGCCAGCACAAAGTTTGGTGGTGAAGGCCTTATCAAAGGCATCTACTACTTCATCCTACTGACTCACATTGTATTGGCCGCCGTTACGGTAGGGCTGGTGCTTTTTACTCTCTATTTTGCTTTAACGGAGCAGTTTCAGAAGCATCGGCGAATTGCCCGCTGGACGTACCCTATCTGGCTGTATGTATCTGTAACAGGCGTAATCGTGTACTTCATGATTTCGCCTTATTATACATAGCCGTAAGTGGGAATTGTTCGGTACAACGGTTGTTGTATAAGAGAATAAAAGAGCTTGAAAGGCCCAGCGAAATTCTCATTCACCCGAAATCAATCTGCTGCTTCGGCAGTTAGACAAGTATGAAAAAGATATTTTTTGTCGGAACATTAGCGGTTTTCCTTGGCTTGCTGCTAAGTGTATTTCCTGTGAACGTGCAGGCCCAGTGCACCATGTGCAAAACCCAGGTAGAATCGTCGAGGCAGGATAAAGATGGCTACGACACCACTGGCCTGAACAAAGGAATCCTGTACCTGATGGTGATTCCGTACGTGCTGATGGGTACGGTTGGCTTCTTCTGGTATCGGAATAGCAAGAAGAAAAAGGCGACTACTATCCGCTAACCAGACTACAATTGCCCCACCGGACGGGGTAAATAACAAGCGTTAGGAAATGCCGCCCAAGGGCGGCATTTTTGTTGCTTACCATCAGCGCTCAAGCCCGTAGGGTAGGCCATTCGCTTTTTTCGCTGACCATTGAAGTTCAAACGTCTTTCGCCCATACCACTACTGCTGCTGGCAGTACTGTGTTTTATTGGAGCCTACGTTAGCAACCTATATAGCCGCACCCCGGAAGTTGTGCTGCGGTTGGCGGCTTCCCGTTTGCAGCAGCAGGTGCTGGAGGCAGAAGAAACGGGCGAGCAGGAAGCGCAGGAATTGGCGCAGGATGTTGCGGCCAATGCCATCAGCTTTCGGTCGCTGGTAGGCCATACTACCTTTCCCACCTTCATCTTTCGGGGCGAAAAGCTGCTGTATTGGTCCGACCATATTGTTCGGCCTGAGCCCGAGCATGCCACTCAAGTATATACCGATAAGCTGGTAGAAACGCGGTTCGGGAAGTTTCTGGCTTTGCGCCATGTGGCGGGTCCTTACGTAGTCCTTACCTACGTGCCTCTCGAGATGCACTATGGTATCAGCAACCGCTACTTGCGCGAAGGCTCAGAGCGGGCACTCTTTCGCGACCTGACGGTGCGTTTAGTGGTAGAAATAAGCCCTTCCCAGCGGCCGCGCATCTATTCTGAAGAAGGTACTTATCTGTTTTCCATTGATCAGCTGCAGACTGATCCTATTACGGGACGTTATCTGCCGCTAGGCCTGTTGCTGATTGGGTTTGGACTGTATCTGGCGGGCTGGCTGCGGCTGGCACGGCGGATGTTTGCGCAGGGGCGGGTGGTGGCTGGTGCCGCTTTGGTGGTGCTACCTCTTGTGCTGTTTCGGGCCGGAATGCTGTACCTAGGCCTGCCGTTCTCATTTATCGAGCTACGCCTTTTCGACCCACGGGTGTACGCGGCATCCTGGTTGTCGCCTTCCCTCGGCGACTTACTCCTGAATGCGGTGGTGTTTGTGGTGGCGGCTTATTACGGCTTGCTGCTATTCCGCCGCTATGGAGTGCTACGCTGGACCCAGCAGACTGTAGGCACTAGCCGGGTAGTAGTGGGCAGCGGTACTGTGCTGGCGTTCTTTGTATTGCTGGAGCTGATGTTTGGGTTTTATTCCAGCAGCTTCAACAACTCCCAGCTTGTGCTGGATATCACGCAAAGCATTCAGTTCAGCACCATTAAGGCATTGCTGTGTCTGGCCATCGTGCTGCACACCGCCGGCTACCTGGTAGGATTCTACTTATTGTCGTTGCTCTTCGTGAGTGTGGTGCGGCCCAGTTCGCGCCTGGTGGGCATCACGCTCCTGCTGATCAGCACTGCCGTAATCCTGCCAGTGGGCGTGGTGATAGGGCAGAAGGATCTTACGCTACTGGGAATAACGCTGCTGTTCTTTCTGGTACTGCGCATCACCGGGCTTAAGTCGGCCGGAGCCGTGCTGCCCTATCAGGTGTATCTGTTCATTTTCCTGATGCTCGGCCTCAGCTCGGGTGTGGGCGCACTGGCTTTGTATGAGCACTTCGATCAGCAATTGTTGCTAAACAAGCAAACCATTGCCGGCAATCTGCTGGTGGATAATGACCTGCAGGGCGAATACCTGTTGGCGGAACGGGCCGTCGATATGGCCCGCGACCCTGGCCTACGGACCATGTTGAGCAGCCCGTTCATCAACATGGACCTGATACGGCAGAAGGTAGCCAAATACTACCTGCGTGGCTATTTTGACAAGTATGAGGTGGCCATTACGCTTTTCGGGGCCAACGATTTTGCGGTAGGGATGCCCGGCAGCCTCCAGCAGATGCAGACGCATCTGCTGCGCCAGGCCATACCCACCGACCATCCGAATATTTATCTGCTGCGCGGTTCTACCTCCTTTTCGAGCCGGCGGTACGCGGCCTTTCTGCCCATACCCATGGGAACGGAAGGAGACACGAGCCACATTGTGCTGGAGCTTTCCCTGAAGAAGCTGACGGCCAACAGTGTAGTGCCTGAGCTGCTCGTAGATCAAAAGTATTTTCAACCTGGCCTAGGGTCTGAGCTGAGCTATGCTGGCTATGAAAACGGCCGTTTGGTGTATAGCGAAGGGAATTTTGATTACGTAAATCGGCTGCCCACTTCGTTGTTGCAGGAACCCAGGTTGTATACTACCGGGCTTTCGGTTGATGGGTTCCAGCACTTGGCCGTGCGCGGCATTCATGGGCAGAACCGGGTGGTCGTGGTCACGACGGCGACCTATAACTTCGGCGACTGGCTGGCGAATTTCTCCTTCCTGTTTCTGCTCTACACATTTTTCTGGGTACTAGGCCTAGGGGCCTATCTGTTGGTTAGGGGGCAGTATGTAGAACTGGTCCGGACCAACTTCAGCACCAAAATTCAGCTGTTCCTGAACCTGGGTATTCTGGTGCCTTTGCTGGTGGTAAGTATTGCTACGGCCAGTCAGGTGACGGACTCCTACAAGCGCGACCTGCGGCGCTTGTACCTGCGGCGGGCTCAGGCCGTGCAGGATAACCTACTGAAAAACCGCGTGCTACTCGCCGATTCTGCGGACCGGGTAGATCTGGTGGAACTGGCGGAAAACGTATCGGGCCTCACCGAAACCGACCTGAACCTTTACAATTCGCAGGGCGAACTGTTGGTGAGCAGCCAGCCGCTCATCTTTGAGTCGGGCTTGCTAAGTACACTCATTAATCCGCAGGTGGTAGCAGAGCTGCGGGAAGGAGGGAAGCCGCGGACGCTGCTGCAGGAACGGGCCGGCACACTGTCTTTCAATGCGTTGTATCTGCCGCTTCGGGCTACAGCCACCTCCCCTGGTAGGCCTGGGGCAGTATTGGGCTACGTAGGTATTCCGTTCTTCGACTCAGAGAAAGACTTGGATAATAAGCTTACGGAGCTGATTTCCACCATCCTGAACATCTTCACGGTGATGTTTATCCTGTTTCTGGTGCTGGCCTTCGTGGCTTCCCGGATCCTGACCAAGCCGCTGAAGCTTATCACCGAAAAACTCAAGCAAACCACGCTCACGGGCCAGAACGAAATGCTGGCCTACGAATCAGAGGACGAGATTGGGCTGCTAGTACGCGAGTATAACCACATGTTGCTCAAGCTGGAAGAGAGCAAGAAAGAGCTGGCCACGCAGGAAAAAGAGGCCGCTTGGCGCGAAATGGCCCGGCAGGTAGCCCACGAAATCAAGAATCCGCTCACGCCTATGAAGCTGAGCCTGCAGTTTTTGCAGAAAGCCATTCAGGAGCAGCGCCCGAATACGGAGGAGCTGATCGGGAAGATTTCGCAGACGCTTATCACCCAGATTGATGTGCTGTCGGATATTGCGACATCGTTCAGCAACTTCACCAACCTGCCCGCCATGCGTCCGGAGCGCCTCGATGTAGCCGCTGTGCTGCGCCGTTGCGTAGGCCTGCATCAGGGAGGTAACCACCAGGATATTGTGCTGCACCTGCCCGCAGATGCGGAGGACGGCCGGTACGTGGTGTATGCCGATGAAAACCTGCTGATAAGGACGTTCAATAACTTGCTCATTAATGCGGTGCAAGCTGTACCCGCTGGCCGGCCCGCGCACATTGAGGCTAGTTTGGCGCTACAGCCTGGTAGCCGGGTGCGCATTTGTATTAAGGATAATGGCAGCGGCATTCCGGATGCCATCAGGGAGAAGATATTCGTGCCCAACTTCACTACCAAGGAAACCGGCTCGGGGATAGGCCTAGCGGTAGCACGCCGGGGCATTGAGAGTGCGGGCGGCACCATAACGTTTGAAACCGAGGAAGGAACGGGCACTACCTTTTGCATAGAGCTTCCGCTGGCCGGCTAGGGGCACGAATCCGGTAGGCTTTGGCGTTGTGCTAGGTGCAAACTTGTGGCCTCGTATTTTTACTGAATGAGTAACAGCTTTCCGCACCATTTCCTGCGCTTTTGGCTGTTGCTCGTCTGGCTGGTTTTAACAGAAACTGGCGCAAAAGCCCAGCAGCTTACCCCTCCCAATACGCGCCGATGCGTATGGGTGCGCCTTACGCTCGGGCGCGACACCACCGATTTCGCCCTGCGAGATACACTGACGGTTGTGCCTGCTTCTGTAGCTATTGAGGGCCGCTCAGTGGCCTACGACAACCGCACGGGCACGTACCGTTTCATCAGGCCCGGCATGCGGTTTCCTTCGCCGGAACAGGGCCAGCCAGATCTGGTGCTGCCCGGTGACCTAGACTCTGTGCTGGTGTGCTACCGCGTGCTGCCCGTTCAGCTCTCTGCGGCCCGGTATCTGCGGCCGCGCAGCCAGATGGACAGCCTGGGCTTTCTGAGAAGAACCTTCAGCATGGAGGACTTTACCGTGAAGGAGCAGATTCTGAGTACGCCGGGTATCAACAAAACCGGCAATCTGTCGAGGGGAGTTTCCTTTGGCAACACGCAGAACGTGTTCGTTAATTCTTCGCTCAACCTGCAGCTAGAAGGGCGCCTCACCGACCAGATTACGCTCACGGCGGCCATATCCGACCAGAACGTGCCGTTTCAGCCGGAAGGCAACACTCAGCAGCTGCAGGAATTCGACCGGATTTATATCACGCTCACGCACCCGCGCTGGAACCTGACTGCTGGTGATGTGGTGCTGCGCAACAAGCCTGATTACTTCCTGCGGTTCTACAAAAACATTCAGGGCGCAGCCATAGAGGCCAATTTTGGGCAGCTGCCGATAGGTGGATTTGGCGGCGGAGCCATTGGGCCGGGGATTAGCAACACCCAGCTGTTTCAGTACCCCAATGCCTCGGGCACCAGCGCGGGCACGTTCGTGACGGCGCCGCCTACGGTGCCGGTTAGTCCGCCTGCTGCCAATGGCACGGCCCCGCTTCCAACAGAGAATACGCAAACCGTCACGACAGTTACGCCCCGCACTGGCCTAGGAGCCGACGGTGGGCTGCGTAGGCCAGTATTTGCCACTACTACGGCAGCCACTGGTGTAGCAAAAGGCAAGTTTGCGAGTATTGACGTGGCGCCGCTCGAGAACGTGCAGGGGCCGTACCGTTTGCGCGGACCGAACGGGGAGCAGTTCATCATTGTGCTGGCTAACTCCGAGCGGGTGTATCTGGATGGGCGCCTGATGGTGCGCGGGTTTGACTTCGATTACATCATCGACTACAATCAGGCCGAAGTCACGTTCTCGCCACGTCACCTGATTACGCGCAATTCCCGCATCAAAATCGACTTCGAGTACTCCGATTTCAACTATGCCCGCTCCCTCTTTCAGGTAAGTCACTACCAGCAGTTGGGGCGCCTGCAGGTGCACTCCAATTTCTACCGCGAAGCCGACAACCCCGACAACTCGCCCAACCTCACGCTGGACTCACTGGATAGAGTGCTGCTGCGCGGCATCGGCGACAACGTGAGCCGGGCCGTGACCGACGGGGCCAAGCTGGCCGAGTACGACCGGCGCCAAGTGCAATACAACCGTGCGGAAGTGGGCGGAGCACCCGTATACCAATACAGCGAGCCGCTGGACTCTACCCAGGCCGTGTACAATGTTCTGTTTACAAACGTAGGCGCGGGGCAGGGCAACTACCGCTTGAGCGCTACGTTCCGCAATGCCAACGGCCGCGTGTATGAGTACGTGGGCGAACGGCAGGGCGACTACTCGCCGGTGCGGGTGCTGCCCACTCCCCTGCAGAAGCAGTTGGTTACGGTGGGGGCCAGTTACCAGGTAGATTCTACCAGCACGGTATTCGTGGACCTGGCTTCTTCTGACCTCGATCTGAACCGGTTCTCGCCCGAGTCGGCAAAGGGCCAGGCCATGCGGGTGGGGTATACAGTGCAGGATAAGCCTATCAATTTGCCTGGCCTAGCGGGCTACAAGCTGCGCAGTACTTTGGATTATGAGTACACCAGTCACCGCTTCTCGCCCATTGACCGCTACCGCGACATTGAGTTCGACCGTAACTGGAGCGCCTCTACCACCACCACAACTACCATCAACGGTACGGCGCCCACGCCCCGCGAGGAGAACATTCTGAACTTTGCGCTGGGCGTGGTGAAGAATACGGATAACGCCATTGGCTACCGGCTTAGCAGGCGCTACCGGGCCGGCGAGGTGAGTGGCCTACAGCACTGGCTGGATGTGGCCCACCAGACCGGCAACGTGCAGATGCGCGGCAGCCTGTTTTTGCTGAACTCTGAAGCCGGTCGGCGGCACTCAACCTGGGCGCGGGGTGAGGCTACCGCCCGGTATGTGGGCGGCCCCGTAGTGCCAGGCTATGCCTACCGCTTCGATAAAAACCGTGTAGTGCTGCCCAGCGGCGACTCTCTTACCTCCGCTAACTACTTCGATGAGCACGCCGTGTTTGTGCAAAGCCGCGACTCGGCCCGCACCCGCTTCCGCCTGGATTACAGCTACCGCCGCGACCAAACGCCCAACGTAGAGCGCACCGCGCTGCGCGAGCGGGGGCGGGCGCAAACCTGGCAGGGCACTATGGCTACCCGTCTCGGTAGCTCCCAGGAACTGAGTCTGCTGGCCACCTACCGTGACTTGGCTTCCCTAGACAGTGCCCGCCAGCGCACCGTGCTTAGCAAGCTCGACTGGAACGCCAGCTTCTTCCAAAATACCATTCGCTCAGAACTCAGCTATGCTGTGGCCACGGGCCGGGAGCTCAAGCGCGACTATTCCTTTATTGCCGTGAACAACGGCCAGGGCACCCACTACTACGGCGGCGACACCAATAACAATAGTCGAGAGGACAAGGAAGAGTTCTTTGAGGCGCAAACACTTGATGCACAGTACCGCACCCATATCAAAGTGTACTTGCCCACCGACGACTATATTCTGGCTTTCACCAACCGCTTCAGCTACCGCCTTACCACCAACGCCCCGCGCGGCTGGCGCGAAGGAAGTGGCCTACGCAGCTTTGTAGGCCGATTTTCAGACATCACAACGATTACTTTGGACCGCAAAACCACGGAGAACAGCCTTAGCTCGCGCCTGAACCCGTTTGCCTTCCAGACCGAAGATTCGTTGCTGCTGAGCCTCAACAAGCTGTTGCGCAATACTTTGTACTTCAACCGCTCCAATCCCATTTTCGGGGCAGAGTTTACGGTGCAGCAGGCCCAACAGAAAGTATTGCTGACCCAGGGCTCCGATATCCGGAACCTAGCCAGCCAGAGCGTGCTGCTGCGCCGCACGCTGGCACAGTCGTTCACGGGGCGCCTGACCACCACGCGCAGCATCCGGCAGAACTCTTCAAACTACCTACTCAACCGCAATTTCCGGCTGCTACAAGTTGATATCGCCCCCGAAATCAGCTACCAGCCCACCCAGTCGTTGCGCCTCACCGGCACCTACCTGCGCACCACCAAGCAAAACACCGCCGGCCCCGAGCCCGACACACGCGGCACTTTTGATGAGCTTGGAGTAGAAACCCGCGTGAGCCAGGTGGGCAAACGCACGCTTTCGGCTACCACGCGCTACGTGCGGGTCGGCTTTGAGGGTGAGCAATCATCGTTGGTAGGCCTTGAAATCCTGAATGCCCTTCGCCCCGGCAGCAACTTCACCTGGAACCTGAACCTGGAGCAGCGCCTCAGCAACGGCCTGAACGTGACCCTGGCCTACGACGGCCGCAAGGCCAATGGGTTGGGAGCGGTACACACCGGCCGCATGCAGGTGGCGGTGCTGTTCTAGCAGGTGGCCTAGGGTAACCCCACGACAATACCCAAAAAGAAGCTAGGCCACTAAAACTGACACACACCGAGCGGTAGCGTGTCAGTTATAGTGGCCTAGTGCCTTACTAGTGTCAGCTTGACAGCTGAATTATTTCCAGCCGCCGCCCAGGGCCCGATACACGTTTACCGTGGCATTGAGCTGCTGCATGCGGGTTTCGATCAGGTCGAATTTTGACTCCAAAGCGTCCCGCTGGGTAAACAGAACTTCCGTGTAGTCGGCGCGGGCGGAGCGGAACAGGCTGTTGGAGATGGTAGCCGATTGATTCAGGGCCTGCACGGCTTTGGCCTTTTCATCGTAGCTCTTTGCCAGGTTGTTGATGCTGGCTAGCTGGTTGGCCACCTCCACGTATGCGTTCAGTATGGTGCGCTCATATTGGTACGCGGCCTGAATCTGGACCGCATTGGCGTTGCCGTACACTGCTTTTATGCCGTTTCGGTTAACCAACGGCGCTACCAGATCGCCGGCCAACGAGAACAGCATCGACTCAGGCGACGAGAACAAAAGGCCCGACTTGAACGCCGCGAAACCTGCGGATCCGGTAATGCGCACCGACGGGTAGAAGTTGGCGCGGGCTATCTGCACATCCAGTTTCGTGGCGGCCAAGCTCTGCTCTGCCTGCCGAATATCGGGGCGGTTTTGCAGCAACTGCGCCGGCACGCCCGTCTGAACGGCTGTTGGTAGCAAGTCGTTGAAGGAGGCGTCGTTGCGGACAATGGGCTGCGGATACCGACCTACCAGGAAGTTGATGCGGTTTTCCGTTTCAATAATGCGCTGCTGAATAGTGTACTGCAGGCTCCGGGTGTTGTGCACCTGGGCCTCAAAACGCTGCACCGCCAACTCCGTAGTCCGGGCCGATTCCTTCTGGAGCCGAACCAATTCCAGCGCATTGCTCTGCAGCTCAATGTTCTGCTTCACAATGGCCAGCTGATTATCGAGAGCCAACAACTCATAATAGGAGGTGGCAATTTCAGAAATCAGGTTTGTGATGGTGAAATTGCGGCCCTCCACAGTGGCCAGGTAGCGCAGTGCCGCCGACTTGCGGGAGTTGCGCAGTTTATGCCAGATATCCACTTCCCAGCTGGCAAAAGCGCCCACCTGGTAGTTCGGCAGCGGGTCGGGGTTGCGGTGTTCCGGCTTGATGCTGATGGCTTCTTCCGTGGCGCCCTGCAGCGTGTTGCGGCTGGGTCGTTCGGTTTCCGCCTTGGCGCCCAGGCCTACGAACGGCAGGTATTCCCCTTTCCGAATCTGTACTTCGTTGCGGGAAATCTGAATTTCCTGCAGCGAGATATTCAGCTCCTGATTGCGCTGTAGGGCCGTATCAATGAGGGCCGTGAGGTTGGGGTCGGTGAAAAACTGCTTCCACTGCGCCTGGGCCGTGTTGGTAGAGTCCTGCGTGGCGCCGTAGCTGGCAGGCACGTTGCGGCTGGCGGTTTTCTGCACCAGCTCAGGCGTTTTGCAGCCCGCCACCGCCAACGTGAGCAAGGCGGCGCTCAGGCCTTGATAGATGCGTCTTTTAAGCATGACTCGGGATTTCTTCAACTAAAACATGCGGCTCAAACTCCGACAGAGGATTCTCATTCTCGTCCTGAATCAGCTTGCGGCCAGCGGCCAGGGTGCCAAAAATGTAGTACAGGCCCGGTACAAGTATCACCCCGAACACAGTGCCGAACAGCATGCCGCCCAGCGCCGCCGTACCAATAGTGCGGTTACCAATGGCACCCGCGCCGGTAGCAATAACCAGCGGAATCAGACCGGCAATGAAGGCGAAGGACGTCATCAGAATAGGGCGGAAACGCACTTTGGCGCCTTCAATGGCCGCTTCCCGTACCGTCATGCCTTCCTCGTGCTTCTGCACCGCAAACTCCACAATCAGTACCGCGTTCTTACCCAATAGGCCTACGAGCATTACCAGGCCTACCTGGGCGTAGATATTGTTGGCCAGGCCCATGGTTTTGATGAGCAGGAAGGAGCCGAAAATACCGGCCGGCAACGATAGGATCACGGACAGAGGTAGCAGGAAGCTCTCATACTGCGCCGCCAGCACCAGGTACACAAACCCGAGTACAATCAGGAAAATGTAGATGGCCTCGTTGCCGCGCGATACTTCGTCCTTCGACAAACCACCCCAGTCGATATCGTAGCCGCGGGGGAGGGTTTTGGCCGCCACTTCCTGCACCGCCTTAATAGCCTCACCGGAGCTGTAGCCCGGAGCCGCATCGCCGCGGATGGAGGCTGTGGGGTACATGTTGTAGCGGTTGATTTCGTTGGCCCCTTGGCCCTTCACAATTTTCATGAAGGCCGAGAACGGCACCATTTCTCCCTTGTCGTTCTTCACCCACATATCCAGGATGTCCTTGGGCAGGCGGCGATACTCGGGCGAGGCCTGCACGAACACCTTGAAGAAGCGCTGATACTTGATAAAGCCCAGTTCGTAGGTAGAGCCCACCATGATGCTGAGAGTGTTCATGGCATTGCCGATGCTCACGCCCTTCTGCATAGCCAGCTGGTTATCAATCTGCAGCTCGTACTGCGGATAGTTGGCCGAGAAGAAAGTAAACAGGCCGCTAAGCTCCTTGCGCTTTTTCAGGGCAGCCATAAACTCTTCGTTCACCTTTTCCAGCGCTTTGTAGTCGCCAGTAGCGGTTTTATCGAGCATCTGGAGCTGGAAGCCACCTGCCGCGCCGTAGCCCGGTACTGCTGGGGGCTCAAAGAACTCGATGGTCGCGCCGGGTATCTCCTTGGCTTTTTCTTCCAGGGACATGATAACGTCGTGCACCGATTCCTTGCGCTCATTCCAGGGCTTGAGGCTGATGATACAGGTACCCGCGTTGGAGCCCCGGCCTTCGGTCAGAATCTCGTAGCCAGCAAGCGTGGAAATGCTTTCGATGCCGGGCACCTTCTCGGCCAGCTTCTGCAGCCGCTGCGAGAGGTCGTTGGTGCGCTCCAGGGTGGAGCCGGGCGGCGTCTGTAGCACGGCGTAAATCATGCCCTGGTCCTCGGCCGGAATAAAGCCCGAAGGCAGCGTGGTAGAGATACCGAAGATGCCCAGTCCGAAGGCAATCAGTACTGCGAACGTGAGGACGCGGCGGTCCACTACCTTTTCCAGTAGGTTGGTGTAGCGGCCGGTTAGGCGCTCGAAGCCGCGGTTAAACCAGTCGATAAACCGGTTGATGGGCGTTTTCTTGCGGGGTTGGCCGTGGTTGTTCTTCAGGATCATGGCGCACAGCACCGGCGTCAGTGTCAGGGCCACAACGCCCGAAATCACGATGCTGGCGGCCATTGTGATGGAAAACTGACGGTAGAAAATGCCCACCGGACCGCTCATGAAGGCTACCGGCACGAATACCGCCGTCATCAGGATGGTAATGGCGATAATGGCCCCGCTGATTTCGCCGATTACCTCGCGTACTGCACCGTAAGGCGAGAGGTGTTTTTCCTCCATTTTGGCGTGCACGGCTTCCACCACCACAATGGCGTCATCGACTACGATACCAATAGCCAGTACCAGCGCAAACAGGGTAATCATGTTGATGGTGAGCCCAAACGCCTGCATGGCCATGAAAGCGCCCACCAACGACACCGGCACCGCAATAATCGGAATCAGCGTAGAGCGCCAGTCGCCGAGGAATAGGAATACCACCAGGGCCACCAGAATAAAGGCGTCGCGCAAGGTGTGAATTACGTTTTCAGTAGAGGCATCGAGGAAGTTCGACACGTCGTAGCTGATTTTGTAGTCCATGCCGGGGGGCATAGTTTTCTTCAGCTCCTCCAGCTTTTCCTTCACGCTCTTAATTACATCCAGCGCGTTGGAGCCATAGGTCTGCTTGAGCATGATGGCCGCCGAGGGGTAGCCATCGAGGTTGGAGTAGATGTCGTAGAATTCCGAGCCCAGCTCCACGTTGGCCACGTCCTTGAGGCGGAGCGTTTCGCCGTTGGCGTTGGCTTTGATGATGACGTTCTTATACTCCTCCACATCGTTGAAGCGGCCTTTGTAGGTCAGCACGTATTCCAGCGCCGAGGCCTCCTTACCGTCGGAACGGCCAATACGACCCGGCGAGCCAATTACGCTCTGGTCGTTGAGAGCTTCCATCACATCATCCACGGATAGGCTGTAGGCCCGCATGCGGTCCGGCTTCAGCCAGATACGCATGGCGTACTGGCGCGAGCCCAGAATGCTGGCCCGCCCCACGCCGTTGATGCGCTGAATTTCGGGCAGCATGTTTACCCCGGCAAAGTTGAAGAGGTACCGCATATCGGTATTCTTGTCTTTGCTGTAGAGGTTTACATACATCAGCATGTTGGGCACCACGCGGTTTACTACCACACCTTCACGCTGCACCAGCACCGGCAAGCGGTTCAGAATCTGGGCAATGCGGGTGTTGACGTTTACTACCGCCTGCTCCGGGTCGGTACCGAGGTTGAAAACGATCTGAATGTTGGCTTCGCCGGCCGATACGGCGTCGGAAGTCATGTACTTCATACCGGGTACGCCATTGATGGCCTGCTCCAGCGGAATAAGTACCGATTCTGTCAAAACCTTGGCGCTGGCGCCCGGGTACGCCGTGCTTACCATTACCATGGGCGGCGAAATCTCGGGGAACTGAGACGTTGGCAACGTATTGATTGCCAGAATACCCAGGAACATGATGACCACCGATATAACGATGGCAAACACGGGTCTGCGAATGAATTTACTGAACATGATCTAGCTGTTCGTGGCGATGATGGTGTACCAAATTCTATTCGGAGTACACTTTCAGATGCGAAATCACGGTCTTCGGCTCCTCGTAGGTGAAGCTGATCTTGTCACCTTCCTTCACCTTGCGGATGCCTTCGAGCATGATTTTGTCGGTGGCTTTGAGACCGGCCGAAATGATGTAGAGGTCGGGCATTTCGGAGGCCACGGTGACCTCGGTCTGGTGCACCTTGTTCTTGGCGTCTACCACGTACACAAACTTCTTTTCGAGTACTTCGAAAGTGGCTTTCTGTGGGATAATCACGGCGTTCTTCAGCGGCACCGTCATCAGAACCGAGCCGGTTTCGCCGTTGCGCAGCAGCCCGTCGGGGTTGGGGAAAGTGGCCCGGAAGGCGATGTTGCCGGTTTCGTTGTTGAAGTCGGCCTCAATAGTCTGTACCACGCCGGGGTATTTAAATACCTCGTTGTTGGCCATCATCAGCTTCACTTTCGTCTCGTCTTTGGTGCGGGCGTGGGCTTTGTAGGCCAGGTACTCGGCCTCGGGAACGTTGAAGTACACCCACATTTTGCTGTTGTCGGAGAGCGTAGTCAGCAGGTCACCCTCATCCACGAGGCTACCCAACCGGGCCTGGAAATGGTCCATGATGCCGCTGAAGGGCGCCTTGATGGTGGTGAAGTCGAGGTGTGTTTTGGCCAGGCCTACCTCGGCGTTGGCCTTATCCAGCTTGGCCTGGGCCAGCGCCAGCTCGTTTTTCGATACCACATTCTTATCAGCCAACTGCTTGGTGTTCTGGTACTCCAGGCTCACGTAGTTGGCTTCGGCTTTCGATTTCTGCAGCTCGGCTTTGTACACCATGGGCATAATCTGAAACATCAGCTGCCCCTGCTGCACGTGCTGGCCTTCATCTACATAAATCTTCTGCAGGTAGCCCTTTTCCAGCGCCCGCACCTCAATGTGCTGGTAGGCATGGATCTGCGACACATACTCTTTGGTGATGGTCGTGTCTTTCTGCAGAGGGCTGGTAACCAGAAATTTGGTGGCCTCTTCTTTTTCCACGTGTTTTTCTGCGCAGCCTGTACCGCCGTACAGGAGACCGATGCCCATGAACATGAGCAGGAACCTTCTTTTCATATGAGTAATGGTGATGAGTCTGGGAGGAGTTAGCTAACCAGGAGCACTGGCCTAGGCCTGTTGTAGGCCACTAGCGGCCGGATTCACGCGCTAAAGCCAAGGAAATCGGCTAACCACGTGGTTGAATTTGCTCAGGCAACGGGCCTATGAATGCCAGCTCGTGTGCTGGGGCCTACTTCAGTTTGGGGGAGCAAAATCAAGGGAAACAACGGGTGCCGCATAGCCTGTGTGATGTACTTATTGAGCACAAAACAAGCGTCGCCAAATGAAGACGTTATGAAGGAACCAAGTATCTGCCCACAAAAGCATTGCTTGCATCTGCCGCATTCCGGAGCGTTTTTGGCTCTCAGCGCCTCTCTAACCTGGGTGCGTGCTACGTGAATTATGAAGATTCTGAATGGCTGAGCTTCTCCGGTACCAGTGCATGCGTTCTGCCTTGGTCCAAATTCATGGGCAGGATATCCGCCGGATTTTTGGGCACACAGGCCTAGCCGGTGCTACCTAGTTGCCCAGGCAAAGCGGATAGGAATACAGAGTGTTGAGCACAGCAAAAAGCCCACGGCGGCAAGCCGTGGGCTCAGGAAGCTACGTAGGCCAGCAAGGAATAGGAAAATAGGCCTAGGGCCCAGCGCTTGCTGCCGGCTAACGGACCCGAACGAGCGTGTACTGCAGCGGACCACGCAGTAGATCGGGGTCCTGCACGCGAGCCTGGTAGAGCCGCACCGTGTCTCGGCTGATGGTGTACACGAAATCCTGCTGCCGCTTCGTACCGAGGTCGAAAATCAGGTTATCGAGGTTGTTTTCCACAGTTACCACGAAGTCGGTGGCAATGTAGTACTGGCGGAATCCGTCCAGGCCATCTACCTGGCCGGCAGGAGAAAACTGCACCTGCTTTTTACTGCCCTTGGCATCGGTAGCGGTGTAAGTACCGGCCAGCAGCTGCCGGTTTACCACGCGCTGCAGGCCATCTGAAGCGGCCGTAGCCGTCTGCGGGACGCCTGGAATGCGCGTGTACCGCACCGACTGTATCAGGCGCTTCTGAGGGTTGTACTTGTTGAGCAACAGAAACGTATCGGTGGGTGTGAGATGGTAGCTTAGCTCATGGAAATTAGCCGGCTGCTGATAATCGGGCCAGTTGGTAGGAAGTGAGGTAGTCTGGCGGCCCGCCCGCAGAAGAGCCTGAAAAGAGGTGCCCTCGTGGTTATTGATGTTGGCCTCTACGCGAAGGCTGTCACCGGCGGCTTTTCCAGGATCAATAGACAGGGCAACTACATCCGTAAGCTGATCGGCAGCCTTAATAGGTGACTTGCTACGAGCTACAGCTTCCAGATAAGCTGATTTTACCCATACTCCCCGTAGAAAAGGGCCCACACGCTGCAACGTAGCCGCCCCGGCAGCACTAAGGGCAGGCTCGGTGCTTTCGCCGGTGCGAGTGGGGTCAGCAGCTTCAGGCTGTGGGCGTTGGCAGGCGGCCAGTAGCAGCAAGGCGGCCAGGCAGGAGCGTTTCATAGCGGGGGAGAATAGGTGCGTTACTTGGCTTCTACGAGCCTGCGCACTGCCGGGACGATGGCCAGCTCCGTTTGGCCGGCCGGCGCCTTCGCGGCATCCAACTGTTTGAGGGCCGCCGCCTGCGCGGAAGCGGAAGGCGCCTGGCCTTTTTCCAGCAGCGTCAGGCGCTCCAATGATAGAGTAGCCAGGGCTTTCAGCTGCCCTGATAAAGGCGCGTATTCGGTGAGCGTAGGGTTGGCGGCGAGAACGGGTTGTACCAGCACATCATTCGCCTGCCAGCGCAGCAGCGTAGCGCGCAGAGCCGCTAGGCCAGTACGCGTCTCTGCGTCGTTCGGAAACTTACTTGCCATGCGGCGCGCCAGCAGGGCATCTAGCGCCACCCCAAACTCGCGGGCCGCATCTGACTCCGAAGGGGCCGCATCTACCAATCGGTTGAGTGGCGTTGCGGTGGTGTATTTGAAGCCCTGGAAGTGGCGCTTATACTCTTTTACCGGTTCGAGCACGCTGGCCAATGTGCGCAGCGGCGCTACTGACTTACCCTGGGCCAACTGCGCCAGGATCTGCTCCGGCGCCTTGCGGTGCTGTAGGCCTAGCGTCTCCAGCTCGTTGCTGAACAATGCCAGTCGGCGGTACATATCCGGTACATTCGTGACGGTGGCGGGGCTCCAGAGGCGCTCCGCAATGGCTGCCGCACGGGGCCAGATCCGGGAATCGACGATAACGGAATCGGCAAATTCAGCCCACATAGTAGCCTCGCCGCCCAGCACCAGCTTCTTTTGTTCCGGCGTGAGGGGCGCATCCTGGGGCAGCGGATCAACGGCGTAGTGGGTAGCAGCACTATAGTTCAGGTCGATGTAGTACCCGTTGGAGAGGATGGTGGGGTGCCCTGCTTTGGCCGCCTCGTACAGCCCCTTGCGTCCTCGCCAGCTCTGAATGACGGCATCGGTCGGCAGGCCGGGGCCGAGAATCTCGTCCCAACCCACCATTTTCTTGTTGTAGCGCGTCACCAGCTGCAAAATGCGGCGGTTGAAGTACATCTGCAGGGCATGCTTATCGGGCTGACCCTTGTCGGTCACCATCTTGTTGTCGCGCATGAACTGCACAATGCGCGGGTTGCGCTTCCACTGGCGGCCGTCGTTTTCGTCGCCCCCGATGTGGAAATACGGGTCGGGAAACAAAGCCGTCATTTCAGCCAGCAGCTTATCCAGCAGTTGATAGGTGGTTTCCTTGGTTGGGTCGATGGCGATGTTGAGCACGCCCCAGCGCGGCGACACGCCATAGGTAGAGTCGTTGGAGGCCAGCTCGGGGTAGCCGGGCAGCCAGGCGGTGGTGTGGCCGGGCATATCGAACTCGGGAACCACCCGAATGCCGCGGCGGGCGGCGTAGGCCAGTATTTCGCGCACCTGAGCCTGGGTATAGAACTGTCCCTGGCTACCCATCTGGTGCAGGCGCGGCAGAGCAAAGCTTTCCACCCGGAAGCCCTGGTCGTCTGATAAATGCCAGTGCAGTACGTTAAGCTTGGTGGCCCACATGCCATCTAGGTTGCGCTTGACGGTGGCCACGGGCATAAAGTGACGGGCCGCATCCATCAGCAGCCCGCGCCAGGCAAAGCGTGGCGAGTCGGTGATATCCACCTCAGGCAGCGAAATAGACTTCTTTTCCTTCATCACCAGCTGCCTCAGCGTAGCCAGCCCGCGCAGCACGCCCAAGTGAGTGGGTGCATTCAGGGCCACTCCCATAGGCGTCACACGCAAGGAGTACGATTCATCATCGCCGTAGGCCAGTAAGCGGCCAGCACGGCCATACTGAATGGTCAGGTTTGCGGAAGGCACCTGGGAGCTGAGCCGGGCTTTGCGAATCTGTTCTTCCGAAAGCGGCGTAGCCGATAGCGCCGGCAGCAGGAAGTGGCCTACGGCTTCCGTCACAGCCGAATCGGCGGCGCCCGAAGGTGGGCCAGGAGCGGGCGTGGCTACCTGCCAGGTAAAGCTCTGCTTCACTAAGTAGCTGCCCTTGCCCCAAGCCACCTGCACGGGTACGGGCAGTAAAGCGCGCGTATCGGTGGGCTGGGCTTGCAGAGAAGCAGAACAAAGAAGGGTCAGAAACAGAAAAACCGGACGCAGGCGCAGGAAAGAAGGCATAAGCAAGGGCAGGTAGTTGCCCGAAAGTACACAAGCATTGGGCCGGACCAGGAATGCGTGGCTTTTTTTCTCATTTTGCAGCCCCGTAGGCCTATTCCTACTTCTCTCTGGTTCCCCTGCATGAAGTCGCCCTCCCGCCTGGCCTGGCTGTTTTGCTCACTCTTTATTGCACTAGTATCCATCTGGTACATACCTCGCTGGAAGGAGAAAGCTACTAACAGCGTTTTAGGCTGGGATGTATCGGGCTACTACCTATATCTGCCCGCAATTTTTATTCATCATGATGTAAAGGAGCTGCGCTTTCGGGAGGAGATGATGCGCAAGTACGCGCCCACTCCCGATTTTTACCAAGCATTCCGGCACCCCGAAAGCGGCAACTTCGTGATGAAGTACCCAGCCGGAATGGCCCTACAGTACCTGCCTTTCTTTCTTGCCGCCCACGCCATAGCTGGCCCCGCTGGCTACCCCGCCGATGGCTTTTCGGCGCCCTATCAGATGGCTATTCTACTAGCCAGCCTGGCGGTAGCAGTGCTGAGTTTGTGGCTGGTGCGGCGGGCGTTGCTGCCCCGGTTTGGAGAGTGGCCTACGGTACTCACGTTGCTGATACTCGTGCTCGGTTCCAACTACCTGGACTATAGCTCCCTGGGCGGCGCCATGACGCACAGCTGGCTGTTTTTGTGGTACGCGGTCCTGCTGCTGCTAACGCCCGCTTTCTACCGTCGTCCTAGATTGGGCCGGGCCGTGGCTATCGGGGCCGTACTGGGCTTGATGGTGCTCACGCGCCCCACCGAAATACTGGCCGCCCTCATACCGATACTGTGGGGGCTGCGTCCGGCCTGGGCTTCCTTGCGCGAGCGGTTGGGCTTCTGGCAGCAGCACCTAGGCCACCTAACGGCGGCCGTGCTGGCGGCGGCCGCGCTTATCAGCATTCAGCCTTTGTACTGGCACTATGTAAGCGGCGACTGGGTAGTTTACAGCTACCAAGACCAGGGATTTAGCTGGCTGCGCCCGCACTTGTGGGAAGGCATTTTCAGCTTCAAAAGCGGGTGGCTGCTGTACTCGCCGTTGCTGTTTACGGCCCTGGTGGGCTTTGTCTTTTTGCGCCGGCAGCAACCCGAGGCCTTTTGGGCCATGCTGATCTTTCTGGTGCTCTTTATTTACGTGACGTTCGCCTGGGATGTCTGGACGTACGGCGGCTCCCTAGGCCAGCGGGCCATGGTGCAGAGTTATGCCGTGCAGGCCTGGCCGATGGCGGCCGCCCTCCGCTGGCTTCTGGCCCAAAAACGCCTGGCAGTGGCCTACGGGGTGCTGGCTGTACTGGGCTGCTACTACAATCTGTGGCTGACGCACCAGGCCCACCGCGGCGGTTTGCTGATTGTAGGAGAGATGACGCGCACCTACTGGCTGCGGATTCTGGGCCGCTATGATGTGCCCCTCGAAGCCCGGCTGCTGCTGGATACTAACTCCTATTTCTCGGGTACGCCGCGCAACCAACGTGTGCTCTGGCAACAGGACTTCGAGCAGCCCGGCAGTCCTGAGGCCTGCGGCGCCCCAGCGTTGGAGGGTAACTGCTCCTTGGTGCTAAATGCGCAGCATCCTATCAGTCAGGAATATGTGATTCCCGCGCGCCCAGGGCAGTTTGAGTGGGTGCGGGCTAGCGCCCTGGCCCGCACCAGCCAGCCAGAGTGGAGTGTAGGCCACATGAGCCAGTATGTGGTGCGTTTCCGGCTGGGTAAAAAAATGGTAAAAGAGCGCACAGTGCATTTTCAGCGCGCATTGGAGCCCAACTGGTCGCGTGAGCTGCACTTTTATATGCGTCCGCCCGAGGAAGCTTTCGATAACGTAGCAATACTGTTCGTCTACCGCGGCACCTCGGCCTACCTGGTGTTTGATAATGCCAAGCTGGAAGCTTTCGATGGTGACTAAACTGGCCTTGCGCCCTTGTATTTTACTTAATCCTGGAGCGTAAAGAAGCCTTTCTGCCGCAGAGAACCATACGACTGGCCTAGCAGGAGACTTGCATTATCAGCGGAACACGTGTACTCCTAAATAAGCCCGCGGGCTTTAAACTCCAGGTACTTGTTGATGGTGTTGGCCGTGAGTTGCTGAGGTGGCGTAAGCAGGGCGTGAATGCCGTAGCGGTTCAGCTCCAGCACAATCTGCCGCTTCTCCTGTGCGAATTTCTCAGCAATGGTTTGGTTGTACACGTCCTCAGTAGAAGCCGCCGGTGTTTCCAGGTACTCCCGAAGCTCCGTATTCTCAAAAAACACTACCAATAGCAAGTGCGATTTAGCCAGGCGTCGCAGGTAGGGCAGCTGGCGGTGCATGGCGCTTAACGTCTCGAAATTGGTGAACAGAATCAGCAGGCTGCGCTGGCGGATATGCGTCCGGACTTGCGTATAAAGGGCCTGAAAGTCGGTTTCGAGGTATTTCGTGCGTTGCTTGTAGAGCACTTCCAGCAGCTTGCCTAAGTGGCCGCTGCGCCGGTCAGCGGCTACTATCTGGCCGGTTTTCTCGGCGAAAGTGAGTAGACCAGCTTTGTCGTGCTTGATGAGGGCGATGTTGCTGACTACCAGGGTCGCATTGATGGCATAATCCAACAGGCTCAGGCCATCGAAAGGCATACGCATCACCCGGCCTTTATCAATCAGGCAGTATACCTGCTGGGCACGCTCATCCTGAAAGTGATTGACTACCAAGGTGTCCGCGGCTTCGGGTGTGGTGGCGCGCCTGGCCGTAGCCTTCCAGTTGATGCTGCGCGAGTCGTCGCCGGGCACGTAGGGGCGCAGCTGCTCAAACTCCATGCTCTGGCCTACACGCCGAATGCGCTTCACACCCACATCGGTGAGGCGGTTATGGATGGCCAGCAGCTCGAATTGTCGCATCTGCAGAAACGACGGGTACACGGGCACCGTCTGGTCCTGCTCAAACCGGAAGCGCCGCCGTACCAGGCCTAGCGGCGAAGCCACCAGCACATTCAGGGCCCCAAAGTGGTACTCGCCCCGCTTGGTAGGCCGCAGCTGATATCGTATTACGTGTGTTTCGCCGCTCGCAATTTCCACCCGAAACAGCACATCGCGCCGCTGAAACTGATGCGGAATCTCATCAATGGTTTCAGTGATGATGGGAAAGCGGTAGTGATTCTCCAGGTAGAGGGCAATGTCGTTGTCGGAGCCATTGGCCAGCTTATCGCCGAGCACACGCCGCCCGAAAACCGGCTGTTTACCCTGGCTCCGGCCCGGCACGTACAGCAGCATCACATCAATGAGCGTGAGCAGTACCAGCGCCGCCAACAGCACCTGCAGCGGCACCAGCAGCCCCGGCACCAGAAACGCCACCACGAAGCCCGCTACCAACAGGCCTAGCACCAGGAAAAAGCGTAAAGTCAGGAAAAAGCTTTTCAAGAAGAATAATTGAAATAGCGAGGGATGACCACTAGCTAGCGCGGCACCTCAATCTGCTGGATAATCTGCTTCACAATATCATCGGGAGTGCCGCCTTCCATTTCGCGCTCGGGGGTGAGCTGGATGCGGTGGCGCAGCACGGCCGGCGCGAGGTATTGGATGTCTTCAGGCGTCACGAAGTCGCGGCCGCGGAGGGCGGCCAGGGCTTTGGCGCCGTTGAGCAGCGCAATAGAGGCCCGCGGCGATGCGCCCAGATACAGGCCTTTGTGGGCACGGGTCTGGCCTACGAGGCGGGCAATATATTCCAGAAGCTTGGGCTCTACGTGCTGCTGGCGCACCTGCTGGCGCATTTCGGCCAGTTGGGCGGCGGTAAGAACCGGCTGCACCGCATCGGCCGTCATGCCGCCGAAGCCACTGTGGTGGCCCTGCAGAATGGATACTTCTTCCTCTGGGCTAGGGTACCCCACGTTCAGCTTAAACAGAAACCGGTCGAGCTGGGCTTCGGGCAGGCGGTAGGTGCCTTCCTGCTCGATGGGGTTTTGGGTTGCCAGCACCAAAAACGGCTCTGGCATGGGGTAGGTGGTACCATCCTGGGTTACGTGGCGCTCCTCCATCACCTCAAACAGCGCCGACTGCGTTTTGGCCGGGGCGCGGTTGATTTCATCGATCAGGACGACGCTGGCGAAAATAGGACCGGGCCGAAACTCAAATTCCCCACGCTGCGGCCGGAAAATAGACGTGCCCAGCACATCCGATGGCATCAGGTCGGGGGTGAACTGCAGGCGGCTGAAGGGTACCGCCAGAGTCCGGGAAAGCAGCTTGGCGGTAAGTGTTTTGGCTACACCCGGCACACCTTCCAACAGTACGTGGCCATCGGCCAGTAATGCCGTGAGCAGTAACTCGGCTAGGTCCTGCTGGCCTACAATGACCTTGGCCAGCTCGCGGCGAACCGCCTCCGCCCGGGCAGTCAACTGGCTGAAATCAGTACGTGGCGCCAGCGGCTCGGGGGCTGATGTAGAAGCAGACGCAACGGGACCGGTGGGGGTAGGGGAAGCAGTTGATTGTACTTCCTCAGGAGTAAGGCCGTTGAGCTGAGTAGAATCTGGGCTAGAAGAAAACGATTGATTTTCCATATGTTAGTCGGGGCAGAATCGGGAGAGGAAGTGGTTCGTGTAGTATGGAATATTTAAAATATGAACAGGCATATACTTACTGATTATATAGCTTTATTGCATTAAATAGATGATATGGGTAAAGTACAATAGTGGTTAAGTTTAAATTTGAATAATAGTGCAATTTTAGAAAGCGGCTTTTTTAAAGTTGCTTAACGCCCTGCTGAGGCGTAGTAAGTCGTGAGCGGTTACCTGCGGTGCGGTTTCAATCCGATGAATCAGTTTTATCAGCTCATCTACTTGCGGGCGTGGAATACCTGCTTTCTGCGCCAGCCGCTCCCGCGTGGCATCGTCGTTCAGGTCTAGCTCTGGCTCCTGCAAACGGTAGCGCAGCTGCTCCCGAAACAAGCCGATTTTCTTTTCCGCGATGGGGGCGTGGTTGCTGCCCTGCCGGTAGAGCGAGGCCACTGTGCGCGTAAACAGCAACGTAGTATTGGGGAGTGGTTTCAGGATGGGAATGATGCGCTGACGGCGGCGCGCCTCAAAGAAAGCAAACAGTGCAAGACCTGCCAGACTAGTGTACAGCGCCCAACGCAGAGCTATGTTCTGCTTCAGTACCCGTAGCAACGACTGCTCACCCAACGCGCCCTGTTTCTGGTACTCATCCCAGAAAACGGCGCGATTAGCGGGCAGCAACGACATAGCCGCAAAGGCATACGTGGCAGTGGAAGGCTGGAGCAAGACGATATTGCTGAAAACGGCGGGCGTAGAGCTCAGCAACAGATTTCCTTTGCCGTAGGCCACCCGCAGCAATACCGGCTGCTTTCGAGCATCAGTGGCTAATACGGTGGCGGGGCAACCCGTGTAGGCCACAAAATGCCAGCGTACATCATCAGTAGAGAACCGAAACTGCTGAGTGGCGCTACTACGCAAAGGCGTCAGCAGCTTCAGGGTTGCCGTTTGGGAGGCAGGGCCTTGATTGTTGCGGTAGCGCAGCGCCTGGCGCGACATCAGGCTATCCAGTGTGAGGTCGGGAGCGGTGTCGAAGTGTAGGGTGTCCTGTAGGAAGTTATCAAACTGCTCAGCAGCAATAAAGGCCGTATTACCCTGGGCTACATAGCGCAGCAAGGCATCCCGATCGAGGCGGGAGCAGGAGAATTCCTGGTTGATAAACACGTAAGAAGCCTGCTGACGCAGCAAAGGAGGCAACCCTCGGGCACTCAGCGCCGAGTCGGGGTTAATATCGGTATCCAGGGTAGGTAGGAGCTGGTTGGCAATGGGCTGGCGCACCATGCTGACGGTCTGGCCCGGAAAAAGGCTTGCCAGCGCGTCGTAGAGCACATAAGTGCCGTATGGTATCTTGTCGTGGTTGATGTAGGTCTGGCGCCAGTTGGTAGGGGTAGGGCGGAAGTATTCTACCAGTACAAAGGCCGTAAACAACGCCACCAACCCCAGCAGAAAAGCACGAAAGCGGGTCATAGGCCTAGGCGGCTACACGTGTGAGTTGTTGAAGAAAATGCTGGCGGTTTTCGCGCAGGGCCGGATAAGCCTCGGATGCCAGAGGCAGCTCGCCGTACCATACGTACTCAAATTGCCTCGTGAGCGTAGCAAAGTCGGGGGCCCAGCGGGTGCCGCCTAGCTCGCGCAGATAATCGTGGTTGGTTTTTTCGGGCTGCCAAGCAATAAGCTGCTGCTCGGCGAGGTGACGCAGGATCTGGAGGTAGCCTAGGCGCACTGCCAAACGGAAGTTGCCGGCGGCTTCGGCCTCGGCCAGCGCCGCCCCAAAATCTACTGCATGGATATCCTCCAACGCCGTATCGTAGGGTAGCGGCACGGCGCGGTTGCGGCGGCCAAAGGCTCCCGTCAGATCAAGGCGCAGCACGCGCACCAGCACATAAAGGAAAGCCGCGCCAAACAGCGCATATACCACAAACCGGCTCCGGCTCTCATACCCTGGCCCCGAAAGCAGTTTGCCCAGCCACTGCGTCAGGCGCCACCAAAACAACGACCATACGCTTTGCTGTTCCGGCTTTTCCTCCGGCTTCACATACTGAAACGCCTGTTGGCTGCGCAATGCCCGCAGGCGCGCCTCCGCTGGCCGCCTCAACGCCACAGGCGCCTGCCGATCGGGGGGCAGCGAAATAACCTTCGTAGATGCCTTGGCTGAGGCTGAATCCTGCGTCGTCTCGGAGGGGATAATAGGGGACTTGGGCGCCGGTAAGGGCGCTTGCGCTGCCGCGTGGGGCGCCGCCTGGGTAGCACTGGCCAGCAGCACTAGGCCCAGGGCTACAGCAAGTGGCCTAGGCCAGTACCGGAGGTTTGGTTGCCAGCGCAGGAAGGAGAACGAGGTAAGCACGCAGAAAGGTAGAAAAGCAGGAAGCGAAAGACGGAGCCCTACTGGCCTAGGCCGCTAGTATTCGCCTTCGTCGTCGGGGCGAAGGGCTTGGGGGACGGTTTCCGGGGCCGGCTGCCCAATGGCGTCTACCAGCAGATGCAGGCTTTCACCGTCTTTACGCTCTACCAGGTTGAAGTACTGAAATGCCAGCGCCATAAACAGCAAGGGATAAACAGCCAGGCTTACCAGAGATTGAATGAGCGTAGCCACCACAAACCCAATACGAGCGACTCCTTCCAGGTTGCCGCCGCTAATTAAGGCGAAGGGCGAGCCAATAAGTGAGGTGAGCAACATAACGGCAATCAGGATAACGCCGCATATAATCGTCATCACCATCATCAGCCCGAAAGTCGACCACCATTTTCCCCAAATCAGGCGGAAGCTGCGCCCGATACTGGCGAAAAAGCCTAACCGCTCTCGCACCCAGATTATCAGGAACAAGCTCAGCGTAACCGAGATGTAGGTGATGCTGCCGAAGAGCAGAGTGGACACGAGCATGACACTAAAGCCAACCATTAAGGTGTTTCCGCCGCTGCCCGCTATGAGCATGGCGCTCAGGAAGCCTACCACCATGGATACCACTACGAAGCCGACCACCAGCAGAATACCTAGGCCTAGAAGTGCCAGTAGGGTGCCAAAGAAGCGCTGCCGTACCAGCCGCCATACGTCCGACACGCTGACTTCCTGATCGGGTTCGGTTTCCAGGCGAAGGGTGAGATAGCCGTACACGGTTAAAATAAGTACCGTGATGAGTATGAGGCCGCCCAGCACCGTACCCAGGTAAGCCGGACTCAGGAACATGTTCGAGTATATGGAGCTAACCGTTGAAATAGTTGTCGCTTTGCCCGAAATGGTTTGTTCGGTACGCTGCATTCCCTGCATCAAACCAACCCATTGCAACATCATCATCGCCGATAAAATACCTGTGATGAGAGCTACTGGCAGCACAATGTAGAGCAAGGCCTTGCCCAGCGGCTTAAAGTGCGCCTTTACGAAATCAAAAGAGGCCTCAATTTTCTGCCCGAAATCTCGCTCCCGCAGGAAGTGGGAAGCATGGGTGAATGGCAGGTAACGCATACTACAAGGAGAAATAGAAGGGGTAAAGAAGAAGAGAAGTCGTTAGAAAGCGGCCGAGGACGGCAAGCGGGCCCCGCGCCGGTGTAACCACCACGGATAGGCCACGAAGTAGCCCAGAATAAAGGTGGCCGAGGTGCCAATAATAGTGAGGCTAGCCCACAGCGGCATCTCGGTGTGCCGCGTCACGAAGCCTTCCAGAAAGCCGGCCACTATGAAAACAGGAACCAAGCCCAGTACCAGCTTCATGCCGTCGCGGGCACCTTGCTGCAGGGCATCGCGACGGGAGTAGGTGCCCGGGAACAGCAGACTGCGCGCCATCACGAGGCCCGCACCGCCTGCCAGAATAATGGCCGAAATTTCCAGCGTGCCATGAATCCAGATGGTAAGCACTGAAGGGAGCAGCACGCCTTTTTCGTGGAAGAAATACTGAAATGACCCCAGCATCACGCCGTTGTGAAACAGCATGTAGGAGGTCAGTAGGCCACCGGTAATGCCACCGGCAAACGCCAAAAGCGCCACCCGCACATTATTGAGCGTGATTTGCAGGAACATCAGCGTTTCATCAGAGCCCTTATACACGGCCATCGGGTCGCCCTTCTGAATGTTGGCCAAGGTCTGGTTTACGTACCGGTCGCCGAGGACCACGCGCACAAACGTATCGTCGAGGGCAGCCGAGAGAGCACCAATACCCGAGCACAGCAGGAAAAACAGCAGGGTACCCAGCAATATGCGATGGTGGCGCACTACCAGCAGGGGCAGCTCCAGGCGCCAGAAGCGCCCAAAACGGCCGGCATCCTCGGTTTTGTTTTTGTACAGGGCTTGGTGTAGCTTGCCTGCCAGGTCATTGAGATAGACTGTAGTGGTAGAGCTCGGATAGAAAGTCCGGGCATACGACAGGTCATCGGTCAGCTCGATAAAGCGCTGGGCCAGCTCATCGGGGCCGGCGGGCGGCTGCGTTTCGTAGAGGTGCCAGCGCTCCTGATTCTGGCGGAGAAATACGGCTTCGCGCATAGTATATGCCGCCAATAAATAGCTAAGAATACTAGTGCTCACAATGGCACTGTTCAAATATACAGGTTTTGGGCGGCCAGCCGCCCAGCCAACTTCTTTTCTTCGTTTATGAGTACCATTCGCATTCAAACTGCCCAAAACGTGGTGGTGGAGTATGATGTAGCCAGTGTGGGCGACCGAATAGTAGCCCGGCTTATTGACTGGCTGGTAATGGGACTTTGGGCCATTGTGCTATCCTTTCTGATAGAGCAGCTAACCAACTCCGGTGATGAGCAACGCATACTGGGCTATATCTTCATTGCAATACCCTTGCTGGTGTACCATCTGGTCTGCGAAATCTTCTTTAATGGGCAGAGCCTGGGCAAACACTTTCGGCGCATCAAAGTCACGCGGCTCGATGGCACCCGCCCTGGCCTGGGCGACTACCTGCTGCGCTGGCTGATTGGGTTGTTTGAAAACCAGGTGACCTTCGGGACGGTGGCCCTCCTGACGGTGCTCATCAATGGTCGCGGTCAGCGCCTCGGCGACCTGGCGGCCGGCACTACGGTGGTAAGCCTGCGCAGCCGCGCGCAAACAGCCGAGGAGTTTGAGCTGACGATGGTGCCGCCGGGCTACCAAGTAGTGTTCCCGCAAGCCGCAATGCTTGCCGACCACGACATGGCCCTGATCCGACGCCTATATCAGCAAGCCGTTAGCCGCCACAACTACGTGCTGCTGAATGATGTCGCCAAGAAAGTGAAAGGCCTGACCGGCATCGAAACCAGCCTGCACGACGAGCCCTTCCTGCGCACTATTCTGCGCGACCACGCCGCCCTGCTGCAGGAAGAGGCCAACCGCTAGGCCAGTCGTAAACACAAAAAAGCCGGTCCGCACCATGCGAACCGGCTTTTTTGTGTTTACGACTGGCCTAGCGTACCAGCACTCGTTGGGTGCCGGCGGGCTGGCCATCCAGCTGCAGACTCAGGAAGTACATGCCGGCTTTCTGCGAGGCCGAGGACCAGCGCAGCGTTTGGGCACCAGCACCTAGTGGGCCTGTCTGGCGCTGCTCTACCGTACGGCCCAGCGCGTCCGTCACGGTTAGGGAAACCTGACCGGATCGGGGCAGCGTAAAGGCCAGGGTAGCGTCGCTGGAAACCGGGTTAGGAAATAGGGTGAGGCCCGTAGCCAGCTCATTGCGCTGCCGGGTGCCGGCCACTACGCCCGCCGGGCCTGCTATAGCCACATCACGAACGGTAAGGCCATTGCCAATGGTGCCGACCAATGTAGCGGCACCGGTGGTAAGGTTCAGGGTATAGAAGGCACTGTTCAGGGAGGTGCCGGTATTGGCTACCAGGTAGGCCATGTTTATGCCGGCACCCGTGCTGAAAATGTCCATATCCACGTTGGGGGCGGTGGTATTTACCGTGATGCCCGAGGGGCCTACCGTCGTCAGCTGGCCATCGGCGGGCGGGTTGGCTGTGCTTTGGGTGTTGAGCACGTTCAGAACCTGGTCGTAGTTGTAGAGCGTGGTGCCGGAGGTGGCATTGGCCCCCATAAAGCTGTTGGTGTAGGCCACTGCCCCAATGGTAGGTGTGTTGGTACCGGTGGTGTAGGCCACTTGCCCATCTGTAAACGCTACCGTGCCCGTAATGGGGTTGATGCGGTAGTTGTTGCGGTTGGCACCCACCACCCGGATGCGGTCAACGGTGGGGTTGAAATCGAAGCTGACATCTCCGGTGCCCAGCTCCAGCGCCAGCACGCCGCCAACGGCCACGGCCGCCCCGGTAGTGGGGTTGATGCCGTACAGCTGGCCGGTTTGTGCGGTGCCATTGTAGCCCAACACATACAGCGCATTGTTCAGGGGGCGTACATCGAGGCCTACCAGCGTTTGGGTAGCATCTACCCCCGTAATGGCTACCGATGTGCGGATGGCACCAGGCGTAGAGGTGTCAAAGCTGATGAGGTTGCCGCCCGCCAGCCCGTAGGCCAGTTGGCCCGTGAGGGCCGGCAATGTGGCCGGCCGGTCAATAGCAAACGTGATATCCGTAATGGCTACCAGCGGGCCCGTGCCTAGCGCCCCGACTGAGGTAGCCGCGCCTGTAGTCAGGTTTACAGTATATAGCGTAGAGGTAGCCGCCGTGGCATTTGTCGAGATGGCCGTGGTCATGTAGGCCACATTGGCGCTGGTGGCGGGGTTGAAGTAGATATCCAGATCGGAGGCCTGGCTGGCGCCGTTGGTGGCCACGCCCAGGGGCCCCACCGTGTTTAGCGTGCCAGCGTTCGGCGGGTCTTGCGTAACGAGGCGACTGTTGGCTTCATCCAGATCATACAGTCTGGTAGCGGTGGAACCGATATAGCTGTTCGTGTACGCCGCAGAGCCCACGCCGGGCGTCTGGCCCGCATTGGCATCGGCGGCCGCGTAGGCCAGGGCACCATCGGTAGCGGCCAACGCGCCGTTGTTGGGGTTTAGGCGGAAATCGGTGCCGATACCGCTGACCACCCGAATGCGGTCGACGGTGGGGTTGAAATCAAACCCAATGCGGGAAGTGGTAGTACCCAGGTTTAGGGTCAGGGCCGCGCCAATTGGCGTCACAATGCCGGTAGTTCGGTCGATGGTATAGAGCTGCGCCTGGGTGCCGGTGGGGTTATAGCCCAGCGCAAACAGCTCACCGGTGTTCGGCCGTACATCAATGCCCACAATGGCCTGGCCAGCCGTGAAGCCCGTGATAGGAACCGTAGCCGTGAAAGTGCCCGGAGTCGCTGCACTGAATGTTACGAGGCTCACCACAGCCGGAGTGCTGGTAATGGAGAGGCCATAAACGGTTTGAGCCTGGGCGGCTCCGGCCGATAGGCCTAGGGCTGCCAGCCCCAGCAGACTGCCGCGCAAGGAAGGAAGCCAGGAAGTAATAGTCGAGCGCATACGAAATAGTAAGATGGTGGTGAGATGGAGTAGAATGCCCCCTAAAAAAACCAAGGCGGCTAACGTCCATACGGTAGAATATTAAAGCATGGATTTGTTTTAATGTGCTTTTAATGCAGTGAAAGCGTGAATATTAGAGTTTGGGAAGAAATTGCTGACCTTCTAGTTATGCTGGAGCTTGGGATATAAGCACAGAGGGCCGCTTTCCATGGAAAGCGGCCCTCTGTGGGTGCACCAAATGTTGTACGTACTGGCCTACCAGGGCACTGGCTGGCCCTGCCACGTCACGAAGCTGCCATTTTCCTCCGTATGCAATTGGTCAGTAAGACGAAGGATGCCTTTCGCCGAGTCAGCAGCAGGAAGTGCGGCGTTGGAGCCACCCATGCCCGTCCGGATCCAGCCCGGATCGACGAGTACGGAAATCAGGCCGTAGGTGCCTACCTCAGCGGCCAGGGCGCGCATGTACATGTTCAAGGCGGCTTTGCTGGCCGAATAGTGGTACGGCTCGCCGGAAGCTTTCCAGGTAAGAGAACCTTGGCCCGACGATAAGCTGATGATGCGCGGCTTGTTGCCGGCCTTCAGTAAGTCCAGAAATGCCTGCGCCACCAGAATAGGCCCAATGGCATTTACTTTAAAAACCGTCAGGGCATTATCAGCCGAAAGTCCGCCCAGGTGCTGCTTGGCGGGGTCTTCGGGGCCGGCACCGGGGAAGATGCCGGCGTTATTGATAAGAATATCCAGTGCAGCCGTATGGCGGCGCACGGCTTTCTGGGCCTGCGCAATGGAGTCCTCACTGGTAATATCGAGCTGAATGAGGTGCAGGCGGGTGGTGCCCAACGCCTTCAGCTCCGTAGCGGCATCGGGGTGGCGACAGGCGGCAAACACAGTGTCGCCGCGCTCCAGATATTGGCGGGTAAGTTCGAGGCCCAGGCCCCGGTTGGCCCCGGTAATTAGTACGCGTCTCATAAGGGGAGATAAAAGAATGAAAGATGGCGTTAGGGGGCCGCAGTTTACATCAAAAACTACTACGCTCCTTCCTAGGCCACTACATCTGTTAAAACAAGTTCGGCCCGCCAATGTCGGCGGGCCGGTTGTATAAGTGGCATTCTAAAGTAAGTCAATGCGAGTTTTGTAGGTAGGCTAGCGTATCTGAGTGACGACTCCAATTCGCCCGGTAGTCACAATTTCATTTACGTAATGATTGCCTTTGGGCGCTAACAAAGGCGATACAACAGGTTGTTGCTCCTTGTTCATAGCATCGGCCGCCGTTACAATCTTAAAATGCACAACTATATAAAATTTGGTAGGAGCTAGCTGGCCCTGATAGACAGCGGGAACCCAATTGTCGGGCAACTCTTTTACTACCCGCCATACTTCCTGATCTAACTCGGAGCCAGCACTTTTTTCAAACAGGTAATCCTTGGTATGGCCATCTGTATCAACGGTATAAGCCAGTACTACACTCCCTTGTTGCCCTTGCCGTAAGGCATTTGCCGGGTAACGGAGTTTAGTAGCTATATCCATAGTCCTCTGCTTGTTGCTGCCTAGAATCTTTGGGGTGCGGGTCATATGCTTCAGTTCCCATTGGTCGCCTATGCGTACCAGATAGCGAGAAGTATCGGGCTGCACATACGTTATGCGGCTCGAGTCATAATCGAATATCATTTCCAGTTCGTCATGGAGACCGTAGAAATTCCATTTGCCTATTCTGCGGCCATCAGCCGATGTAAGCCCCTGCTCCGCTTGACCTTTCTTGAATTTAACTGGCTTCGAGGGGTTTTTTTGCGCCTGAGTAGGCAGGGAGAACAGTAGTACTGCCAGCAGAACGATATAAAACGATTTCATCAAATGAAGAGTAGTGAAGAAGTATTAGGTGTAGAATAGCCTTCAAAGATAGATAATCACCCCTTTGATGCTCCAACCACTAGGCTGCTAAAAGAAAGCGCCCTCCATAACCAGTATGGAGGGCGCTACTTCTATATAATAGGAATGATTGTTTGACTGGCCTAGCTGGCCGTTACACTTTTGCGGCGGGCGGGTGCTTTAACGGCGCGCTCCTCGCCCTGAGCCAGCAGTTCGTCGTCACGCTCAGTCTTCTTCACCCAGCTCACGGAGTACAGATCCTTGCGCCGGTCGCGCAGGTTCCGGACGGCACCGCTGGTGTTGAGGTCCTTGAGCAGGTCCAGGTCCAGGTCGGCAATCAGCGTCATCTCGGTGTTTGGCGTGGCTTCGGCCACAATAGCATCGTGGGGGAAAGCGAAGTCGGAGGGGCTGAACACGGCGCTCTGCGAGTACTGGATGTCCATGTTCTCTACGCGCGGCAGGTTGCCTACTGAGCCGGTAATGGCCACGTAGCACTCGTTTTCGATGGCCCGAGCCTGAGCGCACAAGCGCACCCGCTGGTAGGAGTTCTTGGTATCGGTCCAGAACGGTACGAACAAGATTTTCATGCCCTCATCCGACAGCATACGGGAGAGCTCCGGGAACTCCACGTCGTAGCAAATCAGGATGCCGATTTTACCGAAGTCTGTATCGAAGCAGCGAAGCTTGTCGCCGCCACGCATGCCCCAGTAGCTGGCCTCGTCGGGCGTTACGTGCAGCTTATATTGCTCATCCACGGTGCCATCGCGGCGGCACAGGTACGAGACGTTGTAGAGCTTGCCATCATCGTAGAGTGGCATGGAGCCCGCAATTACGTTGATGTTGTAGCTCACGGCCAGCTCCATCATCTTGGTTTTGATGGGCTCCGTGAAGGCCGCCATCGAGCGGATAGCCACCGAGGCCGACTCCTCGTTGGTCAGGGCCATCATGGGCGCATTGAAGAACTCCGGAAACAGCACGCAGTCGGCCTTGTAGCCCGATACGGTGTCCACGAAAAACTCCATCTGCTGGAAGAAGTCTTCCAGGTTCTGGGTAGCCCGCATCTGCCACTGCACAATGCCAATGCGCACGTTCGATTTCTGGTTACCGATTAGCTTGTCGGTTTCCTCGTCGTAGTACACATTGATCCACTCCAGCAGTGTAGCGTAGGCCTTCGACTCGGAGTCGTAGGGCAAGTACCCGCGGATAAGCTTCCGCACATAGAAATCGTTGGAAAGCTGGAAGGTCAGGATAGGGTCGGTGAGCTCCTTGTTGCGCACCATCTCCACGTACTTAGCCGGCGTCATTTCGTTGGCATAGGCTGCGTAGCCCGGAATCCGGCCCCCGGCCACCATAGCGCGCAGGTTCAGGTTTTCGCAGAGCTCCTTGCGGGCGTCGTATAAGCGGCGGCCCAGACGCAGGCTTCGGTACTCGGGGTCCACGAACACGTCTACGCCATACAGCGTGTCGCCTTCAGAATCATGGGTATCAAACTTACCATTGCCCGTGATTTTGGCGTAGGTATGCTTGTCGCCGAACTTGCTGTATTCCACAATGATAGCCAGAGCAGCGGCTACAACTTGGCCGTTGTCCTCGATACAGATCTGGCCTTCTGGAAATTTCTTCAGCAGGGCGTTGTATTCTTCCTGCGCCCAAGAGCCCTCCATGTTGGAGTACACCTTGTCCATAATTTCCTTCACGGCCTTGAAGTCGCCGCGCTTGAGGGTGCGCAATACCAGCTTGTGAGCCGGAATTGCGGTGGGCGTCATCAGCTCGGGAGCGGCGGGCATGCCGGGTAACGTTTGTTTTTTGGCGTGGCTGCCACCAGCCTTGCCATTAGCACTTGTTGCCATATACTGCGGAAAGAGAAAGTCAGAAGATGATGCAAAGGTAGCCAACCTACCTATGGGCGACCTGCCTCGTCATACGGGCCTACAACAACTTTGATGGCAAAAATGCTCACTAGTGCCACGATTTGACCGCAACGCGTCCCGCAGGTTTCCGTCACAGGCGGCCGGTTGTTGTCAGATGCGTCGTACCTTGTAGGTATGTCTGCTCCCATGCCCGAACGCCGGCTGCTTACGTTGGCGGCCATCCTGCAAGCTCCAGATGCCTATCCGCCCACGGCATGGCTGTGCGCGCCTAGGCCAGTCGGGCGTTGGCAGGCCGATAGTCCGGCGGCGGTTTTGCTGGTGGCGCAGCCCGGTCAGGCCGTACCGCCGCCACCAGGCCTAGCGCGCATCTTGTTCATGGATGAGGTGCAGCTGCTGATGAAACGCCTGCTGGAGCAAGTGCCCGGCGCACCCATTTGGCTCCGCATCGAAATCCTGAGCCGCTACAAGGAACACGCTGAGTTTCCGGCCCTCACCGCCTACCCCGACACGCTGGCCGATTACCTGGCCGAAGCCGTGCACGACGGCGGCCTCACCGCCATTGAGGCCCTGGAGCACCTACGTCGCTACTTCGCCCACTTCACCGTCGATGCGGCCCAGCGCATCATGACCCAGGCCTACAACCGCACCCGGAAATAGGCCTAGGCCACTGATCGGAAGGGAAAACGACCAAAAGAAAGCACGTCATCCTGAGCGCAGTCGAAGGATGACGTGCTGTTTTGTATCCGGTTAAACCACATAAGTGGCCTAGGCCACTCTATACGCCCTGCATTTCCGGTACGCCGGCTTCGGGGATTACCAGCTTGCCGGCGGTGGCGGCCTGGATTTGCTCTACGGTTACGCCGGGGGCCCGCTCGCGCAGCACGAAGCCATCGGGCGTTACGTCCAGCACGGCCAGCTCCGTCACGATTTTCTTCACGCAGCGTAGGCCAGTAATGGGCAGTGTGCAGGCAGGCAGCAGCTTGCTGGAGCCATCTTTGGCCACGTGCTGCATGGCCACGATGATGTTTTTGGCCGAGGCCACCAAATCCATAGCGCCGCCCATGCCTTTCACCATTTTGCCCGGAATCTTCCAGTTGGCAATGTCGCCCGTCTCGGAAACCTCCATGGCGCCCAGAATGGTTAGGTCCACGTGCTCCCCGCGAATCATGCCGAAGGAATCGGCGGAGGAGAAAATGCTGGAGCCGGGCAGCGTCGTCACGGTTTGCTTGCCGGCATTGATGAGGTCGGGGTCAACTTCGGCATCGGTAGGGAAGGGGCCCATGCCCAGAAGCCCGTTTTCCGACTGCAGCTCTACGTTGATACCCTTGGGGATATAGTTGGCCACCAGCGTCGGGATGCCGATGCCCAGGTTGACGTAGGAATTGTTTTCTACTTCTTGCGCAATGCGCTTGGCAATGCCGTGCTTATCTAACATGATGGGTGGGATTAGGAGGATGGAACGGCTTACTTGACGGTAGCCGGCTTCGATTCGATAACCGACTGCCTGACCAGGCGCTTGAATTTATCGGCCAGGTCGCCGTAGCTGTTGGGGTACTTTTGGGTGTAGAGCAGGGCCACGATTTTCTCCTTCGGATCAACCCAATAGGTGGTCCCGAAGATGCCGCCCCACTCAAATGAGCCCTCCGAAAGACCCGATTGCGCGGCTCCCTTCGGGGTAACGATGCTGAAGCCCAGGCCAAACTTGTTCGGGCCCTGCGTGACCTCGCCAATCTGGTTGGTCGTCATCAGGCGCACGGTGGCGGGCTTCAGCAGGTGGCGGCCGTTGTACTCGCCTTCATTCAGCAGCATTTGCAGAAAGATGGCGTAATCATCGATGGTGGAAGAAAGCCCCGCGCCGCCCGAAAAATATGTGCCGGGCGCGTTGGGGTAATCCGGAATCATGCCGCCCTGGGACTGCATGGGTACGGTGGCTTTGCGGGCGTCTTCGGTGTAGAGCTTGGCCAGGCGAGGCTGCTTGGCAGTGGGCAGGTAGAAGTACGTATCCTGCATGTTGAGCGGCTCAAACAGACGCGTGCGCAGAAACTGATCCAGCGGCTGGCCCGACAGTACTTCAATCAGATAGCCCAACACATCAACGCTAAGACCATACGTGAACTTCTCGCCGGGCTGGTGCATGAGTGGCAAGGGGCCTAGTGCGTTCATGGCCGTGGCCAGCTGGCCGCCCGGCGTACCAATGCCGCTCGGAATGTGTGCCTTGGCGTAGATAGCCCGCGCCTCCCTGGTCCCGATTACTGGGTAGCTGATGCCCGAGGTATGGCTGAGCAGCTGCCGGATGGTGATTTCGCTGCGGGCCGAAACGGTGGTGTAGGTTGAGTCCTTTTCGTTGAAAGTTGCCAGCACCTTAGGGTTGCGGAAGGCCGGCAGGTACTTTGAAATCGGGTCGTCGAGTTGCAGCAGGCCCTGATCGTAGAGCATCATCACGCCCACGCTGGTAATGGCCTTGGTCTGGGAGGCAATGCGCAGAATGGCATCTTCGCGCAGCGCCTTCTTGGTGGCCTCATCGTCCAGCCCGTAGGCCTTGCGGTAGATGATTTTACCGTCGCGGGCAATCAGGGCAATAGCTCCGGGCACGCGGTTGGTGGCCGTGTACTCCCGGAGCAGCTCATCCAGGGCCGGCAGGGCAACCGGGGCAGCGGCCAGTGCTTTGCTCTTGCTAACTACGCTTTTGCTGACTACAACCGGTGCCTTAACGGGGGCGGCCGTTTGAGCAGTTGCGCCATAGCTGCTTAACAGCAGCAACAGGCCTAGTGAGGTGTTTTTCATGAGTGTCAGCAAAAAACGAGATGGAATAAGCGAGGCGTTTCGGCGGCGCCAACAGGCCTAGCTCTGCCGAACGGTGCGCTGTTCAATGCGCTTCTCGTAGTTTTTGCCCTCGAAAATGCGCTGCACAAAAATGCCGGGCGTGTGAATGTGGTTCGGGTCCAGCTCGCCGGCGGGGACCAACTCCTCCACTTCGGCCACCGTGATTTTGCCGGCCGTAGCCATCATTGGGTTGAAGTTGCGAGCCGTGCCTTTGAAAATGAGGTTGCCGGCCGTGTCGCCCTTCCAGGCTTTCACGAAGGCAAAATCGGCGTGCAGGGCGGCTTCCAGCAGGTACATCTTACCGTTGAACTCGCGGCTTTCCTTGCCTTCGCCCACCTCAGTGCCATAGCCCGCAGGCGTGTAGAAGGCCGGAATGCCCGCTCCGCCAGCCCGGATGCGCTCGGCCAGCGTGCCCTGCGGAATCAGCTCTACTTCCAGCTCGCCGGAAAGCAGTTGCCGCTCAAATTCGGCGTTTTCGCCTACGTAGCTGGAAATCATCTTCTTCACTTGCTTCGTCTGCAGCAGCAGCCCAATGCCGAAATCATCGACGCCGGCGTTGTTGGAAATGCAGGTGAGGTTTTTGACGCCGAGGCGCAGCAGCTCCTGAATGGAGTTTTCGGGAATGCCGCACAGGCCGAAGCCGCCGAGCATGAGGGTCATGCCGTCGGTGATGCCGTGCAGGGCCGCGGAGGCATCGGCTACAACTTTATTGATCATGGAGGAAGGGGTGGGGTGGAAAAGTGGGTCAGCGCGCCGGAGTCGGCGGCATGTAATCGAGGGGTAAAAATTCACCCATTTTCTCGAAACCCCAGTACCCATCCATAAAAACCGCCAGTGGATTGTATAACTGGCCATTTTTCTGAATCTCCACCTCTTGGTTTAGCAGAATAAGCGTAGAAATCTGCCCCGTGGGCGGGAGAGCCGCCGCGGCCTGGGCGCTGATGGGTTTGCTGGCGGGGTAGGCCACATCCGGCGACTCCCGCAAATACGTGACCTGCAGATAGTCGCGGAAGCGCAGCCACACGCGGCCCGAATCGGGCTGCGCGCGGCGCAGGCTGTCGAGTGGCCTAGGAGCGGTGTAGAGCATAGAAAATGCCCGCGGCACCTTGTTCCAGCGGGCCAGAGAATCCTGATCAGCCGCGGAAAACGGTGCGTTATGGCGCGCCTTCCGGAGGGCCTGGGCCAAACTGTCGGCGCGCGGGAACCGGGGGTTGGGCACCACGCGCATCTTCTGCACCAGAAACCCCTCGGGTGTCACCTGGCCCGTGTACACGCTGTGCAGAAAGTGGCTCAAAGAACCGTGGTAGGCCTGTTGGCGGTTGGTGGCCCAGCGCCTCGCCTGCCGCTCGTTGCGGGGTTTTAATTCCTCAAACACCGGCCAGCCATAGAAGGTCATGTACCGCTGCTTGAAATTCTGGGTGAAATGAAGGCCGTAGTACTTCATGCGGTAGCCGAGGGCCGCATTATCAATCTGCACGAATGTGGGACTGGTGGCGGTTAGCTCGTTCTTATCCACATCGTACTCCACATACACATCTTTGGGGTTGCGGATGCGGCATTGTTGGGAAAAGGAGGTGGCGCCCAGAAAAGACTTGGCAAATTTCTGATAATCGGCCTCGCGGTTGGGGTTCGGGCGCACCACTACTTCGCCAAGCTGCTGCGCCGCCGGAGAAAGCAGCAACGCAAGCGTCTGCGGGCCCGGCTTCACCATGATGGTGCGCTTGTAGAGCTTGTAGCCGAGGTAGGAAATAATTAGGTCGTACTGGCCTACGGGCACATTCGGCAGCGAAAACTGCCCTTTGTCATTGGTGGAAGCACCATAGGTAGTATTGGCCAGAAACAGGCTGGCCAGCTCCAGCGGCGCCTGCGTCAGGGAGTCGCGGACGGAGCCGGTGAGCGTGCCGACCTGGCCTAGGCCAGTGGTAGTAGCCAGGAGCCAGCAGAGCAGTAGTAACAGCCAGGGGCGAAATGAGAAAGCAGGGACCATCTGAGGAAGGCAGAACCGATGAGGCCGCAGGATACGACGAATCCGGGAATACGCGGTGGCCTGGCCCGGCTAGTTTAGCCGCCCATCAAGTGGCCCCGCGCATTCTCAGCATCCAGAAACAGCTGGGCTTTCAGGGCATCCAGGCCATCGAACTTCTGCTCTTCGCGCAGGCGGGCCACAAACTGCACTGTCAGGGGCTGGTCGTACAGGTCGCCGTCGAAATCGAGCAGGTGCGCTTCTACCGTCTGGGCCAGGTTGCCGCCTACGGTGGGGCGCACGCCGATGTTGAGCATGGCCGGGTGGTGGGTGCCCGCCGCTGTGGTGGCCATTACGGCATACACGCCGCGGGCCGGGATCAGTTTCAGGGGCTCCTCACACTGAATATTCGCCGTAGGCCACCCAATGGTGCGGCCCAGCTGACGGCCCTTCACCACGATGCCCGTCAGCGGATAATCGTAGCCGAGGTAGCGGTTAGCGGTGGCTACGTCGCCGGCTTCCAGGGCCCGCCGAATGCGGGTGCTGCTTACGCCCACGGCATCTACATCTTCGCGCGGAATTTCTTCTACACTCATGCCATAGCGGTCGGCGTGCTGGCTGAGGTAGTCGAAGCCACCTTCGCGGTTTTTGCCAAACCGGTGGTCGTAGCCGATAACCAGCTTGCTGGTGCCCACCGTACGCAGCAGGATATTTTGGATGTATTCCTCGGAAGTCCAGGCGGCAAACTCGCGGGTGAAAGGCACAATCAGCAGATAATCGACCCCTAATTCCGCCAGCTTCTGGCTGCGCTCCTCCAGCGTGTTAAGCAAGTGCAGATCCATCGGGGCCGGGTGCGTAGTTGGTGGCGCCAGCACCAGGCGCGGGTGGGGCCAGTACGTGATGACCACCGCCGGCCCGCCGCTCTGCTCGGCTACTTCACGCAGCCGCCGCAGAATCTGCTGGTGGCCTACATGCACGCCATCAAACGTGCCGCTGGTTACTACGGCGTTGCCCAAGTGCGGAAATTGCGCAGGGTCCCGGATGATGTCCATGAGGTGAAATGGTGAGGTGGTGAATGGGTGAGTTGGCCGTTGTGGTGGCGCGGAACTCCTTTGGTACGGGTGCTTTAGCTGGCGGAAGGCTCGGCAGCAGAATCTGCGGCGGCATCTTGCTGCGACTGATAATACTCTAGGCCAGTCCGGCGCTCGGGTTGCCGCTCGCGGCGGGGGCGGGGCGGACGTTCTGGCTCGCCTTCGGGGCGCGGTGGGCGCAGGGCCTGTATAGCTTCCATCGTGAGGGCATCGGCCACGCGGTACTCGCCAATACGGGTGCGCACCAGCTTGGTGAGGTGGGCGCCCACACCCAGCGCAGCGCCGTAGTCGCGGGCCAGGCTGCGGATGTAAGTGCCTTTGGTGCAGACTACTCGAAAATCGACCTCGGGCAGCGCGATGCGCGTCAGCTCAAATTCCTTGATGGTTACCTGCTTGCTCTTGATTTCGGCCTCGCCGCCCCGGCGCGCTACTTCGTAGGCCCGTTCGCCATTGATTTTCACGGCCGAAAATAGCGGCGGCGTTTGCTCGATGAGTCCCAGGAAGGGCAGCAGTGCCGCCTGCAGGTCGGCTTCGGTGAGGTGCTCGTAGGCCTGTTCCTGATCGACGGGCGTTTCCAGATCGAAACTGGGTGTGGTTTGGCCGAGGCGGAAGGTACCGGTGTACTCCTTTTCCTGGGCCTGAATCTGGTCGATTTCCTTGGTTTTCTTGCCTGTGCACAGAATCAGGAGGCCAGTAGCCAGCGGATCGAGGGTGCCCGCGTGCCCGATTTTCTTGATGCGCAGCGTGTTTTTCACCTTGCGCACCACATCAAACGAGCTCCAGGTCAGGGGCTTATCCAGCAGCAGCACTTCGCCGGCCTCAAAATCGAAGCGAGCAGCGGGAGTAGGTTGTTCTTCGTTCGTCATAATCTTACAACACCTGCAGGCTGATACCCAACGTGCCCATCACTAAAATCACAATGCCTACCACAATGCGGTAGAGCCCAAATGCGCGGAAACCAAAGCGCGATACGAAATCGACAAACGACTTCACGGCCAGCAAAGCCACAATAAAGGCCACCACATTTCCGAACAGCAGTAGCTTGATGTCCTCGGCGCCGGGCGCACTCACTTTGTAGGTTTTGTAGAGCTGGTAGGCCGTAATCACGAACATGGTAGGCACCGCCAGCAGGAACGAAAAGTCGGCGGCGGAGCGGCGGTCGAAGCCCTGGGCTAGGCCACCGATGATGGTTGCCGCCGAGCGCGACACGCCGGGCACCAGGGCAATGCACTGAAACAAGCCAATTTTGAAAGCCTGTGCAAAGCTGGGTGTCGTCACCTCTTTCCGCTCACCCGTAAATAGTTTGTCGATGAATAGCAGCACAACACCGCCCACTACCAGAGAAACGGCCACTACCGTCACGCTTTTCAGAAGCTGCTCAATGACATCCTTCAGCAGAAAGCCCAGAATACCGAAGGGAATGAAAGCAACAGCCAGCTTGTAGTAGAAATCCAGGCTTTGCAGAAACCGGCGCCAGTACAGCACCACCACCGCCAGAATTGCCCCGAACTGAATGGAGGTAATGTAGGTGTCGGTGAAAGGCAACTGTCCGATACCCAGCAGGTTGGCGAAGATAATCATGTGCCCCGTGCTGGAAACAGGCAAAAATTCGGTGAGGCCTTCAACAATTGCCAGCAAGAGGGCGTGCCAATAGGACATAGGGGAGATTTTGGAGAAACGTATTTGGAAGACAGTGGCCTAGCAGCAGACCGGCACGCTACAATCACAACGTCATGCTGCATCTGGCGTCCGCTTGCCGAAGCATCTCTACCGGTGGCTACACAATGAAAGTTAGCACTGCGGTAAAGATGCTTCGGCAAGCGGACGCCAGATGCAGCATGACGCGTTCTGAGCGGGTAGGCGAGTGGCCTAGCGCTTATAAGTTGGCGCAGTAACAGGAGCCGGCGTAGGCGCCGAAACTGGCGGCACTGCCCGCGAAGGCACCGCATTCAGGGTGGCGGCATCTTGTGCCACGGGCGCATTGCCGGAGCGGGCCATAATGGCCCAGAACTCAATACCGAAACCGACAGCCAGCAGCAAGGGGCCTAGAGTAATGCCCAGGAAACCTTCGCCGTAATCGGCGGAGTCCAGCATCATCGTGATGAAACCAGCGGCCAGCACGGCCAGCCCGACAAACATCAGCCGGTAGTTGCGTGGCCCGAAGGCGAAGCGGGGGGTAATCTGTTCCATGAAAGCAAAGGTAGGAAGGTTGGCAGAAGGCAGCGCGCAAATTCAACCAACGGGGTAGTTCATTAATACAAGTCGTCAAGCGACATGCCCGAATACTTGCGCACGGCTCGCCAGGAGCTCAGGAAACCGATGCCCATGCCCAAGATTACCAGCGCCGCAACGAGTACGCCAATCATACGCTCATCGCGCAATAAGCGCAGCTCTTCCAGCTGCAGGTAGGCGTATTGGAGTAGCGCCAGTAGGAGCAGGCCGGCAAGTAGGCCACTCACGAGGCCTTGCCACACAGCGCGCCGCAAAAAAGGCCACTGAATAAACGCCTGCGTGGCGCCTACCAACTGCATGGAGCGAATGAGAAACCGTTGCGAGAACAGGGCCAGCTTGATGGTATTGTTGATGAGCACGACCACTACAAACGTCAGGACCACCGCAAAGCCCAACAGCACAAGGCTTACGTTGCGCAGGTTTTCATTGACGGAGGTTATTAGGCTCTCCACATACTCCACCTCAAATACGCCGGGCTCCTGGCGCAGCTCCTGCTTGATATTTGCGAGGTTTTTGGCGTCGCCGTAATCTGCGTTGATCTTTAGCAGGTAGGCGTCGCGCAGAGGATTGTCGCCGAGAAACTGCTGGAAGTCTTCGCCGGTCTGGTCGATGAGCTGCTTGGCGCCTTCCTCTTTCGAGAGGAAGCGGACCTGTGCCTGCCCGTTTTTATAGGCGATGTACGGTTTGTTCGCAAAGTCCTGCTGCAGGCGCAGCAGTTGGGTTTCCGGCAGGCCGCGCTCCAGATACACCTGCATCTCCAGGTTCTCTTTCACCAGATTCGACATTTTGTGCGCATGAATCAGGAGCAGCCCAAACAGCCCGATAACCAGCAGCGCCAGCGTGATACTGAACACCACCATCGTGTGTGGATAGCTGCCCAGTTTCTTCTTACGGGTCGTGCGGGGTTGGGCCATAGGTGAAGTTGTGAAGTTGTAAAGTTGGGAAGGGCAAAGTTGTGAAAGAAGCGCTTCACAAGTTCACCTTTCACAACTTCACCATTACATAGAAGTCCGGGGGTCGTCATCGATCTGCAGCTCGCGGGCCTTGCGGGCATTCTGGTCTCGGCGGCGCAGGCGCTTGCGGGCAAACAGCTCCCGCATAGAATCGAACTGCTCCGTATGCAGCAACGATACGCCCGCCCGCGCCTGGTTCGCCGATTGTGCTAGGCCAGTCAGGTCGCGCGGTGTGGTTTCGTAGCGCAGCTTCGCCCTAAACTTGCCATCGGGGCGCAGGTAGTATTCCAGGCTCAGGTCGCCGAGCAACGAGGATTGCGCAGTCGGGAGCGGGGTGCCCCCTGGGGTAGAGCTACCGGTGGGCAGTGCGTTGCTACCGAAACCGCCTTCCCGCGTCACGCGCAGGCGGCCGTTCATGAAGGAATAACTCAGGCGTACCTGCAGGGCCTGCAACTGCTCCGAGGTCAGACCGTTCAGGTTGAAGCTGATTTCCAGGTTGGGGTCAATCTGCGACGTCAACAGGCCTAGCTGCGTGGATATGATCTGGCCCAGGCTGTTGCCGATGGCGTTGTTCTCGCCTTGCAGCCGCGTAACGGCCAAGGAGCCGATGGGAGTCAACTGGCGGAATACCACCAGGCTGAATACCTGCCGGTTTAGCTCCTGCTCATCGTTGCGCAAGGCCGATAGAAAAGGAGCTAGGTCGCCTTCCAGCGACGATGGGATATCGTTGAATTCCAGATTGAGCTTGATGATGGGCTGCAGCAGTGGCCCCGTCAGGTTCATAACGGCCGTTACGGGCACCACGGCCGTATTGGCGGCCAGTACGGGAGCCAGCGAAGTGCGCTGGGTGTAGGTCGCCGTTACGTTCATTTCGCCGGCCAGCGGGTCGCCGTTCCAGGCAATGGTACCGCCGGGGCGCACCACAAATTCCTTGTTCACGAGGCCTTGTAATGTGAAGTTGTAGGCGCCTCGTACAATTTCCACTTGTCCATACATGTTGAAGTCGCCACGCGTGTCAATATTGAGGCGCAACTGGCCTAGGGCCGTGCCCCGGATAATGTCGCCGGTGCTTTCATCCAGCAGCATTTCCAGGTAGGCATCGGGCGTAATATCGAGGTTCATGTTCAGCCGGATACCCGAAACATCTGTCTGCCCGTTTGCCGCAACTACTGCTTTCGTGCGGGCCGTATCAGGCAGGTTGCGGTTCACGAACTTAATGTAGCTGGCCTGCTCCGCCTTGGCGGCGTTATCGAAGGGCAGGGAAATGCGCGTGCCGGCTTCGCTGCGAGCCGTTACGTTTACAAATAGGTTATCGGCAGGGCCGCGTACTACGGCGGTGCCGGTGGCGTAGGCCTGTCCGAAGTAAAGCTCGTTGTCTTTGCGCGTGGTGTTGAGCACCTGCAGCTTCCGGAAAGACGCGTTCAGCTCCAGGCGCATATCCTGAAAACCCTTCTCGAAAATGTTGCCATTCACTACACCTGTATTGCCCTGGGGGTCACGCACAGTAATGTTTTGCAGGGCAATCCGGTCTTCCAGGAAGCGGATACGGTCGGTGAAGGTGTAGGTGGTGCCCAGGTAGATGAACGTGAGTTGTCCATCGGTCACGTCAATATTGCCGGTAAGCACTGGCGCACTGAGGCGGCCCGTGAGGCGGAGCGTACCCTGAGCAGTGCCGCCCAGGTCGCGGAACAGGGTGTGCAGGAAAGGCTGCGCCAGCTTGACGGGCGCATTGGCCAGCGCCCCCGTTAGGTTAAGCTGCTGCTCTTTTTCGCCGGGGGCGAAAGTGCCCGTTACCTGCACCACGCGCACATCGTCGCGCTCCACATCGAGGTTGACAGCCAAGCGGCTAGCGCGGTTGTCCCAGTCGCCGCGGCCTTTCACGTTGCCAATCAGCACGTCATCCATCTGCAGCGAATCCACGGAGAGCGTGGAGTTGATGACTAGCGCATCATACACGCCACTAATAGTGCTCAACGCATTCACGCGGCCCGCAAATTTCTCCTGGCCCGTGAGGCCATTCAGGGTCGAAAGCTCGAAGTCCTTTACGGTTAGGGCCAGGGGTTTATTCGCATTCTGCGAGATGAAGCCCTGGGCGCTGATGCTCTGGCTACCGTTGCTGAGGCTCAGGTTCTGGAAGTCGAATTCCTTACCGCCGCCCGAGATAATCACGGAGTTATCGGCCGCAATAGTCCAGTCCTTCCCCAAAACATTCACGCCAGACTGCCGGAAAACCACGCGCACAGCATCACTCAGGAAAGCCAATGAGCCATTAATAACGGCGCGGTTGGTGGTGCCGGTTTGGGCCAGGGAAGTAGAGAAGTTGATTTTTTCCTGGTCCCACACGCCTTCCACATAAAACTTCTCTGTAGCGCCTAGGCCAGGTACGCGCTGCCGAACGGAGGTAATGTTGGCCTGGGCCAGCACCTCCGGCTGGTACGGCAGCTTCGACGTGTTGAACTCAAAGTCATTGTCCATGACCGTCACGCTGTCGTAGCGCACCTCGTTTACATGGCCACCAAACTGGAAAATAGAAGTCGGGCCGTTACGGAACGACCCATCGATGGCAGTAGAATCCGATACCGTAAGCTGCGGCATAAACAGGTGCAGCACGGGGTTCGGGCGCTTCAGGAGCAGGTTGAGGGCAATCTGATAATCTGGAATGGGCCGCTGGCGCTTACGACGGTAGTAGTCGGCAATAACGGCGTCGTTGCTCTCGAAATTCAGCCGATATTCGGTCAGGAGCGTGTTTACGTCGCGCATCACGGTGGTCGGCGTGAAGTCGCCAGCCAGGTTCAGGTTCAGCACTTCCGAGCGCACATTCAGGCGGCGCTGGCCGTTGCCAAACTGGCTCACTAGATCCAGCGTGTCGATAGCTACGGCCTGGCCATTATAGGTCAGGCGCGAGTTGCGCAGGCGGGCGTACCCCAGCAACTCATCGAGGCGCAGGCCCCGGAATTTCACGTCGGCGGTGGTGGCTAACACAATGTTCTGCTTGGTGAGGCCCAGCGCCCGCAGGCTGGCTCGCCGCACCCGGGCACGGAGGTCGAATGCCTGGGCTTTCTTGTCCAGATCAATGGTGCCATCGGCATCAAACTGCAGATTAGGGTCGTTGGCTGCCAGTTTGCCCGTGAACGATTGGCGACTGAACTTACCGTTGGTGGTGATATTGCGGTAGCGGTAGCCATTGAGCCAGATGCTTTGCACCGTGGCATTGGCCGTGAGGCGGGCCGTAGCCGGCGAAAATCCAACGCCTTCTACCTTGCCGTTCATCGTCACGTCGCGCACCATGCTTTCATCGCCCAGCAGCTTGCCCAGCTGGAAACCGGTGGTGCGCACCTGCCCTTCGTAGCTGGAGTAGCGTGGGTCGTCCTTGAACTTGAGGTTCACGTCGGATACCACCGAGCCCAGCGCTGTTTGGAAGGCGCCGTTGGCCACAAAGTCGTTGTAGTACCCCAGAAACTGCCCGTTGAGCTTCACGGTGCCCAGGCGCTGCACGTAGGGCCAGCCCGAGGCCGGAATGTAGCGCCGGATGTCGCGCCCATCTACCACGGAGGGTTTCAGGCGCATTTCCACAAAGCTCTCCTTGAAATTCGGCAGGCCCTCTACGTTAATATCGCCCTTTACATGCGTGTTCTTGCCGTAAGTGATGTCGAGGTTTTTGGTGGTGAAGTTCCGCACGTAGCCTTTGGCTTCGCCCGAAATCAGGACGGCTTCCTTCAGATCACGCATGAAGGGCTGAGGCGCGAACTTGGCAATATCATCGGAGTACACCCGCGAAGGCTGCAGACGGGCAATAACCTTTACGGAGTCGTTGAAGCTGGTGAAGTTGAGGAAGTGCTGATACTCAAAGCGCAGATAGTTGCTAAGTTGGCTGTTCTGCACGCGCAGCATCAACTTATCAAACTCCCAGAACTTGTCGGCGTAGGTCATGTTCGCCGTCAGCTCGCGCAAGTGCGTTTTGGAGGGCGTGTCTACAGTACGGAGGCCCTTTACGTTAGCATGAATGGTGTCGCCCTTGATCCAGAGTTGGTCGGCATCGGCATAAATGCTGTCGAGGCGCATGTGGGCGTAGTCCATCGTGCGGCCATACTCCGGAATGCGTGGCACATCCTGGCGGTCTAGCACGAAACGCCCGTTGCGTAGGCCTATCGACTCCACTTTGAAATCAAACGGCTTACTGACTTTGGTCGTGTCAGAAGGCCCGATGAGCCGTTTTACGGCTGTAATAAACTCCGTAAGGTTGGTGGTATCGGGGCTGTTTTTGTACGTGACCAGGTTGAAGCGGGGCTCCTCCAGTATCAGCTTGCCCACATGCAAATGCGAGGGGTCGAAGACGGAAAACAGCCGGATATCGGCATCGGCGCGGGTGATGTTGAACAGCTCGTTGCCGCGGCGGTCCAGCACCTGCACGCCTTCCAGCAGCACCCGCGAGAAGGGGCGCACATCTACCCGGCCTACCAGCACTTTCTGGCCTAGCTTCTCGCTGAGCATGGAAGCGGCCCGCTGCGCCAGGTTGGTTTGCACGCTGGGCACCCGCAACGCTACCAGCACACCCACTACGGCCAGCACCACCAAGAGCAGCAGCGCAAACAGGACCTTAAGGATGATGGTTATAAAGCGGGGCACGGGTAGTAAGTAGGGGAGAAGCAGAACGCCAGCCGAGGCAAAGATACAGCGTGGACCCCGACCGTTGCCTGGCCTACGCTCGCGAAGAAACGAGGAGCAGAGCTTCGGGGTTGAGCTTTGACAACGCCACTGGTCAAAGGTTTAGCATTTTGCCCGACCTTTACCGAACAAACTAGCTGTTTTCAGTTGTAATATGCTAGTTCTATCCTGAAGTAAGGCCAATAATATGGCCTAGGCCTATGGTCTTTCCCTGCTACATCACACGCCTTTTTTATGCACCCCGTTATTCTGGCCATTGAATCTTCCTGCGATGACACCTCGGCGGCCGTTATGGTAAACGGTGAAATCCGCTCGAATGTAGTGGCCACGCAGAAGGTGCACGAGCAGTATGGCGGCGTGGTGCCCGAGCTGGCCTCCCGCGCCCATCAGCAGCATCTTATTCCGGTGGTAAACGCCGCGCTGCAACAGGCCGGCATCACGAAAGCTGATCTTGATGCCGTGGCCTTCACCCAGGGACCTGGCCTACTGGGCTCCTTGTTGGTAGGTGGTATGTTTGCCAAAACTCTAGCCCTGGCCCTCGGCAAGCCGCTCATAGCCGTGAACCATATGCGTGCCCACATTTTGGCGCACTTCATTGAGGCTCCTAGGCCAGTATTTCCGTTTCTGTGCCTAACCGTGAGCGGCGGCCACACCCAACTGGTGATTGTGCGTAGCGCCCTGGACATGGAAATCATTGGGCAGACCATTGATGATGCCGCCGGCGAGGCCTTCGATAAAACCGCTAAGCTGCTAGGCCTGCCATACCCCGGCGGCCCCCACCTGGATAAGCTGGCACGCGAAGGCAACCCCACGCGCTTCCCGTTCCCGGTGGGCGCCATGCCCGGCTACGATTTCAGCTTCAGCGGCCTGAAAACCTCGGTGCTCTACTTCCTGAAAAAGGAAACGGCCCAGAACCCTGACTTTATTCAGGAAAATCTGGCCGACCTGTGCGCCAGCATTCAGCACACCATCATCCAAACGCTGCTGCGCCAGCTGCGCCGCGCTGCTGCGGATAATGGCCTGACCCAGATTGCGCTGGCCGGTGGCGTAGCCGCCAATAGTGGCCTACGCCAGGCGCTGCAGGATGAAGCCGTGGCGCAAGGCTGGCAGGTGTTCATTCCCGCCTTCCAGTTCTGCACCGACAACGCCGGTATGGTGGCCATGACGGCCCACTTCCAGTACAAAGCCGGCGACTTTGCCGATCAGCTCGTCAGCTCCGACCCGCGCCTGAAACTGGCCTAGCGTACCAGAACTGTCATTCCGAGCAGAGCGAGGAATCTGACCACTGGCCTAGAAGCCAACCCAGATTCCTCGCTGTGCTCGGAATGACAGTGTACTCGCTTAGGCCTGTCGTTTTCTGCTTCTCTTTATTTATTCGCAACCTTGCCGCCCGCATTTGCGAACCTTGCTTACGCCGCCTTTCCTGCGGTTACTTTCTCATGGCCAAACAAAAAGACGATACTCCTAAGCGCGTTAATATTCTCAACCGCCGCGCCAGCCACGAATATGCCTTCATCGTGAAGTACGATGCGGGTATTATGCTGCAAGGCACTGAAATCAAGAGCATCCGCGACGGTAGCGTGCAGATTCAGGACGGTTTCTGCTCGTTCCACCCCGATGGCAGCCTGTGGATACATAACCTCACGATTGCGAAATACACCGAGGGCACTTACAACAACCACGAGCCCACCCGGCCCCGCAAGCTCCTGCTCAATAAGCGCGAACTGAAGCAGCTGGCCAATAAAAACCAGGAGCAGGGCCTCACCATTATTCCCATCCGGATGTTCGTGAACGACAGGGGCTTTGCCAAACTGGAGATTGCGCTGGCGAAAGGCAAGAAGCTTTTTGATAAGCGCGATGACATCAAAGCCAAAGACCAGAAGCGCGAAATGGACCGCGCCCGGGAGTTTTAGGCCAGTTGGTGCCGAGAAACTGCTTGTTTTTGAGCAGATATTTGCCTTGTTGCACTTTAAGCAGGAGCTTCGCAGCAAGTTTTAACTTAAGCGTGTAGGTTACACTGGCCTACGCATGGTGAACGACAACTCACCAATTCACCATTTCACTAGTTCACCGTCTTGGAACACGGAATATGCGCCCTGAGCGTCGTGCCGGTGCGCGCCGAGCCAACCGATAAGGCCGAAATTGTCACCCAGCTTATCTTCGGGGAGTGCTATTCTATTCTGCAGGTGCAGGGTACTTGGTGCCAGGTACGCAGCGCCGCTGATCAGTATGTGGGCTGGATGGATCACAAGCAGCACCTGCCCGTAACAGCGGAGTACCTGCAGGCGTGGCTGGCCCAGGACCACCCGCGCACGCTGGATGTGGTGCAGATGGTCAGCTGCCCCAACACGCGTATTCCGGTGAGCCTGGGCGCCCGTCTGCCGTTTTTTGATGGTATGACCCTGCGGCTTGGGGAACAGCAACTCTTTTATAATGGGGCCGCCACTAACCCCCAAAACGGCCACGGTCCGCACGGGCCCATCGACCAGCGGTTGCGGTTGCTCCAGAAAATGGCCCTCACCTTTTTGAAAGCGCCATATCTGTGGGGCGGCAAAACCATGTTTGGTATTGACTGCTCAGGCCTCATGCAGCAGCTCTACGGCCTGATTGGGGTGCAACTCCCGCGCGATGCGCACCAGCAGATCAACGTAGGCCAGCCCGTGCACTTCGTGGCCCAGACCCGCCCCGGCGACCTGGCTTTTTTTGATAATGCCGACGGCCGTATCATCCATGTAGGCCTGATGCTGGAAGACCAGCAGATTCTGCACGCCAGCGGCGAAGTGCGCATTGACCCGCTCGACCATAACGGCATTTATAACCGCGACCGGAAAAAGTATTCGCACAAGCTCCGCCTGATTAAGCGGGTGTTGCCGGAGGACTAGAAGTTGGCTTCCGGCTGCGGCCATACATTCTGAAATACATCCTAAGGACCTGCAACCAGAAGCGTCAGGCTATTGTTAATGCGCTAAGAATCATCTAGCTTTCTGCCAGGCCAGATTCTTTTTTCTTAGCGCATTATGGATCAAAAAGTGCTCGTGTTAAACGGCGACTACACCGCCATAACGCTGTGTAGTGTACAGAAAGCCTTCGTGCTTCTGTTTTTGGAAAAAGCCGAGTTGATTGCCAAGTCCGATGGGGTGTTGCGCACGGTAAGCAAAGCCTTCCCGAAGCCCAGCATCATTCGGTTGCAGCGGTATGTGCGCGTGCCGTACAAAGGCATTGCCCTGAGCCGCCATAACATTATGAAGCGGGACCATTTTGAGTGCCAATACTGTGGCTCCACTAAAAACCTGACCCTGGACCACGTGCTGCCCAGGAGTAGGGGCGGCGACTCCAGTTGGAGCAACCTGCTCACGGCCTGCTCCAGGTGCAACCACGCCAAAGGGCATCGGACCCCGCAGGAAGCCGGCCTCATCATTCGGCAGCAACCCAAAAAACCTACCCTCAGTGGTTTCCTCAAACTAAGTGCTGGCACCCTCGACGAAAACTGGCACGCCTATCTTCACTAAAACCGACCGCCTCCGGGCTGGTCGGTTTTTTTATGCTCCACAAAAAAAGCGCTACTGGCCTAGGCCAATAGCGCTTTTGCATTTCGGGTAGCGGAGCCGCTAGTAGCGGTCGGCGGTACCTTCTACCGTGCCACCACTGCTGAAAGCCAGAATGTCGCGGTTCAGGCGTTCTTTCTCCGTCACGAACAGGCCGTGCGGGGCGCCACTGTACTCCACAAACTGGGCATGCGGTACAAACTGGGTCATCCGCTCGCCACTCACTTTAGCGGGCACGGTTTCGTCGCTGCTGCCATGGACAACCAGCGTAGGGACTTTAATGGTAGCCAGGTCCTGGCGGAAATCGGTGGCCGCAAAGGCATACACATCCTGCTCCGTGGCGCGGGGCGAGGCTTGCTGGCACATGGCCTGCATCCAGTCCAGCGTGGCGGAGCTTACGGGGTGGCTGATGGTGCCAACACCGAAGAACTTTTTGCCGAACGAGGCCAGAAAGTCGAAGCGGTCTTTATTGATGCCTTCCACCATCTTGTCGAAGGTTTCCTTGGGCGCACCGTCGGGGTTATCGTCGGTCTGCAGCAGGAAGGGCGTTACGGCCGAAATAAAGGCCACTTTGCTCACGCGGGCCCCGCCGTGGCGGCTCATGTAGCGGGCCACTTCGCCGCCACCCATCGAGAAGCCCACTAGCGTCACGTTCTGCAGGTCCAGCGTGTCGAGTACGGCTTTCAGGTCGTCGGCCAGCGTATCGTAGTCATTGCCTTCCCAGGTTTTGGAGGAGTTGCCGAAGCCACGGCGCGTGTAGGCCACTACACGGTTATTGTGCTTAGGCAGCTCGGCCAGCTGGTATTCCCACATCTCGTAGCTGGCGGGCCAGCCATGTATCAGAACAATCGGGTTGCCCTGGCCCTGGTCGATATAGTGCAGCTTTACGTCGTTGCCATTGGCATCGGTGCCGGCTTTAATGTAGCTCATAGGAGTAGTTTGAAGGTGTGGAGAAAAGGTCGAAATAGAGTTACTACATACGACAAGCCATTTATTGCAGGGGTGACTATGCCAATAAGTTGTACAACAGTTGTGCTTCGTCTCTGAATCCTCTTCCTTTGAGCTGATGACGTGTTTCTCCCGCTTTCTTTCGGTTGCTTTTTCGGCCAGGCTTTGGGCTATAAGTGGCCTAGGCCTATGGCTAACGGCCTGCCAATCGGGTTCCGATAAGCCCGCAGCCACCTCTGCTGCACCTACCCAGCCAACTACCACTTCCCAACTCACCGATTCGCCGGACACGTGGTACCGGCAGTACCGGACCTTGTTGCCGGGCACTACGGATAGTATTACGCTGCACCTACAGAACTTCGGGAGCACATCAGAAGAGTTTCTCTCGGGGCGAATAGGTGGTTTCTATGCCGCGGCTGAGGGCCGGCCAGTCAGCCTGACCGGAGAAAATTATGCTGCTTCGCCAGATAGCTTATTGCTGCACGAGAGCAGCCTTCCGCTTTCTGTTGAAGGCGACGAAGGCCTTGTTTGGCGACTGAAACGCGTGGGTCCCCAGTTGGTAGGGACGCGCGATGGGCAGGCCGTGCGGTTGCGCCTCGTGCAGCATCCCGAAGGCGTTGCGTTCATCTCCCGGATCTTTGCCGATTCGGTGCCGGCCCGTCCTTCGCAGCCTACCGACACGCTATTCGGCCGCCTTCGCCTGCATGCTCTGGTGCCTACCAATGGCCCCGCGAAACAAGCCCTGCAGCAACACCTGCTGCGCGGCCTGCGCGGCGATACCCTGGATACACATCCCGTCCCGGAATTATCCTCCTTGTGGCAGCAGCAGCGCTCCGCATTTGCCCGCGACTATCAGGAAGAAGTAGGGCCGCTCCTCAACGCTGCCGAAGCAGATACCAGCAGCAACTACCGGCCTCTGGCTACGTTGGCCTACGCCGCCGAAACCAGCACGCAGGTACTCTGGAACCAGGGTAATCTGCTTAGTATCGGGTATTTCAACTACAGCTACAGCGGCGGAGCGCACGGCAATTACGGTACCACCGTCTGCAGCTACGACACCCGAACCGGGCGGCCCCTGCGCTATCAGGATATCTTCCGGCCTGGTTCTGAGGCAGGTATAGAAAAGCTGCTAGGCCAGTATGCTAGGCCTGTGCTGGGCCTGAAACCAGGGCAGCCCTTGTCAGAAGCCTTATTTGATAACACGCTGCCCGCTACCCACAATGTGTACCTGACGAGCGGCGGGGCCGTATTCGTGTATTCACCGTACGAGGTTGCCTCCTTCGCCCAAGGTGAAATCAGCGTATTCGTGCCGCTGTCAGCGCTAAAACCGTGGCTACAGACTGGCCTACCCATACTTGGTGGAGGGGAAGTGGTGCGCAAGTAGAGGAATAGGCTCATGCTGATGAAGAGACGAGTGGCCTAGCGTCTTTTCCCCTTTCACATAGCAGCCTCTTTTCTGCGTCAGGAGCATGAACGCACCGGAGTAAATCCGGTACTGGCCTACGTGTAAAATCCGGCCCTTTCCGGCCTTGCACAAGACCACAGTAGTAGAAGAAGTATCTTTGTATACGTTTCTTCTCACCACCACATATGCAAGCACCCAAATTCGCGGCCTCTCGCTCCTTTCATCAGGAACTGAAGCGCCGTACCAATGCCTACTTCGCCGAAGCGGGTAAATCAACTACCGGCGGCAAGAGCTTGTTTTTCAAAGCCATCCTGCTGACGTCGGCCTTCGTAGCCGTGTATTTGCACCTCGTGTTCTGGACGCCCACCGCGTGGGTAGGTATCCTGGAGAGTGCCTTGCTCGGCCTTATCGGAGCCGCTATTGGCTTCAACGTGATGCACGACGGTGCCCACGGCTCCTTCAGCAAGAAAAAGTGGATGAACCAGTTTGCAGCTTTCACCCTGAACGTGATGGGCGGCAACTCCTACATGTGGAATGCCAAGCACAACCTCATTCACCACATGTATACCAATGTGGAAGGCGTTGACGACGACCTCGATGCCCAGCCGTGGTTGCGCCTGAGCCCTGAGCAGCCGCGCCGTCTGCTGCACCGCTTCCAGCACCTGTATTTCTGGTTCTTCTACGCTCTGCTCTTCATTGCCTGGATTTTCTTCATGGACTACCAGAAGTATTTCAAAGGTAAAATCGGCGAGATGCCTATCAAGAAAATGTCGGCTTCTGATCAAGGGGTGTTTTGGGGCTTTAAAGCCTTGCACCTAGGCCTGTTTGTAGCGCTGCCCATCTATACCGTAGGGTTTGTGGGCTGGTTAGTTGGCTTCTTGGCTTTCGCGGCCGTGGCTGGTTTCACACTGAGCATTGTATTCCAGTTGGCGCATACAGTAGAGCACACCAACTTCGTGGTGCCAAACGCTACCACCAACAAGATTGAGGACGAGTGGGCCATCCACCAGATCAAAACCACCGCCAACTTCGCTACCGATAATAAAGTAATCAGCTGGCTGGTAGGTGGCCTGAACTTCCAGGTAGAGCACCATCTGTTCCCGAATATCTCGCACGTACATTACCCGGCCCTGAACAAGATCATCCGTCAGGTATGTGAGGAATTCAACATCACCTACAACGAGTACCCCAAGATGCGCTACGCCGTTGCCTCTCACGTAGCTCACCTGCGCGCCCTGGGCCGTCGATAACCTTCCCTATGCGTTCGTGACTTACCTATTAAGTTGCGGATGTATAGTTAAAGCAAAAGCCCCTTGCTATTCTCTAGCAAGGGGCTTTTTTGGTTATTAAGTAACGATTCGGAAACCGGGAATGTCTTTTACGTTTTGCTCCCAATGAATCATTTCCTCCAGAAACTCCTGCACGTGATGCAGAATAATGTCGGAGGTTAGTTCTTCGGGCTCGAAGCTATCCAGGTGTTTTGGTTCGCCGCAATCCTTGAGTTCTACAATCTCAGGGTATTGAATGCTCACATACACTCTAGAGTCAGAAAGCTGGGAATAGAGTAGCGCACCCCCCTTCTTAACATAGTGTCGGAAGTCGGTTTCCTGTTCAGCCTCTTCGTGCAGTACTGTCTTTATACCGCTAGGGGAGGAGTTAAAGGAAAGGAATATCACCTCCCGATTCTCCAGATAGTTATCGGTATCAACGTACCAGTTCAGGGTTACTTCGCGCTGCACCTCGTTTAGCTGCTCCAGAATCAGGTTGCGGGTGTCGTTTTTCCAGGTATTTCTCCTTGTTTCAATCTTGTGCAGGATTTCCTGGTACGCGACACTGGTCTTTCTGATAATCTCTAATCGGGTCATGAACTGGCTGTTTTGGCAATGGTTAAGGTAGGGGTAATGGGCAGTACGAATAATAAGAGATATGGATTAAAGGCTACTCATGAAATATCAACTGCTCTTCCTTACTGTAAATAATTATAGTGTTGCGAATGAATAAAAGACCAAGAATATCAGGCTCTAATCGAAATAGGTGGTTAGTGAATCTAAGAAGCAATAAGAAACACATTCTCACACTATGCAGTATGTTGCTATTCTTTACTGGCCTAGAAGTTGGTCGCCACAAATGGCGCAACTACATAAAGGAGAATGGGCATGAAGTCACAGGGTATGTGACTGGTTCAAATAGCCGGAATATTCACTTGTTATATACTATTCATGGGAAACGGTTTTCGGTAACTGTACCAAATAATGGGTCAAATCTGGTTGCAGGAGATAGTTGTAAGCTGAAATACATCGAATTGTATTTCAAGGATGTTGTTCTGATTTCAGACTGATTGAAGCTAGGTCTATCATGTAGTATAGAGGATTTCTAACTCTCCTCTAACTTCCGTATCTTTGCGCCCCCGCCAGGGTGGCGGGCCGGTGCTTTGGCACTGTGTATCAAGTAAAAACGCGTTCCGGAGTTGGCCCTGAGCCGGACGTGTACAGCAGGGCTATACGCAAACTAATGGCAGAATTAGTAGACAACTTCGACTGGGACAACGTTGGAGCCAGCAGCTTCGGTGGTAACTATACCGCTGAGCAGCGCGCCGAAATGGAGCAGATGTACGGTGAGACCCTCACGACGGTACAGGAAGAAGAAGTAGTAAAAGGTACCGTGGTAGGTATCACCGACCGCGATGTAATCCTGAACATCGGCTTCAAATCCGATGGTCTGGTGTCTATCACGGAATTCCGCGACCTGACCGACCTCAAAATCGGTGACCAGGTAGAGGTATTCATCGAAGACCAAGAAGATGCCAACGGTCAGCTGATCCTTTCGCGCAAGAAGGCGAAGATCAAGCAGGCCTGGAAGTCGATTTACGACGCTCTGGAGAACGATACCGTTCTGGAAGGTGTAGTAAAGCGCCGCACCAAAGGTGGTTTGATCATGGATCTGGACGGCGTTGAAGCCTTCCTGCCCGGCTCGCAGATTGATGTGAAGCCTATCCGTGACTTCGACATCTATGTTGGTCGTCGCATGGAAGTGAAAGTGGTGAAAATCAACGCCGCTTTCGACAACGTGGTAGTTTCGCACAAAGTCCTGATCGAGAAAGACCTCGAGAAGCAGCGTGAAGCCATCCTCAACAACCTGGAAAAAGGCCAGATCCTCGAGGGCGTTATCAAGAACATGACCAACTTTGGTGTGTTCATCGACCTTGGTGGCGTAGACGGTCTGCTGCACATCACGGACATCTCGTGGGGCCGCATCGCTCACCCAAGCGAAGTACTGCAGCTCGACCAGAAGCTGAACATCGTAGTTCTGGACTTCGACGAAGCCAAGAAGCGTATCAGCCTCGGTCTGAAGCAACTGACTCCTCACCCATGGGATTCGCTGCCCGCCGATATGGGCGTAGGCTCGAAGGTGAAAGGCCGCATCGTGAATGTTGCCGACTATGGCGCATTCATGGAAATCATCCCCGGCGTAGAAGGCCTGATCCACGTTTCGGAAATGTCTTGGAGCCAGCACCTGCGTAACCCGCAGGACTTCATCAAGCAGGGCGACGTAGTAGAGGCTCAGATCCTGACCCTCGACCGCGAAGACCGCAAGATGAGCCTGGGTATCAAGCAACTGAGCGAAGATCCATGGACTCGCGGCGACTTCGGTACGAAGTACGCAGTAGGCACCAAGCACAACGGTCTGGTGCGTAACCTGACCAACTTCGGCCTGTTCGTAGAGCTGGAAGAAGGTGTTGACGGCCTCGTGCACGTTTCGGACCTGTCGTGGACCAAGAAGATCAAGCACCCTTCAGAAGTTGTGAAGGTAGGCGACCGTCTGGACGTAGTAGTTCTGGAACTGGACGTAAACAACCGTCGTCTGGCCCTGGGCCACAAGCAGCTGGAAGAAAACCCCTGGGATACGTTCCAGACGGTATTCACTCCTGGCTCGGTGCACAAAGCTACCATCACCGAGAAAACCGACCGCGGTGCAGTGCTCGAGTTGCCTTACGGCATCGAAGGCTTCGCATATCCTAAGTCGTTGGCCAAGGAAGATGGCTCGCAGGCTGAGAACGGCGAATCGCTGGACTTCCGCGTAGTTGAATTCTCGAAGGATGACCGTCGCATCGTGCTTTCGCACACTGCCGTGTTCAACCAGGCGCAGGAAGAAGATTCCCGCAACTCGAAGTTCACGAAGAAGAAGCCTGCTGGCGGCGCTGCTGCTCCGGCACAAGGCGAAGGCAAAATCAGCGACCTGAAGAAGCCCGCAACGGCTGAAAAGTCGACCCTCGGTGACCTGGATGCTCTGTCCGCTCTGCGCGACAAGATGATGGGCAGCGAGCGTCAGGCTGGCGAGCAGAAGCTGGCTCCTAAAGCGGCTCCTGCTGCTGAGGCTCCGGCCACAGAAGAAGCTCCCGCTGAAGGTGGTATCCTGGCTGCTGTAACTGGTGCTGCTTCGGCCGCTCTGGACAAGGCGAAGGAAGTAGTAGGCGACGCAGTAGAAGCTGCTTCGCACTCCGAAATCCTTGACAAAGCCAAGGAAGTTGCTGGCGGCGTAGTTGACAGCGTGAAGAACGCCCTGTCAAGCGACGAAGCTGCTGACAAGAAAGAAGACGAGAAAGCGTAAGCTTCCCTTGCTCTTTAGTAAGAAAGGCCCCGGAGAAATCCGGGGCCTTTTTTTGTGCTTCAGAAACGGTCCCGAAACCAGACGGCAATTAGATGGTCTGTCGGGCGCTTCTATCTGTATTGCTAGGCCAGTCTCGTACTGGTACAGCCGATGAGCCTCGGCACCGCAAGGCCAGTAGGAGGCAAGGGTACGTAAAATTTCTTGCACATGCCCAACGACTTACCGCTTGGCTAAGCGAAAAACTGGCCTGTACTTTGGCAAAAGCCAGATTAAGGCGTATGTTTGCATCCTCAAAACCACTGGTGACGTGACCGAGTGGCTAGGTAGAGGTCTGCAAAACCTCCTACAGCGGTTCGAATCCGCTCGTCACCTCTCTTTACAATTCCTGTTTTCTGAGTACGCTTAGTGCCCCGGTCGATTAGCCCCGACCGGGGTTTTTGCGTTTTAGTGGCCTAGCCCTGTCCGAACTCAGTTGCTAGGCCACCGTAAGCCAAAGTACTTAGTGCGCAGCGCGAAGGGTCACGTAGTGCTGAATAACCCTGGTAGATTTCGGGCGGAGTAAGATTTTCTGAGAAGCCTTCTGGCTGAGAATGATACTACTACACGGTTGAGTTTGCCTAGAACAGAAAAAGGCTTTCTTGCCGTATTATCCCTACATTTCATTTTTGCGTAAGACCGCGCACGCAACTACTTCTTTCTCCCTGACCATCCATGAAGATTATTGACCTCCGCACGATGCGCGGCCCGAGCTACTGGTCCGTTAAGCATTACAAGCTTATTGTGATGAAGGTGGACATGCAGGACCTGGCCGACAACTGGTCGAGTGCGATTCCTGCTTTAGCCGAGCAATTGCCCGAGCTCCTGCCGGAGCTGGCGCAACTGCCCCCCGTTGACTCCTCCAGTAAAGCGGCTCAGAAAAACCCTCCGCTAACCCAGGAGCAACTGACTGATGGGGAGCCGCTAGGCCACGTTATTCAGCACGTAGCGCTGGCCCTGCAGCGCACAGCCGGCATGCAAGTACATTGGGGCAAGTCGTATCCAGCGCATCAGGAAGGGGTGGAGTTTGTGGTGTTTGCCTATCAGGAGGAACGTGCGGGTCGTATGGCTGCCGAAGTGGCGGTGGAGCTTGTGGATGATATTTGCCATGGGCGTCCCGTGAACCTGAAGCCTATCATTGATGAGCTGCACGAAATCAGGGAAGAGGAATTTATTGGCCCTAGCACGTACAGCATCGTGGCAGAGGCTGCCACCCGCAACATCCCCTACATTCAGCTGAAGAATAGCAGCATCATCCAGCTGGGGTATGGCGTCAACCAGAAGCGTATCTGGGCTACTACCACCAGCTACACCTCTCATGCAGGAGTAGAAGTGGCCGGCAATAAAAATCGGACAAAGGCCATGCTCAACGATGCGGGTGTGCCTGTGCCAAACGGCACCACCGTGTATTCGGAAGACGGTCTACGCGACGCCATTGAAGAGCTGGGCTTTCCCATCGTGACGAAGCCCCTGGACGGTAACCATGGCAAGGGTGCTACTATCCGCATTATGAACTGGGAAGCGGCAGTAGAAGGTCTGAAAGCGGCGCAAGTGTATTCCCGCGCGGTCATCGTGGAGCAGTTCATTGAAGGCCACGATTACCGGCTGCTGGTAGTGAATGGTAAGCTCATTGCCGCCGCCAAGCGCACACCAGCCGCCGTTGTGGGCAATGGTTCCAGCACCATACAGCAGCTCATTGAGGAAGTAAACAAGGACCCACGACGGGGAATAGGCCACGAAAAAGTGCTTACCAGCATCAAGGCCGACCAGCATACGCTGGAAATACTAAAGGCACAGGACCTCACGCTGGAATCCGTATTGCCGCAAGGACAGGAGCTGTATCTGAAGAGCACCGCGAACATCAGCACCGGCGGCACTGCCACCGATGTAACCGACCTGGTGCATCCGTACAATGTGTTGTTGGCGGAGCGCGTGTCGGGCATCGTTGGCCTTGATATCTGTGGCATTGATTTGCTCACCAACGACATTGCTGTTCCCCTGAACGAAACACGCGGGGCCGTAATTGAAGTAAATGCCGCTCCTGGTTTCCGGATGCACATTGCGCCTACCCAGGGCTTGCCGCGCAACGTAGCGGCGCCGGTGGTGGATATGCTGTTCCCACAGGGAAGCACCGCCCGCATTCCTATTATGGCGGTAACCGGCACCAACGGTAAAACAACTACTACGCAGTTGATGGCCCATATTGTGGCCTCCAAAGGCTACAAAGTAGGCTATACTACCACCAACGGTATTTATATACAGGGCGTGCAGCTGCAGAGCGGCGACTGCACCGGCGGGCAAAGCGCCGAGTTTGTGTTGAAAGACCCGACGGTAAACTTCGCGGTGCTGGAAACGGCACGAGGCGGCATGCTTCGCTCGGGCCTTGGCTTCCATACCTGCGATGTGGCCGTGGTAACCAACGTGGCGGCCGACCACCTAGGCTTACGGGATATTTATACGGTAGAGGAAATGGCCGCCGTGAAAGGCGTGCTGCCGCGCACCGTGCGCCCCGAAGGCTGGGCTGTACTCAACGCCGATGATGACCTGGTGTACGCTATGCGGGAGAAGCTGGAATGCAACGTAGCATTGTTCAGCATCACCGACGACAACCCGCGCATCAAAGAGCACATTGAGCACGGTGGCCTAGCGGCGGTGTACGAAGAGGGGTACATCACCATTTATAAGAACAGCTACAAACTTCGCATCGACCGCGCCGCTGAATTCCCGATTACGTTCGGAGGGCGCGCTACTTTCAACATCGAAAACTCCTTGGCGGCGGCTTTAGCTTGCTACTGCTACGGCTTCGATAAGGAGGACATCAAGCTAGCATTGCGCACGTTTGTCCCATCGGCAGCCAAAATGCCGGGCCGTATGAACACGTACAAATTCCCCGACTTCGAGGTGATTGTGGACTACGCGCACAATACGCATGGCATCGGGAAATTTGCCCAGTTCCTGAACGCTACGGAAGCTACGCACAAAGTAGGCGTAATATCTGGCCTAGGCGACCGGCGCGACGAGGATACGCTGGGTTTCGCCAGGATTGCGGGCAGCATTTTCGATGAAGTAATTCTGCGCCAAGACCGTGACTTACGCGGCAAAACGGCCGAGCAGCTAAAGGAAATCATGGAGCGGGGCCTGCGCCTGGATGCCCCCGACTTGCGCATCACCTACATCGAAAACGAACCCGATGCCAATGAGTATGTGCTGACGCATGCAAAGCCGGGTTCAGTTATTGTGCTGTTCACGGAAAATATCAAAGCCACCTTGGCCCAGCTGGATAAATACGAAGCACAGGTAAAGACCGCCTTATAGGCCTAGGCCACTTACTAAGTAAGCATATACTAGAAAAGGCCACCCGCTTGGGTGGCCTTTTCTAGTACTGAGGATTGATAGAGTTGGCTACTTGAGCGTGAAAGTAGTCTTACCGATCATTACACCACCTTCGTAGAGCTCTACGGTGTGCAGGCCCACTTTGTAGGGGGCGCCTTTGGCGTACAGGAACTGCACGGGCTGGCGGGTATTGTCGTACACGATGTCTTGCTTGGCCGTATAGAAAGCCTCCGAGCCATCAATGGTGAACGTGCCACCGCCAGTGCTCAGGTTGTAGAGTGCTGCGCCATCGGGCTCAATCAGGCGCATCATGATCTGCTTGGTTTCCTTCGGCGATACGTCGTTGCGGGCCAGGTTGAACGTGACTTTAACTTTCTCTACGCGCTTGGCTTTGAACTCGTTATCGTCGTCGTCTTTCTCTTTGTTGCGGCTGTTGATAACACCTACGCGGATGTTCTCAGCCTGCAGACGTGAGGCAATTGTCACCTTTTCCGACAGCTCCTGGTTGGAGCGAACTACCGTAGAAATGGTGTCGGTGAGTTTGTTCTGGCGTTCCTTCAGCGTGGTTGTTTCGGTGTAGAGCGCCTCATTGTCAGCTTTCAGCTGCGCAATTTCTTCGTCTTTTTTCCGCAACTGGCTTTCGAAGTTAGCAGCGCGCTGCTTGTAGCGGCGCTGCTCCGCAATGCTGAAGCTGCCGGCTTTGAAGGAACGCAGACGCAGCAGGTCGGCGTTTACCTGCGCAATTTTGGCTTGCAGCGAGTCATTCGCGAGACCCATGCCCTGTACTTCCTGGCTCTGGCGCTCAAAATCGGCCTTGAGGGCTTCATACTGTTTGATCTGCTCTTCCAGCTTGGTGTCTTTCACCTGTACTTCCGACTGCAGCTGCTCGTTTTGCTGCGTCTTCTGCCGATTCATGTAGAACAGAAAACCGTTGATGCCGACCAAGAGCAGCACCAGCGCAATGAGCAGGAGCCATTTGTTGTTGTTCTTCGGTTCGTCGGTGTTGTGGTCTTGTTCCATGGAAGGAGGGGTTTAGTGAAGTCCGAGTAGTCCGGACGGAGGCATTACCTTTGGGGCAAAAATAACGGAGTTCCGCACCCAGTCAAGTCCCAAGGTACAATCCTGCCGCCATATGCAACCGGAATCTCACCTCGATGCCACATATTGGCAGCAACGCTACGCAATAGGCCAGACCGGCTGGGATACGGGTTCGGTAACGCCCCCGCTGCGAGAATATTTTGTGCAGCTAGGCCACCCCGACGACCGGCGTATTCTCATTCCGGGCGCTGGTCGTGCGTATGAGGCTGAATATCTGTATAATGCAGGCTGGAAGAATGTATTGGTAGCCGACGTGGCTCCCGAGCCGCTGCACGATTTGCAGACGCGGGTTCCCGGTTTTCCGGTAGACCACTTGCTTCAACAGGATTTTTTTACGCTGGAACCCACGCCTCCGTATGATTTATTGGTGGAGCAGACTTTTTTCTGCGCCCTCGATCCGGTCCTTCGCCCGGCCTACGCCCAGCAGTGTGCCCTTCTGCTGCGGCCCGGCGGAACGCTCGTAGGCCTGTTGTTCGATACGACCTTCAGTCAGCCGGGGCCACCATTCGGGGGCTCAGCGGAGGAGTACCGCACCTACTTCGCGCCGTATTTCGATTTCGTGCATTTCGCTCCGGCCACTAATTCCATAACGCCCCGCCAAGGCCGGGAGCTGTTTATATGTCTGAGAAGGAAATAGACCAAAGCCTTCTAGCTTTGGCCCCAGCGGCAAGAGTGGCCTAGGCCACTTCGCTACTACACTCTCCGTATTCTGTGGAGCAACGGCTTCATCTCAACCCCTGACTTTCATGCTACAATCTCTCGCCAACGCCCTACCGCATTTCCGCAATACCAACTCAGGTCAGTTTTTCCTGATGGCCGGCCCCTGCGTAATTGAGGGGGAAGATATGGCCCTGCGCATCGCCGAAAAGGTGCAGCACATGACCGATAAGTTGCAGATTCCCTACATCTTCAAAGGCTCCTACCGTAAGGCCAACCGCTCCCGCCTAGACTCCTACACGGGCATCGGCGACGAAAAGGCGTTGCGTATTCTAGAGAAAGTAGGCCGTGAGATTGGCGTGCCTACGGTCACGGACATTCACGAGTCGGAGGAGGCGGCGCTGGCGGCACAGTACGTCGATGTGCTGCAAATTCCGGCTTTCCTGTGTCGGCAGACCGATTTGCTGATTGCCGCCGCCAAAACGGGGAAAGTAGTGAATGTGAAGAAAGGCCAGTTTCTCTCGGGCGAGTCGATGCAGTTTGCCGTGGATAAAGTGCGCCAGTCGGGCAACGACCACGTTATCCTCACCGACCGCGGCAACTCCTTCGGCTATTCCGATTTGGTAGTCGATTTCCGCAACCTACCCGTGATGCGAGAGTTTGGAGTGCCCGTAGTAATGGACGTTACGCACTCCTTGCAGCAGCCCAACCAGAGCAGCGGCGTAACAGGTGGCAAGCCCGCCCTCATCGAAACCATTGCCAAAGCTGCCATTGCCGTGGGGGCCGACGGCCTGTTCATCGAAACGCACCCGACGCCTGCCACCGCCTTATCAGATGGCGCTAACATGCTGGCGCTGGACCGGCTGGAGGAGCTGCTTGTTAAGCTCACGCGTGTGCGGGAGGCCATAAAGTAACCGCCGTTTTCCGCGATACAACAAGAGCCCGCCCTGACCAGGGCGGGCTCTTGTTGTATCGCTACTTTATGCAGAAAGCCGGCGCGTCCTCTCCACCAGCTTATCTAGCATGTTATCAAAGCGCAAGATGAAGTGTTGTTTGGGCTGCTTGCGCCGAAAGAATACCAGCCCAATAAAGAACAGATCGATGGTCAGCGTAACCTCCGGGTGCTGCTTGATGGCTTCCCAGGCCCGCGTCATTTCCTCTGACCAATGAATGTCATCCAGCACGAAGACACTGTCTTCGGTGCGGTGCTGGTTCATGAGCTCGAAGTAGCGCATAGTGGGCTCGTAGCGGTGGTTGCCATCAAAAAAGGCGAAATCAACTGGCCTAGCGAGAGCGGCGAGTGCAGGAGCAAGGGTTTCATCAAGGTTGCCCTCCACAAGCTCAACGTTGTGTAGGCCTAAGCCACTAAATGTCTCCCTCGCAACCTCAGCCGTCTGTGGGCAACCCTCAAATGTGAGGACATGCGCCCGGGAATCGGCGGAGGCCAGGTAAGCAGTGGTAAGGCCCAGGGAAGTGCCCAACTCCAGTACCGTGCGAGGCTGAAAGTGATTGACTAGCCGGAAAAGCAGCTGGGCCAGCACGCGAGGCTTGGCGGCCGTACGGGCAATACCGCGGAGGCGGCGCGTGCGGCCTGCGCCCGTGTGGGAGCCGGCTCCAAAATCACGCACCTGGATAGCTTTCTGACTGCTGAGAAGCTCCTGGCGCCGGGTTTCAATGGCCTCAAAGGCCGCAAAATGGCCCGTATGCCCCACCACATGCGCATACAGCCCAAACACAAAAGGCGAATGCAGCCCGTGCGTGTTGCCGGAACGGAGCAGAAACCGGAGGTAGCTAAGAACTTGAAAAAGCAAGAGCGCAGAAAGTAGAGTCGTAGGCCTGTTGGCCAACTGGCCCGACCCCCGCGTGAGTAGTAAAGAGGCAAAGCTACACGCCTTTTCAGGATCGTGGCGGCCTTTCCTACGGAATCAGGTAGGCTATTTATCAAAGAAAAGGCCTTTCTCCTGCCAACAACATTCGGTGACGAGAGAAAGGCTTTGTTTGGAGATGCCTCAGGCGTGCGAGAAGCTAGTTCAGGCGGTAAGGCACCACGAGGGTAAACTCCGGAATATCAACGGCAAACTCATGGCCATCCATGAGGCGCTCCATCTGATACGAGCCGCGCATCTTGCCCAAACCCGACTTCAGGTTGCAGCCGGATACATACTGATGCGACTCGCCGGGCTCCAGCACGGGTTGCTGGCCTACCACGCCTTCGCCCTCCACCTCACGCACCACGCCGTTGGCGTCGTAGATGTACCAGTGGCGGCGCAGCAGTTTCACGGTAAACTCGCTGTCGTTGCGGATATCAATTTTATAGGCAAAGACGTAATGTTCCTGACCTGGGCTCGAATAGTCGGGCAGGTAGTTGGTGGTTACGCTGACGGTGACACCCTGTGTTGTGGTCGTATTCATGGCTCCTGAAGTCCGGGGTGGGAGAAAGCTAACAGCCGTGTGGGGAATTTGATTTATCTACGCAGCCGCGACACCAAAAGGCTTAGCCAACTGAAAAATAATCCACTCCTGTATGTCTGTAAAGATAGAAGAAAGCTGGCGCAACGCACTCCACGCGGAGTTCGAAAAACCGTATTTTCAACACCTGATTGCCTTTGTGAAAGGCGAGTACGCTACGGCAACCGTGTATCCGCCGGGCCCGAATATTTTTCACGCCTTCGACGCCTGCCCGTTCGATAAAGTGAAAGTAGTGATTATAGGTCAAGACCCCTATCACGGAAAAGGGCAGGCGCACGGACTGAGCTTCTCCGTAGCGGAAGGTGTCCGGACGCCTCCTTCGCTGCAGAATATTTTCAAAGAGCTGCAAAGCGACCTGCCCGAAACGCCGCCCGCCCCCAACGGCAACCTCGACCGCTGGGCCGAGCAAGGCGTGCTCTTGCTGAATGCCACCCTTACCGTGCGAGCCGGTGAGCCGGCGAGCCACCAGAAGAAAGGCTGGGAGCAATTTACGGATGCCGTAATCCAGAAAATATCCGAGGAAAAAGAACACGTGGTGTTCATTCTCTGGGGAGCCTACGCCCAGAAAAAGGGCGAAATAATTGACACCAAAAAGCACCTAGTACTAAAAGCCGCGCACCCCTCACCCTATGCCGCCGACCGGGGCTTCTTCGGCTCAAAACCTTTCAGCCAAACGAACGCCTATTTGGAGAAGAACGGCCTAGCGCCCATTAGGTGGTAAACTAACTGATCAACGCCTACACTCAACGCAAAAGAGCTTGCCTTAGGGCAAGCTCTTTTGCGTTGAGTGCTATCCTTCCGAAGTAGAAACCTAATCAACCAGATTGAAGAGGCGGTTCCAGCGGATCTTTTTGAAGAAGGAAGCGTGTGGGTCAACCGACAGCCAGATAAGCACTGCTTTGCCCACGATGTGGTCTTCGGGAACAAAGCCCCAGAAGCGGGAGTCGAGTGAGTTGTGGCGGTTGTCGCCCATCATGAAGTAATAGTCCTGCTTGAAGGTATAGCTCGTAACAGGCTTTCCATTCTGCGTGATCATACCACTGGCGGCGTCCAAGGTCATGCCGTCGTTGTGCTCATAGCGCAGCAGAATTTTCTGGTACAGCGGCGTGTTTTGCGCCGTGAGTTGTACCGTCTGGCCTTTCTTCGGGATTTGCAGGGGGCCGTAGTTGTCCTTGTTCCAGGTGGGGAAGGGCGGGTTGGCTAGTGGCTGACTGTAGGGGGCATCAGGGTTATTGGGGAACACCTGCTGGCCGGGCTCCGGCTGACCAGCCGGCGTTTTCAGGTCAATAATGCCCTTCACATACGGCTGCTGCTTGAAGAAAGCTACCGCGGCAGGCGTCATGCTTACTTGGTAGCCAGGCCCATACGTAGGATCATCACCGTAGCTCAACGGCTCCCCCGTCTCGGTGTTATCGTAGTTAACAACGCCATATTTCTTGAAGGCGTCCATCAGATCATCGTTGGCCTGAGGTACCTGCAGGAAATAGCTGCTCTGCATTTCGGGGTAGTTCTTGGCGGGCTTGCCATTTATCGATACTTGGCCGTTCACAATCGTGAGCACGTCGCCAGGGATACCGATGCAGCGCTTGATATAGTTCGTGCGCAGGTCAGCGGGGTGTTCGGCCTCGGTGGGCACGTTGAACACTACCACGTCGTTGTTCTTCACCGAAGAGAAGCCCGGCAAGCGGTGGCTCTGTAGCTGTATGGCCTCAGAATAGCTCTTGATGCTGGTTCCCCAGATAGTCTGGTGCGTGAGCGGTACCTGCAGTGGCGTCTGGGGCGTGCGCGGGCCGTAGTGCAGCTTGCTCACGAACAGGTAGTCGCCTACCAGCAGTGAGTGCTCCATGGAAGGCGTCGGGATGGTGTAGGCCTCAAACGTAGCCCAACGGATAAGCGTGGCAGCTACCACGGCAAACAGGATAGCGTCGCCCCATTCCCGGATCGGCCCTTTGTGCTTCTTCGGCTTCGAGGTCGTCGTCGAAGTGGAAGCCGGAGCCGGTTTATTCTTTTCGAGGTATTTCTCCCAGGATTGTACAGCCATAGTGGTAGGGCCAGAAAATGGACAATCGGTACTTACCGACTGCTTCCAGCTTCAACGCCGGAAGATGCGAAATAATGCAATGAAACAGTGGGGGCGGTGAAGTGGTGAGCTGGTGAAATAGGGAGTTTGCTGTTTTGGTGGCACGCATTGCGCAAGTAGCGCGATCTAGGCCACTATAACAGCAAACTCCCTATTTCACCAACTCACCACTTCACCTACAGGCCTAGCAAATCCTTCATGCCGAACACGCCTTGGCGGCCCGGGAGCCACTCGGCCGCCAGTAAGGCACCCTGCACAAACCCGTCGCGGGAGTGCGCTTCGTGCTTCAGCTCAATGCTATCGGCGGGGGAGGTGTACGTCACGATGTGGGTGCCTACCACTGCGCCTTCACGCTCCGAGATGATGGCCAACTCTTTCGGTTCTGGCGTCGCTTCGTTGCGCCAGGTGGTTTTGTTGGGGAAGTGACGCAGAATGCCTTCGGCCGCTGTCAGGGCAGTTCCGCTGGGCTGGTCTACCTTCTGGGTATGATGGATTTCGCGCACTTGCACATCGTAGCCACCAAACTGGTGCATTTTGGCCGCGATGTACTCATTGAAGTGGAAAAACAGGTTAACACCTACGCTGTAGTTAGACGCATAAAACAGCGGCGTGCCCGTTTCTTTGCTCAAGGCCTGTGCTTCCGGGAAGTGATGGAGCCAGCCGGTAGAGCCACACACCAGCGGAATGCCCTGGCGCAAGCAAGCCTGCACGTTCTGGAAAGCCGCATCGGGGTGGGTAAACTCAATAGCCGCATCAACAGTAGCAGGCGTGAAGTCGGTGATATGTACATCGGGGCGAGCGGGATCTACGATGCCGGCAATCTGGTGGCCGCGAGCCACAGCCTGCGCCTCGATGGCTCGGCCCATTTTGCCGTAGCCAATCAGGAGAAGCTTCATGTAAGAAAAGGGTGGGGTTATTTCAAAGTGAAAGTGACGGCTAGGCCAGTAGCAGGCTGCCGCAGGGAAGAAGGTAGCAGCACCGGATCCATGCGCATGCTCAGGTCTTCGCTGATATCGAAGTCGCGCAGGTGAGCCGCGACCAACGCATCCAGAATCGTGACGCCATATACCAGTGCTGTGTAAGCAATGAATGTATCGCGGTTTCGTCGATAAAAAATGATGCCCCGCTGCACATTCGCGATAGAGCGCTCCTTCTTGACCTCAGACCCGGAGAGCTGATCAACAGTGATGGGAGAGCCAGCATTCTGAGCATCCACAAAATCGTTCTTGCCTTTTACATACTCTTTGTAGCGCGACTGGTAAAAGAACAGCCCGTAGCCAACACCTCCTAGGCCACCATATACTAGCGGCAGCTTCCAATACTGATGGTTGTAGATCTGGCCTGAGCCCGGCAATACCAGCGCTAGCAACGCAGCTTTCTGGGGGCGTGTTACGCGCCAGCCCAGCAGCTTTTCAGTACGACGCAGCGAGTCGTTGACGGCGGCGGTTTTGGTAGCTACCCGCGCCGAGTCGGGGCCAGCAGTTACGGTTTGGGCGTGGGCCGTCAGGCTGTTAAGAATCAGCATGAATGTAACCAGCCAAACGAGCAGCACTGGGGACTTAGCTTTGAGGTGCATGCGAGGCAAGGGTTAAAATGAGCGCTTAGAAGAGCGAACAGTTAGTGCTATTCGTAGGCCAGGTGCCCAACCGGAAGAGGCTATTGGCAGCGCAGTTGGTTGCCATTGAAATGACAAATTCTCGCTAATGTCAAAATCATGAAGGTGCGCAATCGTGACAGCATCCAGGATCTGAAGCCCATATATCACGGCATTAAGCCCTAGCCACAAATCCCGGGAAGTGCGGTAAGATTTAAAACGATACAGCTGGGCTACATCGCTCGGCTCTTTACCCGAACGAGGCCCTCTATCTATTGCCGTTGAATTGCCAAGTGCAAACTGTTGTCTAGCTTCATAGCCCTTTTTATATTCTTGGTAGAGCTGCCAAAAATGGACTTCTGCGTAGGCAGAGCCCGCCAAGGCTCCATATACGAGAGGTAGTTTCCACTCTTGCGCATTGTATACTTGGCCAGCACCCGGCAGTATAGCCGAAAGTATGCCTGCCTTCTGCGGGCGAGTGACGGGCCACCAAGCTAGTTTCTCAGTTGACGCAGAAGGCGTTTGAGCGTGGGCCATTTGAGCTAGCAGCAGTGCCGCTAACAGCAGAAAAGAAGCTACTGCATTTGGAAGCCCATGCATGGCAGCCAGTATTAAGCAGGTTGCAGAATGTGCAGAATCCGCTGCATATCTTCCACCGAGTCAAAGGCAATCTTGATTTCACCACGGCCCTGGGGCCCTGGCTTCACCATCACACGGCTGCCAAAGCGCTCCGTCAGATGGCGCTCGGTGCGGCGTAGCTCCGCGGGCGGTACCACCGGCTCAGTGGGATGCGAGGTTTTCTTCTGGCCTTCCGCCGGCGTAGAGCCGCCGTTGCGTACCAGCTGCTCTACGCGGCGCACTGATAAATCCTCGTCCACAATGCGGCGGAAAAGGCCTAGCTGCTGCTCCATATCCTCAATGTTGATGAGGGCGCGGGCATGACCCATGCTGATCACGCTGTCGCGTAGGCCTATTTGGATATCGGGCGGGAGCTTGAGTAGGCGCAGGTAGTTCGTAACGGTCGAGCGGTTCTTGCCCACCCGGTCGCCGAGCTCTTCCTGCTTCAGGTTGCACTCGCTCACGAGACGCTGGTAGCTCAGGGCTATTTCAATGGCGTTGAGATTTTCGCGCTGGATGTTTTCAATCAGGGCCATTTCCAGCATCTGCTGGTCATCGGCCTTGCGGATGTAGGCCGGAATGGCTTCCAGGCCGGCCAGTTTGGAGGCCTGTAGACGCCGTTCACCGGAAATCAGCTGGTACACGTTGGTGCCCATCTGGCGCACCGTCACGGGCTGAATAATGCCCTGCACCTTGATGCTTTCCGCCAAGTCCTGGAGGGCCTGCTGGTCGAAGTGAGTACGGGGCTGGTAGGGGTTAGCCTCAATCTGGCCCACTGCAATCAGCCCAACCGAGTTGACGGGGTGAGGCACCAGGCCTAGCCGCTCGCCTTTTTTCTCGTAGCTGCCTTCAATCAAGGCGTTGAGGCCCCGGCCTAGGCCACCTATTTTGCGCTTCGCCGCTACGGATGCCGTTGCCGGCGTAGATTTCTCTTCGTTCTTCTCTGACATACCTGCAAACAGCCCTCGCCCAGTAGTGACGGACGAAAGCGAGATTCAAAAATACACAAACGGTCGGGATGACTGGGATATTTTTGTTCCACGCCAGAAAAAACGTGGAACGTAGCCGCAAAACAAAACTGGCTAGCAACTTAGGTTGCTAGCCAGCTTCTTTCTTTTAGAGAAAGCACTGTGTTAAGTGGATATTCACTTCCTAAATCGAAGTTTACGCCGCTGTATCTTCGGTAGCCTGCTCTTGCTCGGGGTCGGCCGAGACGATGTTCTTCTCCACAATCTCGCGGGCCAGGTTCAGGTAGCTGATGCTGCCCTTGCTTTCGGCGTCGTGCAGAATGACCGGAATACCGAAACTCGGCGACTCCGACAATTTCACGTTGCGCGGAATGATGGTATCGAATACCAACTGCTGGAAGTGCAGCTTTACTTCTTCCACCACTTGGTTGGAGAGGCGCAGGCGCACATCGTACATCGTGAGGAGAATGCCTTCAATTTCCAGATCCTCGTTTAGGCGGCTCTGGATGATCTTGATGGTATTCAGCAGCTTGCCTAGGCCTTCCAAAGCGAAATACTCGCACTGCACCGGCACGATAACCGAGTTGGCGGCCGTGAGAGCATTGACGGTAATGAGGCCTAGGGAAGGCGAGCAGTCGATGATGATGAAATCGTACTGATCGACGAGGGGACGTAGGGCCTCCTTCATCTTCTCCTCCCGGTTGGGCAGGTTGATCATCTCCACCTCAGCCCCGACCAGATCAATGTGGGAGGGAATCAGGTCGAGGTGGGGCAGCACGTTGGTGTTCAGGATGATGTCCTGCACATTGATGCCGTCCACCATGCACTCATAGATGCTGTTCTCGATGTCCTTGGGGTCGAAGCCCACGCCGGAAGTGGCGTTGGCCTGCGGATCGGCATCGACGAGCAGTGTCCGGTATTCCAGGGCAGCCAAACTGGCGGCCAGGTTGATGGCCGAGGTGGTTTTGCCCACACCGCCCTTCTGATTGGCTACCGCAATAATTTTTCCCATTGTAGTCAGTTGACAGTTGTCGGTTGCCAGTTGCGGTTATGAATTACACCGACAACTGACAACTGGTAACTTAAAATGTAATCGTTTCGCCGATGCTGAGCAGAACCAGCTCTTTACCGGCATGCGTGGCTTTGGCTTTTGCCTCTTCGTGGTTGATGACGAGGGGCGGGAAGGTATCGAAGTGCATGCCGATGACTTTGGTGGCACCCGTCCAGTCGGCGGCTACCAGCGCATCATCAATGCCCATGGTGTAATGGTCGCCGATGGGCAGAATGGCGAAATCCAGCTTATACCGCTCACCAATCAGCTTCATGTCGTAGGTCAGGGCGGTGTCGCCGGCGAAGTAGAAGGTTTTACCTTCCGTTTCTACCACAAAACCGGCCGCTAGGCCACCATAGGAGCCATCGGGCATGGAGCTGGAGTGCGCGGCGGCCACCATCTTCACTTTCCCGAAGGGCAGCGTAAGGGTACCGCCCAGGTTCATGCCGTAGTTGGCTTTGAGGCCTTTAGCACCAAACCAACCCACCGTTTCTACCATGCCTACCAGCTCGGCACCGGTACGCTGGCCAATTTCTGCTACGTCGGCCACATGGTCGCCGTGGCCGTGGCTGAGCAGAATGTAATCGGCCTCAATTTTATCCAAATCTACGTCTTTAGCCAAGGGGTTCGGACGAATGAACGGATCAAAAAGGACTTTGCTGCCATCAGCTTCAAGAAGAAAGCAGGAATGGCCGTAGTAGGTCAGGTGCATAGAGGGGGAAGGCTGCGGTACGGCGCAAGCGCCGGAAACCCGGGTTGTGGGATACCTTTGCAAATATACACTGTTTCGCCGTTCCCATGTTTCCGTTTTCGCGCCGCGCTGTTGGTTCTGCTTTTGCTCTGTTGCCGCTGCTCACAGCCTGCTCCGATACCGGCCCGGCCACCGATGCCCGGCGTGTGTTCCGCTACAATCAGCCTGAGGCGCTTACTTCCCTGGATCCTGCCTTCACGAACAAGCAGGCCAATATCTGGGCCGCCACGCAGCTCTACAATGGGCTGGTAGAGCTGGACGACAGCCTGAAGCCCGGCCCCGCCATTGCGCGGCGGTACAGCATCTCGCCCGACGGCAAAACCTACACCTTCACGCTGCGCCCGAGGGTGCATTTTCATGATGCTGAGGTGTTTCCGGGCGGCAAAGGCCGGGCAGTAGTAGCGCAGGACTTCGTGTATAGTTTCAAGCGCCTGCTGGATGGGCCTACGGCGAGCCCTGGCGGCTGGATCTTCCGGGGCAAGGTGCTGGAAGACGCCAAAGGGGAGCCGGCCGATACGTGCTTTGTGGCCGTCAACGACAGCACACTGCGGGTGTATCTGAAGGAGCCGTTTATTCCGTTTTTGGGTATCCTGACGATGCCGTATGCGTATGTGGTGCCGCGCGAGGCAGTGCAGAAATACGGGAAAGATTTCCGGGAGCATCCGGTGGGTACGGGGCCTTTTATCTTCAAGGAGTGGGATGAAGGCAACGCCATCATCTACCACCGCAACCCCAACTACTGGCGTAAGGATGCGCAAGGCAAGCCTTTACCTTACCTCGATGCTGTACAGATCAGCTTCATTCAGGACCGCAAAACGGAGTTCCTGACTTTCATGCAAGGCAAGCTGGATTTCCTCAGTGGCATTCGGGCCGGCTCGCGCGACCTGATTATGTACCCCGATGGTACCGTGCGCGAAGACTTCCTGGGCAAGTTCCGACTGCAGAAAGTGCCCTACCTCAACACGGAGTACTTAGGCCTGCAGCAGGACCCCGCCCGCCTGCGCGGCGACAACGCCGAGGCCGGCAAAGCCCTCCAGGATAAGCGCGTGCGCCAGGCGCTGAACTATGCCCTCAATAAGCCCGAGTTACTGGCCTACTTCCTCAATAATGTAGGCGTGCCAGGCCTTTCAGGCTTTGTGCCGGCTTCCCTGCCATCGTATAGCCAGAAGCTGGTGCCTGGCTACACGTATCAGCCGGCCAAGGCGCGGCAACTGCTGAAACAGGCCGGCTATGACCAACGCCACCCGCTGCACCTGCGCCTAGCCACGGTAGCGGAACGTAAGGAGGTGTGCGAGTACCTGCAGAAAAACTGGGCCGATGTAGGTGTGCAGGTGGATATCGACGTGAATCAGGCCGCCGCCCACCAGGAAATGGTGGATAACGGCAGTAGTGCATTCTTCACCAAAAGCTGGCTCGGCGACTACCCCGATGCCGAAAACTATCTGGCTCTGTTCTATAGCAAGAACTTCTCGCCGGCCGGCCCCAACAAAACCCACTTCAAGAACCTGGCCTACGACCGCCTCTACGAGCAGGCCAAGCTGGAGCAGAACACCGAAAAGCGCTACGATCTCTACCGCCAGATGGACCGCATCATTGTAGAAGAAGCACCCGTCATTGCGCTGTATTATGACGAAGTAGTGCGCCTGACCCAGAACAACGTGCAGGGCCTCACGCCTAATCCTATGAACCAACTGGTGCTGGAGCGGGTGCGCAAGAACTAGCCATCATCGGATAGCAAGCAAAAGGGTGGCCTAGACTGCAGTCTAGGCCACCCTTTTCTGTTTTTATCAACTCCTAGGCCACTATTTAGTTACGCCTAGGCCTTTTACTACTTCTGCGTGAATGTAGTCGAAGAGCTTTTGTAAGGACGGCGGTATGCTGTCCTCGGCCTGCACTAGCTTCATTGTGCCATCGGTCCTCCGGATGGTGAGGAAGGTGGAAGGCATATCGGTAAACCGCGTGGGGTAGTGCTCTTTCATCTGAAAAAAGCCGATTTGATCCGCGTCCTGCTTGATCTGGTTTACCACCGCCATCGGGAGCTTGAACTCCCGCTTGCCTTCTACCGGGGCATACTGCAGGCCTTCGTATTGCACGCGACCATCAGGGTAAATAGTGGCCTCATAATGCGGGCAGGTGCCGTAGCAGGGCGTCCGGCGAAACACGATAACCGGCTCAGCAGCAACGGAAGCTTTGGCAGCAGTTTTCGGCTTCATCGGCTTTGCTTTTTGCTTGGTTGCATGTGACTTGGTAGGCTGTTGGGCTTCCACGGCGCAGGCACTCAGCAAGACGGCCAACAGGAGAGGGGCAAAGAACAGGCGCATAGGAAAGGAGGGAATGGAAGTGCAAGCCAAGAAAGCCAAAAACCACGCCGGAAACCAATCTGGCTGAGTAGCCAAGTGGCCTACCGCATGCCGGAGTGGCCTAGCAGTGGCAGGCAGAGAAGAATCACGAACTCCTGTGAGCTTCTAGGCCACTACTTGGCCACGTCATTAGGATACAGCTAAGCAAAAGGCGGCAGGAAAATGGCCACCAAAGAAAAAGCCCTTTCTACAGTAGCAGAAAGGGCTTTTTTGCGCTATCCAGAATTACGAACGGCGGGTCTTGCGCGGTTTCTTCGGCGATACATCCGAAGCGCCCGTGTCAGAATCCGCATCCGAGCCGTCAGTATCCGCATCGAGGGCGGGGCGGCCGCCTTTGCGGGTTTGGGTTTCCTTTTCCTGAGCGGCCTTCATGGCATCCTGGAGGCGGGCCGAGAAGCCACCGGGCTTCTTGTCCTTGTTCTTCACCTTGTTAGCTTCCAGCTTGGCGCGCACTTTCGTGTCATCCACGAAGCGGCGCGTAATGGCCTGCTGGGCCAGGGTTACCAAGTTGGAAATCAGGTAATACCAGGTCAGGCCAGATGAGAAGCTGTTTAGCACGAAGAAGAATACCAGCGGCATCAGGTAGCTGTAGAACTTCATCGGACCCTGCATGGCAGCTGGGTTGTTCTGGTTGCTCTGGTAGGTCATGGCCAGCGTCGAGAGCGTCATCAGCAGCGTAAAGAGGCTGATATGGCTACCCAGGAACGGCAGCGCGAAGGGCAGCTTAATCAGGTCGTCGTAGGTGCTCAGGTCGTGGGCCCACAGGAATGGCTGCTGACGCAGCTCAATGGCGTTGGGGAAGAACTGGAACATCGCGAACAGAATCGGTATGGTCAGCAGCTGCGGAATACAGCCACCCATCGGCGAGACGCCCATGATGTTGTAGAGCTTCATGGTTTCCTGCTGCTGCTTCATCTGATCCTCCGGAAACTTCTCCTTGATGGCATCAATCTCCGGCTTCAGGACCTTCATTTTGGCCTGCGACTCATACGATTTGTAGGTCAGGGGCCAGGTCACGAGCTTGATCAGGACTACCAGCAGGGCGATGATGATACCGTAGGAGCTGATGAATTTCTCTAGCACATGGAACACGGGCAGCACCACAAACTGGTTTACCCAGCGGAAAATACCCCAGCCTAGGTACACGTTGCGGTCGAAGCCGGGTGTTACTTCCTTCAACGTGTTGAAGGAGTTGGGGCCGAAGTAGAAGCGGAAGTTTGCTTTGCCCTGCTGCACATCGGCGGCCGGAATGGTCAGCGTGCTGCTTAGGGTTTTGATGAATGTGGAGTCCTCCAGGTTTACCGTAGCATCAAGCTGGCCCGACTGGAACTGGTTATCGGCCACGATGCCAGCCACGAAGAAGTCGTGCTTGTGCGCTACCCACTTCAGCGGCTCGGTTACTTTGATTTCCTCAGGCTTCTCCGATGCCTCGGCCAGAGCCGTATGGTCGCCGGAAACGAGGTAGCGGTTGATGGTGGTGTGGTTGCGGTTCTGCTTCATGTCCTGCTCCGTCTGCCGTACATGGTCGACGAAGGTGAACGTGAGCGGCTCCTGCGTTACTACGCTAGCCAGATTGTTGAAGCGCAGGTTGTAGCTAAGCTCGAAGCTGTTGGCAGGCAGTGTATAGACCTGCTCAATCTGGCCACCGGCTACATCTGCCACAAAGCGCACGGCGTTGTTGCCCTGGGGCTCAGACCGGAAGTAAAGATCGGAGAGCTTTACCTGGCGGCCATCCGTGGTGCGGAAGCGCGTATCGATCTGGGCACTCTGGGCGTCCAGCAAATCCAGGGGCTTGCCGAAGAAAGTCTTGTACTGGTTCAGCCGAACAGCCTCCACGCGGCCGCCTTTCGAGGAGAAGGTGATGGTGATATTGTCGTTTTTCAGCTCCGTGGTTTGGGCCGAGCCTACGCCAGCCGCGCCGAAAGCGCCCAACGTGCGGGCGGCAGCTGCAGAATCTAGCGGGGCGGCGGCAACGGGTGCCGTGGCAGCGGTTTGAGCGGCGGCTGTGGTGGTCGTGGGCTTTTTCGTCTCCTCGCCTGGCTTGGGCCGGGGCACAACGTAGAGGTAGATGATGAGCAAGGCCGAAATCAAAAACAGGCCGATTGCTGAATTTCTGTCCATTAGTAAGGGTACCTACAGAGAAAAAAATCGAAGCCACCACCAGCGGTAGCCCCGCGCCCCCGTCAAAAATCCGGCGACACTCCCGCAAAGGTCGGACTTGTCAGGCGAATATTTGTTGAGTCGGCGTTTTTGTCAGATGGAATGGTGAAACAAATCCACAATGAGTGAACCCAAAATGGAGTGTCCAAGTCCTGAACAGATAATTTCGAAAGGAAATTGAGCGTGCCATTTTCCTGACAAATGGGCACAAAAGAAGGAGTAGGTATACCTCACTTCCAAGCCAATAGCTTCGCATCATTTAAATGCAAGGAGTGCTGTGGCCCTTCATCTTGCAAATTGCCCTCTACAGTAACTGAAGTAGCTTTTTGTATTTTTTGTTCGTCTTCTTTTGTGGCAAAAAACACGACCAGCTTTCTAAGTTGACCTTGATGGGTGATTAGGGTATATAGGTAGTAATGCCCTCCGTCGGTGCCAGTCGATAAAAGCGTGAAATCAGGTAAAGTGTACACCATAAAAAAAGTAGCAGCACGCCTAAAAGAACGTCATGCTGAGCGGAGTCGAAGCATCTCTACCGCTTCTCTAGGCCAGTTGGTTAGCCAGAGGTAGAGATGCTTCGACTCCGCTCAGCATGACGTTTGTGGTGGTGATTTACTTCTCTAGGCCTATCTACACCTTCCGGTGCTGGATGGCGGCTTTCACGAAGCGTACGAACAACGGGTGCGGGTTCTGTACCGTGCTTTTTAGCTCGGGGTGAAACTGGCCGGCCACAAACCATGGGTGGTTAGGCACTTCTACCACTTCTACTAGGCCAGTGTCGGGGTTGATGCCCGAGGCAATCATGCCGGCTTCTTCAAACTGCGGCAGGTACTGGTTGTTGAACTCGTAGCGGTGGCGGTGCCGCTCGCTGATGTGGTTGCGACCGTAGGCCTTCGCGGCTTTCGAGCCGCGGCGTAGCTCGCAGTCGTAAGCGCCCAGGCGCATGGTGCCGCCTTTTTGGGTGATGTCCTTCTGGTCCTCCATCATAGCAATGACGGGTGCCGGTGTCTGCGGGTCCATTTCCGTAGAGGAAGCATCTGACAGGCCTAGCACGTTGCGGGCGTATTCTACCACGGCCACCTGCATGCCCAGGCAAATCCCGAAGAAGGGAATCTTGTTCTCGCGTACATGCTTCACGGCCAGGATCTTGCCTTCGAAGCCTCGCTCGCCAAAACCAGGCGCCACCAGCACGCCATCTACGCCGTGCAGGAGCTGCGCAATATTGTCTTCGTTGATGTGGTCCGACTGGATGCTGCGCACCGTCACTTTGCACTCGTTCTGTGCGCCGGCATGCACGAAAGCTTCGTTGATGGATTTGTAAGCATCAGGAAGCTCCACGTATTTACCTACCAGCGCAATGGTTACTTCCTCCGTGGGGTTTTTGAGACGGCCTAGGAAGTCTTTCCAGGCTTCCAGATCGGGGTGTACGGTGCCGCCGGTCAGCTTCAGCTTCTTGATAACCCGATCATCGAGCTGCTCTTTCAGCATCAGCAGGGGCACCGAGTAGATGCTGTCGGCATCGAGGCTCTCGATTACGGAGTTGATTTTGACGTTGCAGAACAGCGCGATTTTGCGGCGCATTTCGGCCGGAATGGGGTATTCGGAGCGGCACACCAGAATATCAGGCTGTAGGCCTGCCTCGCGCAAATCGCGCACGGAGTGCTGGGTGGGCTTGGTTTTCAGCTCGCCAGCGGCCTTCAGGTAAGGCAGCAGCGTGAGGTGAATTACCAGCGAATCATTCGGCGGAAGCTCCCAGCGCAGCTGGCGCACGGCCTCCACAAACGGCAGGCTCTCGATATCACCAATGCAGCCCCCGATTTCGGTGATGACGACGTCGAACTTGTCATCCTCGCCGAGTAGCAGCATGCGCCGCTTAATCTCGTCGGTGATGTGGGGCACTACCTGCACCGTCTTGCCCAGGTAGGCGCCTTCGCGCTCCTTGCTGATGACGTGGTTGTAGATACGGCCCGTCGTTACGTTGTTGGCCTGCGAGGTGGGTACGTTCAGGAACCGCTCGTAGTGGCCCAGGTCGAGGTCGGTTTCGGCGCCGTCGTCGGTTACATAACATTCGCCGTGCTCATAGGGGTTGAGCGTACCGGGGTCGATGTTGATGTAGGGGTCGAACTTCTGGATGGTGACGCGGAAGCCGCGGGCTTGCAGCAGCTTGGCTAGGGAGGCCGAGATGATGCCTTTGCCTAGCGAGGAGGTCACTCCACCGGTGACGAAAATGTACTTGGCCGTTGCAGCCGTGGGGGTAGGGGTTCGGTCTGGCATAACGGGAAACAAAGTTAGCGGATATATCCGGGTGAGGCCGCGAAACTTTGAGCTACGCGCGAGGAAGCACACCTGCACAACAACGTACTATCAGATTATTGTGGTGTGAAATAATCGTTCAGGTTCACGGTAATGCGGCTGGTTTATACTTCGTAAGAGTCTCAGGTACAGAGAAATGAAAGGTGGCTTATGCTCGTGTTAGACTTGTGTAGAACAGGCGCTTATAGAAATAGTCAGGCCGCTCTGTTTTAGAGCAGCCTGACTATTTCTGGTAGAGAGAGTAGGCCAGGAACTACGCCTGAATAAAGGACAGCAGGTCAGCGTTAATAGTGGCTGCCTCGGTGGCGGGCATGCCGTGCGGAAAACCGGGGTAGGAAATCAGCTTGCCGTGTTTGAGTAGCTTGATTGACTTGGCGCCGCTGATGGGAAAGGGTACAATCTGGTCGTCCTCGCCATGCAGCACCAGCACTGGGACATCCACTTGCTGCAGGTCATTGGTGAAATCGGTTTCCGAGAAGGCGGCGATGCCAAAATAATGGGCATTGACTCCGCCGCTCATGCCCTGCCGCCACCAATTGTCGCGGATGCCCTGCTTTATCTGGGCACCTTCGCGATTGTAGCCATAGAAGGGAATGGTAAAATCCTGAAAGTATTGCGCGCGGTTGGTGGCCGTGCCCTCGCGGATTTCATCGAATACTGCCATCGGCACACCATCTGGGTTGGCGGGGGTTTGTAGCATCAAGGGCGTTACGGCACTGATGAGGACGACCTTCGCCACGCGGCCCTGAGCAGCACGCGCGGCATAGCGAATAGCCACGCCCCCACCCGTTGAGTGGCCAATGTGCACGGCATCTTTCAGATCAAGGTGGTCGGCTAACTCAAGTATATCGCCCACGTAGGTATCCATATCATGACCAGTGGCACTTTGCGTGGAGCGGCCGTGCCCACGGCGGTCGGCTGCAATTACCCGGTAGCCTTTGGTCAGGAAAAACATTAGTTGCGCATCCCAGTCGTCGCTCGACAACGGCCACCCATGATGGAAGACCAGCGGCTGGCCCGTGCCCCAGTCTTTGTAGTAAATTTCAGTGCCATCCTTTACCGTGATTGTAGACATAGTTCTGCATCGATAAGTGGTGAAAAAAAGACATGGCTAGGCCACTCTAAAAGGGCTTAACGCGCAGGCAATAACGTGATAAAACTATGTGTTAGTGAAGTAAATCACACAAACTTAATATTCGGTAGCAGCTGACAGTCAGCAATATGCTGGCTTGTTCTGCAAAGAATTAGTTTGTGAGAAGCGCAAGCCGGCAGAGAAATGGGTGCCGGAACCTGAATGCTCCCAGCAGCGAGAAGCTTCATAGGCATAGCTGGGGTGCCTAGTTGTGCGTTTCCCAATCACAACCCATGCCGCTAACAGCCGCGAAATACGGCGTGGGCGTCTGGGATATGCTATCATGGGTGATTTTTCTGAATCTCGCGAAGAAGAGAACCAACAAAACGAGCGGTGGCGGTACGGCCAGTAGGAGTTGAACTTCTACTGGCCGTACCGCCACCGCTCGTTTTGCCGAAACTGGTATCTAGGCCTGTTTGGGCTCGGGGCCGCGGAATACGTCGGTGCCTTTTACGGCAGGTAGCTTCACGGGGCGGCCTTCGCGGGCCGATTGGTAGATGGCTTCCATAATGCGCTGGTCCTGAAGGCCTTCTTCGCCGGGCGTGTGCGGCGCCTTGTCTTCCAGTACGCATTCCGAGAAGTGGTCCATTTCGGTGGCAAACTGGTTTTTGGCGCCCAGCGTGATGTGATTCTCCAGTTTGGCCGGGCCTTCGGCGTGGGAAGTTTGCAGCGCCTGACCTTTGTAGGCGTAGGCATTGTTGAGGTGAATCCAGCCGCGCTCCGAGTTCACGCGGTAAAAGCGCGAGTCGTGGGTGTTGTAGTGCGTGATGTTATCGACCACGATTCCATCGGGAAAGCGCATCTGCCACGACATCATTTCCTCTACCTCCTTGAACAGCGGATTGCCGGGCGTGCTGTGCATATACGCCGATACTTCCGTTGGCTCGGTGCCCAGCAGGAAACGGGCCGTATTCAGGCAATACAACCCAATATCGGGGAGGGCGCCGCCGCCGGCCAGGGCCTTCTTATGACGCCAGTGGTCGGGGTTGGCCGAGCTTTGGCTATTCTGCGCCTGGATGTATTTCGTCTTGCCGAATTTGTTGTCGCGGATCATCTGGCGGACTTCGCGGTTGTAGGGCTCGTATTGGATGCGGTAGGCCACCATGAGCTTTTTGCCCGCTTTTTTACAGGCCGCAATCATGGCTTCGCACTCGGCGGCGGAGTTAGCCATGGGCTTCTCACAGAGAATGTGTTTGCCCGCCTGCGCGCCCCGGATGGTGTACTCGGCGTGCATGGAGTTGGGCAGCACAATGTAAATCACCTGCACCTCCGGGTTGTCCTTGAGCTGGTCGTAGTTTTCGTAGCTGTAGCAGCTTTCGGGCTTGATGCCGTACTGCTGCGCCACCTTCTTGAGTTTCTCCGGCGAGCCACTGACCAGCGCCACCGGCTTCGACTTTTTGCTTTGGCCAAAAGCCGGCAGTAATTCTTCCAACGTCAGGTGGCCTAGGCCTACCAAGGCGTAGCCCACGCGCTTGTCGGGCGGCAGGGGCGTAGGAGTGGGCGGCGACTGAGGGTCAACGTCGGACTTCCACTCTTCCAGTTCAATGGGCTTGTTGAGGTCAGTGGGTACTTTGGCGGGGGGCGATACGGCTTCGGAGGAAGGTATTTTCTGTCCGTCGGGGCTAGTGTACATAGTGGCGGATGTTACTTGGGAGGCGGGGGTGCCGGTGGTAGGAGTAGGAGCCGTGGCCGCGGTGGTAGGCCCACTATCGGTCTGGCAACTGGCCAGCGTGCTGGTGGCTACGCCCACGGCCAGGCCTCGGCCGGCCAGCGTCAGGAATTCCTTGCGCGAAACCTCCCGGCCCGCCTGCCGCAGTACGGTATTGAGTAGTTCGTTGGTAATAGACATAAGAAGCAACGTCAGATGATAGCGTAGAAGAAAGTACTCCCTGTAAGCCAAGAGGTTGCCCTAGCACAGAATCATGAACCCATTTTCTTTCCCAGAAAAGCACCGCTTTGCGCTTAATAGGCCTAGCGGCAGCCGCAACAGTTGAAAACCGCCGAGCTTTTGCCCAAGTTGCGGGAGTTTTTGCCTGTTGCTTGCCGCTCATGTCGTTCTTTCGTCTTCTTTCCCGCGTGTTGCTAGGCCTGTGGTGCCTAAATGCAGCGCCGGTTTTTGCCCAGAAAAAAGCACCGCCAGCTACGCCCAAAGTGGGGGCACTTTGGCTCGATCAACTGATTCGGGAGTCGGTGATACTGCGCCAGCATAGTGTGGGCGTGTGCCTGACGGACGTGGCTTCCGGAGAGCCGGTGTATGAGCTGAACTCAGACAAGTACTTCACCCCGGCCAGCACCATGAAGCTGTTCAGCCTTTATGCTGGCCTGCACATGCTCCCCGATTCGTTGCCTAGTCTGCACTACGTGGTGCGCCCCGACAGCCTGCTGTTCTGGGGCACCGGCGACCCTACCATGCTGCACGGCGACATACCCTCGGGCCGTGCCCTCGCGTTTCTGCAAAACCGGCCCGAAAAGCTGTTTTATGCGCCGGTGCCGTGCGCAGTGGCCTACGGCCCCGGCTGGACCTGGGACGACTACAACTATTACTTTCAGCCGGAGCGTGGCCCGTTTCCGATTTATGGGCACACCGTACGCTTCTACGCCAAAGCCGGGCAGCCGCTTCCGCGCGTGTATCCAAGCTTTTTTCGCTCCCTGACGGAGGCCGCCCCCATTCAATATCCTAATACTGCCGAAGACCATGTCCGGCGCATGGAGCTGGAAAACCGCTTTTTCGTGTTTCCCAGTCCTAAAAACTGGATAGACGAAACTCCTTTCCGGTCCAGCACCCCTCTGTTGCTGCAACTGTTGCAGGATACGTTGCGCCGGCCGGTGGTGCCGGCCGCGCTGCATTTGCGTGCCCAGGACTCCGTACGCACCCTGCGCGGTCTACCCGTCGATTCCTTGTACCGCCGCATGCTGCGCGTAAGCGACAATTTCTTGGCGGAGCAGCTGCTTTTGATGTGTGCCTCCAGCCTAAGCCCCGACTCGCTGAGCCCTAACCGCGTCATTCGGAGTATGCAGGCCAACTACCTGCGCAACCTGCCCGATGCCCCGCACTGGGTAGATGGCTCGGGCCTCTCGCGCCTGAACCTGGTTACGCCCCGTACGCTGGTAGCCTTGCTGCTTAACCTGCACGCAGAAGTGCCGGAGCCGCGCCTGCTGGATTGGCTAGCGGCTGGTGGCCGGCAGGGCACGCTCAAGCGTGTATACCGCGACCCGCGCGGCCCCTGGCTCTGGGGCAAAACCGGTACGCTCACCAACAACCACAATCTCTGTGGCTACCTGCGCACCAAGTCGGGAAGGCTGCTGGCGTTCAGCTTCATGAACAACAACCACGTGGCCGAAACCAGCACCGTCCGCAAGGAAATGGAGCGCGTCCTGACGCAGGTACGGGAGCGGATGTAGGCCACCTTACTGCGGCGCAGAAACCGCCTAGCTGCTGCCGCCTAGCAAGCGCCCACCCAGCTGCAGATGAATTTGAGAATAGGCAGAGAACGTGAAGGCCAGCAGCAGCCAGCCCAGATACAGCGCCGCTAGCAGCAGACCCTGTGCGGGGCGCACACTGCGCCGCAACTGGGCCGGGTGCCAGGCTGCCGGGAAACCCAGGGTAGCCGCCATACATAATCCAAAGTGCAGCGGCAGCATAAACCGGGTTTCTACTGCTACCGGCAAGGCCCCAATAACGGGAAGCAATAGGGCTGCTACCAGCAAAAGCCGCCGCAGCGGCAGGCGCCGAGCCTGCCAGAATAGCCTTCCTAGCACCAGGAGGCCTAGCCCAAGTACGGTGTAGTTGGCCCAGGCCAGGGGCCAGGTAGCCGGGTAAACTTGACGCAGATAAGGAGTAGGCTGCTGCAAATCGAGGCCATTGAACAGGCGCTGAGTCAGCAGCGTGCAGAATTCCAGCGGGTATTGGCGCACTAGCTTCGCGTAGGTGGCTGGTTCCATGCCCGCCGAGGTGATACCGTGGCGCTGCATCAAATACTGGCCTAGCGGGTCCTGAAACCACACGCGCACCTCGGGGTAGTCATTACCGATAGTGGCTTCGTACTTAAAGTTGCCCAGGCCCAGGCTCAAATGGCGCTTCACCAACTCATCCTGCTGCTGCACGCCGCTCAGGTGCCAGGGGCTGCCTTCGGGTACAAACCGCCGTATCATCAGATACTGCGGCAACAGAATCAGGCCCAGCCCAAGCAGGAGTGCCGCCAGCCTACTAGTGCTGCTGCGTAGGCCAGTGATTCCGGAGGTTGTAGGCCAGGCAGCAGCCAGCAGCATGGGGTAGAGGCTGAGCAAATAGATGCCCCGCGCGTTGTAGGCCAGTCCCAGGAAGGCACCGACTATCAACCAACGCACCAATTCTCCCCACCAGCGCAACTCCGCAGGCCGCACAAGTAACCCACGGCCTGCCAGAATTAGGGCCGTGCCGACAAACACTAGGGTGGGAAAGTCGCTGAGGGCGAAGTTGAAATGGTCGCGCCAGAACACGAAGCCGGTGAGCACAAAGGCTAGGCGCGCCACAGGGCCGGGCTCCTGTGACGTGTTGCGCAGTGTTTGCCAAAGCCGAGGGCCCAGCCACCCGTAGCACAGCGCCGCTACCATGCTCCCCAGCGTCCGGATATACCACATTGGGTCGCCGCCCAGCACTTTCCAGGCCGTGCGCCAGGGCGCCAGCAGGAGCGGCCAGGAGTAGCCGCGCGTATTGGCGCTGTAATGGAGCAGCGAGAAGTGCCGGTCGGGGGTGATGAAGCGCGAAGGCAGGCCCCAATACGTCAGGGCATCATAATACTGCTCTGTGTAGCCCGAGAAGGGCAGATACAGCATGTACAGCCCAAAGACCCCGGCCATCCAATACCAGTCGGTACGCCCCAGAAGTGGCCTAGAAGGCAACGCGCTTTGGTTGGTAGCTAGGGAAGACGCTGTAAAAAGCTCCATGTGGCCGAAGCTTAGTACAGCACCCGGAACTTGATGGTGTGCTCTACCTTGCGCAGCTCCCCGATTACTTCCTGCTCATACTGCTTATCAATATCCGTAATCACGTAGCCGATGTGCTCGTTGGTTTTCAGGTACTGGCCCAGGATGTTGACGTGGTGCTCGGCCAGCACGTTGTTGATGCGGGCCAGTACGCCGGGCACATTGTGGTGAATGTGAATGAGGCGGTGCGCCTGCTGCACGGGCAGCTGAATATTGGGGAAATTGACGCTCTGCTGCGTATTTCCGGTATTCACGTACTGCATGATGCGCTCCGGCACAAACTCCGCAATGTTGCGCTGGGCCTCGGCGGTGCTACCGCCTACATGGGGCGTCAGCAGCACGTTCGGAAGGCCCCGCAGCTCACTCTCAAAGCTTTCGTGGTTGGTTTTGGGCTCGTACGGAAATACATCGACGGCGGCCCCGCCCAAGTGGCCGGAGCGAAGCACGGCGGCCAGGGCCGGCACATCTACCACATGGCCGCGGCTGTTGTTGAGCAGCAGGGCACCAGGCTTCATCATGGCCAGTTCGGCCGCCCCAATGAGGTTGGTGTTTTCCTGGCGGCCATCTACGTGCAGGGTCACGATATCCGACTGCTGCAACAGCTCCTGCAGGGTGCGGGCCTTCACGGCATTGCCGAGCTGGAGCTTTTCGGCCACATCATAATACAGCACCTGCATGCCCACGGCCTCCGCCACCACCGAAAGCTGGGAGCCGATGTTGCCGTAGCCGATGATACCCAGCTTCTTGCCCCGGATTTCAAAGGAACCCTTCGCCGATTTATCCCACTCACCTTCATGCATTTTGGGGCTTTTCTCCGGAATGCGGCGGGCCAGCATAATGATTTCGCCGAGGGCCAGCTCTACGACTGAGCGCGTGTTGGAGAAGGGAGCATTGAACACGGCCACACCTTTCTGCATGCAGCCCGTGAGGTCAATCTGGTTGGTGCCGATGCAGAACGCGCCGATGCCGATGAGGCGGTTGGCAGCTTCCAGCACGCGGGCCGTTACCTGGGTTTTGCTCCGGATGCCCAGAATGCTCACGCCCTCGATCTGCTGCACCAGCTCGTCTTCGTCGAGGCCGCCGGGCACAGTATCCACCTGGTAGCCTTCCTGGCGGAACAGCTCGGCGGCGCGTGGATCGGGGTTTTCGAGGAGCAGGACTTTGATGCGGTTTTTCGGATAGGAGAGCGTCATCGGAAGCTTGTTCTGGTAGAGAAATTCGTCGAAGGAAGGCAGTACTTCATCGGCGCGGGCCACTACGGCGTCGCGGGTCACGTTTTCGGTGAAGGCGTAGAAGCGGTTCGCCAAGCCGGCTTCCCGGATCTGGTAGTCGGTGTAGCCGTCGCCGAGTACATACACGTCGCCATCGAGGTCGAGGCGGCGGAGCTGTTCAATTTTGCCGCCGTCGCGGCTCAGCACGTTTTCGGGGTCGAAGCCGGTAATGCGGCCATCCTCAGCGAACGTGAAGGTGTTGGCCAGCACATGGTCGGGCGCAATGCCGAAATCGGCCACCACGGGCTCAATAAACTCCCGAAAGCCGCTGCTCACAATGTACACGCGCCCCGGAAACTGCTCGAAGAAGCCCCGGTTGCGCACAATGCTCTCCGAAACCTTGCCTTTCAGCTGCTCCACCAGCAGGGGCAAGTGCTCGCGCCGGGCCGGCAGCAAGGCCAGCCGCTGCTTCAACGACTCCGAGAAATTCAGCTCGCCGCTCATGCCGCGGTCGGTGAGGGCCCGGATGGCGCCGACTACCTTTTCGCGGTCGGGGTGGCCTAGCAGGGCAATATCGGCCAACTCATCGAGGCCTTCTACCTGCGTGAAGGTGCTATCGAAATCTATAATGAGGTAAGGAAGCGGCTGGTGCTGTTCGGGCATGATGAGGGCAAGGTAGAACGGAAAGCCGTTTTGTACGGAATAAACTCAGCAAAAAACGGTTGTTCGGCCCTGCAACCAATTGGCCGCAGCGCTACTCCTGCTTTCAGCAGGCAGCTAAAGTGGCCTAGGCCTGTTCCGTTATCCTCCCGAAACTCTTTTCCTGAACCAGATGAAATACGTTCTACTCCTTGCCGGTAGCTTTCTGGCCGTGCATGCCGCTACGGCGCAAAAAACCGAGTATTCCGCGCATCTGGTTTCGGGGGGAATGGCCTACCGTGGAGCTTCTGCCGCGGCCACCACCAGCATCGATATTCCGGATATCGTGGGCTATAAACCAAGCACACTGAATGCCTACGGCAAGCGGCTGGGCTTTTCGTATGGCCTAGCAGGGCAGGTGCAGCGCCTGACGAAAGGCGGCAGCCTATGGGGGGCACAGGCGGGGTATGAAATGCTGCGCAGCCGCGTAAACATCCAGTATGTGTTCAGCGAGTCAAGCGCCGACCCGAAAGCGGAGGGCCACACAAATCTGAACCACCAATTTATCACTACGCATGTGTTTTTCGGACACCGGTTTGCTGTGTCAGGTCTGGGTCTTGACCTGACTGGCGGACCGGAAGTAGGCTTTTTGCAGAAAGTGCACGAGAAAGGCCGGGCTACTTACAACAATGACCAAGCGGAAATTACGGTTGATAGAGCCCGCAATGTGAATACCAAGGCCGATGTGCGGGCCCGCCTCAACCTAACGGCTTATTATCACCGCGTAGGCCTCGCGTTAAGCTACGCGCACGGCCTGACCAACTACCGCCAGCACTACCTAGGCGGCACAAACGAGCTATACACGCAGGTGCTCCGGGCTGGGCTAGTATACCGTCTTAAGTAAGGAAGTGGCCTAGACCTCGTAAAACTCAATCGGCAGGCCGTCGGGGTCCTGTATGAACGTGAAGCGGCGGCTGGTAAACTCATCTACCCGAATGGGCTCGTAGGCCACTTGCTGCGCTTCCAGGCCCCGCACGGTAGCGTCAAGGTCAGAGACGGCGAAGGCAAGGTGGCGGAGGCCGGTGGCTTCGGGGCGGGAGAGGCGGGCGGGCGTTTCGGGGAAGGAAAACAGCTCGACCAGGTACTGCCCATTGAGCGCCAGGTCGAGCTTGTAGGAGTCGCGCTCCTCCCGGTATACTTCCCGGATAGCTTCCAGCCCTAGCACTTGTGTGTAAAACTGTTTCGAAACGGCGTAATCGGAGCAGATGACGGCAATATGGTGGACGCTGAGCAGAGCAAGCATGAGTGTGTAGTTGGTACGAAGAATGGTGAGGCGGCTGAGAATCAGAATAGGTAGTTGAGGGAGTATATTGCTGTACAGTACTATCTGCCAGAGCGCCAGCCACTGATGAGAAGTGCCTCCTGAGCTGGACAATCGGTCATCTAACGGCTTGCGGATGAAAACAACCTACGCCATTTTCCTGCTGGTCCTGTCGCTAGGCCAGTCTGCCGCTTGGGGGCAAACGCAAAAAACGGTTACGTTTCAGACGCTGGATGGCCGCAAGCTACGCAGCCCCGAAATAGACCGACTGGTGCAGCAGCTGATGGATACGGCCCACATTCCGGGGCTGGCGCTGGCGTTGCTGCAGAACAACAAGGTGCAATATCTGCGTACCTACGGCTACCGCAACCTCGAAACCCGCGCCCCGCTGGAGCCTGCCACCGTTATGTACGGCGCCTCCTTCAGCAAGGCGGTGTTTGGATACCTGGTGATGCAGCTCGTACAGGAAAAGCGCCTCGACCTCGATAAACCGCTTTATCACTATCTAAGCAAGCCCATTCCCGAATATGAGGCCTACCACGACCTGGTCGGCGACGACCGGTGGCGTCTGCTCACGGCCCGCATGGCCCTCACCCACACCACGGGCCTCCCCAACTGGCGCTGGATAGAACCCGATAAAAAGCTGCGGTTCAAGTTCGCGCCCGGTGCCCAGTATTGGTATTCCGGCGAAGGTCTGCAGCTACTGCAACTGGTAGTAGAAACCGTTATGAACAAAAGCCTGACAGAACTAAGCGACGAGCGCATATTCAAGCCCTTGCAAATGAGCCGCACCAGCTACGTGTGGCAGCCAGCGTTTGAGGGAAACTACGCCCTCGGCTACGATGAGCAGGAGCAGATGCTGGGCATCCGGAAACGCACTAAACCAGGCGCAGCTGGCTCCCTAAACACCACACCCGCCGACTACGCCACCTTTCTGGCTGCCGTAATGCAGGGCCGGGGCCTGACGCCCGCCGCTAAACAGGAAATGACCCGCGCCCAGGTACGCATTCCGTACAAAGCCCAGTTCGGGCCGCTGGCCACCATGGCCGCCCCCGACAGCAACCGCGCCAAGCAACTGGCCTACGGCTTGGGTTGGGGGACATTTGAAGCCCCGAAATACGGCCATGCCTACTTCAAGGAAGGGCATGATGATGGCTGGGAAAACCACAGCGTCATCTTCGGCGACCAGAAAAAGGGCCTGCTGCTGATGAGTAATAGCTCTAACGCCGACCTGATTTTTAAAGAGCTTCTGGAAAAGCTCCTCGGCGACACCGCTACCCCCTGGCAATGGGAGGGGTACGAGCCTTATGCATCGAAGAAAAACTGACCTACTAAGTGGCCTAGGCCACTCGTTTGGCCTCACAGGCGGGCACCCATTCCTCTTCTTGGCATACGGGGCACTTGGCTGTGCCGCCTCGTGGTAATTCCTGCACATGGCCGCAGCAGGCGCACGCATGGCGGCCCGCTTCTTCTGCGCGGCGATGGGTTTCGGCCACCCGCTCGGGCCAGATGGGCAGGCCCGGCCGTACGGGCTCCTGTTCCTCAAAAAAGTAGATACTCATGTTGCCGGTGGCCTCAATATAGGCCCGGCGCACCTGGCCCAGGTGCTCTACCTGCAGCTGACGCAGCTCGCCGAACAGCTCTTTTTGGGTGAGATTCTGGCTACGGAAATTCTTGAGCTGAATCTGGCCATCTGCCACCAGCAGCACGGGCTTGCCTTCGAGCCAGTCACTGAAGCCCGGAAATTTTTCGGTGAGCCAGTTGAAGAGCAGGTAAAGCGCCGTCACGACGGCGAAGACCACGGCCGCGTAAAGTAGGGGCGTATCGTGGTAGAGCATGGCGTCGCCGGCCGCGGAGCCGAGGCCCAGGATAATACTCAGCTCGAAAATAGAGAGCTGCCGCACCCCGCGCCGGCCCGTTACGCGCAAGGCTCCCAGCATGAGCAGGTAGGTGGCCACGCAGCGCAAGGCTACTTCCAGCAGAAACAGCGGGGGCGCATCATCCGAAAACAAGATGCGGTTCCAATCGAAGGGGGTAATATCAGCGGCAAACAGCATAGCAGCAATAACGGAAGACCAAAAGAGGAGCTATTGGCCTAACGCAACTGTTGGGCTCGCGGTTAGCTCTGCCGGCTTCTGTAGGCCACCTGCCGTCTTATTCCTCAGGGTTTTTGGGCAGCAAATGCACCATATGGTAGGTAGTAGGCGCAAACCCCAACGACTCCCAGAAGTGCAGCCCTGCCGGGTTGGCTACGGCCACCTGCAGCTCCAGGTGGTCGGCTCCCTGGGCCGTAAGCCAGGTTTTAGCGGCATTGAACAGGCCGCGCCCAAGGCCATGGCGGCGGTGAGCCTGCTGTACCACAGTTTCGGCAATGTAGCCGCGCCGGAAGTAGTGCATGCCGTGGTTCCCGATTTGGTAGGTGGCTATCAGCATGCCCAGCAGCCCATAGCGGCCCTGTACCACAAAGACCCGGGTGTTATTTTCGGCCAGACGGCCGCGCAGCACGCGCTTCAGCTGAAACTCCGAAGCCGTGTTGTAGCCAAAAACCGGGTTAAATGCCTGGTGCTCATTCATTAGCTCGCACCACAGGCCGTACAGCTCGTTCAGATCCTGGTGGGTAGCAATGCGAATGTTCATGCAGGGATGGCAATAAAATAAAGCTGGCAAGCTACAATCCTAACTCGACAGTGCAAACAGCCGCGCTTACTTCAAGGGTGTATGAATAGGTTGACAATACTTAAAAGACCGTCCTGTTGAGCGCAGCCAAAGCATCTCTACCGCTGCTCTAGGCCAGTTGGTTAGCCAGCGGGAGAGATGCTTCGACTTCGCTCAGCATGACGGTCTTACTATCTGTAAACTAGATATTCGCTTGGTTGATGGATGCAGATTACTAGCTGGCCTGGCCTAGCTCTGAAAGGTCTTCGGCGCTCAGGTGCAGTTCGGTGGCTTTCAGCAGCTCCGTTACTTGCTCGGGGCTGGTAGCGCTGGCAATGGGAGCCGTGAGGCCGGGCTGGGCCATGATCCAGGCCAGGGCTACCTGCGCGGGGGTAGCTTGCTGGCGGGTGGCCACAGCATCAAGCCCTTTCAGAATCCGGAGGCCTTTGTCGTTGAGATATTTCTGGCCTACACCGCCACCACGGGCACTTTTCTTGAGGTCTTCCTCGGTGCGGTATTTACCCGTCAGGAAGCCCGCCGCCAGGCCGTAGTACGGAATCACGCCGATGTTCTGCTCCTGCATGAGGGGTAGCAGCTCCTGCTCAAACTCGGCGCGGTCGTAGAGGTTGTAGAGTGGCTGCAGGCTCTCGTAGCGCGGCAACCCATGCTTCTCGCTGGCTTCCAACGACTCTCGCAGGCGGGCTGCCGAGAAGTTGGAGGCACCAATGACGCGCACTTTGCCTTCCTTCACGAGCTGGGCGTAGGCCTCCAGGGTTTCCTCTACGGGCGTGGCGGGGTCGTCTTTATGCGACTGATATAGGTCAATGTAATCCGTTTGCAGGCGCCTGAGGGAGCCTTCCACGGCCCGCAGAATGTAGTCTTTCTTAAGGCCTTTATTTTCGGGATTCACCTCCCAGCCTACTTTGGTGGCAATGATGACATCGTCGCGGCGGCCGCGCTGCTGCAGCCACTTGCCAATGATGGTTTCCGACTCGCCGCCCACGTGGCCCGGCACCCACACGGAGTAGCCATCGGCCGTATCAATGGCATTGCCGCCGCCGGCCACAAAGGCGTCGAGGATGCGGAAGGAAGTGGCTTCATCGGCGGTCCAGCCGAATACGTTGCCACCGAGTACGAGGGGAGCAAGTTGCAGGCCGGAGCGGCCCAGTTCACGATGTTGCATAACGAGAAAGCGGGTTGAAGATATAGTCAGCATAAACCCCAATCGGGCCTCTGAGGTTATGGGGCTTCCGTGTATTTTTAGCGCATGGCTAGCAAGCTTGATACCCTGGAAATAGTAGATGTGCCCGACCGAGCCACGTGGCGCGCCTGGCTGGAAACCCATCATGCCCAGCCCGCCGGCGTGTGGCTCACGCTCTACAAAAAGGAAAGCGGCAAGCGCCTGATGACCTACGCCGACGCGGTAGAGGAAGCGCTCTGCTTCGGCTGGATCGACTCGCACCCCCGCAAGTAGACGCTTCCTGCTTTCGGCTGCTCTTCAGCCCGCGCAAGCCAAAAAGTGTGTGGTCGGCAGTGAACAAGGAGCGCATTCTGAGATTACGGGAAGCAGGCCTGTTGATGCCCGCCGGCGAAACCCGAATTGCCACCGCGCAGCAGAACGGTAGCTGGGAAGCGCTGGATGAAGTAGAAGCGCTGATAATTCCCTCTGATCTGGAAGCAGCACTAGCTGCCAACGATACCGCGCGACAGTATTTCCAGGCCTTCCCACCCAGCGCCCGCAAGCAGCTGCTCCAGAACCTGGCCGCCGCGAAGCGCCCCGAAACCCGCCAGCAACGCATTGAGCGCATCGTAGCAAACGCCGCCCAGAACCGCCGCGCATAGGCCAGGGTAAATAGAAAAGGCCGTCATGCTGAGCTTGTCGAAGCATCTCGTGTGCTGATGTTGCTCACCAAAAAGCACGTCATCCTGAGCATTCCGCGCATCAAGCGGCGACGAAGGATATTACCACGTCAGCATGAGGCGCTAGGCCAGTCGTTCTTGCACGGTAAGATCCTGCGTCGCCGCTCAGGATGACATGCAGGAGTGCTCTAGACCGATTTGAGATGCTCCAACTGTACTCAACATGACGGTCTTACTTATTGTACAAGCCCATCTAGGCCAGGTTTGCTATTTCAGCGGGGGCCTTACCTTCACTGCCATGCTACGAATCTACCTTTTGCTCCTGAGCCTGGGGAGCGTTCTGCTGTTGGGAGCCACCTCTGCGCCCACCGTTACGGAGCGAAACTTCCAGGCGCACTTCGACCAATACGGCGTGACAGGCTCCATCTTGCTGTACGAGGAGGCCACCGGCCGCTATGTGGCCTACAACCAGGCGCGTTGCCGCCAGGGGTTTTTGCCTGCTTCTACCTTCAAAATTCCCAACACGCTCATTGGCCTGCAAACCGGTGCCCTGCCCGATACGGCCACCATTTGCAAGTGGGACGGCGTAAAGCGCGACTTTCCGCAGTGGAATCAGGACATGACCTATGCCCAGGCCCTGCGCGTGTCGTGCGTACCTTGTTACCAGCAGCTGGCCCGCCAGGTAGGGGTGCAGCCGTACCAGCAGTGGCTCCCAAAACTGGCCTACGGTCGCATGGACGTTGCGCCCCAGAACGTGGACACGTTTTGGCTCGATGGCAATTCGCGCATCACGCAGTTTGAGCAGGTAGCGTTTCTGCGCCGCCTGCACGCCGAAAAGCTGCCCGTGGCACTCCGGCATCAGCGGGCCGTAAAGCGGATTCTGCAACTGAAGAAAACGCCGGAGTATACCCTCTATGGCAAAACTGGCTGGCGTTTCCGCTCCGCCACCAACCCCGATAACGGCTGGTTCGTGGGCTGGCTTGATCGCGCCGATGGTCGCACCATTTACTTCGCCCTGAACATCGAGCCCCCGACAGGGCAGCCCGCCAACGACCAGTTCATTAGTGCCCGCCGCGCCCTGACCGAGGCGGTGCTGCGGGAGCTGAAGTGGCTGTAGCATCAAATCAAAAGCTCAGGCTATAGCTTACGCTACGCTCTACCATCATACCATGCGCCTTTCCATACTGATTTACCTGTTGCTACTCGCGCGTCTAGGCCTAGCTCAGACGCCGCCGCGCGCCGATGTGCTCATTCGGAACGGGCGGCTCTATGATGGCACCGGCAACGCCTGGACCACCGGCGACGTGGCCATTCGGGCCGGGCAGATTGTGGCTATAGGCCACCTGCCCGCCGACTATCCGGCCGAAACGGTGCTGGATGCCAAAGGCCTGGCCGTGGCGCCGGGCTTTATTGATGTGCACACCCATATCGAAGACGACGAGGTGCAGCAGCCCACTGCCGATAATTTCCTGTATGATGGCGTAACGACGGTGGTAACCGGCAACTGCGGTTCCTCGCGCCTTAATCTGGGCCGGTACTTTCAGCAGCTCGATAGCCTACGCCTCTCCGTGAATACGGCCTCTTTTGTGGGGCACGGCACGGTGCGCAAGGCCGTGATGGGCCGCGCCAAGCGGGCTCCAACCGAGGCCGAGCTGCAACAGATGGAAGCCCTGGTGGCGCAGGCTATGCAGGAGGGCGCCGTAGGTCTGTCGTCGGGGCTGATTTACGTGCCGGGAACGTATTCCCGCACGCCGGAAATGGTGCGCCTGGCCCGCGTGGCAGGGCAGCATCACGGCCTCTACGCCACCCACATGCGCAACGAAAGCGACAGTGTGACCTTTGCCATTCGGGAGGCGCTGCAGGTGGCCCGCGAGGCGGGGCTGCCGCTGGAAATATCGCACCTGAAACTGGGCGGCCAGCAGAACTGGGGCCAGGCCGATAAGCTGCTCGGCCTCATCGAGCAAGCCCGCCAGGGCGGCCAGCAGGTCACCATCGACCAGTATCCGTACACGGCCAGCTCTACCTCGCTCAGCACCCTGCTCCCCGACGATGTGCAGGCCGACGGCCGCGACTCCCTACGCGTGCGGTTGCAGCGCCCGCAAGTGCGCGCCGCCGTGGAGGCCGATATGCTCCGGCGCCTGAAGCGGCGCGGCCTCAAGCACTTCAGCTATGCCGTGGTAGCCAGCTTCCCGCCCGATACCAGCTATCAGGGCCTCAGCATCGAGGAAATTAACCGCCGTAAGCGCCCTCACAAAGCCCGCGCCGAGGTGTCCACCATTCTGGAGCTGGTGCTGCAGCACGATGCCGGCATGGTTTTCCACGGCATGAGTGAGCCCGATGTGCAGCAGATTATGCGTTACCCGCAGAATATGGTGGCTTCTGATGCCAGCATTAGGGTGTGGCAGCAGGGCATGCCGCACCCGAGGGGCTACGGCTCCAATGCCCGGGTGCTAGGCCACTACGTGCGTGATTTGCACGTGCTCACCCTCGAAGACGCCATCCGGCGCATGACCAGCCTGCCCGCCCAAACCATGGGCTTCCCGGACCGCGGACTGTTGCGCCCCGGCTACGCCGCCGACATCGTGGTCTTCGACCCCGCCACCGTCCAGGACCGCTCCACGTTCACGCAGCCCCACCAGTATTCTACGGGCATGAAATACGTGCTCGTCAACGGCCGCCTCACGGTGCAGGAGGGCAAGCATACTGGCCTACGCAACGGGCACGTGCTGTACGGCGCGGGCAAAAAGTAAGGGCTTATAGCCACCTATAGCACGCTTTTACCCACGCGTTATCCTGACCAAAAGCACATCATCCTGACGAAGGAAGAGTCTTTTCACGTCCGCACGAGGCGCTAGGCCAGTCGTTTCAGCGTGATAAGATCCTTCCTTCGTCAGGATGACGAGCGAGTGTAGGGACGTGCTGTTAGGGACTTTACAGATCACAGTTTCTCCAGCACCCGCCAGCCGTGGGCCCGAATGGTGAGGTTGTCATTCGTTACGAACATTAACTGCGTGTCACTGAAAACATCTAGGTATGTACCGGCTGCTTCTTGCGGCAGCTCCAGCGTCTGTGGCTCCGAGCTGCTATTGATGGCTATCAAAACAGCCGCCGTGCCATGATGGCGGACGAATGCATAAACATCCGGTGCTGAGGGCAGGCGCTCGAAGCGACTTTCCAGCTGGCCGTTGTGCAGGGCAGGGTGGCGTTTCTTGAGCTGAAGCAAGCGCGTATAGAAATCCTGAAGCGGATAGTCCTGCCAATCAATAGTGTCCTTATCAAAGAAGGCGAGGCGCTTGTTGAGGGCGGCTTCCTGGCCTGAGTACACCAGCGGCATGCCGGGGAGCAGGCAGGTGAGCACGGCGAAGGGCAGCACGTTGGGGCCCAGGCGCTCATACTCGGTGCCGTCCCAGCTGTTTACATCGTGGTTGCTGGTGAAGTGCATCAGGTACACGCCGGGCGGGTATTTGGCGCGCTCGGCGGCTAGGTACACATCAATGTCGTGGAGGGGCTGCTTGTCTTCGGCGATGTGGTCGAGGAGGTAGTGCAGGCGCAGGCCGAACGTCATGTCAAACGCCCGCTCCAGCAGTTGAGTATTGCTATCGAACTCCTCCCAGGTAAGGCCGCCGGAGGGGTACAGCTCGTCCCACTCGGCCAGCATAAATACGGGCTTCAGCTGATCCAGCTCCTGACGGGCCTCATCCCAAAAATCAGTCGGGACGAGGCCGGCCACATCGCAGCGGTAGCCGTCAATGTCGGCCTCGCGCACCCAGTAGAGCAGGGCGTCGGTCATGTAGCGGCGCAGCTCAGGGTGGCTGTAATCGAGGTCGATGACGTCCTGCCAATCGGCGACGGGCGGCACGAAATTGCCTAGGGCGTCTTTGGTGAACCACTCAGGGTGCTGCTCAGCCAATGGGTTGTCCCAACTGGTGTGGTTGGCCACCCAATCGAGGAGCACATAGAGGCCTAGCGCGTGGGCCGTTTGCACGAGGTGGCGCAGATCATCAAGCGTCCCAAACTCGGGGTTCACGCCGTAATAATCCTGCACGGCGTACTGGCTGCCTAGTGTGCCCTTGCGGTTCACTTGCCCAATGGGGTGAACCGGCATCAGCCAGACAATGGTAATGCCCATGGCGGCCAGCCGCGGCAAGTGGGCCTCAAAGGCCCGAAAGGTGCCCTCTGGCGTGTATTGGCGGATATTTACCTCGTAAATGCTGGCGTGAGCGGCCCAGGCGGGGTGCTGAACCTGAAACAGATGCGCGTTGGGGTGTACTTCGGAATAGGTCACGGCAGAAAGCAGAGTGGCGAAAGAAATAGGTGTGCCTACGCAAAACGGCCGGGGCAGGCTGCCGCTAGGCCAGGTCAGGTGCGCACTACATCAGTATCTACGGGCGTGTAACCGAGTTGCCGGCTCATGCTCAGGATCTGGCCTTTGTGGTGAAACTCGTGGGTGATGACGTGCGTGAAAAGGGCCAGCGGCGTGAGCTGCACCGGCTCAGAGCGACGCGGCACCCGCAACGGCATTGCCGTCTGCCATTGGCCCCGGAAGCGCTGCAAATGCTCGGCCACGAATTCATCTGTTTGTGCGTACAACTGGCCTACGGCCGCTACGTCCGGAAATGTGGCTTCCTCGGGGTAGGGGTGGGACTGGCCTAGCGCCACGTTCACGAGCCAGTGCTGGTAAGTAGCGGCGCCGTGGACCAATAAATCACGGATGCTGCTGTGGTTGAAGGCCGGAAGGGGAGCCGTGAAATCGGCGGGAGCAAGGATAGCGCAGTAGGCCAGTAGCACGCTGCGGGCATCCCGAACTAAGTCGTACTGAGCGGTGAGCAGTTCAGTCATGGGGAAGTAGTAAGGCTAATCCAGATCCGGCAGGCGCTCATACACGCGGTAGCTGTGGGCGGGCAGCAGCACTTTGGAGCCCGAGCCCAGCTTCATTACCTGCTCGCTGAACAGCTCCCGGTATACACCGGGCCCGAGGGTGCGCATCGTGATTTCGTGGGGCAGGCGGCTGAGGTTGGCAGCCACCACCACGCCGGTTTCTCCCTTACGGCGCACGAAAGCGTACACCTGCGGGTCGGAGCTGGCGGGCAGGCGCTCAAACTCGCTGCAGGCGTCGCCGTTGCGTAGGGCGGGGTGGCGTTTCTTGAGCTGGAGCAGGCGGGTGTAGAAATCCTGCAGCGGATAATCCTGCCAATCAATGGTGTCCTTATCGAAGAACCGCAGGCGTTTTTTCAGGGCTGCTTCCTGGCCCGAGTACACCATAGGCATGCCCGGCAACAGGGCGGCTAGCACGGCCAGCGGCCGGGCGTTGGTGCCTACGCGCTCATACTCCGAGCCATCCCAACTGTTGATGTCGTGGGAGGTGGTGAAATACATCAGGTACACCTGGGCCGGGTAGCGGCGGCACTCGGCAGCAAAATAGGCATCGAGGGCAGAGGCGGGCTTTTTATTGTTGGCCACGCTATCCAGGAGGGCGTGTAGACGCAGGCCATAGGTCATGTCGAAGGCCTTTTCCAGCAGCTTGGTGTCGGGGTTGAAGTCTTCGCGCTTCAGGAAAGTAGGTGGAAACAGCTCGTCCCATTCGGCCAGCATAAACACCGGCTTGATCTTGTCGAGCTTCTGGCGCGTGTCGTTCCAGAACTCGGTGGGCACGAGGCCCGCTACATCGCACCGAAAGCCATCGAAACCGGCCTCGCGCACCCAGTAGGCCATACTTTCCTGCATGTACTGGCGCAGCTCGGGCTTGCTGTAGTCGAGGTCGATGACGTCCTGCCAATCCGAAACGGGCGGCTGAAACTGGCCCTTCTTGTTTTTGGTAAACCACTCGGGGTGCTCCTTAGAGAGCTTACTATCCCAGCTGGTGTGGTTGGCTACCCAGTCGAGAATGACGTGCATGCCGCGCTTGTGGGCCTCGTTGATGAGGTGGCGCAGGTCTTCCAAGTTGCCAAACTCAGGGTTTACGGCCCGGTAATCCCGGATGGAATACTGGCTGCCCAGCGTGCCTTTGCGGTTCAGCTCCCCGATGGGCTGCACCGGCATCAGCCACAAAATGCCCACGCCCATTTTCTGCAGGCGCGGCAGGTGGGCCTCAAAGGCCCGAAACGTACCCTCAGGCGTGTACTGGCGGATATTGACTTCGTAGATGCTGGCCGAATCGGCCCAGGCGGGGTGGCGGATGGTGTAGGGCTTGGGCATCGGCACGTCGCAGGGGGCATTGACGTCGGCGGGAGAGCAGGCCGCCAGCAGCGTCAGCAGGCCAAAACAGAGCAGTCGGAGAGAAACACTTGACATGCCTGCAACTTACTGCTTTTGGACCGTTGGCCGGTTGGCAGCCTGCCTTCAGGGCGGGCTGCTAGGCCACTCCTTGCCATAAAAACGCGCGACCTGCACCAGCTCAGAGCCAGTACAGGTCGCGCGTTTTTTAGAGGCAATGCGTGAGTGGCCTACGATGAAGTGGTAGACCGATGGCCGGTACGGTTGGCGCGTTCGGGCTCGTAGTTTACGCCGCCGAACCAGTAGAGCATGAGCGTGCGGGAATAGCGCAGGCTTAGGGGCGCCAGCACCACCGTAAAGAAGGCTACGGCAGTTATGTACACCCACGTATCGGGGTCATTGAGCAGGTGATACACCAGAAAGCCTACCACCAGCATAATACCCGTGGAGAAGGCAAACGTGATGTACATGGCGCCCCAGTAGAACCCAGGCTCCGGCTCGTAGCGCTGTCCGCACACGGGGCAGGCCTCGGGCATATCGGCAAACTTGGTCAGGTTGAAAGCGCTGGTACAGAATAAAGGCCCTTGATGGCAGCGGGGGCACTTCTGCTCCAACATGGCCAAAGCGGTAGAATCGGTTTTTTGCATGAGTTCAGGCGCCTGAAAAGCGTTTATACAAAACTACTACGCGCAAACCGGCAAGGGCAGATACGTTTGCGGGTTTGTTTGGTACAAATCAATTCTCACAGTTGAATCAGTGATGAGGTGATGAAGGATCGAGGTGATGGGAGGTGGCCTAGGCCTGGCCGTTGTGTCATTGCGAGGACGAAGGACGAAGCAATCTTTCCTTCATCATTGCACAAACTATTGATGCCTGAAAAAAACGGTGCCTCCACCGGAGTGGCAAGGTCCTTTCAGTTTCGGCAGAAGTACTGCCAGCGACAAGGAGAGATTGCTTCGTCCTTCGTCCTCGCAATGACACAACGGCTTTCACCTCATATCCGCCTCGCCCCATCACCTTCTAACCTCATCATCCTTTTACTTCTCCAGGCGTCTGGCCGGTGTGCTTGCGGAAGTAGCGCCCGAAGTAGGAGGCATCCTCGAAGCCCAAGGCATCGGCCACCTGGCCTATGGTGGCATCGGTGTGGCGGAGCAGGCGGCGGGCTTCTACCAGCACGCGCTCCTGAATGAGGGCGCTGGCCGTTTTACCCAGTTGGCGGCGGCACAGGGCGTTCAGGTGGTTCGGGGATACGTGCAGTAAATCGGCGTAATGCTGCACGCTGCGGTGGGTACGGAAGTGCTGGTTGAGCAGCAGGCCGAACTCGCGCAGGAGCTGCTGGGCATGTCGTGGCTCGTCGGGCGCGGCGGCAGCTGGCGCGGTGTAGTGGCGGGCGGCCAGCTCCAGGCAGATGTGTAGGTAGGAGCGAAACACCTCGTCCTGCTGTGGTGCCGGCGTGGTATCCTCAGCCCACATGCGCTCCATAAGAGGCCGAATGGCGGTGTCCTCGGGGCCAAGCTGCAGCACCGGCGAATGGGCGGCGGTAAAGAACGGGTACTGGTATAGGCGCGGTCCGGGGTAGCGAAACAGGTAGAAGTCGGCCTCGAAAAACGCCACGTAGCCCTGCGCATCCTCGGAAAGCTGCCAGTGGTGCACCTGCCCCGGCACCATAAAAAACAGACTGCCCGGCCGCAGCTCGTAGGCCACCAAATCAATGGTGTGGGTGCCGCGGCCCTGCGTGACGTAGAGCAGCAGGTAAAAATCGTGGGCGTGGGGCTGGCTGATGCCGGGAAATTTAGCCACGTGCCGCTCCAGCCGCTCCAGATACCATGGGCGGTGCGGCCGGTTCTGCGGAAACGACTCCAGGGTAAAAACGGGCAGGCCAGGTGGTTTCATCTGAAAGAGAAAAGCTAGGCCACCGCAGCGGCCACGTTACGGCTCATCAAACTTACGCAGACGCTTCTTGCTAAGCTCGTAGCTCACAATAGCCGGGATGTAAAACGACACATCGGCCAGCAGCTTGGCCAGCAAAATACCTCCGGCGAAGTGGCCTAGCCAGCGCGGCAGATAAAACATCAGGGCCGGCCGAATCAGGAAGCTGTCGGCCACTTCAGCCAGGCCGAACTCTACGGCCAGCGCCCGCACATTCTGCCCAAAGGTGCGCCTGGTGTAGGCCAGGCCGCGGGCCTGCCGGAGCTGGTAGGCCAGTCGTACATCCTGCGCCAGCAGGTAGCCGAAGTAGGCCACATTGCCGGCCCACGTACCGGCCAGGGCGGCGCTCAAGGGGCTGTGCGTGACCCGCAGCGCCACGGCCGCGCCCACCAGCGTGGCCACCACCGACAGCACTTCGGCGGGCAAGTAGCGGCGCAACCATTCCCGGATTTTCTGCTTCATGCGGGCTTGTGGTCAGGCCAGTAGATAATCTGCTATTTTGCTGGCAGCCAGACAAAGATAGTAGTCGGCCCCGGGGCGGGGTGCCCAACGATTCCGTGTCACCTTACCTCCCAGATAGAGAGCTACATGCAGATTCCGCTTACGCCCCTGGTAGTTGTGCTGTTTGCCGTGATTGCGCAGGCAGTGTTTGCGGCGGGCCTGCTCTGGTTTGCGCGCCACAACCAGTTGCCGGACCGGTTTTTGGCGCTGCTCATGCTCAGTATTGCGCTGTGGTTGCTCGATGGGTTTTTCCGCGTCTCGACCATCTATAAGCAGAACCCCGGCTGGTATTTTGCGCCCATTTATTACTCGTTTGCCTTCGGGCCGCTGCTGTATTTCTACGTCCGGAGCCTGACCAACCACGCGTTTCGGCTGCGCCCGCGCCATCTGTGGCATTTTGTGCCGGTGCTGCTACAGGGGCTTCTCTACGGGTGGCTGCGGCTGCAGCCCTACGATACGCGCAATTGGTTCTGGCAGCACGTGCACCGGCCCTACACGTACCGTGTCGAGTTCATCGGGACGTGGGTTTCTTTGGTGGTATATGTGGTGCTAAGCCAGCGCCTGCTAGGCCAGTACCGCCGCTGGCTCCCCGAAAACTTCTCCGAAACCTCCCAGCTGCGGCTGCAATGGCTGCGCACGTTGCTGGTGTTGGTCGGAATTGTGAGCCTGCAATGGGTGCTGGAAGTGGTGCTGCGCGAGTTTTTCAATTTGTATTATCAATATGATTACTCCACTGAGCTGCTAGGCCTGTTGGTGTTCCTGATTGGTGTAGTAGGCCTGCGCCAGGCCGATATGCAGGCCGTGCGGTTTGAGCCCGAGCCTGAGCCGGCGGACTCTGAGCTGACCGCAGACGCGCCAGCGCCCATTGCTCAAGGAGCAGCAGAAGGAGCAAGCGGAGAGCTGCCAGCGCCCGAAGCAAATGCCGCTAGGCCAGTGACATTGCCAGAAACTGACGAAGCACTAGCTGGCTTGGCCCCAAAAGCGGCCGTCGATGAAGCTGTGGTGGCTCGTATCCGGCAGGCGCTGGAAGCGGAGAAGCTGTACCTGAATCCCACGCTCACGCTGGCCGAGCTTTCGGCCCACACGGGCCTTGCACCGCGCCTGATATCCTTCACCGTGAACAACGGGTTCGGGCAGTCCTTCAACGACCTCGTGAACAGCTACCGCGTGGCCGAGGTGAAGCGCCGCCTGCGCACGCCCGATGCCCAGCGCCTGACACTGCTGGGCATTGCGCTGGACAGTGGCTTCAACTCCAAAACCACCTTCAACCGCATCTTCAAGCAGTTTACGGGCTATGCTCCGCGCGATTATCCGGTAGGGTAGAGCACCCCTTCGTACAAATAACTAAGCCCAAAACATGATGTGGGGCGTCCCGATGCTGGAAATGGGGCGTTTCGGTAGGAGCAGGCTGGCACCTTTGGGTCATTCTTTCACCCCAACGAATGACCATGAAACTGCTTTTACTGGCTGCGCTTTTGGCAGCCCCTGTAACTGGCCTAAGGGCCCAAACTACGCCGCCTGCTGCCTGGTCTGACCACACCCGGGTGCTGCCCGATAAGCTCCGGCAGGTACCCGTGGGGCTCACGCTCTGGCACACGCCCAACCCCAATTACCCGGAGCCGAACCCTGCGCAGCCCGGCGGCTACGTCTGGAAACACAGCACCATGATTCGCTCCGAGGTGGGCGAGCTGGAGGTGGTGGAGTGCGGCAGCTTCATCTGGTACAGCGCCGCCGGTTGGCAAGCCAACATGCGCGAAACGCCCGCTGAGTTTGCCGAGCTGTTTCAGTGCCCCGGTGGCCGTTTGCAGCCAGGCCGCACCTACACTTTCGCCAAAAACTACCGCTACGCCGACAACGCCCAGCGCCTCTATGGCGGCGACGCGCTCTGGTATATTCTGGCCAAAGACAAAACCGGCAAGCTCTACAAAGGCATGGGCCTGATTGAAACCGAAGCCACTGTGCGCTAGGCCAGTCTCCTTCCCTTTTTACTTCCTGAAACTACATCCATGAAAACGCTCTGCCTGTTTTTCGTCCTGCTAGGCATATGCGCCTTCCAGCCCGCCGCCACTACCTATCAAGTAAACCCAGAGGCCAGCCGCCTGGCCTGGACCGGGTACGCCGAAGTAGGTACGTATGCCCCAACCGGTACCGTACAGCTCCGCCAGGGCACGTTTGGGTATGATGGCAACCGCCTGCGCAACGGCCGTTTCGAGATAGATATGCGCACCATTGCCCAGGAGCAGGCCCAGCTGGCCGAGCACCTGCGCGGCCCCGATTTTTTCGACGTAGAGCACTACCCCACAGCGGTATTTGTACTCATCGAAAGCAAGAACGGGCAGGCCTTGGGTCAGTTCACGCTCAAAGTCACCACTAGGCCAGTCCGGTTTCCGCTCACTATCACGCGCCTGCCCAACGGCCAGTTGCGCATCCAGGGCACCGCCACCCTCGACCGCACCCAGTTTGGGGTGAACTACAACTCCAGTAGCTTCTTTCAGAACCTGGGCAACTACGCCATCCGTAACGAGTTCCTGCTGCGCTTCGATGTGGTAGCGGATAAACAGTGAGGTAAACAGCAGACGGACAAAGGATTTCGGAGTTTGAAATGGATGCTAGGCCTAGCTCAGATGCGCCGGGGCGCAACGCCCGCGCCAGCCCCGGCGTACAGCTTCTCAGTAGTCTCCACTCTCAACTCCCTTTCTGCTATGGACCACGCCGCCCACATCGAAGAAACCATCCAAGGCATCTATCACGCGTTAGAGCACCCCGGTGCGCACCCCGCCGAAACGGGCCTCTCGGCCATCGATAACTGGATTGATGCCCTCGATGGCCTCGGTGGCTCAGCGCTGACTGGCCTACAGGGTGAGCTGCGCAACCTGCGCGGCTACGTGCAAAGCGACGACCGTCCCGCTATTGCTAACTCGCTCCAGCACCTGGGCCAGGAAACCTCCCGCATGGCCCGCGACATGCACGACGGCGTAGGTGACCATTTGCGCCACCTGGGCCAGGTGCTCATCACGGCCGCCGGAAATCTGAAAATGTCGTAAGCCACCAGGGCACTTCTCTGGTCAGCCTTGCCTCCCGGGCAAGGCTGTTTTTTGCCAGGCAGCGGCAGTGTTTCTGCACGTTGCAGATGCCCTTTTCGTCCGTTTCTTTTCTTTCTCTGTATGAATATCGCCCCCACCACTCCTGGGCAGAACCAGCCGCCCGGTTCCATATTGGCGGGCAGCCAGCAACATCTGGAAGCCACGCTGCACGCCCTGCAATCAACGCATCTGCCAAACCTGCTGCCCGCTGCCGGCGACAACCTCTACCGCTGGATGAACCTGCTGCAAACCGCCCAGGGCGACCAATACTCGCCCCTGATTGCCGAACTCCAGAATCTCTACAATGCCCTCGACCACGGCAACCCGAACGGCGTGCAAGTGAAGCAGTGCCTGCAAAACCTCTCGGAGCTAACCACCCAGGCCGCTGCCTCCGCTGATACTACCGCCCGAGAAAAAGTTCTGGAGCTAGGCCAGTCGCTCGCCGCGGCTGCCGCTACTTTATAGGTTTTCCGAGCGAAGGGTTTCCTGAAATCTGAAGCCTAACTGGGTGGCTTAAGCGGTAAAATCAGCCGTTTTCCTATAATGCCAACGCCCGCCGGCTACACATGTAGTCGGCGGGCGTTGGCATTATAGGAAAACAGAATAGTGGCCTAATACCCTTGCGCTGAGTCGTCGCCACGCGGGTCGGCGCCGCCCTCCAGCTTGCCGTTGGGCAGCACCCGAATTACCTCCACCCGGCCCCAGGCACTCCGCGGCTTGAGGGTGTAGCCCCGTGCCCGCAACGAATCCTGGGCCACTAGCAGCAGCGCCTCATCTTCTACATCAATCTGGTCGGGAAGCCACTGGTGGTGCAGGCGCGGCGCGGCCACGGCTTGTTGGGCATTCATGCCATAATCGAGGGTGTTGAGGATGGCTTGCATCACGCTGGTGATGATGGTGCTGCCGCCCGGCGTGCCCACTACCAGCGCCAGCTTGTTGTCTTTGGTGAGGATGGCCGGCGTCATGGAGGAGAGCATGCGCTTGCCCGGCTGAATGGCGTTGGCAGTGCCGCCCACTAGGCCATAGGCGTTGGGCGTGCCGGCCTTGCTGCTGAAGTCGTCCATCTCATTATTAAGCAGGAAGCCCGCGCCTTTTACCACCACTTTGCTGCCATAAGCGCCATTAAGCGTAGTGGTGCAGCTCACGGCGTTGCCCTGCGCGTCTACAATGTTGTAGTGCGTGGTCTGGTCCGATTCGTAGGCCGGTAGGCCAGGGCCGGCCGTTACCTGGGCGCTGGGCGTGGCGCGGTGGGGTAGGGTGGTAGCCATGCGCTGCTTATTGTAGCTTTTATCGAGCAGCTGCGCCACGGGTACTTTGCCAAAATCCGGGTCGCCGAGGTAGGTGGCGCGGTCGGCGTATACGCGGCGCTCGGCCTCCGTAATCCAGTGCGTAGCCTGAGGCGAGTGCCAGCCGGCTTTGCCCAGGTTGTAGGGTTCCAGCATTTGCAGCATCTGCAGCAGCGCTACGCCGCCGGAGCTGGGCGGCGGAAACGTGAGCACCTGGTAGCCGCGGTACTCGCCGTGCAGAGGCGTGCGCCACTTAGGCTGGTAGGCCAGTAGGTCCTGCTTCGTGATAAGGCCTTTGCCGCGCTGCATTTCCGCTACCAGCAGGTTAGCCGTTTCGCCCTCATAGAAGCCTGCGCGGCCCTGGTCGCGGATGCGCTCCAAGGTGCGGGCCAAATCGTAGTACTGGATGTTGTCGCCGTTCTGCCACTCGCCCTGGGCGCGCACATAAGCAGGAGCGGTGGGGTTATACTTCTGGAAAATTTCACGCTGTCGGTTGAGGCCGGCGGCTTCTTTCTCCGTCAGCTTAAAGCCTTTAGCGGCCAGGTCTACGGCCGGCTGTACCACCTGCGCCCACGAGAGCTTACCCAGTTTCTTGTGCAGCTCCACCATGCCGGCCACCGTACCGGGCACCCCGGCCGCGAGGTGGCCTAGCGTGCTCAAGTCGGGCACTACGTTGCCTTGCTTATCGAGGTACATATCGCGGGTAGCGGCCGCCGGGGCTGTTTCCCGGAAGTCAAGCGCGCCTTCCTGCCCATCGGCTCCGCGGTAAAGCAGGAAACCGCCGCCGCCAATATTGCCGGCTACCGGCAGAGCAACCGCCAGCGCAAACTGCACCGCTACCGCTGCATCGTAAGCATTGCCGCCTTTGCGCAGAATCTCTACCCCAATCCGGGAGGCCTCCGGGTGCGCCGAAACTACCATGGCCTTCCCCGTTACTACTGGCTCGGCGGCCGCAATGGGCACGGCCAAGGGGGCTGGAGTAGCAGGAGTAGTGGTGGTTTGAGGGGTGGTACAGGCGGCAACGACTACTAGCGCCAAGGGGTAGAAAATGCGTTTCATGGCAGCAAGGTACGCAGAAGGTGAGGTGACGAGGTAAGGAAGCGAAGAGGTGACGACGTGCTATTTACCTCATCACCTCATTACCTTATCACTTCATCACCATTTTTCGACCTAAATTCCCCAATCCGCGTAGCTTTGAACCGTACCTACCTGCGCCTTTCGCTATGAACGACGATACCGCTACAACCGCCGTTGAGGAAATATCGGACCTGTTGCCCCTGGTGCAGCAAGATCCCTGGCTCACGCCCTACGAGCCTGTGCTGCGTGCCCGCCAGGCCCGCCTGAAGCAGCGAATTGCTGAAATACAGCAGCAGTACGGCTCTCTGAGCAAGTTTGCCCTGGCTCACCAGCGGCTGGGTCTCAACTACGATGCCCGCCGCAAAGGTTATTGGTTTCGGGAGTGGGCGCCGGCCGCCGAGGCTCTGTTCCTGATTGGAGATTTCAACGGCTGGGACCGGCAGGCCACTCCGCTACAGCGCGGTACTGATGGCGTTTGGGAAGTATTCCTGGCCGACAAAGAATACCGCGACCGGCTCACGCACCACTCCCTGTTCAAAGTGCACGTCCGGACGGTGCAGGGCGGCAAAGACCGGCTGCCGGCCACCCTGCGCCGCGCCGTACAAAACGCCGAAACCCACGACTACGCCGGCCAAGTTTGGCGCCCCGAAACTCCGTTTGAGTGGACCGATCAGAAATTCCGGATTCCGAATTTCGTGCGGGAGCCGTTCATTTATGAAGCCCACATTGGCATGGCTACCGAGGAAGGGCGCACCGGCACCTACCTGGAGTTTGCCGAACAAATCCTGCCGCGCATTCAGGCCGATGGCTACAACTGCCTGCAGCTCATGGCCATCATGGAGCATCCGTATTATGGCTCCTTTGGGTATCATGTGGCCAATTTCTTTGCCGTGTCCTCCCGTTTCGGTACGCCCGAGGAGCTGAAACACCTCATCAATGAAGCCCACAAGCGCGGTATTGCGGTACTGCTGGATGTGGTGCACTCGCACGCCGTGAAGAATGAAGCTGAGGGCCTCGCCAATTTCGACGGCTCCGGTGGGCAGTATTTCCACGAAGGCGCCCGCGGCAACCACCCCGGCTGGGACTCCAAGCTCTTCGACTACAGCAAGCCCGAAGTGCAGCAGTTTCTACTCAGCAACTTGCGCTACTGGCTCGAAGAATTCCACTTTGATGGCTTCCGCTTCGATGGTATCACAAGCATGCTCTACCACCACCACGGCGAGGGGGTAGCCTTCGGGAGCTACGACCAATACTTTGGGCCAGAAGTGGATGAGGATGCCGTACTGTACCTGCAGCTGGCCGCCTCTTTAGTGCGGGAGCTCAAGCGCAGCGCCATCCTCATTGCCGAGGATATGAGCGGTATGCCGGGCCTCTGTAGGCCTAGCGAGGAGGGCGGCGTCGGATTTGATTACCGCTTGGGCATGGGCATTCCCGATTACTGGATCAAGCTGCTCAAGCACTCCCGCGACGAAGACTGGAACCTGCATGAGCTATGGCACGTGCTCACCAACCGCCGCCGCGGCGAGAAAACCGTGGCCTACGCCGAGAGCCACGACCAAGCCCTGGTCGGCGACAAAACGCTGGCCCACTGGCTGCTTGATAAGGCCATCTATGAGCACATGCACAAGGACGACCCCGACGCCATTGCGGCCCGCGGTATTGCCCTGCACAAGCTCATCCGACTAGCCACGCTCAGCCTGGGTGGCGAGGCGTATCTGAACTTTATCGGCAACGAGTTCGGGCACCCTGAGTGGGTGGATTTTCCGCGCCAGGGAAACGAGTGGAGCTACCATTTCGCGCGTCGCCAGTGGAGCCTGGCCGACAACCCTGACCTAAAGTACCAGTTCCTGCTGCGCTTCGACCAGGCCATGATAGCCATGGCCAAGGCCACGCGCCTGCTCAACGCAGCCGGCACCGTGCAGGAGCTCAACATCGACTCCAATAACCAGGTGCTCATTTTCGAGCGCAACAACCTGGTCTTCGTCTTCAGCTTCCATGTAGACCGTAGTGTGCCCGACTACCGCTTCCATGTGCCCACGGCGGGCCGCTACCGCATCCTGCTCAACTCCGACGATGCCCAGTTTGGTGGCTTCCAGCGCATTGATAACAGCGTCACGTACGAGACCTTCGAAGAAGACGGCGTACACAAGCTGAGCCTGTACATCACGAGCCGCACCGCGCTGGTGCTGGCACGCATGTAAGGGAGGTTGAAAGTGGCCTAGTAGCCAAAACAGAAGAACGGCATCCCGATAACCAATGAACGTCATCCTGAGCTTGCCGAAGGATCTCTACTGCAGTGCTAACTTCTCTAATTAGCTCCGGTAGAGATCCTTCGGCAAGCTCAGGATGACGTTCTTTTTTAGGGGTAATGGGCCTGCCGTTCCTTACTGGCCTAGGCCACTATTTAGCGCCGGTCTTGATGCGCTGCACTGCCTCCTGAGCGCGTTCGTCTCGGGTGTCGCCTTTCTTGGCGCGGCCTACCCAGGTGGCTAGTTCCTTCCGGCGGCCGTAGGGCAGCTCGTCGAATTTGGCTTGTAGGCCAGCGTATTCGAGAGCGTCGGTGAGTTCGGCGGGCATTTCTATGGCGCGTTCTTCGGTGTCGCGCTCCAGCACTACATGCACGGTGCTGCTCCAGCTTTTGCCGATGGCATTCCGGACTTCCTTGCGCACGGCCAGCATGTGCTCCCCGTTGCCTAGGGGCAGCAGGCTCTGCCGAATCGGGAAGCCATCAATGGTGCCGCGTACGGGCAGGGCGGCGGTGGTGCCGTACAGCTCCTGCACGTTAAAAGGCACTACCAGGAACACTCCATTGTCGGAGGCATCCATTTCCAGATCGGCGTCGAATTCGTGTTGGGGGGCAGTCGTACTCATGGGTAAAAGAAAAGCTAGCGGCCTGCCCAGGTAGTTTCGAGCTGGCGTAGCGTGTTGGTAAGTGTGTTCGTATCGTCGGGATGAACCACCTGCAGGTGTTTCACCAGCAAGGGGTACGTTTCGCGCAGGCGTTGGGCAATATCGTCGGAAGCGGCCAGCACCAGGTCGGCGCGGCGCATGGTCAGGCGTTCGAGCTCCTGAATCCAGCCCCGGTCGGCGGCCGTGTTGCGGTCTTGGGCCAGGCTGTGCACGTGCAGCACCAGTGGCCGGCCCGTTTGCTGCCTGATTTCCATGGCCGCCAGCCACGTAGGCCAGTCGGTGGCGTAAATCACGGAAAAGTTCTCCAGAAACGACTGCCGCGTGGCAAATCGGGCGTATTGAATCACCTGGTAATTCAGGTCGGCATCGGGCTCGGGCGTAAGCTGAAGCGCGGCAAGGCCGTCGGGGAGGGGCGCCGATGGCAGTGGAGTAGGGGCGGGCTTAGGTACAGCATCCTGCACCATATCATCCTGGGGCTGCGAGAGGTCGTACGCTTCGGCGGCTTTGGGTTCGGCGCCATTGTCTTCAAAGTCGTCGTGGTCTAGTAGGCCACCTTCCGGTTGGGTAGTAGTTGCTGATGCAGCAGCGGAGCGTTGGGAAGCTTCGGCAGCGGAGGCCGCTAGGCCAGTTGTAACCATTGCGGCACCAGTATCAGGGGCCGGAGCCTGTGGGGAGCGGCCTACGTAAGGCTCAGCCGGAATGGCCAGACCTCGCTCCAAGGGGCTGCTAGAGCTACCCACGTAAGGAGCGGCCGGCGCCTGCCACGCGGCCGGGCCAGTATCGGGGCGTTGCGCAGTAGCCAGCAGGTCGGCAGGGGTCAGCTCCGAGAGCACCGTGAGATGGGTGTTGGGCGTGGTAACCAGGGCCGCGGGGCGTCGTGGGAGCACAATGGCCAGAGGAATCTGCGGGGCTAAAGCCTGTACCAATGGAAATACGGCCGGAGCCGATTGCTCGCCCGTGCGGGGGGTGTCGTCCCAGCCAAGAAGCAATACGTGGGATGCAGCAGGAGTCATAGTATGGGATAACGGAAGGCGGGCACTAGCCTGGTACGGCAAGGTAGAGAAAAAAGCCGCCCGCCACGCCCCGGAATGGCTTTTTCCTAAAAACTCGACTGTAGGCCACCGGAAGTCGCATGAATCGTTTTTACCTTGCAGAATTAAACCGACGCCTCTGGCTTGCCCAGAGGTTTTTTGCTTGCTTACCTCTCGAATCATCACCAATGGCCGACAATTTTCAGGAGAATAATTACATGGTAAACGATCTGGCCGCTCGGGCCAGGCAGGAGTTTTATCCTGGGCAAGTCGTTTCCTGTCAGCAATCTGGAGCTGATTTTCTCTTTCTCTGCGATAACGGCGTCCAGCTCCAGCTTCAGGTCATTACCGATAAAGTGCTGCGCTTCCGGTTTGCCACCGATAATGGGTTTGCCCCCGATTTCAGCTACGCTTTTCCGGATGGAGTGCCCCCCCGGCAGGAGCCCGAGTTTCTGGAATTCCGGGAGAAGCCTGACCATTACCGCATCACCACCGACCGCCTGATCTGCACCATTTCCAAGACCAACCTGGCCAGCCGCGTGCTCGACCGCTCCGGCTCTGTGCTGAGCGAAGACGAGAAAGGCTTCCACTGGGAATATGAGTACGAAACCGGCAACGACATCGTGAAGATGAGCAAGCTGGTGCAAAGCGGCGCCCACTACTACGGCCTCGGCGACAAGCCCGACAACATGAACCTGCGCGGCAAGCAGTTCACGAACTGGGGTACCGATACCTACGGCTACGTAAAAGGCTCCGACCCGCTCTACAAGAATATTCCGTTTTTCCTGGCCCTGCACCAGAAAATCGGGCACGGCATTTTCTTCGACAACACCTTCAAGGCCTCCTTCGACTTTGCCGCCGAGCGGGCCGACGTGGCCAGTTTCTGGGCTCAGGGCGGCGAGATGAACTACTACTTCATCTATGGCCCCTCGCTCATGGAAGTAACGGAGGAGTATACCCGCCTCACCTGCCCGCCCGAGCTGCCGCCGCTGTGGGCCCTGGGCTACCACCAGTGCAAGTGGAGCTACTTCCCCGAAAGCTTGTTCAAAGGCATCGGCAAGGGCTTCCGCGACCGGCAGATTCCGTGCGACGCGCTCTACCTCGACATCGATTATATGGAGGGGTACCGGTGCTTTACCTGGAACCCTACTCACTTTCCCGACCCTAAGCGCATGGTGCGGGAGCTGGCCGGAGATGGCTTCAAAACCATCGTCATCATCGACCCCGGCATCAAGATTGACCCCAACTACAGCGTGTACCGCGAGGGCCTGCAGAACGACTACTTCTGCCGCCGCGCCGATGGGCCGCTGATGAAAGGCTCCGTGTGGCCCGGCCTCTGCAACTTCCCCGACTACACCCGCCCCGACGTGCGCGAGTGGTGGGCCGGCCTATTCAAGGGCCTGATTCAGGAAGATGGCGTGCGGGGCGTGTGGAACGACATGAACGAGCCGGCCGTGTTCGAGAAAGGTACTTTCCCCGATGACGTGCGCTTCAGCTACGACGGCCACCAGGCCTCGCATAAGAAGGCCCACAACATCTACGGCATGCAGATGGCCCGTGCCACGGCGGCTGGCGTGAAGCAGTTCAGCTACCCCAACCGGCCCTTCACCATCACGCGCAGCACGTACTCGGGCGGGCAGCGCTACTCCTCCGGCTGGACCGGCGACAACGTGGCCTCCTGGGAACACCTGTGGCTAGCCAACATTCAGTGTCAGCGCCTGAGCATCTCGGGCTTCAGCTTCATTGGATCGGATATCGGGGGCTTCATTGATACGCCCGATGGCGAGCTGTACGTGCGCTGGGTGGCGCTGGGAGCCTTCCATCCGTTCTTCCGCACGCATAGCTCCGGCGACCACGGCGACCAGGAGCCCTGGAGCTTCGGGGAGCAGTACGCTGAGCTGGCCAAGGGCTTCATTGAGCTGCGCTACCGCCTCCTGCCCTATATGTACACCACGTTCTGGCAGCACGTGAAGCAGGGCACGCCCATATTACGCCCCCTGGCGTTCCTCGACCAGGCCGATACCGATACCTACCTGCGCATGGCCGAGTTTGCCCTCGGCGACCATCTGCTGGTGTGCCCCATCACCACGCCCGGCGCCGACGGCCGCTGGATGTACCTGCCCCGCGGCGACTGGTTCTACTACTGGACCGACGAAGCCAAAACCGGCGGTGCCGAAGTATGGGCTGCTGCTGACCTGACGCGTATACCGCTGTTCATCAAGGCCGGCGCCGTGCTGCCCATGTACCCCGTGATGCAGTACGTAGGCGAGAAAGTGGTGGAAGAAGTGACCCTACACGTGTACCATAAGAACGGCACGGAAACCAGTGTGCTCTACGACGATGGCGGCGAAGGCTACGGCTACCAGAACGGCCAAAGCACCACGCGCCGCTTCACCGTAAAAGGCACCGAAACGGGGCTGGTGCTACAGCAGACCACCGAAGGCGACTTCCAGCCCTCATTCACGAGCTACCGCGTAGTGCTGCACGGCCTGCCCTTCGCGCCAACCATGATTAGCCTAGACGGTGCGGCAGCGGCAGCAAAGGAAACGACTACTGAAACTGGCCTAGCGCTACCGAGCGTAGTGGTAAGCGCCGGTTTCACGGAGCTGGTGATAGGCTAGCGAATTATCTGGTGATAGGCTAGCGAATTATAACGAAGCTCTAAAAAGCCCCTGCGACTTCAGAAGCTGCAGGGGCTTTTTAGTGGCTGGAAAGTATGGAACAGAAAAAGACGGTCTTGCTTCGACAAGCGGACGTCAGATCAAGCATGACGTTCTCGGTATAGAGAGGGCAGACTTAGCTCTACACCCGCAGGTGCACGTCGCCGCCTACGGGGTGGCCTACGCAGGTGAGGGTCAGGCCCTGGGCCAGGTCGCGTTCGGTAAGGACCTCATTGTAGGAAAGCCAGACCTTGCCAGACGTGCAGCGCGCCACGCAATTGCCACAAACGCCTGCTTCGCAGCTGAACGGCAGCGTGAGGCCATGGGCCCGTGCGGCCCGCAGAATGGTTTCGGGATACGGCACCGGAAACGTGAAGTGCCGGCCCCCGATTTCAAGCTGCACATGGTGGGTAGCCGTATCGGGTGGGAGCTGGGCTTGAGTAGGCGGAGGCAATACAAAGTTCTCGCGCCTGATATTGCCCGCCGATAGGCCTACGGCATGGAGGCCGTAGTTACACATCCGCATGTAGTTCAGGGGGCCGCACACGTAGGCCAGCATTCGGGCTGGCGTGGTGGTGGCATGCTCGCGCACCAGGCTCACCAGCAAGTCTTTGTAGAGGCGGGCGCGGGCCAGGTTGGGGTGGTTGCTGAACAGGAACTCGATGCGGAGCCGCTCCGGGAAACGGGTAGCCAACGCGCGTAGCTCCTGAAAAAAAATAGCATCGGTGAGAGTGTGGTTGCTGTACACCAGCAATACCCGCACTCCGGGCCGGGTGTGCAGAATAGATTTCAGAAGAGAATATAGCGGCGCAATGCCGCTACCCGCTGCAAACAGCAATACCTGCTCGTAGGCCACCGCATTAGCCGCAGGCAGCGTAAACAGACCACCCGCTCCCAAAGTAAGGAGCTCGTCGTCGGGCTTGGCTTCATCTATCAGCCACCTGGAAAACTGCCCGTTGGCTACGCGCCGTACCGTGATGCCCAGCTCAACATCCACCTCGGGCGCCGAAGAAAGCGAATAGGAGCGGCGCAACTCCGGGTGGTGCGGATGCAGCAGCGTGAGGTATTGCCCCGCCTGGTACGGAACTGGCTGCGCAGGCGTCAGCCAGAACGTTTTGGCTTCCGGAGCTTCTTCCTGAATATGGGTAATGCGAAGCGGGATGGTCACGAAGCGGCTGTTTGGGTATTCTTCCGAAAAGCGCAAAGTAGTGGCCTAGAGGCTGCGGCTGGTTCTCTGGCTACTCAGCACGTTGGTTCTCCTGGGCTACTACATCCCGCAGATAAGCATACACCTCGGGGTGGCTGAGCAATGAGCCGTGGTGCAGCTTCGGGAATACCTGGGTGCTGATGCGCAGGTCGGCAGGCGCTGCCGGGTCGCGGAAGATGCGGCCCTGGGCGCTGTGGGCACCTACCAACCCGTCGCCAAAATAATCGTGCAGCACAGACGTATCTGATTTCAGCAGGGAGCCCGCCAGCACATGGTAGTGCACGCCGGGCAGCAGCGGAACCACTGTGCGCGGCGGAAACAGGTCGTCGGCGTTCGGGTTTTGCCAGTCTTCCTCTATCAGCCGCGCAAAGCGCAGATCCTTGATGCCATTGCTGCGCTTGTCAATCAGGCCACTGACAAAGCGCGTGGGCCAGATGTTGATTTTGCGCAGAATCAGGGAGGTGAAGTAGCTGTTCTGCTCCAGAAAAGAGCCATCGTTAGGCACGCCCAGCAGCAGCACGTTGCGCAGGTGGCCTAGCCAACTAGATGTTTGCTCGTGTTCTGGCTGACGGTTTTTAAGCTCCTGGTCGGCATAGTAGCCGGCACTTCGGATGATGAGCCCGCCCATACTGTGGCCTACCAGCACCAGCTCGCCCACGGCCTCTGGGAAGGTGTGCACCAGCTCGGATAGAAGCTGATGGAGCAGCCGGCCGTTTTCAGAAATATGCAGGCCGGAGTTGTAGCGCACATACAAGCAACACACGCCCAACTCCTGCTGCAGACTGGGGCCGTAGCGTAGGCCGTCGGGTGAGCCGGCTTGCCAAATAATTTCGTCACCCATGAGGCCATGCAGGAACACCACCGTTTTCTGGGGGTTACCGGCTGCGTTGGAACTCAGGCGCAGGTCGGCTACCGGTACATCGGCCTCGTGGCGGCGGAAGCTCATCTGAATGGCCCGCGGGTCGTGGCGGGCGGCTAGCTGGTCGCCGAAAGCGCCATTGAGCACGGGCAGCGTAAAGTGCAGATTCTCCTGCCCGGCCCGATACAGAAATCCTACCCCCGTAAGCGGGGCCCGGGCCGCCCAGCCTACTGCCGCCGCGGCCCGCCGCCACCGGGAAGGGCCGGCGGCCGGTATTGAGTTGGAAGGGTCTTGGGTTTCGGTCACGAAAGTCAGATGATTAACTACCAGATAGGCCTAGGAGTGGTAAATAGGGCCGCCGCCAGGATCTCATTGCATTCTGTCGGCAAAGCGGTATGCCTGGCAGGCTCTTCTGGCTCTATAACCCCGAAAGCTGGCTTTTCGATTGCCAAATGTGTAAAAAAGTCCGGCCACTACGCAAGGCAGCGGCCGGACTTCTACTCGTGGGCCAGCGTGGCCTACTCAATTACGAGCTTACGGGTTAGGGGACCTTCGGGCGTATGAAGCTGTAGCAGGTACACGCCTGCCCGCTGCCCGCGGAGGTTTACGAGGCGGCCGCGGGCTTCGCTGGCGGCTGCGGCGGCCTGGCGAACAACGATGCGGCCCGTAACATCGGCTACGGTGTACGGAGCGGTGGAAAGGGCTGGGCTGCCGAGAGAGGCCAGGGAGAACTCGCCGGTGGTGCTGGGGTTGGGGTAAATTTGGAGGGCGGCCTCGGTGGCCGGGTTGCGGGTAGCCGTTACGGTGCCTACCAGCACAACGTCATCAACCGTGAGCGTGGTACCAGCCGTAATGGTTTCCGCAAGACCAGAGGTAAAGAACATTTCCAGCGTATCGGGAGCAAAGCTTTTGATGTAGGTCAGCGGGATATCCAGCAGGGTATAGTTGGGAGCCGGAGTCAGCAACACGGCATCGAAGGCCACAATGTCGGTGGAGCCGCCTTGGGTTTTGAGCAGCCCAACCGCTACCGCCGCAGAGTCTTTTAGCGCATTGTCGCCGGTGAGCTTATACCAGAACTGCAGGCGCGTAGGCCGACTGGTATAGGGCACACCGCCGCCTATATTGCCGTTGCCATTGGGGTTCACGCGGGGGCCCAGCAACAACACCCCGGGCAGCACGCCACTGCCCAGCGGTGTAGTTTTGGTCACATTCTGAATTTGTGCCGCAAAGCTACCCCCGTGCGCAACGGTAGCTTTAGTAGTAGTTCCTGTCGGGACCAGGAGTGGGGCCAGGGGTGCCAAGGGCGAAAACAGCAGGATTTCGTCGGTCCTGATCCACCCTTGAGGTGCCTCGGAGCCGCTTCGGGTTGCCCATGTTTCGAAGGTGCCATTCGGTACGGCGGCGGGCGTTTGGGCAAGGGCGGAGCCAGCAAAAAGCACGGCAGCCACGGCCGTGGCTATTCTATGTAACAGTTGTTTCATAACGAGCTTGAGGTAAGGGACGGAACAAGGCAGTTACTTATACGGTCAGTGACAACCGACTGTAAGTATCTGTCAGATAATAATATAGTGTTGACGAATATAGAAATAAACCTGTAGGATGCAAAAAGGCTTAGTGTGCGTTAAGCCTGATGCGCCCGACGCGGCCACAAACTCCCTAGCACCAAACCAGAAAGTAACCCCCCAACATGGGCGGCATTATCCGTAGCGTGGGTCTCCAGGCCACCGGCCAGACTGCTGGCCATCAGGTAAAAGATGAAGAGCAGCACCGTGCGACGAGCCGAGCGGTCGAAGGAGGTGGGGTGCAGCGCCAACGTGGCCAGCAGTAGCCCATAGAGCCCGAAAACCGCACCCGAAGCGCCCACCGAAAGCACGCCCTGCGTATGCCACCACAAGCTGAGCAGGCTGCCGCCCACTCCGCTCAGCAGATACACCAGCAGCAACCGCCAGCGGCCCGTCAGGCCCTCCGTCATCAGCCCCAGAAACACTAACGACGACATGTTCAGGAGCAAATGGGCCGGCCCGCCGTGCAGGAAGCAGCTCGTGACCAACCGCCACGGCTCACCGTGCAAAGTCAGGGGCGAGAAGTTTGCTCCCCAGCGCAATAGGTCGGCGGCCTTGGGCGCCACCACATCAGAGCCCGTCATGCCAAGCAGGGCGTAGGCCAGTAAATTCAGCCATAGCAGGATAGGCGTGATAAAGTAGCCGGGCCGAGGCCAGAAAACTCCCCGGCTGATTTCGCGCAACAGCGCCCAGCCTGTGGGTTCTGGAGCAGCAGGCGGCGCAGCTACTGGCCTAGCTGCTGGTTCGGGTAGCTCCTCCGGAATGAGGCCGCGCCGTTGCAGTTCCTGCACCGCGCCCTGTACCACGGCAGCCGGGTAGCGCTGCCCGTGCTGCGCCAGGTAGAGCAGCTCGGCATCGGTTTTCTGCGCAAATAGGCCAATGGGGTCAGGTGCAGCCATAAACGAAGGGCCGGCGGCGCGCTTCCAGGGTTGCTGAAAACTGCACTGCCGGCCCCGCGGGTGGCGTCATAAATCCTGCCAGTGGCCTAGCACCTGACAGGATTGCTGATGAGGTGGCCTAGAGGTCGGAGAGGCGCCCCTGAATAGGAGCGCGCTGCCGGGGCTTTCCGCGCAGCTCATTGCCGATGTCGGTGGCCTCAAAATCAGCTTGGTTCATGTCGCGGTCCATCATGATGAGCTGATTATCGAACCGATATTTAAAGTTATGGAGCATTGTCTGGCGCAGCACCAGGCCTTGTTGCATCAGGGTCAGGCGTTCTTCCATGATAGGGTGCAAGTGCTGGTTGTAGGCTTTGGCACGCATAAACCAACTGATGCGCTCCTGCGTGAGGTCTAGCTGACCAGGAAAGGTGCCCGCTGCTTCGTCACGCTTGGCGATATCCGTCAGGTGGGCGGCCTGGCTTTCGGCCAGCCAGTAGCGGCGGGCCATGCGTAGGTAGCGGCCCGTGGCAGTCGTATCGGCGCGGTCGGCGGCCGGGAGCTGCTGGCGCATTTCCTGCAGCCGAATCTTGGTTTGGGCCTCAAAATCGGGGAGAGGTTGGGCCTTCACGCTTTCCAGCACAATCGGAGCTGCTGGTTTAGCCGTGGCGGTTGTGGCCGGGCTGGTGTTGGTGTGGCGCAGAATCAGCCAGCCCGTCAGGCCCAGCAGCATAACTGCCAGGGCAGCTGGCAGCCAGCGCCGCAGCAAGGAGGGCTCGGGCTCCTCATACTCGAAGGGCAACGGGGCAGGAGAGGGCGGTAAGGCGGCAGGCGTAGGCAGGGCCGCACCTCGGCGGCGTAGTTCCTGGGAGGCGGCCATAATCAGAGCGGAGTGATAAAACTCGGGGTGCTCAACTAAGTAATACAGTTCCTCGTCGGTTTTTTTCAGAAAAGCGTCGGAGCCGGTAGCAGGCATAGGGAAAGAATGAAAACGGTAAAATAGGGGGTAGAGCTGCTCGGCCAAGCTCCGCGCAGTACCGGCAAGATAACCTGCGGGGCATCGGGAAAAAAGCTCCTGCGCCACTAAGTCCCAACCGCCACCGCCAGCCGGCGTATAGCCTTAAGCCGGGCTTTCACTGGCCCGTTCCTTTATTCATCTTCTTTTCTATTCGTTCTCATGAGCACTCCCACGCCCAACCCCGCCGAACAACCCGATAAGCAAACCACCGAAAATAAGCCCGCCAGCACGCCCCAAACCAACCAGCACGACCTCACGCAGGATGAAGGCGACGGCATCCGGGGCGGCTACGGCGACAGTGACCAGACCAACGGCCTGGAAGGCGGCGCCAACTCCGGCCCCGACGGTGGCCCCGAGCACAAAAGCTAGGCCACTCGGGTAACCGTAAGCGCGTAGTGCGAAGACCGCAAGGCAGCAGCGTTGGCTCTTAGGAGTAGCGCACCTGCCCTGTATTCTTCGCACTACGTGTTTATGGTGGCCTAGCGGCAGATCGGGCCCGTCGCCTATCTTGCCAGCATGAAGTGTAGTTTGCGCGTAGGCCTGTTGCTGCTGGTAGCAGCCTGGATAACCACAGAAAGCAGCTCCGCCCAGGCGCAGCCCGGCAACCCCTTGCGGCGGCTGTTGCGGCAAGATGCGGCCCTGGCCCCGGTGCTACAGCAAGCCGCCGCGCATCGGGTTCAGATTCTGTACACCCAGATACACCGCGATGCGCAAGGGCGGCCCCACTTCCGCAGCTTCCGATACCGGGTGCGGCCGCACGAGTATTTCTACCCGGCCAGTGCCATAAAGCTGCCCACGGCAGTACTGGCGCTGGAAAAGCTGCGGGCCCTTTCAGCCAACATTCCCGACCTGACGCCGGAAGCTCCTCTGCGGATAGACTCCGCCTATGCGCGGCAGACGCCCGTGCTGCACGACTCCAGTAGCGCCACGGGCCGGGCCAGCCTGGCGCAGTACATCCGCAAGATGCTGTTGGTGAGTGATAACGACGCCTACAACCGGCTCTATGAGTTTGTTGGCCCCGCAACGCTGAACGCTGGCCTGTACCGCCACGGCTTGCGCCACACCGTGCTGCGCCACCGCCTCTCCGTTGGGGATACCGACTCCACGGCCCGGCATACCAACCCGGTGGCGCTGTACGCCGATACGACTCTCACGCGCCCCTTGTATGTGCAGCCGGCCGCTTTTTTCGCGGGTAAGTGGCCTAGGCCAGTCCACAAGGGGGTACGTATTGGAGAGGCGCATATGCAAGGCAGTCAGCGCATCAATGAGCCCCTCGACTTCTCTACCAAAAACACCACCTCCCTGGCTGATCTGCAGCAGGTGCTGCGGGCCGTGCTGTTTCCGGAAGCGGTGCCCGCCCGGCAGCGTTTCGCCCTCGCGCCCTCCGATACGGAGTTTCTACGCCGCTACCTAAGCTTGCTGCCGCGCCAGAGCACGTTCCCGCACTACGACTCCACGGCCTACCCCGATAACTACGCCAAGTTTCTGCTGGCTGGCGGCCCAGCCGCTCCTTTGCCGCCGGGCGTGCGCATCTACAACAAAATCGGGCAGGCCTACGGCTTCCTCATTGATAACGCCTACATCCGGAACGAGGCGCTGGGAGTGGAGTTTCTGCTCAGTGCCGTGGTCTATACTAACTCGGACGGCGTGCTCAACGACGACCAGTACGAGTACGATACGGTGGGCTTCCCCTTCTTGCGCCGGGTGGGCGAAGTAGTGTACGCGTATGAAGTGCAGCAGCAGGCCAACCGGAAAGCTAAAAAGCGTCAGTAAAAAGGAGGCTATTCAGGGCGCTGATGATTGAATATAGATAACCGTATACTTTATGGAGGCGTAACAAAGTGCATTTATCGTTCAGCTTGCGCTAGTTGATAGTTGCTGCGAATTTATGTCTGATCCATACCACGGGCTTCCCGTCATTACTTCCGTAGGCGACTACCGCCAGCTGGTGCAAGCCAACCCGAGCCATGCGCTAGTGGATGTGGCGGCGCTGATTCCGGGCATTGTGCTCGATATTCGCTACGCTACCAACGAGAATATCTTTGGGGCGGCTGTGTACCCGGCGGCGCGGGCGCTGCTGCGGCAGCCGGTAGCCGAGGCGCTGGCAGCCGTTCAGGATTCGCTGGCTGAAAGAGGCCTAGGCCTGTGCCTATACGATGCCTACCGCCCCTACAGCGTGACAGTGCGCATGTACGAGCAAGTGCAGGACGAAAACTTTGCCGCCCCGCCCTGGCGCGGCTCCCGCCACAACCGGGGTTGCTCCGTAGATGTGGGCCTGATTGAGCTGAGCACCAACGAGCTAGTGCCCCTCCCCACCGATTTCGATGACCTGACGCCGGCCGCCCACTCGCGCTACGGCCAACTGCCGGCCCACGTCATGCTCAACCGTAGTGTGCTGCTAGCTACCATGCGTCAGCACGGTTTCATCAACTACCCCGGCGAGTGGTGGCACTACGATCATCAGCAATGGGCCGAGTTTGACCTGCTGGACTTGCCATTTGACGCAGTGCAAAGATGAAATGAGGGCATTGTCTCGTTGTGGAGTTTCAGAATGAGATAATTCCGTCGTTTCCCCATGTTCGTCTTTGTAGTTTTGCGGTAATGTTTCAATTGATTGCCCCCGGCCGCTTCCTGTTTTTACTGTTTTTGTGTTTCATCTGCCTGTTTGGCAGTCAGGTAGCTACCGCCGCCGATGCTCCGCCTAAGCGGGAGCTGCGTGGTGTCTGGATTGCTACCGTAGAAAACATCGACTGGCCTAGCAGCCGCACGCTCACGCCCGACCAGCAGCGCCGCGAGTACCGCCGGATTCTGGATAACCACCAGCGCAGCGGCATCAATGCCGTGTTTGTGCAGGTGCGGCCCGCTTCCGATGCCTTCTACCAAAGCAGCCTGGAGCCCTGGAGCAAGTGGCTCACCGGCACCCAGGGCAAGGCCCCGTCGCCGCTCTACGATCCGCTGCCCTTCCTGATTGAAGAAGCGCACAACCGTGGCATGGAGTTTCATGCCTGGTTCAACCCGTACCGCGCTTCCATGGATTCCGTGACGCGCCGGCTGGCCCCCAACCACCCGTTCCGGCAGCACCCCGAGTGGTTTTTGCGCTACAGTGGCAAGCTGCTCTACAACCCTGGCCTACCGGAAGTGCGCAACTATATCTCGCAGGTAATTCTGGATGTAGTGAAGCGCTACGACATCGACGGTGTCCACTTCGACGACTATTTCTACCCATACCCCGAAGCCGGCCAGACCATTCATGACGAACAGGCCTACGCCCGCTATAACCCCAACAACCTCGACCTGGCCGCCTGGCGCAGGGAGAATGTGAACGAGCTGATCCATACCCTGCACGATACCATTCAGAGCACCAAGCACTGGGTGAAGTTCGGTATTTCGCCCTTCGGCGTGTGGCGCAACCAAACCACCGACCCCAACGGCTCGGCCACCAAAGCCTTCCAGGGCTACGATGGCCTCTACGCCGACGCACTGGAGTGGCTGCGCCAAGGCTGGGTTGATTATGTGCTGCCGCAGCTCTATTGGAGCAGCAATTTTAAGGTGGCGCAATACCCGGTGCTGGTAGAGTGGTGGGCGCGCAACAGCAATGGCCGCCACCTCTATATCGGGCAGGGCGCTTACCGCATGCTGGAAAATACCCGCGCCGATACCACTTGGCGCAACCCGCGTGAGCTGCCCCGGCAGGTACGCGTGAACCGCTCGTACCCCACTGAGGTCAGCGGCAGCGTATTCTTCAGCTCCAAGTCGTTGCTCTCCAATCCGCTGCACACCACCGATTCGTTGCGGCAGCACGAGTTCCGGTACCCCGCACTTATACCCACCATGCCCTGGCTGGATGCAGTGCCGCCGCGCCCCGCGCAAAACCTGGTGCTCACAGCTTCGGCAGTAGCCAACACGCTCACCTGGCAGCCCAGCCCCGTGGCTTCCGATGGCGACGCGGCTGCCTACTACGTGCTCTACCGCTTCGATACCAATACACAGCCCACCCCCGACGACCCGCGCAATATTCTGGCGGTGCTGCGCCCCCAAGCCGGCCGCGGTCTGTTCTTTGCCGATACCACCGCCCGCCGCGGAGTGGCCTACGGCTACTACCTCACGGCCGTAGACCGGCTCCACAATGAAAGCTCGCCCGTGCGCGTGCTTAGCACCGGCCGCCCCGCCGAAATTGTAATGGCCCAAGCTCCTACACCCGCGCCGGCTCCGGTACCTGCCCCGCAGCCTACCGTGCCAGCACCCACGCGTCCGGTACCCACGCCTAGGCCTACCGTGGGCACATCGGCTCCCACCAAAATCAAGGTTAAGACCAAAACCAAGCGTAGAAGCGGCCTCTTAGAGCGGATATTCGGTAAACGCTAAATTGACGTACCAAGGAAAAGGGTGGCCTACGTAGGCCACCCTTTTCCTTGGTAAAAACCACACTGGCTGAGCACGAGCTTACAGCCGTATTCTTTGCGTAGTCGGTCAGGTTGGCCGCGGCCCCGTAAACCTGAGGGTTCCTTTTTGCTCACCAGCCTGGTGCCTCCCCCATACTTTATTCAGCATGCCCGACTCTAGCTCGCGCTACACCAGAGCCCTTTCATGGCTTGATCAGCACTTTTTGCAACGCCTCTACACAGACCGGGTCCGCCGACTTATTCTGCAGAGTTTTCCGTTCTGGTTTGCCTCCATTGTAGTGGGCGTGGTGGCGGTAGGGTATGAGAAGCTATTTGTGTGGGCCGAGCAAGTAAGTTTTACCTGGCTACGGCAGCAGCCGTTGTTGGCGTTTGTGCTCACACCCCTGGCCTTTTTTGTGTCGTGGGTGCTGGTACAGCGCTGGGCCCCGGCAGCACGCGGCAGCGGCATACCCCAGCTGATGGCCGGCATTGAACTCTCCACTCCCGGGCACCACCACCGCACAAGCTATCTGCTGAGCTTGCGCGTGGCCATCATCAAGGTGCTTAGCAGCGTGGCACTGTTGCTGGGTGGGGGCGTGATTGGTCGGGAGGGTCCTACCATCCAGATTTCGGCTGCTATTTTCCGGGCTATCAACCGCCTGCAGCCGGCGGGCTGGCCTCAGCTCTCCCGCCAGATTGCCTTGGTTACGGGGGGCGCGGCCGGGTTAGCGGCCGCTTTCAACACACCGCTGGGCGGCATTGTGTTCGTGGTAGAGGAGCTCACCCAAATGCACATGGCACGCTTCCGGATGGCCGTGTTTTCCGCCGTTATTGTGGCCGGCCTCACGGCACAGTCCCTGTTGGGGTCTTATCTCTATCTGGGCTTCCCGAAGGTAACGCCCCACGCCGGGTGGTTTCTGGCTACGGTGGCCCTGGTGGCCATTCTGTGTGGGCTGGCAGGGGCCTTGTTTGCCAAATCTCTGCTGTGGCTGAATGCTTACCGTAAGCGCTTTGTCTCCTTTGCTCAGCAGGCCGCCTGGGTACTGGCGTGCGGCTTGCTGCTGGCGGCCCTGGCCTACGCCGTAGGCCAGGAGGGAGTGGGTACGGGTAAGCCTATTATCAATCGGCTCCTGTTTCAGAATGATGGCCAAACGCCCTGGTACTTGTTTCCGGCTCGTTTTGCAGGCATGGCCCTGAGCTACAGCGGGGGTGGGGCCGGCGGCATCTTTGCTACTTCCTTAAGCGCCGGGGCGGTGCTCGGCGACGCCCTTTGCCGGCTGGGGCAAGTACCGCTGGAAGACCGCAATCTGCTTATCCTAGTGAGCATGGTCAGCTTTCTGACGGGTGTGGTGCGCTCCCCGTTCACGGCCGCTATCCTGGTGCTGGAAATGACTGACCGCCACTCCGCTATCTTTCAGTTGCTGCTCAGCGGCATGATGGCGCAGGCAGTGGCTTCCCTCATAGATCCGCATTCCTTCTACGAGCACCTGAAAACCGGATTCCTGCGCGAAACCCTGGCCCAAAATATAGCCCCGGCAGCCCGATCTTCCTCTAGGCCACGTGTATAGAAGCTGGTATAGCAGGGTAACTTTCAGCAGATGCTTACAGTGGGCCGCTGATCCAGGCCGTAGCTTCCTCGAGGGAAAGGAAAGCGCCCACCGTCACGTAGTGGCCTAGGTCGCGTAATACGCCATCCGTATGTAGCCGGTGTTCGGGGGCGGGCGTAGGAATTACAGCGTAGCGAGCAAAACGCGTGTCCTGTATGGTTTGAGGGAGCCATTCCCGGAGTAACCAGTCACGGTCAGCTTCATCGGGCGCCTGAGGCATAGCATGGTGGTCGGCCAGAATGGCGGTCAGCTGATGCCGCTGCAGCAGGTTGCGGGTGTGTATGTACAGGCCCCGGAATTCCAAGCTACTGAGCGGAGCGCCCGACCAATGCAGATAAACATAGGCGCCGGGTACATAATCGACGGCGCCCACGGCGTTAGAAAAGTAATGACGAGTTGGTTGCACGAGGTAGGAATTGATGCCTCGCCTAACAGGATGCGAAGCATAAAAGAGCAGGGAAACGAAAGAAACCAGTACTTTCTATAGCAAGTACAGTAAGGTAGTTTCAGGCCAAAGGTAACAGAAACACAGGTTTGCGACCCGGATAGTCAAAGCGCTTACTCACCGGTTGTCTGCTGCTGTCTAGGCCAGTAGGCGCAGTGTAGGAAGCGGTTTTCTGCCATATCTGAGCGTGGAGGCTGATATTTTGGGTGAACTAAATGGTTCTGTATATCGCCTGCGCTGCGTGATGAAAGCGAAGGAGGAATGCACGTGATACCTACTAGCCTCGGCACAACAGACAGCGCAGTGAGCCTTGCATAAAAAAAGCTCCTCCCAAATCTGGGAGGAGCTTTTTGCTTTCTACGGAAACCAGACTGGCCTAGAGCATTTTCACGGCCAGGGTCACGGCTACATCTGTGGCCGATGTACGGTTGATGCCCGTCACGGTGAAGACAACATACTGGTCTAGGCCTCGCAGGCGAGCCACGAATACGTTGCCTACCGCTACGTTATCCAGAGTCGTGAGCTGGCTGGCAGCTGCGGCCGACTGATATACCTGCCGGATGCTATTGAGCGTGGCGGCTGTGTATACAGCGGCGGTAGTAGCCACAAACTTCGTGGTGTTAAGCGCCTTCAGTTGCACGGCGTTGGTGGCTGTGCTGCTGATGCTAATATCCTTGCTGGTAGCGGCGTCGGCAGCAGCCACTGTGGTGAAGGTGGTCAGATCGAAGGCGGCCAGGTCGCCCCCGCCGGTGCCGGTGAAGGTGAGCGTAGCCGTACGGGCTGCTGCCAGCGCCGTGGTAGTGCCGGGCGTGAAGGTGGCCGCTGTAGCCGTAGCCGTCCGGATGGTAGGAGCGGCGGGCGGTACCGTGTTCTGGTAGCGCGACTTCACCTCGAAGCGGTACGTTACCTCCTGGCCACTGCTGGCAGCTGGTACGGTCACATCTACGTTGGTAGAGGTTTGCGCGCCGGTTTGTGCCGCCGTGCCAGCTGGTAGCCGCACCGCTTTCAGCGCGCGACGCTCAGCAGCCGTCCCCACTTTCACATAGGTCACTAGGCTATCGAGGTTGCTGTAGAGCGTGCCCGTTGTGGTAAGTGCTGTGGCCGTATTGATGCCGCCTTGGTTCAGCAGAATATTGTAGCGCACTACGTCGCCGGGAACAGGCGTCGCGCCGGCCGGTGCCGTTACGTTCGTGGTGGAGTTTACCTTGATGGTAGGCGTAGCTTCGGCCAGACGGAAGGCAAACGAGCGGGTTTTGGTCTGGCTATTATCCGACACCACTACAGCATCTACGCGCACGTTGGCCTTGTTCTGGCCGGCGGGCACGGTGTAGTTTACCACCAGCGTATCGGCCTGCTTGCGCTTCGAGAAGGCGGCTTTGTACGGAATGGTTTGCACCACCGTGGAGTCGCGGCCGGGCTCTACTTTCTGCAGAATCCGGATTTCGCGAATGGGCGCGGTCTGCTGTGCAAACTGCAACTCAAACTGCACCACTTCGCCGGGAGCGTATTTGGTGGCGGTGCCCAGGGCGTTAGCCAGGAACGTGGGATACTGAGGACCTATTTCGTCGTAATAGGTATCGATTTCTTTTTCGCAGCTGGCCAGCGCTAGGCCACCTACTACGGCCAGCAAGCCCGGAACCAGGCGGCGGAATGTTATATGCTTCATGGAGAAAAGTCCGTTAGAAGATCAGGAATGTGTACTACTGGCCGGCACTAGGGCCGGTCCCACCACAGCGGCTTTGTAATGTAGTCGTCGTTGTTGGCGGCGCCGGCTTCAGCGAAGAGATTGCTGATAGCCTGCGGGTTGTAGAGCACTTCGGTAGCGCCCGGCAGCATGCGGCGGGGCCAGCGGTCCTTGTAATCGGGCTTGAGCGCCAGCACCGAGTTGGCGTTGGCGGGGTACTGCAGGTTCACATAAATTTCGGGGCTGAAATCATAGCGGCGCATATCCGACCACGACTCCGGATTCAGGAACATGGCAATGTACTTCTGCTCCATAATGCGCTTTAGGCTCAGCTCGGCAGTGGTCTGGGCCACGGCGGCGCTGTTCATGTAGGCATCAATCTGGGCAGTCGTCAGCACCGGGAAGGTGACGGCGGGGTTGCCATTCGAGCCACCTGCACCAATCTTGGTGATGTGTGCCCGGATACCTTTTTTGTAGGCATCCAGAGCACGGGTCAGGTTACCCGATTTGAAAGCAGCCTCTGCTTCAATGAACTTCACTTCGTGGTAGCTCAACACCTCAAAGTAGCCCAAATCACGGGCGTACCAGGAGCTGTAGAAGTCGGTGAAGCCGTTCACGATGTTGCTGGTAGCTGCTCCGCCCACGCCTGGGTCGGCGCCCGTGCTGGTAGCCGTAGCCATAATGGTGAAGCGCGGATCCACGATACCTGGGTAGGCCGCGCCGGCGGCATTACCGTTCAGATACTTGATGATGTTGCTGGAAAAAGTAGCCGTGGCATAGTTGTTCCGCGTGGTGCCGAAGATGTTGGTAGTACCCGTGAGCGGGGCCACCGCCGCCTGAAACTGCAGCTGTGCGTCGTCAGCGGAGCTGGTCATGCTCTTGTCCACGAGAGCTAGAATCTGGGCTGGGCTGTAGGTGCTTTTCTTGCTCAGGTGGTTGAGCTGGCGCGCCTTCAGACCATTGGCAAATTTAATCCACTTGGCTGGGTCGCCTTTGAACAGAATATCCCCCGAAATGGCAGGCGACGTGATGTACAGCGGGCGAAACTCCTGGGCCGCAGGCGTCTGCATGAGGGCAATGCCTTCGTCGCAGAGCGTCTGGATGTTCTGGTAAATCTGCTCCTGCGGGTCATACACGGGTGTGTAGTTCGCGGCGCCCTGGTAGGCCTGCGAATACGGAATATCACCGAGCATGTCGGTGGCGTGCGCCATCAGCATAGCCTGAATGATCTTGCCGGCTCCTACATACTGCGGAGAGCCTTCTTTCTCGGCAGCAGCGGCCATCGTCGGGATGTTGCCGCCGGAGTAGTAGTAGCTGTAGTTGAAGGTATTGGTGCTGTTGCCGTTGCTGAGCACAAACTGGTCGGTGCTGCTAGCCGGAGATTTGCGCACCGTGTACTGCGTGATGTACGTAGTGGTGAGCGCGGTGAACATCTGCGTCTGGATGGCCTGGGAGATGATACCGGGCAGCAGATAGTTCGGGGTGGAGGTAATGGGGTTGTTGGGGTCCGTGTTGGAATCCAGGAAGCTCTCACAGGATGTGAGCGTGGCCCCACTCCCAAGGAGTAGGCCTAGAAAAAGCAGATATCGTTTCATTGAATTGTCGTAAGTCGTAGAGCCTGTAGGCCAGTATCCTAGGCCAGGTAGCGCATAGCAAGCGGCTACTCTGTCTTTAGTCTAAAGGCAGCAGGCGCTGAGTTTAGAATTTCACCCGCAGGCTCATGTCTACGCCGCGCGTACCGGGCACGCTGCCGTAGTCGAAGCCGCTGGAGCCACCGCCGCGCACGCCGGCACCGGCCGCTGCCGTTTCCGGATCGACGCCGCTGTACTTGGTGAGCAAGAGTAGGTTGCGGCCCGTAACGGCCAGCTCAACGCCCTGCACGGCTTTGGAGTTCGTGAACAGGGTAGAGGGCAGGTTATAGGTCAGGGTCACGTAGCGCAGGCGCGTCCAGGAGCCATCTTCAATGAAGGGCGTACCTACCGCTCCCAGAATGTTCTGGTAGTAGCTCTGCGTAACTTCTACCTGGCGCGTGTTGGGCGTGTACGAACCATCGGCCTGGGCCACTACGCCCGAGAATACCACTTGCTTGTAGCGGTCCAGTGTCCGCTCGCTCAGGCCCTGGCGGGTAGCCAGCCAGTCGTTGCCGTTCACCACTTTGCCACCCTTGCGGAAATCGAAGAGGAAGGCCAGCGAGAGGTCTTTGTAGCGGAAGTTGTTGGTCACCTGCACCGTATAATCGGGGGCGCGGTTGCCAGCATACACAAAGGTGCTGGTGTTGATGAGCGGATAGCCTGTGGTAGGGCTAATCAGGATTTGCCCATCAGGAGCGCGCTGGAAATCCAGGGAGCTGATGGAGGAAATTGGCTTGCCGGGGAAGGCGCCGCCCCGGGCTACATCAATAATAAAGGCGTCCGACTGGTACACTTCCGTCAGGAAGCCGGGCAGCTTGGTGGCCTTGTTGCGGTTGGCGTAGAAGTTGGCGTTAACATCCCAGGTAAAGCCGCCGACGTTTTCCACCGGGGTACCACGTAGGGCAACTTCGAGGCCACGGTTGGTTACGGTGCCGCCGTTGATGTACTGCAGAATGAAGCCGGTAGCCTGGCTCACGCGCGGCGCAATCAGCTGGTCGCGGGTGTCTTGCTGGTAGATGTTGGCTTCCAGGCCCAGGCGGTTCTTCAGGAACTGCAGGTCAATGCCCAACTCGTAGGCGCGGGTGCGCTCCGGCACCAGCAGACGGTTGGAGCCAAAGAAACCATTGCGGAAACCACCGCCGATGTAGGTGGCCTGCGCCAGCGGCGAATCGACGCGGTAGGGGCCGGTGTCTTTGCCGACTTCGGCAATTGAGCCCCGGATTTTGCCGTAGTTCAGCCAGGGGTTCTGGTCTAGGCCTAGCAGCTTGGTAAACTGCCAGCCAAGTGCCACGGAGCCGTAGCCAAAGGAGCGGCCGAAGTTCTTGTTCTCACCTGGCCTAGGCAGCGTAGACGACTGGTCGATACGGCCGTTCAACTCCACATTTACCTGCTGCAGCAAATTGATGTTCAGGCGGGCAAAGTTGCCAATCAGTCGCCGCTCTGTATTGGTAACAAGCGTATTGCGATTGACCGTGTTGTTGATGGACGGGATAACCGGGAATGGATTCAGGAAAATCAATCCGAGGTTGTCGGTAGTTTCCGCCCGGCTCATTTCCACGGTGTTGCCCAGCGTGAGGGCACCGTTCACATTCTCATTCAGCTCGTGCTTGAGCGTGACGAGGAAGTTGGAGTTGAGCAGCCGATTCAGCGTAGAGGTTTCTCCCACGCCACCGTCCTGGTTGCCGGACTGGGAAGTACCCACCGCCCGGATGGAGCGGTCCTTCTGCACATAGAAGTCGGTGCCGATGTTGTAGCTCAATGCCAGCCACTTGTACAAATCCAGCGTAGTCTGGATGTTGCCGATAAAGCGGTTGGTGCGGGTAGTCTGGGGGTTGCGGTTGACCGTGAAGTACGGGTTGTCGGCGTCGTTGGCCGAGGTACCCGTGCCCAACAGACGACGGCGCGTACCGTCGGGGTTCAGGTAGTTGCGGGCATCGTCGTTGCGGGGCCAGCTCAGTAGGCTCACGAGGTAGCCACCGGTGCTAGCAAATAAGCCAGGCCCTTGCAGTGGTGTGCGGCCGCCCACGTTCAGGTATTGGGCCGAGCCCGTTACGCTGAGCTTATTGGTGAGCTTGGCCGTGCCGGCTAGGCGCAGGGTGGTTTTATCGTAGAGGCTGGTAGGTACTACGCCCGAAACATCGGTGCGGGAACCGGAGAACAGGAAGGTGTTCTTGTCGGTGCCGCCCGACATCGTCAGGTAGTGCTGCCAGCTTTTGCCCGTCTGGAAAAAGTCGCCCAGGTTATCATATACCTGCTCGCCGGGCTGAAAGCGCGGCCCGAAGGAGTTGCGCGTGGAAGCATCAAATACGCCATTGGCGCCCTGCTTGTACTGGTCCTGGAGCTTGGGCAGGCGGTTTACTTCATCTACCGAAAACTGCGTGCGGTAGTTGATGGTAGCACGACCAGCCGAGCCTTTTTTGGTTGTGATAATCACGGCACCGTTGGCGGCGCGTAGGCCATAAATGGCCGCCGCAGCCGGGCCCTTCAGCACCGTCATGCTCTGGATATCTTCGGGGTTCAGGTCGCCAGCGCGGTTCTGGTTGGCCGTAGAGCGGCCCAGCAATCCGTTGAAGCCTGAGCCGCCACCTGGCGCCGTGCTTTCCACGAACGAGTTGTTGTCCATGATGATGCCATCCACCACAAACAGCGGCTGATTATTGGCATCCAGGGAGTTGCCACCTCGAATTACGATGGCTGCGCCTTCGCCGGGCGCGCCACCGGAAGAGGTAATCTGCACACCCGCTACTTTGCCCTGCAAGGCATTCACGATGTTGGTCTGGCGGGATTCTACGAGCTCCGAGCCCTGCACCTGGGGGGCGCTGTAGTTGAGGTCGGTGCGCTCCTGCTTCAGGCCGTAGCCCGTCACCACTACTTCGTTCAGACTCTTGGAGTCGGGTGCCAGCGAAATGCTGGCCGTGGTGGCATTGCCTACGCGGTACTCCTGGCTGGTGTAGCCGATGAAGCTAAACACCAGCGTACTGCCCTCCGGTACATTCGGCAGGGAGTAGCGGCCTTCGGAGTCGGTTTGGGTGCCCTGGGTGGAGCCTTTTACCAGCACGTTCACGCCGGGCAGGGGCTGTTGGTCGTTGGAGCCAACCACCGTGCCCGTTAGGGTACGGGTGGCCGCTGTTTGGGCGTAGCTCGGCGGTGAAGCTAACAGCACCCCCAAGGCCAGAGGAGACCATAGAAGTTTTTTCATGCGAAGAAAGTGTGTGAGAGGATGGGGAAAGGAAGGTAGCTACTGAAGGCAGAAAGAGGCCTAGAACAGCTAAAGTGGGAATTGGCGGCAGTCCAATCTTTCGTAAAAAGAGAGCAGAACCTCAGAAAATACCAAAAAGAAGGAATAGCAGCCGCGGAAGTAGAGAGAGCGCAGTAATTGTGCTGGTTTTTGCCAGGAAAAACCAAAAAAATGTCTGCTAAAACTACAGGAGCGAAATTCAGAAACCAACTATATAGATTTTTGATGATGCTTAAGGGAGTATGGATATTCCGCGCTCAGTAGCATCTTCGTTACCAGCTTCGAGAGGCCTGGAGAAAAATCTGGCTGTGGCAGGTGCCACTTGCTTGTCTTACGCTATAGTTCTTCCCCCTATATTTCTGCATGCAGACCACTACTCAGGCCGCCGTACACACCACCGGCGCCCAGCCCCTGGCCGAGGCCTCCCAGCCCGGCCGCCTCGTCAGCCTCGATGTATTTCGGGGTATCACCGTCATGGCCATGATCTTGGTGAATAACCCCGGCGACTGGGGCCATATCTATGCGCCGCTGGAGCATGCCCACTGGCATGGCTGCACCCCCACCGACCTCATCTTTCCCTTCTTCCTGTTCATCGTGGGCGTGAGCCTGGTGTATGCCCTGGATAGTGCCCGGCAGCAACCCGAAACCCACGGCCGCACCATGCTGCGCATCCTGAAGCGGGCCGCTATTCTGTATGGCCTAGGCCTATTTTCGGGTCTGTTTCCGTCGTTTGATTTTAGCACGGTGCGCATTCCGGGCGTGCTGGCCCGCATTGCGTTGGTGTTTCTCATCTGTGGCATCGTGTTCCTGAAAACTACTTGGCGGCAGCAGCTAGGCCTGTTGGTTACCATATTGGTGCTCTATAATATCCTGTTGCAAGTGGTGCCGGTGCCCGGCTACGGCCCCGCCAACCTGGAGGCCGGCACCAACCTCGGCGCCTGGCTCGACCGCACGGTGCTGGGCGAGGCACACCTCTGGAAACAAAGCCGCACCTGGGACCCCGAAGGCTTGCTGGGTACGCTGCCCGCCGTGGGCACTGGCCTACTGGGTATGCTCACGGCCCGCTGGCTGCGCCGCCGCGATGTGGAGCCGGCTACCAAAGTAGCGTGGCTGTTTGTGGGCGGTGGCGCCGCTGTGGTGCTGGGCCTGATCTGGAATGGTTGGTTCCCCATCAACAAAAGCCTCTGGACCAGCTCCTACGTGCTGTATGCGGGTGGACTGGGAGTGGCGGTGCTGGCCGCGCTCTACTGGCTCTGCGACGTGCAAGGCTACCGCGGCTGGATTAAGGCGCCGCTGGTTTTCGGTGTCAATGCCATTACCGTGTTTTTCCTCTCGGGCCTGGTGCCGCGCCTGCTGAACATGATAAAAGTGGATGGCCCCAACGGCCCTACTGGCCTACGCGTGTGGCTATATGATACGTTTTTTGTGCCCTACTTCAGCCCCGTGAATGCCTCGCTGGCGGGCGCCATTGTGTGCGTGCTCATCTGGCTGGGGGTGTTGTGGGTGATGTACAAAAAGCAGATCATTATTAAGGTGTGAGGTGGCCTAGGCTACTTGCACGCGGCTTTGCACCGTCAAGCCAACGAGCCATTCAATTTCTCGTATTTCAGGTATGACAAAACTGTGGATACTGGCAGCGGCGCTTGTGCTGGCTGCCCCGGCCGTACAAGCCCAATCGACTACCGCTACCTCTGCCACGGCGGCGCCGGTTTCTGCCAGCCACCGCAAGGCCGCTGAGGAACTGTTAATCACCACGGGCAGCGAGAAAAACATGTCGGAAATGACGAGCCGGATGCTGGATGCGCAACTGGAACAGCGGCCCGAAATGAAGCCCGTGGAGCCTGAAATGCGGGCCTTTATCAACAAGTATATGAGCTGGCAGTCCATCAAAGATGACCTGGTGCAGCTCTACGCGCAGGAATTCACGGAGAAGGAATTGAAAGAGCTGAACAAGTTCTACCAGACGCCCGTTGGGCGTAAAACCATCCAGAAAATGCCCATGCTGATGCAGGCCGGGATGGAAATCGGGCAGAAGCGCGTGCAGGAGCACCTGCCGGAACTGCAAAAATCCATTGCCGATAAAATGCAGAGCCAGCAGCCTGGTTCGGTGAAATAACGAGTTGGTGAACTGGTGAGTTTACTGGCCTACACGGCCTGGTAGTCCTGTCATTGCGAGCGGAGCGAAGCACCCGCAGGACAGCGCAGCTAATCTTTCCTTCCACTAGCGCCAATTGCTAGCCTAAGCAAAAGCCCTTACTTCCGCTGTGGAAGTAAGGGCTTTTCGGTTTTGTCAGATGTGCTGCCTACGGCAAGGAAAGATTGCTTCGTCGTGCCTCCTCGCAATGACCGGTTTAGGCCACAGTTTGTAGGCCCCTAGGCCAGTCTGAACATCAATTCACCGCTTCGCCTCCTCACTCTCTCACTACCTCCATCACCCAAACTCATACCCCGCGAAATCCTGACGGAGCTTGGTTTTGAGGAGCTTGCCGGTGGCTGTGTGTGGGAGTTGCTCCACAAATTCCACGGCTTCCGGAATCCACCAGCGGGCCACTTTTCCCTCGTAGTAGGCCAGTAGTTCCTCGGCCGAAATACTGGCGTCAGGCTTGCGCACCACCACCAGCAAAGGCCGCTCACTCCACTTGGGGTGCGGTACCCCGATAACGGCGGCTTCGGCGATGTGGGGGTGGCCTACAGCTAGGTTTTCCAGCTCGATACTCGAAATCCACTCGCCGCCCGACTTAATGACGTCTTTCGAGCGGTCGGTGATTTGCATGAAGCCGGCCGGGTCGATGGTGGCCACGTCGCCGGTGCGGAACCAGCCCGATTTGGTCAGTTCTCCTGGGTGCTCAGAGCCGAAGTAATCGGCCACAATGAATGGGCCGCGCACCAGCAGGTCGCCGAAGGCCACGCCATCGTGCGGCAGCTCCTGGCCTTCGTCGTCCACAATCTTCATATCCACGCCGAAAATGGCGCGTCCCTGCTTGATCTGGATGGCGAACTGCTCATCAGGCGTAAGCGCCAGCTGCTGCGACTTAAGGGTGCAAACGGTGCCCAGCGGCGAGGTTTCCGACATGCCCCAGGCGTGCCGGATTTCCACGTGCAACTCTTCATCAAAGGCCTTCAGCAGCGCCGGTGGGCAGGAAGCGCCGCCCACAATCATCTTTTTGAGTGTGGAAAACTGTAGCTTTTTCTCCCGCATAAACGTCAGGAGGCCGAACCAGATGGTGGGCACGCCAGCCGTGAACGTCACGCCTTCCTGCTCATACAGCTCAAAAAGGCTGGCCGCATCGAGGCCGGGGCCGGGCATCACCAGCTTGCAGCCATTCAGGGGGCACATATACGGAATGCCCCAGGCATTGACATGGAACATGGGCACTACCGGCAACACCACATCACGGGCAGAGCAGTTGAAGCAGTCGGGGAGGGAGGCGGCGTAGCTGTGCAGCAGCGTGGAGCGGTGGGAGTAGAGCACGCCCTTGGGCTGATCGGTGGTGCCCGAGGTGTAGCACAGGGAGGAGGCTGTGTTTTCATCAAACGTAGGCCACTCGTACGCGCTGTTGTGGGCCGCCAGCAGGTCTTCGTAGCAGCGCAGATCGGGCAGCGTAGTCGTCTCGGGCATGTGGGCGCGGCCAGTCATCAAGATCCAGCTTTCCACCGTGGGGCAGCTGGGTGCTAGCTTTTCTACCAGCGGCAGAAACGTGAGGTCGAAGAACAGCAGGCGGTCCTCGGCGTGGTTGATGATGTACACGAGCTGCTCGAAAAACAACCGCGGGTTGATGGTGTGGCACACCGCGCCCATGCCTGAAATGCCGTAGTACAGCTCGAAGTGGCGGTGCGTGTTCCAGGCCAGGGTGCCCACTCGGTCGCCGTTTTGGATGCCAAGCTCCGTGAGGGCGTTGGCCAGCTGCTTGCTGCGCTCATGCGCGGCGGCGTAGTTGTAGCGGTGTAGGCCACCTTCGGGCAGGCGGGAAACTATTTCCGTGTCGGAGTGCCACTTGGCGGCGTGTTCCAGCAGCCCCGCAATACGCAGGGGCGTGTTCATCATTAGGCCTAACATGGAACGGTAGTGGGGTTGGTGGGAGCTTTAAGCTAGCAGATTTCCGGCAGAGAGTGCAATAAATCGTAACAAAGACACGGATTATATCTCCTGTTCACGAAATGCAGAAATGCCAAGGAAGGCCTTGCTTTGCTGCAACAAAAAAGCCCCGGCTCATCACCGGGGCTCTCTACTAGTTTTCTTGCGGAACGGTGCTTTCGACGGCTTGCTTCCGGGGCTGCCGGATACTTTCCAGCGCTACTTGCAGCACGCCAGAGCGTACACTCAGCTCCGAAATCTTGTTGTTGCGGCGCGTGGGGTTCACGCGGTTGGTAAGTACAATGCAGGTCAGCTCTTCCTTGGGGTCAACCCAGAAATAGGTGCCTGTGAAGCCCGTGTGGCCGTAGCTCAGCTGCGAAACGCTCTTGGCTGAATTGACGGTGGGGTTGGCGGCAGGCCTGTCGAAGCCGAGGGCACGGCGGTTATCGGGGCAGAACTGACACTTGGTATACTCGGCCATGGTCTCAGGCTTGATGAGCTGCTGCCCGCCGTACTTACCGTTCCAGGCGTAGAGCTGCACTAGCTTGGCCAGGTCGTTGGCGTTGCCGAACAGGCCCGCATGGCCGGAGAGGCCGCCGAGCAGGGCCGCGCCTTCGTCGTGCACGGTGCCGTGCAGCTGGCTGTGGCGGAACAGCGAGTCGTACTCCGTGGGAGCAATGCGGCTGAGCGGGAAGCGGTTAGTGGGGTTATAGCCCAGGGAAGTAGCGCCCAGTGGCCGGTAGATTTCGTCGGTGATAAACTGGCCTAGCGGCTTGCCCGAGGCCGATTTTACGAAGCGCGGATACATAATAAACGACAAGTCGGAGTACACATAGCCCGGCTTCTCATTCAGCGGCGACTCCGCAATGGCCTTCGTAATGCGCTCCGGAAAGTCTTTGCGGGCCCACAGGCTGCTGGCGGCGCGCAGCGGGAACCGGGCCGAAGAATCGGGGCGGAAGTAGCGGCGGTTCAGCTCCACGGGCTGCGTGGTGGAAACGTCTTTAGCGTCGGGGCTCTTGCCAAAGATGGCGTTGAAGAAGCCTTTGGGCTTGGTGTAGTCGCGCCAGAACGGAATCCAGGCCTTCAGGCGGGCTTGGTGCGTGAGCACGTCGCGCAGCTTCAGGCTTTCTTTGTTGGTGCCTTTAAACTCCGGAAACAACTGGCCTAGCGTCATCTCAGGCGAGAATTTGCCTTCGTCCTGGAGCTTCATCAAGGCCGGCAGCGTGGCCGATACTTTGGTGAGGGAAGCCAGGTCGTATAGGTCGGTGTTGCGGACAGGGCGGCTAGGTTTGCCGGCCTGGGCGGGCGCATCCTGGAAGGAGTGAGTGCCGTAGCTTTTGCGCAGCACCACAACGCCGCGGCGGGCAATAACCACCTCACCGCCGGGGAATGCCTTGGCCGCCACAGCGCCGTTCATAATGGAATCGACGCGGGCTTCGAGATTATTATTCATGCCCACGGCTTCCGGGAAGCTGTAGCGTAGCCGTAGGCCACCCTGGGTAGCCAAGCCCGCACCGTAGCTGTAGCGGTCAGATACCGTCACGGGTAGCTTGCCGCTGGCCGCCACCCCGCCGAAGATGATTTCAGCGGCTACGTCCTGGGCATTCTTGCTTTCCTGGTAGGCCAGTACCACGGCATCGGCGCGGTCTATATCCCGGATTTTAGCCACGGCGTAAGCATTGCCGAACACCGATACAATGAGCTTCTGGCCTTTGCCGCCCAGCTCGTGCAGCAGCACGTTGGTTTCCGGCGTCACACCGAAGTTGGTAGCGGGCAGGCGGCCGAGGTTGTTTACGCCGATCAGGATGGTGTTGTAGCCTTTCAGCGCCTCGCGCATCTTCGTCAGCTCATCCATAGAGGCTGTAGCCGACAGCCAGAAATGGTTGGCAGGCGCATAATCTGAGACCATGCGTTGGAAGTCGGTGGTGTCTTTGGTGCCGATGGTGAGCGTGGCGAGACGCAGCGTATCGAGGCGCAGCAGGGGCAGCAGATTCTTCTGGTTCTTGAGCACCGTCACGCTCAGCTCCGTGAGGCGCTGGCTCAGGTATTGGGCGTGAGGCGTGTTAAGGTCCTGGGTGATGTTACGCAGGTCGATGGGCTTGTACTTGTTCAAGCCGGCCCACTCTTTCAGGGCCAGCACCTTGCGGCAGCGCGCATCGAGGTCGGCCTGGCTGAGCTGGCCACTGTTGATGGCGTCGCGCACCATTTTCAGGGCCAGCGGTATGTTTTTGCTGAACTCCAGCACGTCGTTGCCCGCCACCAAGGCACGCACGTCGGCGTCGCCGGGCGGGTACTTGCTGATGACGCCTTTCATGTTCATGGCATCAGTGAAGATGATGCCTTCAAACCCCAGCTTCTGCTTCAGCAAGCCCTGAATAATAGGCTTGGAAAGCGTGCTAGGCATGCCCGTGGTATCGAGGGCCGGAATGTTGAGGTGGGCCACCATCATGCCCCCAATGCCGCGCTGAATCAGGCTTTTGAACGGGAAGAGTTCCAGCGTATCAATGCGCTTTTTATCAATGCGTAGCAGCGGCAGTGCCAGGTGTGAGTCGGTGTCGGTGTCGCCGTGGCCGGGGAAGTGCTTGGCTACGGCCAGAATGCCGGCGTCCTGCATACCTTTCATGTAGAGGTAGCTCTTCTCCGTCACGTTTTCGCGGTTTTCGCCCCAGCTGCGGTAGCCGATGACGGGGTTAGCGGCGTTGTTGTTCACATCAATCACCGGCGCGAAGTTTACGTGCATGCCCAGGCGCTTAAACTGCGCGGCTACCTCGGTGCCCATATCGTACACCAGCTGGTTTTCCCGCACGCCGCCCATCGTCATCTGATAGGGGAAGCGCTGAACGCTATCCAGGCGCATGCCCACGCCCCATTCGGCATCCATGGCCACCAGCAGCGGCACTTTACTCTGGCTTTGGTAGCGGTTCAGGAGCTTGCTCTGGCGCACCGGGCCGCCCTGGAAAAAGATAAGCCCCCCGATGCCATACTGCTGAATCAGGGCCGAAACGGAGTCCTCATCAATGCGCTTGCGGTTGGAGTAGGCGGCCACCATAAACAGCTGCGCCACGCGCTGGTCTGGCGTCAGCGTCTTCATCACGGAATCAACCCATCGCGACTGGCCTAGCTGGCCCGCAAATGGCACCGGCAGGTTGCGGCTCTTGGCCGCTGGCGCTACCGGCTTCGCGCTCGTCGGTTTCGATGCTTTGGCAACAGGCGAAGCCTTCCTCACCGGTGCCCGGTGCGATACCGAGTGGGTCGTTTTCTTTTTCGATGATGATTTCCTGCGGCGCTGGGCCGAGCTGTCTGTGGAATTCAGCAGCAGGAGCAGCAGCCACAGAAACGAAAGGGAGCGAGTGAAAGACAAGGGCAAATGCGGCGGTTAGAATGGGTAGGATGCGAATTTAGCGCAATTGAGGCGGAACCAGTCGCAAACTGGTAGAATACCAGCTCGGGCCCACTCTAGGTCACTGCTCTTTACTTCCCAACTTTCAACTTCTCAGAGTAGAACACTTTACCCTCATCTCCGCGCAAAGAGGCCGTGACGAAAAGTTTGCGACCCTTATTTTGGAATTGGAACAGGGCGTAGTGTTTCTGATTAACCAGCGGACCTACCCGATACGGGTTTGGCTCACTGGTATTATGCGTAGCTGGGTGCGTGAGGCCGCTCGACGTGATTTCATAGACCGGGTAGGTCACTCCCGGTATCGTCACTTTAGACATTTCACCAATGTGCCGGTCGCCGCTGATGAGGAGCAGGCCTTTGGGCTTGGTTTCAGAGAGCAGGTTTAGGAAGCGCTGGCGTGCCGCCGGGAAGTTGGCCCACTTCTCGAAGCGGTGTTCCTGGGGCAGAAACTGGATACCCGACCCGATGATGTGGGCGTCGGCATCGGAACTCCGGAGTTGCTCCCGGAGCCATTGCCACTGCGCTTCCCCCAGTATGTCGCCGGTGAGGTTGGGGTGATACACCTGCTGGGCGTCGCGGTAAAGCGTATCCTGGAAATATCGGTCATCAAGTAGAATTACCTTTACCTTTTTACGGCCCACTTGATACGTGTAGCTGGCATAAATTCCTTCCTGCTTGCGGCGCGGACTGTTGGCGGGCTCTTCCAGAAAGTCGAGCGCTAGTTGCTGATTCTGGGCTTTGAATGGGTAATTCTTGTCGCCGTCGTTGCGGCCGTAGTCGTGGTCGTCCCAGGTGCCAATTACGGTGGTGCCCTGCTGCCGTAGCGCGCGGTAGCCTTCCTGATTGAACTCCGCATCGTACTTAGCGCGCAGCACTTTGGGGTCGTCAGAGTCGCCGTAGATATTGTCGCCAAGCCAAATCCAGACGTTGGGCTTATCGCGGGCAATATCGTCCCAGAGCGGCTGGGGCAAATCGTGGCGGTTGCAGGAGCCGAACGCAATGCGCAGCTCTTTGCCGGCCTGTTGGGCAGTAGCCGCCGGACCAGCCAACAAAAGGAAGATTCCCAGGAGAATAGACAACGACTTTTTCATGGCGCCAAAGTTGGACTATAGAAGCTAGGCCTGTGCAAAGAGCACGTTATGTATCTGTTACGCTCCCCCGGAAAAGAGCAGATAATCAGCAGTATTTCCAGGAGCTAAAGTAAAAAAGGTGGCCTAGGCCACTTATCTACCCCAAAACAACGGACGCGCAACGCAGAGCGGCCTTACTTTTGCAGATGCGGTATATGCCTCTGGCACCGCCCGGCGTTATTGCGTGGGTCTTCCGTTTCATCTTCTAACTCATCAGGCCGTTTTGCAAGCTACTGCCCAAACTTCCGCATCTTCTTTTTTACGGCGCTGGCTGCTGCCGGTGTTTTTGCTGCTGATAGGTCTAGCGCCGGCTGCGCAGGCGCAGGTACAGCTGAAAGGCGTGGTCATTGATAAAGAAACCAAGGAGCGGCTGCCCTTTGCCAGTGTAGCGGTACTCGGCACCGGAAACGGCACGGCTACCAACATGGAAGGCGAGTTTACGCTGAATGTGAGCAAGCTACCCATAACGCTGGTTGCCTCTGAGCTAGGCCACCTGCGCGATACCCTCCGCATCAGCAGCGCCACCCAGGCCATTGAGATAGGCCTAGCATCGGCTTCCATTGTGCTGCCCGAGGTGAAAGTAGGCAGCTACCCCTTCCAGCTCGTGGACCGGGCTTTCCGGAATGTGCAGCGCAACTACCGCCGCAAGTTCTTCGGCAAAGCGTTTTACCGCCAGATCACGCGCATTGATAACGAGCCCACGGAACTGCAGGAGGTGGTCTGGAACGTGAAGACCAATAATGCCCGAATAGAGGGCACTGCCATTGCGCAGGGCCGCTACGCCGGCAAGCAGGCCATTACCAACTTCGGCAACTTCTCGCTCTACACCAAGTCGTACGGCCTCTACGATGCCAACGCCGATACCACCAAATCGTTGGCGCTGCTGAGCCCCAACGTGGTGAAAAACTACGAGCTGGAGCTGAAAGGCATCGTGTCCGGAGCCGATACGACCAAAGGCGGCATTGCGGAAATTGCCTTCAACACCCGCCCCGAGCTCACCAAATACCAGTCGGAGGGCACCATCTGGATTGATATTGATACCTACCGCGTGGTGCGCTACCACATGACGACGCCCAACTTTACGGGCGGCACCAACAACCCCAACCAGAAGTTCCGCAACACTAAGCTCGAAATTGAAATGAGCTTCCAGAACACGGAAGGCGAAGTGGCCCCGCTCGAATACATGAAAACCAACCTGACAGCCACCCTCGTGAGCGGCAAAGACGTGACGCCCCTGAATGTGTCGTCGTTCACATTCTTCTACGACACCAACACGACCCCCACCAACATTCCGTACGCCCGCGTCAATCTGAAAGACCGCGACCTGGAAGCCATCCAAAGCATTAAGTACGATCCGGCTTTCTGGGCCAACAACCCCGTGGTACGCCGCACGCCCGTAGAGGATGAGGTAATTGCTTCTTTCGAGAAGAAAGGTGCCTTCGGGACCATGGTGAAGCCCGCCGCCAAACCGAACGGGCGTGCCGCCAATGGCAGAAGAGAATAACAAAAAGGCCTTCTGAGAATCAGAAGGCCTTTTTTGTCAAGTCTAGCAGAAGCAAGGGACCTGAGAAGTGGCCTAGGCCACTTCTCAGGTCCCTCAAGGTATTCGGATGAACAAAGTCGTCTTACGAAATAATGTCGAGGCGCAACATCTTGCGTCTCGTCGTTGAACGACTGGCCTAGAACGACACCCGGTAGATAACGTCAGCAACGCCGAGACTCCTACTAGTGCGTCTCTACATCACCGTTGCGCAGAGCGGCTTTAAACGCCACCTGGTTTGCCAACCGGCGCAGAAAAACTTGGCAGCTGACGGTTCAGATTGTTCCTTTGCTCCGCTTACGAACAGGCCTAGCTGCTGTTCGTGTAGTACTCTAATGCGTCAAGCCCTTGCCATTCTGCTACTTTTCGCCCTTTCGGTGCAGTGCACAGGGCGGTTTGGCATTGTGGCGGGTTGGTGGCTTAACCAGGATTATATTGCCAGGGTGCTGTGCATCAACCGCGACAAACCGCAGCTAAAGTGTAACGGCCGCTGCCACTTGCGCAAGGAGCTGAAAGCCCAGGAAGAGCGCGAGCAGAAACAGCAAACCGGCGGCAAACACGTCACACCAGAAACCCCTACGCTGTTCTGGGCTGCCGTAGCACCGCTGCGCTTTATCCCGCCAGGCTCATTTCCGGCGGCTGTGCGCTATGCTGCGTTTCGTGTAGCTCACTACGCCTGGGACCGGCCCGGCCCCGATTACCCGCCCGCACAGGGCTGCTAGTACTCCGCTTTCTTGGAATCTGACAGGCCTACGTGGCCCGGCTACTTTCTGCTCTTTTGTGGCGCAGGAGCCCGGTGCGGCCTGCCATACTATCAGCCTGTATTTCAGTGAAAAAACGTGTATTGCTGCCCTTGGCTCTCATGATGAGCCAGGCGGCTTGGGCGCAACGTGCCCTTTCGGGCCGCGTGTTCGACGCCATTACCAAAGAACCGCTGATCGGGGCCACCGTGCGCACCCCCAACGGCCAGCTCGGGACGGCAACCAACGCCAACGGCCAGTTTTCTCTCGCTACCGAAGCCAGTGCGCTGGTCGTTTCAGCAGTAGGATATCAGAGCGTTACGCTGCCGGTTTCCGCCGAGAGTGGTGGCCTACGCGTAGCCTTGGCACCAGCCGTGGAAGACTTGCAAACCGTGGTGGTAACGGCCAGCCGTGAAGCCCAACTCCGCACTGATGCACCAGTGGCCATTTCCAAACTCTCGTCCACCGTCATTCAGGATACAAAGCCCACGCAGCTCGTAGAACTGATCAATAAGGTGCCGGGCGTCGTGATGCTTAACTATGGCAACGAGCAGCATGCCATGGGCATCCGACAGCCGTTCGGCACCTCGGCCTATTTTCTGTATCTGGAGGATGGGATTCCGCTGCGGCCAATGGGCGTGTTCAATCACAATGCACTTCTGGAAGCCAATCCATTGGCCATCAGCTCGATTGAGGTAGTGAAAGGCCCGGCCTCCTCGCTCTACGGCCCCGAAGCCGTGGGAGGGGCCATCAATGTGCTCACCAAGCGGCCTACCAGTGTGCCCACTGCCAGCGTAGGTGTGCAGGCCGACCAATATGGCTACCGGCGCCTGCAGTTTGGGGGCGGCGGTATGGCTACACCGAAGCTGGGCGCCTACGTGAGCGGCTACGTGGCCAAGCAGCGCAACGGCTGGGCCGCCAGCTCCGACTATGACAAAGTATCAGTGAATGGGCGCGTGGAGTATGCCCTGTCGGAGAATACCCGCCTCACGGCCGCAGCCTCCTACAACGACTACGACTCGCAGACCAGCAGCGCCGTGGACAGCGTGGCCTATTACCGCCGCGAATACACCAGCACCTCCGACTTCACTTACCGCAAAACCTACGCCCTGCGCGCGCGCCTCACCGCTGAGCAGCAGTGGGACGCCCGCAACCAAACCACACTCACAGCCTTCTTTCGGGATAACAGCATTGGGCAGAATCCCACGTATGGTATCCGCTGGAAGTCGGGTGCGGCCACTGCTACCGGCGAAATAAACGAGAACCGGTTCAAAAGCTATGGGTTGCTAGGCCAGCACAGCGTGCAGCTGGGTTGGCTGAAGTCGCGGCTGCTGGCGGGGGCCAGTGTAGAGTACTCACCTACCCGGTACAATGCCCACCAGATTGAGTTGGCCGCTCAGCTGCGAGCCGATAAAAAATCAGTAGAAAAATACACGGTAACAACCGACCGACCCGATTTACCCATTTCCAGCTACGACACCGACCTGCTCAACTCGGCGGTGTATGCGCAGCTGGACGTGCACCCCACGAAGCACTTGCAACTGACTCTGGGCGGACGGTTCGACCGGATGTCGTTTGAGTATGTAAACTACCTCGATCAGTCGAGCGGTAACAAAACGTTCCAGCAGGCCACGCCCAAAATTGGGCTGACCTATGACCTGAGCCACGGCCGCGGGCTATACGCCAACTACAGCCAGGGATTCTCACCTCCCGGCCTTACGGCCATCTTCCGCAAGCGGCCCACTACGTCCGCTGGTGCCCCTGCTGAGTTCTATTACAACCTAAAACCGGCTCGGTTCTATAATTATGAAGTAGGAGGCTGGGCTTCGCTGCTGGCAAATAAAGTATACGTTGATGTGGCCATGTATCAGCTGGATGGCCGCAATGAGCTGCTCAACATCCGTCAGCCCGACAACTCTACCGACTACCAAAGCGCTGGCAAAACCCTGCACCGCGGTATTGAATACGGGCTGACCTACAAGCCTACGGCAGAGCTACTCTTCCGCTTTGGTGGCACCAACGCCGTTCACCGTTTCGAGGAGTTCCAACTCAGCGCCAACCAAACCGACGCGGTGCAGAACGTGAACGGCCGGCAAATGCCCCAGGCCCCACGCTGGATTGCCAATACCGAATTAACCTACAAGCCCACATGGGCGCGCGGCTTCCGCGTAGCCGCCGAGTATCAGCGCATCAGTAGCTGGTATCAGGATCAGGTAAACCGCGTGAAGTACCATGACCGAGGCCTGTTTGGCGCCCGTGGCGTGAGCGTGCTCAACCTTCGCACCGGCTACAGCTGGCACGAAACCCTGGAGGTATTCGTGAATCTGCTCAATGCCACCGATGAGCTGTACGCCAACGCGGCCACCCGTGGTAATGCCCGCCCAGACCGCACTACGTACACGCCCGCCGCCCCACGCACCCTCACGCTGGGCGTGCAATACAACTTCATCGGCCGGAAGTAAACGAACATATCCACACCCCAAACAACGTCATGCCAGATCAAGCATGACATCCGTTGAAGCAATGCAAACCACTACCCAAACCCTAGTCGCGCAAGCCGGCCCTATCCGGCGAGCCGTGCAGCGCCATATGTACCGCTGGCACCGTATCATCGGAATCATCACCGTGATACCCGTCATTTTCTGGACGCTGAGTGGCCTGACGCACCCGTTGATGAGCAATTGGTTCCGGCCTAAGATTGCGCGGGAATTTCTGGTGCCCACGCCTGCTCCGCCGCCCACTATGCCGCTGAATCAGGTGATGCGGCAAAACCACATTACCGCATTGCGCAATGTGCGGCTGGTGCGCTGGCAACGTCAGCCAACCTACCAGTTGCTGCTGGAAAGCCCTACGGCAGTGCCGCGCTATTTCAGCGCCAGCACTGGCCTAGCGCTGCCCTCTGATGCCGACCGCCAATACGCCGAGCAGCTGGCTCGGTATTTCGCGCAGGATTCTGTAGCGAAGGTGGCCTACGCCGAGAGACTGACGGCTTTTGATGGCGAATACAAATTCGTGAACCGCTTACTCCCCGTCTGGAAAATCACCTTCGACCGGCCCGATGGTTTGGCGGTGTACGTGGAAACGATGCCGGCCCGCATGGCCACCTTCAACAACTACACCCGCAGCGTTTTTATCCGCGTGTTTGATCTGCTGCACAACTGGTCGTTTCTGGAGCTGATTGGCGGCAACACGTTTCGGGTCATCGTAATGCTGGCGCTGTTGAGCATTATCCTGGCCTCAACGGTAAGTGGCCTAGTGATTTACGGCTTCATGTGGAAGAAATTCCGCAAGCCGCGCCACGCTACCGACACCGTTGGCTGGCTGCGCAAATACCACCGGCAGGTGGGGCTGGCCGTAGCCTTTATCACGTTCACCTTCGCAGGCAGCGGGGCCTACCACGTCTTCCTCAAGTTGCACCCCGACGACCGACTGCGCTACCAGCACGCGCCCGCCGTGCCTCTAGGCCACCTCTCCGTAGATCTGACGGCACTACCGTTGCACTGGGAAACCGTCCAGAACGTGGCGCTGGCGGAGTTTGACGGCCAGGTGTACTACCAGATTTTTCAGATACCCACCGATCTAAAAGCGGTTACCGGCGCCAGCACTGGCCAGCCCATTGAAGCGGTGCAGCCCGAGCAGGTGGCCTACTACAGCGCCGCCACAGGCCGGCTGCTGCTTGACGGCGCCACGCGCCACGCACGTTTCCTGGCCAATACTTTCCTGGCGGAAGCGGAGGGCACGGCCCTGCTGCCAACCATCGAGAAAACGGAGGTAATTGACCACTTTGAAGGCGAATACGGCTTCATCAATAAGCGCCTGCCCGCCGTGAAAGTGGCCTACAACTCGCCCTCCGGCACAACGCTCTACGTTGAGCCCGCCACCAGCCGCCTTGCCGCCCGCATAGAAAACGCCGACCGGTACGAAGGCCTGAGCTTCGCGTTTCTGCACAAGTTCCACATCATCGGCTCGGCCGCCGGCAAAGACATCCGCGACAGCGTGATGATGTTGTCCGCGCTGGGCGTACTGGCGGTATCGGTGCTAGGCCTATGGCTGTTCGTGAAAGTGAAGTGATACTGACCTAGGCCTCCGCAACGAAACAGTAGAGACGCTTCAACTGTGCGGACGTCAGATTAAGTACGACGGGCTTTTGCTTCCACATGATTTCTACAAAAAAGGGCCGTTCCACGCATAGAACGGCCCTTTTTTGGTTATACTTCAACTCTTAGCCTTTGCGAGCTTCGTCGAAACGACGGTTTACTTCGGCCCAGCTGATGACATTCCAGAAGGATTTCACGTAGTCGGGGCGCTTGTTCTGGTGCTTGAGGTAATAGGCATGTTCCCACACATCGAGGCCCAGCAGCGGGGTGCCACGCTGGATACCGGGCAAATCCATCAGCGGATTGTCCTGGTTGGGCGTGGAGGTAATGGCGAGCTTATCGGCCTTCTTATCATGAATAAGCCAGGCCCAGCCGGAGCCGAAGCGGCCGGTTGCCGCTTTCGTAAACTCCTCCTGGAACTTCTCGTAGCTCCCGAAGTCCTTGTTGATAGCTGCCGCGAGGGCCCCCGTGGGCTGTCCGCCGCCTTTGGGGGCGAGCAGCAGCCAGAAAAACGAGTGGTTCCAGTGGCCGCCGGCGTTGTTGCGGATGGCGTCGGGCTGCTTGCTGGCCGAGGCCAGCAGTTGGGCCAGACTCAGCTTTTCTTCCGGCTTGCCCGTCACGGCTTCGTTCAGCTTCGATACATAGGTTTTATGGTGCGCATCGTGATGGATTTCCATCGTTTTGGCATCGATGTGCGGCTCCAGTGCATTGAAGGCGTAGGGCAGCGCGGGCAGCGTAAACGGGCCATCGGCCATGGGCGTAGCGCGGGCTTCACGCAGCAGCTTCTCTTCGTGGGCGGCGGCCAGCAGAGCAGGGCTCACCAGAGCGCCTACCATCGTAAGCAGGCCATTTTTCAGAAAATCTCGCTTCAGCATGATCGTAGAAAGGAAATGAATGGGAGATAGGGAAGGAGGCGGGCCACCGCTAGCAGCGCCCGCCACAAGGTAAGGGTTGTACCCACACCAGTGGCCTACGGTTGCGTTCACAAGGGTGGGAGCTGCCCGTCCCTACGGATTGGTGCTCCACATGCCGGCCTCCTTGATGAAGATACGGCGGTTGAGCTTGAGCTGCGATACGATGAACTCGGCCAGGTCTTCGGGCTGCATTACCTTGTCGGGGTTGCCGTCGGTGAGGTTGTTGCTGATAGCGAGTTCCGTGGCTACCGTGCTAGGGGTGAGGGCCGAAACCCGGATGTTGTGCTTGCGCACCTCCTGCATCAAAGACTCAGTGAGGCCTAGAATAGCAAACTTGGAAGCACTATAGGCGCTGGTGGTAGCCGCGCCGCGCTGGCCAGCCGTGGAGGCAATATTGATGATGTCGCCGGTTTCGCGGGCAATCATCTGGGGCAAAACGGCGCGGGTAGTGTAGTAAGTACCCATCAGGTTTACCTGAATGATCTTTTCCCACTCGGCGGGGTCCATGTCCACGAGCTTGGCAAACGTACCGATGCCCGCATTATTGATCAGGATATCAAGCGTACCTAGTTCCGTTAGGGCCTGGCCTACAGCTTTCTCTACTGAGGCGCGGTCGGCTACATCGGCCGTTACCACTACTGCCTTCACGCCCAGCGCTTCAATTTCCTGAGCCACTTCGCGAAGCTGACTTTCCGTACGAGCCAAAAGGGCCACGTTTACACCTTCGTGCGCCAAGGCCACAGCTACTGCCCGGCCAATTCCTTTGCCCGCACCTGTTACAAGTGCATTCTTACCCTCAATGGAAGCCATAGATTATCTGATTAGCGGTTGATGTCGCTGTATAACCCCGCAGCTGCTTTTCGGTTTGGCGGCTGCACAACTTCATGCTTCCAGAGCAAGCCGGCAGTTCAATTAAGGCCAGTTCATACGCGCCACTGCTGCGAGCCAATATTCTTCAAAAAGAGCGTGTTGAGAGATTCCCAAAGGGAGAGATTTCTCGTCTGTTTGGCGCAGTATGAGACGCACTATTTCCAGCATTAATAAAATAATCAAGAAAAATTTTACTCCATTACTCAGAAAAACGGAGCGAGTATTAGTAAAAATGCATATTACTAATATTATAATTAATAAGTGTTTGTTAGATATAAATGAAATGTTATAATGATAAAGTTATAAAATGTATGTATCGTTAAAAATGAAAATAGTTATATTAATATGTATATCTATTGTCTCAAAATGGCTCTTTGCTCACATCGCAATGTACTGATTATCGTAGAACTGCCAAACATCAGGCATTAATGCTTGGCTAAACTACGACGCGTATGAAAACGAATATACTTTCTTTTGTCCTGTTTTTGGGTGCTACTTTTGGTGTTGCCTCTCAGCTGCAGGCCCAAACCATCTTTACATCCAGCAAACCTGGTAATTGGAACGATGCCGCCACCTGGACGAAGTCGGGAGACGCTTCTGCTGCTTCCTACCCTGGTGTTCCCAGTTCGAGCCGGGGCAAGGATGCCACGAACGAGATTATCGTCATCAATACTGCCGTAGTTCTGAATCAGGATTACACAGTGGAAGGCCGCGATGGCAAGCTGACGATTACATCTGCCGGCTCCCTGATCCAGGATACACCGGGCCGCACGCTAAACTTTGGATCGCAGACGGGACCCGACCAGATGCGCCTCATGACGGAAGGCCCCTTACGGGTATCAAGCCTGAGCTTCTATAAGGCCGATGCCGACATCAATGCCCCACTGGAAGTAGCGTGCAGCATTACGCTAGCCAACCAATCGACTCTCAACATTGATAGCCGCGTTGAAATTGATGGCAACCTGATTTTGCTGCAAGGCAACCCCAGCGTTACCAACGACACGGGTAGCCTAGATGGCTCGGGTCAGCTTACCATCGATGGCTGCGTAATGACGCAGGGCAACGGTAAAGGCCTCGTGAAAGACCTGTTTGACGCCGGGCTGAGCGTGTGCATCAAAGGCCAGGGCACTGACTGTGGTGTAGCTGGCATCCCGAATCTGGAGTGCAACCCATATGCTGCTGAATACATCGCCAAAAGCAGCTGCACTCCTTTGCCCGTGCAATTGGTAAGTTTTGCAGCCCGTAGCCAGGGCCGTCAGGTATTCCTGAACTGGTCTACCGCTACTGAACTGAACTCGGCGTCCTTCACGGTGGAGCGCTCCACCGATGGCCGTTCTTTCCAAGCCGTTACCAAAGTAAATGCTGCTGGCAACAGCGCTACGCCCCGCAACTACAGCATCACTGATGTATCGGCTAAGCAGGGCACCAATTACTACCGACTGCGCCAGACGGATATTGATGGAACTGTAGCCTACTCGCAGGTAGCGGCCGTGGAGGTGAGTGCTGCCGGTGCCGGCCAGGAAATGGCTGTGTACGGCACCCCCAGCCTACTGAACGTAGATGTGCAGACCGTTGGTACTTGCAGCGCCATCCGGGTGATGGACGCAATGGGCCGCGTGTTGCGCACGGAGCAAATGCCAGCTGGCCAAACCGGTAATTTCAGCCGGCAGATGCCGCTGAGCCAGCAAGCCCTGGGCGGAATTTACATTGTGCAGGCGTTTACCAGCGAAGGTATGCTGAGCAAACGGGTGATGCTGCGCAACGAGTAACTCGCTGAGCTACTTATTACAAGTGAAGGCCGGGTGGCTGGAAGTTTCTTCCGGCTGCCCGGCCTTCACTTGTTTTAGGTACCCGCGCGGGGGCGGCTCTGAGAAAGTTTTGGGCTAGGAGGCCTAGCCTTACCCACCGGCGGTGCCTTGGCATTTCGCCGGGGCTACTTACCTTCCGGCTTCATATTCAAATTTTCGGTTGATGAAAAAGACTACTCTCACCGGCCTGCTTGCCTGTTCGCTGCTGGCCGCTGCCTGCAACGAGCAGAAAGCGACCGAGCGCGCCGCCGCTGCTACCGAAACCACTCTGGCCAACGTGAAAGATATCAATCAGCTGTTTGAGCTGTATTGGGAGGAAAATGCCAAGCTATTTCCGCTAGATGCTACCTCGCAGGGCGACAACCGCTACAACGACCAGCTGCCGAACGAGGGCACCAAGTCGTTTCGGGATAACCTGCGCAACTTCTACCAGAAGTACCTCGATGGCCTACAAAAATTCGACCGCGCCAAGCTAGCCGATAATGACCGCGTCAGCTACGATATCTTTCAGTATGACCTCCAGACCAAGCTCGAAGGCCTGAAGCTGAACACCTGGATGATTCCGTTTCAGCAGTTCTGGGGGCTGCCTATTACGCTAGGCCAGTTCGGCTCTGGCGAGGGTGTGCAGCCGTTCAAAACGGTTAAAGACTACGAGAACTGGCTGGGCCGCGTGCACGGCTTCACGGTGTGGGCCGATACGGCCATCGGCAACTTCCGGCAGGGCATGAAGGCGGGCGTAGTACTGCCCAAGACGCTGGTGCAGAAGATCATTCCGCAGATGCGCGACCTAGAGGTGACGGACCCTACCAAGAGCCTGTTCTACGGTCCCATCACTCGGATGCCCGCTGATATTTCGGCCGCCGATAAGCAGCGCCTCACCGAGGCCTACAAGAAGGCCATCATGCAGGAGCTGGTGCCCACCTACAAGAAGCTCGGCGACTTCATGGAAAAGGAATACCTGCCCAAAGCCCGCAAGACGACCGGCATTTCGGCTATTCCGGGCGGCCCCGAGATGTATAAGTACTTCGTGAAAAGCTGGACGACCACCGATAAAACGCCGGAGGAAATCTACCAGACTGGCCTACGCGAGGTAAAGCGCATCCGGACGGAGATGGAGAAGGTGAAGGCCCAAGTTGGCTTCAAGGGCGACCTGCCCGCCTTCTTCCAGTCTTTAAAGACGGACCCGAAGCTGATGCCGTACAAAACGCCGGAAGATGTGCTGAACGCCTTCCGCGCCATTCAGGCCAAAATCACCCCGAACTTGCCCAAGATGTTTGGGCGTACGCCCAAAACGCCGTTTGAAATTCGGCAGACGGAGGCCTTCCGCGCCGCCTCGGCCTCGGCGGAGTACAATCAAGGCTCGCCCAACGGCTCTAGGCCAGGGGTGTTCTACATCCCGATTGTGGATGCCACCAAGTTCAACGTCACGTCGGGCATGGAGTCGTTGTTTCTGCACGAAGCCATTCCGGGCCACCACTACCAGATTTCCCTGCAGCAGGAAAATACCAACCTGCCCAAGTTCCGGCGGTTTGCGTGGTACGGCGCCATGGGTGAAGGATGGGCGCTTTACACCGAAAGCCTGGGCAAGGAGCTAGGCCTCTACACCGACCCCTACCAGTACATGGGCGCCCTCGGCGACGAGATGCATCGCGCTGTGCGCTTGGTGGTAGATGTGGGCATGCACACCAAAAACATGTCTCGCGAGCAGGCCATTAAGTATATGCTCAGCAATGAGGCCATCAGCGAAGAAGGCGCCACCGCCGAGATTGAGCGCTACATGGCCATTCCGGGTCAGGCACTGTCGTACAAAATTGGAGCACTAAAGATTCGGGAGCTGCGCGAGAAATATGCCAGCCAGCTTGGCGCCCACAACAATAAGCTGCGGGAGCAATACGCCGGGCAGCACCGGGAGCATTTCAGCTTGGCCGCCTTCCATGATGAGCTGCTGAAAGATGGCGTGATGCCGCTTGCCGTGCTGGAACGCAAAATGGACAACTGGGCCGCCAGCGAGAAATAAGCTAAGTGGCCTAGACGCAAAAAAGGGGCTGATTGCACATGCAATCAGCCCCTTTTGCGTAATTAGATGGCCTAGCGCGCTGCTGGTGCCGGATTAAGGGTTTCCAGCGCCGCCATATCCTCTGAGGTAAGCGCAATAGAAGCCGCTTTCACGTTCTCTTCGAGGTGTTTTACCTTGGAGGTACCCGGAATGAGCAGAATGTTAGGCGCGCGGTGCAGCAGCCAGCTCAAGGCAATTTGCTGCCTGGTGGCGCCGTGCTTCTGACCAATCTGGTCCAGCTTGCTGAGGGCTTCCTGATTGCCGCCGCTCAAGGGGTACCACGGAATAAAGGCCATATCCTGTTGCAGCGTGTACTCCAGCTCGGCTTCCCACTTGCGGTTATCCACGCTGTACATGTTCTGCACCGATACCACTTTCACGAACTGCTGCGCTTGCTTGATCTGCGCAACAGTTACCTCCGAAAGGCCGATGTGCTTGACTAGGCCTTCTTCCTGCACTTGCTGCAGAAACTCCAGCGTTTTCTCGAACGGCACTTCGGGGTCAATGCGGTGCAGTTGGTATAGGTCAATCTGGTCGAGCTTCAGGCGTTTGAGGCTGCCCTCCAGTGCCTCGCGCAGGTGGTCGGGGTGAGCATTGATGGGCCACTGGTTGGGGCCGGTACGCAGTAGGCCTCCTTTTGTGGCGATTAGCAGGCCGGCTGGGTAGGGGTGGAGTGCTTCCGCAATCAGCTCCTCCGAGATGTTGGGCCCGTAGCTGTCGGCGGTATCAATGAAGTTGACACCGAGCTCCACGGCTCGCCGTAGCACCCTGATGGATTCGTCATGGTCTTCGGGTGGGCCCCAGATACCGTCGCCAGTGATGCGCATGGCGCCGTAGCCCATACGATTCACGGTCAAGTCGCCGCCCAGGGTATACGTGGTGGGAACAGAAGGATTGGTGTTACTCATACTAAGGTGTTGATAAAGTGTGGAAAGGATAGCGAAGCCTCAGGAAACAGACAGCCGAAAACCGGCTTCTGGAGAACTGATGGTATACGCGGCCGAGCGAAAAAAGAAAACCAGCCAATATCCGGCGCTGGGTTTGGCCATTGTAGCGGCGGGTTGCGTTGAAGGACTTATTCCTCTATCCACTGACTTCCTGCCTATCATGAGCAAACACTTCTGGCAAACCATAGGGCTCGGCAGTATTGCCGGGTTCCGGAGCATGACGGCCCCGGCCCTGCTCAGCAGCAACCTCCTGAAATACCATCCGCACAGCTTGGCGGGCTCGCCTTTGCGCTACCTGCAAAAGCCCATAGTAGCTCACGGCCTCAAGCTCCTGGCCGCCGGCGAAATGACGGCCGACAAGATGCCCCAAATGCCCGACCGTATTTCCCCCACGGCCCTACTGGGGCGGGCAGCGGCAGGCGCTTTGGTGGGCACTACGCTCTATAAAATAAACCATGGCAAACAGCTGAACGGGGCGTTGCTGGGAGGCGTCTCGGCCGTAGCGGCTACGTACCTCAGCTATTTCCTGCGCAAGAAAACCACGGAAAGCTCGGGGCTGCCCGGCGGCTTGGTTGGCGGCCTAGAGGACATCCTGACGCTGGGTACTGGCCTAGCCCTGGCCAAAGGCACGCATGCCGGTGAGCCAGAGTCGCGCCGTTGGGCGCTGTAGGCCACTCACCAGCTCAACGCATAAAGAAAAAGCCCGCCAGATGTTCTGTTGGGCTTTTTTTTTATGCGTTGAGCTGTAAGCAGATTATTCCTCGCGCACAGTGCTTTTAGTTTCGGTGTTGTTCTGCGGCATGGTGCTCGTGGGGGAAGTAGGGTTGCTCGGCGACGATTGTAACCCCGCATCGGCGGAGGTTTTCTGGTCGGCGGCGGAGCCTTTGCCGATGGGCTCGTAGGCCTCATCACCGCCACTGATGCTATCGAGGTTGGTTTCGGTGGCGCGGGCTTTGGGGGCCTGCGTAAAGTCCTGGCTGGCCTGTGGGTCTTTGCCGGGAGTATTGTTGTAGTCGCAAGCCGTGAAAGTGGTCAGTAGGCCACTCAGGGCCAGTAAAAGAATAGGGCGTTTCATGAAGAATCGGCTAGGTGAGGTGGAGGGCTGAAGCAAGTGCTTGCTAGTGGCCTAGTCCCGCAAAGGCGCGAGCCTGATAAGCACGCAAGCAAGAATACTTAAGTAGACGCAGCACCGCCACCAACAGTTACGTTTTCAGATTGGAAGTGGCATAAATCGTGCTTTCTTGGGTGCCTTAGGCCACTTCCGGAATGCGCAGGATAAGATGGCATCGAGCCGGAACCCGTAAGTTTGTGCATGGATTTCTCCTCACCAGCCGCCGCCCCAACCCTCATGAACTGGAGCGGCGGCAAAGACTCGGCACTTGCGCTATACCACGCTCTGCAAAACCCGGCGCTGCACCTAACGGACTTGCTCACCAGCGTTAATAAGCACTACCAGCGCGTATCTATGCACGGCGTGCGAGTGGAGCTGCTGGAGGCGCAGGCCCAGCGCATAGGCTTGCCGCTTACCAAGCTGGAGCTGCCAGAAATGCCCGATATGGCGGAGTATGAGCAGCAAATGCGGGCTACGCTGGCGCCGCTGCAAGCGCGGGGGATTACGCACGCCGTGTTCGGAGATATTTACCTGGAAGACCTGCGCCAATACCGCGAGAAACAGCTGGCACAAATAGGCCTTAAGGCGGTTTTTCCGCTCTGGAAGCGGCCTAACAGCGAACTGCTCCGCGAATACCTGCAGCTGGGGTTCCGCGCGGTGGTAGTCTGCGTCAATGAGAAATACCTCGACCAAAGCTTCTGCGGCCGCCTACTCGACGAAGCGTTTCTGCGCGACCTCCCGCCCGGTGTAGACTCCTGCGGCGAAAACGGCGAGTACCACAGCTTTGTCTTCGATGCGCCTTATTTCAGCCACCCCATTGCCTTTGAGCGAGGCGAAATAGTGCGCCGCACCTACCAGGCCCCCGCCAGCACCACCTCCGTGTGCCCACCTACCGATGACGAAGCCGTGCAGTCTGACCCTTTCGCAACCGGTTTCTGGTACTGCGATTTATTGCCGCGCTAGGCCAGTAGTAGTCTGGTTATGCATTCCACTGGCCGGTGCTATTGGCCCTACAGCATTTCCTGCACTCGTTCAGCCAGCTCATCAATGGAGTATTTCCGCTGACCTAGGTAGCGCAAAGACGCCAGGCGACTACGGACAGAAGTAGTGCCGGTTACTGCAGGTGGTCTGGAGGAGGAAGAAGCCATAGCAAGAAAACAACGCATTTCGGCCACGCTTTGCTGAGTAGCAAGCGTGGCCGAAATACGTTGTTTGTACGGTAGAAACGAGGAGTGTGGTTAGTCGCGGTCCTTGCTTCTGGTGGCCCAAAGTAAGCCACCTGCCAGCGCCAGACCAGCGCCTATCAGCCAAAGCGGCACAGTAGGCAACACCGGCGGAGGCACCGACTGCACCCCCGTCTCATCGGTTTGGGCGGGGTGGCCTACGTAGCGGCCGTGCATGGGTACAGCCTTCTCATCAAAGTGTTCCACTAAATCGGAAAGCTGCTTGCTTAGCTCGTCACCGCGCATCGGAATGCCGTGGCCGGTTGCCGCTACTCGGGGCTGTAGGCCTGCCAGCCGCTCCACCGATTGCCGCGCGAGCTGCCAATCGGGGGTGAAGTAGGCGGGTGGGCCGTGTACTTCCTGCTTCTGTACCCACACCGACAGCGCCGATTCCTGCTTGGTGGTTACGAAGGCGTCGCCGGCCAGCAATACGCTGTCGTGTTCCCGGAAAAAGGAAACGTGGCCCGGCGCATGGCCCGGCGTAAATATCCAGCGCCATCCCTGTAGCTCAGGCACTGTGCCATCTTCGGGTAAGGGCTTCACCCGGTCGCCCAGGTCAACGGGGCTGCTAGGGTACAGGAAAGACAGGGCCGCCATGGCTCCGCCGCCCACCGTGGGGTCTGGGGGTGGGTAGGAGGAAAGGCCCGTGAGGTAGGGCAGTTCCAGCGGGTGCGCATACACAGGCACATCGGGCCACTGCTCCAGTAGGTAGTGTAGGCCACCCACATGGTCGAAGTGGCCATGCGTCAGTAGGATAGCGGCGGGCGGGTTATTCTCCCCAAACAGTTCTTCCGCATGGCTATGCAGCTTGGGGCCGGAGCCGGGCAGGCCGGCATCTATCAGTACCCAGGGGTCGGTGGGGGTTTCGGGGTGGCGCACGTAAAACAGGTTTACGAACACATTGCGCAAGCCCCAGATGCCGGGCTCCACATGGAACAACGCGGGCGTATTGGAGCGGTTAGCTTTGGTTGACATGAAACGACGGATTAAGTGAGAAACGAGAGCTAAGTTGTTTTCGGAGAGGAGAGCTTAAGGAGTGGGAGCGCAGCTGCACAGTACTTCCCGCGTAGGTGTCACGGGCTGATAGTTGGGCTGCGTTACTTCTTTCATGTAAATAACTTCCAGCTGCTTTAGGGGCGGATGGTGCGGGTTTTCGTGCCAGATGCGCAACAGGTAGTTGCAGTAATAGGGGCGCATGTAGGCGTTGTTTACGAACAAATAGTTCTCGGAGTACTTGCGCCAGCGGTCATTTTTGAAAAGCGACACCACCGAAGCCGGCTTGGTGTAGGTAAGCGGGGCGCCGCCACGGTTCAGGTCCAGGTGCTGCCCGGTGGTGGTGGTGCCATTCAGAATATACCAGCCATCATCCTTGAAAACGGAGGGTGCAAACATGCCCCAGTGCTGATCTACGCGCACCAGGTACCCAAGCCAGCGCATAGGGTCTGACATGGTATAGCGCGGAATCACAATAGAATCAAGGTTCCACCAGCAGACATACAGAAGCACACCTACCACTACGCCCTCACGCACCTGGCGCAGCAATCGGCGTAGCCCACCCGATAGCGTCCAGGAGGTTTCTATGCGTAGGCCTATGCACTGGCGCCAGGCCACCCATCGGGGCTGCAGAGGGGCAAGCCGGGCGGCCACGCGGGGACCGAGCTGGCGTGCCCGAGGCACTACGCGCTTCTCCAGCCAGTCTAGCGCAACGGGAGGCAGCAGGCCCAGCACAGAAGCCATGTTGATTAGGAAAAACAGGCCTACGAACAGCGTCAGGCTGATGCCCAAGTGAAAGCCGTAGATGATGAACACAAACAGCAGCCGCCACCACGGCACGCGGAACGGAATGAACAACACGAAAGGCAGCAGCATCTCGGTGTAGTAAGTGGCCAGCGTGAGAAAGCGCATAGCCGCCGGAAACTGGTACAAGAAGCGTCCGCCGGGCATCAGCACTTGGTCTAGGCTGAGGGCGTAGTAAAGGGCGGTACCGTCGCGGTTCCACTCGGGGCTGCTCTTGAGCAAGGCCGTACACCAATACACCAGCGCTATTTGCACGATGTAGGCCACTGTAGCCGCACTAAAGTAGGAAAGCTCCGCCGGAGCCGGCTGCTTGCGGGCATCAACAGAGTACACCCGGCCCCACGGCAGAAACAACCCCCAGAACAACAGCATCCGCAGCAGGTCGTCGCCGCCCTGCACAATCATGGGGTTTCTGTTCTGCACCGAAATCAACAGCACCCACGAAATAAACGTGGATAGGCGCGTGCGGTGGCCTAGCAGCAGCGAAACTGCCGCGGCCGCGGCCACCAGAAAAATGAGCGCCTGCACCTGCCATAGGCCACTGGTGTTGTGCAGCGAAAACTGGTAGGGGTTCCACAGCTTATCGTAGAGCACAGAAAGCGGCAGCACTCCCATATTGGAGTAGTGCGCTTCCAGGTCGGTAGCCCGGATACCCAGATCAAGCAGAATAACCGCAGCAACTGCCGCTCTTAGAAGTGCTAAGGCACGTAAATCAAGAACAAACGGACTTCGAATAAGCGCGAGGAACCGGAGCATGCCGTACCAGATGGAGCAGTGATACACAAAAAGGCGGAAAGGCACCCATTACTCTTGGTTGGCCTTTCCGCCTTCTGAGCTATCCGAGGTGTTCTTCCTGGATAGCTTAACGGGTAGTGCTACCGCTGGTTGTACCCGATGTGGTTGAGCCTGTAGTGCCTCCCGAGCCCGTAGTAGTGCCAGCGCCGGAAGTGCTGCCTGTGGTGCCGCTGCCCGACATACTGCTGCCATTAGCGCCGGCCGTTCCGCCTCCGCTGCTACCATCGGTACCGTCACTCATCATGGTAGGTTCGGTATTCGAGGTAGTGTCCATAGAGGTACTGCCGCTGGATGCGCCGTCTGAAACTCCGGCTCCATTTTGGTCGGCGTTGTCATCGGTGCTGGTTTTGCTACAGGCGCCCAAGGAAAGCGCGGTGCCAAACAGCGCCATCAGTACATACATGCGTTTCGTTTTCATAGGCAATCAAAATAAATAGGCTCTTGCAGAAGAGGCCTAGTAGTGGAAGAAAAGAACAGTAGCTAGGCGCCGCCTCATGCCCCAGCCCAAAGCCGGGGTAGTGAGAAAGCAGATAGCCCTTGGTGAAAGCATTTCGCTGATACCAGACGAAATGTGGTAGACTGTTGGGTGTGCCAAACGACGCAGAACTATCGTCATCAGCTCCAGCAGTAACTGCTGACAATGCTTTGTGAAGCAGTTGCCAGCCAACTCTTTTCATAGCGCAGAAAGGATCGGTTAAGCAGATTAGCCCTCTGCTATACGAGTAGGCGCAGGCCTTTATACCAAAAGCCGGCAGCGAATTAATACGGTATTTTGCTACGTACTTATATAGGTGATAAATACGTAGCAAAGCCTTGTGAAGGCCGCCATAGAAGTATGCCCTTCATGCGTCTTGCCATTAACCAACAGCGTTACGCTAGTCTCCCCCGACATCCAGCCCTCGAATTTGTTTCTAACGTGTCTTTGCCAGGCACGTAAGCTGACGGGTGCTGCATCCACATCATCAGAACTCCCTATATGCCTCCCCGCTCTGCTACTATTCTCTTCGATGGTGTCTGCAACTTATGTAGTGGCTTCGTGCAATTCGTAATTGGCCGCGACCCAAACCAATATTTTCAGTTTGCCTCGCTGCAATCTGATACCGGGCGCGCATTGCTAGCCCAGCACGGGCTGACTCCCACCATCACTCCGGAGACGGTTATCCTGTTGGAAAACGGACAGGCCTACGCGTATTCCACAGCTGTACTGCGCATTTTTCGGCATCTGAACGGGGGGTGGCGCCTGCTCTACATGGCTCGTGTGCTTCCGCGTTTCGTGCGCGACGCAGCCTACCGCTTAGTAGCCCGAAACCGGTACCGGTGGTTTGGTCAGCAGGAGTCATGTTTGCTTCCCACTCCAGCCTTGCGTCAGCGTTTTCTGTAAGGCGCTGCCTAAGGTAAACCTACTGGCCTACGGAGTAGTTGTTGCTACTTTGGCACACCCAATTCTTCTGCATTCACTCCAGGCGGCCTTGGGCCCGCCTGTTCATCCATACTACCTATGCAAGCACTTGTTCTAGAAGGCATCAGCCAGCCACTCAAGCTTCAGGAAGTTCCTACTCCACAACCCGGTCCCGGTCAGGTGCTGGTGCAGCTCCATGCCGCCGCCCTCAACCACCGCGACGTATGGATACAGAAGGGCCAGTATGCCGGACTTAAATTCCCGGCCATTCTGGGTTCCGATGGAGCAGGAATAGTAGTGGAGGTAGGAGAGGGGGCGCCAGCCGAACTGCGCGGCCAGGCAGTCGTTATCAACCCCGGGCATGACTGGGGCTCTGATCCGGCTGCTCAGGCCCGGGAGTTTACCATTCTAGGCCTGCCCCACCAAGGCACCTTCTCCGAGTACGTATGCGTAGGGGCGCAATACGTCCAGCCTAAACCAGCACATCTATCATTCGAGCAGGCGGCGGCCTTACCTTTGGGCGGCGTAACGGCCTACCGGGCTGCTTTCACGCGGGCTGGCCTACAGCCCGGCGAGCGGGTGCTTATCACGGGGATTGGGGGTGGAGTGGCGCTGTTGGCTCTGCAAATGGCCGTTGCTATTGGAGCCGAGGTGTGGGTGACGTCCGGCTCGGAGCAGAAAATCGAGAAGGCAATTGCCCTAGGTGCCAAAGGCGGTATCAGCTACAAAGCCGAGAAATGGGCCTCTGAGCTTACCAAGCGTGCCGGTGGGCCTTTCCAGGTGATAATTGATAGCGCTGTAGGCCCCGGCTTCGGCGACCTGCTGGATGCAGCTGCCCCCGGTGGTCGCATCGTATTCTTCGGTGGCACTGCCGGTGCCATGCAGGATGTGCCACCCGCCAAAATCTTCTGGAAGCAACTCTCTATTCTGGGCTCTACCATGGGAACGGAGCAGGATTTTAACGCGATGGTAGCGCTCTTTGAGAAATACCAGTTAGTGCCCGTTGTAGACGAAGTGCTGCCGCTGAGTGAAGGAGAGGCCGCCATGAAACGTATGGCCGATGGGCTGCAGTTTGGCAAGCTGGTGCTGCAGATAAAAGCCTCCTAAAGCGGTGTTGAGGAGTGAGGATTTTATGATAAAAAGTCAATAAAAAGGTGCGTAAATCTGAATGAAAGTAAGGTCAAAGACGTTTTACTTTTGATAACTTTCTTACGACTTACTGTCTTATTCTTCTGTCATGAAAACACCTGCTGAATACCTGATTTGCCCGGTTTTCGAACTGACATACCCAACCGGGGAAGCAGCAGAATCGGTGCCTGTTGTGGCCTACGCCGACGCCGTTCAAGCCGTGGAAGCTGCCCTAGCCGACGCAGAGAAGTACAAATATTTATTAATGCGCGCACTGCGCCGTCATAACACTGCTACAGCGGTGCCTTTCCCCGCACCTGCCATGCTTCCGCTACCCCAGGAGGAGGAACAAACCGTTCGGCCCATGTATCCATCTGGCGAAATAGCGGCTTAAGCTAAACCCACAACGTGCAACGGCCCCGCTACCTCAGGTAGCGGGGCCGTTGCACGTTGTGGGTTTAGCTTGAAAAATTAGTAACTGTATTTCTGCACGCGTACTGTTTGAGTACCAGCTGGAGAGGTAAGACGAAGCAAATAGAAACCGGTAGCTAACTGACTCATATCTGGCATAACGGTGGTTTGCAGGCCGGCAGTTTGTTTAGGTAGTTGCTGACGAATTGCAACTCTACCTAAAGGCGAAATCACCTCTAACAGCACAGGGCCGGCCACCCGCTGTTGGTACGTAACGGTCAGGTGGTTAGTAAAGGGTACTGGATATGCTGCCAGGCTGGTAAAAGCCTGCACCGATTGAGTAGCCGTTACGTTCGGGTTCGTATGGCCAGGCATATTGGCATCCATCCATTGCAGGCGGTTATGCATCCACTGCTTGAACGTGTCGATTTCATCAGTGTATGTGGCCGGAATTGGCATAGGATTAGGCCATACATATTGACCCATGATTGGCCACGTCTGAAAATTTCGTTGCTGGCTTTCACTCAATAGCGTAGCCGTAGAATCAATCAGATGCAATAAGTGGTCTTCGGCAAGCGTGGTATTGCGCAATACTTTCCAACGTTCGTTCATTTCCTTAGCAAATGCCGGGTCCTGAAGAAGGCGGGTGCGCCAGAAAGTGCCTGTACTCCAAAGTCCGTTGGCGTATGTGAACTGCCAGCCGTGCGGTAAGAAAGCGTCAGCGTAGCCAGCGTTTCTCCAAGCTAAATCATAGTCCCAGACAGGGCCCATGACCAATTTGCCGCCTTTGCTTCGGCGCTCTTTGTAGAAGAACGTGCTGTACTCAAAACCATCGACATTCCGGCTCAGCTCAGTGAGAAGGAAGTAATCAATGAACGATTTGACATCCAGGTAGCGACGGTATCCTATCTCAGGATCAGCAAAGTCCGGTCCGGCTAGGGCTACCTCAAAGCTATCGACATAAGCAGATATATAGTCGAGCTGTGCGGGAGCCAAGTCTTTAGGCTTCGGGTACTCTATCTGAATATATTTGTTGTTGTAATCAGGTTGGTTAGTATCTGTATGCTTGGACAGGAAGCCTCCGGCAGGTTCACCAGTAAGTTTATCCAGCTTCAATAAGTAGCCTCCTGTAACGGCATCGCCACTCACGTCAGTACTTTTTAGCTTGCTGATATTCACCCGCTTGCTGCCACGCTTGATTTTTTCGCCCAGCACATATACCCCCTGATACTCGCCATTGAGTACCAACTCACAGTAGTGGTTGCGGCTTGCATACTGGCCTAGCTCCGACGCTATTGTGTAAGTAAAGGTGTTGCGCAATAGCGTTTTGTCGGCATAATTGGCTGTTAACACCCAATCATGTTCGGCTGGCATACCAAGCAGCGTAGTGTCAAGTTCGGCACCCTCGTGGGTAAGCGTTTCCAGGCCATAGCTCTTCTTGGGCATCCATTGTGATGAAGAACCTCGAAGTTCTATTCCAATCAGTCCTTTATACTGGTTGGGACTATCACTGATCGAGTTACGCTGACCGGCGCCCCGGTCAATAATGCGCATTCGAGCCATAATCTTTGGGTCATCCACAATCGTACTTCCGTCAGTGTCAATCAAGACAATTGGCAGATTGGAATCTGAGAAGGAAGTAGGTAGTACTTGGCTGGCGGCTGGCAAGGCCAAGCCAAGCCATAAGACTAGTAGTAGCGTTAGCTTCATATGAATAAGGAAAGGAGTAACAAACACTAATCGTCTAATTGTACTGATTAGACGCCTCTAATAGACCTATAACAGGAAACTATAAATTTGGGAAGGCAAAAGAACCATAAAATTTGCACTTACCCAAGGGCTGTAGAATGTTTTCTTAACCGCTTCGTACCTTTAAGTAGAAGTAATTAGATAGAAGATGATTTTTCAGGCCAGTTTATTCCATAAGGCAGGGGCTGCTTTCGCGCTGCTAGTGAGCCTTCTGGCTTCGGGACCTTTATATGCGCAACGGTTTGCTGCGCTCGGCGACTATGGGTACACCGGCAAGCCCGAGCAAGATGTCGCTAAACTGATTGAGAGTTGGAAGCCTGAATTCATTATCACCCTCGGCGACAACAACTATGACTTGGGAGAAGGCCGAACTATTGATGCGAACATTGGACAATACTACCAAGCCTACATTGGTAAGTACACTGGTAAATATGGACCCGGGGCTCCCACCAACCGATTTTTCCCATCTATCGGCAACCATGACTTATACACGGCCAGTGGGCAGGCCTACTTGAACTACTTCACACTGCCGGGGAATGAGCGTTACTACGATTTTGTAAAAGGGAATGTGCACTTCTTTGTGCTGAACAGCGATCCGCTGGAACCAGATGGCATCATAAGCACCTCCGTGCAGGCACAGTGGCTGCAGCAACGCATGTCGCAGTCGACATCTGCCTGGAAGGTGGTGTATTTCCATCATGCACCCTATTCTTCGGGGCATCATGGCAGTACGTGGGAAATGCAGTGGCCTTTCCGGGCTTGGGGGGCGTCGGCTGTAATCAGTGGGCACGACCATCACTATGAGCGGATCGTGACAGATGAAATTCCGTATTTCGTGAACGGCCTGGGCGGACGGAGTATCTACACGGCTTACACGCCTGTGCGTAACAGCAAAGTGTTATACAGTGCCAACTACGGCGCCATGCTCATTCAAGCAACTCCAGATAGCTTGCACTTCCAGTTCATTACTCGAACGAAAGAGGTTATTGATACCTATACCTTGCACCGGCAAGTATCTGCTATTCCTGCGAATATGTTGATGGTACATCCGAACCCAATGAGTGAAAGCGCGCAAGTGGAATTCACACAGGGTGCCGCTGGGCGTGCCACAATACGAGTCATAGATGCCTATGGCCGTGAAGTAAGCCGCTTATATGATGGCCTATTGGCTGCTGGCCGGCAAAGTATCATGTGGCAGCGAGGCTCGCTGGCATCGGGTATATATCTGGTGCAGGTAGTTAGTGGTACTACTGCCCTAACGTCGCGCGTTTTGGTACTTTAAGCCTGAGGAAGGGTAGCCCACAATGGTGGTTTCGTAGGTGCCCTGGGCTAAACTACAGAAGATTCCGTGGCCCTGATGCGTTGGCCTAGTTCTTCTGCTAAGGCTACCGCCTGCTGCCGCAACTCAGGCACGGCTGTCGATTCGAAAAAAGTGGGGCGCCGACTGGGGCCCAGCGTGAAGAGTACCGAAGAGGCTTGTCCCTGGTTAGTGAGCAGCGCTCCATGCGCATCTGTCTGAATTCCTAAGCGAAGGGCATCAGGACAAAGTAGGCCGGCATCGCGCAGGCTGCGCACGGCAGGATCCTGAATGCGGGTGTAGTCGAGAAGTGGGCCAGTACAATTAACGACGTGTGCAGTAAAGAGAGTGCGGGGTAGCTGCCCAAGGCGCTGCACCGTTACAAGAAGCCCAGTCGCGTCGGTCTGGATACGAGAAACGCGCCCAGTTTCCATGCGAACCTCGCCCGAGGTTAACATGGCTTGCACCAGGGCAGCATTTTTGGGCGGGCTACGGTGCCGGATCACTGACCAGATTCCGGCCAGGTGCCGCAGAAAACGAGCTTGTTCCTTTGGGGGCCAGGCCGCCCAAATACGGCCTAGGTCAGGACGCATGGAGTCGATAACGGCTCGCCAGTTAGTGCCGGTTTCGGCGGCCTCACGAGCGTGCCGACGTACTACTTGGAGTACCTCCGCCACGCTCGTAAGGCCGGCCAGTTCCGTGGCATAGAAGCTAGGGTAAGGTGCGCCGCCCACCGCGTGTGCAGCTGGCCACCGGCCATGGCGCGACACGACCGTGACCGGAGCCCGGTGGCCATCGGCTTGGAGGCCTAGCAGCACATCTACGGCCGTGAGGCCCGAGCCTACGAGCAACACCGGTTCATCGGGACCAATATTGCGTAGGGCACCCTGGGCCCAGGGGTTGCCATGAAAGGTAGGCTGCGCCAAGTACTCGCCGGCGGGGGCAGGCGATGGGGGCGGAAAATTGCCCAAGGCCAGCACTACATAATCACTGAGGATTTCGGTGCCATCAGCTAAGCGAACCTTGGCAGAATGGCCATCGGCAGACAGTTCTACGGCAGTGGCAGCCTGTGCATGCCAATGGCAGCGAATGCCGTTGAAGGAAGGCCATTCAATGACCTGGCCAACCAACTGCTGCACATACCGGCCGTAGCTCTGGCGCGAGCAGAATGTTTGTTTGCTTTGCTCGGGGCTGGTGACGCGCAGCCAGTTCAGAAAGTGGTCTGGCTGATCGGGGAAGGCGCTCAGAAGCTCACTGGGCACGTTCATTAGGTATTCGGGGCGCCGCGCGGTGTAGGCCAGTCCGGGCCCGGGCACTAAGCGAGGTTCAATTAGGTGCACATCACAAGCGTACGGCTCAGTAGCTGGTAGGCGGGCCAGTTGCACCGCTAGCATGGAGCCTGAAAATCCGCCGCCAAGAATTGTGATGGTTCGTCTTTGCACCAACTTAAATCAAAAGGATATAGGTGGGGAAGATATCTGTTAAAATTGGTTTGTGTTGTTTATTTTCTAAAGTATCGTTAAAATATTATGTTTTTACTCAGGCTAGCCATAGTGGATTGCTCTAGGCCACTAGCCTGGAAGCTGGAATATTTCTCCAGACGATAGTAGGTGAGAAGTGCCAAATCACCTAGTTTCCGCTGGTCAGGAGGCTGGTTCTTATTTCTGAAAAAGAGCCTCCTGACCAGCGGACGAGAACCTAATAATATAAGCCCGGCACTAAGTAGTTACGCACATAATCGTTGATGCCATCTTCCAGCCGCGTGAAGGGCCGGTCGTAGCCAATGCTGCGCAACTTTTGCATCTCAGCCTGCGTGAAGTACTGGTACGTGTCCCGGATATCTTCCGGCGTATCGCGGAAACGGATATCGGCGGTGCGGTCCAGGGCCGCAAAGGTGTTTAGCGTCAGATCTAGAAAGGTGCGCGCCTCGCCAGTGCCCAGATTATAGATGCCTGAGTGCTGGCGGTTGTGCAACAGGAAGAAGCACACTTCCACCACATCCTTCACGTACACGAAGTCGCGCTTCTGCTCGCCATCCGCAAATTCGGGATTGTGCGAGCGAAACAACGTCATGGAACCACTTTCCTGAATCTGGCGGAATGCGTGCAGAATCACGGACGCCATGCGGCCTTTGTGGTATTCGTTGGGGCCGTACACGTTAAAGAACTTCAGACCCGCCCAGAAAAAGGGCTTTTCCGCCTGATTAACGGCCCAGTTATCGAAGTCGTTTTTGGAGTCGCCGTACGGGTTGAGGGGTTTCAGCAGTGGCAGTAGGGCGTCTTCATCGGAGTAGCCAAGCGTGCCTAGGCCATAGGTGGCGGCCGAGGAGGCGTACACCAATGGCAGTTGGTACTGGCAGCAGGCCTGCCACATTTTCTTGGAGTACTCCAGGTTGAGCACGTTCAACACGTCGCGGTTCTGCTCCGTGGTATCGGTGCGGGCACCTAGGTGGAAAATGAATTCAACCTGCTCGTGGTTAGCATCCAGCCACTCGAAGAACTCTTCCCGATCTACGTACTCGCGCAGATGCTTGCCCTTCAGGTTAGCGAGTTTGCGTTCCTCGTTAAAGTTATCCACCACCACGATATCGTTGAAGTTGGCGGCATTGAGGCGGGTGACAAGGCAGCTGGCAATAAAGCCAGCCGCTCCAGTGACGACTATCATAAGGCAGAGATTTTGCTCAAAAGTAACGAGATGTTGCGGAAGGACTGGCCTACGACCCGTTTCAGGCAGTACCGGAAGCCAGCAGGACAGTCCCTAGGCCACTACTGATAAACCGGCAACGCGTTGCAGTGGCCTAGAAATAAGCCGGAAGGTACTCTGGAATGGTCAGCTACCTTTGCCTGCATGTTCTCCTTCCGGTTTCTTCCTTTGCTGCTGATAGGTCTGTTGGCGGCCTGCCGTCCTGATAACGAAGCTACGATAACAGCGACTAGTACAGGCGTGCCACAACAGGTGCGCGACGATTTGGGGCGTTCCATGACGCTGCCAGCCCATCCGCGCCGCATCATGGCCCTGGCCGCCTCCATGACGGAAATGCTCTACGCCGTAGCCGATACCAGCACCATTGTGGGGCGCACGCAGGTCTGTGATTATCCGGCCGCTGCGTTGCGAAAACCGGTTATCAACAGCTACCCGCTTGATATGGAACGCCTCGTGGCCCTGCACCCCGATGTGGTATTTACTGTGAGCGGCATCACCTCGCCCGATGATGCCGCCCGATTAGAGCAACTTGGCATTCCGGTGTATTTTCAGCAGTATGAAACGGTGGAAGATGTGTTGCGCGGAATGCGCGACCTAGGCCACCTGCTGGGCCGCGAGGCGCAGGCCCGCCGTCTCACCGATTCACTAGGCACACAATTGCGTCAGATAGCTCCGGTTGCCAGCACAAAGCCGCGCGTGCTGGCCATCACGTGGCAAGACCCTATTTATGTATACGGTCAGAATACGTTGTTCACGGATAAAATCAGGCTGGCCGGCGGCCAAAATGCGGTGGTGGAGAAATTCGCGCAGCCCTATCCGGCTCTCACCCGTGAATACATCCTCAAGCTAAACCCCGATGTGCTGATTGGGGGCAGCTTCGGCAAGCTCGATAGCACCTTTTTCAAGACTTACCCTGAGCTGCGCCGCATTCGGGCCTACCAAACCCGGCAGGTACATGCCATTACGGGGAGCTTGATGGAGCGGCCCGGCCCGCGTGTAGTGGAGTCGGTGCGGGAACTGCAACGCATTGTGGCGCAAAGCCAAGCCGCTACTAAGTAGATTGTGCCCTTGATGACGCGCCCAGCTCTTCCCTGGATACTTGCTAGTTTGCTGCTGACGGTAGTTTTGCTGGCTGTAGGCCTCCGCGTAGGGAGTTACGAAACCGACTACGCCCTCATCAGCCGCGCCCTATTGCACTACAACCCCCAAGACCCGGCCCAACTGGTGCTGGTGGAACTGCGGCTGCCGCGCCTGTTGCTGGCATTGCTGGCCGGAGGTGGCCTAGCATTCAGTGGCTACCTAATGCAGGCCATGGTGAATAATCCCATGGCCGACCCCTATTTGCTGGGCACCGCTTCGGGCGGAGCGCTTGGCGCCATCCTGACCTTTGCTTTTCTGCCGAACCTGGTGGTGGCTGGTATCTATCTGCCGCCGGTGGCGGCGCTGATAGGCGCGCTCGGCACCACCTTGGTAGTAGTAGTACTGGGTACCCGGCGCGGCCAGCTTATCCCCAGCCAAATGTTGCTGGCCGGCATTGCCATCGGCTCACTCATGACGGCGCTGGGTGGCCTACTGACTTTTCTGGCTAGCTCCCAGGAAAAGCTGCGCACTATCACGTTCTGGGCTATGGGTGGTTTCGAGAAAGCCAGTTGGGCTGTGCTGCCGTATCCGGCTCTGGCTCTCGTGCTAGGCCTCCTGGTAATGATGGCCGTGCAAAAAGACCTGAATATTCTGCTCTTAGGAGAAGAGCGGGCTCAGGCACTGGGGGTTGAGGTGGCGCGCACCCGCTGGATTCTGCTGCTCATTTCTTCCTTGCTCACGGGCTGTGTAGTAGCACTTTGTGGCCCCGTAGGGTTTGTCGGGCTGATGGTACCGCACATCACCCGATGGGCGCTAGGCGTTACCAATCGGGCCAATATGCTGCTCTGCGCCCTGATCGGCGGCAATTTCCTGCTGCTCTGCGACCTGCTGGCCCGCTTGCTTTATCCGCCGGCGGGCTTACCCGTAGGCTTAGTTACTGCCCTGTTTGGCGTACCGTTCTTCGTATATTTGCTGCGAAAACAGAGTTGATGAGTTGATTTTGAGGTGTGAAATGTGAAGTACTGGCCTACGCTAGCTAGGCCCACAGATCATACCAAGCAGCTTTTGGTGGCCGCGTTATCAGTACAACAACCGATTAGTACATCAGCACACTTCCAATGGTATATATCAGCCGACAAGAGCACTTCAACGCGGCCCACAAGCTCTATAACCCCAACTGGAGCGAGGAACGCAACACCGAAGTCTTCGGCCCCTGCGCCAACGCCAACTGGCACGGCCACAACTACGACCTTATTGTGACAGTAAAGGGCAAGCCCAACCCCGAAACGGGTTTCGTCATTGACCTCAAGCAACTCAGTACCGTCATCCGCACGCACGTTGTAGATCAGGTAGACCACAAAAACCTGAACCTCGACGTGCCATTTATGCAGGGCCAGCTCGCCAGCACCGAAAACTTGGTCATTGCTTTCTGGAAAATCCTGCAGCCTCAGATAGAACAGATTTCTCCGGCCCGCCTGCACAGCATTAAGCTTTTCGAAACGCCCCGCAATTTTGTGGAGTATTTCGGCGAAGAGGGATAAGTAGGAAGTAAAGTGAGAACGTCATTTCGAGCGCAGCCGAGGATTCTCGCGTGCTGATATTGAAATAGTAATCCAACGTCAGCACGCGAGATGCTTCGGCAAGCTCAGCATGACGTTCTTAAGAAGGCGCATCGTATAGCAACCCAATGAAATACTACCTGATAGCTGGCGAACGGTCCGGCGACTTCCACGCCGCTAATCTCATGCGTTCCTTGAAGGAGCAGGACCCCGCGGCAGAATTCCGTTGCTGGGGCGGCGACATGATGCAGGCCGCCGGCGGAGAGCTCGTGCACCACTACCAGGAAATGGCCATTATGGGTTTCTGGGAAGCTGCCACCAGCATCCTGAAGTTTCGCGGCTATCTGAAGGAAGCCCAGCAAGACCTACTGGCCTACAAGCCCGATGTCGTGATTCTGGTGGATTATGCCGGCTTCAACATGCGCATTGCCAAGTTCGCGAAGGCCAATGGCATGAAGGTGTTCTACTACATCTCGCCCAAAATCTGGGCCTGGAACCAGGGCCGCGTGCACCAGGTGAAAGCGGTAGTAGATAAAATGTTCGTGATTCTACCTTTCGAGGAGGAGTTTTACCAGCGCTTCGATTACAAAGTAGACTACATCGGCAATCCCACTTCTGATGCCGTGGCTGAGCACCAGAAGTCTGATGACTTCTACACCCGCAATAACCTCGACCCTATGCGGCAGATTATTGCCGTACTGCCGGGCTCGCGCAAGCAGGAAATCGAGGAGATGCTCTACGAGATGGTAGCCATCCTACCACCTTTCCTCGACTACCAGTTCATCGTGGCCGGTGTCGATAACCTCGACCGGAACTACTACGCCAACTTCGAACGCAACAATGTCCGCATCGTCTTCGACCAGACCTACGACCTTCTGGCCCACGCCACTGCCGCCCTCGTTACCAGCGGCACGGCTACGCTGGAAACGGCGCTGTTCGATGTGCCGCAGGTGGTGTGCTACCGCACCAGCGCCGTGTCCTATGCCATCAGCAAGGCCGTCATCAAGGTTCCCTACATCTCGCTTGTAAACCTGATTGCGGGTAAGGAAATCGTGAAAGAGCTTATTCAAAGTGACTTCAACTCCCGCAACCTCGTCACGGAGCTCAAGAAGGTAACAGCTGATGACGACTTCATAGCCCAGCAGAAAGCCGGCTACGCCGAAATCCGCGAGAAGCTAGGCCAGCAGAAATCCGCCGAGAAGGCGGCCAAGCTGATGGTGGGGTATTTGAAGGGGTAGGCCATTAGTTTTCAATTGTTCGTTCCAGGTAAAACAGAAGGCCCGACAGAAATTTCTGTCGGGCCTTCTGTTTTACCTGGAACGAACAATTACGCTGCTCGCAATTGCTTCAATGCCGTCTGCTCAAACTTGCTCCGGGCGTACTCCTCGTCAATCACCAGTTCCTTCACGCCTTCTTCCGAAGGCATATCAAACATAGCGTCGGTCATGATGGCTTCGCAGATGCTGCGTAGGCCACGCGCTCCGAGGCGGTACTCGTCGGCTTTCACCACGATGTACTCCAGGGCGCCTTCGGAGAAGGTCAGCTGCACGTCTTCCATGTCGAAGAGGCGCTGATACTGCTTCACGATAGAGTTTTTGGGCTCCGTCAGGATTTTGCGCAGCGTGGCGTGGTCGAGTGGGTTCAGGTGGGTGAGCACCGGCAGGCGGCCAATCAGCTCCGGAATCAGACCGAAAGACTTCAGGTCCTGGGCCGTTACGTAGCGTAGGAAATTCTGCGTGTCAATCTTTTCTTCCAGCTGCGTCTTGGCAAAACCAATCGGCTTGGTGTTAAGGCGGCTCTTGATGATGCGCTCAATGCCTACAAAAGCACCGCCGCAGATGAACAGGATGTTCTCGGTGTTCACCGTAATCATCTTCTGCTCGGGGTGCTTGCGGCCGCCGTGTGGCGGTACGTTTACCGTAGTCCCTTCCAGCAGCTTCAGCATGGCCTGCTGCACACCCTCGCCGCTCACATCGCGCGTGATGCTGGGGTTGTCGCTCTTGCGGGCAATCTTATCAATCTCATCGATGTACACGATGCCACGCTCGGCTGCCTCTACATTGTAGTCGGCGGCCTGGAGCAAACGAGTCAGGATGCTTTCCACGTCCTCGCCTACGTATCCAGCTTCTGTTAGCACGGTAGCATCGGCAATGCAGAAAGGCACTTGCAAGATGTTGGCCAGCATCTTGGTCAGGAAGGTCTTGCCCGTACCGGTCTCGCCCACCATGATGATGTTCGACTTCTCAATCACCACATCGTCCTTCTGCGGTTTCTGCATCAGGCGCTTGTAGTGGTTGTACACGGCCACCGACATTACCTTCTTGGCTTCATCCTGGCCTACCACGTACTGATCAAGGTACTCCTTCATCTCGCGGGGCTTCACGAGATTAAACTTCGGGGTCTTGGAGTTAGCCCGAATCTTATTTTCCTCGTTCAGGATTTGCTGGGCCTGACCTACGCACCGCTCACAGATGTGGGCATTGATGCCGGAAATCATAACCGAAACATCTTTTTTGCTCTTGCCGCAGAAGGAGCACGTTATATCTGCCATTGTCAGGGTAACTCTCTGGATAGGGGAGGATAGATTGCTTTCGCTAACCTACCTCAAAGGTACGAAAAGGCCAACGCCCTGCGTCGTTAAAAAAGTGCCGCTATGCTAGGCCTCTATTAAAAAGAAAAAGCCCGCCGAAGCGAGCTTTTTCCTGTAAAGTCGTCATGCTGAGCGAATCAAAACATGACCTTAGTGCAGTAACTAGGCCTTCTTTTTCTCCAAGACCTCGTCAATCAGGCCGTACTCTTTGGCCTCATCAGCACGCATCCAGTAATCACGGTCCGAGTTGTCATGAATCTCCTGGTAGGTTTTGCCGGTGTGCTCGGCGAGGATATCGTACAGCTCTTTCTTGAGCTTTAGAATCTCACGAGCCGTGATTTCGATATCCGACGACTGGCCTTGTGCGCCACCCGAAGGCTGGTGAATCATGACACGGGCGTGGGGCAAAGCTGAGCGCTTGTCTTTGGCACCACCCGCCAGCAATACCGCACCCATCGAGGCTGCTAGGCCAGTGCAGATGGTCGCCACATCGGGGTTCACATACTGCATGGTATCATAGATACCCAGGCCAGCATAAACCGAGCCGCCGGGCGAGTTGATGTAGAGCAGAATGTCTTTCTTGGCGTCTACGGACTCCAGAAACAGCATCTGAGCGGTCAGGATATTCGCTACGTAGTCGTCTACGGCCGTGCCCAGGAACACAATACGGTCCATGATCAGGCGCGAAAACACGTCAATCTCGGCAAAGCGAGTGGGGCGTTCCTCAATTACCGAGCGGGTCATACCAGTAGGCATAATCAGACCATTGCGGGTCTGACCCTCTACGTGTTGAATGTATTGATCCACACCTAGGCCACTGAGGCCCTGGCCTTTCACGGCAAATTTGCGGAACTCTTCTTTATTCAGCATGGCAGAAAAAGTGGGAGATGAAATAGGTCAAACGAAAAGTATAGGCAACAAAAAAGCCCATACGGCAAGTAAGGGCTTTTTTGTTGGTTCGAAAACCGAAAATGTTAGCGCTTAGCCAGCATTCTGATTGCGGAAGTCCTCAGCCGAAATCGAGTTGTCATTAACAACAACTTTGCCGCGGAGGTTTTCCAGCACTTTCTCTGCCAGAATGGCTTCATACTCGTTTACGTAGTTTTTGCCGTTCTCCTGACGTAGGAAATTATCAGCAAAGCCGCGCACCGATTCTTCCAGCTCCGGAGTCATCTCCATGTTGAACTGGCCTAGAATCTTCTGCATCGTGCGGTCCACGATTTCGTCGTTCGATACCTTCAACTCGTTGGCTTCCACCACTTTGTTGCGGATCATCGACCACTTCAGCTCCTTCTCGTAGTCCTCGTAGTGCTCTTCTACCTGCTCAGCAGTCAGTTTGCCTTCGTTGGCCCGGATCAACCACTTCTTGAAGAACTCCTTCGGCACCTCAATGGTGGTGCTTTCCAGCATCTTGTCGATGATCTGACGGTTTACCAGGTTGTCCGACTCACGGTCGTAGTTTTCCTGTACCGTTGAGCGCACCTTCTCATCGAAATCTTCTTTCGACGTGATGATGTCTTTGCCGAATACTTTGTCGAACAAGTCTTGGTTGAACTCAGCAGGTGTAGTACGCTGAATTTTCTCAATGCTCATCGTGTACTCGCCTTCTACCATGCCGGCTTCCTCTTTGCTCATGCCCGAGAAGCTGGAAATAGCGGTAGCGTCGCCGTCGAAAGCATCTTTCAGGTCAAACGAAACCGAGTCACCCACTTTCACGCCCACGAACTTGTCAGCGCCGTTCTTCACCTTGTTCAGGGGAAGCAACACGATGCGGCCTTCGCCTTCCTCGTCAGCCTTTTTCAGCTTGCCCGAGATATAGTCGGTAGCTTCAGCCGTTTCGGGCTCAATAGATTCGCCAAACTGACGCTCCAGCTGCTCGTAGGTCTCTTTCAGCGTGTTCTCGTCGAGCTCCACTTTGTGGCGGTCAACGGCAACAGCCTGGTCGGCGGGCAGCTCAAAGTCGGGCAGCAGGCCTAGCTCGAACTGGAACGAGTAGTCTTTCTGCGTATCGAAATCTACATCGGTCGGAACCGGAATCGGCTCGCCGAGGATCTTCAGGTTGTTCTCCTTGATATAGTCATCAACGGACTTGCTCAGCAGGCCGTTGATTTCCTCTACCAGGATGCCCTTGCCGTACATTTTGCGTACCAGCGTAACGGGTACTTTGCCCGGGCGGAACCCTTTGATCTGCGCCTTTTTGCTGTATTCCTTCAGCTTCGACTCCACGGCGGGAGCGTAGTCAGCCTCCGTTAGGTTTACTGTCAGGATGGCACTCAGCTGGTCGTCTTTCTTGTCGAGGGTAATGTCCAAAACGGGTTGTCGGTTAAGGGTACTACGTGGGTGTGAACAGCGGGCCGAAACCCGAATAAAAAAATAAACCCCCAACGGGTGGGTTGAGGGTTTAGAAGCGGTTTTTTTGAAAAACCAAAAAAGTAAGTGCGGATGGAGGGACTCGAACCCACACGCCTTGCGGCACCAGATCCTAAGTCTGGCACGTCTACCAATTTCGCCACATCCGCGTCCGGAAGCCTACTGCCTCGGGGGCGCAAAACTACACAAGGCTTTTTTAAAAACAAACCTACTCGTCATTAAAAGAAATAAAAGACGGGGGTTCAGCGGTTGCACCAACTGGCCTAGCGGCTTGTTCTAAGAGGAAAGGGACTATATCTGGCCCAGAAATTCCTCTTCAGTACTAACTTATGCTGGTGCTGTATACCGTACCTTAGCAGTCCTTACTCCGGCGCTTGCTGCGTCGCCCGCGTACCATGCCTACTGTCATCGACCCCGAAGTAGAACGTCAGGAAATACTGCGTCACTACCGCCGCCTGCTCCGCACTGCCAAGCCTTATTTAAAGGAAGGCGACGCGAAGCTTATTAAAAAGGCTTTCAATACATCCTTAGAGGCGCACAAAGAAATGCGCCGCAAGTCCGGCGAGCCGTATATTCTGCATCCACTGGCCGTAGCCCAGATTGTGGTGGAGGAGATAGGCTTAGGCACCACCAGTATTGTGGCCGCCTTGCTCCATGATGTGGTAGAAGACACACCCTGGGAAATTGCCGATGTAGAACGCGAGTTCGGGAACAAGGTGGCGCGTATCGTCGATGGCCTCACCAAAATCTCAGGCGTATTTGAGTACGGTACTTCTGAGCAAGCCGAGAACTTCCGTAAGATGCTGCTCACGCTTTCGGAAGACGTGCGCGTTATTCTCATCAAGCTCGCCGACCGCCTGCACAATATGCGGACGCTGGACTCGATGCCGCGTCACAAGCAGCTCAAAATTGCTTCCGAAACGATTTACCTCTACGCGCCGCTAGCCCACCGTCTAGGCCTATACGCCATCAAGACGGAGCTGGAAGACCTGTACCTGAAGTACACTGACACCGACGTATATAATGAGCTGGTGAACCGGGTGCGCCAGAGCCGCAGCGCCCGCAACCGCTTTATTAAGGAGTTTGTGTTGCCGATTGATGACGAGCTTAAAGCGCAAGGCTTCGGCTACGAAATTAAAGGCCGCCCCAAAAGCATTTACTCTATCCTGAAGAAAATGCGCAAGCAGAACATCACCTTTGATGAGGTGTATGACCTGTTTGCCATTCGGGTTATTCTGGATGTGCCGCCAGAACAGGAAAAAGCTGCCTGCTGGCAGGTGTATTCCATCGTCACGGACTTTTATCAACCAAACCCCGACCGTCTGCGCGACTGGGTGAGCACGCCTAAAGCCAACGGCTACGAGTCGTTGCACACTACAGTTATGTCGCGCTCCGGGCAGTGGGTGGAAGTACAGATCCGGAGCCGGCGCATGGACGACATTGCCGAGAAAGGCTACGCCGCGCACTGGAAGTATAAAGACTCCGGCGCCATCCAGCCTGAATCGACGCTGGAAGCCTGGATCAATAAAGTCCGCGAAATGCTCGAAACCAATAATTCCAGCGCCCTGGAGTTCATGGATGAGTTCCGGCAGAACCTATTCGTGAAGGAGGTATACGCCTTCACGCCCAAAGGAAAATTAGTTATCCTGCCTGATAAAGCCACCGCGCTAGACTTCGCTTTTGAAATTCATACGCACATAGGCCTAAGGTGCCTCGGGGCTAAAGTAAACCAGAAGCTACAGCCGCTCAGCTACGAACTTCGCAACGGTGACCAGGTAGAGATTCTGACCTCGCAAAAGCAGAGGCCTACGGAAGAATGGCTGCAATACGTCATCACATCGAAAGCACGCAGTAGAATAAAGGATTGGCTGCGGGACGATAAGAAGGCTAAATCTGAAGACGGACGATTCTTGGTCGAAAAGCGGCTGGAACTGCTGGGATTAGAGTACTCGCAGGATAATCTCAACCGGCTGCTGGCCCACTTTAATACCCACAGTATTCAGGAGTTCTTCTACCGCGTGGCTATAGGCCAGATTGACGGCCGCGAAATCAAGGCCGATCTGTTTGATGCCAGTGTCGAAGTTCCTAGGCCACCTTCTATGCTGGAACCCAAAGCTTTCGACCATGAGGTGCAGAAGATTCGGGGTGTCAGTGCCAACATGTTGGTAATAGGGGAGAGGACGGATAAGTTCGATTACACCATTGCTCCGTGCTGCAACCCCATCCCCGGCGACGATGTGTTCGGCTTCGAAACCGACCAAGGCATTGTGATTCACCGGACATCCTGCCCAAAAGCAGTGCAGATGATGTCGAACTACGGCAACCGCATCGTGCGTGCCAAATGGACCGAGCAGCTGGAGCTAGCCTTCCTGGCCGGTATCCGCATCAAAGGCTCCGACCGCGTAGGCCTGGTAAATGATGTGACCCGCATCATCAGCAACAGCCTTAAAGTGAACATGCGCTCTATCACCATCGACTCAAACGACGGAATGTTTGAAGGCCAGATTATGGTCTTTGTCAACGACACCGCACATCTCGATAAATTGATTCAGCGGTTGTCCAGGGTGAGCGGCGTGCTTCAGGTAGAACGCTTTGATTCACAGGTTAGGCCTTAAAAAATTTAAACAAAAGTGTAGGGTATAAAACAGTACAAGGAGAAGGAAACGCGCTTGGTTGTTAAGTCAGTTTATCGTGGCTGCAACCAACGAAGCCAGAGAAAACCTCTTATAGAATTCAGCTGTTTTACTCCTTATATATAAGGTTGCCAAAAATGTCCATAACGGAGAAGCATCTCGATAAAGAGAAATATGAGGAGGTGAAGAAGATCTTCACAGCATATCTCGAGAATAAAGGCCTGCGCAAAACTTCGGAGCGGTATGCCATCCTAGAAGAAATCTACTCGCGTACCGGGCACTTTGATGTAGAAGAACTCTTCGCAGGTATGAAGGAGCAGGGCCTGCAGGTTAGCCGTGCAACGGTATATAATACGTTGGATTTGCTGGTGGAGCATGGCCTAGTCAGTAAGCATCAGTTTGGCCGAAATCTAGCCCAGTATGAGAAGAGCTACGGCTACCGCCAGCACGACCATGTCATTTGTACGGAGTGTCATAAAGTGGTGGAGTTTTGCGACCCGCGCATCCATGGCATCCAGACAATGGTCGGGGAGTTACTCAACTTCCATATCTTGCACCACTCTTTAAACCTTTACGGCGTATGCGGCGACTGCCGCGCAAAAGCCGCTGCCCGCTCTCTAGCCGAATGAAAACTGATTCCACCGTCCAGGACGGTATCCTCTTTGTGCGCCTTTCCGGCGACCTAATCGGTAGCCCCGATACCCAGCAACTCCTTCAAAGCGTCGATCAGCACCTCGGCGAAGACCTCCGCAACTGCGCAGTAGACTTGTCCGGGATTCGCTACATCAATAGCACCGGCATTGGTGTATTGGTGTCGTTGCTAACTAAGTTCCGCAGCCGTGGGGGGGAGATGCTCTTAATCAATCCAGCTGATCATCCGCGTAAGATGTTGGCTCTAACCAAGCTGAACGCCATTTTTTCTATTGCGGACGATGAAGCATCAGCCGCTCAACAGTTAAAAGCCACAAACTAATGCCCGTTGACGTACTAGTTGGATTGCAGTGGGGAGATGAGGGCAAAGGAAAAATCGTAGATGTACTTGCCCCTACCTATGATGTAGTAGCCCGTTTTCAGGGCGGCCCCAATGCTGGCCATACCCTTACCTTCGATGGTATCAAGCACGTCCTGCATCAAGTGCCATCTGGTATATTCCACCCTCACATTATTAATGTAGTAGGGAATGGTGTGGTACTCGATCCTTTCGTTTTCCGCCAAGAACTCCAAAAGCTCACTGACCGCGGTATTGATTGGGCGAAGAACCTGTACGTTTCGCGTAAGGCCCAGCTCATCTTGCCTTCACACCGCGCCCTCGACCGGATTAATGAGGAAGCGCGTGGTGGCAGCAAAATTGGCTCTACCCTGAAAGGCATAGGGCCTACGTATCAAGACAAGATTGGCCGTACTGGCCTACGCGTTGGAGATATTATCCTTCCTGATTTCAACGAACGGTATCAAGAAGCAGTAGCCCGCCACACGCAGTTGGCGCAGTTCCACGGGAAGGAACTAGAAATAGCGGATTTTGAAGCAGACTTCTTCTCTGCTGTAGAATTCTTGCGCACCCTACAACTGACGGATACAGAATATCTACTCAACGATTTGCTCAAGCAAGGCAAAAACGTTCTGGCCGAAGGTGCGCAAGGCTCCATGCTCGACATTGATTTTGGCACGTATCCGTACGTTACTTCCTCCAGCACTATTGTAGCAGGTGCCTGCACTGGCCTAGGCATTGCCCCTAGTCACATCAAGAAAGTATATGGTATCAGCAAAGCTTACTGCACCCGCGTAGGCAGCGGACCATTCCCAACAGAGCTGCTAGATGAAGTAGGGGAGCAGATTCGCCAGGCTGGCCGCGAGTTTGGCTCTACTACCGGACGCCCTCGTCGTTGCGGCTGGATCGATTTGCCCGCCCTACGCTATAGCATCATGCTGAATGGCGTAACGGAAATACACTTAATGAAAGCAGATGTCCTCGACGAGTTTGAGGAAATACAGGTCTGCACCCACTATCTCACTGCCGATGGCAAGCAAACGGACCATCTTCCGGACCACGGCGACCTGCAGAATATGACTCCTATATATGAGAGTCTACCAGGTTGGCGCACCAATCTGCAAGAAGTGACGGACTCCAATGCCTTACCAGCTGAATTGAAAAGCTACGTTCAGTTCTTGGAAAAACATCTGGAGGTTCCTGTAAGTATTGTGAGTGTGGGGCCAGATCGGGTAAGCACACTGCATTTGCAGTAAGGATTACTCCTATAAGTAAAGTTAGAAGCCGAGTGACATTCTTTGTTGCTCGGCTTTTTTGTTTAGTGCTTTTATAAAGCTTGTATAGGCCTACAGAGCGTAGTGCAACGAACTTCCCGACTTTATTTAGAAATCTTTACTTTAGTGTGAACCAATCTCGCTACGTAAGTAGTTATTCCACAGCCAACCCAGAGCAGCTGGTCACATAGTGGCCAAGAAACTTTAGGTATACACTAGGAAATACAGAAACAGTCGTGCACTTTTGCACTCCCAAATCGAACGGATCGGGGCTACGGAAACGCAGAAAAGAAAGTTACGCGGGGAGTTGGAAAGTCGAAGATCTTGGTCTTACCTTTGCCACCCGCTTCGACCGGAAGCGCTTCGTCTTCGACCGAGAAAAAAGAAATTTGGCCTCGGGCTTGGAAGTAGAGAAAAGCTGGTTACCTTTGCACCCCCGCTTCACCTCGAAAGAGGCCTAGCGGGCTGGAAACGACGAAAGCCTGAAAAAACTTTTCCGCTTTTTGAGTTGCAAAGCAAGTAAAAAGGTTCTTACCTTTGCAGCCCGCTTCAACTGGAAGGGGTTACGGCACACGAACTGAGAAAAAGAATTTCTCCAGAAAGTTTGCCAGCTGAACATAAGCTCTTACCTTTGTCGCCCGCTTCGGTGGGCAGCGTAAAGAAAAGAGAAACACGCCGGCTAGATGAGCCGGCC